>CAWGGD010000021.1:0-31136 GCA_963822005.1 uncultured Verrucomicrobiae bacterium | reverse complement strand
TCGGCGTCGTTGATATAGACGCTGGCGGTGATGTGCATGGCATTGACCAGGCAGAGGCCCTCCTGCACGCCGCTCTTGTGCACGAGCGCCTCAACGGTGCCGGTGATATTGAGGTAGTCGCGCCGGTGCGGCGTCTCGAACCAAAGATGTTCGGTTAAGGATTTCATGGCGGCAGGAGAATGTCAGAGTCTGACGCCCTGGCCAAATTGAAAGAGCAGTGTGGTCCGATCAGACTTGCCGTCTTGATGCCGCCGCCACCGGCGCCTGCCGAATAAGGGCGCATCTTCAATGCCCCCTGTCCGCCAGGGTGATTTCGCTCGGCGGGCGCGGTTCACTGGCGCGCCTCCAGGAACGTCTTGAGTTCCGCCGCCGCTTTGCCGCCGAAGCCCGGCACTTCCGCGATCTTCTCCACGCTGGCCAACCGAAGGCGCTGGACAGATCCGAACTTCCTCAGCAACGCCGCCTTGCGCCGCTCGCCAAGGCTGGGAAATTCATCCAGGATGCTCTCGGAGATCTTCCGCAGCCGCAGTTGGGCGCTGTAGGTGTTGGCAAACCGGTGTGACTCATCCCGCACGCGCTGGAGCAGCTTCAAGGCTCCGCTTTCTGCCGAGAGCCGCAGCGGCTCCTTTTCGCCCGGCCGATAAATCTCCTCGAACTCCTTGGCCAGCCCGATCGTCGGGATACGCCCCAGCCCCAACTTCTCCAACTCCGCGCACGCCACCCCGAGCTGTCCCTTGCCCCCGTCAATGAGGATGAGGTCCGGCAGTGCGGAGTGCGGAGTGCGGAGTGTGGAATGCAACACAGGCGACGGGGGCGCAATCTCCGGCGCCGCAGGGTCTTCTCTCCCCCCTTCGGTCTTCGGCCTTCGGTTTTCGGCCTTCCTTCGGGCTTCGGACTTCGGACTTCGGACTTCCTCTCCCGCCGCCTCCCGCAACACGCGCGCATATCTCCTTCGCACCACCTCGGCCATGGAAGCGAAATCATCCTGTCCCTCGACGGTCTTGATCTTGAACCGGCGGTAATTCCCCCGGTCTGGCCGGCCATTGCGGAAGCTGACCAGCGAGGCCACCTTGAACGTTCCGCTGATGTTCGAGATGTCGAACCCCTCGATGCGCTGGGGCGGCGCGGCCAGGCCAAGCGCGTTCGCCAGCTCGGCCAGGTCCTTCTCCGGGTCGAGGGCCGACGGCAGGCTGTAGGGCACGCGCTCGAACCGGCTCACTTTCCTGGTCGTGTGCCGCAGGTCCGCCAGCAGGTCGCGCAACTGCGCCGCGCGCTCGTATTCCTGCGCCGCCGCGGCCTTCTTCATCTCGTCCCCGAGCTGCGCCTGCATCTCCGCGCACTGGCCAGCAAGGAAGTCGCACGCCGCTTGCACCTGCTCCAGGTACTCCTCGCGCCTCACATTGCCGATGCAGGGCGCGGTGCAGTACTTCAAATGCGCGTAGAGGCAATGCTTGTAATCGCGCTCGGCGGGCGTGAGCGGGCGGCACCCGCGCAGATGATACTGGCGGCGGACCAGGGCCAGCGTGCTGCGGAGCGCGCTCGAGTTCGGGAACGGCCCGAAATACCGCGCGCCGTCGTCCTGCTTGAGCCGTGTCAGCGTGAACCGCGGGATCGGGTCGTTCAGGTTGACCTTGAGCATCAGGAACCGCTTGTCGTCGCGGAAGCTGACGTTGTAGCGCGGGTGGAACTCCTTGATGAGCTTGCCTTCCAGCAACAGAGCCTCCGGTTCGCTGCGAACGAGGTGACAGTCGAAGTCGTGAATGGCGTCGGTCAGCGCCTTGAACTTCAGGTCCCAGCCCAGGCGCCGCGACGGCTGGAAATATTGGCTGACTCGTTTGCGCAAGTCCCGCGCCTTGCCCACATAAATCACCGTCCCGAAGCGGTCACGCATCAGGTAGATGCCCGGCTTGTGCGGCAGCGTGCCGAGCTTCTGGCGGATATGGTCGGCGGCTAACATGCCTGTGCCAAGTTACAGGCTGCCGCGGGAGGTATTCAAGCTAGAGCAGGATCTTCTTCTTCTTGAAGTCGAACTTCGCGACCTTCTCCTTGAGGAAGCTCAGCATCGCCATGTTCAAGGCGGCCTGCACGTGCAGACCAAACTCCACGTCGCTCACCGGCTTTTCCCGGCTCCGCACGCACTCCAGGAAGTTCTGCCAGTGCAGCGGAGTCGAATCCACTTTGCCGGCCGGGTAAACGCGCGGCTCGCCCTTGGGCGGCACCACGGTGACGCTGTCGAACCCGGCGTTCCATTCGCCGGGATTCTGCAAGGTGAGCGTTCCCTCGTCGCCGCGGATGGCCGCTTCGGGGGGATAATTATTGGCCAGCGTGCAAGGCAGCACAATCGAGAGCTTCTCGGGGTAATCCAGGCACATGTTGAAGGTGTCCGGCACTTCCCGGTCGTAAGTGGTGTATTTGAAGATGCCGCCGGAAGCGACGGCGCGGGCCGGGAACTTGAGGCCGATGGCGCTGACGAAAGGCGTGAACACATGCGGGAACAGGTCGGTGCAGGGGCCGCCGGCGTAATCGAGGTATTTGCGCCAACTGAAGAACCGATCCACCGTGAACGGCACCTTCGGCGCGTCGCCCAGGAACGCCTCCCAGTCCAGGTCCGGCCCCGGCTTGGCTTCCGGGTCCGGGATCGGCATGCGCTCGCCCAAATCGCCGCGCCGGTAGAACCCCAGCGTGACGAGCTGCACGCGGCCGATCGCGCCCTGCTGGATCAACTCGCGCACCTTGTGCCAGGCGGGGCTCGAGTTGCCCTGGTTGCCGATCTGCACGACGCGCTTGAGCTGGAGTGTTTCCTCGTAGAAACGTTTGGCGAGGTCGAACTGCGACCAGTGGCCCATCGGCTTCTCGCAATAGACGTCCTTGCCGGCGCGAATGGCGTCCAGCGCCTGCGGGACGTGCAGCCGATCCGGCGTGGCGATGCAGACCACATCCACGTTCGGGTCCGCCAGCAGTTCCTTGTGCTTCATGTACAGCCTTGGCGCCGGTGGGCTTGGCGGCCTCATCCAGCCGGTAGCGGTAAACATCGTTCACGGCCACGACCTTCACGTTCTCCCCGCCCTGGATCAGGCGCTGCACCGTCGCGATATGACTCGACCCGCGCCCGCCGACGCCGATGAAGCCAATGCCGATCCGGTCGTTGGCGCCGAGCACACGCCCTCGCGCCACAAATGGCGCTGCGCTCAACAGGCCCAAGGCCGCGGTGGCCCTGGCGGTGGTTTGGAGGAAGTCCCGGCGGTTCATGCCGGCGGTTGGTTCAGTCTTCATAGTCCCGCCAGCGTGCCCCGGGAGTTCATGGCTGCGCCAGCCCAAATTTGAACTTCAATTCCGGCGCATCTCTCCTATGCTCTGGCCATGACGCTGCTGCAACGTGCTATTGAGGATTCAATCGCCGCGACTCGCGCCCTGAGCAAGCTGGAAAAACCCTTGCAACGGACGGCCAACCTGGTCGTGCGCTGCCTCACCTCCGGCCACAAACTGCTGGTGTGCGGCAACGGCGGCAGCGCCTCCGACGCCACGCACCTGGCCACCGAGTTCCTCTGCCGCTATCGGGACGACCGCCGGCCCTATCCCGCCATCTCCCTCACCGCCAACGGCGAATTCATGACCGCCGTCTGCAACGACTACCACGCCGACGAAATCTTCGCGCGGCAGGTCTGGGGCCTGGGGCAGACGGGCGACCTGCTGATCGCCTTCACCACCAGCGGCAAGTCCCGCAACATCCTGCGCGCCCTCGAAGAAGCCAACCGCAAGAAGATGAAGAGCATCTGTTTCCTGGGCCGCGACGGCGGCTTCACCAAAGGCGTGGCCACGCTTGACCTGCTGGTCCCGGGCAGTTCCACCGCGCGCATCCAGGAAGGCCACACACTCCTCTTCCACGTCCTCTGCGAAACGGTGGACCGCAAGCTGCCGAGACGCTAGCAGAACGAAGAATGCAGAATGCAGAAACAAAACATTCTGCCTTCTTCATTCTTCATTCTTCATTCTGCCTTCTGCATTCTCCACAAACGCGTAACACGCCATGTGGCAGATGCCCATCTGCGCGTCCTCCACCCGGCCATAGTGCGTGTCGTTGATGACGATCACCTGCTCGGCAATCTCCGCCATGCGCCCGCGCTTGGCGCCGACCAGCGCGACGGTGTGAAGTCCGTTCTTCTTCGCCCATTCGAGCGCCTTCACGCAGTTGGGCGAGTTGCCGCTGACGCTTAGGCTGAGCACGAGGTCGCCCGGCTTGCCGTAGTTCTGCAACTGGCCGACGAAGACGTCTTCGTAGGCGTAGTCGTTGGCCAGCGCCGTCATCCAGCCCACGTTGTCGTTGAGCGAGAGCACCCGGAAACGTTTGCCGACCTTGTCCGACGCCAGCTTGCCGAGGTCGGTCGCGAAGTGGGACGCGTTGGCCGCGCTGCCGCCGTTGCCGAACACGAAGATCTGCCGGTCTTCCTTGAGCGCCATGCGCAGCTTCTCGATGAGCTGCGCCACGGCCTCGACCGGGATGGAGTCATGCGCCGCCTTCTGGGCCTTGATGTAATCGGTAATCCACTGCTTCATGGCGCCGATAATCCATTGCCCGCCGCTTCTTGTCAGGCCAATTTCAGCGCCCCCACCGGCACCGCATCCTCCCCCAGCGCCGCCAGCGCAATCTTCGGGCCGGGGGCGAAAGCCTCCATCACAAAACGCCGCAAGGCGCTCTCGACAGACGCGCGCAGCGGTTCACCGACGCCGGACAACCCGCCGCCCAGCATGATGATCTCCGGGTGGAACAGATGGACCACGTGCGACAGCCCAAACGCCAGGTCCTCGGCTGTCTCCTGCAACAGCCGTCTGGCCGCCGCATCCCCCTGCTGCCAAGCCGCGACCAAATGCTTTGCTTCCCCGCCGGGCTCCTCGCCCGTCAGCCGCGCCAGGAGGCTCTCTGGCTCTTTCGCCTTCAACTCGCGGATTCTGGCGTCCACCGCCCACCCCGAGCAGCGCGCCTCGACAATCGTCCCAGCCCGGTCCAGCCGGACATGGCCGATCTCCGATTCTCCGGGTTTCGCGCCGTGGTAGATCTTTCCGTCCACCACCAACCCGCCACCGACGCCGCTGCCGAGGGTGACGTAAAAGACGGGGTTAAAGCCAACGCCCGCCCCACCGAGGGCCTCGCCCAGGGCCGCCACATTAGCATCGTTGTCCACCACCACCGGCGCGCCGACCAGTTGGCGCAGCCACCCGCCCAGGTCAAACTCCGACCAGCCCTTGATCTGGTGCGAGCGACAGATCCGGCCGGTCTTCCAATCCACCGGCCCGCCGAAGCCGACGCCGGCTCTCAACACCTGTCGGCCCCGCAGCAACTCGGGCAGCGCTCCCTCGATCTGCCGCCGAATCCCAGCCGCCCCATTTGCCGGATCAACCGCCAGCTTCCGCCGCTCGCAAATCTTCCCCGCCGCATCACCCAACACGAGCTGCAGCTTGGTCCCGCCGATTTCAATGCCTAGATTCAGAAGTACTCCGGCTCGTTGCCCGGCTTCCACTTGATGTTGCAGCCGATGCTGGGCTTCTGATTGGGCGCGACAGGCTTGCCGGCGAGCACGGCGTCCAGCGCCGCCCGCACGTCTTTGCCGGTGACCGGGACGCCGTTGCCCGGGCGGCTGTCATCGAACTGGCCGCGATAGACCAGCCGCTGGTCCTGGTCGAACAGGTAGAAGTCCGGCGTGCAGGCCGCCCGATAGGCCTTGGCCACCGCCTGCGTCTCGTCGTAGAGATAGGGGAAGATGTAGCCGGCCGACGCCGCTTCTACCGCCATCTTTGCCGGGCTGTCGGCGGGATAGTTGGCCGCGTCGTTCGAGTTGATGCCGACCACCGCCACGCCGCGCGGCTGGTAGTCCCGCGCCAGCTTCGCCAGCCCGTCGCGGATGTGCTTCACGTAGGGACAGTGATTGCACATGAAGACGACCAGCAGCGCCGGCGCGCCCTTGAAGTCGGCTAGCGAGAAAGTCTTCCCGCTCGGGTCCGGCAGCCGGAAATCCGGCGCCTTCGTGCCCAGCGGCAGCATTGTGGAATTGACGGCAACCATGCAGAGAACTTGTTACGCCTCGCGCCGGTTGTCGAATGGAAAAAGGCGCAGCCGACGTGGCCTTCACTGGGATACGGGGAGAAACCGGTTCTTCGTCGTTTCCGGCGATATCGGGCCCAACTCAGACAGTAGATCAGAACCGGCGACTGTTGCTGCCTCGGTTGACCCTGTGCGGAATCAACCCCCCGCAGCCCCCGCTCTCCACCCCAACGCTCTCGGCAAAATGCCCCCATAATGCCCATAGGATACCCCCATGGTCCTCCGTGTACCTCCCTGGTCCTCCGTAGTACCTAAGTATAGAATACAGAGGTACCAGGGAGGTATACGGAGTACAGGAGGTACCACGGGGGTACTATCTGGCGGGTCTGGTGGCGGTCGTCATGGCAGCGGAGCTGGGGGGCTAGTTGCCACGTCAGAGGCAGGGATGCAGCCGTAAAGGCCTCGTAAACGGGGAGGTAAGGGCTCCGACCCCGGCGGGGTTTAACCGCCCCGCGAGTTCTGCGACAGCCCGGCTCACTTTTTCCCGTGGCAAAGCCACGCGTGTCGCCAGTAAAGCGGAGCTTGCCGCTGCGGGCGACTCCAGGTCGCTACTCCGCCCCGCCCCGGCGCATCCGTTGCTCTTTTGTTGGAGTTTTCTGCCTAGTTTCCTTGACACACACCTTGATTTCTGATTTTCTCGCGGAGGCTGGAGCGGGCCGACGCCAGCGGGGAACGTTTCCGAGAGGCTACCGGCGCCGTCTCCGGCAAGGTCAATGAAACGGGTACATTCGGCAGGCGAATCCGATCGTGGCCGGGTTGGGCAGCCGTTCGCGGCATGCCTTCGGGCAAGCGGCTGTCTGTTCCGGCCGGGCGCAAGCTCACTGTCGCCGCCCCTTACCCCTCCTCCCCCAGTCCCCAATCACTCATTATCGGTTACACTGGAATCCCCATGAGAACCAAAACTTCGAACCTCGTTGTGGCCGTCATCATCCTGAGCTGCCTGGGCGCAAATAGCGCCCTGGGGCAAGGCACCGTTAACTTCAACAACAACGCCGGCACAGCAGTCTGCGGCGGCACCGGCCTCAAGGCGCCGGTCTATGCGCCGGAGCCGGGCAACATCACGCTCTCCAAGACCGGCAACACCACCTCGGGCCTGCCCGCCGGCACCCAGACCTACGGCGGCACGGCCCTGAGCGGCAGCGGCTACCGGGCCCAGCTTTATGGCGCGCGCGGGATCCGGCCGGCTGGAAACCGACCTGGTGGCCGCCACTCCCGTCACCACCTTCCGCACCGGCGTGATTCGCCGGATACGTGGCTGCGGTCACCGCCACCATTCCCGGCACCTCGGAAGGCACCAACGCCACCGTCCAGGTTCGGGCCTGGGATAACACCAGCGGCTTGTACCCGGATTGGGCGAGCGCCGAGCCGGCCTGGAATCTGGGCCTGATTGCGGCAGGCAAAGCGCCGTCTATCAATGTGACTGGCCTGGGCGGCTTCGGCCCGCCCGCCTACCTGTGCGGCCTGGTGAGCTTCAACCTCTATTACAAGCCGGTGGCGCCTTTCGTCACGACGCAGCCGACCAACCAGAGCGCCAGCATCGGCCAGTCGGCGACCTTCACGGTGGGGGCGGCGGGCACTGCCCCGCTGAGCTATCAATGGCGGTTCAACAGCAATCCCATTTCCGGCGCCACCACCAATCCCTTCACCATTGCCAGCGTCCAACTCAGCAATGGCGGGCCCTACACCGTGGTCATCACCAATACGGTCGGCAGCACCACCAGCCAGGTCGCCAACTTGTGGATTCGGCCGTACTTCACCACGCAACCGAACAGCAGGACGAATAACGCCGGCTCGGGCGCGACGTTTTCGGCTAGCGCCTTGGGATACCCGTCGGTCGGTTACCAGTGGCAATTCAATGGCAACGCCATTTCCGGCGCCACCAGCAACGTTTATTCGCTGGGCAACGTGCAGCTTTCCAATGCCGGCCCCTATCAATGCGTGGCGACCAACGTGGGGGGCAGTGCCACCAGCGACGTCGCGACGCTAACCGTCCTGGCGCCGCCGCAGATCGTCACCCAGCCGGCCAACCCGGCGGTGGCCGCCGGCCAGCCGGCCACCTTTAGCGTCGGCGCCATCGGCACCGCCCCGCTGAGTTACCAGTGGCGGTTCAGCGACAATCCGCTTTCCGGCGCCACCAACACCAGCTACACCGTCGCCCACGTTTGGGGCAGCAACGCCGGCCCCTACACGGTCGTGCTCACCAACCTCTACGGCAGCGTCACCAGCGCGGCGGCCACCGTCAGCTTCCTGCCGGCCACCAACCTCACCTGGACCGGGGCGGGCACTACCCCGTACTGGTCAGACAACAGCAACTGGGATCCCGCCGGGCGCGGGGTGGGGTCGGGCGACACGCTGATCTTCCCGGCTGGCGCTGCCCAGCAGGTTAATACCAACGACCTGACGGGCCTGGTCCTGAATGAGATCCGTTTTACGGGCGGCCCCAGCGGCTACCAACTGTCAGGCAACGCGCTGACGCTCACCAACGCCTTGCAGTCGACCAATAGTGCGGGGACCAACACCCTCAACGTCGAACTCGGCCTGGCCACCGCCGACCTGATGATCAATTGCAGCAATGGTCCCGTGCTGGTGCTGGCCGGGCCGTTGCTGGGCACACAGGGATTCGTCAAGACCGGCAATGGCCTGCTGATATTGCGCGGGGCGCTGGCCAACGACTACGTCGGGGACACGTACATCAACCAGGGCACGGTGGGGCTGCAGAAGACCGCCGGCGCCTACGCGATTGGGGACGGCCTGCTGACCATCGGCGACGGCGCGGGTTCGGCCGGCAGCGCGAGGGTGAATGAAGGTGGCGACTACCAGGTTTATGACATCGACGTGCGGGTCAACAGCGACGGCCTGCTCGACCTCAACGGCCACACCGACAGGATTGGAAACACCCTGACGCTCGATGGCGGCGGCAGGATTCAGAGCACCGGTGCGGGCCTGCTGCAGCTCCTGGACGACAGCACCGTCGCCGTGCTCTCGGGCACCTCGCACATCCAGGCGAACCTGGAAGTGGGCACCAATGCCGCTTCCACCTGCACCTGGACGCAGGCGCCGGGCGGCATCCTGTTCCTGGACCAGACCATCAGCGGCGCAATAGCATCGTCAAGACCGGCGCGGGCGAAGTGGACCTGATGAGCACCAACACCTTCAGCGGGCCGCTCACCATCAACAACGGCTTCCTGGCCGCCCGGGCCTCGGGCGCCCTGGGCGCGTCCGCCGGCGGCACGACGGTCAACGACCCCGGCACGCTGGCGTTGAACTCCTTTGCCGTTATCAGCGGCGAGAGCCTGACGCTCAATGGGACCAGTGGCTACTCGATTTTCGGCCCGTTGTATGTCAACGGCGGCTCCAATACCTGGGCCGGCCCGGTCACGCTCAATACCAATGCGACCGTCAAGGTGCTGGCCACCTGCGCGCTCAATATCATCGGCACCGTCTCCGGCCCGGGCGGCTTCACCAAAGTCGGCCCCGGCACGCTGACCCTCTCCGGCACAACCAACAACACTCACCAGGGGCCGACAGTGGTCAACGAGGGGTTGCTGGAATTGAACAAGATCGGCGCGCTGGCCATCAGCGCCGGGTCGCTGACGGTCGGGGACGGCGTCGGCGGCAGCAATGCGGACGTGGTGCGGAGCACCGGCGGCGGCTCCCAACTGGCTCAAACCTTGCCGGTCATCCTGAACTCCTCCGGGCTCCTGGACCTGAACGGCAACCACGAAGCCATCGGCTCGGTAACCGGGTTGGGCAGCGTCGCGCTCGGCACGGCGGAACTGGAGGTCGGTTGGAACAACACGGACTTCACGTTTGACGGCGTCGTCACCGGGAGCGGGTCGTTGCGGAAACAGGGCACGGCGACCGCCACGCTAACGGGCACGAACCTCCTCACGGGAAGCGTCATCGCCCAGAGCGGCACGCTGGCCGTCAACGGCTACCAGCCCCAGAGCCCGGCGAGCGTCATGACCAACGGCACGTTGCGCGGCTCGGGCACGGTCGGCAACCTCGTGGCCTGGGGCGCCGTGGCGCCCGGCCCCGGCACCCTCACCTGCAGCAACCTGACGCTGGGCACAAACGCCGTGCTCAGCATCCAGCTCCGAGGCACCAACGACTCGAGCTGGGACCAGCTCAACGTCCGCGGCGCCGTCCAACTCACCAAAGTGACGCTCGCCTTGCAGACGGCCTTCACCAACACGGTCCACACCAATGACCACTTTGTCCTCATTAACAACGACGTCAGCGACCCGGTGACCGGCATCTTCAATGGCTTGCCCGAAGGCGCGACCCTCAGGCAGGGCACCATACACCTTCCAACTCAGTTACGCCGGCTCGAGCGGCAACGACGTCGTCCTGACCGTCTATCCGCCCGTGCCCGCGACGCCCCTGGGCCTGGCGGCCACGGCCGGCAACCTGCAAGTGGCGCTGAGCTGGAACAGCTCGCTCGGGGCCAGCACCTACCGGGTCAAGCGCAGCACCGTCAGCGGCGGGCCTTACACCTTGGTGGCCAGCAATCTCACCGCCACGGCTTACACGAATACCAGCCTGACGGAAGGGATGACTTACTACTACGTCGTCTCGGCGGTGAACGGCGTGGGGGAAAGCGGCAACTCGGTCCAGGTCAGCGCCGTGCCCTTTATGGCGCCGTCCATCGGCCACCAGCCGGAGGATCAAACGGTGGCGGCGGGCCAGAGCGCCAGCTTTGCCGTGGGGGGCAGCGGCACAGAGCCGCTGGGCTACCAATGGTGCTTTAACGGCAACCCGCTTCCCGGCGCCATCAGCAGCGTTCTTCCCCTGTTCATCGTGTTGCCGCAGGATGCCGGGTCGTACAGCGCGGTGTTGACCAACCCCTATGGCAGTGTGACCAGCCAGGTGGCCATGCTGACCATCCTCCCCCAAACCAACCTGACCTGGACCGGGCTGGGGGTCGACGCCGACTGGTCGGACAAAGACAACTGGGACCCGGCCGGCCGCGGGGTGGGGCGGGGTGACACACTTATCTTCCCCGATGGTGCCGCACGGCGGATTAATACCAACGACCTCTCGAACTGCAAGTTAGACGCGATTCGTTTCACCGGCTCGTCGGCCTCTTATCAGCTCTGGGGCAACCCGTTCACCGTCACGAACTTCCTCCAGGTAACCAACGGACTGGTGACCAACTCCATCCAGGCGAACATCACCCTGGCGACCACCAATGTCCAATTGGAGGTTCAGACCAATGCCCATTTGGTGCTGTCCAATGCCCTGAGCGGCGCGGGCGGCTTCACCAAGATCGGCCCCGGCACGGTGACGCTGTCCGGCACCAAGACCAACACCTACCAGGGGCCGACGGTGGTCAATGAAGGGTTGCTGGAGTTGAACAAGAACGGCGCTCTGGCCATCAGCGCCGGGTCGCTGACGGTGGGGGATGGGGTAGGCGACTGGGATTCAGACGTTGTCCGCTCGACCGGCAGTGACAACCAACTGGCTGAAACGCTGCCGATTAAGCTCTGTGGGGCTGGTTGGCTTGGACCTCAATAACCGCAATGATCAAGTTGGGCCGATGACGTTCTACTCAGCACTAGTGGACACGGGCAGTGGGCTTCTCCAGGTCAAGGGAAACATCAGCGTGGAAGATTGGGGTGGAGGATTTGATGGAAGGCTCGCTTTGATGGATAACCCAGCAACCATAGATGTGAGAGAGCAAGGAAGCGCATTTTGGGAAGATTTTGTTCTCGGTGCAGACATCTCGGGGGGTGATCTGATCAAGACAGGTCCGGGAGCTCTCGCGCTTTCAGGATCCAATTCGTTCACGGGCCTGATGCTCATCCAGGAGGGCAAGGTTGTGCTTGAAGATTCGTGGGCCTTGGGCGTCAACGAACGGCCCTACTATCATCAGCAACAACGCCAGTATTTTCGTCAACACTGGCGTCGCGTCGGCCATCGGAAACGAACGGTTGATCATAGCCGGCGTCCGGACAAACGAGTTGCGTACCTGGATGGACTGCGCGCTGATGGCGGGTGGGCTCGTAAATACAAGTCGCGGGCTTTGGGACGGCCCGATCACACTCGACACCGAGGGCTCGGTGTCTTGGTTTGAAATTAGAGGCCCTATCGATGGGACCGCAGGGCTTGTAGTTTTCGGCGGTGACGGCTCGGAGTTTCTGTCATGTATCCTGGACGGCCCCCTCCCCAACACCTACGCGGGAGCCACGCGAGTCGCCACGGGGATGCTCCAACTAAACAAATCCGCCCCTGACGGCGCGATCCCGCATGACCTCTATATTGGGACCAACACCGTCCAGCTCCTCGCGGCCAACCAAATCGCCGACTCGGCCACGGTGGACATCCAGTCAGGCGGGCTGTTTGACCTCAACGGCCACAGCGAAACCATTAGCCGGCTCACGGGCAACGGCAGCGTGAATATCGGCGGCGCAACCCTGGATGTGGGTTCCGGCAACGGCACTTCCACTTTCGACGGTGTCATCTCCGGGGCCGGTTACCTGGAGAAGCTGGGCAGCGGCACGTTCACGCTCACTGGCACCAACACTTACACCGCTACCAACCACATCGTCACCGGCACCCTGGCCGTTAACGGTTACCAACCCCAAAGCCCCGTCGAGGTGTGGACCAATGGCACCCTGGGCGGCCACGGCACCGTCGGAAGCATCACTGCCATTGGCGGCGTCGCACCGGGGCCCGGCACGCTGACGTGCAGTAACCTGACCTTCTCCAGCTTCGGCGGTTTAAGAGTTGAGCTTCGCGGGATCACCCCGGGCAGCTACGACCAGCTCAACGTGCGCGGCACGTGCCATCTCGGCGCGCGGCGCCGTCCTCGGGGTGTATGCTCACTTCTCCAGCCAGGGCGTCCGCGTGGGCGACCAGTTCGTCATCATCAACAACGACGGCACTGACCCGGTCACCGGCACCTTCCTCGGCCGGCCAGAGGGCGCGACGTTCACCGTGAACAACATCGGCTTCCGCCTCAGCTACATCGGCGGGGACGGCAACGACGTGGTGCTGACGGTGACGGACGTGCTGGTGGGCCCGGCGCTGGTGGCAGTCACCGGCGGCAACGGCGATCACGTGGTGGTCAGGAATGAATGCAACACGCTGCAAATCGTAATGACCAACAGCACCGGTTTGCCGATGACCAATATCACGGCGGTGCTCTCCACGACCGACGCATCGATGGAGGTCACCCAGCCCTACTCGCGTTTCCCGGATATTCCGGCTTATGGCGCCGCGTACAACCTCACCCTCTTCCAGGTCTCCACGTTCCCGCGTTTTATTTCCGGTCAGAATATCGCGCTGGAACTCACGCTCACGACCAGCAGCCACGGGACCTTCACGGTGCCGGTAATCCTCAACACCGGCCAGCCCGTGACCACGGCGGAGCGTTACGATGTGGCCGGTCCTTTGACCATCCCGGCGGCTGGTGTCGTCGAATCTCCCACCAATGTCATTTGGAACAGCCCGAGCACTGTGGCCAAAGTCGCGGTTTCGGTGTGGCTCAACCACCCCCGGACTGCCGACCTGCGGCTGGAGTTGGTCGAGTCCCATGGCACGGTGGTGCCGCTCTGTTCGGGGAGAGGCGCAGGCGCGGATTTCGGAACCGCTTGCTCGCCCGACGCCAACCGCACCACGTTTGACGACGATGCGACGGTTTCAATCGCCGCCGGTGCGCCACCGTTTGTCGGGACCTTCCGGCCCGAAGCGAGCCTGGCCGCCTTCAGGGGTTGGACGGATAAGGGCACGTGGAGCTTGCGGATCACGAATCTGGCCGGGACAACGGCGGGGACACTGCAATGCTGGTCGCTGTTCCTGTATCGGGCCGATCTTAACCGCAGTTCCGGCTACTGTGACACTTGCCTGCCGGGAGTTCCCGGCTCGATCACGCAGACGAACCCGGTTCAGGCCGGAAAGCCGAGTGGCTTGCACAGCAGTTGTGCGACCCCGGCACAGTTGTCGGTGCTCAACCCCACCCTCTCGTACCACTATAACGCGCACACCTTTACGAACACGTCCGGCGGGGACGCTTGCCTGACCGTCCGGTTGGAAGCCACCTATCAAGCCTTAGCGGTTGCTTATCTGGATAGCTTCAATCCGGCAGATATCACGCAAAACGCGTTGGGTTTCTCCCCGGAGGAGGCCAATTATAAGGGCGGGTATAATCCCAGCGCTTTTTCGTGCCTGGTGCCGTCCGGGGCCCGTTTCGTAGTGGTGGTGAGCGAAGGCATCGCCGACAGCGGCGTCTCGGGATACTCGCTCTACCTGAGCGGTCTGCCGTGCCCGGCGCCGCTGCTCAACGTGCAGCCGTTGCCGCCGGACAAAGCCCGAATCTACTGGTCCACGGCGGCGGGCGGCTGCCGGCTCGAATCCGCCCCGTCCCTCTCGGCGCCGATTTGGTCGCTCGTCCCCGAGGAGCCGCTGGTCTCCGCCGGCAATTACAACGTGACGAACCTGGCCGACCAGCCGGCCCGCTTCTACCGGCTGACCTCGGCCAGCACCAACCAGTCCGCGCCGCTGGGTATGGCCCTCATCCCGGCGGGCACGTTCACGATGGGCAACTGCATCTACTGGCAAGAGGGCGCTGCCTATGAACTGCCAGTGCATGATGTCTATGTCAGCGCGTTTTACATGGACCGGACGCTGGTGACCAAGGCGCAATGGGAGGAGGTTTACACGTGGGCCAGCAGCCACGGCTACAGCTTCTATCGCGCGGGATTGGGCAAGGCAACGAATCACCCCGTCCAAACCATCAGTTGGTTTGACGCGGTGAAGTGGTGCAACGCGCGGAGCGAGCAGGAGGGGTTGACGCCGGCCTATTACACCTCGGCCGCCCAAACGACAGTCTATCGGACCGGGGAGGTTTTTCTGCAGCAGGGCTGCGTGAAATGGAACGCGGGTTATCGGCTGCCGACCGAAGCCGAGTGGGAGAAGGCGGCGCGGGGCGACACGCCCGGCCACCGCTTCCCCTGGAGCCACACCAACAACATCACCCACAGCCTGGCGAATTACTACAGTTCCGCCACCTATTTCTACGACACCAGCCCGACCCGTGGGGATCATCCAGACTTCGATGATCCTCCAATGCCATACACCAGCCGGGTGGGCTATTTCGCCCCCAACGGCTACGGGCTCTATGACATGGCTGGAAACGTGTGGCAGTGGTGCTGGGACCGGTTTGAGGGAACCTGGTATTCCAATCCGGAGGCCACGCAGCCGGACACTCGCGGGCCGAGCGGAGGTTCCTTAGATCCTGTGCTGCGCGGCGGTTCCTTTAGCGGCAGCGCCTACAACGCCCGCTGCGCCTCTCGCGCTGTCAGCGACGGTCCCGGAACCGCCAGCTACGATATTGGGTTCCGGTGTGTGAGGGGGCGTTAGGTCTTGGACTTTTACCCCTTAATCCTCTGGCGCTGGTGCGGCGATGAGACTTTGGCGCAGAGCGCGGAGCGCCGAATTCATTCGGCTTAAACCAACCGACAACCGGAACACGGCGAACATGGACCGACCACGCGCTAAGCCGACTGAAGTCGGCGCTCCGGCACAAGCGCCGCCACCGGCCAAGCCGACCAAGCCTCGGCGCTCCACTTGCTGCCCGCCGTATAATCCTTTTTTGCAGCAACTCGTGGCCGGCAAGCAGGCGTGGGCCACACCGCTGCCTGACGAGGCCAAGACGCGGGGCTTTCTCGGCTGGCATCAGCGCGGTTACCTGCCGCACCGCGACGCTCCGGGCCTGACGCAGTTCGTCACCTGCCGGCTGCACGACAGCTTTCCGCTCAGCCGCCGAGCGGAGTGGGAAGCGTTGCTGCGAATCGAGGATAATCGCCAGCGGCGCATCCAGTTGGAGGATTACCTCGACCGCGGCCACGGGGCCTGCTGGCTGCGCCGGCCGGAGATTGCCGCGCAGGCCGAAGGCGCGTTGCGGGAGTCCGACGGTCAGGATCACGTCCACGTCCTGGTGCGCATCCGGGGTACACCGATGGCGGTTATCACAAAGAATTGGAAAGGCCGCATCGCCCGGGAAGCCAACAAGCTGCTGCGCCGCCAGGGGCCGTTCTGGGAGCGGGAGTATTGGGACACGTATATGCGCGATGCGGAACAGTTGGTCCGGGCCCGCCGCTACATCGAGCAGAACCCGGTGAAGGCCAGGCTGGTGTGCCAGACAAAAGACTGGCCCTGGAGCAGCGCGCGGTATCGAGATGAACGCGGCTGGCTGATTCTTTCCGCAGCCCCGGAGCGCCGATTTCAATCGGCTTAAACCAACCAATAACCTGATCGGGCTATGCTGCTGATGACATTACCCACTGCCGGTTGCGGTGTGGAGCGGCCGGAACAACATCCAGCACGGCCTCGGCTGCGAGCACCTTCGTCAACAACCTGAACGCGGCAAACATGAACCGAGCCCGCCCAAAGCCGACTGAAGTCGGCGCTCCGCAACGGCCCGGAGCGCCGAGTTGCACTCGGCTTGAAGCGGGCTGGGTCGGAGACCGGGCCGTCGCAACTGACCTGTGCCTCGAATCAACGAATAAGGCGGGAACGCAAGGCTTGAGTCTTCACGCCCCGTAAACGGGCAGGGGTGGGGTCTTCTTCCACCTGCCGTGGGTGAAGTCGGGGAACTCGATCGGCTTGCTCTGGTGCGCGACCGATTTCATGGACAGCGGAACCACCGC
Source organism: uncultured Verrucomicrobiae bacterium (assembly GCA_963822005.1). Classification (GTDB taxonomy): domain Bacteria; phylum Verrucomicrobiota; class Verrucomicrobiia; order Limisphaerales; family UBA8199; genus PALSA-1440. Next base: position 14,387 of record CAWGGD010000021.1, on the reverse strand, counting down.
CGACCAGGTGGCGGCGTCGTACACATTTTGCGGCGCCGGTGCCTTGCGGCGGACGGCTTTCAGAAAGTCGTGGAACATCAGGTACTCGGCCCCTTCGTGTCCGGCGGTCTTGGCGGCTTCGGCGGCCAGGGCCTGCCACAGCGGGTGGGCGTATTTCTGTTGGTAAGGCTCGAAGGACTCCCATTGATCGGTGGCCTTGTCGGCCTGCTCCAGGCTGATGCTGCCGTTGGTGCCGAGGTAGATTCCTTTGTCCCCTTGAATGCGAAAAATAGTGTCGTAGGGCCGGGGCGACAGGATGTTGTAGTAGAGCGTCACGGTGAGGCCGTTGGCGGTCTTGAGCAGCGTGGTGTTGATGTCCCCCTGGGCATAATCACGGCGGGCCAGTGCGTGGTCCGGCCCCAGTTTTTCAGCGGCATAACGCTTCAGACCCCGCGCGGGCGTGCTCATGCTAACGAGCGAGACAAAGCGGTCACCCCGGTTGATGTTCATCCATTGGGCAACCGGGCCGAGGGGGTGGGTAGGATAGAGGTTGCCATTCAGGGTGGCCGAATGACGCCCGCGCCAGGTGAGATTCCCCTGCGCGTCGAACATCAGGAACCGGCAATCGTGCTGGTAACCGGCCTCGCAATGCAGGAGGTCTCCAAAGACCCCCTCCCGAACCATGCGCAAGAGGGCGAGCACGCGCTGGAAGTAGCAGACGTTCTCCAGCATCATGCACGGGATTCCGGTCTTTTCCGAAGTGCGCACCAGGTCCCAGCATTCCTGTAGGGTGATCGCCGCAGGCACTTCGACGCCGGGAAACTTGCCGGCGCGCATCGCGGCCGCCGCCATCCGGCCATGCCAATCCCATGGCGTCGCGATGATCACTGCATCGAAATCGGCCCGCGCCAACAGCTTTTCCCAAACCACCTCGCTGCCGGCATAGACCTCCGGGCGCTTTCCGCCATGCTGCTCGACTCGTTGCGCGGCGTTCTGCGCGCGGTCGGGCAGCAGGTCGCACACGGCGCGGACCTCGACGCCTGGGAATTGCAGGAGATTCTCCAGCAGGCCGCTGCCGCGCGCGCCCGTACCGATGATGCCCAACCGCAGAAGCTTGGGTCCGTCTTGGCCGCAGACGCGGCCCGTCGCCAGCCCAACCGTAGCCATCGCGCTGGTCTTCAAGAAGGAGCGCCGCGTAAGTCTGACGCCGTCATGCATGGGTCCCGTCTATCTCTCTGGGCAACAAAAGTCCACAAGTTTAGCAACTGCCCGGAGCGTCATTTCGGACTGCGCCGGCAGAGCGCAGCTGCGACGGCGCTTTCGGAACGCGCGGGTGCTGTGCAAAGACGCGAGACTTTTCACCACACCCGAAAAAGCGGTGTCGCGCTGCGCTTGCCACCGCACTCCAAGACACGCGGGGTTGACGGAACACTTCCTGTGCCGGCGACAGCTTCTTGGGACTGCGCCGTCCCGCGAGGCGGGATCAGTCCGCCCCAGCCTGCAGGAAATCCAGATCCACCGTCGCCGCGGTCTGCCTGCCGCCGGCCGATTTCAGAAGGATGGCTTGCTTCCCCCGCGCCGCTCGGATCGAAGCGACACGGTCAAACCCTGCCGGAATCGTGGCCACCCCCATGATGTAGTTTACCACGAGCGGTTTCCTGGCATTCAGGGTCAGGCAGGTCGGATACCCCTTTCGCGAAACCGGGTTCTGGCGAACCGCCTCTGCGAGGCCGAGGTGGAAGCAGGAAGTTACCTCCTCCAACCCCATTACACTGACATGCCGGCCGTTCCACGGAGGGTAGTGGCGTCCGCCGTTTGAGAGCCAGAACACGGTCTCACGCAAGACGCGCGGGTCTTTCAAGGCAAACCACACGTATCGCTCTTTGGGAAAGGTCACAGCGGTCCACGCAAACGACGCCTTCGGGTCGCTCACGAGCATGACCAGGTCCTCGAAGCCGCGGCGCGCGGGATAGCGGCTCAAGTCAGTCGTGCCGCCGTCTAGCGTCGGAACTTTCTCCAGCGACTTGAACTCCGCGCCCGCCTTCAGCCACGAGTAACCTCGATTCGCCGGTGACTCAAAGGCCTGGGGAAACACCTGGCCATACACAAAGCGGCTGGTGGAGACCAACCCGCTGCCAGGCGCATCAGGGAACTTCAGCATCGCATGGTGCCCCAAGTTCATCGGACCGCTCATGCCTGATACCACATGCTGGGAATAGAGGGTGTTTTGAGCGTCCACGAGCCAGATTCGCTTGTCCACTCGGCCCCGCCGCACTTTCGTTGCGAGGCTTAGGTGAAGACAGCTTCGGCCCGCCCCGGTTTCCAGCGAGCGCAATTGCCAGCGGGCGTTGGCGGTCTCCCCGTGCACCGGATGCCGCTCCCTGCCAAACGGCGTGGAGTTGCCGCCGAACGGCAGGCAGAAGAAATCGCCGCGGAGGGCTTTGAGTATGGGTAGCAGCGAGGGCTCGGTCCGTTCCTCCGCCCACGGGGCCACCGAATAGGGTCGGAGCTTGCGCCCCCAGCGATCAAAGGTTACCGGCCCCAAGTGCCCGCCCAGTTCCGTAACGAAGGCTTCCACCTGCGTCGAGGCTAGGCGCCAGGAAGGCTGGCCGTGAACCATCTGTTTCTTAACCTTGGTCCTTGCTTTCGGGTTCATGGGCCGATCGTAGCAAAGCGGCTTGGACTTGTCTGTAATTACTGCTCCCGCCCAGCGGTCTCACGGCTGCTTCTGCTCCAGGCTTAGTTCGATGAAGTCTACCGGGATCAGGCAGTCATTGCCGTAGCGCACGCGGTAGGCCAAGGTGTTGGCGCTTGGGTCGACGGGTTCCGGCGTGTTGTCGCCACCGTCCGGCGCCGGGAAGGACACGTCGAGAATCAGGCGGCCTTCCGGGCCGGGCTTCAGGCCCTTGATGAGCCGCAGCGGGATGGCGATCTCGCACTCGGTTCGGCGATCCTCCGCCCGGCACACGCACTTGATGCCCAGGACCACCCGTTCCGCCTTCCGGCTGGCGGTCCGGTCCCAGACCTCCTGCTTGCCGCAACTGAACCCGAGCCGAAGGAAGTCAGCGCCGAAATCAGTGTCGCTCACCTGTCGGGCCAGGCCGATTTGGAGGTCATCCTTGAATCCCAACTCCTCGCCTTCCTCCGCCTTGACGTTTGGGATGACCACCGCCAAGAACAGGTTCGCGCCGTCGTGGCATGCCCGAAGTTCCGCTCCCCAGCGCGCTTCTCGGGCTAGTTTCCGCAAGGGAATACCTTCCCAATCTGTAAGCTGCCCATCCAACACAGGAGCCGCGCGCCGATACGGCGCGCTGATCTCCTCCAGGAAACGCACCTCGCGGTGGAACCGATGGCGTTGCCCAGCGGCCATCAGGTTGAATTCCAGCCGCGGAAGCGACGGCAGCGTGGCGGTGTCTTTGAGCGCCTTCAGCGTGAAGCTGCTCTCCTGCTTGCCGTTCGGCGGGATTTGCAGCGAGACAGCCTTCGGCTCGATCACAAAGGCGCTGGGATCGAGGATCCACCAAGCCCGGCCATTCAAAGTCTGCGGGTAGGGATTGGCGATGGAGACAGAGAAGCTGACTCCGTCTCGCAAATCCTGTGCTGCCCGCCTGATCCCAATCCGGGACACGTTCCCCGCGGCGAACTGAAGTCCTCCCAGCACGTCGGCCTCGGGATCGGTCAATTCCCCGCGCTCCGTGACCACGCGCACATCGAAGCGATCGTCCGAGACTTTGACTTTCACGAAGTGGTGTTCGCCGCCGGACTTCTTGTAGTCGGGCCGCAACTCGGCGCCGCCGCCGCCCGTGATGAAATAGCGGATACCATCGAATTCGCGCGTGGGGCCATAGGTGTGGTAATGACCGGCGAACACGGCCCGGACATTCGATTTCTTGAACAGGGGGTGAAGGGTTTGCTCCCAGAACTCGTAATACTCCGGCGTGATCCGGTCTGGCTCCCAAACCGGGAAATGGAGAAAGACGAAGACCCCTCGCGCCCGGGTTTGCGCAAGATCGGTCTTCAGCCATTCGAGTTGCGCAGGCCCCAGATACCCCCACCGTTCCTTCTCGGTATTGTCCAACAGCACGAAGTGCCAATCTTGATAGTTGAAAGATTGGTAGAACTTCCCGAACCGGCGCCCATAAGCTCTTCGGGCCGCCTTCGAGTGTGTGTCGTGGTTTCCCGGAACCTGGTAGTAGGGCGGCTCAATCCCGTTGACCACCTGCTGGTATTTATCCCACTGCGTCTCCTTGCTGTGGGGGCCATAGCCGTAAATCAGGTCGCCGAGATTAATCACCAGAACCGGCTTGAGGATGTTGATCCTGGTGCTGAGGCCCTGGAACAGTCGAAAATCCTGGCTCGCGAACTTCGGTCGCGTGTCGCCGATCGCCGCAAACTCGAAGTCGCCGGCTTGAACCGGGCCAACGACGAGCGCCGCGAGCATCAGGAAGGCCAGTCCCTGCTTTGTGAGTACCCCATTCCCAGAGCGCGTTCTGTTGTGTAGAGCGGAAGGCCGCATGCCGTTCATAACATGTCAGGGACACGAGGAGCCGGCCAGTCTGTTCTCCCTGGCAGCGCAACCAGCCGCACGATGTGCCCAGCCATCACCGGCCAGGGGCTGGATCTCCGGATGCCACCTACCGGAATATGTGTTATTGTTCTTCATGAGATTAGAGGCTTATATAATCTCATACACGGTTACGGAGCGCTGGGCTGCCGTACGGGGGTTACATCCCTTGGGCCCTGGCTCCTCCGCGACGCGGCGAACCTGGTTTCCCCGTTCCGCACCCGGACGGGAGGGGGCGTGAATTATGGTCAGCCGCCAGTTGGAACTGGGATTTGCGAGCCAAGCGGGGCTCAGATCGGGTTGTAGAGGCCGGGGCCGATCAAGTCGCGCCCATTGGTGGTTTGAGCAGATGCGGGGAGTTGTCCATCACGCCCGTGATTGGCCACCTGCCAACGTGCCGGCGAGTCTCTCCGGTCCGGCCGTGGTTCCTGGCGCTTCGGCTGCTCCGGCACGTGGAACTGCTCCGGTAACCTCACCCCCCAGCCCGCCGGGCACAAGGGTCGCTACGCGACGCGGTCGGGGATCCCATGGCCTGAAGCTTAGCCGCGCCCGCGGCCTGATTTGGGAGTGATCTTCCGGCGGGATATCCGGTTGGCGTGTTGTTGGTTTCCAGAATCACACACAGGAGTGTTCCATTTCCGTACACCAGGATGCCCCCAAAGCACGTCCGTGTTAGGACAAGACTAGGAAACTCGCAGGGTCTTCACACTCTTGACTCGGCGACCTTGCCCTTGCCCTGCAAACCTCGGCCACACCTTGGCGAGGGTACGATACTTGCAGCCTCCAGGGGCAGATGAGCAACTTCTACGTCGCTTGCGATCTGAGTGCGGAGAGTGGTCGTGTGTCGCTTGGCATTCTGAACCCCGGCTCGCTCACCATCAGCGAGGTGCGCCGGTTCCCAAACCCCCCGGTCCAGGACAAGGACGCACTGCAGTGGAACATCCCCTATCTGTATCAGGAAACCCTTGAAGGGCTGCGGGCCATCGGAGCCTATGAAGAAGCAGTTGACAGCATCAGCTTCGATTCCTGGGCCGCGGATTACCTGCTTTTCGAAGCCGATAACTCTCTGATCACCCCCACCTACCATCATTCCGACCCCCGTTCCAGGGAAGGAATGCAAAAGGTCCTTTCTAAAGTTCCCCAGGAGACCCTTTACCAGGAAACCGGCGTCTGCTCGATGCCGGCCAACACCCTCTTCCAATTGGGGGCCGAACGATCCCGGCGTCTGAGTCGCGCCAAGCACCTCCTGCCCGTGGCGGACGCGTTCAATTATCTCTTTGCCGGAGTCCCGCGCTTTGAGAGGTCGCTCGCCAGTACGACCCAACTCTACAACCCTACCACCAAGAGTTGGTCGAATCGCCTTCTCCACGCCGTTGACCTGCCTCTGGCATTGCTCCCGCCGCTCGTTCCGGCCGGAACGGAACTGGGGCCGCTGCGCCCTGATCTGGCCAAGTCGCTTGGCCTGGAAGACGCCCAGGTGGTCGCCTCCTGTTCACACGAGACCGCCGCCGCGCTCGCGGGCTTGCCCGTTAGTCCTGGAGAGAACTGGGCATATCTGCAGTTGGGTTCCTGGGCCGTCATGGGCACCGAACTCGCCAACCCGATCATTACCGACGCCAGCCGCGCCTTGAAGTTTACCAACGAAGCTGGCTATGGCGGCTCCGTGCGGTTCTCCAAGCAGTCCCTCGGGCTGTGGATTCTCGAGGAATGCCGCCGCTATTGGAAGGAGAAGGACCGCGAGATTGACGATACGCTGCTGTCACACCTCGCCGGCTCCGCCCCGCCCTTTGAGTCGCTCATCAATCCGGCGGATCCCCGCTTCGCGGAACCGGGCGACATGCCGCTCAAGATCCAAAACTTTTGCCGCGAAACCAATCAATCCGTGCCACGCAAGCCCGGCCCCATTATCCGCTGTGTCCTGGAGAGCCTCGCCTTGCAATATCGCAAGACCCTCCGCGAAATCGAGCAACTGACTGGTCGCCAGACCTCCCGGGTTTTCCTGCTCAACGCCTCCGGCCATGCCCTGCTGAACCATTTCATCGCCAACGCCCTCCGCCTACCCCTCGTCATCGCACCTGCTGACCTCGCCTCGATCGGCAATGTCATCGTGCAAGCCCTCGCCCTGGGCCACCTCAAGTCTCTGGAGCAGGCACGGGAGATTGTGCGCAATTCCTTCAAGACCGAGACGCTCATCCCTTACGCCGCGGCCTGGGATGCGGCCTACGAACGGCTCGCTCAGCTCTGCCCAGCGTAGCCAGAGGCTAGCCTCTTAGCTTTCGCTCGAGAATCTCGCCGACGAGCGCCGGGTTTGCCTTGCCCTTGCTCAGCCTCATCACCTGGCCCTTGAGGAAGTTCAGCGCGGCGGCTTTGCCCGCCTTGTAATCGCTGGCCGGCCCCGGGTTGGCGGCGATCGCCTGCTCGCAAAGGGGCTCGATGGCCCCCGCATCGCTCACCTGCGCCAGGCCCTTCCTCTCGACGATCCTGCCGGGCGGCTCGCCGGTGGCGAACATCTCCGCAAACACATCCTGCGCGATGCGGCTGCTGATCCGGCCGTTCTCGACCAGGTCCACCAGTTCCAGGATGCCCGCCGGCTTGAACTTCAGGTCCGCCAGCGCCATCTGCGCTTCCGTCATCTTCGCGCGGAGATTGTTGATGATCCAATTGGCCGCGGCTTTGGGGTTCTCGGCCTGCTTCGCAATGCCCTCAAAGTAGTTGCCCAGCGGCACGTCCCAAACGAACGTCTGCGCATCAGACGCCGGCAACTGGTAATCGCGCATGAACCGCTGCTTGCGCGCCAACGGCAGTTCCACCACCCGCCCGCGCACCTCCGCCAGCCAGGCGTCCGTGGGCTGAAACGGCATCAGGTCCGGCTCCGGGAAATACCGGTAATCATGCGCATGTTCCTTGGTCCGCATCTCCTCGGTGACCCCTGCCGCGTCGTCCCACCGGCGCGTGGATTGGATCAGCTTGCCGCCCTTCGTAAGCACCTCGATCTGGCGCGGGATTTCATACTCCAGCGCCTTGCGCGCGCCGCTGAAGCTGTTCATGTTCTTGATCTCGATCTTGGCGCCCAGTTCCTCCTGCCCCTTGGGCCGCACGCTCACGTTGACATCGCACCGCACCATCCCCTTCTCCATGTCGCAGTCGCTCACCCCGCCGTACACCAGGATGTCTTTGAGTGCATTCAGGTAATCGTAAGCCATCTCCGCGCTGGTGATGTCCGGCTCGGAGACAATCTCCATCAGCGGCACGCCGGCGCGGTTGAAATCCACCCCGCTGTGGCGCTCGAAATGGAAGTTCTTGCCGACGTCCTCCTCCAGGTGCGCCCGGGTGATGCGGACCCGCGCGAGGCCGCCCTGGAACTCGAACTCGACGCAGCCGTTGATGGTCGAGGGCTTGTCGTACTGCGTGATCTGGTAGTTCTTCGGCATGTCCGGGTAGAAATAGTTCTTCCGGTCGAACTTGGCGTAGCGGGTTACCGTGCAGTTGAGCAGAAAGCCGGTAAGAGCGGTCAGGCGCAGCGCCTCCTCGTTCGCGACGGGCAACACCCCGGGCAGCCCCAGGCAAACCGGGCAAACGTGGGTGTTGGGCGGCGCGCCGAACTCGTTGGCGCACCCGCACCACATCTTCGACTTCGTCTTAAGCTGGACGTGGGTTTCCAGGCCGATGACCGCTTCGTAGTCCATAATGCCGGGAGATTGTTACCACGGATGGACGCGATGAACACGGATTTTTGTCAGTGCCCGGCAGCTTGAGCATCTGGGTAACTTGCTGGGACGGAAATCGGGCTGGCATCAAAGGGAGCCGGTTGCTATGCTTCGGCTCCTGATCGTCACCTCTAATTTATGCGGGGCCGGCTGAATACCTTCCAACTAAGCATGCTACAGTGGAATGATCTCCACCCCTACAACGCGGTCCACGCAGTTAGGATTCCCGAGGCACTCAACGTTCAGCGGCTAAAGAGCGTCATCACCTCGACGTTGGAGGGCCAGGGACTCACTGGCCTGGTCTTGGACCGGAGCGCCGGAACCTATCAATATTTCGGCGCGCCCGCGACCGCCGAGATCAAGATCGCCCTCGCGCAGGCTGCCCCCGGCTCACCGGCCTTTGCGGAGGAAATCGAGTATCAACTGAATACGCCCTTTAATTCAGGCGAATGTTTCACCCCCTTCAGGTTCGTCGTCATACCGGAGAAGGACGCGTTTCTGCTGGGCCTGGTGTATTTCCATCCCGTGGCTGATGCGGAGAGTATCGTGTTCCTGTTAAAGGACATGGTCGATGCCTATCGGTCCGCGGGCGATCCGCGCCCCCCGCGCCCGCTCGAACGCTATACCATGGCCCGAGACAACCTGCTGCGCTATTATCCCGCCGTGCTGGCCAGTAAACTGGCCTCCCTGCCTTCCTCCATCCGAAACATGAGGCGGACGTGCCGGCCCCATTACCAAGACGCGGCGGATCTGAGCAACAAGTTCGCATTCTTCTCCCTCAACCCGCAGACGGTGGACAGGATGACTCAAGCCGCCAAGTCGTGGAAGGTTACCCTCAATGACCTTTTCCTCGCGCTGCTGATGAAAGCGGTATCCCGCCTGATCCCTGACCGGGCACGGGCCGGCCGGCGCCAGAACTTGGCGCTCGGCTGTATCGTCAACACCCGTGGGGACCTCGGGCTGGAGGGGAAGCGGACCATCGGGCTGTTCTTGGGCTCTTTTATAGTGCACCACGAAGCTCCGGCGGAAATCAAGCTGGCGGACCTGGCTCGGGACATTGGGGGTCAGACGCGCGCAATCAAGCAGAGACGGCTTTACCTTGGGGCGGTGCTGGAATTATCCTTCGGGCGGCTGATGATGTCCTTTTTCCCCGAGCATCGGAGAAGGAAGCTCTATCAGAAACATTACCCTTTGTGGGGCGGATTGACCAATATGAATCTCAATGCACTTTGGCCCCAGCCGGAGACATCCCGGCCCGTGGATTATTTCCGGGCGGTTTCTACTGGTCCAGTCACCCCGCTGGTGGCGTCAATAACGACCATCGGGCAGATAGCCAACATCAGCCTCACCTACCGATCAACCGTGTTTGGGGGAGCGAAGATCGAGCGCATCAAGGCCTGCTTTCTGGACCCGCTAGGGCGGCCTGCCTCCCCGTGATCTCGCGAACACTGCCACTCCTCTTGCTGAGCAGCGCCCTGCTGGATTCCGGGTGCGCCACCTATGTCCGCCACGGGCTCGACCCCGAGCGGGCCCGCCAGGTCGAGATCGCTTGCCTGCGGCGGGAGTTTGCGCCCGCGCGTGAGACCGAGCAAAGAATCATGGCCCTCGATCCGGAGCACGTCACCGAGGCCGACATCCGGGGAGTGCTCTCGCAGGTGCCGGCGCCCAGAATCATCAACATCCACGGCGGAGTCTATCCCGTGCACCGCCGTATGATCGCTTTCTCCTGGTTCCTCATGGGCATGGGTTATCCCGGGGCCAGCATCACCAATCCCGGGGATGGCACCTACACCTTCAGTTGTTACGAAAGCAGTGAGAAGATTGCCGGGGCGATCGCTTGGTACTACGAGCGGGAGGGCCTGCGGCCGATGATCGTAGGACATAGTCAGGGCGGCATGCAGGCGGTGAAGGTTTTGTGGAAGCTGGCCGGGTTGTCGGCGAAGAAACTCCATGTTTGGAATCCGCTGACCTGGGAAAGGGAGGAGAGCTGCGATATTCTCGACCCGCACACTGGCCGAAGGCGTCCGGTCGTGGGACTGCAACTGCCCTATGTTACCGCCATGGGGGCGGGTGGTCTCACGCGCATTCTTCCGAATCAGTGGGACACGTGCGGGCGGCTGCGGGACATTCCCGATTCGGTGGAGGAGTTTACCGGCTTTTTCAAAGGCAAAGACTTGTACGGCGGCGACTGGCTGGGATACGGTCCGGCCAATCATTTCCAGTCCACGGGCAAGGCCGTAGTCCGCAATGTACGGCTGCCCGCCTCCTACAAACATGGCGGGGTTCCGGACTGCGTGCATCTGCTGAAAAGCCAACAGATTATGGATTGGCTTAACAACTACCATCCCAACGATAAACCCTACGATCAGCCGGATCTGAAGGTGAAGTTTGACGCGGACAGCAGGAACATTCTCTGGGCGGAGGACGTCTGGTTCAGCATCAAGAAGCATTGGGTGCTCGAATTGCAGCGGTTCCTTCGGGCGCGACACTCGCACGACCATGGCAACTGACGCGGTCTCTTGGAATCGAGCAGTTGTGTTTGGCTCGGCCGTGGTTTATTGGGCGGGCGTCTGGGTTCAATCTCGCCGGATTCGCCGGAAGATTCGCCGATCCATCAACTCGCGTCCTCAGGGGCCGAAGGAGCGACTGCTTTGGGCGGGATGGTTTTTCGTGGTGGCGGCTTGGTTGGCGCTGCCGTTTTTGAGTGTGGGAGGGCCGGGGCGGCTGCTGGGGACAGCGGTTGGCCTGGCTTTTCTCCAGCCCTGGCTCTTCGTCCTGGGCATGACCATGGTCGTGGCGGGCTACGCCGGCACACTCTGGTGCTACGCCGCGATGGGCAATGCCTGGCGGATGGGGATCAACCGGACCGAGAAAACCGAGTTGGTGACGCGCGGGCCCTACGGTTTTGTCCGCCATCCCATCTATCTTTTCCAGGTCATCATGGTGGCTGCCATCCCCATCCTGCTGCCTTCGGTCCTTGCTTTAGCAATCCTTGCTATCCATGTTCTCTGTGTGCTGACAAAGGCCGCCGATGAGGAATCGCACCTGCGGACGCGTCTAGGTCAGTCCTACGAAGCCTATTGCGCCCGTACCGGAAGGTGGTTCCCACCTTTGCGGCACAGAGAAACAACGGGATCGCCGTCGCCGGGGGTAGGGTGCGACTCCTTGAAGGCCGCGAAACAACCTCTCAAATGAGCAGCCCACAACAATCGAAGAAGCAAACCACCGGCGGGCCCCTCTCAGGCAAAACCGCGCTGGTCACGGGTGGAACGCGGGGTATCGGCCGGGCGGTCGCCCTTAAGCTGGCGAGCGCCGGCAGCGACGTGGTGATTGTCTATCACAACAGCCATGAAGAGGCGGAAGCAGTCTGTGCGGCCATCCGGCAGTTGGGCCGCCAGGCCCAGGCGATCCAAGCCGACGTCAGCGAACCTGAATTGGTCGCGGAGGTTTTGGCCGCAGTGCGCCGGCAATTCGGACGACTGGATCTGCTGGTGAGCAATGCGGCTGTCGGCGTGCTCCGGCCCGCCCTCGAACTCTCGCTCAAACACTGGCGCCGGTGCATGGAAACCAATGCGCTGGCGCTGAACCTCCTGGCCCAGCAGGCCGTGTCCCTCATGCCGGACGGCGGGTGCATCATCGCGCTCTCCAGCCTCGGTGCCGTGCGCGCCATCCCCCAATACGCCTTTATCGGCGCCTCCAAAGCCGCCCTGGAAAGCCTGGCCCGCAGCTTGGCCCAGGAACTCGGCCCGCGGGGAATCCGCGTCAATGTCGTGAGCGCGGGCGTTGTGGATACCGACGCCCTCAAGTATTTCCCGAACCGGGAGCAATTGCTGGCCGAATTCGGCCGCCGCGCCCCGCTGGGTCCAACCCTCACGGCCGAGGCAGTCGCCGACGCTGTTTACTTGCTCTGCCTGCCCGAGGCTGGGGGAATTACTGGCCACACCCTCGTCGTGGACGGGGGCTACTGTATTTCAGGATGATTGGCCCGAGCTTCATGGACGCCGGACTCAGTGGCGGAGTGGCGATGGTGACCGGTGGCGGCCGTGGCATCGGACGCGCCATCGTCGAGCTGCTGGCCGAGGCCGGCATGGAGGTGGTCCTGACTTATCGTCAGAACTCGGTCGCGGCGGCTGAGGTCGTGGCGGCGGCTCAAGGTCTCAGGCTCACCGCCGAGCCGCTGGACGTGCGCGATGCCGCCGCGTGCACGGCGCTGGTTGACAAAGTAGTGGACCGCGCGGGGCAGATTGATTTGCTGGTCAACAATGCCGGGGTGATCCGGGACAACCCGCTCACGGCGCTGGAGGATGAGGACCTTCGCATTGTCTTAGAGACAAACGCGATCGGCACGATTAATATGTCGCGTGCCGTGGCGCCGCACATGATCGCTCAGCGCCGGGGCAAGATTATCAACGTCAGTTCGGTCGCCGGCGAGAAGGGCGGCCGCGGCCAGACGAACTACGCGGCCAGTAAAGGCGCCATCAACGCCTTTACCCGGGCCCTGGCGGTCGAGTTGGCGCCGCGCAACATCACGGTGAACGCTGTGGCCCCCGGGGTCATTGAGCCGAGATGTCGCGCGACGTGCGCGAACGAGCTTCCGCTGAGGTGCTGTCGCGGATTCTGCTGCGGCGCATCGGCCGCCCGGCGGATGTGGCCGAGCGCGGTCTGGTTCCTGGCCTCGCGGTATGCCGACTATATCACAGGTGAAATCCTGCATGTGGATGGCGGATTCAAGATGGAATAGCATGACAAACACACATATTACCAAAGAAGAAGTAATGGCGGTTTATCCCAGGATCGCCGAAATCATCGCCGCCGCACTTCCCTGCGAAGTCGAGCGCGAAAGTTGCAGGGGGTCCGTACCCATTGATGATCTGGTGCCCAGTCCATCACTTCTTCTGGATCTCCCAGTTTTCAGGCTCCAGTCGCCCACGTTTTAGGTCAAGTAAAATCCTGTGCTGGTAGAATTCGTGGAAGTGTTTTGCGGCTGATCCCTCGCAGGCCGAACTCGAAGCAGGCAGGGGCGAGGTGTCGTCGGCGGAGCTGGGACGCTTGAGGCCTCTTCCCGAGTCCCGCCGGAGTGGTTCACTTTACTTCTGACGAAGTGGGCCGATATTGGACGGCTCTTCATGATGCAGATGTTTCTGTGAAATCGTTGATCCGCAGCAGCGGCGGCGGGCTGTTTCAAAGCCGAAAAGTCAGAGATCTTGTCGCAGGCCCTAGAATAATCGACGGACGCGCATCCCCGCGCCTTCCCTTTGTGGACCGGATCATGTCGCTGCGAACGTATAATTGTGGTCACGATGCCATTCCGTTCAGATTTGCCACGAGTTTCAGTGCGATGTTGGTGAAGCTGTTCGCGAGTTCGGTGGCTTGGGTCGCCATGTCGTGCTCAATTCACGTAACTGCTCGATTGCTGCCCTCTGCGGCCTGCATCGGTTCCCGGTCGGGGCCAAGTGCGGACATTCATGTCCGCAGCAACTGCCGAACGGCAAACAGCTAATTGAACCGCCCTGCGGCCCGCAGAAGGTCACTGCGGACAGGAATGTCCGCGCTCCGCTAAGCACACCCTCCGCTCTGCGCGAATCAAGCAGCACCGCGCCGAGCTGGAGCTCCGCGCTCCGGCCGCACGACGTGTTGGAACTCGCCGCCAACCTGGAAAGCGTGGACACCGAGACCGTGGCCTACAACGGCACAGCGCACGCAGACGGACGGCTCGTGGTCCGGCTCCAGGATTGCCTCGGCCCGATGGTGCCGCTGGCTGATCTGGACGATCCTCAGGCTCTCGCCAACCGGTTCGAGGTGCTCTGCGGTCCCGGCGCCGCCACCCGGTGGGTTTCGTGGCCTGCCGCCGCTCGCGCTCGAGCGAACCGCCGGCGAAACCGGACGGCGTGCGTGCGCTGCATTCCAAGTGCCGCCCTCGGCCCCCTTTTTCGCGGACCATTTTCCCCGGCGTCCGGTCTTTCCCGGCAGCCTGCTGATGCATCTCAGCCTCCAGCTCGGGGCCATGCTGGTGAGTGAGCTTCCGCCTCCCGCCAGCGGCCGATGGGGCGATTGGACGATCCTGGATATGAAACTGCGGTCCTTCATCCCGCCTGGAACGGTCCTGGAATTGGATGCCAGGTTGAAGCAACGCTCCG
>CAWGGD010000020.1:0-157770 GCA_963822005.1 uncultured Verrucomicrobiae bacterium | reverse complement strand
GGTCCAGACCTGTTGCCTCACGGGAAAATGACACCGTAGAGTTGAGTCAATTGCTCATACGTTGCCTCACAGCAAAATGACACCATGGGTTTAACGTTTCTAGGTCTCTGGTTCTAGTTATTTCTGTTGGTTCCCTGCTGGCGAAGCGGGGGGCGCTGGGCGGGTCGGCGGAGCAGCGGCGAGCGTAGCGAGTCGCTGCGGAGCCGACCCGCCCAGCGTGGCGGGGGGGCCACTCCTCATTCGACCAGCGCCGCCCCCAGGATCGGCTTCAATCTTCGCTCCACCTCCGCCGCCAACACAAAGGGGTCCAGCGACTCATAGCGATCCCGCAGCTCTCGCCGCGCCTTGCTCGGCAAGTCTCCATGAGCCAAGAGTCGCTGATAGGCCGTCTGGGCTGTATCGTGCCGCCGCACCCACCGGCTGCCCTCGCGCCATTTCTCCACCAGCTTCATGGAGGGCAGGAAGAAGTTGTGCAACGGCCCCCACGCCTCCGTGTAGAGCGCGTTGATCGGGGACAGGAGCGTTTCGCTCTCCAGGCGCCCGTAGCCCAAGAGCTGCCGTGGCCACATCCAGTTCTTCTGCTCCACGTGTGCATTGTCGTCACTGTGGTAAGGCCGGGAGCGCGTCACCCGGATCGGCTTGGGGCGCACTTGCAGATACCGGATGAGCGTCCAGTTGAGCCACTCGCCGCCGTTGTCGAAGTCGAAGCCCAGAATCGCGAAAGGCAGCGTCTGTTCAACGTTTTTGGTCTGTTCCAGCACGCCGTGGGCGCCCTTGTTCCACACCGCCCGGCCCTCCGTCCAGGTGCAGGCCAGGTCGGTGTAGGTCAGGCTCCAGATGAAGCTGCCGGCCAGGCTGCTCCCGCAGTGAGCGACGCTGTCGGCCTCCAGGAAGCCCAGCCGCTGCTCGTCCCACACCTCGCCTTGGATCGGCACTTGGCGACGCAAGAGCGTGCCCGGACGCGTCCCGCTCAAGCCGCCGCCCACCCGCGCCTTGGAGGAGGCCAGCAACCGGTCCAGCGTGGCCGCGCTGATGGAGCCCAAAAGCTTCTTCTGCGTCGGCAAGAGCGGCCCATAGTGCCGCCCGTAGTGCGGCAGCCATAGTTCCAGTGCTGGCGCCAGCCGCTTGCCACACAACTGCTCAGCCCCCGTCCAAATCCGCTCCACCACCTCCTGCACCGGTTCATACTTGCGCTCCGGCCCAGGGCGCGACCGGGCCACCACTGCCGCCGTTCCGCCTTGGAGCAGCTTGATGGCATACTTCCGTTCGTAGCCGTGGTGCTCGCAAAACTCGTCCAGCAGCCGGCCTTTACCTGCTTTGGCTCGGCCGGCGTAACGCCGGCGCAGCCGTTCCAATTCGTCGTTTCGTTCGGTCTTTCGTTGCATATACACCGCTTTCTCTTCGGTGTCTTTCTGCCATGAGGCAACGTATGGCTTTTCGCTCAGCTTTTGACCCCCCTTCGGTGTCATTTAATTTGAGGCAACGCGCAGATGCGCCCTGTTGAACTTTCCTGTTGACGCATCTTCCGGATCCAAGGCAAGCTGCCCTGGAAATGAAAAGCGGGGTTCGAGGCGGAGGCAGACTCGAACGACGTGTGGAAGCGTCGGAGGCACTCCGTGCTGACCACAGGCGAGTCGAGGCAGAAAGTGGCGGCTTGCGCTGCCGGTTGATTCTGCCTTTTAACCCGCTCCGCCAGACCGAATCCTCATCAGTTGGAAAGGAGCAGTTATGTCAGCGAGTAATGTGAAGAAATTCATGGCAAAGGTCGAAGAGAAGAAGTCTCTGCAGGCGAAGCTGAAGGCTATGTACAACAAGACCATGGAGGAAGGGAAAGCCAAGGTGGCCGCCGGGGTGGTCAAGATCGCGGCCGCCGAGGGCTTCAAGTTCACGGTCAAGGACTTGGCGAAGGCACATGGGGCGGAGGGCGAAGAAGTTGCCCGGCGGGCGTGCTGGCGGATGTTACCGGGCAGGAGTTTTGTACTAACCATCAATTTTATTGCATGAGTGGTTGGTATTGCCTTAGCCAATGGGTCACTCCTTAGTAGTTTCATCACGACAAGATATCCTGGGTTATAGCTAAGAGGCTCTAGAGCTCGCAGTGTGCGGGCTCCTTCCGGCCCGCACACCCACTAATCCAGCAGGCAAGTGTAACCTCGCCCCCTGAGAAAACGCTGTTTTACCGCCTCTCGAGCAGCATGAACCCAGGCCCTGACATCGGGAAGCCATCGGCGGATGGGCAGATGCCCCTTCTGGAGAGAGGCGTCAGTTCCTGGTGGCGATGAACGCGCGACCATTCTTTTCGGGTATACATTTCACGATGGGCGAGGCTGAACGCTTGGCAGAGGAAGATAGCCAAGGGAGAATTGGCAAAAGCAGCCGGCGGGCTCGTCGTCGCCGCCGGCGGGGCGGGGTTGTCTTTCGCAATACTTGAGTGAGGTGAGCGATGAAGACCAGGCAGACCATGATTGTGACGTGCCTGTTGTTTGTGGTGCTGTTGTCATGCCCTGGCGCGGCACGTGCCGGCGACATCCACGACGCCGTCTCGGCGGGCAAGATTGACCAGGTCCAGACCTTGCTCGCCGCAAATCCCAACCTGGTAAACTCCCCAAACCCACAAGGAGACACGCCATTGCACTCGGCGGCGGAGAAGGGGCAAAAAGAGGTTGTGGAACTGCTTCTGGCGAAGGGCGCCGAGGTGAATGCCAGGAACCGGAACGGAGATACACCGTTGCACAAGGCGGCGTCGGGGTACTGGCACAAACAACTCGATGTGTTGACAGAAGAATGGGTACACGTGCCGTACGACCAGTTTACCGAAATGAACCGGCAAGTCGTAATGAGGCGTCGCTCTGAAGTCCAAGCGGCTCAGACCAGAAGCATGGAAGTTGTGAGGCTGCTTCTGGCCAAAGGTGCCGATGTGAACGCCAAAAACGAGGAGGCGGAAACCCCGTTACACAAGGCAGCGGTTGGCGGGGACAGTGACTTCGCAGAACTCTTTCTGGCCAAAGGCGCCGACGTCAACGCCAGGAACAAGAATGCGGAGACGCCGTTGCACAAGGCGGCGGTTGGGGGGGCGACGAATGTTGTGGAACTGCTGGTGGCCAAGGGCGCCGAGATTGACGCCAAGAATAAGGACGGGAACACGCCGTTGCAGATGGGAGCTGCTGCTGGGCATCCGGACGTCGTAGAACTGCTTCTGGCCAAGGGCGCCGACGCCGCCACCATGACAAACAGGGGGAACATCCATGACGCCGCCGACGCGGGCCGTGTGCACGAACTTAGAGCCTTGCTTAAGGCAGATCCTAAATTGGTCAACGCCAAGAACCGGGCCCAAAGGACACCGTTGCACGAAGCGGCCTGGCACCGGGATAATAAGGCTGTCGTGGAACTGCTTCTGGCCAGTGGCGCCGAGGTCAACGCCAAGGACTACGAGGGGAGAACGCCGTTGCATACGGCGGCTTACCTCGGTTGCAGAGACGTCGCCGAGCTGCTGGTGGCCAGGGGCGCCAAGGTCAACGCCAAGGACAACGGCGGGGAAACGCCGTTGCACCTGACGATTTGGCAGGGTTACAAGGACGTCGCGGAGCTGCTGGTCGCCAAGGGCGCCGAGGTCAACGCCAAGGACAACGGCGGGAGAACGCCGTTACACAAGGCGGCTGAACTGAAGCACATGGTCATCGTGGAGCTTCTTCTGGCCCAAGGCGCCGACGTGAACGCTAAAAATGCTCGCGGGACAACTCCCTTGCACGAAGCGGCGGGTAGTCGAGGCGGGAATAAGGCGATGGTGGAACTGTTTCTGGCCAAAGGCGCCGACGTCAACGCCAAGGACGACCATGGGTTCACTCCATTAATCGAGGCGGCTTCTTGTCTGGGAGACAACAAGGAGATTGTAGAGCTACTTCTGGCCAGTGGCGCCGAGGTTAATGCCAAGACTCAATTCGGGCGAACCCCCCTACACGAGGCGGCTGGACACGGCTCCATTGCCGTTGTGAGATTGCTTCTGGCCAAAGGCGCCGATGTTACGGCCCAAGATAAGGAGGGCCGCACCCCCATCCAGTTAGCCAAAGAAGGCCGGATGACAAATATTGTCGAGCTGCTGCAACGATCCCAACGGTAACTTGCGCCGGTTTACGTGTGCTAGCCGACCTGCCAATATTGAGCGCTCTGTGATGTCAGCACGATACGCGAAACTTAAAACAGACTGGCTGCTGCGCGGCTGGAGCGATATGCCCACGACGCTCGTCCACTGGAGGCGGAATGAGCACCGCCAGTTGAACCGGATGGGGTTTTACGTGGCGGAGTCCTGCGACGGCCAGACCGACTTCGACTCCTTCTCCTTTCTCCCGGAACATCACGCCATGCTCGACCTGCTCATTGCAGAAGGGATTGCCGAGGAATGCCGGGCGGGCGATAGCATCGAGCCCTGGCAGCGTTACCGAAAGGCAAAGAATCCTCGGCTGACTGGCATCCACTGGTGCGTCACCGGATTCTGCAACCTCAACTGTCGGCACTGCTACATGCAAGCCCCCGCCGGGCGGTACGGCCAGCTCCCCTTCGCAGCTATGTCCAGGCTGGTCGAACAATTCGAACGGGCCAACGTAGGGGAGGTCTCCTTCACCGGCGGCGAGCCGTTCCTGAGAAAGGACCTCCTCGACCTCATCCAGTTGCTGGCTGACAAGAAGATTCGCCTCGCCCAAATCTATTCCAACGGCCTGCTGATTAGCGACCGGCACTTGCAGGCCATTCGCCGAATCGGTTTCCGGCCATCCTTCCAGATCAGCTTCGATGGGGTCGGCGCCCACGACCAGATGCGGGGCACCGCGGGGACCGAACCGGGTGTGATTAACGCCATTCGCCGGTTGCGCGCCGCTGGTTTCCCGGTGGTGGTTTCGACCTGTATTGACAAGCTGAACCTCGGCCGGCTGTCAGATACCTACGAACTGGTGAAGGGGCTCAATATTCAATCGTGGCGGATGTCCGCCCCGCAAGAAACCGGCAACTGGCGCGGCACCACCACCGCGGCGTCGCTGGACGAACAAGCGGAGGCCTGCGCGCCGCTGGCCAGGCGTTGGGTCCAGGACGGACGGCCATTCTCCATCCAACTTTGCGGCTTTTACCTTGCCAGCCGGCCACCAAAGCTTGGGACAGCGCCCACCGGTCAGCCCGCCAGGCCGAAGCCTGGTGCGGGCCGTGCAGAACCGCAGGCCCGCAAGGGTGCCACGGGCTTGAAGCGACCGGCGGAGATACCGGACGCGCCGACTTACACACCCGAGGGCTTCGACTGCGGGGCCTGCCGGGAACAGCCCAACCTGCTCCCGGATGGCACCCTCGTTCCCTGCCCGGGCTATGTGGACAGCATCCTGCAAGATCGGATGCCGAACCTGTTGCGCGAGGATCTGTCGGAGGTCTGGACCCGCTCCTTCCTGCGCAGAATCGCGAACCTGAGGAAGAAGGATCTGCTCGCCAGGAACCCGGAGTGCGCAGCCTGCGAGCTGTTCAAGGAGTGCGGTATGGGGTGCAGGGCCTCGGCGCTGACGCAAACGGGCAACCTGATGGCGAAGGACGCGATCACCTGCGAGCTGTGCAAGAAGGGTTACAAGGAGCGCTTCCGGGAGATGTGCAACCTCCGTAACTGAGGCAAGAGCGAAATTATCAACTTTGCCGCACGGAGGCGGCTGTGGTAAAAGGAGCGGCCATGACGCCACGCCCGGCCATTTTCATTTCGGCGGTCAGCAAGGAACTTAAGGGCGCCCGGCAATTAGTGGCCAATACGCTGCAGTTCCTCGGTTACGAACCGGTATGGCAGGACATTTTCGGCACTGAACAAGGGGACTTGCGGGGGATGCTGCGGCGGCAGATTGACGGCTGCAAGGGCGTGGTGCAATTGGTGGGTCAACGTTACGGCGCGGAGCCGCCCGCGCCGGATGAGCAATTCGGGCGGGTCAGTTACACCCAATACGAGGCGCTTTACGCGCGGAAGCGCGGGAAGAAGGTGTGGTACCTGTTGCTCGATGCGAGTTTCCCACTCGAGCGAGCGGATCCGGAACCTGAGGAGTTACGCGAGTTGCAGTCGGCCTACCGACGGCGGTTGCAGGCGGATTCGCATTTATTTCATCCGCTTAACAGCCTGGAGGCACTGGAGGCGGATGTGCTCAAGCTGCGCAACGATCTGGCGCGATTAAGGCGCGGGTTCAAGCTGTGGGCTGTGGGGGTAGCGACATTGCTGCTGATAATTGCCGCGCTGAATGTGTGGATGGTAAATGAGCAGCGGGCTACGAGACTTATCCTGACTAAAGGGACAGCTCAGTACCCGGGGGTGCAGGCCCGCCAGGAACTGATGGGGCGGAGCGGGGCGGCGGCAGAGGAGGGCACGTATGCGGAACTGGCAAAGAAGCTCGGTGTGGACGAGAAGGTGCTGCGGGAGAAGTTGCCCGGGTTTGCGAGGCAACTACAGCACTCGCCGGACGCCACGACGTTCGAGCGGGCTAATGCGGCCTACGTAGCGAAAGATTATGCCGAGTCGGAGCGGCTGGCGCTGCAAGCGGCGGCGGAGGCGCAAAGGGCCAACCCCCTTCGGCCCTCCGAGGCGATCAAGGCGCTCCAGTTGGCGGGCTGGGGTGCGATGAAGCGGGTGGAGTATGCCGATGCGCTGCGCCACTTACGCGAGGCGGAAAAGCTTGCGGACCGTCAACGCAACCCGCTGGAGTGGGCGGAGGTACAGTTTGGCATCTGCTACATCCTCTATCACCAGGGGAACTTCAGGGAGGCAGAAGCCGTAGCGAGGGAGGATGTCAAGGAACGCTTGCGATGGTCCGGTTCGGAGAACCTGGAATCGCTTTACAGCCGGAACAACCTTGCCGCAGCGCTGGAACGCTTAGGCCGACATGCCGAGGCCGAGAAAGAGTATCGCGAGGTGCTGGCGGTTCGGGAGCGCCTGCTGGGCGGGGAACATCCCGAGACGCTCTTGAGTCGCAACAACCTCGTGGTAGCGTTGGCGGATTCAGGGCAGCTTGCCGAGGCCGAGAAAGAGGACCGCGCGGTGCTGGCGGCGTACGAACGGTTGCGTGGTCCGGAGCATCCCGACACGCTGCGCAGCCGGCATATCCTGGGAGTCGTGCTGGAGCGGCAGGAGCGGTATGCCGAGGCGGAGAAGGAGTTGCGGGCGGTGTTAGCCGTCCAGCAGCGTGTCCTCGGGCCGGAGCATCTGGACACGCTCACGAGCCGGCAGGATCTGGCGACCGTGCTGGATGACTTGGCTCAACATGCGGAGGCGGAAAAGGAAACACGCGCCGTACTGGCCATTCGGGAGCGCATCCTCGGCCCGGAGCACCCTGACACGCTTACGAGCCGGAGCATCCTGGCGGGTACATTGGAATTCGAAGGTAATCACCTGGAAGCGGAGAAGGAGGATCGGCGGGTGCTGGCGATCCGGGCACGTGTCCTGGGACCGGAACATCCCGATACGCTCAGCACGCGGCAACATCTGGCCCTCGTCCTCTTCTCCCAAGGCAAACACCCCGAGATCGAGCAGGAGCTTCGCGCGCTACTTGCCGCGCAGGAGCATCTCTACGGGACCGAGGGTCCGGAGACACTGAGCACCCGCCAGCGCCTGGCCTACACGCTGTATTGCCAAGGCAAGTATGCCGAGGCGATTGCCAACCAGCAGAAGGCCCTGGCGGTGGCCAAGAAAGGGGCCGGAGATGAAGCCCGCCGCCAAACTGCGGAGGCCTGGTTTGCGCTTTCGCGGTATGAACTTTTTGCGCGTGATTTCGCCGGGGTGCTGGCGGCCTCCGATGCGGGCCTGGCGCTGGCTCCTGCCTACTTACCCCTGCTGGCGAAGCGGGCACACGCCTATTTGTTCCTCGGGCAAATCCGGGAAGCCGAAGAAATCTACCGTGGGCAGCGGGGCAAGGTGGAAGAGGCCAAACCCAAGCGGACCTGGGAGCAGGTGGTCTTGAAGGATTTTGACGACCTTGAGAAAGTGGGCCTAGCGCATCCGGAGTTCGCGCGCATCCGGGAGCTGCTGAAGACTGGAGTGAAGTAATCCTGAGGAAGATTTTCATGAAACGCATCCTGGCATTGGACGGGGGCGGGATCCGCGGGCTGTTCAGCCTCCAGATCCTGGCGCGGATCGAAGAACTCTTTCGACAGGAGCAGGGCAAGCCGGCGCTGGTGCTGGCCGATATCTTTCATTTCTTTGCCGGGACGAGCACCGGGGCGATCATCGCCACATGCCTCGCGTGGGGAATGTCCGTGGAGGCGATTCAAGCGCTCTATGTGCAGCGCAGCACGGAGATGTTCACCAAGGAATCGTGGTACCGACGCTGGAAAGCGAAGTACCGGGCCGATGCGATAGCGCAGTGTTTTCGGGGTTTGTTTTGCGAGGACGTAGAGGGGAGAGTTCCCGCTGTGCTGGGATCAAAGCGGCTGCGCACGCTGCTGCTGATCGTGATGCGGAACGCGTCCACAGGCTCGCCCTGGCCCGTGAGCAACAACCCGCACTCGGTGTTCTCCGGGCCATCCTCGCCGGGGTCCAACCTGAACATCCCGCTCTGGCAGTTGCTGCGGGCCAGCACCGCCGCGCCAGCCTTCTTCCGGCCGCAGGAAATCAATGTCGGCGGCGCCCGTCATTTATTCGTCGATGGCGGCATCACGCCGTACAACAACCCGGCGCTCATTGCCGTCCTGATGGCCACGCTGCCACCCTACCGTTTGTGCTGGCCGGCCACGCGCGAGGAGCTGCATGTGGTGTCGGTCGGCACAGGCACGGCTTTGGCCCACCTGCCCCGCAAGGCCGCCGAGAAAATCAACATAGTCGATCAGCTTGCTTTTGCGATTCCGGCGCTCATGGGTTCGGTCATGTGGGAGCAGGACCTGGTTTGCCGTGTGCTGGGCGATTGTGTTTATGGGGCACCGATGGATTCCGAGCTCGGCGCGCTCGACGAACCGTCGTTGCTTGGCAGGACCGAGCAAAAGTTCACCTATGTCCGCTACGATCAGCTCAAAAAGGCTTCTGGACTCGAGGCCAAGACTCAGCAAGAACCCAAACTGGACAGCATCAGCCAAATTCCGGTTCTCCAACAGGCCGGGCAGAAGTATGCCGCGCAACATGTGCGGCGGGAGCATCTCTACCCGCGAAACCGATAGTGGCTGGGAGTGGGATAAGTGACAGGGCATCGGAGTCCATCGGTGACGCGGCGGGACCCCGGAGAGCTCCAGCCTGAAGGCTGTGCTCCTGCACCGATCTCTGTTCCCTGCAAGTAGGGAAACCCATAGTCTGATCCTGTCGCAGGCATCGGTTTTCGCTAGCCGCACCTCGTGCTCACGCAACCGACAAACGTATCGCGCGTCACTTATTGCGAGCACAGTTCGTCTGCCCAGAAATCCTCCAGAACTCGACGATGTCACGGAGAATCAAACCGAAAGTTCGAAAGACCTGCCAGCGACCTACGGACCACGTCCACTTTCTTTGCTTTCGGTTATCATTCTGGTTTTTGCTCCACTGGTTTACCGGTTTCCTTCCCGGGTTCCTTCCCGGGTTCTTGGGCATTAGCAGATGTCGCGTTGGCCTTCACCCAGCTTTCCGGAATCAGTTTGATGTCCCAGCGCACTTTGAGCAGCCCAGAACGCACTTCGAATGTCACAGCCTTGCCACCTCGCAAGACCACAAGCTTCCGAGGTTTGTCCCCAGGCTGCTTGATCCGTTCCAAGAGCGATTTGGTGGCCTCGTGTATGTCAGCCGACAGCCGTCGATCGCAAGCGTTCCAGTCTTCGTAAACCCAGACCACGTCGCCGACCTGGAGGCCAATTCTCTTTCCTTCGCCATCAGGGAGAATTTCAGTTATGTAAATGGCGTTTCGCAAAGGAAACTGGCGGCCACTAGAGTCAAAGCCAATCAGGCTCACCTGTTCGCCTTTGGCGCTATAGGAAGCGGTCCATCGCTGATAGCCGCAGGTGGTGGCGATGGGCTTACCCGTAAGGTCCAGATATAGGCCCTCGACAGGATGGCCGCTCCGGTCGTGCTTAACAACCCCCCGAAAATAGCCCTCGCTCGAAGAGGCGGGCTGAAAGTAGCTCACCTCAATGACCTTGCCATCAAGCTTCGATTTGTCGGTGGCGGTTCGGACAACCCAGCCGGTGGAATTGGTTCCAAACGTTATGGCGGTAGCGGCTTCCTGCTTGAAAAGGACGGGGGCGGTCCGGGAAACAATAGGCACGGCGAGGAGCAATGCGGCGTTGATGAGGAAAGCGAACTTTGGAGACCAAGGCAACCGAGGTGGGGGCTGAAGTGCTTGGCGAATCGCAGAAATGCAATTCCGCCATTTAAAGAACGGCACCAGCAGAACAAGACCGCAAACTAGGGTTCCCAGGACGAGCTGACCAAAACTATTCGGGTCGAGATAATGGCTCGCTATCAGAAAGACGCCCCAGCTATAGAAGGACCACCGCCAGGCGCTGGCAGCGAGGCTTTGGGCCCCTATCTGTTTTGGCAACCGGTCGATAACGGGCAGGATGCAGGGTACGACCAGCACGAAAAACTCGAGGAGAAATCCCGTCTTGTTCTGCGGCAAGTTGTAGTAGACAACCAGTATCGCTACTAGACCCGCAACCGCGAGCCAAAGCAGGCGTGCACGCCGGCGGCCAGCTTGCGACCCGACGACAAAGTCGCGTGCTTCTGGTTTCAGCAGGTCAGGATGCTTCTCGAGCAGTTCGGCCGCTTGACACAAAGGCACGCCTTTCAGCAGGAGGTGCGTCTTTGACCGCCTGTCCTTGCTCCAGTCCTCGGCGACCGCGTTCAGCCTCGCAGCCAAGCCGACCGCCCGGTCATTCTTCAAGCGCCATTCGTCCTCGCGCTCCTTCTGCCACCGCAGCCGCTCAAGTCTTTGAGTCCTGCTTCCAGCGACCACCCCCGTCAACAAGTCGTGCACCAACTCCAAGCGCGTTGCCCCCAAGTGTTCCTCGCGGCGTAAGAGGTGACGGTTGATCAGGGCGCTGAGGGTTTGATCGTCGAGGCCGAACTCGGTCCGCGCGTCCTCCAACGCCATACTGTCCCGGTAACCGGAACTGGTGAGCAAGCCGTCTTCGAGGAAGAGTCGCGCCCGGGCGGGGAGGTCGCCAACCGCCTGTTCGTAGAAGTCCTCGAGGATTTTCTCTTTGTTTCCCGAAAGCAGGTCGGCCGTGATTTGGGCTTGCGCGCGCTGCAGGCGGCGGGCGTTGAGCCCTTGGAGAATGAGACTGAGCAGCGCGGGCTCAACTTCGCCGTCGGGCCGGTCCTGGCGCGAGGAGGCGACGAACTCGACGATGGCCGTGGCGACAGTCTCGTTAACCAAATGCGCTCCCGGTTTCAAAACCACATCAAGCGCCTGAGCCTTGTTCATGGGCAGGAGGCGGAAGCGGTTTTGGATGATGGCCGGGAAGAGCTCGCGCAGACCTTCGAGTTCGGGGAGGAAGTCCTCGCGCAGGCTGAGAATGACTTTGCAGGACTGCTTGTCAAAGTCGAAGGCGGCAACCGTCGCCGGCTGGGCTTCAAATCGGGCTTCGACCCCCGGCGGCGGGCGGTTGCCAAGCAACTGGGCGAGTTCGGTCAGGAAGCTACCCACAGCTTCATCAGTTTCAGCGTTTTGGCGGCCCAAGGTGAAGCGCTCTTCGAATTGATCAAGAACAACCACCAGCCTGACCAGGCGGTTTTGCGCATCCCAGAAATCCAGGTCCGAGCGGTGGAAATACTCCCAAAGAGTTTCCTGCTCGGTCGGAGGCGGGGCATCAAGCCGGTGCTCACGCAAAGCCGCGGCCACGGCGGCTTTGAATTGACTGAGTGGCGGTGGAGCCGTGGGACTGTATTCGAGACGCAACGGGACCGGCAACAGGTTGGCTTCGCGGAGTTTGAGGAAAAGTCCGGCCCGCAACAGCGACGTCTTGCCTAGGCCGGATTGACCGTAGAGCACAGTCACGGTTTCCCGGCGGACCAGGCGAAACAGGGCGTCGGTCTCGGATCGCCGTCCAAAGAAGAACTCCCTGGCCGCCTCGTCAAAGGACTGCAATCCGGGCCACGGATTATCCGCGGAAAGCGGAAGGGGCGAGGACCGCGCCTGAGGATTCAAGGCAGGCCTCCTTCGGTCTTGATAATACTGCGCACGATGCGCTGCAACCGGGAGAGGCTTTCATTAGGTGGGATGCCTCGCGGCGCCAGCGTGACGTGCGTTTCCTTGAACTCGTCGGGAATGTTGTTGGCCTTATAGAGGTCCAGGTCGTCAACCACGACCGGAATGATGAAGGGCCGCGAGGCACCTTTGAAGCGCGGCAAACGATCCAGTGCTTCGGCCCATTCCTCGCGGAAGAAGCCCTCGTTGCGACGGTCCGCATTCCAGGAAAGAACGGGCATGAAGAGGGTCGAACGCCAGATGTCGCGCTTGATCTTCTGGCGGTAGCGGTCGCCTTCCTCCAAGCCACCCTGTTTATCCAGCCAGACGTTGAGGCCGGCTTGCGACAGCGCATCGCCCAGACGCGAGGCCGCCTCGGAATCCTGCGTGGCGTAGCTGACAAAGATGAGATGACTGGCCGGGGAGGGCGATTCCGCGGCTGGCGAGGCTGGTGCGGCCTGCTCTGGCTCGGCTCGAGGGTGGCGCTCCATCCATTTCTGGTGCAAAAGCCGCACGAAATCCACCGGTGTGTTCTCCGGTAGAATGGTGGTCTCCCAGCAGAAACCCTGAAAGAACGACACCAGCGTTGCGCTGCGTCTCAGTTCGTTGTCCACGATGAAGACTTCCTTGCCGCATTGGGCGAAGAGGCGCTCGCCGCGGGCCGTGCGAACAAAGAACCGCGCCAGCCAATCGGAGAAGGCGTTTCCAACAAAAAGCAAATGGTGCTCGCGAATCGCCTCGCCGAGATTCTTGGGTGGGTAGGCCTGGAGATGGTGCAGATATTCGAGCAGGTCCTCCTCCGTGACGGCGTATTGGGGTGCTGGGCTGACTCTGCCGAACAACTGGAACACCACGGGGTGTTTGGAGGTCAGATGTTCGGCGGGCAGGTCGGGCGCTTGCGTCGTTGTTGTGTGCGGATTATTTTGCGCGACCGCCATAGCGTTCCTCGCGCACACGCGTGATGCGCCGTGCCAGCGTCTCCAGCAGCGACACCGCCATCGCGGGGCTGGATTCGAGCACGCGCATCAGGGTGTCCTTTCGGATAAGACACAGCCGTGATTCCGTCCGGGCGCGGGCGCCCAGGGTGCGGGTTTCGCCCGAGAAAACCGCAATTTCTCCAAAAGCCTCGCCGGGGCCAGCTTCTCCCTCCACCGTCACCTTGTGTTCTCCCGTCACCAGAGTCTCCTCAACAAAAAACTCCACCCGACCGCTGAGAACGACGAACAATTCGTCTCCGGCGTCACCGCGGCGAAAGAGTATCGCATCCGCGTCGCACCGCACCACCCTCGCCACCCGGGCCAGCAGCTCAATCTGGTCCGCTTTCAGGGAGGCAAACAATGCGCAATGGGCAAGCAGGTGGTTCAAATCTTCGCCGTCGGGGCTGGGTAACGCAGCGCCAGCTTTAGAGGTGGCCGCGACGGGGGGGACACCTCCGGTCTCCTGCTGGTCCAGCAAGAGACGGAACAAGCCTGGTTGCCCCGCTAGTTCGGCATAGGTGCCCTGTTGCACCAGCGAGCCGCGGTCGAAAACGAAAATTCGGTGGCTGTCTCTAATCGTGGCAAGCCGGTGTGAGATGGAAACGACCGTCTTTTCCCGATATTCGGTCCGGATCAGCTCGACGATTCTTTTCTGGGACAACTCGTCCAGCGCCGAGGTGGCTTCGTCCAGCAGAAGCACGGCGGGGCGCTTGAGGAGCGTTCGAGCAATGGCCACCTTCTGCCGTTGCCCGCCGGAGAGGAACCGGCCGTTTTCGCCCACTGGGTATTCCAAACCCAGCGACAAGGCGTCTGGCAGGAGTCCAAGCTCGGCCAAACATTCCCGAACGGATTGGTCAATTCGCTCCGCCGCGCGGAAGACCCCGTCATCCACTCGCCCCAGCAGGAGCAACTCCCTCAGGCTCAACCCCTCGACCCGGTCCGGTGTGAGATAGTCCTCGTACTCACCGTCGGCCTGCCCGACCACCTCCCGCAGGGCAGCCCGCGCGGCGATCGCGCGCACCTCGAAATCGGGCATGCCAGTGAGCTCAGCCGCCAATTTCGCATCCCCGTCCAAAGCCGCCTTTAACAGCGCGGCGCGCATCGCAGGTTTCACAACTTCCTCGGCCAACAGGAGCGGGCGCTGGCCTGGCCCATCGCCGCGGTCTTGTCCGGCCAGCTTGAGCAGGTCCTCCAGTTCCTGGGTGCGCCGGCCCAAGGTGGCGGCCAAACGGCCGTCACTCCGCAGGCGCTTTAACCCAGCGCGCAACAGGGGCTCCAACAAACCGGCCTGCTGCAAACAGTGCGGGAGGTGGGTCTTTTCGAGTTGATCGTCGCTGGCCAGTACGCCTTTTGCCCGGAGGCCGAAGAGCAAATTGTCGCGCAGAGTGCCCTGTCTGAGATAGGCCTTGCGATCAAAGCGGATGACGGCTTGTGCCAGCTCCCCGGTCAGCTGCTCGTTCAGCCGTTGCCGGACCAGGCTAAGCTGTCGAAATAGGGCGCTTTCCCGCCAGGCGGGCGGCACGAGCGCGTCCAACGCCTTCCGCAGGACATCCGGTTCCAACCCGGCAGCCTGCACCGCCCGGATCAGTTCCCGATTCAAGTCCTCCAAAGTCTTAACCCCGGGCAGCATTTCGATATCAATCTCGCCCTCGTGATCCTGCAGTGTCCGCGGTGAGGGACGGCGCAAGCTCAGTAAGAGGTTGTTCCGCAAGGTGCTGTTTAACAGGAAGGGATTCTGCTGCACTACCCCAACCTCGCGGGCCAGGGCGCCCATGGAAACGTCTTCGACGTTCAGGTCGCGCAGCACGACCTGGCCGCCCGAAGCCCGGCTGCCCTTGAACAACAAACGAATGGCGGTGGATTTCCCGCACCCGGCAGGACCCACAAACGCGACGTGCTCACCATCCTGAATTTCAAAAGTGATCTGGTTGAGGATGCGGATGCCCGAAGCGGCCACCAGTTCGACTTTGCGGTACCCGAGGCCTTTTCCTGGGCTGAGAGGAGCGCTGGGGAGGTCCGTTTCAGGAAACGCCACGGGAAGATTCTCATACTCCTGCACGCCCTCGAGAGTCGGGCTGTTCATGCGCCAGTCCTGGATCACCGCGCTTAGTTCCCCCACCGGCCGTTTGAACAAGCTCGCCGCCAGCATGAACTTCATTACGTCGCCCCAGGTCACCGGACCAAAAGGGCTTACCGACTTTAACGTAAGGAGGCAAAGAGCGGCGCCGATCCAGTATAAGGCGCTATCCTGGATGGTGGTAACGATCGGGTTGGCAACATTGAAGAAGCAACGGAGCCGCGAAACCCCATCCTCCACGTTGCCATAGTGGCCGAAAGCCCGGTCCAGCAAACGCAGGCCATAACCAAAGGCGTTATTAGGCCGGACCTCCTCGACGCTGCCGACGTATTCTTTGGCTTGCACGCGCACCTTGTTCCAGGCGCTCCGGCTTCCGCGGTTTACCGCTTGAAACCGCTTGTCAAAGATCAGGAAATACCCGCTCAAGAAACACAACGGAATCAGGCACAACGCGAAGAACCAGTTCGTATTAACCATGAACGCGCCATAAACCAGCAGGGAACCCAGCATTAACGGCATCCGGAGCAGGAGATCGAACCAAAAGCTCATCGCAGTGCGCATGTCTTCGAGGACGCGCGCGTTGATCACCTCGGCGTCGTTGTTGCGAAAGAAGTCCGGATCGAAGCGAATGAGTCGCCTGTACATCTGCATGGTGGCGTCG
Source organism: uncultured Verrucomicrobiae bacterium (assembly GCA_963822005.1). Classification (GTDB taxonomy): domain Bacteria; phylum Verrucomicrobiota; class Verrucomicrobiia; order Limisphaerales; family UBA8199; genus PALSA-1440. The sequence goes on along the minus strand of CAWGGD010000020.1, from coordinate 141,915 downwards.
CAAACCAAGCGCTGGCGCCAGCGATCCATCAGCCGACCGCGGAAGTAGTTAAACACGGCAATGCCCACCTGGGAGCCGACCAGCCACGCAATCGCCCCATTGACTTGCGACCAACTGACGCTTCGCCCCTGGGCGGCAAAGAGGTTTGTCAAAAGCCCCACCTGCTGCGGCAAGACCAATTGCAGCCCGGTCACAGCCAAACCCATGATCCAGAGAAACACCACCGCGCGGCGCGCGGGCTTCACCTTCTTCCAGAATGCGATCAGACCAGTTAACATAGGCAGACCTTACTTGGGGGCCATTAGCCGCCCTCGTGGTTGACACAATAGAGCGGAGTTAAACCGAAACCTTTGGGCAACTGAGTTTGTCCAACATAGTCGAACCGGAAAGGTTTGCCGCCCGCCGCAACATGCAGAGAGGCGAATGCCTCGCTCGCATACACTTCGTTGGGCGGGGTGATCGGCTCGATGCGGGCAGCACGGTTGACATAGGCACCGCACACTTCGTCACGTTCCGTAACGGGGTCTTGAAAGACATAGACTGGGCCGGCATCCAGCGAAATGCGGATTCCCAAACTTGGCGGCAGCCCGCATTTGTCCCATTGGACGCTCGCCACCATGTCGCGCAGTTGCAGCGCCACGGTCACCGCGGCCTCCAGGTCGGCAAAGACCAGGAAGAGCCCGTCACCGGCGGTGCGCCGCGACAGGATGCGGGAAGAATGCGCGTCCAGCACGTCAGCGACCCTCGTCATGAAGTGTCGGGCGAAGCGCAAGAGTTCCGTGTCTGACAGCTTGCTGTAGCCCTTCACATCCCCGAAGAGCATGGCGCGGATTGCATAATCTTCTCCGCGAACAGTCGCCTCTGCGGCCTGGACCGCTGCAGCCGAGACGAGCCAGGGTTTCTCCTTTATCGTTTCGTAAGGGTACTGAAGGGACTCAAAGGAGGATAAAGCCGAGAAACCACCCTCGTGGGCATCGGGCCATCGGAGGCCCTCTCCAGCCCAGACGTGGAGATTGGCGTCCAATCGCCGCGCACGCAAGATTCCGGCGCCAAGGGCGCGCAGACGCGCAAACGTCCGGTTGACGGTTTCGTCCAGGCAACTGGGCTGCGTGTCCTCAATGACCGAATGCACTCTGGAAAGAAGGCTATCAAAACGGGCCGCCCACTCCGGAGCGCGCTCAAAAATCTGGCGGCAGACCGGACGCGGGCAAGGCAAAATAACGTTGATTTCGCGTTCGGTCTCCAGCATGGTTTCAATGAATAGCAGGTCTGCCGGAGACAAAGCTGAGGCATAGCCGCACACCACTCCCAGTTCAGTCAGACAGCGTTTGAGCTCAGCTTTTTGCCGTTGCTCCCAATGTTTCATTTTTTCTTCTGTGGCCAGCCTCGCCAGGGCGGGCGCAGCAAACACCGCAATCGAAATCGGCGGAAAGAGCCTTTCAACGAAACTGGAATCCAGACCGAGGGGCGGTGCCAGCAATCGGACTTGTCGCCGGGTCGAACACAGCTCCCGCCAATTGGCCTGGACCAACTGGGCCGCCGCGCGATACGCAACCTCGGCTTCGGCGTGGTGCCCGCCAATCAGTTCAGCCTCCGCGAGCGTGGCCGCCAGCCAGTAATCTGCTGTCCCCCCAGCCGATTCAGCCCGGCGCGACCGGTCGAGGCAAATTTGCTTCACCCGTCGGGCGAGCATCTGCGCCTCCGGAGTTCGGTCCCGCAGCACCTGTACGGCGGCGGCGTTAATGCCGCAATAGCAGGCGTCTCCTGCATCGGCATCCTCACCCCGGAGGCTGGTGGCAGAATCGGCCTTTTCAAACCCGGCAAAGTAACTTTGGAAAGACTGTTCCAGACATTTGCTGCGCCCCGCCGGCGAGCCCGCCTTTCCAGCCAGATCCTTGTAAACTCGTCCTAAGAGGCCAAGCGTTTCCGGCGTCTCGAAGCCCTGCTCGCACAGTTTGAGCAGGATATCTCTGGCGCGCCCGGCGGCGCCGCTTTGAGCCAGCGCCAGCGCCAGCAACTGCGTCACCCGGAGGTGAAGGGGTCCGCCGCGCTCGTTTGCGCCGGGGGCCTGCTCCAGCGCGCCGAGTCCCTGCGAAAGCACGTCGTAAGCTAAAATGGCCTCTCCTTGCTTCAGCATGCGCTCTCCCAGGCGCAGGTGTATTTCGGGTGGACAGCGAAAGGGGCTGGAGCTGCACTGGCTCCAAATGCGGCGTAACTCAGCTAGCGGTATCGTGGCCGTGCTCCCCAACTCTTGGAGAAACTCGGCGAAGTGCTGGTGTTCGTCGGCTTGCTTTCGCTTTGGAGGCAGAATCTCAAAACCCGAATCCAATAGCCCTTGGATCGAGGCCCGCGCAGTTCGGCGATCTACCTCTCTTTCGCTCTCGGGTAACTGGTCGTATTCGACCAGGCAAGGATGCTGCTTCAGATCCCCGTTGTGAACTTTGCCCCACGTCCACCCCTCCGCTTTCCGCTGACGGACCCAGGCTTCGTGGACCTTCGCCGCCAGGAGTTCAATCATCTCCTGAATATCTGGCCGGTTCAGGATCCGCTCGGCGTCGGTCATTGCCGGAACGGCGGTCATTGTCGTTTCGACGGGTCAGTTCACTGTTTTTGTGGGCCGCCGGTGTTTCCCGACTGGCGCGGCTGATTCCGAAAAGGCCTTAAGGGCCGACTTGGCTTCCACCGCCGTCAGACCGGGAAAGATCTCCAGCAGCAAGGCCACCATGCCGCAGACATGGGGCGTGGCAAAACTGGTGCCCGTCTGGATGGCGTAGCCGCCACCGGGCGCGAGCACTTTGATCTGCGTGCCCCGGGCATCAAACTCGATTATGTTTTGGGGACGGTAATGGACGTGGAGTTTTTCGACATATTCCTCCCGGTCCACGCTGATCACGGAAGAAAACATGGCCGGGCATCCCAAGTCTCCGAAGTTTCGTTTGGACGCAACGATGATCGAGTTTTGGACGTAAGCCCGCTCGCACAACTCAAACAATTTGGGAATGTAGGCCGGCTTTGAGGTCGTCAGGCTCATGTTCAGCAGGCGGATGTTCTGGTCGAGCGCCCACCTCAGGCCCGCAATGAGCACATCGCCCGTGCACGAGTTGTATTCATCGAGCACGCGCACATTTACGATCCGCGCGGACGGAGCAAGGTCGGCAATGATGCCCGCCACCGCCGTGCCATGCCCGTAATTGTCACGATTCTTCTTGCCCTCGACCTCGCGGATGACGATTTTGCCCCGCTGGTTTGCTGCCACGGTGCAGCCCCGGCTGATCCGTCCAGCCAGCCTGGGGTGGGAGGCGTCAATGCCGCTGTCTATGACCGCCACTTCGACTCCCTTGCCCCGGGCGTGAGCCGCGAGCCACTTCAGGGTAAGTCTCGGATTGAGCAATTCCGCGTTCATTGGAGGCGCTGCGTGCTCAATGCCGCCCTACGACGCCGAACGCGTCACCCCCTCGATAAACTGCTTCAGCAGCGGCAGCCATTCCGGATGATCGTGCCTCAGGCGCGTGAGAGAGTCGAACAACTCAAGCAATTGGCCATCTTCCGCGGCAAAGGCTGCCGGCAGAGTAACCGACGGACGCCGGGCACCGGCCAGCCCGCGCCGCAAAACTTGCTCACGGCAACGCTGGCGCACCAGCACCGCCGCCAGGTCGGCAAACAGCTTGTAGGCCGCCATGTCTTTGGCGGTAAAATGCCCACCCCCCTGTTTGTTCACGGCGCTGATGGTCCCCACGCCTTCCCCCGCGACTTGCAAGGGCGCCACAAGCACATTACGAAAATGCGCCTGCGTCGCCTTCTCGATACCCCTGTATAATGGCGTGTCGTTTTGCACCTCCCCGGTGGCAAACGCCAAGCCGTGGCGCGAGCCCCGGAGTGGCACTTCCTGCCCGATAATACCCTCGGCGCCGTCACCAATGGCTGCCCTAAAGACCAGCTTCCTTTTCCGCGGATCGAGCAGTGTCAACCCGGCACCTCCCGCGGCGACCACCTGCATAGCGCACTTCAGGAGCGTTTGGAGTAGCGCGTCCTCATCCAGCGCGGGCGTCAGCGCCAAATACGCCGTCACAGCATTTCGCCTTGAGTCGGACGGAAAACTGGAAGGTTCCGTTTTGGGGCGAGACTTGGAGACCACTTTCCGCAATTGGGCGATCTCTGCGGCAACGAAGCGTAGTTGCCTCTCCAGCTTCCTCAAAGGCGGTGTCACGTTCATAGGCACGCCGAGTTTTATCACTGCTAGAAAGCTGGTTGCAAGACTAACCTGAACCACGCCCGCAAGCCTTCTCTTCGGGCCTTTTCATGCTTGCGGGCTTAAAATCGTGGAAATTCTTGTTGCGCTTGCGACCAGTCTCGGTCGTATCTCCCACACCTTAGCCGCGGTCTGTTCGGCACCCGTTAATGGAATCGAAGCCTATCCGGTCGAGGTGGAGGTCAATGCCGGGTACGGGGACTCTATTATCGTGATTGTTGTCAACAAAACACCCAAACCGTCTTCGGGCTGATTTCTGGCTGATTCGCAGTTTTGCTTTCCCTTTGAAATTCGAAGGTTAGACCCGTTTGCGCCTGCCGTGAGGCTTTAGCTTAAGGCAGTGTTTGTGAATTGATGTTCCGCGCCAGTCGGGTAAAGCTCAGGCGACAGGAACAACTATGAAGCCGCACTCTTTGTTTAGCCAAGTTTGCGACTCCCTAATACGCCGCCGAGCCGCCATCTTGCTGTCCCTGCTAGCTTCGAGCAGCCTCGCCTTCTGCGGCGACATTCATGACGCGGCCAAGCGTGGCGACTTGGAAAAGGTCAAGGCGGTGCTCAAAGACAATCCTGACTTGGTTTTCAGCAAGGACGGAAATGGCGATACGCCGCTGCACTGGGCGGCGTCTGAGGGCCACAAGGCCGTGGCCGAATTGCTGCTGGCCACCACGGCCCAAGTCAACGCGAAGGACAACATCGGCCAGACGCCTTTGCACGCGGCGGCGGATAAGGGCCACAAGGTTGTGGCGGAGTTGCTCTTGGCCAACCAAGCGGAGGTCAATGCCAGGGATAACGACGGCCAGACGCCTTTGCATCTTGCGGCGTTTAACGGTCACGAAGCCGTGGCGGAATTGCTCTTGGCCAACCAAGCGGAGGTCAAAGCCAAAGACAACAAGGGCTCGACGCCTTTGCACTGGGCCGCGAGAAAGGGCCACAAGGAGTTGGTGGAATTGCTGCTGGCTAACGGGGCCGAGGTCAATGCCAAGGCCAACGACAGCCAGACGCCTTTGCACCAGGCGGCGCAGGAGGGCCGCAAGGACGTGGTGGAGTTCCTGCTGGCCAACAGGGCCGAGGTCAACGCCAAGTCCAACATCGGCTATACACCTATGCACTTTACGGCGGTAGGGGGACACAAGGATGTGGCGGAATCTCTGCTGGCCAGCAAGGCCGAGGTTAATGCCAAGAACACCAATGGTCGGACGCCTTTGCACTTGGCGGCGTTATGGGGCCACAAGGAGGTTGTGAAATTGCTGCTGGCCAACAAGGCCGAGGTCAACGCCAAGGACAACCACGGCAGGACGCCTCTGCACTGGGCGGCGGAGAACGGCCACAAGAACGTCGCGGAATTGCTGCTGGCCAACAAGGCCGAGGTCAACGCCAAGGACAACTACGGCGCGACGCCTTTGCACGCGGCGGCGGGTTACGGCCACAACGACGTGGCGGAATTGCTGCTGGCCAACAAAGCCGAGGTCAATGCCAAGGACAAGAACGACTGGACGCCTTTGCACTGGGCAGTAATGAAAGGCCATAAGGCCGTGGTGGAATTGCTGCTGGCCAACGGAGCCGATGTTGATGCCAAGGCCAACAACGGCTGGACGCCTTTGCACACGGCGGAAGATAGAGGCCAAGCGGACGTGGCGGAATTACTCCGCCAGCACGGCGGCCACGAATAAACCGTCCAGGGGGCCTTTTCTTATTTGTTGTGCTCAACAATCAATCTGAAGAATTGTGAGGCTCAGAACCGCTTGAGTTCTTGGAAGGCGCGCTTTGTAGCCCTAAGAACTTGATTGCTCTTCCGCCCCGTCCCGAACATAAGTGGTACATGCTCTCGAAGGTTTGCTCCGCAGCGGTTAGCGGAATTGAAGCGTACCCTGTCGAAGTCGAGGTGAACGCGGGGTATGGAGATACTCTGCTGGTGATTGTGGGCCTGCCGGACGCCGCGGTGAAAGAATCCCGCGACCGGGTGATGACGGCGCTGATCAACTCGGGCTTCAACTTCACCTTTGGCCGCACCACCATCAACCTGGCCCCGGCGGATGTGAAGAAGGAGGGGCCAAGCTTTGACCTGCCGATCGCGATCGGGATGGCGGCCGCCAGCGAGCAGATGGAGAGCGACCAACTGGAGAACTTCGTGATGATCGGCGAACTGGCCCTCAACGGGGCGGTGCGCATGGTCAAAGGGGTGCTGCCCATCGCCCTGCGCGCGCGCGAGCAAGGCAAGGTCGGCATCCTGGTCCCGCCGGAGAACGCGGCTGAGGCCGCGGTGGTGTCGGGGCTGCAGGTCATCCCGGTCCGCAATCTGCGGGAAGCGGTTGGCTTCCTGGAAGGAGAGGTCAAGATCCCCTCGACCAAGGTGGATCTCGCCAGCCTTTTCGACCAGCACCATGACGACGAGGTGGATTTCGCGGAGGTCAAGGGGCAGGAGTCGGTCAAGCGCGCCCTGGAGATTGCCGCCGCGGGCGGGCACAACGTGCTGCTTATTGGCCCGCCGGGCACGGGCAAATCCATGCTGGCCAAACGGCTGGCGACCATCCTCCCGCCGCTCACGCTGGAAGAGGCGCTGGAGACCACCAAGATTCACAGCATTGTCGGGTTGCTATCGCCCGGGCAGGCGCTGGTGACGCGCCGCCCGTTCCGCGCGCCGCATCACACTGCCAGTGACGCCGGGCTGCTGGGCGGGAACATCAACCCCACGCCCGGCGAAATCTCCCTCGCCCACCACGGCGTGCTCTTTCTGGACGAGCTGCCCGAGTTCAAACGCAGCGTCCTGGAAACCCTGCGCCAGCCGCTGGAGGAGGGCCGCGTCACCATCTCACGCGCCGCGGGCACGATGACCTTTCCTTCCCAATTCATGCTCGTCGCCGCCATGAACCCGACGCCCGACGGCAAAATGCCCGGCGAGTCGCGCAGCTCGCCGCGCGAGATTCAGAACTACCTCGGCCGCATCTCCGGCCCGCTGCTGGACCGGATTGACCTGCACATCGAAGTGCCGCCGGTCAAGTTCCGCGAGATTACCAGCGAGCAGACGGGCGAGATGTCCGCGCAGATCCGCGCGCGGGTCGTCACGGCGCGCCAGCGCCAGCACGCGCGCTTCAAGGACAGACCGAAAATCACCTGCAACGCCCGCATGGGCAGCCGGGAACTCAAGAGCTACTGCGCGTTGGATGAGGCGACGATGGAGCTGCTGAAATTCGCCATGACGGACCTGAACCTCAGCGCCCGCGCTTACGACCGCATCCTCAAAGTCGCCCGCACGATCGCCGACCTGGCCGGCGCGGAGAAGATCGCCAGCGAGCACATCTCGGAAGCCATTCAATATCGCTCGCTGGACCGGCAGATTTGGGTGTGAGGGGCCACGGTCGGCTTGTGGCGCAGACCGCCGGACGATCAGGGCCGGAGGAAAACCAGCGCCTCCTGCTCGGTGGTATCGGCCCGCAGCCAGACGCGTTGCCCGGCATCGCCACAGTCAATCACGCGGACGACCTCCGCCAGGCCGGCCGCGCCGCGTTCGAGCTCCAGCAGCCGGCTCGGCGCCTTGCGAAACCATTCGTCGTTGATGCTGTTGCCGGTCTTCTTCGGGAAGTAGGCCACGTACAACATGTCGTGCTCCACCAGGTCGTTGAAGAAGTGGGTGCCGAGGGACACGTCCGGGATGAGGCTTTCGTGCATGGCCACGACTTCGCACACGACGGAGGCGCGGCTGATCTCGGTAAACGAGACGGGGATGCCCAGCGAAGGGCTGTGGGTGCCCCAGCGGCCGGGCCCGATCAGCATGAGTCCGCGGTCATCCGCGGCATGGAGCCGGTTGAGCCTGCCGATGAGCCGGGCGACCGCATAGCGGTCCTGCTCGGGCAGCGCCGCGTATTTGTCCGTGACAATGTAGACGATCCGGCTGAGGGGTTGCTCGCGCGACACGCCAATGACCGCGCCATGCGCGGCCAGGAGAGCGGTATGCGTGGTCTGCACGTGGGGCGCCATCCCGCCGATCTCGCGCCGGATCTGGAACGTGCGGCATTGGAGCAGGTGAATGCGATAGGAGCCGTCGCCGAGAAAGTTCACGGTGAACTCGATGTCCACCGGGTGCTCATAGACCGACTCCAGAATCTCCAGCATGCGGCGCAGGTCGCGCGCCACCGGCGTCTCCCGGAGCAGCCGGTCGAACGTGATGAGCGGGTAATCCCGGGCGGCGCGGGTAAGGTAGAGGTCGAGCGGGAAGTCGGGGCCCTGTTCGATGACGTCCTCGAAAGGCAGCGAGACGAACTTGTCCTCCTGCAAGTCGAGGCAATCCATGCGCCGCTGGGAATGCTCGCGCACGTCGTCGAAATTCGCCTCGGGCCGGCGCGCGGGCGCGTTCAGCGCCACCAGCCGCGTGTAGTCGTCGTCGCTGCGGTCCACGGCCCGGGTGCCCGAGGCCGAAGACCAGCCGCACCACGCCGGCCTGCGGTTCGATGTCCTTATGCCAGACAAACGGGTTGAAGGAGAGGCCGACGCCGGCGGCCTGCGGATAGTAGTAACGGCCATTGGGAGCGCCGCTGACGCGCATGATGAGCAGCGCCATGCGCTCCTCGCTCTCCAGCAGCCCGCGGCGTTTCCGATAGAGCAGCGCCTCTTCATCGAGCACGCTGGCATAGACGCGGCGCACGGCCTCGAGCAGCCCCTGCTTGCGCTGCTCCCGCGAGCCGCGGTTGGCGACGAAAACGCTCTCGTATTTGCCGGAGAAGGCGTTGCCCCGCGCGTCCTCGAGAATGGAACTGGAGCGCACGATGTAGGGGGATTCGCCGAAATAATCCAGCATGCCCTGAAACTGCTCCAGAATCCCGGCCGGGAAATGTCCCTCCAGGATGCGTTGGCGGCCTTCTTCCAGGCCCTGCAGGAAGGACTCGGGTTTCTTCTGCTGCTCGCGAATCCACCAGACATTGTTCTGCACCAGGAAGGTGATGAACACCTCGGCCCCCACAAAGAAGGAATCGTGCACCTCCAGGCGAGCGGCCAGGTCGGGGTCGCGCTCGCGCAGGATCGCGCGGGCAACGAGCATGCCGAGGGTTTTGCCGCCGACCGAGCCGATCCCGATCATGCGGTCGCGGAGGGCCAGATAATCTTCGAGCTTCAGGAAGCGTTCCACCAGCCCGGCGATGCCGGAGCGGTGCACGCGCAGCGCCCAGCGGACCCGCCGCAGCATTTCCTCCAGCCGCTCCGGGGGGCAGCGGCCCTGGCGGCATTCCTCGGCCACCGTCTCCGCCTCGCGGAAGAGCCGCCGCCAGTAGCCTCCCCGCTGGTCGCTTTGCAGGCGCGGCCATTGGGTGTGCGAGAGGATGGGGGCCAGCACCGCGCTTTCCTTCACCGGGCGGAACTGCTCGCCGCTGCGCACGTGCAGCGTGTTCATGACGTCCCGCGACCGGTACTGGACTTTGACCGGCCGGATGTAGAGGCGCCCGTCCAGGCGGAACACATCGAGCATGAACTGCGTGGTGCCGCGGATCGGCTCCACGGCATAAGCCGAGTGCCGGTCGCGGTAAATGCCGAAGTAGGTCACCGTCTCCAGGTCCAACAGCCGCGGGCAGGTGAGCTGGAAGAAGTTGCCCAGGCTCTGGTCGGAGCCCCACGTCTCGGCGAGGTGCGACAGGCAGTCGAACACATACAGGGTGCCCCGGCCTGCGGCTTCGATCACGGCGTGAACGTCGCGCACAAAGGCCTCGAAGCCGCGGGTGGGGTCCAGGTCGTGCTGCTCGGCGCCGGACCCCGGCGAGCAGCAGCGCCGGGTGATCGGCAAAGCGGAAGTAAACCAGGCGGCGGCCGGCCGCCTGGGCGGCCGCCGCGTACGGCGACACGAACTCCTGGTAATCGGCGATGGCATCCACCTCCCAGACGATGTTGTCGCCCGGCTCGATGCCGCTGAGCACCGCATCGAGCCCCGGCAGACCTGTCGTCGCTGGAGGTTGGCGCTGCATGCTCATCGGCCGACCCCGGAAACCAGGGGGAGGGCGCTAGACCAATCCCTGGTCGAGCATCGCATCCGCCACTTTGACGAAGCCGGCGATGTTGGCGCCCATGACATAGTTCCCGGGCGCGCCGTAATCTGCGGCCGTCTCACAGCAGTTGCGGTGGATATCCACCATGATGCGATGCAGCCGCTGATCCACTTCCTCGCGGTTCCAGCTCAGGCGCATCGAGTTCTGGGTCATCTCCAGGCCGGAAGTGGCCACGCCGCCGGCGTTGGCGGCCTTGCCGGGGCCATAAAGGATGCCGGCTTGCAGGTACGCATCGACGGCCTCGGGTGCGGACGGCATGTTCGCGCCCTCGGAGACCAGCTTGCAGCCATTCTTGAGCAGCGTTTTCGCGTCCTCGCCGGTGATCTCGTTCTGGGTGGCGCTCGGAAAGGCGCAGTCGCACGGCACCGCCCAGGGCCGCTCGCCGGCAATGAACTTGGCGCCGAACTTCTTTGCATACTCCTTAATGCGCCCGCGGCGCACGTTCTTGAGGTCCAGCACCCAGGCCAGCTTCTCCGCGTTAATCCCGGCCGGGTCGTGAATGGAGCCGTCCGAGTCAGACAGCGTGACCGGCTTGGCGCCGCACTGCAGGAGCTTCTCGACGGTGTATTGCGCGACGTTGCCGGAGCCGGAAACGGTGCAGACCTTGCCCGCGAGCGACTCCTTGCGGGTCTTGAGCATTTCCTCGGCGAAATAGACCGCGCCATAGCCGGTCGCCTCCGGCCGGATGAGCGAACCGCCCCAGTTCAGCCCTTTGCCCGTCAGCACCCCGCAGAACTCGCCCCTGAGCCGCTTGTATTGGCCGAACAGGAAGCCGATCTCGCGGCCGCCGACGCCGATGTCGCCCGCCGGAACGTCCGTGTCCGGACCGATGTGCCGAAACAGTTCGGTCATGAAGCTCTGGCAGAAGCGCATCACCTCGCCCGTACGACTTGCCTTTCGGATCGAAGTCCGAGCCGCCTTTGCCGCCGCCCATCGGCAGCGTCGTCAGCGAGTTCTTGAAGATCTGCTCGAAGCCGAGGAACTTGAGGATGCCGAGGTTGACGCTCGGGTGAAAGCGCAGCCCGCCCTTGAACGGCCCGATGGCGCTGTTGAACTGGACGCGGAAGCCGCGGTTGACCTGCATCCGGCCGGCGTCGTCCTGCCAGGCAACGCGGAACAGGATTTGCCGCTCCGGCTCGACGATCCGCTCCAGGATATGCGCGTCGCGGTACTTGCGGATGCCGTTCAATGACCGGCCCGAGCGATTCGAGCACTTCGCGCGCGGCTTGAAGGAACTCCGGCTCGCCGGCATTGCGGCGCGCCACCACTTCGAGGACTTCTGCAATATAGGTGTTCATTTATTGGTTCTTTCTGCAATTAGCTCAGGTTGTCGTGTTTCGTTTGACGGCCGCCAGGCCGGAGCCCCACTTTATAGCTTCAGGCTGGCGGGGCGCAAGCCCAGCTGAAAAGCGACAGCATTTTTCAGTGACTCGCTGCCAGCTTCCTGCTAAGAGCGTGGCCGGTCCGTGAGCAATCGCACCAATGCACCTCGCCCTCGTTGATTGGGTCATCATCGTCGTTTACCTCGTCGGCTGCATGACCGCGGGAATCTGGATGCGCCGCTATGTGCGCGGGGTCGAGGACTTCGCGGTGGCCGGTCGGGCGATGGATCTGAACCTCGGGATTGCTTCGCTGGCGGCGACGGAGCTGGGCCTGGTGACGGTGATGTACACCGCCCAACTCGGCTTCACGAACGGCTTTGCGGGAGCGACCATTGGCGTGCTTATCGCCGCCGCGATGTACCTCGTAGGCCGAACGGGCTTTGTGATCGGCCCGCTGCGCCGCGCGGGGGTGATGACGATTCCCGAGTTGTTCCAGCAGCGCTTCGGCACCAAGGTCCGCTGGCTGGCCGGTTTGTTTATCGTGCTGGGCGGGGTATTGAACATGGGTATCTTTTTGCGACTGGGAGGCGAGTTCCTGGTGGCGGTCACAGGCATGCCGGTCCAGTGGCTGGAATGGGTGATGACGGTGCTGCTGAGCATGATCCTGCTCTACACGGTGCTCGGCGGCATGTTATCGGTGTTGGTGACCGACTACCTGCAATTCATCGTCAAAGGCATGGGCATTGTGGTGACCTCAATCCTGGTGATCGCCAGCGTCGGCTGGCATGACCTGGTGCAGGGTCTCTGGCACTGTTGGGAGGGCACAGGTGCGGGCGCGGGCCAGACGCTCAAGGCGCACCCGTTCAATCCGTTTGATGCGAGCAACTTCGGCTGGGGTTATCTCCTTTGGCAGTTCGTCCTGCAGATCGCCGCCGCGACCACGTGGCAGACGCAGATTTCCCGGGTGCTCTCGGCCCGCGACGAAACCACCGCCAAGCGCATGTATCGGCGGACGGCGTTCTATTTCGTCGGCCGGTTTGCCCTGCCGGGGCTGTGGGGCGCGGCGGCGCTGGTGTACTTCTCGCAGCACGGCGGCCTGCCCGCATCGCTGCAAGGTCTGCCGGCCAACGAGGCGAGCCTGCGTGCGACGCCCGCCTACCTGGGACTCTTGCTGCCGACGGGCTTCATCGGCCTGCTGCTGGCCGCCGCGCTGGCAGCCGAGATGTCCACCGACAGCGGTTACCTGCTCACCTGGGCCACGGTGATCTATAACGACCTCATCGCGCCTTGCGTGAAGAAGCCGCTGTCGCCGGCTGCGCGGCTGTTGATCACCCGCGCGCTGGTGCTGGCCATCGGCCTGTTTCTCCTGGTTTACGGCTTGTGGTATGAGCTGCCGGGGAACGCCTGGGATTACCTCGCCGTGACCGGCAACATTTACCTGGCCAGCGTGTTCACGCTGCTGGTAGCCGGGCTTTATTGGCAGCGCGCCACGACCAAAGGCGCCTACGCCGCGCTGATACTCGGGGCCATCGGGCCGATCACCTTCCTCGTCGTGAACACGGTCGTCCTGAAAGCCCAGCAACTGGGCGCCCACACGCCCGCCAACCCTTCCCTCGTGCAGGAATGGCTGCTGCAATTGGGCCAGTCGTTCCCGAACGCAAAACCCATCAAGCCGGAACTGGCGGGAGCCTCATCCTTTGCGCTGGCGTTCCTCGGCATGATCGTCGGCTCGCTCCTGTCGCCTCGCCCGCAAAACCATGTCATTCCCGCTGAGGGGGCCGTCGCATGAACACCGCGTTTATTGTATTCTGGACCGTGATGATTTTCGCCTCCATTGCCTGGTACGGCTTCCTTATCTTCTACGTCGGCTACAAGGGCGGGCGTGAAATCAAGGCCATGACCCAGGCCTTAAAGCAGCGTGGCGAGGACGAGATCAAGCCGTAGCACCGGGCCCATGAACGAGGCTCTGTTTCCATCGGGCCCGTGGACGGGCTTCTACAACTATCGGCCGGGTGACCGGCACCGGATGGACCTGCACCTGACCTTCGCCAGCGGCAACCTGAGCGGCGACGGCGTCGATGACGTTGGCCGGTTCCTCATCAAGGGCCGCTACGACCCCACCAACCGCGAGTGTTATTGGACCAAGACCTACGTGGGCGCGCACGACGTTTTCTATCGCGGCTTCCGGGAAGGCAAAGGCATTTGGGGAACGTGGGAAATCACCATCCAATTCCATGGCGGCTTCCACATCTGGCCAGTGCAAGCAGGGGAAGAGGAAGCTGCGGTGGAAACGGTTGCCTCCGAACAGCCCGTGGATGCCATCGCTACGCAGGAGATTGCTTCCGGCGCTGCCTGATGCGTCCGCTGGCCAGCGAACTCCGGCGTTGCTTAGTGGGCGGGCTGAACTCCTCGGCCAGCAAAACGAAACGGCTGAAGCAAGAACCAGCTCGAAACAGAACTGCCGGGTTGGAGACTCGAGGCGATTCTCTGCTTGCTGCACCTGGACCTTGCTGCTAACAAGGCGCCTTGACATAACATGACGCCAGCCGCCTCCTCCCCAGCACAATCGCCTCCCGCCGACACCGCGCACGGCTCCCGCGGCCCGTGGTGGTGGGTTCCGAGCCTCTACTTCTCGCAGGGCATTCCCTACGTGATCGTGATGACCATGTCCGTCGTCATGTATAAGCGGCTGGGCATTTCCAACACCGACATCGCCCTTTACACGAGCTGGCTCTATTTGCCATGGGTCATCAAGCCGCTGTGGAGCCCGCTGGTAGACATCACCCGCACCAAGCGGTTCTGGGTGGTGGCGATGCAGTTTCTGGTCTCGTTCGGGCTGGCGCTGGTGGCGTTCTCGGTGCGGGGCTCGGAATTCTTCAGGTGGTCGTTGTTCCTGTTCTGGATCATGGCATTTGCGTCGGCGACGCACGACATCGCGGCGGACGGCTTCTACATGTTGAGCCTGTCCAAGCACGAGCAGGCCTGGTGGGTGGGGTTGCGCAGCACTTTCTACCGCACGGCGATGATCGTGGGCAGCGGGTTGCTGGTGGTGCTCGCCGGGGTGCTGGAGAGCAAGAACGGCCTGCCGCCGGTCGAGGTCCCGGTGCGGGCGAGCGCCACGGCGCCGCTGATCTCGAATTGGGATCCTGCCGCGGTCAAATTCCCGGCACCGGAAGGAGAACTGCGCGTCCTGGTCCAGCCGAACCCGCTGGAGATTGCCCTGGCCGATCGCAGCGCCGAGGAGGCCAAGGCGGTCATCGGCCAGGCCAAGGTGTGGAACCGGCAGCATGGCTTCATTACCGAAGAAACCGCCGCGCCGGCGAAGGTTGCGCTCAATTCACCATCCTGGTGGTCGCGCACCATCTCCGGCCCCTTCAGCCGCTTTCTGACGAACCAGTTTCCCAAACCGCCAAAAGGCGACGCCGCGGCTGCGCCTGTGGCCGGCAACGTTGGTGTGATCTATCTGTCGTTGTCCAAGGCGCCGCCCGCCGGCCAGGAGGTCGCCGTCAACTTCGGACGGAAGCCGCGCGGCATCGAATACGTTGGCCTGGGCAAGGGCGACAAGGGCTTCGGCCTGAAAGAAGGCGAGCGTTTCGTCTTCAACGCCGAAAACTGGAACCAGGCGGCCATGGTGGTCATCCAGCTTGATCCCAAGCTCAAGAGCGACGCCGGGGTCACCTTTGTCACGAGTGCCGGCAACATCCCGGTCGCCTGGTCCATTACGCTGTTCTTCGTGGCGGGGCTGTTTCTGGCCTTCAGTTGCTGGCACAGCGTCATGTTGCCCCGGCCGCCCAACGACGGCCCGGTGCTGACCCATCACAGCCTGGTGGGCGAGTTCTTCGCCACCCTCGGCTCCTTCTTCCAAAAGCCGGGCGTCCTGATGGCGATGGCCTTCATTCTCCTCTACCGCTTTGACGAGGCGCAACTCGTGAAGGTCATCTCGCCCTTCCTGCTCGATGGCCGTGACGCGGGCGGCCTCGGCCTGACGACCAGCCAGGTCGGCTTGGTTTATGGCACCTTCGGCATCCTGGCCCTGACCTGCGGCGGCTTGCTCGGCGGCTTCACCGCGGCCAAGTATGGCCTCAAGCGCATGCTGCCGATCATGGTGGGGTCCATGTATCTGCCCAAACTGGCGTTCATTTTCCTATCCTGGACCCAGCCGAGCAATTTCCTGATCACCTGCGGCGCGGTGGCGGCGGAACAGTTTGGTTACGGGTTCGGCTTCACCGCCTTCATGCTCTACATGCTGTTCTTCGCGGACGGCCCGCACAAGACGGCCCATTACGCCATCTGCACCGGGTTCATGGCGTTGGGCATGATGATTCCCGGGTTTTGGAGCGGCTGGGTGGCGGATCTCGTGGGCTACAAGCATTTCTTCGTGTGGGTGATCTGCTCCGCCCTGCCGGGCCTGACGATCGCGCTGCTGCTGAACCGGAAGATTGATCCGCAATTCGGCAAGAAGACGAGCCATTAGGCTCCCTTCTTCACGAACAGCGCCAGCGAGGCGGTGTAGCCGTGCAGGAAGCTCTTCTCGCCCACCGGCCCGATCTCGCCGTTGCAGAAGAAGCCCGCCAAGCCCAGCGGTCCGAGCCGCTGCTGGACCATCTGCGCGTCGTGGTTCGGGCGGCCGAATAGGTTCTGCCCCCGGCCGTTGCAACAGCACAGGCAGCCGCCGTAGATTGGCGTGTCGCCCAGTTGCTGCCTGGCGCGCGTGAGAAGCTCCTCCATGTCCTCGTTGGCGGCCTCCTTCGAGCGTCGTTGAAACTGCACCGTCTGGCCCAAGCGCGGCAGGGCCCCCACCGCAATGCTGCCCGAGCGCGGGTCAGCGCCCAGCAGATTGCGGATCAGGAAGTCACCGCGGTGGAAGTCCTCCAGGTACTCGTTCACGACCAGCCCGATGAACAGATTGCCGCGAGCCGTCTTTTGTTGGTCGGGCGAGAGATGGTTAAACGTTTCCGCCAGCACCTCGTAGGCGGGGCGGTTGCCGATCTGATGGATGATGTTCTGCTCCACCCGCGTCAGCGTCCAGGTTTCGCCAATGGGGGTGCAGCCCTGCGAAGTCACGCCGGCCAACCGTACGTCGCCGCCGACGGAAATGGCGACCCCGCCCTCCTCGAAAACGTCGCCGTTCAGATACACCTGGGTCGCCTGCTCGTTGACGTCGCCGCTGGCCAGGCCGCCGAACACCGGCAGCGGGGCATACGCTTCATTCCAGGTCCGGAGCCACGTTTCGCTATCCAGGTGGAACGGATCAATGAACGACGAGCCAGCCATTAGTATGGTCGGGCTCGACGCCGGTTTCCATGCGCCAGTAGCCGGGGCCGTTGGCTTCCTCGATCTGCCCCTGCTTGAAATAGACTCCCTTCAGATCCGCGCCCGGCAGCGCATAGAGGCCGAGTGTCAGGCCCGCGTTCTGCTCCACTTCGTGCTCGCCCACGATCAGGCTCTGACTCGAACACCCGGCCAGCAGGGGAATCCGCGCGTGCACGCGGAGGATTTCCAGCACCTGCTTCGCACGAGGAAAGAACCGCGGCGACATGAACACCAGCCCGAGCGAGACCTGCGGCGCGGCCAACTGGTGCCGCAAGCTCTCCGCCCACTTCTGGAGGCCCGCCTCCTCGAAGTCGCCCGGCCAGTGCGCCGCTGCTGAATACTCGTTGCCCACAAAGCCAACTTACCGGGGAAGCCGCCGATTGCAAACCGGAACAGCCCTGCACCAGCGCCTCAAAGCCGTTCGCAGTGGCCGATAGCCGAGCCAGGCTCGCGGTCAGTTTCTAGTCAAATGCATGGCCGGCGCAGCAGAGCACATTGCGGACCTTGTGCCGGACCAGCTCCTTCACGCGGGCGCGGGCGGGCCCCAGGTATTTGCGCGGATCGAACTCCTTCGGGCTCTCCGCGAAGGCCTTGCGGATGCCTGCCGTCATCGCTAAGCGCAGGTCGGTGTCAATGTTGACCTTGGTACAGCCGGTGCGCCGGGCAATTTCGATGTCTGCCTCCGGGACGCCGGCGGCGTCCGTGCCGAGCTTGCCGCCGTGCTTATTGATTTCCTCGACCAGGTCTTTAGGCACACTGGAGGCGCCGTGAAGGACCAGCGGGTAATCGCCCAGGCCCGCGTCCATGAGCGCCTTCTTGATCGCCTTGAGGCGCTCCAGGTCGAGGTGCTGCTCACCTTTGAACTTGTAGGCCCCGTGCGAGTTGCCGATGGCCACCGCCAGCGAATCCACCCCGGACTGCTTGACGAATTCGACAGCCTCCGCCGGGTGGGTATAGTGCCCCTCGGTCGAATACTTGCCGCCCTCCTCGCCTTCGTCGAACTGCGCGCCGACCAGATGGCCCAGCTCGCCTTCCACGACGCAATTGTGCTTGTGGGCGTAATCCACCACCTTCTTGCAGATTTCGACGTTCTTCTCGAAGGGCTCGTGGCTGGCATCAATCATGACGCTGGTAAAACCCTCGTCAATGCAGTCCTTGCACAACTCGAAGGAATCGCCGTGGTCAAGGTGGACCGCGATGGGGATAGTGGAAAGGCTGACGCCGGCCTCAATCAGCTTCTTGAGGTAAACCGGGTTGGCGTATTGGCGGGCCCCCTTGGAAATCTGCAGCATGACCGGAGCCTTCTCTTCCTCACAGGCTTCGACAATGGCCTGCAACAGCTCCATGTTATTGACGTTAAAGGCGCCCAGCGCATACTTGCCCTTCAGCGCCTTGGCGAACAATTCTTTCGTATGTGTCAATGGCATAATGTTTCTCTTCCAATGGATGAATCCGTTACTGGTTAGTCGCAACTCCTGCGACCAGACTGCATAATACGAGGGGTGCCCGGCAGGGAAAGCAAAAAATCTGTGAGGTTTGACGGCCGCCAACCTCGCCCGTGCAGAATTCGTGTTCGCCGGGAAAAACCAGCCGTTCAGCCCGACGCCATCGCTGCCCTGAAGAACATATTCTCGAACCCCCGCCCCCGTTTGGCGCCGTTGGCGGTCAGCGCCCGGTCTGTCCCGTAGGCCTGGCTATGTCCAAACACCGCCCCACCTTGCGGCATCCCGCCGCCGTGGGGGGCCGCCCCGGCATTCGCAGACAGAACACAGCCAGAGCCGAACGCCCGCCAAGCCAAGGTATGGCTCGGACTCCTCTATTGCTTCGCTCTTCTTACTCGTTTCGCAGGGACGCCAGGAGGTTGCCCCGCAGGGCATAGCCCGTCGCCAGCCAGGTCCAGAGCAGGCCGTTGAGCAGAACGGCGGCAAGGGTCAGCGCCAGCGAGCCATAGGGCAGTTGCGTCCCTGGGGTGAGCACGACCGGAAGGACGGCCACGGCGGCGGCAGCGAGCCCAAGGCCAAGCCCCAAGCCCAGCAGAACGCCATGCTCACTCAACACCAGTCGCTGCAGTAGTCGCCGCCGGAAGCCCACCGCCAGCAGTAAGCCCAGTTCGCCACGCCGTTCGAGCACATTGCGCAGGACGACCACGCCGAGGCCCGCGCTGCCGAGCAGCAGCCCCAGTCCGCCCAGGACCTGGAATGTGCCCAGGTAGGTGTTCTGCACCGCGTTGAACTCGTTCAACCGCTGCGCGGCGGGCGTCAACTCCAGGCCGGCATCCTGCAAGGCGCGCGACAACGTGGCGGAAACCTGCGCGACGGAGTTCGATGGGGCGTCAATCAGGAACATCCGGTAGCCGCTTTCGCCCGGGAACCGCCGGGTGAACTCGTCCTCGTCAATCAGCAGGCTCCCCTGCAGGATCGAGTTCGCCACCGCCCCGACCAACCGGAGCTTGAACCCGTGGCCCTGCTCGTCGGTGTAATCAATCGTATCCCCAATCCGCTTGCCTAGCGCCCATTGGATGGAGTTGGCGTCGCCGATGGCAGGAAGCTCGTCCGGGAGTGCGGAGTGCGGAGTGCGGAGCGCGGAGTTGTTAGTCAGAGCTTCCTGACGTCGGCTGCTACGGGGATGGAGGAGTTCCCAGCCCTGGCGGCGGTCGAGGCCTTGGGCCGCTTTGGCGAAGGTGAACCTGCCGGCCAGCAACTCGGGCTTTACACCCAGCAAGCGCGGCTTCTGCGCCCGGTTCAGGTTGAGGCAACTGGCGACGTCGCCCTCACGCACGCGCAGCGGGACCATGTTGACGCCCGCAAGCTGGTCGGCGCTCAGGCCATAGAACTCGCGCCCGGCTTTGGTGTTGAGGTCCTGAACGACGGGCATGGTGGATTCCCCGATCAGCGCAAATCCACCCGTGCCCGCGGTGCGCTGGGCCGCGTCGCGATTTGCGTCGAGCCGGAACACGCCAATGGAGACGATCACAAAGGAGCCGCAGGCCAGCAGGGCGATGGTGGCGAGGCTGCGCTTTCGTCGCCGCGCGCAGCCGCGCACGCCCAACTGAACGAGGCTCAGGTGCGCTGCGCCGGCCTCCCGCGCCAACCGGCCCAACCAGGCGGACGCGCAAGCCAGCCCCGCCACCAGCGACAAGGTCCCCGCCCCAAAGAACACACCCGGGTCTGCATTCCTCCCACTCAGCAGCGCCCAACCAACCATCGCCACCGCCGCCAACCCCGACGCCAGCGCGATCACTACTCCCCGACTTTGGACTTTAGACTTTGGACTTTGGACTTCCCCGGCCAGTAATTCCCGCGCCGGCTGCCGCGCTTGTTTGCGCAAGGTCAACCAGATTGTCAGCACGGCCACGACGGTGCTGCCGCAGAGGCCGATGCTCAGGCTGGCCGCCGTCACATGGAATTGAAGCTCGGCGCTCCCGATTGCGCCACGCCAAACCGTGGCGAGAGCCCACAACATCGCCCTAGCGTAAGCAAGCCCGCCCAGCACACCCACGACGCCGCCCACGAGGGCCAGCGCGGCACCCTCGAGCAGCAACAGGCGCCTCACCTGTTTCGGCGTCAGGCCAAGCGCCAGTAGTAGCCCCACCTCGGCGGCCCGCTGTTCGAGGCCGAGCTGAAAGAGCAGCGCCATGAGCAACAGCGCCGCCACGACCAAAAAGAGGCTGAAGCCGAGGAAGAGTTGGCCGAAGTCCTGCGATTGCGCGGCCGACTTGAGGGCCTGCTCGCGGACGGCCTCGAACCGGAGGCCAACGTCCTCCGGCCGCAAATTCGCCAGCAGGTTGCGATACACGGCCTCGCGGCAGGTCATCGCCAAGGTGTTGGTCGGCACGTCATACCGGACGGCCGTGAGCGCCCCAAACCGGTTGGCCCACATGGCTTGGCCCGCAGCCAAAGTCACAAAGGCCTTCGGCGTGCCCCGCCAGGTCTTCCAGTAGGCCTCGTCCTTGTCGCGAATCGGATAAACGAGCGGGAAGCCCGCGTCCCAGTCATGTGTGCTCTCGGCTTTGGCCAAGCCCGGGAACTCGGGCATTAGCGTCCGGTCCGCGTAGATGCCTTTGAGCGGCACAATCCCGCGCACCCGAAACGAGTTCGTGCCCTCGACCAGGCGGCTGCCGGAATCCACGACGTAATAGCTCAGGGCAACGGTATCGCCCGGCTTAACCTGCAAATCGTCCGCAAGCCACTGGTTGACGACAATCTCGTCATCCCGCATATCCACTGGCACGTACGGCCCGTCGGCTGCCGTCACCATCGAATAGGGCGTTGCCCGGGCCCCCGTGCGGATGAGGTTCGCCAGGTAGGTGAGGACACGCACGGCGTTGGTGACAAGCTGGGCAGTAACGACATCATTCGGTCTGTCTACCTGGATAGCCTCGTGGTTGGTGAGAACAACGGTTCTGGGTTTGAGGGCGGCGGCTATGACGGCCGGTTCGAGGAAGACGCGTGAACTGGTCACCTCGACGTATGATCGGATTGGTTCCCCGCCGGGCGCACTCGGCGGCGGCTCCACGGCGCGCACAGACAGGGCGGCATCCTCAGGTAACCACACGCGGGCCAGTTCCGTGTTGAGCCACGGCAAAGCTAGTGCATCGGGCACTGGCTGGTCGAACTTGGGTTCAACGACGCGCGCAGCGCGACCGGCCAGGCTCTCAGGATTCGGTGCGTCGCCAGGGACCATCCGACCGGTTCCGTATTCAGGGAGCCGGGGCGCCCAGGCCCATAACCAGCGCGCCACTGAGTCACACAGCCGGTCCCACCGGCCGAGACGCCGCACCCCGCGGATCTCACGGGTGACCAGCAGGTTAGCGCGGCCAGATACGCCTGTTTTGTCAGCCAGAAGGTCCAGTGCCAGAAACAGGTTCGCGGGCGGAGCCGGCTGCGTTGCAAGGGCGAAGTCACCCAGTGTGTCAGCAGTCAATATCGGGCCGACCTTGAGCCGAAGCGCAACGGTATCCTCGTTGCGCGGGCTGATCGCGGAGTCTAGCCCCAAAGCGGTCGGCTTGCGCACGCGCAGAACCAGCGCGTCTCCCTCCTGGACGGCGAGCTGCCGGGCCAGAGTCTCGTTAATGAGCGCCGTCTCGCCGCGCTGCCACTGCGAGAGCGGGCCCTTGCCACCCTCTAAAAGCATCATCAGAGCGCCATCCCGGCGGGCAATCCTGCCTTCGTGGCCCGGAAGCCTCACGCCCCGGGATAAGGTGCCCCAGTCAGCTAGGCGTGGCCACTGGTTTGTCTCCACTCCAAACACATTGACGTGGTTGGCGCGCGCGCTGCCGTCCTGCCGCGCAGCGACCCCGGGTAGGGCTAACACCGAGGGCTTGGGATGGCCGTCGAGCGGATGGACATAGGCCGTGAGTGTAGGGTCGACGCGGAACCCGTAGGACGGCCGGCCACCCCAGAGGCGCCGCCCTAGGCTCGCCTGGAAAAGGCGATCCTGAGTGCTCAGGGCGAAGTGTATCTTGCCTAACCGGCTCAAGGCCATGTTGGTGAGGCTCTCGCTGACCGAATCGCCCACCACCAATGCGCCAATCAAGGCCGCGCTGCCGATGGCCGCGCCGAGCACCACCCCGAGATGTGCCCGCGCGCGGAAGCGGAGGTTGCGGCGGATGAGCTGCCAGAAGGTCATATAGAGGCAGCCGTAGGCTTGGCTGAAGCGTGGCGCGAGCGAGCGTAGCGCAGATTTGCAATCTGCTGTATCGCAGGTTTGCAACCTGCTGACCGTCCTCCATACCCACGGGGGCGGGCAGGCTGGGCGCTCTGCCGATTACAAATCGGCGATACGGCAGATTGCAAATCTGCGCTACGGCTTTGTGTCGGCCAAGCCGCGGGCTCCTGTGTGGTGCGCGCCACGGTCTCCCCCGTCTTTCTATGGCCCGTTGGCGATTGGCGCGAGCCGCCCGTCCTTGAGCTCCAACACGCGCGCCATGCGCCGGGCCAGTTCGAGCGCGTGGGTGACGATGATCAGCGTCACGCCTTCCTCGCGGTTGAGCTCCAGCAGGAGTTGGCCGAGTTGGCGGGCGGAGGTGTGGTCGAGCGAGCCGGTGGGTTCGTCGGCGAGCAGGAGTGGGGGCTGGTTAATGAGCGCGCGGACGACAGCGACGCGCTGGCGCTCGCCGCCGGAGAGTTCGCCGGGGCGGTGGGCCTTGCGCTCCCCCAGCCCGACACGGTTGAGTAGTCGCTCCGCCAGTTCGGCAGCGCGATCGCGCAGCGCGGCCTCCTGAGAGGCGAGGGTCGGCACCAGGACGTTCTCCAGGACGGTGCATTGGGGCAGGAGATAGTGCGACTGGAACACGAAGCCAATCTTGCGGTTCCGCACGGCGGCGAGTTGCTGGTCGTCCAAGGCGCCCAAGTCCCGCCCGTCGAGGGCGACTGAGCCGGAGGTGGGCCGGTCGAGCGTGCCGACGATATGCAGCAAGGTGCTCTTGCCGGAGCCGGAGGGGCCGACAATGGCGAGAGACTCGCCGCGCGCGACTTCGAGCGACACATCGTTGAGCACGGTCAAGGCACCGGACATGCCGGGCGCGTCGTAGCGCTTGGTCACACCGGTCAATCTCAAGAGGGGCCCTGGGGATGCCATGTCCTTAAGGAGTTCTGCCTGAGCCCAGCCCGCGCAGCTCCTGAATGGCTGCGGCGAGCTGGTGGGCCAGCTTCTTGCGCTTGGACGACAGCACGCCATGGCCTCTCCTTTCGCGGAGGGGGACTTCCCAGAAGCCCTCCCGCCGCGTCGCGCGCAACACCACATAGAAGAGCTTGGTTGCGCCCGCGCCCTGGCCGTGCACGTATTTTTCCACCTCGCAACTGGTGATGCTGGCGGCGGGCACACGCCAGCGTTCGTTGTCGCCTTCAAACCGGATCTCGCGCCGCGCCTTGTCCACTAGCAGCAAGCCGATGTCGCTCGCGTTGTCCAACATGACCTTGCCCCAGTTGAGCTTGGGCACGACTTCCACGAATAGGGCATCGGGGTCGTTGGGCTCGACCAACACGCCCGTGCGTCGGGCGAGCTCGGACCGGAAGGCTTTCCGGAGCATCCGGTTCCCGCCGAAGCTGGAATCGAAGAGCATGCCGGTCAGAGCGGTCAGCACCAATGCTCCGCCGAGGACGCACAGCGCCACTCCCGCTCCCGGCGGGGCGGAGGTCGCTTTGTCCGCACCCTCCAACATACTGGCACCCCAGGCCAGAAGAGCCAGCCCGCCGATGAAACTCACCAGGCCGATAATCGCCAATGCGTTTCCCAGCAAAATTCTCTTTCGCGTCAGCACTTTGCCGATGTGATCCGACCCGAGGGGGGAGATGTCCGCGACCGGGCCCGCCGGCTCCCGCTCCTCGCCCGACTCGGCGGGCTCCTCCGTCGGCAGCAGCGAGGCGACCGCCGCGCGCCCGGCGTAGGCCTCAAAGACAGGGAACCGCGGCGCGAGCGCGGGCAATTCACTCGGGTTCAACTGCACGCCACGCTCGATCAATTTGCCTTTCGCCTGCTCGAAAGCGTCGAAGGTTACTCCTTTGGCATTGGCCGTGAGGCTCTTGAGAGACACAAATACCGGGCAATCCTGCGCCCGGCCCTCTTTGAGCGAAGGGCAGTAATCAACGGCCAGGGTAGTGTTCGGCACCGTGGCATAAGGCGGCGTGGCGCAGAGAGCGGCGAGCGCGCGGGCGGAGCCGGTCTGGAGGCTCTCGACGATCCCGGCGGCCTGGGCCGGCTCGAACGGCGTCGTCTCGCGCGTCAGCCACCGCTTGCAATGCTCGCAATAGGTCTTGCGCGACCGGCGATAGGCCGCGGCCGTGACAATGCCGACCGCGCTCAGGGACTCAATGGCGAATCGAACCCAATTGGTCCCGTTCGAGCCGGGCCGGCGCTGGGGGCGATCCTCGTCGTCCCTGGATGAGTAGGCACTGCGCTCGACGTCGGTCGCCATGCGGAAACGGATGTACTGGACCAGCAGGTCTGGCCGGGCGGCTGCCCGTGGGCCAAGGTGATAAATCATGCCAACGTAATATGATCCCAGGTAGAGAACGACGCCGAGGGCAAGACCGGTGAGCAGTCCAACCAGGCGATTGCGGCAATGGCCCTTGGCCACGGCGAGTTGCGCCAGGCCCGCGACGGGGAGTGCGCACAGGATGGGCACGAAGATGACGTAATAGTGGCCGACGTGGAAGAGCCAGAACATGAATGCGGCGAGCAACGCGGCAACGGCCAGTGCGAGCAAGTTCCACAGCAGGAACGGGCCAACGTTGACGAACCCGCTGCTCTGGTACCGCGTTCGGCCGGTGAGAGAGTTTGCGGTTATGGCAGGAGCGTTCATCGCCTGGCAGGCGAACATACGCCGGGGGCAGCCAAACGCAAGCCCGAGGAACTGGACTAGCGGGTCACAGACAGCGGCGCTCTGCCGAGAAGCCGCTGCAGCCACAGGGGACGGTTCAGGGGGCAGGCGAGACGCCTGCCCTACGCTGCGATTGCCCGGGCGAGGGCGGCGACGCGTTTGGGGTCAACGGGATTGGATAGGCGCCCGCGCTGTTTGAGCGAGGAGGCGACGATGAAGCCGTCGGCGACGGGGAGGAAATCGCGGACGTTGGCCAGGTTGACGCCGCTGCCGAGGAGAATCTTCGTGGCGGGGGCGGCGCGGCGGACGCGCTGGACGTCGGCGAGTTGCGCGGCCAGGCCGGTGCCGGCGCCGGAAACGATCAGGGCATCCGCGAGGCCGCGGTCAACGGTGTCGCGGGCGGCGTCTTCGATGGTCCAGTTGCCGAGGGGGACGGCGTGTTTGACGTGGACATCGGCGAAGATTCTCACCTGCGGGCAGAGGCGCTGGCGATAGCGCACGGTCTCGTAGGCGTTGCCTTCGATGAGGCCCTGGTCGGTGAGCATGGCGCCGGTGTGGACGTTGACGCGAATGAAAGCCCCGCCGCAGACGGCGCATAGGGCGAGGCCGGCGCGGGCGTCGTTGCGGAGGACGTTGAAGCCGATGGGGAGGCGGACGGCCTGGCGGATGGCGCGGCCGGCGGCGGCCATGGCGGCGAGGGTTTCCGGGGCGACGCTGCCTTTGGTGAAGGGGATGTCGCCGAAGTTCTCGATGAAGAGCGCGTGCGCGCCGCCGCGCTCGTAGGCGCGGGCGTCGTTGACCGCGAACTCGATCACGGCTTCCATATTGCCCCGCCAGCGGGGGGAGCCGGGCAGAGGCCGGAGGTGGACAACGCCGATGAGAGTTTTGCGGTGCAGGCGGAACGGTGTGGTCACGGGCTAACCTCTTTCCTTTCGCGAAGCACAGTTAGGGCGGCGAGGGCGGCTTCGCTTTCGGCGGCTTTCTTGCTCTTGCCGCGGCCGCGGGCCAGCTCGGTTCCGGCGTGTTGGACGGTGCACTCGAAGAGCCGGTCGTGGTCGGGGCCGCTGGCGGAGACGACGTGGTAATGGGGGGCTTCGGGAGAGCTGGCCTGGAGCAGTTCCTGCAATTCGCCTTTGGGGTTCTCGAGGATGGGGATGACGGAGAGCCCGCCAAAGGCGGCCTGGAAGTGGCGGAGAATGAATTCGCGAGCGGCGTCGAATCCGCCATCGAGCAGGATGGCGCCGAGGAGGGCTTCGTAGGCGTCGGCGAGGGTGGAGGAGCGGTCGCGGCCGCCCTGAAGTTCCTCGCCGCGGCTGAGGATTACGTGCGGGCTGAGGCCGAGCTGGCGGGCGCGCTCGGCGAGCGTGCGGCGATTGACGAGTTTGGCGCGGGCCTTGGTGAGGGGCCCTTCGCCGCAGTCGGGGAATTTGTGATACAACTCGCAGGTGAGGACGAGCTGGAGGACGGCGTCACCGAGGAATTCGAGGCGCTGGTTGGTAGGGAGGGGCGAGCCTTGCTCATGCGCGACGGAGGGGTGGGTCAAGGCGAGGCGCAGCAAGGCCGGGTCGCGGAAGACATAAGCTAGCCGCGCCTGGAGATCGTCGGGTCCAGTTACAGCGGGCTTGGGATCGGTCATGGAGAGGAAGGAACTGCGTTCAGGAGGGTTCCGGCTTTGCGTCCCGGGACTCTAACGGACCCCTCACCAATGACCTCGGCTCGACAGACGGCTCCCTCACCCCATCCCTCTCCCCCCCGCTGCGACGGCGCGACAGCGCGGCGAGTCGGAGGGGGAGAGGGATGGGGTGAGGGGTTCAGGGGCAAGGGGGGCGGCTTCCGGCGCAGTTGGCTGGGCTGGAGGCAGCGGCGGGTTGAGGCCGTGTTCGAGCAGGGCGGCGACGTCGCGCTGGACCTGTTCGAGCTGGTTGAGCTGCAAGGCGGGGTCGGTGATGGTGAATAGGTCGCCGGTGGCGGGGTGTTCGTAGATGAAGACCCGCTGTCCGTCGCGGACGATTTGCTCTTTCACCTTGAGGAGGCGTTTGCGTTCGAGCATGACGGCGAGGATAAAGCCCGCGGGGATGTACTGGGGATCGTTGAGCTGGATGAGCTTCCGCAGCAGGGACTCGGCGGTTTCGCGCTTGATGGCGTCCTCCGGCGGCGGCGGTGCGGCATAAACGCCCTGCCAGTAGGAGATGAACCCTTTGCGGTCGCGGGCGCCGTCGCTGTATTGCTTCTGCCAGCAGGCGTCGCAGATGTCGGAGCGACGGAGGTCGGGGGTCTCGTCGAACAGCAGGGTGTGATAGGCTTCGCGGTCAGCAAAGGGCTTGCTGCAGGCGGAGCACGCCCGGGCGCGGGATTGGATGTTCCACTCGGTCATGCTGCGCCTACCACTGCCGCATGCGGTAGAATCGCCCCGAGGCGGTGGCGGTCGGATCGGAGAGCATTTGGAGCGCGCCGTTGCCGGCATTGGTGGCGACCGCCGTCCAGTCGGCCGCGGACAGGCAGTCCTTGTATTCCAAGGCGTACTGCTTGCGATTGAGGGTTTGGATCCAGGCGGTGAACCGACACCGAGTCTGGACGGGATTCATCAGACGCGGCACCGGGATGGTGCCCTCGCCGAGGATAACGGTATGGTAACGGCCGGCGGTCATGCCGTTCGCCGGGACATAGCTGGGGGAGATGTCGCACTGGCCGTTCCAGTTGGCGCCCCAGGCGGCGATGGTGCCGTCGGTTTTGAGCGCCAGGCTGTGCGCGCCGCCGCCGGCAACGGCGACCACCTCAACCAAGCCAGAGGGCACGCTGCACTGGTTATCGCTGTCGTCGCCCCAGGCGACAACCGTGCCATCAGCTTTGACGGCCAGGCTGTGGTATTCACCAGCGGCGATGGCCACCACACCGGTGAGGCCCCAGGGCACAACCGATTGCCCCGCCACGTTCCCTTCCGCGTCCGTATTCTCCCCCCAGGCGACAACGGTGCCGTCGGCCTTAAGCGCGAGGGTGTGGTTGCCGCCTGCGGCCACCGCTATCACATTCGTCAACCCGGCCTGGCAGTTGGCCTGGCCGAAGGAGTTGTCGCCCCAGACGGCGACGGTGCCGTTGGCCCGCAGAGCGACGCTGTGCCAGGTGCCGGCGGCGACTGCAATCCCGCTGCACAGACCCGCCGGGACGGTGGCCTGGCCATAATCGTTCGCGCCCCAGGCGACGACGTTGCCGCCGGCCCGCAGCGCGAGCCCATGATAGCCGCCAGCCGCGATGGTCAGAGCGTCCTGCAAGGTCGAAGGGACGTTGGTTTGGCCGCTTGAGTTGTCGCCCCAGGCGACGACCGTGCCGTCGGCGCGCAAGGCGATGGTGTGCCAGGCGCCAGCGGCCACGGCGACAATGTTACTGGCCGATGCGGGCGGGATGCCTTGACCTAAGCTGTCGTCCCCCGTCGCCGCGGGCAGGAGGGTGAGGAGGGCGTCCGAGCTAAGAACGACGCCGTAGTCGTTGTTCACGAGCACGGAGTAAATTCCCACATTGGAGGCGCATACGAAGGGAACCGCGAGTGCGGTTGAGGTTGCGCCGGCGACGTCCTCGCCGTTGAGGCGCCACTGGTAGCCGAGCGGCGGGGTGCCGGCGGCGGTGACGGTGAACACGGTGCTTTGGCCGGGAAGGACGGCCGAAAACTGCGGCTGCGCGGTGATGGCGGGGAGCGTAATGACCGCGAGCAAGGCATTGGAGCTGATGGCGCCGCTGAAGGCGTTGGAAATGGTGACCGAATACGGTCCGGCATCCGCGAGCTGCACCTGGCTCCGGGTGTAACTGGAATCGGTGGCGCCAGCTAGGTTGGTGCCCCAGAACCGCCATTGATAGGAAAGGGGAGGAGTGCCGTTGGCGACGACGGTGAAGGTGGCGTCGCCGCCGAGGCTGACGCCCTGGCTGACCGGCTCGGCGGCGATGGTGACGGAGGTAGTGGGATCAAGCACGAAATCCTGCTGGTACATGTTGCCGGTAACCTCCCCGATGGCGACGTTCACGGTCGCCTGAGCATTGAAGTAGCCGGGCTTGCTGATGGCGACAGTGTAGGCGCCGGGCGGCAGATCAATAAAGGTGTAAAAGCCCGTTCCGTCCGTGCACATGCTGCGGTTGACCGGGCCGGTGAGGTTGACGATGGCGCCATCCGCCCAGAAGCCCGCAGCATTCGTGCCCGTGCCCACGAT
This sequence comes from uncultured Verrucomicrobiae bacterium, assembly GCA_963822005.1. Lineage (GTDB taxonomy): Bacteria > Verrucomicrobiota > Verrucomicrobiia > Limisphaerales > UBA8199 > PALSA-1440. The sequence goes on along the minus strand of CAWGGD010000020.1, from coordinate 112,489 downwards.
GTTCGTGACGGTGCCCATGATGTGGCCGGTGGTGGGCGACGTTTTCCAGGGCATCGTGGGGATGTCGTCCCAAGTCGGCGTAACCTGGGAAACCAGCGAGGGGCTGAAGCCGGACCACGTGCCGTTGACGTACGGGACCCGGTAGGAATAGCCACTGAAACCGTCGGCATGGTTGCCGGCGGGCGACGCGTCGCGGGTCAAAAGGAGCTCATAAGTGGCGTTGGCCAGCGAGTTCAGGTAGATGCCGGGGCCGATGATCATGTGGCGGTTGCCGTGCCGGTCCTTCTCCCAGTTCATCCAGCGGGTGTAGTCGTTGGGCAGGCTGGCCCAATTGTAGTAGGTCATCGGCACGGCCATGTCCACAATCCCCTCTTGCAGCCAGCTATCCCAGTCGCAATAGACGTCGTAGTAGGGGCGGGTGGCCTGGAACGCCGCCCGGGTCGAGTCGGTGGGCGAGGGATTCCAGGTGACGAACGAGCCCGACTGCTTTACCCCCGGCTTGCTCTTCTGAATCCGCGCATAGACCTGCCGCACCACCGCGCTCACCTGGTCCCGCCGCCATTGCTTGAATTGCTCGTTCGAGGCTGAGGGCTGGCCGCTTAGCCCGTAGCGGGCGTTGTAACGGGCAATGCTGGTCGGGTTATAGCCCTGGTTGTTCGCCGTGAAGCGGACGTAGTCGTAGTGGACCCCGTCAATGTCGAAATTGTTCACCAGGTCCATGGCCACGCCGACGGTGTATTGAAGGACGAGCGGATGGCCAGGATCGAACGCCCTGTCGCTGACCTCGGCGCCGGTGTTATCGCGGCTCGGCCAGTAGTTGTCGAGCGTGGTCAAACTACCGGTCGGAGGATCACTGTGCTGCGAATAGACGGCGCCGCCGCTGGTGCGGAAGGTGACGATCCAGCAATGGACCTCGATGCGTTTCTTGCCGCCCGTGGTGTCGTGAGCGGCGTCAATCGCGGCCTGCAGCGCGTTGAAGTCGGCTGGGGAGAGGCCCGACATGTAGGGTTCGCCCATGCTGGAGGGGTAGCAGGCGTCACAATTACGGCGCACCTGGATAATGACGGTGTTGCAGTTGGCGTCGCGGATCCGCCCCGCCGTATTGGTGCCGGGAACGCCGAGCAAGGTTTCCACCTGGCTTTGGTTCAAGATGCCGGCACCCCAGGCGTCCACCCAGAAGGCGCGCCATTCGGCGGCGTTGGCGGTGACGGCAGCCCCGCCGAGGAGGAGCGCGGCGAGCATTACCGCCGCAGTCACGGCCAGGCGCCGGAACGCAGGTTCGAGGGCAGCGAAGGGGGGATGGGGGCAATGATTGCGGTTCTTCATGGCGGGCGGAGGCGTTACGCGTGGCAAAACTGGAAGCCGGCAGCGCGGCTGCTGACAGAACAAAGGCGCAAAATCCGGCACATACAAAGCTCCACGATCATACGCCTTTGCGGGGTCGCGTCAATCCGGCAAAAGCAGACGGCACCTTGGAGCGCGCCCGATCAGAGGAGCCGGCGCGCGCGATAGAACCGCTGGGGCAGGTTGGTCTCGCCATCGGTGTATTGGAAGGTCGCGCCCGTGGTCGTGAAATTGGTCAACTCCGTCCAGTCCGCGAGGTTGGTGGCCGCCTCAATGCTGTAATGGCCCGGGGCACCGCTGCCGTGCAGTTGAATGTAGCCCTCGGTGGTGAGGCCAATCCAATCAATCGTGGGCGGCTGGGGCTGGATAACGGTGAGGACGGCATCGGTGCTGACGAGGGTGCCGGCGATGTTGGAGACCATGACTGAATAACTGCCGGCGTGTTGAGCCTGAGCATTATAGCAGGTGTATGCGCTGGCGGTCGCGTAGGCGAGGTTGGTGCCGTTGAAACGCCATTGATAGCTCGGGGCGGGCGTGCCGGTGGCCGTAACGGTGAAGGTGACATTAGTGCCTTGATCGGCGTTCTGATCCTGCGGCTGGGCGATGATGACCGGCGGTGAACCCTGGTTGGCCGAATAGACCCAGCGCACCGCGTCGGCCAGGACGCGACGGCTGCTTTCGCCGGTGTTGTTGGCTAACTGGACAGAGCCGCCCGTGCCCGCCGCGAAGTTTACTCCTGACGCAATCAAACGCCAGGTCTGCTGGCTGGTTTGCTGGTTAACAGCCACGTTGGTGGTGCCGCCGTTGTAGGAAACCAGGAATGGGGCATTGGCGGAAGTTGTTCCACTGCTGGGCGTGGGATACCAGACATACACATCGTAATTGCCAGCGGTGGCGATAGTTGGAGTGAAGGCCGCGGTAGCGGTGACTGAACTCGCCGTGCTGGCCGTCTGGAAATTAGAGGCGTAGTAGCCCGTACCCGCGGTCCGCGTCGTCCAGGTTCCTGTTGTGGCAGTCTGTAAGTTATCCACAATGAGGTCGGGCACCGTGGAAGTGAAGTTGGCAGTGATGGCCAGGTTGGCGGTGAGCATGACGGTCAGGGGGTTGGCGGTACCGCTGGCGCCACCCGACCAACCGCTGAAGGTCCAACCCAGAACAGGCGCGGCGATCAGCGCGACTACCGAATTGGGCGCATAGACTGACTGGTCAGGGTTCTTGTAAACCGCGCCGCCGGGCGTGGCGGTGGCTGTGAGAGACAGATTTGTCTCCACAATTAACGTGGCATTGGAACTGGTCACGCTGCCAGCGGCGTTGGTAACGACCACTGAGTAATCCCCCGCGTTGCTGGTTTGCGCGCTAGCGACGGTGTAACTCGTGGCGGTCGCGCCGGCAATATTGGTTGTGTTGAAGCGCCACTGGTAGTACAGCGGCGTCGTGCCGCTGGCGCTGACCGTAAAGGTGGCATCGACGCCCTGATTGACGATCTGGCTCTGTGGTTGGGTCATGATCGAGGGCGGGGTATCTCCCCCCAGGACTAAGTTCTGCTCGTACATATTGCCGGTGACCTCCCCGACGGCAACGGCGACGGTCCCGGTGGCGCTCGGATAGTCAGTCTTGCTGGCGATCACCGTGTAGCTGCCCGGCGGCAGATCAATGAAGGCATAGAAACCGGTCCCATCGTTCGTTTGCGTCCGGCTGACGGGGCCAGTGATGTTCACGGCGGCGCCGTCCGCCCAGGCGCCCGTGCCGGCGATTGTGACCGTACCCATGATATGGCCGGTAGTGGGAGAGACTTTCCAGGGCATGGTGGGGATGTCGTCCCATGTGGGAGTCACATTCGAAACGAGTTCGGGGGCAAAATTGGCCCAGGTTCCGTACACAGCAGGGCCCTTGGAGACTGAGTAAGGGCTGGCGTAAGAGTAGCCACAGAACCCGTCGGCGTAATTGCCGGACGGCGACGGGTCGCGGGTCATTTGCAGCTCGAGGATGGCGTCGCTCAAGTAGTTCATGTAGATGCCGGGCCCGATGACCATGTGGCGGCTGCCATGCCGGTCCTTCTCAAAGTTCATCCACCGCGTGAAGTCCGCCGGGTAGCTGCCAGCCCAGTCGTAGTAGGTCATCGGCACTGCTATGTCCACGATCCCCTCCTGGATCCAGCTATCCCAATCGGAATACACGTCGTAGTAGGGGCGCGTGGCCTGGAACCCAGCCCTCGTCGAGGTGGTGGGAGAGGGGTTCCAGGTAACGAAGGAGCCGGACTGCCTGACCCACGGCTTGGTTTTCTGGATGCGGGCGTACATCTGCCGGACAAAAGCGGTAACCTGGTCGCGCCGCCATTGCTTGAACTGCTCGCTGGTGGAGGCGGGGTCCCCGCTCAGCCCGTAGCGGGCGTTGTACCGGGCCACACTCGTGGGATTGTAGCCTTCCGTGTTAGCCTCGAAGCGAACGTAATCGTAGTGGATGCCGTCAATGTGGCCGTCGGTGCCGTCTGGCCCGGCGGTCGTTTGGAAATTCACCAGGTCCATGTGCGTGTTGACCAGATACTCCAACGCTTTGGGATGCCCCGGATCAAAAGCGCCGTCGGCGTTCTCCGCGCCGTTTGTGCTGCTGAGGCGCGTCGGCCAGTAATTGTCGAAGCTCGTGAGGCTGCCCGTGGGCGTGTTGGTGTGTTGCCGATACACCACGCCTTTGGCGGTCTTGAAGGCCACCGACCAGCAGTGCACCTCGATGCGCTTCTTGCCGCCCGTCGTGTCGTGGGCCGCTTTGATCAGGGCCGCCAAGGCGTTGAAGTCAGCCGGCGAGAGGCCCGACATGTAAGGTTCGTCCGACCCCGGAGGGATAGCAGACGTCCGCTCGCTTTCGCACCTGGATGATGACGGCGTTGCAATTGACGTCGCGGATCTGCCCCGTGGTGTTCGTGCCGGGAACGCCAAGCAAAGTGTCCACCTGGATTTGGCTGTAGAACCCGTTGTGGAAAGCATCGAGCCAAAACGCCCGATACTCAGCCGCCCTGGCCGGGACGGTGGGCATGAACGTGAAGAGAACAACCAGCAGCAACGCGCCGACCCATGTCCTGGGCGGGCGCTGCGGTTTGGAATTCTTGGCCTGGGAGTGCTGGATTAGCGAGTTCGATTCGTAGCCCGGTTTTTCGTTTGACATGAGTTTTCTAGCTTTTGTACCGTTAACTCCTACGGAGGACTTCCGCGAGCGAGAACGAGAACGACTAAACGGCACATTCGCGAGCATAGATTCTCAGAGTCCCGGGGAGTAATCAAGCAACAATCAGGACAATCACGGCGCAGAACACCGCCGCTCGGGTTGTTCCGAGCGCCCTCGCCTCCCCAGTCCCTGCGGGGTCCGAATTGCCGCTACGGGCTGACGCCGACCTGGCGGTGCGTGCCGGAAAACCAAATCTGCTCCGGGCGGGCGGGCGGCGTTGGCTGCCAATCGAAGGCGCGGTCCACCACCTGCCGCATCCGCTGGAACCACCACCCCGAACCCAAAGTGGACGGGCGACGGTTCGAGCGCAACGGTTGGGTCATACGCGGGCTGCCCAGACTCAGTTCCAATTGTGCATCAGTCATATCTAGCCTTTCAGTTTTTCGCCCAGCGTAGAAAGGTGGGTTGGACAAATACGGTCTTATCCGTATAAGTACGGATATGGGGGCCTTGCGGGGCTGGAGGGGCGGGCGATGGGGGTGTCGGGTGGCCGGGTGGCCGGACCGCAGGCCCCGCCCAGACCAAAGCCTGCAGTTTAGAATTATTCCAAATATTGACAACGGCCAGCCCCGGGCTACGTTGCCGGGACCATGCGCAGCAGGGTGCCTAACCACCGCGACGACCAGTTCAACGAACGGCTGGCGACGCGCGGTTTTCGTTTTACGCCGCAGCGCGAGCACGTCTATGCTGTGCTGCTGCGGAAACGCGACCATCCGACGGCGGAGGAAGTGTTTATCCGCGCCAAGCGCGAGATGCCGGACATTTCGCTGGCGACGGTGTATAACTGCCTGGATGCGCTGGTGGCCTGCGGCCTGGCGCGGCAGGTGACGCTGGAGCGGGGCGCGACGCGCTTCTGCCCGAACATGCGCGAGCACTGCCATTTTTATTGTGATCAGTGCGAGAGTGTTTTTGACATTGAGCTGCCGGCTGAGCCCGGGATCGCGCTGCCGAGGGGCTACCGGGCTGAGCGGTATGATATTGCCATTCACGGCCGGTGCCCGACGTGTGGCAACGGCGAAGGGCCGTGGAACAAAGGGTTGATTGAGTTAAATGAGTTACATGGGTTACATGAGTTAAGATGAGCACAGCGACCGAGACAATCGAAGGTCTGGTTAAGAAGGAATACAAGTACGGCTTCTACACCGACGTGGAGGCCGACTCGGCGCCGCCGGGCCTGAACGAGGACATCGTCCGCCTGATCTCGGCGAAGAAGAACGAGCCGAAGTTCATGCTGGATTGGCGGCTGAAGGCCTACCGGCACTGGCTGACGATGAAGGAGCCGACGTGGCCGCACGTGCATTATCCGCCGATTGATTACCAGGGCTCGGTGTATTACTCCGCGCCGAAGAAGAAGGGCGAAGGGCCGAAGAGCCTGGACGAAGTTGACCCCAAGCTGCTGGAGACCTACGAGAAGCTGGGGATTCCGTTGAAGGAACGCGAGCGGCTGGCCGGGGTGGCGGTGGACGCGGTGTTTGATAGCGTGTCAGTCGGGACCACGTTCAAGAAGCAGTTGGCCGAGAAGGGAATCATCTTCTGCTCGTTCTCGGACGCGGTCCAGGAGCACCCGGACCTGGTGAAGAAGTATCTGGGGATGGTGGTGCCTTACACGGACAATTACTTTGCGGCGCTGAACTCCGCGGTCTTCAGCGACGGCTCGTTCTGCTTCATCCCCAAAGGGGTGCGCTGCCCGATGGAGCTGTCCACTTATTTCCGCATCAACGCGGCGAACACCGGCCAGTTCGAGCGCACGCTGATCGTGGCGGAGGAAGGGGCTTCCGTGAGCTACCTGGAAGGCTGCACGGCGCCCATGCGGGACGAGCACCAGTTGCACGCGGCGGTGGTGGAGCTGATTGCGCTGGATAACGCGCAGATCAAGTACTCGACCGTGCAGAACTGGTATCCGGGGGACGCGCAGGGCCGGGGCGGCATCTACAATTTCGTGACCAAACGCGGCCTGTGCAAAGGCAAGAACTCGAAGATCTCCTGGACCCAGGTGGAGACCGGCTCCGCGATCACGTGGAAATACCCGAGCTGCATCCTGCTGGGGGACAATGCGGTCGGGGAATTCTACTCGGTGGCCGTGACGAACAATTATCAGCAGGCGGACACGGGCACCAAGATGGTGCATATCGGCAAGAACACGCGCAGCACGATTGTGTCCAAGGGCATCTCGGCCGGGCACGGCCAGAACAGCTACCGGGGCCTGGTGAAGATCCAGAAGAGCGCGACCAACGCGCGCAATTTCTCGCAGTGCGATTCACTGCTCCTGGGCGACAAGTGCGGGGCTCATACCTTCCCCTACATCGAGGTGAAGAACACGACCGCCCGCGTGGAGCACGAAGCTTCGACCTCGAAGATCGGGGAAGACCAGATCTTCTATTGCAACCAGCGGGGGCTGGCGACGCAGGACGCGGTGAACATGATCGTGAACGGCTTCTGCAAGGAAGTCTTCCGCGAGCTGCCGATGGAGTTTGCGGTGGAGGCGCAGAAGCTGTTGGGCGTAAGCCTGGAGGGGAGCGTCGGCTAGAGCCGCCCTCCGGAGTGTGTAATGAGTTGAATCGGAATTGCGGAAACCAAGTTTGAGAACCATGAAGAAAGCGATATTGGAGATTACAGACCTTACGGCTGGTGTGGAGAGCAAACAGATTCTCAAGGGCATCAACCTGCGCATTCATCCCGGCGAGGTGCACGCCATCATGGGGCCGAACGGCAGCGGCAAAAGCACCCTGGCGGCGATTCTGGCCGGCCGCGACGGCTACGAGGTGACCGCCGGGCGGGTCCTCTATGACGGCCAGGATTTGCTGGACATGGACCCGGAAGATCGGGCGCGGGAGGGTCTATTTCTGGCGTTCCAGTACCCGGTCGAGATTCCGGGGGTGAACAGCACTTACTTCCTGAAGTCGGCGCTGAACGAAGTCCGCAAGCATAAAGGCCAGACGGAGTTGGACGCGATGGAGTTCCTGACGCTGGTGAAGGACAAGATCCAACTGCTGGAGCTGAACGAAGACCTGCTGCGGCGCTCCGTCAACGAGGGCTTCTCCGGCGGCGAGAAGAAGCGCAACGAGATCTTCCAGATGGCGGTTCTGGAGCCGCGGCTGGCCGTGCTGGACGAGACCGACTCCGGCCTGGACATTGACGCGCTGAAGATCGTCTCCAGTGGCGTGAACAAACTCCGGCGGCCCGACAACGCGCAGTTGGTGATCACGCATTACCAGCGGCTGCTGAACTACATCGTGCCGGATTTTGTGCACGTGCTGGTGGATGGCCGGATCATCCGGACGGGCGACAAGAAGCTGGCGCTGGAACTGGAAGAGAAGGGCTACGATTGGCTCGTCAAGGAAGGCGCGCTGACGGCTTAAGGGGCGGCGCCAGCACTCGCCTGGTTGACCGTGACCAACAATGGGGGTAGTATTGGACCGGTGATTTTCCTCCTGTCGAGCAACCCAAGTTGCACGCGCACTGGCGATTGGGCCGGGGCGGCCGCGAACGACGGCTCAGGAATGAAGATCGCTATGACTCACAATCGAACAATCAAACACTATAGCAAAAGGAACACGCAGATGAAGATCACGTATTCAATTCTCGGACTGTTCGCGGGAGCGGCTTTGTTCTTGGCCACTGGTTGCGGCAAACAGGAGCCACCAGCCGGCGAAACGCCCAAGGCGATGAATCCGGCGCCGAGCGACGCGCAAAAGGCGGCAGCCGAGGCAGCGCCGCCCGCCGCAGTGCCAGCCGCCCCAGCGCCAGCCGAGCCCACGCCGCCCGCTGCGGCTACCATCCCAGTGCCCGCAGTGCCAGCGGCGGCGACTCAGGCTGTGACTGAGGCCGCAGCCGCACCGTCCGCGATGAGCGCGCAGACCCAGGGGCTGATTGACAAGGCGAAGGGGCTGGTGAAAAGCGAGAAGTATCAAGAGGCGCTCAATTCCCTCCAGCAGTTGAAGGATATGAAGCTCACGGACGAGCAGCAGAAGATGGTGGACGACTTGAAAGCCCAGATACAAACCTCCCTGGTCAAAGCTGCCGGGACGAACGCAGCTTCCGCGCTGGGCAATATCCTGGGCGGCAAGAAGTAGCCCTTTTCGCCGTGAATCAACGCCATCGTCTCCCGCCCGGGGCGGGAGGCGATGCCGGCTTTTGCGCGGTTCAGAAGCACTGCCCCGGACCATCCTCACGAGCCACCCTGTCCCGGCTGCTCTGCCTCTCGACGCCCTTTTCGAAACCAACAGTCGTTTGGCTTGTTGATAAGGAGTAGCGGTTGGCAGCGGGCAATACGTGAACGCTCATTGTAATCATAATAACCCGCCTGCTGCCTGGTTCACGCCGCGGCAACAGAAAGGCTCAGTATGAAAAACATCAGGTTCCGCAGGAGCGGGTTTACGCTAGTGGAAATTATGATCGTGGTGGCCATCATTGGCCTGCTGGCTGCAATCGCGATCCCCAACTACGCGCAGGCCCGCGAAAGAGTGCGCCAGAGTGTGTGCATAAACAACCTGCAACAAATCGAGGGCGCGATCCAGCGCTGGTCACTGGAAATGCACAAGGACGAAGGGCAAGCGGTCACCTACAGCGACATCCGGGGGTATCTCAAGCGTTCGGTGGCCTGTCCCGCAGGAGGTACGAGCTTCGAGGACAGCTACACCCTTACCACGGTGGATGCGCCCCCGACCTGCCAGCGAAAGCCGGCGCTGCACAAGCTGATGCCGTGACACGCCCCGCCGCGGGCGGATCCGTGGGGCGTGTTGCTCAAGTCGGCTGCGCGAGTGAAAGGTAGGGCGCGCACTCCGCTGCGCGCCGCGAGCAACCGAACACCTGCGGAATCAGCCTGCTTTCGCAACCGCCGGCGGCGCGCAGCGGAGTGCGCGCCCCACCAATGTGGCTGTTTGGGCAACAGGCCCTCAAGACGCACCCCGCTGCGGGCTACCGGGGCGCCGCAACTTGCTTTGAGGGGTAACGGCGGCTAGGCTGCGGCCAATGCGGCTGCTGGACCGTTACCTGTTGCGCGAACTGCTTACCCCGTTGGGCTATTGCCTGTGTGGGTTCCTGCTGTTCTGGATTTCCTCGGACCTGTTCGTGACGCTGGGGGAGTTTCAGAAGAAGGGGCTGAGGGCGTGGGACATCGCAGAGTATTACCTGGTGATCCTGCCGGAGTTTCTGGTGCTGGTGCTGCCGATCGCGCTGCTGCTGGCGCTGCTCTACGCGCTGACCAATCACGCGCGACACCAGGAAATCACCGCCATCCGGGCGGCTGGGGTGAGCCTGTGGCGGTTGACGCTGCCGTACCTGGGGGTGGGGCTGCTGGCCAGCCTGGCCCTGTTTGCGGCCAACGAGTTCTGGGTGCCCGCGAGCGATGACCTGGCAAAGGCGATCCTGAAGCGGCGCCTGCCGCCCGACCCCCGCGCCCCGGGGCGCAACGAGTACCGCAACCTCTGCTTTGAAAACACCCGCGACGGCCGCCGGTGGCGCGTCGGGGTTTACAACAGCGAAACCGGCGAGATGATCGACCCGGGCGTATACCCGGCGGAGCCCGACGGCTCGAAGCACTGGGAGCTGCGGGCCGAGCGGGCGCGGCGCGTGGATGGGGTGTGGACGTTCTACAATGCGCTCGCCTTCAAGGAGGCGGCGGACACCAACGCGCCGCCGGTGCCGGTGCTGCGAACCAACGTGCTGGCGGTGCGCGAGTTCTCCGAGACGCCGGAGGAGATCAACAGCGAGATCAGGATCCGCGACAGCATGACCCTGCGGGCGGCCAAGAAAGCCGACGTGCCGATCAAGGACCTGCTGAATTACCTGCATTTGCATCCCCAGCTATCGCGCTCCGACCGTAGCTGGCTCGACACGAAGCTGGCGGGGCGGCTGGCCGCGCCGTGGACCTGCCTGGTGGTGGTGCTGATCGCGATCCCGTTCGGGGTGGCCGGAGGGCGGCGCAATGTGTTCGTGGGGGTGGCGAGCAGTATCATAATCTGCTTCAGCTACTTTGTGTTGCAGCAGCTCGGGCTGGCGCTCGGGACCAGCGGCCGATTGCCGGCCTGGCTGGCGGCGTGGTTCCCCAACCTGTCCTTCGGCCTCGCCGGGCTGTTGATGACCGCCCGGGTCAGATGAGCGACAAGTTTTCCGAACTCGAGGCGCGCTACAACCGGTTGCAGGCGCTGTACCGGGTCGGTGGCGTGATCCACAGCACGCTCGAACCTCAGGAGGCGCTGCAACTGATTCTGGACCAGGCGGTAAGCCTGATGCGCGCGGCCAGTGGCTCCGTCGCGCTGATCAACCCGACGACTGGCCTGCTGGAAATCCACGCGGCGAAGGCACTGCCGACCAAAGCGGCGGAACTCAGGCTGCGTGTCGGCGAGGGCATAACCGGCTGGGTCGCCCGCACGGGCCAGCCGGCGCGCGTGGGGGATGTGCGGCGCGACTCGCGCTACGTCCGGCTCCGGGACGGGGTGCGGTCGGAGCTGGCGGTCCCGCTGGAAGTCGGCGGCGAGGTGCGCGGGGTGTTGAACGTGGACGCGGACCGGCCCGACGCGTTCAGCGCCGAAGACCAGGAACTGCTGGAGGCGCTGGCGGGGCAGGCCGCGCGGGTGATTCATAACACCTGGCTTTACGAACAACTGCGGCTGAAGGCGCGTCTGTTTGAATCCCTGGCCAGCGTTAGCCGGACGATCAACTCGACGCTGAGCCTGGATGACGCCCTGAGCGTCATCACGCGCGAGGCCTGCGCGCTGATGCGCGTCAAGGTGTGCTCGCTGATGCTGCTGGACGAAGCACGCGAGTGGCTGGAATTGCGCGCCAGCTTCGGCGCGGGTCCCGCGTACGTGAACCGGCCGCGCTTGAGCGTCGAGGAGAGCCTGCTCGGAGTCGTCGTGCGGCGGAAGAAGCCTCTGCAGGTCGAGAACGTCCAGGTGTCCAACCGCTATCAGAGCGTAGAAGTGGCGCGGCGCGAAGGGCTGGTAGCGCTCCTCAGCGTGCCGCTCCTTTACGGCGGCCAGGCCATCGGCACTCTCAGCATCTACACCGGCCAACCCTACAGCTTTTCGAACGAGGAAATCCACATCCTGTCGGCCCTGGCGGAGCTATCGGCTATTGCTATCGAAAGGGCGCGCCTTTACGAACGGGTGGTGGATGTCGAGGAGCAACTGCGCCGGAACGAGAAGCTGTCAGCGCTCGGCTTGCTTGCGGCCGAGGTCGCGCATGAGATCCGCAACCCGCTGACCGTGCTCAAGATGCTGTACCACTCGCTCGATTTGCGGTTCCAGGAGGGCGATCCGCGCGCCCAGGACGCGCGCATCATTGATGAGAAGATCGGCCAGTTGAACCGGATTGTGGAGCGAATCCTGGATTTTGCCCGCACCACGGAACCGCCGTTCGCGCCGGTGAACCTGAACCAGTTGATCGAGGAACTGGGGCTGCTGGTCCGGCACAAGCTCAAGCACCAGAACATCGCGTGGACGCACAAGCCCGAGCCGAACCTGCCGCCGGTGATGGGCGCGGCGGCGCCATTGGAGCAAGCCTTTCTGAACCTGATCCTCAACGCGGCCGAAGCCATGCCCCAGGGCGGCAACCTGACCATCACCTCGCGCCCGTTGCGGTTGCCGCGCCGCAGCGCGCACCCGACGCATGTGGCAGTGGAGTTCCGGGACACCGGCCAGGGAATGAGCGCCGAGCAGCGCCGGCGCGCGTTCAGCTCCGTCCTGAGCACGACCAAAGCCAAGGGCACGGGGCTGGGCTTGGCCATCGTGGCGCGCGTGGCCGAGGCCCATCGGGCAACCATCAAGATCCGCTCGCGCCCGGGCCACGGGACGACGGTAAGCGTCGTCCTGCCGCTTCAAGCGCCGGAGGAGGAGCGTGCTGATCCTTGAGGCGGCTCCGCCTTCACGGCAGCTTTCGGTTCCGGTGTTGGAGGGGCTCGACGACGACAAATGCGCTGGCCAGTTGGGCCTCGCTGTAGGTCCCCAGCACCCGCCTCAACTCCTCGTGCGTGCCCCCCCCAGAGTGGACAGACTGATGCGCAACCGGATGACGCCTTGATGTCCTCACTCTTTAATTCCCATCGTACTTTGTCCCGAGCTGGGGCCGAAGCTGGTTGAGCATTTGTCCAGGACTGCCATCGTCTTTTGCACCCAAATTACCGCGCTCTGGTCGTAACGGTGCGACGCGGTTGGCTGGTTTTGGATTTTGCAGCAAACCACAAGTTTTTCCCGCACTGGCATCGTAGCGGGAGGCTTTATATCTTTGGCGCGGCTGCCAACCGAACTGGCATCGTACGGCGACGACGGCAGCGGTGGGCGTGGGGCATTTTCCCGGGTTACACCCGGTCGGTCCGAAGAACAACAGGCGCAGGCGTCAGACCGTCCGCCGCTTGGCTTCCGCCAGCAACTGCCCGCGCTTGTATTCCTTGTAACGGTCCCGCAGGGCGGACAGCAGCTCGTGCCGAGTCAGGGAGGTGCCGGCAATTACTTGATCCACCAGGAAGTTCAGCCGGCGCAGGCGCTCGTCCAAAGCGTCCGGCTCGGCATACTCCAATTCAAACTGCGCCTGGAGGATGGCCTCGAGTTCCTCACACCTCGCCACCGAAGGCCTCCTTGAGGATGGTGGCCTGCCGCTCCGGTTTCATCTCCGTATGCCACTGGGCAAACGTGATTCGCAGCGACTCCAATTTGGCCGCCAGCGCTTCGGGTGTCAGTCGCAGCGGTTTGAGGGCTTCGGGATCATCCAACTCCAGCAGCAAGGCTTCGCCGCTGGCCAGCGCGGTGGAGAGCAGGGCCCGATGCAATCTCCGGTCATCTGCGTCGGCTTGGGGCGCCAGCAGCATCTGCTCCTCCAAATCCTGGCAAACCCGGCAGAGGTTGAACCAGGAAACGACGCGGGCCGCAAAAGGGTTCCGGCGCGCTTTGACCTCAGATTCCAACACGTCGGCCAAACGCCCCGCCGTGCGCCAGCGTTCCTTCACGCGTTCAGAAGGTGGTGCAGTCGCAGCCATAGTTCCAATCATCGGGTCAATAGCCAGACTCATGCTGTCAAGGTAGTCGAGCGGGCGTGGAATGACAAGCTCGGGAACCAGCTCGGGAACCAGCCGGAGCCGCCGGCAGCATCTGCGCTGCGAAAGCAATGCGCCGACTGACGGGGTTGTGTGAAAACAGCCAGTTCGGGAGGGCGAGCATCCTCGCGAGCCCAAACATCCCTACACGACCTGCGGGGATCAGGGCTCGCGAGGACGCTCGCCCTCCCGAAGGTAGGGAGCAGGCAGACGTGGCGTTATTCGTCGGGCGGATGAAAGAGGAGTTGGGCGTAGGTGTAGGCAATAATTTCGCCGATGACGTTGCGGACGCCCTGGCTGTAACGCCACCAGTGCTGCTCGTCATAGTCGTTGGCCGGAACGGCGATCACCCCAACGGTGACGCCTTTGCCCAGGGCCTTCTCAAACATGAGCCGCGAGCGGCGCGCATGCAGATTGCCGGTGATCAAGTTGACCTTCGTGGGCGCCAGGTCATGGTCGCGGAACCAGTGCTTCAGGACGATGGCCGTGCCGTAAGTCCGGTCCCGGCGCGTTAAAGGAGCCGGCACCGCCTGGACGTCGTTCGTGCTCAGGCCGAGCTTGACCAGCGTGGCGGTGCCGAGATGGGCGTAGTTCTTGTATTCGGACAACGGCGCGCCGTTCTGCAAGGGGATCCCCGTCACAAACAAGCGGTCGTAATGATTGCGTTTGAACTCGGCGATGGCCACTTCGAGCATGTAATCGGGCACCCATCCCTCGACCACCAGCACGCCCCCGGGCACAGAGTTGGTCACCGCCAGAAAGGGATAGATTCCGCGGAAGGCCAGGGCCAGCAGCGCGGCGAGACTCAAACCCAGCAGGAGCCAGCCGCGCAGCGTCGGCACCAGGCATGGGCGGCGGCGCAGCAGGCCCCAGCAGACTCTGCACGATTCCATACGACTTGGGTTCAAGGCTGACCCATACCACAGGGCCCGCGATGAGTCGAGTCTCACAGATTCTGATCCGTGGAAATGGGGTGGGTCTGCTGATTACCCCTCACCCGCCCTGGAGGGCACCCTCTCCCCATCGGACTCGCCGCGCTGTCGCGCCGTCGCAGCGGGTGGGGAGAAGGATGGGGTGAGGGGGCTCACGTCAATTCCTCGGCTCATCTTAGGCCCAGCGTGCGGCTCCCCGCGCCGCGTTAGCCTCCCACCGACGGAATTCGGGATGATCGCCGGCCGCGAAGAGTTGTCGGTGGTGCAGTTGCTTGGATTTGTGGGAATAATGAGCGGGATCACCTTTGGCGTGCTGCTGCCGTTTCTGGTGCTGTCCTTCGCCAACGGGTTCTACCGCAAGCGGCTGAAGGGTCTGCTGCACCTGGGGGACGCGGGCAGCAGCCGGTGATCACCCCGGCAATGCCGGCTGTGGCTTCTCACCCCCGGTATAGTACCGCAGACCAGCAATGACGCGCTCATCATGGGCCACCGGGAATGTTCCAGTCAAAGACACGTTCCGGCTGCGCTCCGACCCACATGTTGAGTTTCTTCGCATCCGTTCTATGGGCACTGCCATCGCCCAATAGCAAGTTTCCCTTGCGCCGATGCATTTCGGGTCCCCAGCCAAAAGTGTTGGTGCGGAAAAGCCTCACCGCCCCGGTGAGGGGGCGGGGGACACCGCCGCTTTGAATGAGCAGGATGTTCCGGTCCCCTGCCGTGATGGTTTGGGGTTCGGGCAGCCGGGTGATAGAAAAGTAGCTTTTATTGGTGTTTCGGTCGCTGTCGGTCGGGCACACCCAACGGATGCTTTTGCCTTGCCCGATTTGCCTGAGTTGGGAAAGGCACACGGTGGATTTGGCACGAGCCATAGCGTTTCCCAAGGCCGGCAGCAATAGGGAGGCCAGGATCCCAATGATGCCAATCACCACAAGAAGCTCAATGAGAGTAAACGCCCGGCGTGGGTGACCGTTTTCGCACATGTCCTTTGGACATTTAGTCTTCGGCTTCGTCACGGACGAGCTACTGCTCCAGGAGCCCAACGACGAGGTGAGCGATGGCGGCGGGCACCAAGCGCTCGATTTTGCAGACGGGCACCGCCCGCCGCCATTCGCTCGACCGAAAAGTTGCACATTCATGGTGTCTGACTACCTCTGAGTGAAAAATCGTCCTGGCCTGTGGTCTTGCGAATGACGCTCTCAATCTGAGCCAACCGATTCGTAAAATCCTGTGCGGAACATGTCCATGTGTCAAAAACATCTGTCTTCAAGTCCACCGTCGCAACCTCTCGGTCAGAATGTGCGTCCGGCTTGCTCGACCACGCAACTAGATAAACAGTCTGCGTCTGCGCTCGTAGGGCCGCCCACTGCGACGGTGACAAATTGCAGTAGTCGTAGTCGGCCTTCGTGACATCTACGTCTGAGCGGATAGCCGAAAAGATAGGCGCAAGGTGAGCAATCGGAATAACCGACGGCTGACCTGAAACGTAAGCGGGAGACTTGGGAGTCTTGGGGTAGTACCTGAATCTTCAGCCAAGGGGTAATCTCGTCCAGCGTCGGTCTGCTCACAGCATTCCCAGCGGTGTTCGACGGCGGGCTGCAACCGACTGCGACAGCGGCCAACAACATTAGAGGCGCGATGATGTTCATGGCATGGCGTGCAGGCTAACAGTATAATTGTGACAAAGTCATTTGCAGAAAGGCAAAGTCAAGAGCCAAGGTGGACCGGGTGCCGAGGGAGGCTCTGTGGTGTGGTATTGGAGAGGGAGTAGAAGCGGTTGTGGTGTTGCGGTTCCGGCATGTTTGTCCTTTCGCGGAACTCAACGGCTGCGCAAAGACAAGGTGAGCGGGTGGCGGATTTCGGTCCGCGTGCGGCTGGCCTTGGATCGGCGTGCAGCGCATGGCGGCATGCTCGTGCCTCTGCCTAAAACCCGTCAATAAATTATTTCCAGAAATTTCTTCCCGGCACGGCTGCATCAAGCTCGATGGGGACCGCCGTGCATGGGACGTTTCGGCGAAACGTCCCCACTTGGCTTGGTTGGAATGGCCCGTGTAATGCAGCCCCGACAAACGGGCGAGCCGGGTTGCCGGCGCAGACCGAATCCGTTAAAGTGGGTTAGTCGGACGAGCGCAATACTGCCATGAAGACTCCGCCACTGCTGTTGGGCGCCGGGCTGCTCTTTTGGGGCTGGCAGAGCGGCCACCTGGTCGAGGGAGCGGTGATGGCGGCCGTGCTCGAGGGCGCGCAGTGGGTGAAGGCGCGGTGGGATTTCACGGACGAGGATTTCCGCCGTATCTGGACGTTCTGCGCGCTGCTGCTGCTGGCCGCCGCGCTCTACGCGTTCACCGCGACGGGCGGGCCGGCGGACTTCCGCGCGTTCTTGCAGAATCCCAGTTTCGCCACCGAGCGCCACGCCGGCAACGCCAGCGCCCAGACCGTCGCGTCGCTGATCCGCTGGCTGCCGATGATCTTCTTCCTTTTCCTGGCCGCGCAGGCGTTCAGCACGCGTGAGGGGATCCCGCCGGAAACGATCTCGGTGATCATGCGGCTGCGCTGGCAGAAGGCGCGCAAGCTCGGCCAGCCCTTGCCTGCGACGCGGAGCGTGAACGTGTCCTATC
Organism: uncultured Verrucomicrobiae bacterium; assembly: GCA_963822005.1. Taxonomy (GTDB): domain Bacteria; phylum Verrucomicrobiota; class Verrucomicrobiia; order Limisphaerales; family UBA8199; genus PALSA-1440. The sequence goes on along the minus strand of CAWGGD010000020.1, from coordinate 95,348 downwards.
CGTATTTCATCATGTGCCTGTTCGCGGCCAGCTTCCACTCGAGCGAGGACAACTCGTTCTTCTGGGGACTGTGCGCCCTGCTGGCGTGGGCGCTGTGGCCGTTTCGCTCGCGGCGGTTTGGCGTGGCGATCTGGGTGGCGGCGCTGGCAACAGGCGTGGCGCTGGGCTACAGCGGGCAGCAGGGGGTCGTGCGCCTGTACCGGCTGCTGGAGAACTACAATGCCCGGTGGCTCCTCCGCGCGACCGGCGGCGGCGCCGACCCGATGCAGAGCCGGACGGCGCTGGGTCAGATCGGCGTGCTCAAAGGCTCGGGCAAGATTGTCATTCGCCTCGAACCACGGGAAGGCAGCCGGGCGCCTGCGCTGCTGCGCGAGGCCAGCTATCGCACCTGGAAGGGGCAAACGTGGTCTTCCGACCTTGCCCGTGACCGGTTCGACAATGTCTATGAGGAGACCAATCACACGACGTGGGTGCTGGTGCCGGACAAGACCAACAGCGCGGCGGTCAACCTCGCCTGTTTCCTGCGCGGAGGCAGCGGGCTGCTGCCGTTGCCGGCCGGCAGCGGGCAGTTGGAGAATCTGTCGGCGTTTCTCTTGCAGAAAAGCGGGCTGGGGGCGGTGGTGGCCGACGGGCCGGGGCTGGTCGTCTTCGACGCGCTCTACGGCCCCGGGACCACGGTTGACTCGCCTGCCAGTACGAACGAGGATTTGCACGTCTCACCGAAGGAGGTCGCTGCGCTCGAGCAGGTGATCGCCGAGCTGGACCTCAAGCAGCAGAGCCGGAAACAGGCGCTGCGCTCCCTCAGCGCGTTCTTCCAGGACAAGTTCCGCTACAGCACGTGGGACGGCGTCCGAGAAGCTCAGGAGCACGAATGAAACGGCGCTGGGCCGGTTCCTGCTGCGGACTCGCAGCGGTCACTGCGAGTACTTCGCCACCGCCACCGTGCTGCTGTTGCGGCAGCTCCGCATCCCGGCCCGCTATGCCGTCGGCTACGCGGTGCATGAGGCCTCAGGCCGGAAGTTCGTCGTGCGCCAGCGCGACGCGCACGCCTGGTGCCTGGTGTGGAACCCGGCCAGCGGGACCTGGCAGGACTTTGACACCACGCCGGCGTCGTGGGTGCAGGCCGAGGCCGCGCGCGCGTCGCCGGCGCAATTCCTCTCGGATTGCTGGTCGCGCATGGTGTTTGAAATCGCCAAGTTCCGCTGGGGCCAAACCCAACTGCGCCAGTACCTGCTGTGGGGGCTGGTGCCCGTCTTGGGGCTGTTGCTCTACCAGATCATCTTCCGCAGCCGGCGGCAGCGGCGGGTGCAGAAACAGGATGAAGCAGGCGGCGGCGCCGCCTGGCCGGGAATGGATTCGGAGTTCTATCAGGTGGAACGTAGGCTGGTGGAGCGGGGCGCGGCGCGTCAACCGGGCGAGCTGCTTTCGGCGTGGCTGGTGCGCGTCAGCGCGGACCCGGCGCTGGCTGATCTGCGGAACCGGTTGCAGGAGCTGCTGCAACTGCATTACCGCTACCGATTCGATCCGGACGGCCTGAGTCCGGGGCAGCGCGAGGCGCTGCGGCGCGAGGCGAACGGGTGTCTGGCGAGGCTGGCGTGAGGTGGGACGGCAGGAGGCAGACGGCAAACGGGAGAATGCAGACCTAAGACATGTGCCTTCCGTTTGCCCCGCCCTACGGATTGGGTGTTTGGGCCTCCTGAACGCCTCGGCTCTTGAGGAACCCGACCAGCTCGCTCGTGCAGACGCTTTCGGGAACACCAAGAACCAAGGCTCTCGCCATCGCAATTGTCGTCCGGCGGCCACAGCTAGTCCTTTGCAGCATCCACCAAAGAAAGGGGTCGGGGTGGGTCCATGAGATTGTCATTCTCGCGAAATCGCACCTAAACCTTAGACCACCTCTAGCCACGTGTGGCAAGTCAGCGGTGAAGAAGCCTGCGACGCGCATGCCGGAAGCCTACTCCACGACCGATGGGGACGCGTTCCACCGCGTCCCCATTTGCCGACTCAGATCAGGGACGCGGTGGAACCCATCCCTACCTTCCCAAAAGGCTTCAGGCATACCCCCTGAGCTCATAAATGGCTGTCGGCCTTGGACTTACACAATCTCGCCCCATACATTATGGTTACAATGTAAACCGGTCCGGTGCGGCTGTGGTTCAACACCCGTCCACCCACGGGCGGGGTGAGTGACGGCCAGCCGGCCAAGCCACACAATTGTTATGAGCAAAATCATCGGTCCTCCCCAATCCGGCCGTGTCGGTTCGGTGGTCTATGTGAACAGCAGCCGCTACGGCCCCCTGGTCCGCCAATACGTCCCGCCCACCAACCCACGCACGCCTTCTCAGCAAAACAACCGCAGCGAGTTCGGGGCGGTGTCCCGCCGGTGGCGCGTGCTGCTGCCCGAGCAGCGCAGTGCCTGGCATCTGGCGGCGCTGCAGGACCGGACGGGGCTCAACGGGTATAACTACTTTGTCAAAATCAACGCCACGCGGGCGCATCTGGGCTTGAGCCGGTTTGACCTGCCGCCCCAGCCGGTGCCGAGTCTGGGTCCCAATCCGGTGGGGGAGGTGGTGGTGACGAACACCGGTGGCACTATCAGGGTCAAGCTGCGGGTGCCCAGTCCGCCTGGGGAGTGCACGCTGGTGGAGGGGTCCGGGCCGGTGAGCGCGGGGGTACGGAGTGCGTCGCACTATCGGTATTTGGGGTTGCTGCCGGCGGCGGAGGATGGGTGGAGCGACATTACGGCACTGTATGAGGCGCGCTATGGGAAGCCGGTGGTAGGGATGGCGATCTTCATTCGGACGCGGCAGCAGGCGGACGGGTGGATGGATGTGCCGAAGGTGACCAGCGCGATCGTCCCCAGCGCCTAACCCGCCAGACCGACCTTCTTGGTGCCAAGACCGGTGCTGGAGCCAACCTGGGCTCCCGCCGGAACCGGATGCTTTACGTCCGTAAGGCTCCTGTCGCCCGTTTACCTTCTGAAATCGGCCCCGGCACCCGGCTCGCGAGGTGCTCGGTGCCCGTTTCGGGTCCCTCGGAGCCAGGTGGGCTAACCCTGTCGCCTCCCAATCCACGCCTTGAGCCCTTTTCCCGCCCATACCTCCGCCGCCCTGAAGAGCGTAGTCCTCCGTTCTTCCTCCGTTCTTCCTCCATTAAAACTCCGTTGTATCTCCTACTATTTATCGGAGGTAGAATGGAGGAATAACGGATGGTTAATGGATCTATGATGGGGGTAATGCCGGGACGGTGGCTCGCAGAGGCATGTCCGTAGTTTCCTCCGCGAGATGGTGCGTTAGGCAATCGCGATGCCGGAGGCGGGGTCGAAGAAGTGCGCCTGGCAAAGGTCGAAGGTGAGGCGGAGCTGCTGGTTTGGGGCGAAGGGGTAAGTGGCCGGGACGCGAGCGGTGAACGAACGGGCGCGGCCGGCGAAGTGGAGGCACGTTTCGGCGCCGAGAGGCTGGACGAGTTCGACTACGGCCTGAACGGTGCGCCCGGGCGGAGCGTTGGACTGGGGCGGGCCGCAGGTGATGTGCTCGGGGCGGATGCCAAGGACGACAGGCTTGCCGAGGTAAGGGCGCAGGGGCGGGGCGAGGGTGGAATCAAGTTCGAGGGTTAGGGGACCAAGGGCGGTGGTGGGGCTGGGGTTGGTTTCCCGGAAGAGCAGGGTGGCGCCATTCTGCAGCACCGTGCCGTCGAAGAAGTTCATGGGCGGGGAGCCGATGAAGCCGGCGACGAAGAGGTTGGCGGGGTGGTGGTAGAGGTCCATCGGGGCGGCGACCTGCTGCATGACGCCCTGGTCCATGACAGCGACCCGCTGGCCGAGGGTGAGGGCCTCGACCTGGTCATGGGTGACGTAGAGCATGGTGGTGCCGAGGCGGGCGTGGAGGCGGGCGATTTCGGCGCGCATCTGGAGGCGGGTGGGGGCGTCGAGATTGGAGAGGGGCTCATCGAGCAGGAAGACCTCCGGTCGGCGGACCAGGGCGCGGCCGAGGGCGACGCGCTGGCGCTGGCCACCGGAGAGGGCGGCAGGCTTGCGGTCGAGACAGGCGGTGAGATCCAGGGTTTGGGCGGCGTCCTGGACGCGCCGAGCAATCTCAGCCCGGGCGACATGCCGGAGCTTCAACCCGAAGGCGAGGTTGTCATAGACCGACAGGTGGGGGTAGAGGGCGTGGTGTCTGGAAGACCATGGCGACGTCACGGTCTTTGGGGGGCAGGTGGTTGACGCTCTGGCCGTTGAGGGAGACGGTGCCGGCGGTGGGTTGATCGAGGCCGGCAATCAGGCTGACGGCGCCGGCGGTGGGCTCTTCGAGGCCGGCGATGAGGCGCAACGTGGTGGTCTTGCCGCAGCCGGAGGGGCCGACCAACGCGAAAAGTTCCTTTCCTGGATGCCGAGGCAGGCGTCGTCCACGGCGCGAATGGTTTCGCCCGCCGGTCCCGGGAAGACTTTGGTGAGGTGCTCAAGGCCAACCTGTGCCATGGGGGAAGTGTTGGAGCGCACTGCACTAAAGTCGAGGCCCAATCCAGCCGCCGATAGACGTATGCAGGGTCAAGCCACTGAGTCCGAAGTCCAAAGTCCAAAGTCTAAAGTCGGAAGGCGCTACGGTAGAGGCCTGGCTCCGTACAACCGACACGGCCAGTACGGGGAGGCCATGTCCAGGTAGAACCAGTCCGAATTGCCCAGGGTGTTCGTGGCCAAGGGCGTCCAAGCGGCCCATTGGTGTGGAGAGCATCGGAGGGCATTCGAGGCCGATCGGTTGCCCCGGCGGCCCGGCGACACTCAGACTGGCATACAGGTACGATCCGAAATACCAGTGCACTTGCAGCTTCAGAACAGGCAGCGGCGGCTGGGCCAAGAGCGCCAAGCTGTGAATCATTCCGGCGGCGATGGCCGCCACGTTGGTTAACCCGCCGGGCACAGGTACACTGGCCGTTAAGATTCCAGCCCCAGGCGACGACGGTGCCGTCGGCCTTGAGCGCCAGGCTGTGAAGGTATCCGGCGGCGATGGCCGCCACGTTGGTCAAACCGCCGGGCACAGGAAACTGGCCATACGTGTTGTCTCCCCAGGCGACGACGGTGCCGTCCGCCTTGAGCGCCAGGCTGTGCAACGATCCGCCGGCGATGGCCACCGCGTTGCTTAACCCGCCGGGCACATTACACTGGCCATAAGCGCTGGATCCCCAGGCGACGACGGTGCCGTCCGCTTTGAGCGCCAGGCTGTGCGACGATCCGCCGGCGATGGCCACCGCGTTGCTTAACCCGCCCGGCACCGTGCACTGGCCATAAGAATTCTCTCCCCACGCCACGACAGTGCCGTCTGCCTTGAGCGCCAGGCTGTGCAACAATCCGGCGGCGATGGCCGCCACGTTGGTCAAACCGGCGGGCACATTGCACTGGCCATAAAGATTCCAGCCCCAGGCGACGACGGTGCCGTCCGGCTTGAGCGCCAGGCTGTGCCCATATCCCGCGGCGATGGCCGCCACGTTGGTTAACTCGCCGGGCACATTACACTGGCCATAAGTATTGGTCCCCCAAGCGACGACGGTGCCGCCCACCTTGAGCGCCAGGCTGTGATAATATCCGGCGGCGATGGCCACCACGTTGGCCAAACCCAGGGGCACGCTCGCTTGGCCGTAGCCATTCCAGCCCCAACCGACCACCGTCCCGTCACTCTTGAGCGCCAGGCTGTGCAACCATCCGGCGGCGATGGCCGCCACGTTGGTCAACCCGCCGGGCACAGTACACTGGCCATAATCATTGCGTCCCCAGGCGACGACGGTGCCGTCGGCCTGGAGCGCCAGGCTGTGAGACCCTCCGGTGCCGATGGCCGCCACGTTGGTCAAACCGCCAGGCACAGTGCACTGGCCATAATCATTGCGTCCCCAGGCGACGACGGTGCCGTCGGCCTGGAGCGCCAGGCTGTGATACCCCCCGGCCGCGATGGCCACCACGTTGGTTAACCCGCCGGGCACAGTACGCTGACCGTAATCATTGCGTCCCCAGGCGATGACGGTGCCGTCGGCCTGGAGCGCCAGGCTGTGATACGCTCCAGCGGCGATGGCTGCCACGTTGGTCAACCCGCCGGGCACAGTACACTGGCCCGCATTATTCTCTCCCCAGGCGACGACGGCGCCGTCCGCCTTGAGCGCCAGGCTATGATAATATCCGGCGGCGACGGCCCCAACGTTGGTTAACCCCCGGGGCACATTGCACTGGCCATAAAAACTGTCTCCCCAGGCGACGACGGTGCCGTCCGGCTTGAGCGCCAAGTTGTGCAACCATCCGGCGGCGATGGCCGCCACGTTGGTTAACCCGCCGGGCACATTACACTGGCCAGAACCATTGTTTCCCCAGGCGAGGACGGTGCCGTCGGCCTTGAGCGCCACGCTGTGATATGCTCCGGCGGCGATGTTGGTAAACCGTGTGCCTGGCTCAACGTAAGGCAACCACGGCTCGCCCCAACTTACAACCGTGCCCGGGTGGGAAGCGGGCAGCGTGACCTGGGACCAAACCAGCGCGCCGAGGAGGGCGTAATTGATGCCTGTATTCTGAACTGACGTTGGAGACAACCGCCAAGCTGGCGCTGGTGGTGCTCGATGGCGTGGGCGACCTGGCGACGCGCGAGCAAGGCTTCCTTACCCCGCTGGAAGCGGCAGTCACCCCGAACCTGGATGCGCTGGCAAAAGAGTCGGCGCAGGGCCGGATGATCCCGGTGGCGCCGGGCATCACGCCCGGCAGCGGGCCGGGGCACCTGGGGCTGTTCGGCTACGACCCGCTGGAATATCAGGTGGGCCGCGGGGTGATCGAGGCGCTGGGGCTGGGCCTGGAACTGCGGGCGGGCGACGTGGCGGCGCGCGCGAACTTCTGCACGCTCGACGCCAAAGGAATTGTGACCGACCGGCGTGCCGGCCGCATTGACACCAAGGTGTGCGAGGCGCTGTGCGCGTTGCTGGCGCAGAAGGTGAAGAAAGTGGCCGACGCGGAGGTGATCATCAAGGCCGGCAAAGGACACCGGTTCGTGGTGATCTTCCGGGGCAAGGGCCTGGAAGGGCCGCTGACCGACGCCGACCCGCACCGCGAGGGCTTGCCCGTGCCGAAGTGTGCGCCGGTGAATGCCGAGTCCGCCAAGGCGAAGAAAGCCGCCAAGCTGGTGGCGGAGTTCTACAAGGCGGCGTTGCCGGTCATTGCCGGCAAGAAGCCGGCGAACGGTTTCCTGATGCGCGGGATTGCTCATCAGCCGGAGATTCCGCTGTTCAAGGACCGGTATGGGCTGCGGCCGGGGTGCATCGCCGTGTATCCGATGTACAAGGGCCTGGCGCAGTTGGTGGGCATGACCAAACTGGAAGGGCCGCAGACGATCGCGGAGCAGTTCGAGCGCTACCTCGCCGAGTACGACAAATACGACTACTTTTTCATCCACTTCAAATACCCCGACATGTATGGCGAGGACGGCAACTTCGCGGCGAAGAAGAAGGCGATTGAGGAGTTTGACGCGGCGCTGCCGATCCTGCTGCGCAAGCGGCCGGACGTACTAGCCATCACCGGCGACCACTCGACGCCGTGCGCGATCAAAGGCCATTCGTGGCATCCGCAGCCGGTGCTGCTGCATTCGGCCTGCTCCGGATCGGACAAGCTGGAGCGGTTCACGGAAACGGGCGCGAACGCGGGCTCACTGGGGGTGTTTGAGGCGAAGCATCTGATTCGGCTGATGCAGGCCAACGCCAAGATGTTCGATAAATTCGGCGCGTAATGGCCAAGCTGGTTTTCGACATCGAAACCTCCGCGCTGCCGCTGGAGCAGTTCGACGAGGCGCAACAGGAATACCTGTTCCGCGAGTGCGAGAAGATTGCCGATGCAGCGGCGCGCGAGATTCGCCACGTCGAAATCCAGCAACAGTTCAATCTCTGGCCGTTCACCGCGCAGGTGGTCTGCATCGCGATGCTGAACGCCGACACTTCGCGCGGCCAGGTGCTGTTCACGGCGGCGGATTATGAGGAGGCGGCGGACGAGGCTGGGCCGGTGGAGTTCATGGCGTGTGTGGACGAGGTCGAGCTGCTGACGGCCTTCTGGGACGTGGCGAAACATTACGAGACGATCGTCACGTTCAACGGGCGCGGGTTCGACGTGCCGTTCATCTATCTCCGTTCGGCGCTGCTGAATGTGCCGATCACGCGCAAGGACTGGCTGGGTTACCGCTTCCAAACTGACCCGCACTGCGACCTGGCGGAGCAACTCACGTTCTACAACGTCAGCGGGCGGGAAGGGGCAGCGCGCCGCTTCAACCTGGACTTCTACTGCAAGGCGTTCGGCATCGAGTCGCCCAAAAGCCAGGGCGTGACGGGCATGGATATGAATGTGCTGGTGGCGTCGGGCCGTTACCGGGAGATCGCGGAGTACCGCCTGCGGGACGTGAAGGCGACAGTGCTGCTGTACCACATCTGGAAAGAGCGGTTGGCGGGCGTGAAGTGAAGTCCGAAGTCCGAAGTCCGAAGTCCGAAGGAAGTCTGAAGGGTGAAGGCCGAAAGGTGTTGGTGTGTTTTGCGGTGAAGGAGGAGGCGTGGGCCTTTCAGCGGTTGGCAGGAAGGCGGCAGGAAGTTGAAACCATTCTCGTGGGTGTGGGGAAGCGGAATGCAGAGCGGGCGATTCGCGCGGCCTTGGCGAAGGAGCAGCCGGCGCTGGTGTTGACCTGCGGATTTGCGGGGGGGTTGCGGCCGGATCTGGCGATGGGGACGGTGGTGTTCGCGGCGGACCGGGAAACGGGCCTAGAAGCAGCGCTGCTGGCGGCGGGCGCGAAACCGGCGCGCTTTCATTGCGCGGACCGGGTGGCGGCGACCGCGGCAGAGAAGCGGGCGCTGCGCGAAGGGACCGGGGCGGATGCGGTGGAGATGGAATCGCAGAGCATCGGCGCCGTCTGCCAGGAGCGGGCAATCCCCTGGGCGACCGTGCGGGTGATCCTGGATACGGCCCAGGAAGATCTGCCGCTGGATTTTAACCGGTTGATGACGACGGAGCAGGAGATGAATTACGGGAAGCTAGCCTTGGCGCTGCTGAGGTCGCCGGGGAAAGTCGGCGGGGTGCTGCGCTTGCAACGGCAGGCCCGGACGGCAGCCGCGAAACTGGCAGAAGTTCTGGCTAACCTTATTACAGATCCTGGTAGCGAATCAGCTTGATGCCCAGTTGCTCAACGCGTTCCCGCACGCGGGGACTGATCAAGGCTTCAAACTCGTGCTTGAACTCGTCGAGCGAGGGATGGGAGTAGATCTCAGAATCACCTGCCGGGAGGCACGGGAGCAACCGGGTGACGTAGGTTTCATCCACGCGCGCGTGCTGCAGCAGGCCAAAGACGGCGTCAGTGTGCCGGATGCCGAGCCGTGACAAGGTAGGTCGGGCGCGCGCGGAGAGCGGGTGAAAGATGGCGGCATGGAGCGCGCGATAGGCGAGGTGGCCGGAGGCGACACGCAGGTTCAGCCGAAATGGATCGAAGGCGAGGCGTAAGCGTTTGAGGCCAAGTTGGGCGGCGTCAGCCATCAGGAGGCGGAACACCGTGGGATGCAGGTGCAGGTGCAGGTGGCCGTTGACGTGGTCGAGGGGGAGGCGGGCGGCGCGGAACTTCTGAAACTGCGCGTGAATTTCCCGCCGCAACTGGTCACGCAGACTACGCCGGAAAAAGTAGCGGAAGCCGGCGCCGGCGGGGTTGCGGCTGAATTCGCCGTTTGCATTGACCAGTCCGGGAATTGCCTCGGGCGGCAGGGCGGAATGGCCGCAAAGCAGAGTCAAATGCAGTCCCACGCCGAGTGTCGGATTCTCGCGGGCGAGGGCCACGGCTTCCTCGAGGCCGGGTTCATTGACCATCAGGCTGGCAGTGGTCAGGATGCCCTCGCGATGGGCGCGGACGACGGCTTGGTTGATGGAGGGCGAGCGGCCGAAGTCGTCGGCGTTGACGATGAGGCGGCGGGGTTCCGAGTCTGCATCGGGCCGGCTAAGCGCCATAATTGGGCGACATGGCGCCGGAGACGAACCGCCACCACGTGCGCAGGATCAACAGTGCCTTCTGCCCCTTGTTCAGCCGCGTCAACTCGGGGCCGAACACATTGAAGTGCTGCCGCTCGAGCTTGCGCAACAGCCGCCAATACACCGACCCCATCAACTCCGCCGCCACCATCGAACGGCGATCCACGGCGGGCAGGGTCTCGCGGGCCAGCCGATAGAATTCACGCGCGCGCTGGGCGACGCTGTTCGCGAGTTCAAAGTAGCGAGGAGAATATTCCAGCCGCAGTATCTCTTCCGGAGAAACCTGGAATCGGGCCAACTCGGACAGCGGCAGGTAAATGCGGCCACGTTGGGCGTCCGAGCGGACATCGCGCAGGATGTTGGTGAGTTGGAGGGCTTTGCCGAGATGGACCGCATAAACACGGCATCCTGGGTGCTGATAACCGAAGATTTCGATGCTCAGCAAGCCCACCACGGAAGCGACACGGTAGCAGTATAATTCGACCAGTTGCTCGTAGTCCTCGTACCGTTTGATGTCGAGGTCCATCTCGACACCTTGCAGCAAGGCGTCGAAACGCTCGAAGGCCAGATGGTATTGGCGGATGACCGGCTGCAACTCGCGGTTGACCAGGAACTGCGGCGTTTCCGTGCCGCAGGCGCGGCGGACATCGGCGCGCCAGGCCGACAGTTGCTCGCGGCGCTGTGCAACCGGTACGGACTCGTTATCGGCCACGTCGTCCACTTCGCGGCAGAAAGCGTAGAGGGCGGACATGCCATCGCGTTTGGCTTTGGGCAGGAGAATGAACGCCAGCGCCAGATTCGACGCGCTCTTTCGCGTGATCGTCCGGCTCTCTTGCATTGGTCAGGGCTCGGATTCGGGCGCCCCTTCCGGGCGGATCGGCGGCAAGCCGCCGGTTTCGGCCAGCGTCGGATTGCGACGGCGGTGTCGGCGGCGTGAGCGGCGAGGACGCCGGCGTTTCTCCTCCGGGGCAGGGAGGCTTTCGTCCTGGGGAGCTTCCGGAACCCCGGCTGCGCCCGAGGCATGGTGGTGACCATGATGGTGCGAGCGCCGCCGCCGGCGCTTCCTACGAAGGAAAATGGCCCAGAGCACCGCCAGCAGCGTCACCAGGCCGATCGTCCCAAAGATAATGATGTATTCGAGGGTGGCCGGATCGGTGATCCGCCATGCCGCCAACACCTCCTCGGTCTCCGCGTCGGCCAAGAAAAATGGCATCGTGCTCATGGCGAAGAGTCTTTCTTCTCGAGGGCGGCGGTGTCTTCTTCCGTGTCGGTCCCCATGGCGATGTTCAGACGCTGCATCCGGTAGCGCAAGGCATGACGGCTGATTTTCAATTGCTCGGCGGTTCGGGTCAGGCTGAAGTGGTTCTGCTCCAGCATGGCGGTGATGAGTTCCCGCTCGAAGTTGGCCATCCGATCGTCGAGCGACTCCGCCCCGAGCGGCTTTGGCGCCACCGCCTTGTGCAGGCGCCCCTCGAGCTGGAAATCCGGCAAACTGCCGGGCAGGATTTCGCTGCTGGTCTCCAGGATCAACGCGCGTTCGATCACATTGCGCAGCTCCCGCACGTTACCCGGCCAGTGGTGGGACTGCAGTTTCTGCCTGGCCGCGCGCGAGATGGCCCGGGTGTTCTTGTTCAGCGACACGCCGAAGTTCCGGAGAAAGTAGCCCGCCAGCAGCAGAACGTCGTCGCCCCGCTCCCGCAGCGGCGCTAGCCGGAATTGCACCACGTTCAGCCGGTGGAACAAGTCCTCCCGGAATTGCCCCTGCCGTATCGTGTCAATGATATCACGATTCGTGGCGGCGATCAACCGGACATTCACCTGCAGTTCCTGAGTGCCGCCCACGCGCGTGAAGGTGCCGTCCTCCAAGAACCGCAGCAACTTGGCCTGCAGCGGCCGGCTCATGTCCGCAATTTCATCCAGGAAAATCGTTCCGCCTTCCGCTTCCTCGACTCGCCCGGGCTTCTGCTTCAGCGCGCCGGTAAAAGCCCCCTTCTCGTGCCCGAACAACTCGCTCTCGAGCAGCGTCTCGGGAATAGCAGCGCAATTGATGCGGACATAGCTGGCTTGGCGGCGCTGGCTCAGGCAATGCAACGCCCCCGCCACCAGCTCCTTGCCGGTGCCGCTCTCGCCCAGTACCAGCACCCGGGCGTCGGTGGGTGCGACGGTTTGAATGAGCTGGCGCAACTCGCGCATCCTGGGGCACTCGCCCACGATCTGTTCCAGGGTCCACGTCTCAGCCGTACGGGCGCGTAGGTTGGCGTTTTCCCGCAGCAGGCGGTAGCGCTCCGCGCAACGCGCCACGGCGTGGAGCAATTCCTCGGGGGCAAAGGGCTTGGGCAGGTAATCTATCGCCCCGGCCTGGATGGCCTCCACTGCCAGCTTCGGCGTCGCGTAGGCCGTGATCATCAGCACCGGCACATCCGGCCACTTCGCGCGCGCCTTGCCCAGGAATTCGTAGCCGCTCATCCCGCCGAGCCGCGCGTCGGTGATCACCATGAAGAACTCCTCGCGCTCCAGCAGGCTCATGGCCTCCTCAGCGGACTCAATCGCCCGCACTGAGTACTTCTCGTCCGCCAGCACTGTCTTGAGCGACAGGCGCATGTTCTTCTCGTCGTCCACGACGAGCACGGGCGGCAGGCGGGTGCTCATAGGTTCTGTTCCGGCGGTTTCAATGCTGTCTGGCCAGCTTGATCAAAGCCTTAGCGGGGAATACTAGAACAAACCGCGCTCCTTTTCCAAGCGCGGATTCCATCTGCACGCTGCCACCGTAAAGCTCAACGTTGTGCTTGACCGTCGCCAGCCCCAGCCCGGTGCCCTTCTCCTTGGTCGTGTAGTAGGCCTCGAAAATTTTCTCTTGTTTGTCCGCTGGAATGCCGGGCCCGTCGTCCTGAATGGAGACCTTGACCGAATAGTCGCTGTGACACTGCGCGCTGACAAAGACGTTGCCGCCCTGGTCCCCGAGCGCCTCGCGCGCGTTCTGCAGCAGATTCACAAACGTGTCCACCAGGTGGCGGCGCTGCATAAACAAGGGCGGGAACTCGCCCGCGTAGTCCCGGTGGATGTGAACCGGGTAACCCGCTGCGGGGGGAAACACTTGTGCCAGCGCATGGTCCAGCTCTTCAATCACGTTCAGCCGCTCCACATGGCCCTCGCTCAACTGCGCGTAGCCCATAATCTGCGTGATGATCCGGTCTGAGTGCTCGACCTCCTCCTGGATGATTTGGATCTGGTCGGAGGAGATCGGCTTGCCTTGCTTGAGCGCCCGCTGCAGCGAGAACGCCGCGTTGTTTATGATTGCCAGGGGATTCTTCATCTGATGCGTGAACTCAGCCGCCACGCGTCCGGCTGAGCGCAACTGGCCTTCGCGCATAGCGAACTCGTGCGCCTCCTCCACTGCCCGCCGCTGCCGCTCCAGCAAGACCTGCACCCCGTAACAGCACACCGTCATCAACAACAGCAGCGCCAGCCGCAGCGTCAGCGTTTGCGTCGGATTCTCCGAAGGCGCGTAAACCCCCAGGTTTTCCCGCCACGGCTCGTCCAGCTCTTCGGGCAGGCGCATTGTGGTCGCCGACCGCGACGCTGCCACCGTCGTCCGGCCTGTTACTCCCGCAGGCGTCACATCAAATGGCTCGCCGGGCAACGGTGGCGCGACCCGTGCCGGCGGCGCATTGGATGCGCGTTCATAGCGAGCCGGCCCTCGCCCCAACCGCCTGGCCCGGGATTCTTCCTCAAGCGTCCGGTTGATGGAGATGTTGACGACCCCCGCCATCACGTAGCAGACTGTCAGCGTCAGGTTGAGCAGGATTTGCGACGTCGCCCGCGGAACGCTCACCGCGCCGCGCACCACCAGCCCCAGGAAGAGCCAGTAGAGAATGCTGTCATAGCCTCCCGTCACCACCACCAGCGCCGACAGGAAGATCCCATCCACCAGGCTCATCGCGAAAACCGCCCATTGCACCAGCAACAGCGGCACCCGTCGCATCGCCAGCAACAGCCCAGCCGTCACCGCATTGGCGGCGATGTAAACCCACAGAAAATACCGCGTCGCCTCCACCGTGATCTCCAGCGTCCCCAATTCCTTCTCCCCGATCCACGACCGCTTGAAATAAAACGAGTAGAGCAGCATCGCAATCCCGGCCACCTTGATCGGCAGAATGATGTCCCGCTCCATGGTCGTGATGCGGTCCATCAGTTTCACCGCATCCGGCGCCGGCAGCTTCAACAACTCCACCGCCCGGCTGGGCAGCCGCATCAAACCCAGTGCCAGCTCCCCGAGGCTGTAATGCCTAAGCCGTTGCCACAAACCGAGGTTCATACGCCAATCGGAATCAACCCCGCCGCTTCCCGGGCTTGCGCTCCCGCAGCAGCTCCAGCGCCCGCGCGATCACCTGCTCCACCGGCCATAGCCGCCCCAGCCCCTCATACCCGCACGAAAGCAGGCCCGCCTCCGGACCGATAATCTCCACGCCCCGCGACTTGAGCGTGGCGACATGCTGCTGCGTGGCCGGATGCAGCCACATCTTCCCGTTCATTGCGGGCGCCACCAGGATCTTCGCCCGCGGGTTCAAGGCCAGCGCCACGCAGCTCAGGGCGTCGTTGGCCAGACCCAGTGCCAGCTTGGCTAGCGTGTTGCGCCGTCGCCGGCGCGATCAGCAGCAAATCCGCCTCGTCCGCCAGTTTGATGTGCGTCGGCTCCCAGCCCTCCACCTCGTCGTATAGATCCGTGACCACCGGATGGCGCGACAACGTCTTGAACGGCACCGCCGTGATGAAGCGCAGCGCCTCTGCTGTCATCACCACGTGCACGTCGCAACCCTGCTTGGTCAACTGGCTCGCCAGCTCAGCCGCCTTGTAGGCGGCGATCGAGCCGGTCACTCCCAACACAATGTTCTTGCCTCCGCTCATCTTGCCTCACGTTTCACGTTTCACGTCTCATGCCTCACCGCCCTGCTCAAAACTCCGGCGCCCGCATCCGCGACGACCGCAGCTTCTCGGCTTCCACAATCGCCAGCATCCGCCGCAAGTCCTCCTCGATGCTGTCGCTCAGCAGCAGGTAATCGAAATGCTTCCACTGGGCGATCTCCTGCCGCGCGACACTCAGCCGCTTCTGAATCACCGCCGCCGAATCCGTCCCCCGCTTCCGCAGCCGCCCCTCCACCATGCCCATCGAAGGCGGCGTCAGAAACACTGATACCAGCGCCCCTTTCAGCTCCGCGTCCTCCTGCGCCTTCCCGCGAATGGTCGCCGCCCCCTGCACATCCACATTCAGCAACACGTCCTGTCCCTGCCGCAGCTTCCCCAGCACCTCCGCCTTCAGCGTGCCGTAGCTGTGGCCGTACACCGTCGCATGTTCCAGGAAATTGCCCGCTTGCAGGCGCTTTAGGAACGTCGCCGCATCCAGGAAATAGTAGTCCACGCTGTCGCGCTCCCCGGCGCGCGGCGGGCGGGTCGTGCAGGTCACCGCGCGGGTCATCTGCGGCCGCGCCGTCAGCAACTGCTGGCACAGCGTCGTCTTGCCCCCGCCCGAAGGCGCTGAAATCAGGATCAGCAGCGGGCTGGGCCCCGGCTTGGCCGCGCTCTCGGCACCCGGCGCTCGACTCTCGGCATTCATCACTCAACATTCTGCGCCTGTTCGCGGAACTTTTCCAACTCCGCTTTCAGCGTCACCACCTCGCGCGAAATCAGGCTGTCATTCGCCTTCGAGCCGATCGTGTTCACCTCCCGGTTCATCTCCTGCGCCAGAAAATCCAGCAGCCGCCCCACCGGCTCCTTCGACGCCTGGGAGTCCTCGAACTGCTGAAAATGGCTTTGCAGCCGCGTCAGTTCCTCTGAAATATCCGAGCGGTCCGCGAAGTAAACCACCTCCTTCAACAGCCGCTCGTCCTCCGCTCCCGGCGCTTCCAGCCCTGCCGCCTTGATCCGCTCGATCAATTGCTGGCGATACCGCTCCGCCACTGCCGGCGCCTGCCGCTGAATCTGCGCCGCCGCCTTCCGCATCAACCCAATCCGCTTCCCCAGATCCGCCGCCAGGTGCGCTCCCTCCCGTTCCCGCATCCTCACCATCTGCGCCAGCGCCTTCCGCAGCGCCTTCTCGACCGCCGGCCAGAAATCCTCCTCCACCGCCAGCTCCTCATCCGTCTGGAACACCCCCGGCGCGCGCGCCACCAGGTCCAGCGTCACCGGCCCTGCCAGCCGAAGCTGCTTCGCCAGCCGCCCCAGCTCCCGCGCATACGCCTTCGCCAGCGGCGCGTTCAAGTGCAGCCGCGCCGAATCCGTCCCGCCGCCCGCATGCACCGACACCCGCACTGTCAGCCGGCCTCGCGCAATGTGCCGGTTGATCAGGTCGCGGATCGGCGCCTCCAGCAGCTCCATCTCCCGTGGCAGATTCACCGAGATTTCCGTCTGCTTCCGATTCACCGAGCTCAGCTCCACCGTGATCTTGAAGCCGTCCTGCGCGCATTCCCCGCGGCCATAACCCGTCATTGATTTCATCCGGCCGGAGTATGCGCAATCATTCCTCCCCAGGCCAATCAATTCTCAACGAGCCAACCGCTTCTGCCGTTTCAGGGAGCATCTCATTTCTTGCACGGGCCACAGGATTCTCCATGACCGGGTTATACACTTCATGCCTGCACCAATCGCCGCCGCCTAAGCGCGTCCTGAGCGAGGTCGGAGCGTGTTGCTGGCGTGTTATTCGCATGATGTACCCATGATTATCCCTTAATTAACCCTTGATTGGCCCCTGTTCATCCCTCGCAACGCCTCCCCCCCGCACTTTCGATTGTATCGGTACCTCCACTTCCAACTTGTTGTCAAATGAATTCTGCATTCTGTATTCTTCCTTCCCCCTGTTCCCATCCCTTGCTACCCTCCCGCCGCGTGCACACCCAATTCGGCTTTATCCCGGGCGGGATGCTGGCGCTGCTGCTGCTGGCCTCCGGCTGTTCCGTCGCCGATTCCTCCCGCGCGCGCAGCGTCTCCGGCACCATTGAAACCGACGAGGCCCGCGTCGCCTCCCGCTACGGCGGCCGGGTTGAGCGAATCCTCGCCCAGGAAGGCGACGCCTTATCCGCCGGCCACGTGATCGCCGAGCTGGACGCCGCGGAACTCCGCGCCAAACGCGATCAGGCCGCCGCCCAACTCGCCGAACTCGAAGCCGGCCCCCGCAAGCAGGAAATCGAAGCCGCCAAACACGATTGGGAAGCCCTCGTCGCCGAGTTGGACCAGGCCCGCGTGGACGCCAAACGCGCCGACGAACTCTTTGCGCAGAAGACCGTCTCCGCCACCGACCATGATCAGGCCCTCACCCGCGTGCGCACCCTCGAACAGAACGTCGCCGCCGCCAAGAGCCGCTACGACCTCCTCCTCGCCGGCACGCGCGCCGAGCGCCTCGCCCAGGGCCGCGCCCAGCTCGCCGAACTCGATGCCCAGCTCCGCGAGATGAAAATCGCCGCCCCCACCAATTGCGTCCTCGAAGTCCTCAGCGTCAAAGTCGGCGACGTCCTCGCCCCCAACCAGAGCGTCGCCACCCTCCTCCTGACCAACCACCTCTGGGTGCGCGTCTATGTCCCCGAACCTTGGCTGGGGCACATCCAGCTCGGCCAGCCCGTCACTGTCCGCGTGGACTCCGACCCTGGCAAGGACTTCTCCGGCGTCGTCGAGCAGATCGCCCGCGCCGCCGAGTTCACCCCCCGCAACGTGCAGACCGTGGCCGAGCGCATCAAACAGGTCTTCGGCATCAAGGTCCGCCTCGACAATCCCGAAGGCAAACTCCGCGCCGGCATGGCCGCCGACGTCACCTTCCCCGCCCTGCCGAAGTAAACCCAAACTCCGCGAGCCCGCCTCGAGAGTGTGGCCGCCGAGGCAACGAGGTGCTGTTTCAAGGCTTGACACAACCCTGCCGTCTGGTAAACAGTCGCGGGCGGAACGCAGAACCGGCAAGGAACTTGTGATGAAAACGAGAATCCAACGCGGTTGGGAGGCCATGCTCACAGTGTTGTTCGTCGCCGGCTTCAGCCTTGGCGTGCTGGCCCCATGGCAAGTGGGCGAGCAGGTGTAGTCGCTGCCGGCGAATGGCTGCTCGGAATATGACAATCTCCTTAACTGACCCAGCCGCCCAAGGCCGCCCAGCCTCTGCCACCCGCTAACGCTGTTGGTGTTGGGTCAGAACCGCCAGAAAACCGGCAAAAGTTTCGTGTTGACGCCCTCCGCCCGCTCTGGCAGGATGGCGTTCCTATGGTTGAGAGCGAGAACCAATTCTCCCTCACCCGCGCAGCGTCAAGTCCAAGCGGGCGCGCCAAAAAGCAATTTCTTATCAGTCTATGAAAAACATGCTCTTAACCCTCCCGAACACGAAGCGCAAACTGGTGCTTGGCGGCGCCGTGGCCGCCTTGTCGCTCCTGTTGCCCCCCGTCCTCCAGGCTTGGTCTTTCAACGATAACTGGGACGACGGAAACGCCCTGGACGGCCTGCCATTGACGTGGCTCCAGACTGGTTCATCCGGTGGTTCTAAAACTTGGACCTTTCCCGTCAATCCGGCGGGCGGCTTGGCCTATAAACTTTCTAGGTCCAATGCGGGAACGATTATGAGTCTGCTTGGCTATCAGGCTGGCGGTGCGGTTGCAGACTTCGACCAGGGCGTGGACGTGATTGACTGGGACAATAACCCCGCGTATGGCACGATGTTTGGCTTGATTGGGCGGCTGAGCGCAGCCAATACTGGGTACGGGTTGTTCATCCGCAATCCCACCGGGGGCACTGCCACGAGCTTTCGGATCAATAGATTCGATCCGGGTAATATACAAACAACGATTGCGGAGGGCATTTTCGCGACCCCCATCACTCCTTCAGGTGATTACACGCTCAATTTTTTCGCCTGGGAGAGCTACCTGTCGGGCCAGATAACTGACAATGCGACCGGGTCTGCGGTGCCATTAAGTGGTGGCACGGGAGTTTCTAGTGACGGGAAGTCTATTTTCGCTTTCGATTCAACTTATTCCACCGGAATGTATGGCGTGGGGGCTCTTTATGTGAACAATAATGCGGTTACCGCAACCTTTGACAATTATAGGATGGTCTGCGTCCCCGAGCCGTCGGCGCTGGCGCTGGCCGGTCTGGGAATGGCGTCGCTGCTGGCCTTCCGCCGCCGGTCTTCATAGAAAAGTCTAATCTGCGCAGGGCGTCTGTTTGAACAGAGGCCCCTTTAGTTTGTAAATATCAGTTCCCGTAACGGGCTGTTCCAAGATCAGTCCCGGCTGCAAACATTGCTACGCCGAGCGCATGGCCCACCGCCTCCAAGCCATCGGCCACCCGCACCACCGCAACGGCTTCAGAGTCGCCATCCACGAAGACTCACACCTCCCGTTCCGTTGGCGAGGACTGCAACGAGACGCCACCCTAGCGGTTTTGATTTTACCCAATACACCCTGACATGGAGATGGGGAAAACATGCCAAAGGTCCGTAATTCAGCGTAGGTGGTCTAACGTAGGTGGTCTAAGTAATCTCCTGCGTTGTGCAGAGAACGTAACGGGTGGATGATTCGGTGAGAATTCAGCGTTGATATGCGAACGTCAGAGCATCACCCGATTCGAGGAACGGAATATGTGCCGCAAAGGGCGGTCTATGGCGATGAAGAGACAGCAGTCGATATGGCTGCCAGAAGCCCCTTTACGGCCTTGGAGCATGCGCTAGTGCTCAACCGACATCACCCTAAGCTTTGGAACGCCATCCGCGGTTCCCCGTTTGAGACCCTTTACTGCCAGCAGTTCGGCCAGCGAGATTAGAGCGGATTCAATCGGCAGCGGTTGCTGGAGACGCTCGCGGAGGCCTGCCAGAAGACCGGCTGGCAGGTCCATGCGTATTGCCTGATGAGCAACCACTTTCATCTGCTCATCGAAACGCCCCAGCCCAACCTGGTGGCCGGATGAAGTGGCTGCTGGGGAGCTATACCAGCCGTTAGAATCGGCGGCACAATGGGGAGGCGGTGCAGGAGGCGGAAGCGGCGCAGGCCGAGCGGCTGGTGGTGGCGGGGCTCAAACGGCTGGGCTGGAGCGAGGCGGATGCGGGCGCGGCGCAAGGGCGAGGCCAGGAAGGTCGCGTTGGCCCGGGAATTGCGTGCGAAGACAGCAATGCCGTTGGTTTGGATCGCGGAGCGGCTTTGGATGGGCAGCCGGGGGCATCTGGCGTGGTTGCTGCAACAGTCCGGAGCAAGCCGGCTCGCCGCGCCCACCGACCAAGGGCTCCTGAGAATATGACAATCTCATTAACTTTACGGTGAATACGTTAGTGTATTTGCGGAATTGACGACTAAGTGTTCGCATCGGACCGCACTGCAAAAACCTTCCCATTTTCGAGCGGGGGATTAGCCTGTGGCCATGCCGTCATTCGATATCGTGAGCCAGGTCAACTCGATGGAAATCGAGAACGCCGTGAACATCGCCAACAAGGAATTGGCCAACCGCTTCGATTTTAGAGGCACCAAAGCGGAGATCGTGCTCGAAAAGGATGAGATCAAGCTTGCCGCCGAGAACCCGTTCAAGCTGAAGGCGCTGAACGAGATTGTCATCGGCAAGATCGCCAAACGGAATATCAGCCTCAAGAACGTCGAACAGTGCGAGCCGGAGGTGTCGCCGCTGGGGCACGCGCGGCAGGTGATCAAGATCACACAGGGTATCGCGACTGAGGTGGCCAAGGAGGTCACCGCTTTTATCCGCGAGTCAAAGTTCAAGGTGACCACGCAGATTCAGGAACAACAGGTCCGCGTGACGGGCAAGAGCCGGGACGATCTGCAGGCGGTGATCGCGGCCGTGCGGGCGAAGGACTTTCCGGTGGCGCTCCAGTTCACGAACTTCCGCGATTAGGGTTCGCCCAGAGCAAAACGCATGAGCGACCCCAAACGCATTCCCACCGGCGGCGGACAGAGCTTCGGTCACAATCCCTTTGGCGCTCTGTCCAGCGAAGGGCTGCCCGCGGGCATCCGAGAGTCCGCCGGCCGATTCCGGTCAACGACCCGAAACCAAGCCGGCGCGGAAGAATCGTGGGCGGGTGGACATCATCCGCCAGACGGCCGGGCGCGGCGGCAAGACGGTGACGGTGGTAAAAGGCTTTGTCGGCATCGGTCTGCCGGAAAAGGAGCAACTGGCGAAGGCGATGCAGAAGTCCTGCGGCACGGGTGGCACGGTGAAGAATGGCCAGATCGAGATTCAGGGGGACAAGCGCGCGGAGGTCGCCCGGATCCTGAGCGAGGCAAACTTTCGCCCGGTATTCGCGGGCGGGTAGGAGATGGGCCGCAAGATGCATTTAACAGGAGCTAGCTGAGGCAAGGGCGAGAGAAACCTCCCTTCGCTCCGTTTGCTCCTGTTCAATCTGCCCCCACCTTTCCTACAGCAGCGCTTCCAAGAGGTAATGCAGCTCCAGGTCCACCTGGGCGGGATCACTCACGGTCTGGCCAATCTCGTTCTTGATGACTTCACGAAAGCGGCGGCGGAGGCGGTGGATGGCGACCTTGACGGCGCCTTCGTTCAGACCGAGGTGGGCGGCGGCCACGGCCTGGGAAATGTTCTCGCTATCGCCCGTCAGCCAGGGCTTGAGCGCTTCAAAATGGTCGGCCTTCCCGGAAGCCTTGTGTTCCTGAGCGAGCGTGGCAAGGGCGCGGGCCAGCAGCGTCAGCGCCCATTTGCGGTCGAACTCGCGGTCGGGACTCGGCGCATTCGGGTCGGCCAATTGCAGGCCGGGGGAGGTGTCGGTGCCCGGCTCGATTGGTTCCAGGGGCTGGCCGCCGCCGCGCTTCAGGCGATGGGCATGTTGGTGCATGTCGGCCAGGAAATGTTTCACCGCGCCGAGCAGAAAGGAACGGAACCGGCCCCGTTGCGGGTCCACGGTGGCGAAGCCCTGCCCGGCGAGCAGTCGGGCGAAGAATTCCTGTGTCAGGTCGCGCGCGGAGTCTTCATCCGGCGCGTTCCGCCGGACAAAGGCAAAGACCGGCGCGTAATAGGCGGCGCACAGATCGCTTAGCGCCGCCTTGGCTGCCGGTGAATCGCCGCGCGCCTCCAGCACCTGCGTCCATTGGGTCGTGACGAAGGTGCCGGGCACGCCGCGTTCCGGAGTTGAATGCTCGCTGGTCAAATCATTGGTGAAGGTTCTTCCGAACCCTTGCCTCGGCGTCAGCAACGGCGGATTTCAAACGCGCATCATCAAGCACCGCCACCGCCTGGTTGCGGATCTTCTCCGCCTCCGCCTTGCGCCCGACGCCGACCAGTGTTTCGATCAATCGGCCTGTGTCGCCGACAAACCTGTCTTCCGCCCATTTCTTCATCCGCGCCGCTTCGTCCGGCCGCGGCGCAGGCACAGGAGGGGGCAAGGGCGCCCCGTTGGGAGCCCGCGGCGTTTGGGGTGGAGGATTGGCCGGCACGGAATATCTTGCCCGCTCCGTCTCAAAGGATTGCCGCATGGAATCGAAGCACGCCTGCGGATCGCCTAGGTGGTGGAGGCACCATTGATACTCGCCCTTGGCCAGCAGCAAGTCGTGCAGATAGTGATAGCACTGTTCCACCAGCCTGGGATCGCTCTCCCGGATGGTCTTGAACAGCGCATACGTCGCGTCCTCGTCCTGTAGGTTGCGATTGATGGCCTCCACGTCCCCGAACATCTCGGGATAACCCCGTCCCTCAACAATCTCCCGTGTCTTGTTATCCCGGATTTCAATCAAGGCCTGCTTGGCCTTTGGATAGCGCCGGCCTAATTCCGCCCACTCGGTAAGCTCGGAAGTCACGCGGACGGCATTCTGCCAATTATCTCCATATTCCGGCGCGTGGTTGAAATGCCAGCGGTAGCGTTGCAGCGCCTCCTCGTAATGGCCCGTCGAGGCCAGTTGCTTCGCTTCTTCCATGATCTTGAAGAGGTCCGGCTTCTCCCCCGGCAACAATGGAGGCGACCATGACCCCGCCGCAGTGGCGTTGGATTGCGTTTGGCTGTCGGCCGGGGCTTTATCCACAAACTTGTATCGGATCTTTAATCCGGGGGGGTTCGCCATGATGCGGGCGAGCTGCGCGATGCCTATCCCTCCCTCGCGGGTCTTGAACACGCAGGTCTCCGGCGTAGCCTCATAGCCATAAGCCCGAAGCATTATCGCGGCGGAGCTGGGGGGCTCAACCTCCAGACGCGCGGCCGCTTGGGCTGGCGTCAGTTCGTCCCAACATCGGGCGGGGGCCGGAACTGCGGCCACATAGAACCCGGTCAGCAGGTCGTTGTCGCGGAGAACCCCGACTCCCGCATCGAATCCCTCTTGCTGAGACCAACGTCCAATGTCCAGACCCGAGCTGGCGCTCTCGGGGGGTGGCGCGCTCAACTCGCCGGTCCTAAAATTGAGCAGGAAGTTGGTCCCGGTGCTGGCGCGATTGATAGTCCGCTCGACCACGGGCCCGAAGGCCAGGTTTGAAACGGTGTTGGTTTGCGCGGCCGCCATGGAGTGTTGCTGCTGTGCGCGATGCCGCGCCTTGATGAAGTCTGGTATCGCAATCGCGGCCAGCATGACCCAGCACCGCGATGCCAATTGGAATCACAATTAAAGCCGCCTCAAGCCGCCTCGCCAACGCGAACCATCTCCAGAAGCGGTCTGGCCGTTGCGCCGGCGCGACGCCACGGCCACGAGAGGCAGGGCGCCGATCGGAGCGGCCGGGCCGCCGGGGCTGCCCGAGATCGTCTCGATGGCTGTCTTCACCTGGCTGGCTTGCTGGTAACGCCGCGACGGTTCCTTCTCCAGCGCGTGCAACACCACCTCATCCAGCCGCACATCCACCTGCACTCTTTCCGAAGGCGGCTGAAACCTGCCGAGCGGCAGCTCGCCGGTAAGCATTTCGTAGAACACCACGCCCAGCGAATAGATATCCGCCCGCTGGTCCACCTCGCCCGACTTTTCCAGTTGCTCGGGCGCCATGTATTGCGGCGTGCCCAGCAGCGCGCCGCTGGCCGTCAGCGCGGCGTCCGCGGCCGGCTCGCCCAGCAGCTTGGCGATGCCGAAGTCAGCGATCTTCACGCGTCCCTTGGTATCGAGCAGGATGTTCTCCGGCTTGATGTCCCGGTGGAGGATGCCTTCGTTGTGCGCGAACTGGAGCGCCTCGCAGATCTTTGGCACCACGGACAACGCCTGCGCCGCCGTAAACCGGCCTACCTTCATCGCCTGGCGCAAATTCACGCCGTCCACGAATTCCATCAGCAGATAGAAGAAGCCGTCGGCCTGGCCGAAGTCATGGATGGCGACGATGTTCGGGTGGCTGAGCCGCGCCAGCAGGCGGCCTTCGCGCGTGAACCGCTCGGCGAACGCCGGGTCAGCCGCCAGCGATGCCGGAAGAATCTTCAGGGCGACAAAGCGTTCGAGCTTCGGCTGCCGGGCCTTGAAGACGAAACCCATGCCGCCCTGGCCGATAAGCTCCAGAATCTCGAACTGGGGAAACGCGGCCGCCAGTTCCTCATGCGTTGGCGGGGCCGATTTAGCCGATTCGCCCTTGCCGGCCTCGGTGGGCAGGCTGGCCTGCTGGAAAAGGCACTTGGGACAAAGCCCCTGGGGCGCCTCAGCAGGAATCGGCCCGCCACATTTCGGACAGCATTTTGATTGAGATGTGATGCTCATGCCTATTCCTGAGGCGTCTGTGGGCAAAGGTTACACGCGAGCGAACGCTCCTGGAAGAAGGAAAGCAAAAACCTCGGGAACCATCTAATGAGACCAATCGGTTGCTGCGCCCTAGCTCTACCGGCCGGGGTGGACGCTTGTGAGCGATTCATAAAGGGGTTAATGAGATTGTCATATTCTATTGACGTCAAGGAAAAAGCTGCCTTAACCATGGGGCCATGGCGCGGAAGCTGCGCATTCAATATCCCGGCCCGACAAACTCTACCCGCGCTGTTTTTGCCGCGCCGCGTGGACGCCGTGAGGAAGCCCTTACATCATGCATAGAGAGGCCGGCTTCCCGCACTTCCCGCCGGCATGGCCGCCGATGTCACTTTCCCCTCCCTGCCGAAGTAAAGCCGTCCCACGCGAGCCTGCCCCCGAGAGTGTAGCAGCCGAGGCAACGGGGCTCTGGTCTAATCCTTCGCAGTCTAATCCTTCGCACCTAACCACCTGGGCCGGGTCTATTCAGAAAGGAACAGGAGCAAACAGAGGAAACAGACGTTTTCAAAGGCCCTCATCCACAGCGAACGCACGATTGGCGCGACACCACTCAGTGCGTGCCCCGGGCGCCTGTGCAATTGGATTCGGCTTCCTACTCATGCCTCTGTTCCCTCTGTTATCTCCTGTGCAACGGCATGAATACGGCCGCGCTGGCCCCAAGCGGTTGGGCTTGAAACCGGGTGGCGCAACGGCTACGCTGCCGGTGTGAATTTGAATTGCGCCGTCGTTCCCCTGTTCCCCCGGTTCTCTCCCAGACTTTCGCGGGTCGTCGTGCCCGCGGCTCTCGCGGTTGTGGCGCTTGGGCTTGCCGGCTGTCAGCATCCCAGCCCTGCCGCTTCCGACTCGCGGACCGCAGCGGTAGCCTCCGCTTCAACCAATCAGCCACCCGCAGCCCTCACTGCTTCCACCAACAAGCCGGTTCCGCCGCCGAGACGCTACACCTACACCCCGCGCGTTTACCCCGTGGACGAGCGCGGTTTCTCGCCGGTGGACAAGGCGCTGGCCAAAGCCTATGCCCGCGAAGACCTGGTGGCCGATGACACCGAAGGCGCGCTCAATCCTTACGTGCTGAAAGTGATCTCCGCCTACCCCCTCGACGGCTCCTACCCTTACCATTGCGGCTGGACCCCGCGCGAATATGACCTCTACAACGGCGTCACGCAGGACTTGTGGTACAAAGGCATGGTCGTTGCCAAAGCCTACCCCGACGGCTCGCGTTGCAGCTACTGCTGCGGCCTCACCTTCGAAATCTTTGTCCGCGCCATGAAACTCCGCAACGTCCAGAAGGGCCTCGAACCCGACGATTTCAACGGCATGACCTTCAACGACCTCTTCAACCTGCTGCAACTCTGGTACATCGAGGGCGAGGGCGACTGCGAACAGCGCGGCATCACTTCCTACGGTCTCGGCCGCGCTGTCACCGACTTCGAACAGGTCAAGCCGGGCGATTTCCTCAGCTACAGCACCACCCCAGCCGGCGGGCATTCCGTGATCTTCATTGACTGGATTCGCGACGAGCAGAACAAGATCGTTGGGCTAAAATACTTCTCCTCCAACCTCTCCGGCACGCACGGCGTCGGTTACGGCTCGGGCCGCTTTAGCGACGCCAACGCCAATGGCCGCGGCCTCCTTCGCAAGTCCCTCCGCATCGCCCGCGTCGGCGCCATCAAGGACTACCAGCCCTTTGACCGCGCCGCCATTCCCCAACGCAACGCCTACGCCCCCACCCAGCCGACTCGGATCATCTACCTCCCCGCCCCGCCGGCAGCCCCCGCCCCCGCCGCCGGCAAGTAGTTGTCCCAGGCCGACTCTGAGAGGGTGAGCGTCCGCGCGAGCCCAAGCGTCCGCGGAGAGCTGCGGCCGAACGGGGAAAACACCCAACATCCAATGGCCGCGACCGGCAATCATCCGTGAAACAGCAGTTCAACCCGCCAAACACGGGTAACTGCCGTTTCAAGGATCATTGGATGTTGGGCGTGCGATGTTGGGTGTTGGATGTTTTGGCAAGGGGCAGAAATCAGGGCTCGCGGGGACGCTCGCCCTCCCGGGTTTCGGTGGCTACTGGGGAAACATACGAGCCAGAAGCTTCGCCCCGCTCGCGTGCCGGCTCAGAGCTTCTGTTTGTTGTAGAACAGCACCAGGGCAACAATCATCTCCGCCTCGATGCGGAAAGTGCGAACGCAGACGCGATAAAGTCTCTCCTTTGCCTGCTGGATGAGCGTCGGCCGGTGTGCCGCCATCGCCCCCCACACCGAATCCGAGATCGAGCCGTCGGGCTTCAGCAACTGACTCACGGCGCAATGGGCCACCACGTCGCGCTCGACGTCCTCCCGCAGCGCACTTAACTCTTCACCCACAATCTCCTTCAACATTCGCGCCACCGTCGGCGACTGCCACGCCGACGGCCCGTCCCCGGTCGTAAACATGAACACCTGCTCCAGCGCGCCCGCCGGCATGCCGGAGGCCACCTGTGCTCGGCCGGCAACCGGTTCCGCCTCAGGCTCCGGCACCGGAGCAGCCGGGGGCGCCGCCGGCCCGGCGACGGCAGGTTCGGGAGCAGCTCCTGGGAGTTTGACCATAGGGGTTATCTCTACCGGCCCGGAACCGGTCGCTATCGGAGCTGCAGGGGCCGCGCTCCGGGGAGCCGTGGTGGGAGGTTGCTGCGGTTGGGCAGGTGCGGGAACAACGGCAACCGCGGGCGCAGTGACGGCGAGGGGTGTTGCCTTCCCCCTGACGGGCGCCTGGTCTTGCTTTGATTCAGGCGCGGCGGCGGTGTCTTCCGCAGAAAGCCCGGGAATCAAATAAAGCGGCACCCACTCGGGGATGCCCTCGTGCCAGGCCCAGTAGTCGGTGTCAGAGTACTTGTTTGCAGCGAGGTCTTGCTGGATCTGCTCCAGCGTATAGGGGCCTTCCTGCTGACCGCCTGGTTTGCAAAGGTGGATTTGCATGGTGTCACCTGTCGGGCAGATTGTGCCCATCCCCAGCCCCGGCGTCCATCCTAATCGGATTGCCGCAGATGCCGCCCCAGCCAGGCAATTCAGTCGTTGCTCGGTCATTCCGGCCCAGTTTGCTTGCCCCGGCGCCATCTGCTATGGTGCAGAGTCGGCAGTCCACTGCATATATGGCTGAACCAATCATTTACCAGAAATCGCCCATCGTCCAGTCGGTCGCGCCGGGACAGTATTGGTGGTGCGCCTGTGGGCGTTCCCAGGGCCAACCGTTCTGCGACGGCGCGCATAAAGGCACGGGCTTCGCGCCACAGAAAGTAGATATCCCCGAAGCCCGGACGGTGGCCTGGTGCGCCTGCAAACACTCCGGGAATGCCCCCTTCTGCGACGGGTCGCACTCGAAGCTCTGACCCCGCCCAGAGGCAGGTTGGCACCAATCAGAACGCGGAGTCCGTGGACCCGGGCGGTCCCCGCTTCACGTTTCACGCCTTCCGCTTGAAGACCTCGCTCGGGTCCGCGAGGTTGAGCTCGGACAAATCCAACCCCGCTCCCGGATCGCGTTCCTGCGCGATCTGAAACTGCACGGCGATCCGCTCGACCGCGGGCACGGCAAAGTACTTCACTACGCCCACGCTCACCTGGGCTTTGAAGATGGTGACCAGCATGCAATTCTCATCCACGCAGATGACGAACATGCTGAACTTTTCACCCTGCTGGTAGGTGCTGTTGAAGCCGGTTTCGTGGACAAGGCCGGCGATGGTCTGGTTGGCCATGTAGGCGCCCGAGGCCAGCGCCGCGATCGTGGTGAGGTCAAATTGCCGCGCGTCCCCCTGGCTCGCGATGAGGAAGCCGCCCTGGTCAATAATCAGCGCGGTGGTGGCGTCGCTCTTCTCGAGCAGCTCCCGCAGTTCCCCCTCGAGCCGCTCGATGTCTTCCTCGATAAGCTGGGGCAACGTGGCCATGTCATGCGTACTGCGGGCTTCCCTGGCTGACAAACTTTTGCAGCAACATGCGGGTAATCATGTTGAGCGCCTCGAAGACCCCTTCGCACTTGTGCGCGGTTGCGCTGAAAGCTGGCACTTGCACCTCGCGGTTGTTCAGCAGAAATTCCATGTACTCCACCGGGGCCACATTCGGCAGGTCACGCTTATTATACTGCAAGATGTAGGGAATCTCGGCCAAGTTGAGCCGCAAGGTCTTCAGGTTGTCCTCCAGGTTCGCGAAGCTCTCCACGTTCTCGGCCATCTTCTCATACTGGGAATCGGCGACAAAGACGATGCCATCCACGCCGCGCAACACGAGTTGGCGGGTGGTGTTGTAGATCACCTGACCGGGCACCGTGTAGAGCTGAAACTTGGTCTTGAAGCCCTTGATGGACATCGCCTCGATGGGCAGGAAGTCGAAGAACAAGGTGCGGTCCGAGCTCGTCGCCAGCGAAACGAGCTTGCCTTTGTTCCCGGCCGCCGTCTGCACGTGGTCGTGCACCTGGACGAGATTGGTCGTCTTCCCGCCCATTGCCGGGCCGTAATACACGACTTTGACCTGCAGTTCTTTGGTTGCTTGATTGATGATGGCCATAACGTTATTTGGGTCTGTGGTCCAGTTCCGCCGCGAGCGCCGCCAGTTGGGCGGTCGGCAGCGGCTCTCCCGCGCGGCCGAAAGCCGCGAAGAAAATCGCGTTCACCCGGAAGATCTTCCAGGGAATATTGCCCACCGTGAAGTTGACATTATTCAGCTCGCCCATTCGCAGTTCCTTGGTGCATTGGTTGACTTTGCCGAAAATCTGCGGCACGAACGCCGCCAGCATGTCGCCGTTGAGGTCCGCCGGCAGACGGTTGGCCACCATCAGCCCGTCCGGCAGCGCAATGAGCGCGCCCGCAACCCCGTCCAGCGCCGCTGCGCGCGACACGATCTCGTTCGGCGTCGCGTACTTGGCCACGAACTTCGTGCCGGGCGACGGGCCGCGTTTCACTTCATCTTCCTGGATCCGAGCCCGGTCGGAGGTGTCGTCCCACACGTAGAAGTTCGTGTCGGCCGGCTTGGGCGCCGGCAGGTTCGCGGCCGCCGCCACCGCCGCGCTGCCGGCTTCCGTCCGCGGGAACCCAAAGAACAAGTTGGGGATTTCGTCGTCCACCACCACCTTCTTCTGCAGCTTGCTGGCCTCTTTCTGCCGGGCCAAGAACGGCGGCGCGACTACTTTGAGCGGCAACTCGAGCACGGTGCCGTCATGAACGGACACCGCCCGGAGTGGAACAGGTTTGATCCAGGATCGCAGGGTCTTCCAGGTGAACGCCATGCGGCCTTGCTTGAGCGCCCGCTCAACCACTTCGGCGGGCAGCGCCACTTTCGCATCCACCAGATTCGTCCGGACCAGTTCCTGGCGCACTGCTTCCGGCCAGCCCTCGGCCATCGAGATCAGGCCGACCAGCATCGGTTCGGGCTCGCTCAGGGGGCGGGGTGGGGACGGAGCTGGGGCCGCAACCGCCGGAGCCGGAACTGCCGGCACTGGGGCTGCCGCAGCCGCCGGAGCCGGTGAGGCGGACGGATGGTTGACGCGCAACTCGCGTAAGGGCTGGGCGCGGGGAGTGGGAGTCACTGCCGGCGCGCTGGGAACAGCCGCGCTTGGGGGCGGCGGCGCAGGCGCGAAGGCAAGGCTGCTGCGGGCTGCCGGCGGGATTGGCAATGGCGCGGCCACCGCCACCTGCCGTGCAGGCGTGGGGGCTGCGGCGCCGGATTCGGGCTTGGTCGGGCCAACGGAGAAGATCAGTCCCTGCTGTCGAGGGTCAAAGGGGCTGGAGATGTCCGCCGAAACTTCCACCTTCCGCTGAGCGCGGCGGCGCGTGATCAACGCCGGGTTGAGCCGGGTCAGTATCTCTCCCAAAGGCAGGAGGACCATGACGCCGTCCCGGTCCTCCTCCGGCGTGAAGAGGTCGGGCGCCGCCTGCCGCAATTCACCAAAGGAAATCTTGACGCTGCCGCGCGAGAGCTGCGCGAGGATTTTCTCGAGCGGGACACAAACAGTCAGGGCGCCAGCATCCGGGCGCTTGAGCCGCGGTTGCAGTTCCGAAGGCAGCCCCCCAAGGATCGGTTGTAAAGGCAGCTCGATCCCTCTGCCGTTCTGATGTCCGCCAGTCCTGGGCTTCGACACCGCCTCTGACGGCGGAGCCATCACGTTCTGGCGCTTGGGGGCAGAAGCGGCAGCGACCCGGGGCGTCGGCTGATCTTCCTCGGGTGTCTCCACCCACTTTCGCAGAAGGCTCTTTATGTAACCAAGCATTTTGACTTTCATGGAGTGAATCTGTGCGCTCGTCTTCCCAATCTTGGTTCAGACGCGGCGCAAATCGTGGCACCCGCGGGGTTCAGCCCCGGCGGGACAACAGCCCGGGGCCCGCGCGTTCCCATGGGCACACCGCCCGCACTGTTCATTAGCGCACAATTCATCTGGTTTGTTCCGGTGAAACGGCTTCTAGCGGCTCGTCGCGCAGGAAGTATGCCAGGGCCGCATCTCTGAGTCTTTCGAAGCCTGCCTGGCCCGCAATTGGCAAAGGGCCCACGGGAAAGCGCCTCCAACCACCGCGGGGGCCGGGGGCCAAACCTGCAATGCTAAAGCCCTTCTGAATCGTGGCGCTGCCGAGGCCTGGCCTCCCGCAGCCGTTGTCTCATCGCTAGACTGGTTGTCCCATTGCTACCCTCTGCGGGCACCGGGTGCGTCTGCCGGCCAATGCCCAGAAACGGCCAAAGCGCCGAAACCCCCCTCGTGCGGGCCAGTTCCTGAAAAACTTCCCCCATTGAGCGGGTAAGGAATAAGCCTTGCTTCTGTTTGTGGGAAACCACACCGGTTTTTCAGGCTTGTATTTGCCTCAAGAGACAGTTAGCGGTTAACGCAGGAAGTAATGGACAAAGGCCCTAAGGTTCTGCTGGCGGACGACGATCCGGATTTGCTGGAAATGTACCGGGAAATCCTGGCCCAGTTGCCCAGCCGGCCCGACATCCACACCGCCACCTCCGGGGCGCGGGTGATGGCGATGCTGGAGGCGGAGCCGTTCCAACTGCTCATTTGCGACCTGAAGATGCCCAAGATGGACGGCTTGCAGATCCTGGCCATTGTGCGCCGCAAGTACCCCCAAGTGCGCACCGTCGCGATCACCGCCGAGACGGACGAGCAGTTTCGCTCGCGCGCCTACAGCCTAGGCGTGGATCTTTTTTGGCATAAGCCCAGCACCAATCAGGAATTCCGCATGTTCCTGGAGTGCATCGAGTCGCTGCTCGGGCGGGAAACCGGCGAGGGCTTTCGCGGTGTCCAAAGCAAGAGCCTGATGGACATCATCCAGTTGGAATGCATCTCCCGGAGCTCCTCCGTCCTGCGCATCACCAACGGACCGCTTACCGGCAGAATCTGGATCCAGGGCGGCGAGTTGGTGGATGCTGAAGCCGGCGATTTGAGCAGCGAAGCCGCCTTCCAGAAAATCCTCTCCTGGAAAGCCGGCAATTTCGAGATGCTGCCGGCAGAACCGAACCGCCCCCGCACCATCTTCAAGCCCTACAATGCCCTCCTGCTCGAATCAGCCCAAGCCCTGGACGAGTCAGCCAGCACCACCACGGCCGAAGGCGACCCCAAGCCGTCCACCTCCCCGCTGGCGCAACTCTCCCAGATCGAGGGCGTCGAGTTCGGGCTCGTGATGAAGCCCGGCGATGCCACGCACGACCTCGCCCGCGGGCTCGAAAATCCCGAACACATGGCGGCGTGGGCCCGGCAAAACATCGAGCGGTTCCGCGCGCTGGGTGACCGCCTGGGAGCCGGGCCCCTCGAGCAGGTCGAGGCTTTTGGCCTCCAGCGTCACGTCGTGCTCTCCTGCCAGGACGAAACCCAATTCTGTGTCGGCTGGGATCCTTCGCTGACGCCCGAGCAGGTTCGCGAGTCCATGAAGAAAGTCTTGGCGCTATGGGCCTCCTGAACCTGTTCGCCAAACCGGCCCCCACTCTCCTGCGGCTGCCGTCCGGGAGTTTCACCGTGGATCGGGACGGCCGGGTGCTGAGCGGCACGCTGCCCTCGAGCTTCCCCAGCAGCGTGGTGAAGGACATCGCCCAGCAGGTGCGCGCCGCCTTTGCCGAAGCCGACACGGCCCAGTTGCCCCTCGCCGAGTTGGTCATCAACTTTCCGAGCCTGAGGATTTCCGCCCGCGAACTGCGCGGCGGCGCCATTGTGTTTCTCGCCCCCAAAGCGCCCAACTCGCCCATGAAATCAAGCTAACCGCACCAGCCTATGAGCAATCAAAAAGTGGACCAACTCGTTGACCAGGTCGAAAATTACATCGAGTGCTGGAAACAGTTCAACAGCTTCGTCAGCCTGGCCCGCACCAAGAAATTCAGCCCCGAGGATGAAAGCCAGTTCCTGGAGACCAAGAGCGTGCTGATCCAGGAATTGGAGATCATCCTGGCGACCGTCGAGGTCGCCTCTCCCACGCGCGAAGAAATCCACGCCCTGATCGCCGAGGCCCCTTCGCTGCGCTTCCTGAGCGAGATGAACGAGGGCGCCTTGCGCAACCAGGAAAGCCAGTGGCACCGCATCTACATCGGCTGGCACGCTATTCTCGGCCAGTTGAAGGTCCGGCAGCGGGGCGAGAAATCCAAATCGGGCATCGGCTCCGTCTTCGGCAAGAAAAAGTAGGAGCCTGCTCCTCGCGGCACGCCCCGGCAATCAGGCGGCCCCCCCTGATTATGCGCGCTTGGGTTTTCGGATTCCGGGTTTCGGGCTTTCTTCGGATTTCCATTTAGCGCTTGTCTTTTCCCCGCTTTTGCCGTCTAACCCCCCGATGCCAGACTGGATCGCCATCGTTCTGCTCGGAATTGTCGAAGGCGTCACCGAGTTCCTGCCGGTTTCCTCCACCGGCCATCTCCTCATCGTCGAACGCTGGCTGCACATTCGCCAAAGCGACCTCTTCAACGTTGTCATCCAATCCGGCGCCGTGCTGGCCGTCATCCCCCTCTTCCACCAGCGATTCCACCAGTTTCTTTTCCGCTGGCGCGAAAAGGCCAGCCGGGACTACGCCGCCAGAATCATCCTCGCCTGTGTGTTGACGGGCGGCCCCGGTTACCTGTTGGAGAAGAAAGGCTTCAAGTTGCCCGAACACCTGGCTCCCGTCGCCTGGGCCCTGCTCATCGGCGGCCTCGGCTTTGTCCTCATCGAAGCCTGGCTGCGCGGCAAGGCCCTCAACGACCAGGTCACCTGGACCATCGCCGTCGCTGTCGGCCTCGGCCAGGTTGTCGCGGCCATTTTCCCGGGCGCCTCACGCTCCGGCACTACCATCCTGCTCTGCCTCCTCCTGGGGTTGGCCCGGCCCGCCGCCACCGAGTTCTGCTTCATCGTCGGCATTCCGACCATGCTTGCCGCGGGCGGCCTGAAAATCTCCAAGGCTTTGCATCATCCCCCGCCCGGCACAGCCCCGGAACACTGGGGCATGGTGTTGCTCGGCTTCCTCGTCTCCGCGGTCGTCTCCTTCCTCGCCGTCAAGTGGCTCCTGCGCTACGTGCAGACCCATACCTTCACCGCCTTCGGCTGGTACCGCATCGGCCTCGCCCTCCTGATCGCCATCGGCCTCCTCGCCCGCTGGGGCTGACGCGGCGTTCGCCGCCGGCAGGCAGTAAGCACAGAAGCCGAGCCCGCTAAACACGGGTATGTGGTTTGTCAACGGGAAGGTTGCGAAAAAGCTCTTTTTCTGGGTAGAGTGAACGCGCGGCTGGGAGGATAGGGCTCTGCAGGAGTGCAACCCGAGCGCCCAGTCGTCCGTGGATTGCGGAAGCATCCGCGCCTGGCGCTGCCGTCAGGCAGCGCCAGGAGATGACCTCAGCGGGATGCTTGAGCAAGCCACGGTCTAAAGCGATAAACTCATTGTTGACCATATTTGTTAGGCTGGGCTGGCAGCGGGCTGCGAGCCGAACTTTTTGTTCGGGTCCAAGACATATTCACGGCCCGTCTTGAGCCGCTGGCAAATCTCCTCGCGATAAGTCTTGCGGGTTTTGCCCAGCGATTGAAGCCCCTGTTGGCCTACCGACCCGATCATCTTGGTGACCTTGCGGAGCAGGCGCGCATCGATTTCCGCCAGCGCGGTCCAACGGCCCATCATCAGATACCAGACGGCTACGGTGAGCTTGCGGGCGATGGCGGCTACCGCCAGGTTGACGCTGCCCTTGGAGGCCAGCAGCTTCTTACCCCAGCGAGCCAGGGGACTTTTGCCGCAGCGCAAGATGGCCTGGGCGCCCTCGATGAGCAGACTGCGCAGGAGCTTATGGCCGTGCCCGCCGATGCCGCCGCTCCACTCCGACTGGCCGCGGTCATCAAAGGCCGGGTTGAGACCGACGTACTTGACGAGCTTCTTGGGGTTGGCGAAGCGCTTGATGTCGCCGACAAAAGCGCCCAGGGCGAAGGCGACGACTTCCCGGACGCCGCACAGGCGCACGATGGAAAGCAGCTCCGGCTCGGCCAGCACCTCTTGAGCGATAAGGCTGCGCCAGTGCTGGCGATGCTGGTCGGCGTGGTGCAGTTCCGCCAAGAGGATTTCGATCACTTGCCACTGACGCGGGGACCACTCCCGCGCCTGGCGAATCTGCGGTTGGACCTCCCCGGCTTGGGTCAGGCGAGTGCCCGGTTTGAGCCGCACGCCATTGTCACTGAGGTAAGAGCGCAGCCGCGCCTGCATCTGCGTGGTGCGTTTGGTG
Source organism: uncultured Verrucomicrobiae bacterium (assembly GCA_963822005.1). Taxonomy (GTDB): domain Bacteria; phylum Verrucomicrobiota; class Verrucomicrobiia; order Limisphaerales; family UBA8199; genus PALSA-1440. The sequence continues at coordinate 60,009 of CAWGGD010000020.1, read as the reverse complement.
GCCTTGCTGTAGGCGTGGAACCAATCACGCCATTCCTGGGTTTTGGGGTCGGGCACCCAGACCTCTTTGGCCGTGCCGGCCAGGTAGGCTTTGCCGATGCGCACCGCGCTGATCTTGTCATTGTTAGCGTGTGCCTCCTTCAGCTTGCCCATCTGGCAGCTCTCCAGGACCTTGGCCTGGCGCCCGGCGGCGGCCAGCGTGCGCACCACTTGGAAGCTGTTGCCAACCTCGCGAAATGACGCGAAACATTAGCGGAATGAAGGCCAACGGAACCACGCAGCACCCTCGCTGCACTCGCGGAACTCACAGACCTCGCCGGCGGGATTGAATACTCCCCTCCTTTAGCGTTGTTTCGCGGTTGTTTAGCGGGCAATTGCGGCTTCCAGGGTGAATTGCCAACAGCATCTGATTCTCTTGTCTGTTCGCGTTCTGCAATGCCGCCCCTTGCTCAACCCTGCCTTGCTCACTTTGGCTTGATGAACAGCACCTCGGCCCGCTGGATCCATCCCGATCTCAAGTCCATGCGGAACCAGCCCTCGCCGTTCTTCTCGTGGAAGCGGGTGGGGCAGCGCTTGCCGAACTCCTTCAGGTCGTATTGCGCCCACGTCTTTCCCATATCCGTGGAAATGATGAAGCCGGTGTTCATCGGCGAAGCGGGGCCGCAGTGCGCCGCCAGCATCACGCCGTCTTGAATGATCATGCTGCCGGACTCGACCTGCGGATTGAACAGCAGGGTGTGCTTCTCGGGACTGGGTGATGTCCGCGGGCGCGCAGCGGAAGATGCCTCGGTCGTACGGCTCGGGACCGTTGGCGTCGCTGATCCAATAGACCTGCCCGTTCACGAAGTTGATGCCGCCGCATTTGTAGCGGGTGTTTGACTGCGTGGAGACGAGCACTTTCCATTGCCACGTGTCCTTCTTCGCGTCGTAAGTGCCTCGCAGCCAATGGCACTCGTGTCCCAGGCCGCGATCCAAATCGCCCGTGCAGGCATAGAACGCATTTTCGGCGGGGTTGTAGGCGACCGTGTGCACGTGACGGCAGAGAACCGGGTTGTCGGGGTTGCCCAGCAGCTTGCCGCCCTTGCCGCCACCTCCCGATCCGTCATCTCCAAAGAACGGATTCTGGCCGAAGGCATAGGCGATCTTCACGGTGCGCCCGCTGTCGGTCGAGTAGTAGATGTTGACGGGTGTGGCGCCGCCCAGGACGTTGCAGTAATTGCCCCACACCATCATCTCCCGGCCTTTCACATCCCACGAGACCATGCCCGGCAGCGTGTGAAAGTACCAGCCGGGATCTTCCGGGTTCTGCGGCGTATGCGGGACGTAATCCGAGCCGTCCGGAGCCTTCACCATAATCTGCCGGTAACTCTTGAGGCTGTCGGTGCTGAGGTAAAGCTTCGCACCCGTGGCAAAGAGGATGTTTCCATTCTTCAGGATGTGGCTGAACGTGATGCGTTGCGCGTCGGGAAAGGCGAGGCTGCGCGGCCAGGTGCGGCCGTTGTCTTTCGACAGGAAGAGCATCCCGTCCGCGTAAGCGAACGCCTTATTTCCGCGCTGCGAGTCAATGTACCGGCCCGCCGGCTGCAGGCGGTACCAGAAATGGTCCGTGGAAGGGCATTCAGCCTGAGAAACGCTGTTGTCAGCGCCGAGGCTGATCCGGCCCGGCAGCAGACTTACGCCGGTCGTTGCCGCCAGAGCCCCCAGGAACCGGCGGCGAGTTACTGGCTGAGGTTGTGTCATCATGTTATTCCTCGCGTCTTGTTGGGGCTGATGTGCCAGAGAAAACTTCCGCGCCTGGCGTCAATTGCTCTTGCCGGCGTATTTCCGCTCCTGGGTATCCACGCGGATCATTTCACCCTTGGCGATGAAGAGCGGCACCATGATCTCCAGGCCGGTCTCCAGTTTGGCTGGCTTCCAGGCGGTGTCCACGCCGCCGCGGATCGGGGGTGCGGTATCCACCACCAGCAAGACCACTTGCGGCGGGAGGACGATGTCAATGAGATTCCCTTCGAGAAACAGGGCCTTATATTCCTCGTTCTCCTTGATAAACCAGCGACGGTCGCCCGCCAGCTCGGCTGGAAGGTTCATCTCCTCGAAGGTCTTCGTGTCCACGAACGCGTAGGTATCGCCCTGTTTGTAGCTGAACTGGACCAGGCGGTGCTCCAGTTGGCCAACGGGCACCCGCTCATTCTCGGCAAAGGTGCGATCAAAGATGCGGCCGGTCTTGAGGTTGCGCAGGCGGACGTGCAGCTTATGCCGCGTTTGGGCGGTGCCGGAGGTGTGAAAGTCCTCGAGGAAATGCGGCATGTTATCCAACAACAGCAGCATCCCACGTTTGAATTCGGCAGGCAGAACAGTTTGCATTTGGCTTTCTTCCGGCTCTGGGCCGGTGTTATTGCGGCGCGCTCACGCTCGCCAGTTCACGGGCTCCTATTAGCTCCAACCGAACAACGCGTCAACTGCGCAGCAAGGCGGCGCAAGGCAAACCCGGCGGATTCAATTAGTCGTAGCCGCCAACGTCAGTTGGCGCACTTCTCCTTCGCACTGCAGATCAGCGCCAACTGACGTTGGCGGCTACGACTACGTGGGTTCTGGGGTGGACCCTGCAAGGGAAAGGGGCTTGGCCGCGATGAGCAGATTATGTCAGGCTCCCGGGATGCGATTCTGCACCGCGCTCCGCACCCGATGGCTGCTCTTGGCAACCCTGCCGCTCCTCGCGTTCCTGCGCCAAACGCTAGCCGCGCCGGCTTTGAACGTCGCGCTCACGACCAACGTCGCGCCGGCGGGATTTGCCGAGGTGAGCGGCGTGGAAGCCGGCAGTTTCAACCCACAGATCTGGCAGGCCGGCACGCTCAACTTCGTGCCCGACCTGCGCTCCCCGCTGCTGGCGCCGCTCAACGGCAAATTCCGCAACATCTACGCTCCCTCGGCGGTGGAAACGCTCGGCGGCTATCGCCTGTTCTACGGCGCCTGGGACGGCGTGCCAACCGGCAACGACCGCATTTACAGCGCCACGACCGATGCCGGCTTCCAGGACTTCTTCGGCCGGCACACGATCATCGCGCCCGGAAGCCATGTTCACATCTGCAATGTCAGTGCCCTCGGTTTTGAGGACGGGTCCTTCACCCTCTTCGGGACGCTCTACCCCGTCAGGAATCTGAACAAACCGGCCTTCTTCAGGAGCGACACCACCGGCACGAATTGGAACGGGCTGGCGGGTGAACCCTACACCGTGCGCGCGCAGGACACCATCGCCATTGACAGCTACCCCTACGCCGATGCGGACATCAACGGTATGAACGTGATGCTCCACGAAGACGGGGGCTATCGCCTTTACTTCGGCGACTTCAAAAACCCGGGCGGCACCTTCCGCGCCACGAGCCGGGACGGCAAACGCTACACCTTCGACGCGAAGGTCTTGTCTGGCCCCGGCCTGGTGAACGACGTGAAGAAGTTCCGGGTTGGCTCCGCCGCCTATTACCTGATGGGGCTGCACGGGAACGGCGCCCACCTGTGGCAGACGGTTTCTACCAACGGCCTGGCATTCCCCGCCGCCCGCCTGCTCCTGACGAACCTTGATGCTGCCGACGCCTACATCGTCGCCCTGGGCTGGGTCGTGCGCGGGCCGCAGGAATCGCCCGGACGGAAGTTGCTCGGCGTTCTCTACGGCGCCGGGCCGTCGCCTGCGCTGAACCAGAACAGCATCCACGGCCGCTGGCTGCAGAAACGGATAGTCTTCGTGGGCGACGATGGGACACGCCTTCCGGGAAGCAAAGCGCTCGGCCCAGACCGGCAGCTTCTGCCCTTATCCGGCAGCAGCCCCTTCACCGGGAGATTTGAAGTTTATGCCGAAGATGGCCTGACCCTGCTCGGCGCCTCCGCTCCCCAAAGCATCCGTCGCGGACAAAGTTTCCGTCTTCGGTCATCGGCGAGGGGCCTCTTATCCGTCGCCGAGTCACAAAGAAAGGATGGCCCGGTAACACGCCGGTAACAGTTGTTCCCTAAATTTCTGCTCGTGAAGATGACAAGAGATCTCTGCATTCCAGCAAGCCCTCTTCGCCAACTGGTCTCGCTACTGGCAGCCGGAACAGGTGTTCAGTTACGTCAGGGCGCCCTACTTCCCGCCCGATGCCGGCGGAGAGTATAGCAACACCGGTTACGTGCTGCTGGGCATGATCATCCGCAGCGCCACGGGCTCAACTGTCGCCGCTGAGCTTCGCCGGACCGTCCTGGACCGCGCGGGCCTGCGGAGCACCTTCATGGGAGCGGAGGAGGATTGGAGGGGTGAGCTGGCTCACCCGCACCTTGATCTCAACGGAGATGGGATTCATGAAGACCTCGGCTGGAATCCGCAGACAGCAATACTCAGCTCGTTCTGGACATCGGGCGCGGTGATTTCGACGCCGTCGGATGTAGCGCGATTCGCCAAGGCACTATTCGAGGGCGGGCTCTTGAACGCCGCGAGCCTCTCAGACATGCGTTCGTTCCGAGCGATGGACGTTGTGGGGACCAGCATTGACTATGGGCTCGGCCTGATGCGCCTCAACATCTTGGGACGGGAGCAGTGGGCTCATTCGGGCGGATTGTTCGGAGAATACTCCTGGTTCTTCTACTGTCCCTCAACCGGGGTCTCGATGGCCGTTGCGTACAACTATCCCCCAACCCAGCCCGGCCCCAATCCCCCCGGCGAATTGCTGATCGCCCTTGAGAGTCTGGCGAACAACCGCGCAGGCAATCCGGCAACGGCACGTCAATTATTGTATGAAGTGTTACCGGCCCCGCTCCGGTGAAGCGACGGCCTTCATTGCCCGCCTTGACCCCATTGGGGCGGAGGAACCCTCAGCACGAGCTGATGGCCGTTTGCCACGATGCTTGAACGGGCAGATAGATACGAAGCCATTAGCCCAAACCGGTCGCGCTTCCGCGCTGCTTGACCCGTCAGTTCAAATCTCCTCCCATTTCCCAGGGATGGGAACCGGGAACTGGCCGTTGGCATCAGCCTTGACTGGCGGCGGGCTATTCTCCGTCAGGTTATCGAGGGTACTGCAGAACTGGAAATTGGACTTCATGATCTCGTCCCACGTGACGGTCTGACCGATGTGGCAGGCGGCGCGGCCCATGAGCGACGCAAAGTCGGAATAGACCCCGCGCTTCAGCTCGTTATGCGGGCGATCCTTACGGATGCTCTCGATGAAGTTGTTCCATTCGTATTGCCAGGGGCTGTATTGGTCCTTGGCGGGCGTCCACGCGATGTTGCCCCGGTTGATGCGCTGATCCTTGAACAGGTGGACCGTGGCGGCGTGGGTCTGGCCGGAGAACTGGGCGGCGCACCTGGTCCCGTGGATGTAGGTGGCGAAGTCGCTTTGGGTATGGTTCAGGCGGCGGAAACCGCAAAACGCCTTGGTGCCGTCGGCAAAGGTGTACTCCATCGAATACACGTCAATATTCTGCCCGCAGTCCTTGCAGTCGGGCACGCGGCCGCCCATGCCGCGCACTTCCACCGGCCAGGCGTCTTTGATCCAGCAACACTCATCAATCTGGTGGATCAGGTTGTCCACCATGTGCCCGGAGCCAACCCAGAACAGGTGGGTTTTGCCAAACTGAAGCTGGCTGGTGAGCTTGTTGGCATTCGCGCCCTGGTCTTGCAGCCAGCCGGCCCCGCCCAGCCGGTTGGCTCGGATGAGGGTGATCTCGCCCATGGCGCCCTCGCGTATCTTCTGCAACAAAGCCTGGCGGGCCGGGGAGTGACGGCATTGGAGACCGGCCGCGATCTTCACACCCTTCTTCTGCGCTTCTACGTCCGCGCGCAACAGCCGGTGCAGGCCGCCGGGGTCGGGTGCGAAGGGTTTCTCCATGAAGACGTTGATGCCTTTGCGAATCGCGTACTCGACGTGGACGGGTCGGATGTAGGCCCGCGTGGTGCACATCGCCACATCTCCGGGCCTCAGGCTGTCCACCGCCTGACGGTAGGCCTCGAAACCAATGAACTTGTTCGCGGCCGAGACACCCACGTTGTCGCCGAACTTCTTCTGGAGTGCCTCCAGCGACCGCTCCATGCGATCTGCCTCCAGGTCGGCCAGGGCGTGCAGCTTCACCCCGCCTCCAGGCACCGAGAGGGCGTCGCCCACGGCCCCGGTGCCGCGCCCGCCACACCCGATCAACGCCAGGCGGATGGTTGAATCAGTGGCCGCGAAAACGCCCGAGGACGAGGCTCCGAGCACGCTCACGCCCGCCGTGAGCATGCCCCCGCACTTGAGAAAGTGCCGTCGGTTCAGTTTGTCTGAGTGCAATGCTTCGCTCATGCCGTTTTCGTGGGTTGAGGATGGGATATGACTGGACTTCATGCCGGCGAAGGTAATCCGCGACCAACCCCCGTCAAGCCGCCATCTGAACCCCACCAAGTTCCGCTTTGCGTCTGCGCGTCCAAACTGTTCCACTGCCTTCACCATGAACGCGATCTCCGTTTCTCCACAGCGAATCCTGCTGGCTGCGGCCGTGGCCCTGGCTGCGGCCGTTCTCTCCCCCGCCTCCGCCGCCGAAGCTCGCAAACCCAACATCATTTTCATCCTGGCCGATGACCTGGGCTGGGGCGACCTCGGCTGCTACGGCCACCCGCACATCAAGTCGCCGAATCTCGACCGGCTGGCGAAGCAGGGAACACTGTTCACTCAGTTCTATGTCAACGGCTCGGTCTGTTCTCCCAGCCGCTGCGCCTTCATGACCTCGCATTATCCGGCGCGGCACGCGATTCACGGCCATTACGCGACGCACGAGCAAAACCAGTCGCGCGGCATGTCCAACTGGCTCGATCCGAAAGTGCCCACCGTCCCATCGGTGCTCAAGGCCGCCGGTTACGCGACGGCGCACTTCGGCAAGTGGCACCTCGGCAGCGGCCCGGGCGCGCCCGAGCCCGGCGCCTACGGCATTGACGACTATCGCGTCGTCGTCGGCAATGGGCCGAAGTGGGACCTGCCACCCGCCGAATTCTGGCCGAAGTCCTGCACGCTCATCGTGGAGGAGGCCATCCGGTTCATCAAAACCAACCAGGCCAAGCCGTTTTGCCTGAACGTCTGGACACTGCTCCCGCATGCGACGCTCAACCCGACCGACGAGCAGATGCAGCCCTACGCGCGCTTCGCCATCGGCCAGGGAGTACGCCACAAAAGCGCCGCCCAGATTTACTACGCGTCCGTCACCGACCTCGACACGCAGATCGGCCGGCTGCTCGACGAGCTGGACAAGCTGGGCCTCGCCGAACACACCCTCGTCCTCTTCTCCAGCGACAACGGGCCCGAGGACATCCACATCGCCAACGCCGGCCACAGCGGCATCGGCTCCGCGGGACCGTTTCGCGGCCGCAAGCGCAGCCTTTACGAGGGCGGCGTGCGCACGCCGTTCATCGCCCGCTGGCCCGGCCACGTCCCGGCTGGCCGCGTGGACACCACGTCGGTCGTCGCCGGGGTGGATTTCCTGCCCACGCTCTGCAAGCTCGCCGGCGTGCCGCTGCCCGCCGACAGCAAACCCGACGGCGAGGACATCAGCGACATCCTGCGCGGCCAGTCGCGCCCGCGCGCCACGCCGCTGCTGTGGGAATGGCGCTTTAACATCGCCGGTGAACCGTTCCATCGCAGCCCGATGCTCGCGATCCGCGAGGGCGACTGGAAACTGTTGCTCAATCCCGACCGCAGCCGCATCGAGCTTTACGACATCCCACGCGACCCAACGCAATTGGCCAACACGGCGAAGGACCATCCGGAGGTTGTCGAGCGGTTGGCGAGCAAGGCGCTGGCGTGGCAGGCCACGTTGCCCAAGGGTCCGATTGAGCCCTCAGCCGGCAAGTCCGATTATCCCTGGCCAGGCCAGGGAAAGAATCCCCGCGCGGCCCGCAAAGCTGCCAAATAGAAGAAGCACGCCGGCGGGCGTCCTTCTCTGGCCGCGCGAGGGAGGTTGGCTGGGTGCAGCCCGAGCTGCGGGGAATTGCCGCTGGGGATTGCGTTGACTGATTTGGGAATCCTGATAGAGTACTTATGGTGGTTCGCGTAAACTCCGCCGCTTATGAAAGGGCTATTCTCCAAGCTGCTTCTCGGCTTGCTTCTCGGCTTTGTCTGCTTTGGCTGTATATTGCAGGCTCCGGCGCGCGCGCACTTTTGTAGTCAGGAACACTCAGGACACAACCGATGAGAAGAGTCTGCGCGCGGCCACCATCGCCGCGAACAGACGGGGCGGCAACAACACCATCCTTCTCGCCAAAGGTACCTATCGGTTGACGATCCCCGGCCCGGACGAAGATGCTGCTCGCTCTGGCGATTTGGACACCACCGGGGGGCGGCTTGCCATTGTTGGGGTATCTGCCGCAAAGGTGATCATTGACGCTAGCGGTTCGGGCGACCGGGTTTTCCACGTTTTGCCTGGCGCGCAATTGATACTCGCCGACGTCACCATCAGCGGCGGCGCAGCTCCCGGTGGTGAAAGTGGCGGTGGAGTTTTCAACGCCGGTCATCTCCGGCTCCAGCGTTGCGTCGTCCGGAGCAATTACACGACGACGGGTGCCGGCGGCTTTGTCGGGGGAACCGGCGGCCACGGAGCGGGCATCTACAATACAGGCGGGCTGACGCTCGACCGCTGCATGGTGAGTGAAAACGCCACAGCCGGAGGCGGTGGGGGCGGCGTCGACCCCAATGTTGCGGGATCAACAAGTCAAGGACCCGGCGGAAACCTTGTTCCTCGCGCGAGAAATAGTTGAGCTCGAGGAATCCAAGCTGGACGGACGTTCCGTGCACTTTTACGTTCCATACAGGTTCTATGTTGGCACGAAAACTGAGATCTTTGATTTTATTGAGATAAATCGCGTTTTTGATTCCTTAGGCGAGGATTGGGGGGAAACGGCGGCAGTGGCGCAGGAATTTGCAACGCCGGCATCCTGGCGCTGCACGATTGCACGGTCAGCAAGAACGCGACCGGCTCGGGCGGCACTGGCGGTTTTGCCACAGCTAGCCAATATGGCAACCCAAGCGGTAAGGGCGGCGACGGTGGCGGCATTTTCAACGCTGGCAAACTCGTGCTTGATCGCTGCACCCTTAGTGGAAATTCGACTGGGGTAGGCGGCTGGGGCGGTGGAAGCTACCTAGTTTGGACGGACGATTTCGGGTTCGGATTTTACTACACCCCTGGTGGACCCGGCGGCAACGGCGGCGACGGTGCGGGCATCCACAACACTGGTAAATTGACTTTGGACACTTGCACGGTCAGCAGCAAAACCAACGGTGCCGGCAGCGGCGGTTTTGGGGGAGATGGCAGTGGAGGTAACGGCGGCATCTATAGCTCGGGCCCGCTCACAATTGAGAGTTGCACCGTCGCCGGTAATTCCGGCGGTGCAGGGAGTCTCGGTTCCAGCTTCATGGGCAAGTCCTATCAAGGTCCCGGCGGGAATGGCGGTATCCTCAATGCGACCAACAGTCCGTTCGCCCCACTGCGGAATTCGTTAGTGGCATTGAACGCAGTAGGGCCTGGCGGCGTTTTTTTCGTCATCTATGACCCAACGAACTCGGTTTGGACATACGGAGGTCCTTCTCCGGATCTTTCCGGCGCTTTCACTTCGAAGGGCCACAATTTGATCGGCCAAGCCTACGGCAGCTTTGGCTTCGCCAACGGCGTGAATGTCGACTTGGTGGGCACGGGCAGCCCATTTGGCTTCGCCAACGGCGTCATTGAGAATCTTGTGGGAACAGGAGCCGGACCGCTTGATCCGCTCCTGGCCCGCTTAGTGCACAGGGTTTTGAAGAGTGGCGTTCCGCGATGTCCAGCCAGCAAAATCGGGGTGGTTCGGCAGGTTTTCTAAAATGAGAAGGGGCGCCGCGGGCAAATCCTTCTTTGCTGGGTTAAAACCGCTGTTTTTCGGCCCAATCTGAAGACACTTCTTCCGTGGCGCTTGGTACACCATGCGATTGGGAAATTCGGCGGCTCCGCTTCAGCCACTGGCAGGCACCAGACGCATCAGCCGCCGGTGACAGAGGCGTAACAATTCCTGGAGGGGATAGGCGCTGCTCAGTTGCACGTAGACCCGGCGCACGCTCACACGCACTTGCGCGGCCACTTTGAGCAGCTTCAAATGCACACTGCCCACCGTCGCCCGCGCCAAGTCCGTCCCCGCCAAACCCTGCGTGCGCAAGCGCTCCAGCAACAGATAGCCCAAGGTGGCCAGCCATAAACGCAGTTGGTTGCTGGCCAGGTAATGAGGGCTCAGCCGGTCCGCCCGCAAATCCAGCACCTGCTGCTTGAGTTGGTTTTCCATGTCGCCTCGCGCGCAGTACAGCTCCTCATCCCGGTCTATTCCCTGCCGTAGACCACGGGTTGGGGCACGACGTTTGGTGGTCGTCCAGCCATGTTGGGGACTTCGGAGGTACCATCCACTTTAACCATCAACAACGGCATGATCTCCATCGCCAGATACACTGGTCTTGGCGGTGCGGTGGTGATCCCCTGCGCAATCAGTGGCCTGCCAGTCACCAGCATCGGAAGCTCTGCGTTTCAGTCCTGCAGCACCGTGACCAGCATCGCAATCCCGAACAGCGTCACCAACATCGGAGAGTATGCGTTCGCTTACTGCACCGGCCTGACAGCCATAAGCGTTGACCCGGCGAATCCCATTTATGCTAGTGCGGAGGGAGCCTTGCTTGACAAGAGCCAGAGCGTGCTCATCCTATGCCCTGAAGGCACCGCTGGAAGCTACACGATCCCGAACAGCGTCACGAACATTGGGGGATTATTCGTTCGCTTACTGCATTCACCTGACGGCGATAAGCGTGGATTCGGCGAATCTCGTCTATACCAGTGTGGACGGGGTCGTGTTCGACCAGAGCCGAAGCACTCTCATTCAGTACCCGCCGGGCAGAGCTAGAGGCTATAGGGTCCCCGACGGAGTCGCCAACATCGCAACCTCTGGTTTGGCTTCCTACATCGGTCTGACCAACGCCACCATCCCCAGCAGTATCACTAATATTGGGAACTATACGTTCCAACACTGCACCAACTTAACGGGAGTCTACTTTCAGGGAAACCCGCCCAGCCTTGGTACGGGTGTGTTTTCCAATGTTTCTGCCACAGTCTATTTCTTTCCTTGGACTACAGGCTGGTCCTCGACGTTTGGCGGCCTTCCAACGGCGATATGGAACCCTCAGTCTTTGGTGGAGAACGGCGATTTTGAGAAGGGGGCTCTTACCAGTTGGCTTCTGGTGGGAAGTACCAACACTTCAAGCCTCACGTGCAATGGAGTCACAGGATGGTCGGCACATTCGGGACGTTTCGGGGCCTTCTTGGGGGACGTTCGGGTGGCAAGCCTCTCGCAAGTCCTTCCGCCGGTTCCGGGGCAGTGCTATTTGCTGTCCCTTTGGCTCAACAATCCAACCAGCGGAACCAACCAGCTATTCCACATCAATTGGAATACCAACAGTGTGGCCACCTATACGCTCTTTAGCATTACCAACCCACCAGCGTTTTCGTGGACCAACCTGGAGTTCCTCGTCAGCGCGACCGGGACCAACACCACTCTTCAGATACGGGCGGAGAACGACCCCAACTATTTCGGCCTGGACGACATCAGTGTGACGCCCGTTCCACCGCCGACCTTCCAATGCCCCGCCATAGTGTCAAACAGTCTTCAGCTCTCTTGGGCTACAGCCTTTGGCATGGTATACCAAGCACAGTATAAGACCAACCTTTTGCAGACCAACTGGGTCAATTTGACGTCGTCGTTTGTGGCGACTAACGACAGCTCGACCCTGTTGGATACCAGCACCTTGAATTCATCGCCGCAGCGGTTTTATCGCTTCAGCCTCCGTGCCCCGTGATAGGCTCAACGGTGATTCATGCTACTTGGGCGATCTCGCATGGACAAAGGAAGGTGGATGAGATGAGGGCGGGGCTGGAGGTTTTCCCGCACCAGCGATTGAAGGGCCGCCCCGAACTTAGACTGCGCGTGGGGGATTACCGCGTGCTATACGAGTTTGGCGCCAAGTCGCGGGGGGCAATCGCGTAGCGATGATCTGACGGTAGCCGTGCGGCTTCAGCCCACGGAGAGAGGTTCCGGAAGGAACGTGGCGTCGCGTCAGCGACGCCTGAGGGCCCGGCGGTGCAGAGCCCTCCAGCCCAGATCGGGTGATTCAGCCGTCGCGACGCGACGGAAGAGCTTTCGGACCTCTACCCGGGGGGCTGAAGCCACCCGGCTACCATCGCGCACCGCTACGCGGTTAGAAAGGGGTCGCCCATAAGATTGTCATGTTCGCAGCACGCATTGGCGAGTTGCTGGAGCTGGTTGGCTGTCGCCAAAGCTGTTCCCCAAGCACCGCCGCGAAGGGGGCACCCATCAGGGCACTTCCGAATGGGCGGGCTGGCAGTGAATCAGGATCCAGCGATCAGGGCTTCGACAAAGGCTCTGGGATTGAGGAGGTGAACCCCGTAGGGCTTGCGCAGATCAAGCAAGTCTTTGTCGTAGGCGACCAGGTACCCCGCCCTCGCCGCCACGGCGGCGGCGATTACGGGATCATCCTTGGGGTCTCGCCGGACGGTCGCACGCGCAGGCGGATCTTTTATGAGCAGCGACGCGTCCTTGATCCATGCCAGCCAGTTGGGCCAGTCTGGATTCGAATGAACTGGGAGCAACGGTGCCGCGGGGGGGCAGCCGTTTCTGCTCGCTCACCCGTGCCTTTCTCATTTTGGCTTGATGAACAACGCCTCGGTACGCTGGATCCATCCCGATTTCAAGTCCACGCGGAACCAGCCCTCGCTGTTCTTCTCGTGGAAGCGGGTGGGCGAGCGCTTGCCGAACTCTTTCAGGTCGGTGTGCGCCCATGACAGCATGCACGACATACAACATTTATGTATTGTCGTGTAACCTTCAGCTACCCTTTAGGCAGTGAATAGTGAGATTCAGGAAGCGGACAAGTTGCAGCGGGTCGTCGCCAGATTGATTGCCACCAGTCCGGCCGGAGTCAGCCTGTTGCTGATCGGCGGATTCCGATATCGCCTGCTCGACAATAGCCACCGCTTCTCGGTGGATATTGACTATCATTGGGGAGGCAATCTGGAGGCGAAACAGCAGGAGCTGCTGAGTCTCTGCCGACGGGGCATTCTGGGCCAGGTGCGCAGGGAACTCGGCTACGAAGGTTCCGCTTCCGCACGCACGGGGCCTGAGGAGGACTCGCCCGATGCAAAGCTCATCCAGCTTCGTTTTTGGAAAGGCGATCGCCAGGTTGAAATCCTGCTGGAGATCACCCGAATCGTCTGCCTGGACCCGCCAACGATCCGAACTGCCGACGGGACCGTGCACGCAACGCCCTCCGATGCTGACGTCATCGAGAGCAAGATCATCGCGGTCCTCAACCGGATCTTCCTTCGGCACCGCGATTTGGTGGATGTCTTTCTCTACGGGGACAAACTGCGACCGGATTCACCTGCGCGCTTGAAGCGGAAGTTGGCGAAACTGCAACTCCGCCGTGCGGCCGCCGCGGCCAGGCTGAAAGACCTGCAAGAACACCGGGAATACCACGCCAAAGCCGTTCAGAAGGTCATTAACGAGCAGATGGAGGCGGCGGTGGCCCGACAGATGAATGCCGGCGGGGGAGGAAGAACGATCCTCGATTCAGCACTGGATTCGCTGGCGCGGGTCTGTCCGTCATGAAGACTCTCGAGTGGCAAAACTTTTTTGCCGAGCAGCGAGAGCGGCACGGGAAGGTGACTTTTTCCGTCGCCGAACTTGCGAACGCGGCGCAGACCACGCTGCATGCGCTGAATACCGAGCTTGGCCGCCTGGTGGCGCGTGGTCTCATCACGCGGTACGCGCATGGGCAGTACGGCCTGACCAACGGAGTGGCTTCCGAGGATATCCTTCCAGCACTCGATCCCGGGGCCTATATCACCGGCTTCTGCGCATTGTTTCGGCGTCACCTCGTCACCCAGATTCCGACGGAGGTCACGTGTTTCACCAATCGTCGGCATAACCGGAGGATGGATCGCATCACCCCGGCGGGCAAACTGCGGTTCATCTGCGTTCCGGCCTGCCTGTATGCCAAGCCCGGAGGGCAGGTGCTGGCGCCGGCGGAACAGGCGCTTTGTGACTTTGCGTGGCTGAATCTTCGCGCCGGTGTTGAGCCCCAGTCCCAGGTTACATTCCAGAATCTCAACACCCTCAGCCGCGGTCGATTGGATAAAACCCTGCGTCGTTATCCTGAAAACGTGCGAAGCACCCTTGGCAGGATCAAGGGATTTGGAACCGGGATGAGCCGCGAGTGAACCTAAAATCCGCCGTTGACGTGTATCCGTTGGTAAGAACTGGCCCGCCAACGCTAAACACGCGAAGAACCGCAGCCTCGAACTCCTGTCTTTGCTGCGGTCATCGCTCACCTGCCGGGTGCAGCCAGAGTGCCTCACGAACTCTCATCTCAGCCTTTGTTTTAGCATGTTTAGCGTTTGGCGGGAAGCTTACGGCGCCGGAATGAAAATCTTCTGCCCCACCTTCAGCCGCTCTGCTTTCAACCCTGGATTAGCCTTCAGGATTTGGGCCACTGTCACCTTGACATTCTTTTCCTTATACGCGAGTGCGATGGCATCGAGCGTGTCGCCCGATTGAACCACGTACTCGAATCCCTTCTCGGGCGTCGTTGGGCCGCTCGCGGCAGGTTTTTCCTTCGGTACGGAGGTCGGCTTTTGTTTCTGCGGAGCCAGCGGTGCCTCCAGCACCTTGCGCAGCTTCACTAGTTCGGTGTGGACCTTCTCCGCGTCTTCCATCCGCTTGCGATCCACTTCCTTGACCGCCTCCGCCACGCGGTTTAGGTCCTCCGCCCGGGCGTAGCTCGCGCTGGGTTTCCCCATCTGCTCGCGCACGCCCTCCAGCTCTCGGGACAGCTCGCTGATTTGCTTCCTCAGCGCTTCCTGCGCGGCCGTCAGGTCTTCAATCCGCCCGCTCAACTTGTCCAACCGCTCCTGTGTCGCCGCATCCTGCGCGCACGCCGCCGGAACAGACCAAAGGGCCAACATCACCAACCGAAAGGAAATTCTTTTCATGCCCCGACATTAGGAGCCCCCTCCGCCGAGTTCAAGGGACAAAACGTGCAGCGCGAAGTCCCAAGTCGGAGACATCCCTGCGGGAGGCCATCTATTGCCCTGGCCGGTTTCGGAATTCGGGTTTCGGTCTTCCTCTCGCCGCGCTGCCGCGCCGTCGCAGCGGGTCGGGTCTCGGATCTCGGACTTCGGATTTCGGCCTAAACTTGCCGTTCGTAAAGCCGGTAAGTCTTATAAACCCTCCCCCCGATCGCCTCCAGCACCCGGCACATCATCACGTTGTCCTCGAGAATCCACGACGCCTCGGACTCCCGCACCCCCGCCTCGATCCCCACCCGCAGCCCTTCGATCAGCATCGCCGACTCCAGCCCCTTGCCGCGGTAACTCTCCTTCATGCCGAGGGTGATCACCCGAGTCCGGGGCGGACATTTCCAGCCCAGCAGGTAGGGAATGAACCCCAGCACCTTCGGCGTCAGCAACCGCCCCCGCAGTGGTTGGAGCGCCACGTTGTAATCCGGCAGCGCCAGCAGGAACCCCACCGGCTCGGCGCCCGCCTCCGCCAGCCAGATCAAGCCCTCCATCAACAACGGCTTCAGGCGCGCCGCCATGAAATCCACCTCGGCATCCGTCATCGGCACAAAGCCCCAGTTGGCTTCCCACGCCGCGTTATAGACCTCCTTCACCTTCGCGAGGTCCTGCTGCAACGTCTTCCGCCGCACCGGACGGAACGTCAGGTTCGGGTTGCGCTGTCTGATCTTCGCCGCAATCCGCCCCAGGCGATCCATGGGAATCTTGGCCAAGTCCATGTGAAACGCCAGCAGGTCCTTGGCTTTGCGAAAACCCTCCGCCTCCACCAGCGCCACGTAATAGCGCGGGTTGTAGGTCATCATGAGCACCGGCGGCGAATCGAAGCCCTCGACCAGCAACCCGCACTCGTCGTTCGTCGTCGGGTTCATCGGCCCCAGCACGCGCGGCAAACCCGCCTCCCGCGCCCACCCGCACACCGTCTCGAACAACCGTTTGCTCACCGCCGGGTCGTTCACCGACTCGAAGAACCCGAAGAAAGCCGCCGGTTCCTTGGCCTCGCGATTGTGGTTGTGATCAATAATACCGGCGATGCGGCCCACGTCCTGCCCGCCGCGCGTGGCGATCCAGAGCTGCATGACCGCGTGCTCGAACAGCGGGTTGGCGTCCGTGAATACCTTCTTCAGGTCCAGCAGCAGCGGCGCAACCCAATTCGGATCATCCCGGTAAATGCCGTAGCTGACCTTCAGGAAGCGCATCACCTCCCGCGAACTGCGGGACAGCGGGACGATCTGAATGTCAGTGCTCATAATCCAATCAGGTCTGGTGGATCGAGTTCCAGCCCGCCGGACGCCCAAGAAGGTGAAGAAACTCAGCGCCCCGGTCAACCCGGCACGTCGGATTCGTAAGCGGGCAGCCGACCGAGGCAGTGGGCGCACTTTCCATCGGCCAGGGAATCAGCGCCGGGTGCTTCTCGGCACTGCCACCGTAGCGCAGAGTTGCACTCTGCTGTATCGAAGATTTGCAATCCGCCGGGCTTGGCAAGCTCGCATCCCATCGGCGATTGGGACGCGCTGCCGAATACAATTCGGCGATACAGCAGATTACAAATCTGCGCTACGCTATTTGCTCGCCCACGCCGGTCTGGTGGCCGTGTCCAGCTCCGTCCATCAGCGCCGACTGACGTCGTCGGCTACGATACTGTGGATTGCAGTCGTTTGGGCGGGTGAACGCCTGCGAAGAATCCCGCGTGCAAGTGTGGAGCGCTCGAATACACTTGGAGCATGATTAATCCAGGGACTGGGACTCCGGAAGAGCAACGACGGGCTTATGCGCTGGACGCGCTGCGGGGCTTGGCCATTCTCGGGATGATCCTGTCCGGCCAATTGCCGTTTGGCGAGAACGCGCTGCCGGCGTGGATGTACCACGCGCAGGTGCCGCCGCCGGATCATAAATGGGTGGCCACGCTGGCAGGGATCACGTGGGTGGACCTGGTGTTTCCGTTTTTCCTGTTTGCGCTGGGCGCCGCCATCCCGCTGGCCCTCACCCGCCGGCTCGGGCACGGCGGCCCGAAATGGAAAGTGGCGCTGTTCATCGCGGAGCGGGGGGTGCTGCTCGCCTTCTTCGCCCTCTACGTTCAAGCCATCCGCCCGCACGTCATCAGCGAGCACCCCTCCACCATGACCTGGCTGGTTGCGTTGCTGGGCTTCGCGCTGCTATTTCCCGTCCTCACGCGGCTGCCCGATTCCTGGAGCGCCGGCTGGCGGTGGGGAATCCGGATTGGCGGCTGGGTAGGCGTGGTGGCCCTGCTGGCCCTGCTGCGTTACCCGGGCGGCAAAGGGTTTTCCCTGAACCGCAGCGACATCATTATTGTGGTGCTGGCAAACATGGCGGTCTTTGGGTCGCTTCTGTGGTGGCTGACCCGCACGAACCTGCTGCTCCGCCTCGGCGTGTTGGGAGTGATGGTCGCCATCCGGCTGTCCAACATGCCGCATCCCATTGCAGGATGGGTAAGTGACATCTGGCGCTGGTCGCCCGTGCCGTGGATTTACCAGCTCTATTACCTCCAATACCTGTTCATCGTGGTGCCCGGTACCATTGCGGGCGACCTGCTGCTGCAATGGATGCGCGGGGATTCATGCCAGTTTACAGGAACAATCGGTGGGTTCCCCTCTCCCGGCCTGCAGCCACCCTCTCCCCATGCAATGGGGAGAGGGCAGGGAGAGGGGCTGCCACAGATTCCTACCGAGTTGCATTGCAAATTGGCATCAGGGGGCAGCCCGGAAGTTCCGGCGGCGCGGGAAGCCTGGTCTTTCCTCCGCTTCATGGCGATTGCCTTGCTGATGTTCTGCCTGCCCATTTTGCTGGTCGTGGGGTTGAAGGCCCGCTGGCTGGTGGCGACGACGCTCTCCACCTTTGCCCTCTGCGCGTTGGGCTGGTGGCTGATGTCCAAACCGGCGGCGGGGACGGAGCGGCTCTTTCACATGCTGTTCAACTGGGCGATTTATTGGCTAGTGCTCGGCCTGTTCTTCGAACCGTACGAAGGCGGCATCAAGAAGGACAAGGCCACGATGAGCTATTACTTCGTGACCGCCGGCTGTGCAATCTGCCTCCTGATAGGGCTCTCGATTCTGATTGATATCTTCCGGCGTAAACGCTGGGTGCAACTGTTGGTTGAGAACGGCCAGAACCCCATGATCGCCTATGCGGGAATTAACAACCTGGTCATTCCCGTCCTGGCCCTGGCGGGGGCGGACCGGCTGCTTTCGAGGCTGGCGGTGACACCCTGGTTGGGGTTTGTGCGCGGGACGATCATCACACTGCTCTTGGCGCTGAGCACAAGTCTGTTTACGAAGAGAAAGATCTTCTGGCGCACATAGCTGAATGTTTCATACCCGCGGGCCCGGAGCGCCGGTTTCCAAACCAGCTTATGGTGCCCGCACTCCTCATTTGTGTGCTTTTCTAGCGCGAGTTCAGGCTAAGCCGGTTTGGAAACCGGCGCTCCGGACTGTCGGCATTTCGTGCAGAGCGTCAAGTCCTCGGGTCAGCGCCTCGCTTGACGGGCAGCAAAAAAGCCGGCCCTTACGAGCCGGCTTGGTGAAATAGTGGCCTTGTCTACTTGCGGGCCTTCCGCCAAAAGGCGAGAGCAGCCAAACCAAGCGCCGCCAGGGCAAACGAGCCGGGCTCCGGAATGGTTACCACAAAAGCCTGGATGCCCTGGTTCGAACTCATGGCGTAGAGGGTCTGCGACCACCTGCCGCTAACAGGGTCGTAACTAGCATCACCCCAAGCCACCTGCCCGGTGCCATTCCCGTTGCCGGCCAAGGTGCCCGAGGTATTGTTGCCGGAAACCAAAAGGACCGGGCTTCCTGCGGTCGTCATATCATAAATGCTTACGTGAGAGTCACCCGTGCTTTGAACTGCGAGCAACGGTGTGCCTCCCAGCACCGTGTAATCCATCAGACGCTCGGCGTTGCTCGCCGGCGTGTAACTGCTAACCAGGGTTCCGGAGCCTCCGGAAAAGCTGGAATAGCGGAACGTGGCCCCCGGGGTACCCCAAACGTGGCTCGAGTCGGTAAAGGTGATGCCCAGGCGGAAGTCCCCTGCGTTCGGCGGCGTGCCCGTGAAACTGATGTGGGTGGCTGTGCCAAGTGTCGGATCAATAATGGCGTAACCGTTGTTACCGGCGATGGCAGGGGTGGTGTTGTAGCCGGCGGCGAGCAACGTTGAGCTGCCACTGCCGATCAGGGCTATCGAATCACCAATCCGGGCGCCAGTCAGCGGTGCACCGCTATAGGCGACGGTTGGTGTCGCGAGCTCATTGGCCCAGCGATACACGCGGAAATTGCCGTTCGCCGGTGCGGCACTGGTCATGTTGTTAACATAGATGGCACCGTCACTGGACACCCGAACCGTGTTGATCGGGAATAGGCCGCCGGAGATGATGCCGCTGCCGACTGCCAACCCTCCAAGATCGACACCAGGCGACACGGTACCCGTCAGCTTGTCCAGGATCCGGATATTAAGCGAGCTGCCGCTGACACTGGCGCGGCTGACCAGATAGACGTGGTTATTGCCGAAGGCCAAGCCGCGCTCGTTGTTGCCGGTTCCCAAGTAAGCGTAGCCCCCTTCGCCGGGGGAGAGCCAGCCGTCGCCGCCGCCGAAGGGACTCAGCGGCGCAATATACGTGGTGGGTGCTCCTGCCTGCACGGCGAGGCTACCCAATAGCAGACAAATTCCGAAGGAGAGGAGAGCTTTGTTCTTCATAAGCATTCTACTGAGACGTGTTGCCAATATCAAACTTACTATTTTTACCAAGGACGGCCAGGCCCTGTCAACACCTTTCCGAGACTTTTTTGCCCGCCGGGCATGTAAAAACCGCCTCGTTTCTAGCAAAACCGCCGGTTGCGGGCAATGACGCATTTGCGTCATCGTTTGTCTTTTTCGGGTTGTTCGGAGTGATCAGCAAATGCTGCCGGGGGCTGTTTGCTGCCCCTTGTGGCATCGCGATCACTCGCGGCGCCAAGCAAGACCAGACCAAGGTCTGTAGTCCGAACAGATGCTGGCCCTTAAGGCAGATACTGATAGGGGGCGGTCTGGACGACCCTGACCGCATCGCGGTCCGTCGGGTTTTTTGAGATGGCGCTCCAGCGGGTGGCGGCGCGGATATAAGGGTCCTTCCACTTCCAACTTTCAGCGTGGCCATCGGCGAACGACATCACGCAGCCGTAGTTGTGCTGGATGCCGGGCACATTCCAGTAACCGTAGCCGTCCTTTTCCTGGTAGATTCCGAGTGCGCCGTTGTCTATGCTGTTCTGGCTGGAGGCGCCGGTATCGGTTTCATCCACGGCCTTTTCGTCCCAAAACACGGACAGCTTCGAGGGGCCGGCGCTGGCGAGCTGGCTGGATTTCCAGAACGTGGCTTGGGACTGCATGCCCGGGGTAGGGCTGGCCCCGCTGTTGAACCAGTTCATCACCGTGCTCATGGAGTAACTCCGAAGCCGGGGTAGCTGAGAGCCGAGGATGTGGGTCTTATCGGCCGGGCATTTGTAGATTCCCAGCGAGGTGTTATAGGGAAACAGGAGGCCAGTGCGGATGTTATTGGTCTGGACGACATACGAGCTTTTCCAGGCATCCCCCACCACCCAGGCATTGGGGGCGGACTTTTCGCCGTCCGTCCAATTGCAAATCAACTGCTCATTGTTGTCCCCGGTGTACATGAGCCAACAGAGAGTCAACTGCTTCTTGTTATTGATACACGTCGTGGTGAAGGCCTTTTCCTTCGCCCGGGCCAGGGCCGGCAGCAGCAGGGCGGCCAGGATAGCGATGATGGCAATGACGACCAGCAATTCGATCAGCGTGAACGCCGACGGCCGGGAAGGGGAAATCGGCGTGCTACCGTCCTGGTACGGACAGTGGCAGGCAGATTGGGATTGGAACGGGCGCATCGCCTAAGGGGGACCGGGAAGGAAGCTTCCCGGTCTCCTCAACTGTGGCTGCTCCTAGCGCGCCAGGCGGAAGAACTGGGCCGCCGGCGTTGTGCTCGTGGGATAAGGGCTGGTGGCGGCCGCGTTCGTGGAATAAGGCCCGACCACATTCCCGGAATACAGCAGCTTGCTAGGCCCGGTCCACGTCAGGACAACCCCACCGCCCGACTTAGCCTCGAACAAGCGCGCGACCACCTTGCCGGCCAGCAAGCCGTTGTTGCTGTCTAGCGCGAACAGACGGCCACCCGCAACATCAAACGCCACGGCGCCGGTGGCGTTGGCATTCACGTTGTCGGTGGGGAGGATGTCCTGGTCAACGAGTGTTGGTTCGGTGCTCCCGGTGGGGTCGTTCATTACGGCGTTGACATCATACAAGTCCAGATGAGCCGGGATGGGTCTTGGGCCGGCGCCGCCCGCGGTATTGGGGACGAGGCTGGCAACCAGATTATTGGTCGGGTCAACGCCCAAGGCGATGGCGGTGTCCTGACCATTGGTAAACGTTTGGAGCAGGCCATTGGTGCCGGCCGTCAGATCGTAAGTGATATGACGGAATTGGAAACCGCTGTTCTTGGCCCAGAACGTCGTGCCGGCTCCCCAGGCAATGCCCAACCCGGCAAAACCGGCCGGCTCGGTGGTGACATCAATGGTGTTCGGGCTGAAGGTGGTGCCATCGCCGGTGTTGAAAAGGACCACCTGGGTTCCGTCGCGCGAGCCGGCCAGGAGTTCGGTGCTGGTGCCCGCCCCGCGTACGGCGAGCGTATCACCGATGCGTAAGACTCCCGGGTCAGCGGGCCCGTAAGCGATGGTGGCGACGGTGGCGGCGCTGTCATTCGCCCAGCGATAGATTTCGTATTGTGTCCCATTAAGATCCAGGTTGGCGACATACACCGCGCCATCATCAGCCACGCCGACGAGGTTAATTGCGTAGGTGCCGACGGTGCCCACACCAGACATGTCCAGCGAGCGGATGTAATTGCCCGTGGCTGAATCCAAGACATGCACGCCATTCGTTGGGGTGCGACTAGCCACAATCAGGTGACCGTTCGCCGGATTGTAGGCCAGGCCACGCTCAGTATAATTTACGCTGAGGAAGAAGAGGGAGCCCGGGCCCTTGGTCCAGGAGGGCACAAAGGCGGCGGTCATCGTGCTGGGCACGACGACGAGTGAGGCGAGGCGGCTTGTGACCGAGCCATAATCGTTCGTGACCACGACGCTGTAGAAGCCCGCGTTAGTGGGGTCAATGAAGGTCAAGTTCAGGCTCGCGTTGTTGGAGACGGCCCAGGTAACTTTGTTGGTGGCCAAGTT
Source organism: uncultured Verrucomicrobiae bacterium (assembly GCA_963822005.1). Classification (GTDB taxonomy): domain Bacteria; phylum Verrucomicrobiota; class Verrucomicrobiia; order Limisphaerales; family UBA8199; genus PALSA-1440. The sequence goes on along the minus strand of CAWGGD010000020.1, from coordinate 37,640 downwards.
GTTGGGGTCGGTATGATACCATTGGTATTTCAGCGGGGGAGTGCCGCTGGCGCCAACCGCGAAAGAGGTATAGCCGCCGGCCAGCACGTTGGTTTGGTCTGCCGGCTGGGTGACGATATTGGGGGGAAGACTCACGGCGATGGCGTAGCCTAGCGCCTGCAAGCCGTTAGCGGTATCTAGTCCGACGATCAGGCCTTTGCCAATGGCGGCTGCGCCGGTTATATTGCCGTTAGCCGCAACCGGAGTGGGGAAAGGGGAGTTGGTAGTCAGCACGGGAGAATTGGTGCTGGTGATGTCATAGACTTGCAATTCATGTCGTCCGGGGCCAGTGGCGTTGTTGTCGTAAACACCCGCCAGCACGCGCAGGGTTTCAGTCACGGACGCCTTCAGGTAGGCCACAGTGGTACCGGCCCAGGCCTGGCCCGCGCTGAAGTCGCCCAGCCAGGTGGCGGTGCTGGTTCCCAGGTTGAAGGTGAGATAATGAAAAGCGGGACCGGTTTCCCTGCTGGCGAAGCAGGCGTTATTGGTGCCGTCAAAGCAAAGGCCGCGTGCGGCCTGGCCAGCGGCAATCCCGGCTGGAAGCGCAATCTGATTGGCAGTGAAATTCGTGCCGTCAGTGGTCGTAAAGATGGTGAAATAAGCGGAACCGGTTCCCGAGGCAATAAGCTGCGTGTTCGTGCCCGCTCCGCGCACCGCGAATGAGTCACCAATGCGGGTCGCGGTCGGGCCCGAAGCCCCGACATAAGCAACCACGGAGGGGGTGACTCCGCTGTAATCTTCCGTAGGCCAGCGGTAGATCTTGAAGTTGCTGCCGCTATCGAGATTGCAGGCATAAATGACGCCATCGTCCGACGCGCCGACCAGGCAAACTCCCTTGTAAAGTCCCCCCGCGACACCATAGCCGGAAAGAGCGCCCAGGTCCGAACCATCCACCCTGCTCAGGACAGCTACGTGGTTCGAACCGCCTTGAATAGCGGGGACCAGAATATTTCCGGTCGCCGGGTTCAGGCCCACGCCGCGCGGATCGTTGACGCCGACAGGCAGGTAGTATCTATCGCCTTGGGTAAGGCTCCAGACGTTACTTACCACGAGCGTGGCGGAGCCGTGTGCGGCTGGCAAGAGGGAGACCAGGGCCGAGAGCGCCAGAACCGGCGCGAGTGTTCTTCGAGTCCAGGATGGACCCAGGTGGTTTTCCCCGCTTGGGGGATTTGAATGTTTCTTCATATTGGTTTGGGTGGTTGTGGCAAATTAACCGTTCTACAAGTATAAACCCGTTCTCGCCATTTGTCAGGGGCAAGAATCATAGTCGCGAGAGGCCCACAGCGCAAGAGCGCGCTATCGCTTGCCAAGCTGGGCCACAACTTGGTCGGCGGTCTCAGGTGTCGCCAGCAGATAAAGTTGATCGAAGATTTCGCCGGGCGGGCCGGCGATGCCCGCGCTCGTGGCGGGATTAACCCCTGGGCGCGGGACGATCACCAACTGGACCCGGCCTTTCTTGAGGGCGCTCGCCCAATTAGTGGTCCCGGCAGGATCATAAACGCAGAAGGCCGGGGGATTCTTCTGTTCAGTGGGGAAAAGCTGCTCGATGTCCACCGGCACACTGCCATAGCAAACAAAAGTCAGGGCGTTTGGGAACCGGGCTACCACCTGCTTGAACGCCGCCAGAGGCAAGTCCCCGGGTTTGCCGGCTTTGGTCGGTGCCTCCAGCGTGGCGACCTGCACTTCCAGTTCGGGGTGCCCCCGCAGCAGCAGCGGGCTGAAGGCCCTCGCGTAGCTTTCGGCCGTGTCCCGATCCAGCACGCTCGCAGGGGGAAAGATGAGCACGACCAGCCCACGCCGGCCCGCCACTTCCCGCAAAGTCTGGTTCGCCAGGTAAAAGCTGACGACCGCATGAGCGCGGTTCGGCGCTCTTGCCTCGGGCTGGAAGAGACTCTGGCGGACCTGCCAAAACAACACTCCAGCACAGCCGAGGCACCCAAGGACAATCAGGCCCTGGCCCCAGAGGGCGGAACGGCGCCGCACCAGGCAACCCACTCCGCCTACGGCCAGCGCGGACAAGAGCAGAAGGAAAGAGGCCATAATGGCTCTGCGCGAGCCGCGGGTTCAGGGTCGCTTGACCAGGTTGAAGAGGTTGGTCGGCGCGGCGCGGACCAACTCCACATGCGAATCGAGGAACACGAGATTGGCCCGGCACCGTTTGGCGTTCCTCACGCCATACATGTCATAAATGACGCTGTGATCGTTGCCGCCGCTGTGGCGATAACACACATTGGCGATGTTGCTGGTGTCCGGATAGAGGCAGGCGTCGTACCCCTGGGTTTCTCCGAACATAATCGTCCGCGCCGGCTGCTGCACATCCCGCATGCTCATGTCCTTCCGGCCCTGGTTAATCTCCCAGTTTTGGGCGTAGGTAAGGAACCCCCAATAGCCCCCGGCGGGGCTGGCCGGGCAGATGAAGATTCTATTGGTCTGAATCGTAGCCGAGGCCCTCCTCCCCAGGTAGGTCGGGAGCGTCCGGTACCAGATTATTTCCCACGGCATTGGGGCCACCGGATATCCGGTGGGAAGGACCTTCTGGTCGTCTTCGTACATCAACGTGGCCAGGATCAACTGCCGCAGATTGTTGGAACAGGACGCCGTGTTGGCTTTGTCCTTGGCTTTGGCCAGCGCCGGCAGCAGCAGACTGGCGAGAATGGCGATGATCGCGATGACGACCAGCAGCTCGATGAGAGTGAAGGCCAGGCGGACAAACCCCTTTCCTTTGGGGCGGTAAGGTCCACTCCGCCCCGCTTCGCACGGCAGACTTTCTTTCAGTGCCGGCATGGCGTTTCGTTCTTAAGCCTTCGGTACCACCGGAGGCTGGCCAAGTCAACCTTCGTCTCGCGGCCGCGTCAGGGGAGCGCATCTGCCCGGCACCACCGGAGCGCCGACTTGGAGTCGGCTTAGAATGGCCGCACGCACGAGCGGCCCCCCTGTGTCCGGTCACGCAAAGCCGACTGCAAGTCGGCGCTCCAGCCCGGCCACGTTTGTATAGTGTGGCAGTACAAACATGTGCCCGGGCGCATCACAGCCGCGTCACGCGCAGCCGCAAGTAATCAACGGGTGCTCCCGCAACCGGCGTGCTCAACTGCACGGTGATGCGCTGAATCGCGCCTTCATCCACGGAACTGATCTGCTGCACGTAGCTGGGACCCGAATGCCAGTTCACGAGGTCGTTCGACTGCTCGACTACCAGCGAGACGTCAGTGGCGGCCTTGGCGCGCGTGTAGGTGAGCGTCAAGTAGCCACCGGCAATGCTGGTATAGGGCCGGTTGACTGGGGTTGGGTCCTTCGGCGGCAATCCTAGCGCGTATTCCATCAGGTTGGCCAGGCCATCCTGGTCCGGGTCGGCCAGATCGCCACTGACCGACGGATCGGCCAGCTCCGCCGTCGTGAAACTGGCCAGGCGCCACGCGTCGATCGGGCGGTCGTGGATGATCACAGTAGCATTGCTTACCATCGTCAGCGAGTAGTTAGTGGACGGCAGAAGCGTGAGGGTTACCATGCGGTCGCCTTCGGGCAAATTATCCGGGATGGGCGTAACGATGATGTTGGTGGCGGAACCGCCGGCTTTTAGCGTTACCGAACCCGGCAGCGTGACATAATCCACGCCGTTGGTGGCGGTGCCGCTAATCGAGTAATTCACCGTGACGGCGGGATTCGTGTCCCCGCTGCGCACGAGGGCAAACCGTGCGGTGTTGGTGGTGAATTCGCCCGCCTCCGCGTCGCTCGCGACGATTTCAATCGTCGGCGGGGCCGGCAGCACTGCCGCGCCGCCGATGCCGAGAAAACGAATGCCATCCGCGATGCAGTAAGTGCCAGCCGCCGTGCCGTCGTTGCGTATGGTGACGCTGCCGCTGGTGCCCGCGTTGAAATTTGTGGTCAGCAGCTTGAACCAGCCGCCGCTGGAAACCTTCTGATTCACGAGCACGCGGGTCGTCCCGGCAGCGTGGACAACGTCATAAGGCGTGTTGGTGGCGCGGTTGGAGGACTCAACCCACCAGGCATAAACTTCGTAGGTACCGTTCGTGGGCAGCGTTGGCGTGTAGCTCACCCACCTCGAGCCCTTGTTGGCGGCGCCGTCGTGCCAGTAGTCGCCGTTCCAGCCGCCGGCGTTGGCGCCGGCGGTCCAGCCCCCGGAATTCGCCGTGCCCGGCCCGCCCTGGTCGAGAATAATTCCGTTGGTCGAAACGGCGGCGGTGGCCCAGGCCAGAAGCTGTCCATCCGCTCGAAGCTGCGCGGATAGCTTCGGGTAGCTGACCTGCTGCACGGGCACGTTGTCGTCAATCGCAAAAGCGGCCGCCGTCCCCGCGCTTTGGCTCGTCATCATGAAGACCGGTTCCATGCGGCAGGAGGCGAAGGCAACGTGGCTGGCGGAGAGCGCGAAGGTAGCGAAAACATTCTGGCACTCGGTGCTGCGCGGCACGATGGAGCGATAACTGACCGGATAGGGGTACGGCGGAGTGCCGCCGATGCTGCCTTCCCAGCGCGAAAAACCCCCGGACGCCACCCGTTGCACGCCATGCGAATCAATGTTATAGCGCGCCAGGCAGATCGAGTCCGGCGCCGTCACGCGGCTCTCGCAGTTCGACTGGGTCATCACGTAGTCGCTGACCATGCGGCGCGCCTCGCGGACGTAGATCTGCCAGGGCCAGCCGCCGGTGTCCTGGAACTCGTCTTTCGCCAGGCCCCAGGAAGCGGCTTCGGCGTTAAGGCTGGCGGGGACATTGGCGCTGGTGGCGTAGAAATACAACAGCCCACGAATGTAGTCTTCGTGCTGCTGCCGCAACACCGCACGACCGGCGTAGGTATTTGTGGCCCAGGTGTAGTTGTAGCCAACGTAATCCGTGGAAAGCTCGTCCCTTGCATTAATGTCGGTCTTGCCGTTAGGTATGATGGTTTGGACGTCAATAAGAGCGGTCAGGGCGGTGGAGGCGCCGGCAGCAATGCGCGCGGCGATGTACCGCCGCACCAGTTCATATTGTGACTCAGAGTAGCCGGCTGGCGCAGTAATGGGGATTTTGTTCGTGGCATTTTGCGTCAGGCAAAGGCGGAAGTTGTAGGCTTGCAGCCGCTGGTCGCCCTGGCCGACCGTGCCGCCGTTGGTCGCGTTGACCAGCGGCAGCAACCCGCTCGCGGGATTTCCAGCGGTAAGGTAAGGATCGTAATTGTACGTGCCGCCGGGCGAGCGAATGCCCGCGAGCGATTCGTTGTAGACACTCGTCCCCTCGCGGCCCCAGGTGAACGTGACCCCGGCGGCGGCGATCAGGTCGCCTTCGTAGGTGGTGTCAATGAATTGCTTCGCGCGAAACACCGTGCCGTCCTGCATGGTCATTTGCACGATCCGCTGGTTGGTCATCGTCACCGACGCCAGCAGTTGATTGGTGTAAACGGCCACCCCGGCCTCGGCGAGCATCTGCCAGAACACGGTCTCGGCCACATGCGGCTCGAACCAGATGACCAGGTTGGCCGACCCGTAAGCCGCTCCCACTCGTTTGTAGAACTCGCGCGAAATGCCGCCCAGGTAACTGTAGTCATTGCCCGGCCCGATGTCGGTGACGCCCAACCCGCTGGCGGTCATGCCGCCGACGTGGGTGTTGAGCGACACCAGCGCCACGCTCTTGCCCAGCCGCGCCGCCGCCACGACGGCGGAGACGCCACCCGAGGTGCCGCCATAGACGCAGATGTCAGATTCAATGACCTCGGCGCCGGGGCACATGCCAGCCCAGGCAAACAGCAGCAGGAAGGTTGCAGCAGTGAGACGCTGGGCCGTTGCTGCGCCCGGGAAGACGGGAGCCGACAATCGAGTGCAGACTACGCGGTATAACTTAGACATGGCTAGAGCTGTCAGGATGAAGATGTCACAGGCGCATGGTTTAGGCAAATCTGCGAAAGGCTGCCCCTCCAAGATTCACAAATCCTGGCGACGGGTAGAAAACCGGCGCGGTTTTGCGACAAGGCAGCCATGAATAGGCGTCCAACATTCTACTGGTGTGGACCTTCTTCGGCGCATCTCAGTTTCTTGCCGCAGCGCCGAGCCAGAGATCACTCTGCTGCCAGCAGCCCCACACCCATCACTGCGTCAGGTTGTCCACTTTTGAGACATATTCCCAGGGCCCGATTTGCTAGCCGCACATTACATCCCTCACAGCAAAAAACCGGGCGAAAGCTTCGATAGACGTCAATTTCAGGCATCCCCACCCTCACAAGCATGGCCCGAGACACCCAAACGCTGTGTACAAGGGGTGTACAAGGGATGCTCACCGGATGTACAAGGAAAAACCCCTTGTGCATCCGGCGTACATCCGGTGAGCACCCCTTGTACACGACGTGGGGTGCCGGAGAAATACCTTGGCTCAAGGCGATGAACCCCTGCGCTAGCTTGAGACGTTCGGGCACAATAATCGCCAGCACCTGCTCTTCCCCCACACCGTAATTGATCCTGCAAGAAGTTGAGTTGGCCCGACCTTCTTCGTGTCGGACTTTCCTCGTTGACCTCCCCGCCGCCGCGGCTACCATGTCCGCTCTGATTTTACAAATAATCTGAAATAGAATATGGCAGTAAAAGTTGCAATTAACGGGTTCGGCCGCATTGGTCGTCTGGTGTTCCGGGCGATGGTCGAACAAGGTCTGGTGGGCAAGGACGTCCAAGTGGTCGCCGTCGGCGATATTGTGCCGGCGGACAACCTCGCGTATTTGCTGAAATATGATTCGATCCAGGGCCGGTTCAACGGCACGGTCGGCTCGGAGAAATCCGCCGCCGACAAGCCGGAGGACGACGTACTGATCGTCAACGGCCAGAAGATGCAGGTGGTGAGCGCCAAGGAGCCGTCGCAATTGCCCTGGAAACAGTTGGGCGTGGACGTGGTGATCGAATCCACCGGGCTGTTCACGGATGTCGAGAAGGCCAAAGGCCACCTCGCCGCCGGGGCGAAGAAGGTCGTCATCACCGCGCCCGCGAAGGGCGAATGCCCGACCATCGTGATGGGCGTCAACGAAGGCAAATACGACCCGAAGACGCACCACATCCTGTCGAACGCCTCCTGCACGACGAACTGCCTGGCGCCGATCGTGCATGTGTTGCTGAAGGAAGGCTTCGGCGTGGAAGAGGGCTTGATGACGACCATCCATTCCTATACCGCGACGCAGAAGACAGTGGATGGCCCGAGCAAGAAGGACTGGAAAGGCGGCCGGACGGCGGCGGTGAACCTGATTCCCTCGACGACCGGCGCCGCCAAGGCTGTGGGGCTGGTGCTGCCGGAAGTCAAAGGGAAATTGACCGGCATGGCCTTCCGCGTGCCGACGCCCACCGTCTCGGTCGTGGACCTGACGGTGCGGACGGTCAAAGAGACCAGCTACGCGGAGATCAGCGCGGCGATGAAGAAGGCCAGCGAGACGTATCTCAAGGGCATTCTCGAATACACCGAAGACGAGGTCGTCAGCTCGGACTTCATCCACAGTAAGTCCTCCTCCATCTTCGACCAGGGCTCGGGCATCGAGTTGAACAAGCGCTTCTTCAAGCTGGTGAGTTGGTACGACAACGAGTGGGGTTATAGCTGCCGCGTGGCGGACCTGCTCAAGTTCATGATCCAGAAAGGAATTTGACTCCTGGTTTGGTTTCGTTGGGAACGGCGGCTCGGCAACGGGCCGCCGTTCTTGCTCCTGGGATATCCTGGGATATCCCCCGGGAGGGCGAGCGTCCGCGCGAGCCCAAACACCGCAGGAAGGAGAGAGAAGTCAGGGCTCGCGCGGACGCTCGCCCTCCCGTGCGGCGGCGCTAATGCTTCCCCGCTTTCAGTTTCTGCTCGAACTTCTCCACCTTGGGGCGAATGACCATCCGGCAGTAGGGTTGGTTCGGGTTGTCGCGGTAATAATCCTGGTGGTAATCCTCGGCGGGGTAGAACTTCGTGAGCGGCACAATTTCCGTGACGATGGGCTGGCGGAAATGCTTCTGCGCCTCGGCTTTTGACTTCTCCGCCGCTGCCTTCTGGGCTTGGCTGGAGTAAAGGATGATGGAGCGGTATTGGGTGCCGGCGTCGGCGCCTTGCCGGTTCAGCGTAGTCGGGTCATGGGCTTCCCAGAAGGTTGCAAGCAGTTTCTCGCAGGAAAGCACCTGGGGATCAAATGCGATTTGAATGACCTCGGCGTGGCCGGTGTTGCCGGTGCAAACCTCCTTATAGGTGGGGTTTGCTTTCGTGCCGCCGGCATAGCCGCTGGTGACGGATTTGACGCCGGGGAGCATCTGAAAGACCGCTTCGGTGCACCAGAAACAGCCGCCGCCCAGGGTGGCGACTTCAAGGTGATTGGTTGAGTTGTTCATCTTGTTGGTTTGGCCAACTGCCGCCAGCGCACCGGCGAGCAGCAAGACCAGAAACCTGAAATCCGAAACCGGACCAGTGTGTGGCGTTCGGTATTGATGCAAGGTTCTTCGATACATCAGCAAAGGAACCCTCGCACACAACGACGCCAGAGGCGAATCGGACGCAGTCTCATTAGGAGAGCGAGTGTCCCCGCGAGCCCTGATTTCGTGCGCTGGGAGGGGAAGTTTGGGCTCGCGAGGACGCTCGCCCTCCCTGGCGCGGATGCCAAGGGCCGGCCGACTATCTTGTTTCGGCGCCGATGGCCTTGACCTGGTCCACGATCTTCACGGCGTCTTTGCGCGCCATGCCGTTGTTCTGGAAGATGGCCTGGATGTCGGCATAAATGGCCTGCATCTGGGACGGCTGGATGTTGGCGGGGTTGAGCACGGCGGCGAGGTCTGACACCAGCCGACTGCGGCTCGCGTCCGACAACGGCTTCTGGGCCGAGGCCGCCAACAGGCTGTCAGCCAGGGACGCAATAGCCGCCGAGGAAGGTTTTTTGTCTCCCTGCGCGCAGGCGAGGAGATCCTTGGTGAGCTGCTGTTTTTGCGCGCTCGTGATCGTAGTATTGGGTTGGATGGCGGCAAGATCAGTGCGCACCTTGGCAAGGTTCTGTTGCAGGAGCGTCGCCGGGGCGGCTGGGGTGGCAGGGGCTGCCGGTTGGCTGGGTTGCCGGGGTTGGCTGGGCGACGCGACGCCCTGCCGGACGTTGTTCTGGTCGCGGATTTCCTGGGCACGTTTCTTGATAATGATATCGGATTGGGCGACGGCGCCGCCCGCCAGCAGAGTGGCCGCGCCGAGCAAAGCAAAGATCGTTCTCATATAGTTTGTCTGCTGTCGCAGAAAAGCTGCAACCCGCCTGGGGTCTTGTCAATCCAACCGGCGTCGCCCTCGCCCAATCAGCCTAAGGCAGTGCGGCCGGAAAGGGCCTCAGGACGTACCGTCAGCGGCCGGCCGTCAAAAGGTTTCCTTTCGGCAACACGAAAAGGTAATCCACCAGGATCCGCTCCGCCTCCTGCAATGTCGCGTCGGGCACCGGAGCTTTCTCGGCCTCCGCCCCGTCGGGATCGTCGGCGCCCGGCGCAGCGGCGACGGCTGAATTGGTGGCGCCCCCCGTGGGAAGTGTTAGTTTGGCCGCTGCGGCATTGGTCTTGGCGACCGGCGGCGGGAGCCCGGGCAGGTCCGCTTGTTTGAGCGTTATCTCATAGACCTTCTCCTGCGGGTCCGGGCGGGCCAAACGTTCCTTGTCCCGTGCCTTCTGCCGGGCCTCGGCTTCTTCCTGCTCTTTGAGCCGCTGCTTTTCATTGAGCGAGATCGTCTTGTCCGCCTGGTGTTTCTTGAACTGTTCGATGTCTTCGCGTACGTAGGTGAAATCCTTGTCGGCGGCGACACGGTCAGCGGAGCGGCGGCGCAGTTCCGGCAGATACGGTTCGACCAGGTTAAAGTGGTCGTATTGCGCGCGCGGGATGGTGTCCCAGGGCAAAGGATTATCGAGCGCGCTTTCGCCGATGTCCTTCGATTCATTGGCCACCGAGGGCAGGATGATATCAGGACTAACCCCTTTCAACTGCGTGGACCCGCCGCTCGGGCGGAAGAACTTCTTGATGGTCATCTTCAGCGCGCCGGGGTCATTCGTCAGCGAACGGTCCGCGGCGCGGATGCGCGGCCGCAATTGGTTGACGCTCTGGACGGTGCCCTTGCCGTGCGTGGAGACGTCGCCGACGATGACGGCGCGGCCATAATCCTGCAACGCGCCGGCCAGAATCTCCGAAGCCGAGGCGCTGTGCCGGCTGGTCAAGACCACCAGCGGGCCGTTGTAACTCACCGCCGGGTCAGGGTCGGTGGCCTGCTGCACATTGCCGTTCTCATCGCGAACCTGCACCACCGGGCCGGTCTTGAAAAACAAACCCGTCAATCTGATGGCCTCTTCGAGCGAGCCGCCGCCGTTGCGCCGCAAATCCAGAACCACCCCGGCCACATTCTCCTGCTTCAGTTTGTCGAGGAGCTTCGCGACATCCGCGGTGGTGCTCTTGGGGCCCGGTTTGTCCCTGGAATTCGAAGGGTCAAACGTGGCGTAGAAAGAAGGCAGATCAATCACCCCAAGTCGGAGGGTCCCACCGCGACTGTCGGACATTTCGATGATCTTGGCTTTGGCGGCTGATTCCTCGAGCGGGATCTCATCTCGGACCAGGCTCACGACGGTGCGGGTGGACGCATCCGAACCGGCTGGAATGATGGTGAGGCGCACCTCCGTGCCTTTGGGGCCGCGAATGAGTTGCACGGCCTTGTTGAGGCTCATCTCGACGACATCCACCGGCGGCTGGTTGCTCTGCGCCACCGCCACAATGCGATCGTTCTCTTTCAGCAGCTTGCTCTTGATCGCCGGCCCGCCGGGCAGCAGCCGGCGAATCCTGCAGTAGCCATCCTCCGAAATCAGTTCCGCCCCGATGCCGAACAGGCTCAGGTTCATGGCAATCGCAAAGCCCTCCAACTGCGCGTGCCCGAGGTAATCCGAATGTGGATCATACACGCGGGCCAGGGCGGAGAGATAATACTGGAGAACGTCGTCATTGTTCCACTCGGTGAAGAACCGCAGGTTGCGGTGATAGCGGTGGCTGATCGTCTCGACGATTTCCTCGTGGTCGGTCTTCTTGGGTGAGGCGACGGCTGGGGTGGCCTTGGTCTCGTTGAGCGGTTCCGCAGTTATGATCGGGGCGTTCGTTTCGGCGGACCGCGGCTTGCTCCGGGAAGCGGCAAGGTTTTTCTTCCGGGCGCCAATCTTGCCCAGCAGCTCCTGCAAATACTCAAACCGTAACCGCTCCCGCCAGAGCTTCTTCGCCTCATCAAGATCGGCGGGGCAGGGCGACTCCTTCCGGTTGATGAGAAGCCGCTCATTGGTATCGAAGGTGAATTTCTCGTTCTTCAGCAACTCGTCGGCATAGGCGGTGCGTTGCGCCAATCGTTCCATAAAGCGGTTGAAGATTTCACAAGCGGGGGTGGTGTCGGCTGGCTGAGCGTCGGTGTTGGTCAGGCGATTAAGGTTGGTCCGGTACCGCTCGAATCCGGCCAGGTCGCCCTGCGTGAAGTGGATATGCTGGGGATCGAGCGTCTCCAGGTAGCGATCGAGGAACTGGCTGGACAGCGTCTCATCGAACGGCTTCTTGAGGTAGTGATACCGCTCGAGCATGGCGGCGGTGGCGGAGGCGATCTGGCCGTCAATCGGCCCCGGGGTTATGAGATGCCAGGCGTTGGTGGAGAGGGTTACAGCGGACGAAGAGGCAGGCTGCTCAACCGGCACCGATCGCGCAACCGGCTCGGCCGAACGCAGCGGCAAGGCCAAACAAAGGCTCAGAACCAGCAGCAGGCTCCGGCCGGTAAGACGTTTAATCATGTTCACTTAAGATGCTTAACGATAGCACAGCTTAGACGCAAGGCAGCAAGAAGTGTTCACCTTGGGTGCCCGGCTCGGCCCAGCCGCTTCCTGGCCCATTGGCGCGCTTCGGCTTTGGTTTTGAGTTCGTCCTGCAACTGCTTCTCGCGAATCTCGGCCAGCAGCGCGCCCAAGGCCGGGCCGGGCTTCATGCCCAGGGCGATCAGGTCGTCGCCCTTCAAGAGCGGCGGACGGATTTGAGGTTGCTGCTCCAGTTGCCGGGCTTGGGCCACGAGGAAGTCGTAGACGTCCAATCGGCCATGGGAGCCGCGGCAGTCGAGCCGGTGGAGTTCCAGTTCGAGCGGGAAGGTGGGGCGGAGCAGCAGGCGGCGCAAGGTGGACTTGCGCATCTGCAAAGCGTCCTTGAACTGCATGTGGCAGCGCACGGCCTTGACGACCTGCTCGATCTGCTTTCGGGGAAAGCGGAGCCGGCCCAGAATGGCCGCGGCCATCTCCGCGCCGATTTTTTCATGGCCGTAGAAGTGGATAGCGCCGGTCTTTGGATCCGCGGCAGCCGTGTTCGGCTTGGCGACATCGTGAAGCAGCACCGCCCAGGGCAGGTCGGGGTCGGGGTCGCGCGGCAGATGTTGTAGCATCAGGCGGAGGTGGTTGAAGACGGTGCCTTCGGGATGGAAATCGGGCGATTGCTCGCAGGTGATCGTGGCGGCGATTTCCGGCAGGACTTGGTCAAGCAAGCCGCTTTCGCGCAGGAGGTCCAGGCCGCGCGAGGCGTGGGGGGGCGGAACAGCTTGACCAACTCTTCCCGGATGCGCTCCGCGCTGATGGTCTTGATCTTCACCACCTTGGCCTTCAGGGCGGTGAAGGTACCTGGCTCGACGCTGAAATCCAGTTGCGCGGCGAGCCGCACCGCGCGCAGCAGCCGCAGGTGGTCTTCGCCAAACCGTTCGGCGGGCGAGCCGATGGTGCGGATGATCTTGGCGCGCAGGTCGACTTCACCGCCGACCCAATCGTGTAGTTTCTTTCGTACCGGATCATAGAAGAGTCCGTTGACGGTGAAGTCGCGCCGGCGGGCATCGGCCTCCGCATCGCCGAAGGTGACGCGTCGCGGGTGCCGGCCATCCCGGTAATCCGCTTCGGCGCGGAAAGTGGCGACCTGGAACTGGCAGCCGCCTTCAACAACGACCATTACCCCGAACTTGCGTCCGACGGGGATCGTGCGCTTGAAGAGGCGCGCAATTTGTTCCGGCCGGGCGGAAGTGGCGATGTCGTAATCACCCGGCTCGCGGCCGAGCAGGAAATCGCGCACGCAGCCGCCTACCCAGAAGGCCGGGAAGCCAGCGCTCTGGAGCCGCCGCACGATGTCGAGCGCGGTGTCTCGCGAGGATTCGGCAAGCTGCGCGCTCATGTGCGGTCGGCTGGCTCCCTTAACCCCTTTAACCCATTTAACCTATTCAACTCATTTAACCCTTTCGTCGCGCTGCAGCCGCACTGGGACGCATGCCGTCTATTCCTCCCCCCAAATCTGCTTGAGGTGCGCGACTCCGCCTTTGACTTCCTCAACGGTCAGGCTGGGGCTGAACTCGAACACTTTGAGGTGCTCGGGTCTGACCAGCGGTTTGAGGGCAACCCAATCCACCATGCCCGAGCCGGGGGCACAGTGGTCGCGGCCGGGAAACTGCACGTCGTGGAGGTGAAAGCCGAAGAGGCGGTCGCACAAAGATTCGACATGCATGGCGTGGCGGATGAAGCCGAGGTTCTCTTTGATCTGGCCGTGGCCGGTGTCGTGCCAATAGACGAGGTTGGGACTGGGGAGTTCGCGGAACAGGAACTGGAAGTCGCTCTCGATCGGCAATTCCTCCAAGGCCTGGCGGTTCTCAATCCCCAGGCGGACCCCTTGCGCTTCGGCTGCGGGCAGAAGTTGCTTCAGCAGTTCATTGACCCGCTCGACGAAAGGCCCCTTCTTCGCCTCCCGCTTCTCATCCAGGTCGGTGCAAAGCTTGGCATACTTGGGAGTGTCCTTGCCGCCGCGGGCAACCAGGTCGAGCAGCTTGCCGGTGTAATCCTTCATCTCGATGCTGCCGCTGTGGAGCACGACGGCGGGGGCCTTGACCCGCGCCGCGAGCTCGATGGTCTTCAGCGTGTAGCGCAGGGCCAGCTCGCGCTCGCGGGGCCGCTCCGCCGGAGAACTGGTAAAGGTTGGGCGCCGGGTAGGTGACCCCCATGGGCAGCGGGCAGAAGTTATGCAGGCTGGAGATCCTGATCTCGCCCGCCTCCACGGCTTCGAGGATGCCGGGCAGCAGGCTGATGCGTGTGCCGTGGCTCAACTCGGCGTATTGGAACCCCAGGTCGCGGATTTCCCGCAGCATGGCCCGGCCGTCGGTGTGCCGATGGGAATTCCAGCACGTTGAAAAGGAATACATATGAACCAAACGGATTGTTACGGTGCTGAAGTGTTGGAGCGTTGGAATACGGTGGCAGTTTATCACCCCGCGGTTCCGCCACTCCCGCACTTCGTGGTCGCACCGTCCGGGAGCGGCAACCTGCTGCCCCGGCCCTGACCGCCGGCGATTACATGGCGGCGTAGCGCGCGCTGAGCATGGCGGAGAACCGGGCCGCCTTTTCTTTGCGCCGGCGCCGCTCGCGGGGCTTCTCAAAATGCCGGTGGTTGCGCACCACTTTCAATGTTCCTTCGCGGTCAATCTTCTTCTTCGATCGCCGCAGCGCCGTGTCCACTGGCTCGCCCTTCTTAAGCTCAACTTCGGTCAAAACTCTCTCACTTCCTCTCCAGACACCGCGGGACACCTCGGACCTTCATGGCCCGCGCTCCCGCTCGGTCAGACCGCAAAGAGTATTTTGCCGCAGGGAGTTGTCAACGGCAAAATGGGCCGCAAAATGGCCGCTTGGCCCGATGGGAGCCTGAAACCGGCTTGCCTTTGCCTGCGTCTTGGGCGAATGGTCTGCCATGCCTTTGCCCAAGCAGCCAGTAACTTTGACCGCGGAGCAAATTGCCGAGTTGAGCGGCAAGCTCTCGACCATGCGGCATGATATCAATAATCAACTGTCCCTGATTGTCGCCGCGGTGGAAGTCAGCCGGCTCAAGCCGGAGAAGGTGCAAGAGCATGGTAGCCTCGCTGGTTGAGCAACCGCCCAAGATCGCCGCCGCGCTGACCCGGTTCTCCGCGGAATTCGAGCGCGCGCTGGACATCACGCGCCCTTAGCGCTGGTCTTTGGCGGGTGCTGAAGCGGTGCCGGCCTTCATGTGGCGGTGGACGAAGAAGTAATACAGGCCGCCCAGGACGAACATGGCGCCGCCGAGCCAGAGGGTCACCGCGTGCATCTCGCCCTTCATCAGCTTCTCGTCATTGCCGGCCTTGACGCCGATCCAGCACAGCACGGCGCACCAGATGGCCGAGCCGAGGAGGGTGTAGAGCGAGAAGGACTTGTAGTTCATCCGGACGATGCCGGCGGGGATGCCAATTAAGTGGCGCACAACGGGCAGCAGGCGTGAGATGAAAATCCCCATCGCGCCGTAGTGCGCGGCCCAGCGTTCCGCTCCTTCCACTTTGGTCGGCGAGATCATCACCAAGCGGCCATAGCGCATCACCAGCGGCCGGCCGGCCCAGCGCGACGCCCAGTACATCGCGGTCGCGCCGAGCCAGGAGCCGATGGTGCCCGCGATGATGATCCCCGCCATGCTCAGGGGGATCTCGTTCGTGTGGGCCCAGTAGGCGGCGGGGGGGATCACGATTTCACTCGGCAGCGGGAAGATCGAACTCTCGATGGCCATCATTAGAGCCACGACCGAATAGCCACCGGTCTTGAGGGCCCCGACATACCAGGTTTTGAGCGAGGCGATTACGGTTTTGAGCATGTGGGTGCTGCTTATAGCGGAAAACGCGGGCGGTGGGAAAGAGATTCTGCGCTGGACGATCAGCCTTTGAGGAAGTAACTGCGCTGCTTGGCGCTGATGGGCAGGCCCACCTTCTCTATCACCTGCAGCATGTCCTCCCAAAGCCGGCGTTTTTCGCTGGGAGCCTGGTTGCGCAGCAGGTAGGCGGGGTGATAAGTCGGCATGAGCGGGATACCGCGATAGGTCTTCCAGGTTCCGCGCAGCCGGGTGATGCCGATTGTCTTGCCCAGCAACCCCTCCACTGCCGTCGCGCCCAAGGCGACGATCACCTTGGGCCGGATGAGGTCAATCTGCTCGTGCAGGTACGGAATGCAGGTGTTCATCTCCTCCGCGGTCGGCTTGCGATTGCCGGCGGTCTGGCCGGGGGTGTCGGGCCGGCACTTCAATATATTGCCAATATAGACCGTGTCGCGGGTGAGGCCCATGGCCTGGATGATTTTGGTCAGTAACTGGCCCGCCCGGCCCACGAACGGTTCACCCTGGTCATCTTCGTCGGCGCCCGGCGCTTCGCCAATAAACATCAGTTCCGCATCCAGGCTGCCGACGCCGAACACGACATTCTTGCGCGACGCGGCCAGGTGCGGGCATTTCATGCAGGCCAGCACTCGCTCTCGCAGTTCGGTGAACGCGGCCGCTTTGGCTTCCGGACTGAGCACCGCCGCCGACGGGGTAATCGCGGCTTCGCCCGGCAAAGCGAGGGAAAGCATCTGTTCCACCGCCGGCCTCTGGTCCGCGGGTTTGGGGGCAGCCGGCGCGGGCCTTGCCGGCGGCTTCATTTCCGCGCGCGGGGGCGGCGCAGGCGGAGCGGAGGGGCTTTGGGCTGGCATGACCTTGCGGGGCTGGCTCAGCGCGGCCAAGGTTTCGGGTGCCACAGGCACAAACCGGACGCCATGCGCCTTCAGCTCCTGCAGATGCTGAATCGCCGCGTCGAGCAGTTGAGCGTATGCACCGGACATCAAACCCATCCTAGTCCACAGGCGGCCAAGCGCACGAAAAATCCGGCGCCAAGGAACACTGGCGAGATATGGGACGGGGGGCGAATTGTGATTTGGTGTTGCGCGGGCTGCGTGATCCGCAGTCTAATCCGGCTGGTGACCAATGAACGCTGGGCAAAGACCTTACCGCTGGTTGGCTGAGTATTACGACAGAATATTTACGTTCCATCTGCCATGGGGTGACGCCGCGCGACGTCGAATCCTCGGCCCGATCTTGCCAGGCGTGCAGACGGTCTGCGACCTGGCCTGTGGGAGCGGAACCACGGCGCTCGAGCTCGCAAGACGAGGTATCCGCACTTACGCGGTAGATCTCTCACCGGGGATGTGCCGTGTGGCACGGCACCGAGCCCGTCAAGCTGGCCTCCAGATCCGTGTATCGCGGCAAGATATGAGGAGCTTCCGATTGCCAGAGGAGGTGGACCTGGTCCTGTGCGAGTTCGATGCGCTTAACCATATTCCCTGCAAGCGTGACCTGTCTCGGGTTCTCAAAGCGGTCGCCCGGACGCTGAAGCCAGGCGGCTTCTTCTTTTTTGATGTGAATAACCGCCGAGGTTTTGAACTCTACTGGAAAGGCACCCGGTGTTTGGAGAAGCCCGGAGTAGTCCTGGTCATGAACAACAGCAACCGGGCGGCGCGGGACCGAGCCTGGTCAGACTGCCTATGGTTCATTAGAAAGGGCAGGCTGTGGACGAGGCACGCCGAACGAGTGGAAGAGGTTTGCTGGTCTGAAAGGGAGATGAGACTCGCGCTGGGCGAAGCGGGTTTCGGAGCAATCCGGAGCTGGGACTGGACGCCGTTCCTTAAGGACAATCCCGTCATCAAGCGAGGGTGCCGAACTCATTACCTGGCCAGAAAGAAGATACGCAAAACAACATCCTGAGCGGAACTCGGGCGTACTTTGCCCCTCTCCCGTCTTAACAGAGAGGGGCGCTTGTCTTCTGGGGGACCAGAAGTGGTGCCCGCGACAGGACTTGAACGGGTCTAATGTTTTCGTCAGTTTGCGTAAGTAATTCTATTGCTGTCGCTTAGCTTCGTTCGCCGTTTTTGCAGTTCGTTCGTTTTCCACACCCCGCAACCTTTTCTTAGTCTGGAAATGTCTGGAGGCATCTCGGCTCGCGGCACAAGCCCAAGATCTGCACTCTCTACACGACAGTGGCGGTGCCGGGAGCACAATAGTCTCCCGAGCACCGCCACGCCAGCCAGAATAAGAAATTCGTTGGCTTGACTTACACGAGCCGATAAGACCGAGCACTCCCTCCCGCTAAGCCATGCTAGCGGCAGGCTGGGCTGCACGCTGCTGCTGCGCCTGCTGGACCCGCTGCGCAATCTCCTGCGCCGTCATCTTCGCCGCCGGATTGTCGCTGAGCTGCTCCACCAGGCCGGAGACCGTCGTAAAGACGCCGGCCTCCTTCTGGTGGTCCATCAGCCATTTGACGAACTGCGCATCAGCGGCCTGCCCTTGCGGCGTAGTCGTAAGCACCGCCCGGGCCGTCTCCACGCCCTGGACGAGCGCCTCGTTGACCTTGCGATTGCGGACCTGTCGGTAGCCGTGATACAGCCCCGCCAGCGCCAGCGCCAGGATGCTGCCGATGCCAGGCGCGAACGTGTTCGATGACAGATCCGGCCGCCTCGATCGCCGCCAGCGCCTCAGGCTTGGCGACCAGGTTGGTCACCGGCACCTGCACGACGTTCGTGTAGAACACCGGCACGAAGTTGGTCACCACCGCCGTGACCATGTTCGTCGCCACCGGCTCCCGCGTCGCATAGCCCGACACAGCGCCCGAGACGGCATTCGTCACATAGACGATGCTCGTCCGCTCCACCACCTGCGGCACGGTGTTGGTGACGACCACCGTGTTCGTCACCACCTGCACCACCGGCGCATTGGTCCACGTCACTTCCTGCTTGTACGCCCGGTCCAACGTCGAGCACCCGCTCAAGCCGCTGACCGCCAACAATGCCGCAACAACCATTACGGCCGCACCACACCACACACCGCGCTTTGTATTTTTCATCGTCGTTTTCTCCTGCAGGAGCACCTGAGTTCATCCCGGCACTCCTCCAAAACTTTTGTGTTGTTGTCCAGGCACACCACCAGCTTGCCGTTCATGGCGCTCTGCTCGGCCACGACGCCGCGCAAACTCGCCTGATAGCACTCCCGGGATTGCCGGTGGTCATCGAGCAGCCGCTCGTGCTGCTTCACGAAGTACCGCACCACCCAGACACCGAAGAGCCCGATCACGCACCAGGCTGGCGATGAACAGCCAGCGGTCATTCATTGCCGCTGCGTGGTCCACGCCTCGCAGAAATTCACTCGTGTTCATGTTCGTCATGGCACCATCACTCGCTCCATCAGGAGCCGATCCACGCGAAAGAACTCCGCCCGGTTCGTCGCCGGAAACCAACGTCGCCTCGCCCGTCACGCTTCCCCAGGCCACCAGGTTCGTGCTCCGCCCGAAGACCGGCGTCAGCCGCACCCACGTCTTGCCCGCCATCACCGGCGGCGTCGGCTTGCTCTCCCACGACACTTCATTGCTGAAGTCCGACTCCAGGCCGTTGGTGCTCGTACCAGCCGTCGCCGCGAAGAACCACCGCCCGCCGTGCGGCAGCACCACCGCCTGCGTCAGCATCAGCCCGGTGTTGGTCACGAACTGATACGACCGCGTATTCGTGCCGTAGTAGAGCCGGTAGCCAGCCACGCTCGCGAGGCCGAGGCATCCCACGCCAGCGTCAACCGCTGCGCGCTCAGCCGCCGCGGCCCACGCCATCACCAGCAGTTGTGCAGAGCCACTTCATGCCCGCACCAGCCGCACGCTGCCGCTGCCGCCCTCGATCAACGCGCCATACTTCGAGAGCATTGCCTGGGCGACGCGCGAGATAATCGGCCGCGTGTCGCTCTTGTTGTACTTCGTGGTGGACGAAGTGCTGTCGCTCCCGGTCCCGGTCGCGGCGTGCGTCGCGTGAGCAGTCGCCACCGAGTCGATGCCTTCACCCGCCGGCGCCGCCGTCCGATCCACAATCAGGAGCTCGCGCGCCATCTCGCAGACCGCAGCCGCAACCGCCTTGCGGCACCTGCGTGCTCGGCACGAAGTTGGTCAGCACCGGCGACAGCGTCGTGCTGGTCACCAGGTTCCGGTCAGGATCAGGGCACCGCTCGCGCGGCCATTGCAACGCCTGCGTGTCATGCGCGCGATAGCCATTGAACTGGTATTGCGAATCCACCAGCCGCGTCGCCATCACCAGCGCCGCCGCCTTCGTCGCCGCAGTCGCCGCCGTCCACGCCGACGCATACAAGTGCGCCTCGAAGTACGAGTCAGCCTCCGCCACCGTGGCGTAGCTGTTCGCGTCCGTCCTGCCGGTGCCGTCTTCTTTGATCAGTGTGAGAGCCATACAAATTCAGTTCTAAGGCGCGCAGTAGTACCACTGGTAAGCCGGCCCGAACGGGCCGATGATCTCCGTGCCGCACCGGTAGCGCATCCGGTAGCGACACATCGTCATTCTCGAAGTCGCTGAACGCCCTCACGTGCCGAATCTGCCGCACGGTTGCTCGACACGGCACCGACGTAGTTCTCGACCCAGCCCTGAGAGCCACGCGACCAATACAGCTCGATCGTGCCATCGGGAAAGCGCCCCTGCTCGAACGTGAAATCGATCAGAACGTCGAACCAGTAGAGCGGCTCGCCTGCGCTCTCCGTCAGGTTGAGGCCCGTGATCACCGGCGCCGCCGGCGTTCCACTGCCTGCGTTGCGCCGCCGCCGCTGCGACCGCAGCGCCACCAGGTCCGCACGATGTTGCTGACGCGCTTACTTGCTCGGCTCGAGTGCAGTAACTTTGCCATGGTTCTGCCTTCGGTTGATCGTTCTCAGCCGCCATTGCCCGGCTCAGCGCAGGCTTGGCCGGCACGGGCAGCAGGCTTGGCGTCCGCCGGCCTCAACCGGCAACAACGGACGCCGCACCCGCCGAATGATTGGAAGCAATCCGCTCATGAGTTAGATGGCGTTTGCACCAATCGCGATCTGCTTCCAGTTCGTGCCGTCGCTGATTGCCAGGCACGGCACCGAACCAGTCCCGCCGGCGCTCAAGTAGATGATGCGCCGCGGAAACTTCGCCGCCGTCACGCCAGCCGCCACGGCCGCCGCGACGTTGGTGAAGGTCGGAGGTTGAATCTGCTCGCCGCTCCGAATCTTCTCGAAACTCCAGGGAATCAATTTGCCCATACTTGTGTCCTTTCAGGGAAGGCAAGCGCCGGGGATGTTGCCATCCCCGGCTCATGCTCAGTTGTTGTGGGTGATCGCCACCAGGCGCACGTTCTTGTTCTCCCAAACGCGCACCCAGTTGGCCGCCGTCTCCAGCTCCGCAGCCGTCGGCGAGTCACCAGCCACCGAAGCGCTGGTGAACTTCACGCCGCGCGGATGCAGGATGTAGCGGCGCCGATTGATCAGCACCGAGTCGCTGTCCAGCGGCACGCGCGCCAGCTCCACGCCTTCAGTGCCGAAGCCGCCCTGCAGCGGCGTGCCGCTCAGCGGCGCAACACCCTTGGCGAACGCGCCCTGGCCGAACAGGTAGGTCGTGTACACCGTGCCGTCAGTGGTGCCAGCTCGCGTCGGCAAGCTGTCATCGACGACCACACGCCGGCCCTGGAAGCTGGCCAGACTCGGCTTGCCTTCGCTGTCAGGCAGGAAGTCGATCAGATCCAGCTTCTTGAGCGCTGCCTCCGTCGCCCGAGTGCATCGCCACTGCGGTCAGCCTGCTGGCCGCATCGCCGAGCTTGGCGCACGCGTCCACGAAGGTCGCGCCGTTCAGCTTCGTCGCCGACGTGGTGGCCGCCACCGACTCGGAATGAATCGCGAGCAGGTTGCCCGCCATCGAAGCCGCGGCGAACATGCCCTTGAGGCAGGAGATCACCAGGCCCTCATCCGTCCGCGCCCAGTAGGCGCCGACCAGGTCCACGATCGCCTGCATCGGATCGTCGCCCGAAACCACCTTGGCCAGGTGGTTCACGCTCCACACCTGCGCATCGTTGTGGATGCGCGCGATGTCGGTGTCCGCCGCGATCTTGTTCACCGTCAGCGACGCCGAATCGCTCAGCAACTGCCGCGTCGCAGTCAGGTCCTTCCAGAACGGCATCTTCACTTCACGGCCGCCGCCCTGCGCTAACGTGTCAAACTCGGGCGCCATCTCGATGATGCCCGACTCGCCAAAGCGCGACAGCTCAGCCGTCCGCTCAATGGCGTATTTCTCGAACTCTGTGGGGATGATCACATCCGCCACTAATGTCTTAGCCATACTTCACAATCTCCGGTTGTGACCCGCGTTGATCAGGCAGCGGCCTTGAGCCGCGCCGCCAGACCCGGGTCGGTTTTCTGCAGCTCTCATTTGCTCCGTGAGGTTCCAGCTTTCCTTGCGGAACGGGTTCTTCACGGACTTGTTGCCGACTCCACCGGAGCCGTTGCTGGCAGCACCGCCACCCGCATTCGATTCAAACAGATGAGGAGCGTCAGCAACCTGCTGCTCGACCCACTCATCCAAAGTCATCGGCGTGATGCCATCCTTGCCCACGCGCACAGTCTGGCCATCGGCCTCGTAGGCGCGGGGCGCGCCATCCACCAGGCGGAACACCGTTCGCGCCCGCGCCGTGATGTCAGGAATCGCAGTAGGACGCAGCCCGCGCTTCGTCGCCGTGGTGATGACGCCCTGGTCAATCTGAATGGCGGTGAGGCGCGCATTCAGCGAGTCGCGCTCGGACGTCACCGCAGCGAACTGCTTGTCCCATTCGGTCTTCGCAGTCTTGAGCCGGTTCTCGACAACCTTGTCCACCTCGCCGCTCTTGAGCTGCTGCGCTTCCTCGAGCCGCTGCTTCTCCTCGGCCAGCTTGCGCACCTGCGTCAGGGTCGATGCCCTCGAAGCGCTTCTTCTGCTCCGCGAGCTGGTTGCTCAGCGCGATGTTGTTGGCGCGGAACTCATCCAGCTTCGCTTTGTCCGCCGCGCCATCGACGTCCAGCATCCAGGCGCCATCACGCTCCACGTAGAGCGCCTGCTGCTCCGCCGGAATTTCATCTTTCGATTTGAACTTGAACTTCAGTGCCATAACTCACTCACGCTGCTACGGCGCGACCCATCGGCGCGCCGTTGCGTTTTGCCATCCGTCACTTGCGATTGGCCATTCGCGCCAACCGCCAAAGCTTTCTTCGCGTCCTCGCGCCTTTGCTGTTCAATCAGCGCGGCCTCCTCTGCATTGGTTCTGCCCTCAGGCAGCACCTCACCGCGGCGGAACAAATCAAACATCGTGTCCTGGCTGATCGCACCGGCCTGCCAGGCCGCCGACGATGGCCTGCACATCCTGGCTCGCCAGACCCTTCGTGCTGAAATCAGTGTTGAGCTGTCATCAGCACCTGCTCGCCCTTCACGTCATCGGGCAGCTCCTCCGTCGAGTTCCACCAATAGACCCAGCGCAGCACCTGCGTCAGCGACTCGCTCAGACTGAGCGCCACATTGCCGAGGATGCTGTATTCACCCGCCTGCCGGAGCTCGATCGCGGTCGCGGTCTCGCCGACCTTCTTCATGTCCTCCAGCATCCGAGAGCCCAGGATGGCCATCAGCCGCTCATCGCGGTCCATCGCACGCTCATGGGTCGTCAGCCCTTGGCCGGTGAACTCCAGGAATCCAGCGGTCGCACCAGGCGTCTCACTCACCCAGGCGGTGCTCGACCCAATCCGCAGCGAGGCACCCTTGTCGAACCCACTCACCCAGGCAGTGGGCAGCGCGGTGAAATGCAGCCCATGCTTGAAGTCAGCATTCAGGCGGTAGTGGTCGAGGTTCACCGCGACGATGTCCTCCAGCGGCCCGCGATCCACATCCGGCCGCGAATGCCGCGGCCCATGAAACACAAACGGAATCAGCGGCAGCGGCTTGCCCAGCCGCAGCGGGATCCTCGTTCCCACCAACTGCCATTCCACCTTGGCGCCCCTGCGCTGCGTCTTCTTCGGCTGCCACAGCTCCACCTGGTAGTGGTAGTCCCGCTTCCCGGCGACATCGGCCGCTTCACCAGGCACCAGCTTCAGGACCCGCATCTGGTCCACGAGCTGAAGCGCAAATCCATCATCATCCGGGCCGGGCTGTGCGATGACGTGCTCCGCCAGCACGATCAGCGTCGGCACGTTGCGGCCATTCACCCGCTCCACCCGCCAGTTGATGATCTGCTCGGCGCGGTAGAACACCACATACGCCCGCTGCTCGACCTCATCCTCCCAGTCCACCAGCGAGCCGGCACGACCGAGGCCGACCACATCCCCCACCACCATCTTCGCGTAGCCGGTGAGGGTGGTGCCCAGCATGTCGGCGTCGTTCTGGAACTCGCGCCATCGCGCGACCAACGCCAGCACCATCATCAGGCAGCTTCACAAACGGCGGACGCCGGAACATCAAACCGAGGTAGGCCTCAGAGGTGCGCGCGCTGGCGTTGAAGTAGGAGGCGCGCTTCACATACGCCGCGAACTCCTCATCCGTCTGGCAGTCCAACCGAGGCAGATACTTCTCACCCCCAGCCTTGACGGCATCTTCGCCGGCAAGGACATCACGCGCGCGCGACCACTCCGCGGCCGCGGCGTCGTAATCAGGATGAGTCGCATTTACTGCCATCGGCGCAACCTTAGCACCGGTATTTGCCCCCAAACCGCATCACCCACAGGCCCCACCATCCCGAGCCATCAGCAACTATCCCCAGCCATCAGGAGTCGCTCACTTTTCCCGAAATAATTTGTTGACGACCCCACACCAACGACGGCACCGCTCCTGCCAGGCTCCGCGCCGGATGCGCCTCGGCGGCGCAACCGGCGCTCCGCCTGCCAGTCGCTCAGGACACCACCACCGGTCGCAGCCTGCCCCTCCACCCCCGATGCTGCGCAATGGGGGTTCCGGGGCAGGCTGCTCCCTACGTTCATTCCAATTCGATGCGCGCCCGCTGGGCAATGTCAGCCACTCCGCCCGTGGCGGAGTGGACAACCACCACGACGACCCAACGACGCACCCAGGCGCACGACCGCCGCAGGCCCCGCCACCACCCTGTGCTTCGCAACGGGGAGTGGAGGGGCCTGCGGCTCACGATCAGGAATTCAACCAGCACACCGCTGGCGCGACCTCGATACGCCCTCGCAATTCCAACCAGCCCTGGCGTTCGACCGCGCTCCCGCTTCGCGCCGTCGAACACGCCTCGCCAATTCGAACGTCCGCGGCGCAGCCAGCGCGCCAGGCCCCCTCAACCCCGGCCTGTCACGCTGGCTGCTTCCGCTCGTTCCACATCGAACGCCCCACCGCTTCGCGACCACGAACGCCAGCAGCGAAACCAACGCCAGTAGAACCACGAACGCCCCCAGAGCCGCTACGTTCGGGCGCGTTTACGATGCAGTAGTCGCGCCAGCCTCCCCTTAACCCCGCAGGCTGGCACGCCTACTGCAACAATTGGAATGCGCCCTGCCACTCCGCTCCGGAAAAGACAAAGTCAGTTGAAACGACTCCTTCGGGCTGTCGGGCGTCGTGGGTTCTCCTACGCGTCCAGCGCTGCCCGCGTCCCTACCGCCCTGAAGAATGCTCTCTCAATAAAAAAGTGTGAGAGAGCTTCTTCAGGTCGGTAGGGCCGCTAGGCGTTGGCAGGTTCTGGTCGGTGTTCGTTGGCAGCGGTTCCAGTGTCGGGTTGCTGCGTTCTATTTCCAGCGCGTTACTTTGCCGGTGCAGTGGTGGCGGGCGTGCGGTTGTCCTCCTCAGTTTCGTCCGTCGTCTCCCGTGGTGGCAGCCGTTGGTTTGGCGGTGGCTCGTTCTCAGCGGTTGGCAGCGTTAGCCGTTCACTGCACCCGCTGCCTCGGCAAAACGCAACGCCGACGAACCAAATGAAGTCAGCCTCTCCTCCGCTGGAGGAGAGGAAAGAAGAACGCACCACGAACAACAAACCACTCGAACGCCCGCCACGAAACCAACGCCAGCAGAACCACGAACGCCCCCAGACCGCTGCGTTCGGGCGCGTTTACGATGCAGTAGTCGCGCCAGCCTCCCCTTAACCCCGCAGGCTGGCACGCCTACTGCAACAATTGGAATGCGCCCTGCCACTCCGCTCCGGACAAAGGCAAAGTCAGTTGAATACGACTCCTTCGGGCTGTCGGGCGTCGTGGGTTCTCCTACGCGTCCAGCGCTGCCCGCGTCCCAGCCACTCTGTAGATGCTCTCTCAAGAAAAAGTGTGAGAGAGCATCTACAGAGTGGCTGGGCCGCTAGGCGTTGGCAGTCCCTGGTCGGCGTTCGTTGGCAGCGGTTGCAGTGTCGGGTTGCTGCGTTCTATTTCCATCGCGTTTCGTTGCCGGTGCAGTTCTGGCGCGCGGCGGGTTGTCCTCCTCAGTTCCGTCCTCGTCTCCCGTGGTGGCAGCCGTTGGTTTGGCGGTGGCTGCGTCTCTCCGGCTGGTTGCGCGTAGCGTCAGCGTCCTCCTGGGCGGCTGAGTAGCCCTTCAGGGCAAACGGCAACCAACTCGCGCTCGCATCGCTACGCGCTCAGCCTAAAACAGGAAACCAACCCCGCCGGCCAAGCGTCGCGAGTTCCTGCTCTCCTGTCGCTTCAGACTCCGTCCGCTAAGTCGTGGCAAGCCACCGCAGAACTCGCGACCCTTGGCCGGCCCCCAAGGAACACAACGCCTGACTCGCCGGCTTTTCACTGCGTTGCACTCCGCTCCGCTAACGGTCGGCCCCGCGCCCGCGCGCAACCCCCACCGCGCCGCCGAAGCGAACGAAAGCGGCGGCACTGTCCCGGCGCGCGGCGCGAAGCCTCCCTAACGCTCCGCTGCGTTCCACTTCGTGAAAACCGGCGAGACAGGCGAGAAGAACCCCGGCCAGCGCATCACCAGTCCTAGCTTCGGAAACGCTCTCAAGTTCGCTGGCCTCCGCTGCGGCCTGGTCATGCGCTGGCCCCCAATGTCAGCCTCACCTCTGGCCGGCAGTGCGCCGCGCTTGGCCTGACGGCTCGCCCTGTAACCCTTGAGCCACGGCCAGGCGCTCCGCACTCCCAGCCAGAAGTGAGGACAGCGCGTGCCCCCGCGACCCAAACGAAGCGCGCCAGACTGCCAGCTTTCAGCACGGGACAGGACTGGTGCTGAAAGCTGGCAGACTGGCGCTTGAGGCAAAGTTAGTCTGGCCTCTGGCTCGGGCAGGCCAACTCGTCCCTGCTCCCCTCCCTCCTCAGCCTGCCCGGCCAGAAGCCAGAACAGCGCGACCCCCGCGACCCGCACGAACCGCGACCCCGCCAGTTACGATTCGCTTCGTTCGGGGTGTGTCATGAAGGATGCTTCCGACTCCCAGCCACAAGAGCTGTTATATGTAGCGGCGCAAAGACCGCACCGGCACCCGCTGACGCAGGACCCCCGGTGCTGGCGTCCGCTAAATATAACAGCGTCTTGTGGCCGGGACCGTCTGGCCCGCCTGTCACGCTCACTGCTGTGCCGGCTCCCTGCGCCCCCAGCCAGCGCAGTGCGCGCGCCAGTCGGTCCTCGCATCCTTCACGCCACACCCCTCACTCCGCTCCTTTGTTCAGTTTGGCGGGGTCGCTGCCCACCCACCCCCGGAGAGCGCTCGCCCCCTCCATCCCAGGGGGCCGCGCTCAGAGGCCGCGCAGCTTCCGCTGCGCCACAGTTCGCGACTTCGTCGCGACCAGGTACCGAAGCGCGTCGGCGGCGTCATCACCGCCGACGCCATCCTCATCGGCATCCACCTTCAGCACGTCCTCAGGCCGATTCGGATCATGCTGCATCGCCGGCAGCGTCTCAGCCAGGCGCCCGCACCGTCGATGAATGAACAGTTTGGCCCGCACGCTCGCCCCACCATCGCCTAACCTTTGCATTACCTCCGCCCAACCATTGACCCGGTCCATGTTCGCCGGTTTCAGCGTGATGCCCTCGCGGGCATACTGCGCCGCGATGGTGGTCCCATCGCTCTGCCGGCTGAAAACGTCCGTTCCGGCCACAATCCGACGCAGATCGCCGACCTCCAAGGCCCGGTCGCCGATCTGGTGCCGGCCCACCATCGCCCGAATCGCCTCAGCGTGGCGCTGAGGCAGCCAAAGCCGCTCCGCATGCTCATCCACCACGAACAGGTTGCCGTCCCCATCGGTGCAGCCGAGCAGCACCACGGTGTAGTGGGCAAACCCGTAGTCCAGGGCGGCAAACCACTCGCGGGCTCGGGTCTCGTCGAAGTCCGGGATGATATGCACCTCCCGCCGGAACGACGTGAAGTATTGGCCCGCAGCCAGGTCCCAGTCCCCATCCAGCCAGGCCCGCCGCTGCCAGCCGTTCAGCGACTCCAGGACCTTCCGATACTCCGGGTTGTTGTAGGCGTTGTCGGTCACCCGCGCCGGCAGGAACCTTGTTTCAGTTTCGCGCCTCTCCTGATACGGCACGATGAACTTCGTCCGATACCAGGCATGGCCAATCCCTCCGGGATTGGACGTGGAGTAGATCCTCGGCCGCCAGTTCGACTTGCTGGTCCGGCAGCAGGTCGAGATGTCCGTATGCTTCCGGCTCGACAGCGTCGTCGCCTCCTCGATCCCGATCACGTCGTATTCCAGCCCCAGGTAGGCATCAATGTCCTTCTCCGCCTGGAAGTGGCCCGCGATGATCCGCGACCCGTTCCCGAAGGTCAGCACGCCCCGGTACGCCGAAAACTCGTGCCTCAGCCCGACGAACAGCCGCCGCCGCAGATCCTCGAAGTGCTCCATGTTGGCCTTGCCCACCTTCCGCAGCAGCAGGCACTTCAGGCCCGGCACGCGCTGACAGTCGTCAGCGCCCATCTGCGCCAAGAGCCAGTGGCTCTTGCCGCCGCCCCGGGCCCCGCCGTAGCCGACTGCCGTCGGCCCGTCGGCCCGGTCGCACAGCCGCGCCGCGGCTGACGCCGCGAGCTGCCGCTCCTGCAGGACCACGCCGGCCCGGACGAAGTTGTCCATCTGGGCCCGAGGACACCCCGCCCGTTGTCCCATCGCCATGTATCGCTCGAGCTTCGTCATTGCTTCCCCTCCGTCAGCACGGGCACAGCCGGTGCGGCCTCAACGTCCACCACCTCGCCGGGAATCGGCTTCCCGTAGATCTTGTCCAGCGCCGCCTCAATCTCCATCCGGATCGGCCCACCGTCAGCCCCGGTGACCTCCTTCCGCTCGGTCGCGACCTCGCAAGCTCGTCGCCCGAGCGTGCTCATCAGATCCAGCAGCCGCGCCAGCCCCTCCAGCGATCCAACCCGTTCCGGCTTGGACCGCCAGCGCCGGATCACCTCCCAAGCCAGGTCCACCAACTCGGCCCGCGCCCTCCACTCCGATTCTCGGAGTTCCGCATACCGCTCGGCCCAGTCAGCCCCTTTCGCCAGCACGACGGCTTCCGCCGCCTCGCGCTCGACCACAGCCAGGTGGGCGCCATGCGCGGCCACCCGCGCCGGCCAGTCGAACTTGCCGCGACCACTTCTCCATCATCCCCTTGCTCTTGCCGAGCTTCGCCCCCACACCCGACAGAGACCGCTCAGGCCCCATGCCGAGATACGCGGTGAAAGCCGCGAACGCCTTCGCGCTTTCCCTCGGTTGTCGTTCAAACATCAGAGGCATACACCCTCCTTGCCTGTCCGCCTCGCTCGCGATGGCGTCGCGGTAAATGACCCGCCACAGGTCACGGGCTGCCGCATGGTCGCAGAGTTCCAGCGGACAGCCCGCGGCGTAGTAGGCGTTGGACCGCTCCATGCCCAGGCGGGTCACCAGGTCCACCGGCGACCGCGCCAGCCTGGCAGCGAACCCACCCGGACGCGACCGGCAACGGCCCCAGCGCCGGCGGGCAAAACAAAAAGCGGAGCAGCCGTCCCTTAGAACTATCTGCTGGTATCCTTGTTCCTCCTGTACCTTCTATACCTTCTATACCTCTAATACCTTTCTTAATACTCTGTTCTTACTCTGATTCTGAATGATACGTCATGCATTCTGATTCTGATTCTGATTCTGAATGGCATGCGTCGAGGCATTGCCTCCGGCACTGCCTCGTTCGCATTGCGTGGGCATTGCCTCAGGCATTGCCTCAGGCGCCTCGGATTCTCGGCCTTCGGATTTATCAGCCCCACCGCTATCGCCCGCCGGCACAGGCTGACCAGGTCATTCACCCCGAACACCCGGTAAAGCCGTGCCCGGTGGTATTCCACCGTCTTGGGGCTGATGCCCAGGTCAGCCGCAATTTCCTTCGTCCCCTTCCCGGCCCAAATGCCCGCCAGCACCTGGCCGCGCCGCCCAAGGCCCTCGATCTTCTCCGCCAACTCCGGGTACAGCGTCGCTCGCATTGTCTCACCCCTTCTCCCACCGTTTCCTCGCCGCGGCCTTGCCGACGCTCGATCGCTGGTCGAACACCTCCTTCGACTTGTCCCACTCCTTCCGGCAACGCGGCTGATGCCAGGCACCGTTCTCCAGCCGGAAAAGATACCGGTTGTCGAAGATGATCGCCCTTGGTGCGCGCCCACTCGGCTCCGCTCGCAGCCGCAGACGCGGCGCAGGTATTCGTCGTCATCGGGCAGCCCGGCGCAGCCCGTGTGGCTCCAGTAGTGCCAAAGCGCGCGGAGGTAGCCCATGCCCACGGCATCGGAGTACCCCGCGATGGCCTCGAAGAAGTCATTGCCGTAGAACGGCAGATATGCGGATGGTTTTTTCATACGTTCCAAACAGTTCTTTTCAGTGTGTTTTCGATCATGGCCCGGGTCCCGCCCGAGCCGGCACAAATTCCCGCAGGTCCTTCGCCGGGGGCACATAGATGGCGTAAGGCAGCCTCAATTCGGCCGCCCACCTTGCGCGCGCCGTCCAGGCCGGGCTTGTCGTTGTCGGAGACGATGACGGCCTTGGCGCACTCGTGCCGGCGCGCGTAGGTGCGGACCTCAAGACCCGCCGCAACAGCAATTGGGCCGGCCCGCGGCGAACAGCCCCAGCTCGACCGCGGCGGCGGTGTCGGTGGGGCCCTCGCAGACGAACAGCGTCTTCTGCGCGGGCACCGCGGCCAGGAAGATGCCCTGCCGGCTGCCGCGCACGGCGAACTTGCCGCGCTCGTTGCGCAGCCGGATGCCGACCACGTTCCCGTAGCCGTCGCACATCGGAAACGCCCACGCCGCGTGCGGCGGCGCCCAGGCCGCGCCGACCGCCACCAACGACGCCGCGGAAACGCCGAGCGCCGCGGCGAACGCCGCCAGCGCCTCCGCCGTGGTCGCTGGCCAGCCAATCCCGCGATGCATCGCCGTCGCGTTGATCGCCGGCGGCTGCCGCCTCGGCGGCGGCCGCAGGTAACGCCGCGGCCGCCTCGCCAACGCGGTGCATCCAGCCGCCGGACTTCGCCGGCTTGGCCGACTGCACGCGCATGCACTCCGCCCAGCCATCGGCGAACACGCGACACCAGTCGCCGTGCTTGCCGCACCGGACACACGCTGGTTTTGGTGACGCGCGTGAAGCTCATAGACCTCAGTTCCATGCCGGACTCTCCTTTCGCCGCCGTGCCCCCGCCGGCGCCCGCGCGCCAGCCGTTCCGCGCCAGCCCGTCAATGTGCGCCGACGCCTCCGCAAAGCTCACCTCCGTGTCGTAGCCGTATTTGCGCAGCACCTTGGCCTGCTTGAACGAGCACAGCTTCCCGTCCCACCGCCGGAAGATCTCCGCGATCAACTGCCGCGCCCTCGGCGAACGAAACCCGGTCCGGGTTGATGCCCTGCTTGGCCAGCAGCGACCGCTGCTTCTCCGTGAGCTGTCGGCCCGCGTCCCAGCCCCGCGGCTTCACCGGGTCGAGGTGCAGCACATCGAAGGGATCGACCGACTGCGTCGTGAACCGCGCCGTCGCCACCAGCCCGGCCCGCCGCGCGGCCTCCGCCAGCCGCTTCTGCTCGCGCAGCTCGGCTTCGGCCTCGTCCAGCGCCTCGGTCATGTTCACCGGCCCGCCCGCCGTGCTGACCCGCTTCACCGCCCGTTCCAGCGCCTCTTCGCTCACCTTGCCGCCCAGGATGTCCGCGCTGGTGATGAGCTTGTGCCTGCCGGCGTTGCCGACAAAGTCCACCACCAGGCACGACGGCTTCGCGCTCGCGGCGATCGCCGCCTTGCGCGCCTCGGCGCGTCTCCGGCCCGTCCACCACCCCCGGCAACGGCCGCGTCGAGCGCCCCACCATCTGCGAATACAGCGACCGGCTCTTCGTCGGCCGCCCCATGATGACCACCTCCACCCCCGGATCGTCGAACCCCTCCGTCAGCACGCCGCAGTTGCAAACCACCTGCACTTTGCCCGCCGCAAACTCCGCCAGCATGCGGCGGCGCTCCTCCCGGTCGGTCTTCGCCGCACACCCACGCCGCCATGCCGCGCCGATGCCGGTTGAAGATCTCCGCCGTCATCTCCGCCGCCTTCACGCTCGCCGTGAACACCAGCGCCCGCCGGGCCCCGATGATCGCCACCGACGCCGACGCCATCGGCTGCAGGTTCTGCTCCGCCTCCATCACGGCGGCCAGGTCGCCGCCGTTCAGGTCGCCGGCGGTCGTGCGGATGCTGGAGTAATCCAGCCCCTCCACGTGCACCATCTGCTGCTCGATCGGCACCAGCCAGCCGTCGTGAATCGCGTCCAGCACCTCATAGTCGAACGCCACCGACTGGAACACCTGCCCGAGCGCCTGCTCGTCGGCGCGGTCCGGCGTCGCCGTCACGCCCAGGACCTTCAGCGCCGGGTTGGTGCGGTAGTAGTCAATCACCCGCCGGTAGCTCGGCGACGTCGCATGGTGCGCCTCGTCAATGATCAGCAGGCCGAACTGCGACGGGTCGAACTTCGACATTCGCCCGCCGCCGTCCCCGCCCGAGCACTGCGTTTGGATGGTCGAGACGACCACCCGCGCCGCGCCGAACAAGCCGCCCTCGGCCCTGGTATTCGCCCATCTCCACGTCGGCCTTGAGGCCGGTCACGCGCTCGATCTTGTCCCGCGCCTGGAAGATCAGCTCCTCGCGATGCGCGATCACCAACGCCCGGCGCGGAAACACGCGCCGGATGACATCGGCAAACAGGATGGTCTTCCCGCCGCCGGTCGGCATCACGACCAGCGTGGAGTCATTGTCCTGCCATTCCTTGAAAATGGCGTCCGACGCCGCGGATTGATAAGGACGTAGGTTCATGGCTTGTACCTGCCGGCAGTCGCATCGCGTCGCGTATCGTAGGCATGGCCGCTGCGACGCCGGAACGCATCCGTACTCCTCGCGGCGATAATGGGCTTGAGCGGTCGAGCAGCGACGCACCCAGCCCTGTGCCGCGCCGCAGCCGCGAACCACGTCGGCAGTCTCCAGCGGATTCTCCCGTCAGCACGTTCAGTTCATGCGCTCATTCGCTTCTCCTGCTTGCCGCTTTCTGCTTTGCCTTGAACCGGAACTCCTTGTCCTCGCGCGTCACGCAGGTGTTCCAGCGGATACTCGGAAATCAGCCCCCGGCCCCGGCAGAGCGTGCACTTGTCCGGCACCTGGCCCTGGCAGGTCGGGCAGACCGCAAACGGCTTGGCCGTCTTGATGTCCGTCCAGAGCTGCTCCAGTTGCGACAGCGCCGACGAGAAGTTCACCTCCGCATACAGCATGTCCCGCTTCTCCTGGGCCGAGCGCAGCACCCCCTTCACCCGGCTCAGGACCGTCAGCCATCTCCTGCACTTCGCCCGCCCGCTGCCACAGCGGGATCAACTGCGTCGGAATCGGCCAGCCCGTCGCGTCCAGCACCTGCGCCGGCGGCGGCGGCAAGGTAGGGCCGTGCAGTCCCCTGCGCGCCGCTCGGCTGCATCGGCGGCGGCGGCAGATGCCGCTTGATTGCCGCCGCCGTCACCGGCTTTCCCTCAGCCACAATGGCTTGGACCACCCCGGCACGCTGTTCAGGCTGCGACCTTCGCCAGCTCCCGGGCGGCCGCTTCAGTGGTCACCATTGTGCCACTTTTTCCGGCAGCTCTGCCGCCTCGGCGCCCGCGATCAGCTAGTAAGCGTGCTGCTTCGTCCACCCCCACTTCTTCTGGCAATACTCCTCAAAACCTGAGTATTCCCGCTTATACAGCCGCAAATCCCGGATTTCCGCCAAGGCCAGTCCGACCTCGACAAAGGTCTTCTGCCCCTTCGCGATCATCTTTTCCAGTTCCGCGAGCCGTTGCGACTCCCGGATGCTCATCACCATTTCGTGATTCTTCATATCAGTTCCATCAGTTCACTTGGGTTTTCTGTTCAGAGGTCACCACGTGGTGACCTTTTCCGGCCGCCGCCGCCTTAATCAGCCGGTAAGCCCGCTGCCGGCCACACCCCCACTTCGCCCGGCAGTATTTGTCAAAACTGCTGTATTCGCGCTTATACAGCCGCAGATCGCGGACTATCCCCAGCGCCCACCCCATTTCCACGAGCCTCTTCTTCCCCCGCGCAATCGTCGCTTCCCGCTCCGCCAGCGGCTTCGTCTCCCGGACGCTCATCACTTGTTCATGCTTCGGCATAGGTCAGCTCAGTTGGATTTTCAGATGCGCCGGCATCCGCTGCTTGTTCAGGTACTTCGCAATGGCGCACGCGCACACGCGCGAACCGCCTTGCCCGATCACCGCCATTTCGCGCCGGATTTCGTGGTTCAACCCTTTGCCGCCGATCACCAGCAGCTTCTCCCGATACGGCGGCTCCGTGACGCTCCGTTCGCCCAGCCACTTGTCCACTCGTCCACAAGCCCCGACCGGACCGAGTTTCCCCATGCCGCCACCACGGCGCGCAGCGGACCGTCGTCCAGGTCGCCCAGGCTCCGAGCGGTCAGGCCCGGTGACGCCTCCACTCAACTCTCAGCCATCAACCCTCAACCAGTGTAGCGTCAGCCCGCGGACTCCCGTGTCGCCGGTTGACCACGAGGACGCCCCAGATTGCTGCTTTCCGCTCTCTGTCCCTCGGGCCGCTGCACTGTTGTTGGGGTTGTCGTGTTCATGTCTTGTTCCAGTCCCTTCGCCCTTCACCGCGCGGCTTTGGTGCGGGGGCCGGGACAAGTGGTGCCCTCTGAAGACCACTCCCACTGGCCGCCCGCAGTCGCCGCGCTTTTTGGTGAAAGGGCGAAGAGCCCGAAACAAATAAAAAAACATGAACACGACAAATCAAAACAACAACACCGCAGCCCCATCCGTAACCATCGCTCCCCGCAATCCCGCCCAGGGCGTCCTCAACTTCGTGGTCACCCTCACGACCCACAAAGACGTCCGCTCCTACCCCTGCCGCTCCATGGAGAGTGCGATCAAGCTGGCCGAGCGCTTCATTGCCGGCGTCACCAAGCCCGCCCGCCCCTCCACCCCGGAGGCCGAAACCAACCCGCACCAGTACAACGGCCCGCCGCGCACCGCCGAACAGGTGGCCGCATAAGTCAGACCTCCCCGGCGCCAGTCGGGGATTTTTTCTGCTCGCGAACCCCGCCCACCCATCCCCAACCGCCCCCGCCCTCGTAGCCGCGAACGTCAGTTCACTTCAATTCCCTTTCGGCACATCCCCCCGCCAGAGTATCTTCCTTGGCTCGCGCGCCGATCTCTGACACGTTCACTCCCGGATGATTGAGCGCGACTTCGATGTGCCCTTTGTGGCCGACCTGGCTCTGCGGGAGAAGCAGATCCAGCAGAACTACCGCCCGATCATCGCGGTCCACAAGTGGTTTGCCCGGAGGCCCGGGACGCTGTTCCGCGGCTTGTCCTCTCCGAATTCGTCGAGGAGCCGCTTCGGGAGAAGTTCTACCAGAGCCAATCACTTGAAAGGGATCAGGTGCTCGATCCGTTCATGGGCGGTGGCACACCGCTGATCGAGGCCAACCGGGTCGGCTGCGACGTCACCGGCTTCGACATCAACCCGATGGCGTGGTGGATCGTGCGGCAGGAGATCGAGCGAACTCGACCTGGAGGCCTACCGTAAGGCGGCCGAAGCGCTCCGGCGAGCACTCGGAGAAGGAGATCGGCCATCTTTACCGCACCCGATGTCTGGACTGCGGAACCGAGGATGCTCATGTCAAGTATTTCCTGTGGGTGAAGTCGACTGCCATGCAGAGATGCGGCAAGCCGATGGATCTGTTCCCGGGCTACCTTCTCTCCGAGGACGTCCGGCACCCGACGAATGTGTTCGTCTGCCGCGCCTGCGGCGAGCTGTACGAAAGCGCATCGACCGAAACAGGCCCGGCGCGTGCCCGCACTGCGGCCGCGCTTCAGCCTCGAGCTCACGGCGAAGCGCAACCGGTGCAAGTGCCAGCATTGCGAGCACCGTTAACGTATCCCATGCCCTGCCGGGGCCCACCTGGCCATCGCCTGTTCGCCATCGAATATCACTGCGACGCCTGCCGAGCACGGCACCACGGGCGATTCTTCAAGAAGCCCGATCTACGAGGACCTGGCCAATTACGAAGAGGCCGACACGCGCCTTGCTGCCATGACGGCCGTCAGTTCGTCCCTGAGGAAGAAATCCCGCCCGGCGACGAAACCGACCGGCTGCATCGCTGGGGCTACCGGCACTACCGGGAGATGTTTAATGCACGGCAACTGCTCGGCCTGGAGCTGAGTCTGCCGGCTGATCAGCCGGCAGAACGAACGAGCGCATTGCGCGATGCGCTGGCGACCAATCTTTCGGATCTGCTCCGCTACCAGAACATGCTCTGCCGCTACGACACCATGGCGCTGAAGTCGCTCGACATCTTCTCGGTCCACGGCTTTCCGGTCGGGCTGATTCAGTGCGAGTCCAATCTGCTCGGCGATCGCAACGGCAAGACAGTCGGCCGTCGGCAGCGGCGGCTGGGTCAACATCATTGAGAAGTTCGTCAAGGCCAAAGCCTACTGCGACCAGCCGTTCGAGATCCGTCACGAGGGCGGGCGCAAAGTCCAGGTGCCCATCACCAGGCGAGTGGATCGGCGACAGACGCAACGGCGCGCGTCCGCTCGAAACGAAGCAAGTGTTCGCTCGACTGTGCCGACGCCGCCGCCGTGGATTTCAACGGCAAGAAGTTCGACGCCGTCTTCACCGACCCGCCCTATTTCGGCAATGTCCAGTATGCCGAGTTGATGGACTTCTGCTATGTCTGGCTGCGCAAGCTCGTCAGGCCACGCACCCGGAGTTTGCGCGGCCTCACCACGCGCAACGCCAACGAACTCACCGGCAACGTCAACATGGGCCGCGGACCTGGAGCACTTCACCGAAGGTATGTCCCGGTCTTTCGGAAGATGGCGAAGGCCCTCAAACCCGGTTCGCCGCTGGCCTTCACCTACCACCACAACCAGCTGGAGGCCTATTTTCCGGTCGCCGTGGCCATCCTCGATGCGGGCCTGGTCTGCTCCGCTTCGCTTCCGTGCCCGGCCGAGATGGGCGCCTCCATCCACATCAACGGCACCGGCTCGTCCATCATCGACACCGTTTTCGTTTGCCGCTCGACCGGCAGTTTCCCGCGCCGCTGGCTGGCGGATAACGCCGCCGCACTTGCCCGGGTTGTCGCCGAGGACCTGCCCTCGCTGGAGCTGGGGAAATCAAGCCCACACAGGGCGACACGCGCTGCATCGTCTTCGGCCACCTGATCCGCCTCGCCGTGTGGAATCTGCGTAAAGGCTGGAATGCGACAAAGCGCACCACGCGGACCGCATGGCACCCGTCAGAAGATGGACCGAGGACTTTGGCGGCGTCGAGGCCGTGTTCAAAGAACTTGGCGAGGCCTATACGAAAGCCGAATCCCCACCAACTTTGGCTATTGAGTGAGGAGGCAAAACCCTATGCAATCCGGAACGATGAAATATCCTTTTGAAGCCGATTACCAGGAGATCCTGGCCGACCCCGACCGCTTCGTAACAGCGGTATTTTCCAGTCTGGCGTCCGATTCTGGTGCTGCCCAAAGGTGATGGATTCATCGAATACCCGCAATTCGAAGCCGGCTATGAAGCCTTGAAGAAAG
>CAWGGD010000019.1:0-181827 GCA_963822005.1 uncultured Verrucomicrobiae bacterium | reverse complement strand
AACAATAGAGGAACAATAGAGGAGCAATAGAGGTTACGGCGCCTACGGGCCGGGCGACTCTCGCCAGGCTGTGCATACGTTCCAGGCAGTGGGGTCGAGGGCCAGTTCCAACGGCGCGGCGGGCAGGCAGTTTTTCCTGTCGCTTGGGTTCGGCTCGGCGTTTAATCATCCTCGACATGCCTGCCTTCAGAGAGGTCAGACTCCGGGTGCTTGCGCTGGTCGTGCTCGCGACAGTTTGCCCTGTGCGCGGGGAGGGGCGAGCGGGCGAACCCGTGTGCTTCACGGTGTCGCCGGCCGCCGCCGGCCTGCAGGTGGTCCGGGCCTCGCTGCCGCTGCCACCGGGATTCCTGGGCACCAACCAGGGATGCGCCGTTACGACGGAGAGGGGCAAACCTGAGCCGGTTGCGCTGCGCGTGCTCTCGTGGCATCCCGCGACCAGCGCCGGGCCCGGCACTGCGCGCCGCGCGCTGGTGACCTTTCTCCATCGGTTCCCCGACACAAAGCCGGTCCAGTTCAAGCTCCAGGCCAGCACGGGGAAGGGGAAGAAGCCAGGGGACCTGCCCGTGACGCTGCAGAGAGAGGGCGAGTCATTCACACTGACGTGGAAGGACGGTCGCAAAGTGGAGCTGAAGCTAATCGCTCCGCCGCGGACTTCCGGTGAGCCGCCCCGGCTGGAAACCGTTGAGGAGAATCGCTTCTATCGGTGGCAGCGGATTCACTTCCCGGACCGTGAGTGGCCGCGCATGGTCGAGTTCCGGTTCGACGCAGCAGGCGCGGTCGTGGCGGTGGCGCATTGGCAGCGGGCGACGACCAACGATTGTTACGCGCCCGAGCTGGGCTGGGAGCTTGGCGGGTCAGCCAAACGCGTCGAGCTGCGCGCGGACAAGACGTCGAGGGCAACCAATGGCGCACAACTCCGCCACTCGTTTGCCGCGGGGCTGGAGGCGACGTGTCTGGTGGACGGCCAGCTCGCGATCTATCACCCCACCGCGCCGCTCAAACGCCGCGGCGAGATTGAGATCATCCCCGGCAAGAAGGACTCCTGGACCTACCGCTACCTGCGCTGCCGGACGGAGGACAAGGTTCCCATGCAGCCGAGGTCGTGGCAGCGCGCCGAAGTGGTCATCGCCCCGCCGGGGCTGGCGAAGCTGACGAGTTCACTGGCTTCACCGCACCGGGTCGAGCCAGAGCAGAAGCTATGGTCAGCGCTTTACGGGGACCGGGAGCCGTTGGCCGGCCTGCCGCCGATGCTGGCTGAGTTGGTGCGCTATCACCACCAGGCCATTGTTCGCAGCGCGGTGGTGGGGGACGACTTCGGCAATGTGACCGTTTACAATGACGGGGCGCCGCACGGCGCGGCCTTCGGCATGAACCGGTTGAACCACGGCGTGCCGATCTTTCAAAGCGGCTGGCACAGCGGCGACCGGCGCCTGACGGAAGCCGTCCTGCTCTGGTGCGACAATTTCTTCGATCAGTCCATCTGGTGGGGCGAGCTGGCGCCGGGGGGCACGCGTTACAACAATCTGGCGCGGTTCGCGCCGACGCCCGGCAAGGAATACATGTGGCGCTCCGATACGTCGGTGAGTTTCTGCACCAAGGGCTACGACTGTTTCTGGCTCGCGTGGGAGGAAACCGGCGATCCCCGGATGCTGGAGGCATATCGGGCGCAGGTCGCCTACGCCGCCAAAACCGTCCACGCCAACACCGGCGAATGCCGCAATATCGGCGACGTGCGTGATTTCATCCGGCTCTACCGCTACACCGGCGAGCAGTCTTACCTCGGCGAAGCGCTGCGGCTTTTCCGGGAACTGCGCACCAAGCTCTCCACCGGCCACCTGTTCGATCAGGGCGGCAAGCCGCTGGATCCCGATCCGCCGTTCATAGACGAGGACCAGCGCGGCTTGAAGGTCGGCTACGCCAAGCCCTACATCATCGGTTACGCGCTGGCGGGGTTGCCCGAGTTGGTTCCCCTCGCACCGGGCGAACCCGACCTGAAGGAGACTGTTCGGGCAGTCGCGGATTTCCTCGCCGCGACGATGGACCCGGTAGGTGGCTGGCGCTATCCGCATCCGCGCTCCAGCAGCGTCAGCCTGGGGCAAGGGATGGAGCATGCGTGGCAGTTGACGCAGGCGGCGCGGGTGCTGGGGCCGGAGCCGAGTTGGCTCGACGCGATCGAGGCCGTCCTCCGCGCCCGCATCCACGGCTGGCAGCGGACCGGGAGGATTCTCAGCGGGCTCGAGGGTTGGGAAATCAGCACCGGCAAGGTGAAAGACCGAATGGAACTCTACGGTCTTTACCAGAAGCCGCGCGACCGCGACTCCTCCCGCGATTACACGCAAGGGGCGGTGAGCTATGGCTCGGCGCCACCCGAAGGAATCGTGTATTTTGAGGAGGTCCTGGGCTACTACTTACAGCACCGCCCGCTCGCGCGGTTGCTGGCGCAGCCGAAACCGGACGAGCCGCTGGGCCAGGTCCTGGCGCGCGCACCCAAGAAGAAGAAATGAACCGATCGACTATTATCGCAGGCGCGACAGTCGCCCCGGCACTGGCGGCGCTGGCCGCGCTGGCGCAGGAAGCGCCTTTTGAGTCGCCCGGGGTGAAGGACAAGCTGCCCGCCTTTCACGAGAAGCTGGCGTCGCGCATGGATTACCCGCTCTCCTGGCTGCACGCGGGGCAAGGCGACTTCCCGGCGTGGCGGCAGAAGGCCCGCGCCAGAGTGATGGACTGCCTGCTCACCGCGCCGCCGGCTGTGCCGTTCGCGCCGAAGATCATCGCCGAACAGGACCGCGGAAGCTACGTCGCCCGCAAGGTCGTGTTCAATGTGACCGGCGACAGCCGCGTGCTCGCGTTCCTGCTCGTGCCCAAATCCGCCGGGCCGCACCCCGCCGTGCTACTGTTGCACGACCACGGCGCGAAGTTCGACATCGGCAAGGAGAAGGTCATCGAACCTTGGGCTGAACCGCCCGAGAAGATTGAATCCGCGCGGAAGTGGATCGCCCAATACTACGGCGGACGGTTCATCGGCGACGAACTGGCGAGGCGCGGCTACGTCTGCCTGGCGACCGACATGTTGAACTGGTCGGACCGCGGCGGGGGCGGCTATGAGAATCAGCAGGCGCTGGCGGCGAACCTATTCCAATTCGGTGCTTCCTGGGCGGGGCTGATCGCGCACGAAGACATTCGCGCGGCGGAATTCCTCGCGACGCGGCCCGAGGTGGATAGCAAAAGGGTCGCCGCCATGGGCTTGTCGGTCGGCGGCTATCGCACCTGGCAGACGGCGGCGCTCTCGGACCGGATTGCTGCCGGGGTATCCGTCTGCTGGATGGCCACGCGCCAGGGCTTGATGGTGCCCGGGAACAACCAGACCGGAGGCCAGTCCGCATTCACGATGATCCATCCGGGCCTGGGCAACCAGTTGGATTACCCGGACGTGGCCAGCCTGGCCTGCCCGAAGCCGATGATGTTCCTCTGTGGCAACCGCGACAAACTCTTCCCGGTTGCGTCCATCGAGGCGGCGTTCGGGAAGATGCGAGAAGTCTGGGAATCGCAGAAAGCCTCGGCCCGGTTGGTCACGCGGCTATACGATGCGCCGCATGAATTCAACGCCGCGATGCAGGATGATGCGTTCGCTTGGCTCGACAGCCGGTTCAAACCCGCGAAATGATCGCCGGTTTACACCAGCGGCAGCCACCCAAACGGAGGGGGTCAGAGAGTCGAATCTGGGCTTGACGGATTCGGGGAATGTGGTTGCATGGCGGGAATGAAAACAAAGATACATGTAGCTTTACTCGGGGCGCTCGTGTTGGTGGCGGGCTGCGTGAACACAGTGAACGACCGGCATACGTTCGCGTTGTCCCCCAAAACAGACAAATATGAAGGCCGCTATCAACGGTCCGTGGACCAGGTTTATGCAGCCGCGGTCGAGGTCATGAAGTCCAACGGCACGATCTCGCGGGAAACCATCATCAACCCCGGACCCAACCAGGTGAAGGCCATTGAAGCGAAGGTGAACACCCGGGATGTGTGGGTGAGAGTCCAAGCCGTGGACCCGAATGTCACTGCGGTGACGGTACAGGTGCGCAACAAGGCCGGCACGGATCAGCAACTCACGCAGGAACTCCAAAAACAGATCGCCATTTACCTAGCGACGCGGTAGGCCCATCTTCAGCCCGATATTCTGTTCGTAAGAGCCAAGCTTGACGCCTTGGCTTTTGTCTTTTGCTTTCATCTCCAGCTTCAGCAGCGCGAGCCGACGGCGGGCAACCTCGGCGGCGGCGGCATTCGGATCGCGATCTACAATCCGTTGCAGCGTTGCCCGAGCCGCCTCGTAGCCGGTCCCGCCCCGAATCTGCAGATCAGCCAATAGATTCAGCCAATGAACGACCAGCCGGCCCGGCTGGTTCGGCTGCCCGATCATCTGCTCCAGCTCGCCGGTGGCCATGTCCAGCCGCCCATAATGGTCGGCGTAGAGAACCGCCAGCTTTTCCCGCGCCTCCGTGTCCAGCGGATGCTGTTCCAAATGTTTCACGCAGTCGGCGGCCACCTGCTCCGGGCTGGCTTCCCCCGGTTTTAGATGCTCGTGGCCGCGGAGCAGGCCAATGTTCCGTACGCCTTCAGTTACGGCGAATTTCCTCTCCTCGTGCGGCGCCAGTAGCATGTCCGGGCTGCCCAAATGGGCGATGCGGTGTGCAGCACCCAGGGCGAATTCGGATTCGGGGAACAACTCGATGATCTTTTCCAGGTGCCGCCGCGCGGCCTCGCGGTCCTGGGTGATTTGCAGGTGCCAATCCGCCAGGGAGTAGAGGGCGAAGACGATGTTCTGCGGCGCGTGCCCCGGCTGTTCGCACAAGCGCTGGATGGTGAGCTCGGCCGCAGGCAGATCCTTGAGGTCCTCGGCCTGGATCTGGGCGATCAGCAATTGGCCTTCGACGTCCGTGGGGAAGCGGTCGAGCTGCTTGCGGGCTTCGGTTACGGCCTCGAGGTATTTGCCCTGCTTCTGCCTGGATTGGGCGACCGAATAGGCCGGGTGGGGGATCGGTTCCTGGCTGCCACCATCGTAGAGGGAAGCGAAGGGCTTGGCGACGAGGTCGGCGATGTTGTGCCGCCAGATGATGGCTAACGCCAACCCGACCACCGCCGTCAAAGGAACGCCGACGAAGGCTGCCGCATGGTCGCCCTTGCCCACAATCGGCCCCACCACCCAAATCATACACGCGATAACACCCCCAGTCAGGATCCACTTGAAAATCAGCCGCGCGGGGTCGTCGGTGCGCTTGAGGCAGCGGAACATGAACCAGCCAATGGCGCCCAGAGCAATCGCCAGCACCATGGTTCCGAGCACAATGTCGCCGATGCGATCTCTCATTACCCAGGTTGGACAGTGCTGGCGGGCAAACCGCACGCGCAAACCGGTTGCGACTGCTTCCGATCAGGTCTTCTGCCGGATGATATGGTCAGGATGCCGGGCGCGGCTCACAGCCGTGTCGTACGTGATGAGGCACTTGCAGTACAGGTCGTAGAGGCAGTTGTCCATGAGGGTCATGCCCTCTTTGCGCCCGGTCTGGATGGTGTTCTCCAAGTGGTGGATTTGGTTCTCCCGGATCAGGTTTCGCACGGCGCCGTTGGCGACGATCAATTCGTAGGCGAGGACGCGGCGGGTGCGGTCGGCAGCGGGCAGCAGCTCCTGCGCGATAATCCCCTGCAAGGCGTTGGACAACTGGAGAATAATCTGCCGCTGCGCGCTGCCCTCGAACACGCCGACGATTCGCTCGAGGGCATGAGTGACGTTCGGCGAGTGCATGGTCGCCAGCACCAGGTGGCCGGTTTCGGCGGCGGTGATCGCGGTGGAGATCGCCTCGAAGTCGCGCATCTCGCCGACCACAATCACGTCCGGGTCCTGGCGCAAGACGTGGATGAGCGCCCGGTTAAAAGAGCGCACATCGCTGAGCACTTCCTGCTGCACCACGATGGCGCGCTTGTTCTCATGCACGAACTCGATGGGATCCTCGATGGTGACGATCTTGCAGCGGCGCTCGCCGTTGATCAGGTCCACCATGTAGTTGAGCGTCGTCGTTTTGCCGGCGCCCGTCGGGCCGGTGATCAGGACCAGCCCGTTCGGCCTGCGCGCCAGGTCGTCAAGCTTCTCCGGCAGACCGAGCTCTTCGCGGCTGGCGATGCGCTCGCCGCAAAAGCGGAAACTCATCTCCGGATGCCCGTTGCGCCGGTAGAAGGTGGCGCGGACGCGCCCGGCCGCGGGGTGCAGCAGAGAAATGCACAATTCCCATTCCTGCTCGAATTTCGTCTTCTGCTGTTCGTTGAGCAGGCGGTCAGCGATTTGCGTGACCTCCGTTTCCGTCAGCACGTCCTCGTCGGCGATGATGATTTCGCCGTTGACGCGAAAGGCGGGCGGCACTCCGGCCACCAGGTGCAGGTCGGACGCATCGAATTCGGCGGCGGCGGAGAGGAGGCGGTCGAGGTTCTCAGAGCTCATGGATGGGTGAATGGGGATGGGTCATCGGTTGAACAGTCGCCGCCACCAGCCTCGCAGGCGAGGTCCCAAACCAGCGCCCGAAAGCCTGGTCAGCGCGAAGCCGGCTTCCTGGCTTCTGGGATTGAGTTGCTGGGCCTGCGTGAAGGAGACGCGGGCTGGTCCCATGAGGCCGAGCGCCCGCTGACAGTGGCCCAGCTCCAACCACAACCGGAAGTGGCCGGCGTTCCATTCGACGGCCTGCTGCAGCAGCTTGAGCGCGAGCGCGAACTGCTCGTAGTAGTAGCGAATCCGCGCCCCCAGCCAGACAATGAACCAGTCGCCGGGCGCCAGGAGCAATGCCTTGTCAAAGCAGTAATCCGCCCGCGACTCCTCACGCGCCAGCAATACGTCGGCGCGCGCGAGCCAGACGTAAGGCGTGTCGCCGCGCTCCTCAATTGACGCGTCCGAAAACGCCAGCGCGCCCTGCAAGTCGCCGTGGCGTCCCAGCGCCACCGCCTTGGCGGCGAGCAGCTCCGGCTCG
This sequence comes from uncultured Verrucomicrobiae bacterium, assembly GCA_963822005.1. GTDB lineage: Bacteria > Verrucomicrobiota > Verrucomicrobiia > Limisphaerales > UBA8199 > PALSA-1440. The sequence continues at coordinate 174,817 of CAWGGD010000019.1, read as the reverse complement.
CGCGGAAATCGCTCCAGCGCTTTGTCCGCCCAAAGTCTGGCCTCGCGAAACTCCCCAAGCTCGATCAGCATGCGCACCTGCCCGGCCCAGGCACCGGCATTATTCGGATTGAACTCCAGAACTTTCGAATAGAGACGCAAGCCAGACTCAAAATTCCCATTCTCGAAGGCCGACCGGGCTTCGGCGTAATAGTACGCCTCGTCCTTGACCACGCCCTTTTGGGGCCGGGATTGGTCCTCGGACTCGCCGCCCAATTCGAGATTAACAAATCGGCTCATGACGAAAACTGGCGCCGCCAGAACCACCGTTTGAATGGCTTACCGGCGAATTGCTCTTCCGATATGGTGCCCATCTGCAGGAGGGCCGTCGTAAGAGCGCCTGCTGGCGCATTGCCGTGGCCACTTATACCAAGCTCGGGCCAAACGAACCAGTGCTTTTCCGGCACGATCAGTTCTCCCGTTTCCGGCATGTGGGCCAGCCGCGGCTGGGGTGCTCCGTTTACCTCGAACGCTGCTTTGGTGAAGCGCACGCGGTCTCCGGCTGCCGCCAGCACCGGCCCCAGCCCGAAACCGGCCTCCACATAAACGCCATGATCCGTGTTCCCGGGCAGGGAATAGGCGATCACATCATTGCGTTTCACGATTGCCGCGGGCTTGGATTTACTAACGACGACGACGCGGTCTTGCACACGGAGCGGCGCCAGCCAGCGGGTTTCCATCAGGTTCCGCGCCGGCATATAGAGGAGCCCCCCGAGCCCCACCAGGAGGGCCATGGACACGAAGATGCGAGTTCGGAAGCGCGCTCCGGCCAGCCAAGGCTCAAACAGGTAGATGAGGCTGGTGCCATGAATCGAAAGCAGGAGTCCAAACGCGGCATTCCCCGCCTGATAACCGATCGCGGCGAAGAACACCAGCACCAGCAACAAACAGGCCGCCACGGCCAACCTCCCCAACCAGCGCGGCCCTCGCAACCAAAAGCCCAGCCCGGGCACCAGCAAGCTGACGAGGACTCCCCCAACAGACGAGCCCTGCGCCAGCCGAACACGGTCGAGCGCCAGGCGACGCCGGAGCGCGCCGCCGAAGCCCAGCAGCGGGCTGTACCAGCGCGCCCGCGGTGGATAGTAGGCTGAAGCCGCTTTAGCCATGCTCGCCTGCTCGCATTCTGCGAACGGCCGGACACCTGGAGCACCCCGCCGGCCTCATAGCTTCACCGGCGAGGGTTCGTGCTCACAGCCGTTGATCAACCCGAAACTGCACCTGCTCTTCAGGCTCATAGAATTCACTGGTCTTCTGCTCTGATTGAATTTCACCGACGATCCGTTCGAACAGCTTCACGGCCTCCGTGCAGCTTTTGCCTTTGTAGCCCTTGACGTGCACCTCCACGCTGCCGTCCGGCCCAATGGTGATGTCGAATTCGCGTTGTGGCATAGGATTAGAAGCTTGCGGTTTGACTCAAAACAACATGACGCTCATCCCTGCCAATGGCGAACCTTGAGGTGAATAGCCCGGTCTTGGGTGGTTTCCTCCTCCACGACGACAAACCCCCGCGCCCGCATTTCATCGGTGATTTTCTGATACACATACTTCTGGACGACGGCCTGGCTCAACTCCTCGCCCAGGGCGCGCAAGGTCTCCGCAGCCTGACCCTGGCCCGTGACGCACAGGGTGGCTTTGCCGCGCGTGTCACGCGAGAAGGTAACCGTTATGCCTTCGCGGGTGACGGCAATCTGCTGGCCGCGGCCAAGTTGGTTGGTCACGACCTCGCTGCGCTCAATTTCCAGGTTGACCGCGCCGGTTTGCTTGGGGGCGGCGGCCTGGCGGCCTTGTTTGGCGGCCTCGGAGGCGACGTGGTAGCCCAACGCGGACGCGGCGGCCACTACGGCGGCGCTGAAGGCCGGCCACGCCGCGATAACCACCGGAACTAAGACTAGAGTAGCACCCATAACTTGTTCGTTCGATTTCGATCGTTCATTAGCTTTGACCGGGCCACGCGCAATTCGTCACGCGACAGCGGCGAGCGGTGCAATCGCTCGCGGCGGCGCGCCCGCGCCCGGCGGATGGCCACCCCCACCCACGCGAGGGCAAGCACACCGATCGCCGGCAGCCCGGGAAGCAGGTACTTGTGGAGTTCGGTTGAGCAGATGATCGCGACCAGACAGAGCAGGACGAAAAGCCCCCCGAGCGTGAGTATGAAGAGCGTGGCGTTGCGCCCGTAGTCCTTCAAGTGCTCAAATAGGCTGCTCCAGAAGGGGCCCATGGCTTCACTGGCGGTTACAATTCCATCCGGCGGGCGGTGCTGGCCTTTTGGCCATCGCGCGGCACGCTGGCATTGCGCGCCCGGCCCTCGGCCCAACTGCGCAAGCGGTTAATTTGCTCATCCATGGTTTTGGCCAGCGGGACGGTCTCACCCAGCGCGGTCAGCACATGTTGAGTCGTCAATTCGGCTTGCGAGTAAAAGGCATCGTATAGTCCGCTGTTGATGGCTTCTTCGATTTCTGCGCCGCTAAAGTCCGGGCTGCGCTGGGCCAGCGCTTCCAGGTCGAAGCCGGTTGCATCGCGCCCGCGCTTGTTAATGTGAATGCGGAACACCTCCAGGCGCTCCTCCCGGCTCGGCAGATCAACGAAGAAAATCTCGTCCAGGCGCCCTTTGCGCAGCAGTTCCGGCGGCAGTTGGGAGATGTCATTGGCCGTCGCGACGACGAACACCGGCGCGCTCTTCTCCGAAAGCCAGGTCAGAAAGGTCCCGAATACGCGCGCCGTCGTCCCGCCGTCGGTCGCCCCGGAACCCTGGGAACCGGCGAACGCCTTGTCAATCTCGTCCACCCACAGGATAGCGGGCGCGACGGATTCCGCCACGGCGATGGCGCGGCGCACATTCTCTTCCGACGAGCCCACCAGGCTGCCAAACATGCGGCCCATGTCGAAGCGGAGCAGCGGCAACTGCCATTGCGTGGAAACCGCCTTGGCGCACAGGCTCTTGCCGCAGCCTTGCACGCCGAGCATCAGGATGCCCTTGGGAGCCGGCAGACCAAAGGCGCGCGCTTCGTTCGAGAAGGCCATGGCGCGCTTGCTCAGCCACTCTTTGAGCACCGCCAGGCCGCCGACGCTGGCGAAACCCTCGCTCGTCGCGTAATACTCGAGCAGGCCGCTCTTCCGAATGATCTGCTGCTTCTCGGCGAAGACCTCATTCACGTCCTCGCCGCTCAGCCGCTCGTCCTTGACGATAATCTTGGCAAAGACATTCTCCGCCTCGCCGAGCGTCAAGCCCAGGGCCGCCTGCAGCAAGCGCTCGCGGCCGGCGTCGTCCAGGTCAATGATCACCTGCTTGAACTGCTTCACGTCGGCGATGATTTTGTCCAGCAGCTCGCTCAGGTCTTCACGCGACGGCAGCGGGTAATTCAGCACCGTCATTTCCTTCTCCAGTTCGGTCGGAATTTCCATCACCGGAGACACCAGCACGATCGTCTTGAAGCTATTCTTGAGGTGCAGCGCGATTTCCTTGAGCTTGCGGACCACCGCAAAATTGTTCTTGGTCAGGAACGGGTGGAAGTCCTTGAAGATAAAGATGGCGGGTTCAACTTGCTCGATGACCTGGTCCAGCGCGGCCAGAGGGTCCTTGGTGGCGGCGTTGCGGTGTTTCTGGGATTGAATGGAGGTGCCGGCGGGAACGATGCCGGTGCTGTAGCTCCATTCGAACGCCTTCTTTGCGCGCTTCTTGGCGATTTCCTCCACCAGGTTCTGCACCCGCATCTCCTCGCTCGAAATGATGTAGAGAATCGGGTACCGCGCCCGGATAAGGGTTTCAAGTTCGGTCTGGAAGTTCATGGCTTATGAGGCGTACGATGGGTTTGCTGTTCCGTGCGGCTCTGGCGATTCCGGCTCCGCGCCACTGTGGCGCGGTCTATCATGCTCCGGTCTTGCGGATCGAGTGCGTGGAGCAGGGCCGCCATCGCCGGAGTAAGATTGTGGACCAGGACTCGGCCATCCGGCAAGATCAACAGTTCTGTGTGGGTCTCACTCATCGATCAAGCTCAGCGACAGGCCGCGCGCGATCTCGCGTGCCTGCGCGCATTCCTCGGCAGACGGCGTGTGGGATAACTCCGGATGCCGCCGGGCATGCCACGCCGGCCAGAATCCGCAGCGCAGGCTTACCTTGGCCCCGGGCAAATCGGCGGCCAACCATTCCGCCACCGGCTCCCAGCAACACTCCAGATGGCCGGGCATCAACAAGTGCCGCACGATCAACCGGCTGTTTTCATCGGCCCAAACCAGGTTTTCGCGTGCCGCGCGGACGTAATCGGGGATTCGTGCCAGGCGCTGCGCGCAGCCGTCGTTGCCAAACTTGAAATCCACTACCCAGATATTGAACATGCCCTCCAGCAAAGCCCGCGCCTCTGCCGAGCCGTACGCGTTAGTCTTCCAAACCAAGGCTGCCGTCGCGGGCATCTCTGCCACGAATTCCAGCGCGGCAGGCAGATGAATCGTTGGTTCGCCGCCCAACAGCGTGACGGTTCGGGCGCCCGCCGCCAGGGCCTGCGTGGCCTGGGCTGCCATGGCCCGCGCGTCAAAGGCGGCGCCCGCGGCGGGATTCCAGCTCGAAGTGCCGGTGATGCAGAAATCGCAGCGCAGGTCGCAGCCGCCCAGGGCGACGGCGAAGGTGGGAATGAGCTCCAATTCTTCGCCAACCTCGAGTTGTGCGGAAAAGCAGTGGGTCTCCGCTCCGGCCTGACAAAGACCCCGCTCGCCGGCCAGCCGGTCAACCCCGCAGTGATGCGCGCAAAAATGGCAGCTTGCGAGCAACCCGCGCGCCGTTTGCGCGCGTTCGCGAGCTATGGCCGCGCGATTCTCGACGCCCCGCTTCAACCCGACTGGTTCGAGGCACGTCACCACAAACTCATGGGGCTTTGGGGCCCAGCAAGCGCCGCCACCAGGCGCGTGCTTCGGCGGGGGGCAAGTCTTTGACCGATTCCTCCAGCCGGTGGGCGATGGTGGGCGGCACCGGGGTGTGCAGAGCGTCATGCCGCAGCATTTCCTCGACGTTGGTGAACTCCTGCGCGGACGAGGACTGCGTTTGCTTTTGCTCGGCCACGAGCTCTTGCTGTTCCTGCGGGGTAAGTTTGGTTTGGCGTTTCATGCGTGCACCTCAAGCGGTTTTCTGGAACAGGACGGCGAAGGCCTTCCGAGCGCGGTGGAGCTTGCCTCGGACCGCGTCGGCGGATTGGTCGGTCAGCGCGCCGACCTGTTCGTAGGACAGTTGTTGATCGGCGACCAGCAACAGCAGGAGCCGGTATTCCGGGGGCAGGGCGTCGAGCGTCTTCTGGATGCGCTCGCCCAGTTCCTTGAGTTCCAGCACCCGCAAAGGCGAATCAGCCGAGGCGGGGGTGGTTTCCCAGAGCGCCTCGTCCGCATTTGTGAGCATGTGCCGGTCGTGCCACGCCGCCTGCAAGTTGCGGCAATGGTTGATGGCAATGCGATACAGCCAGGTGCGCAAGGAGGATTCTCCTCGAAATTGGCCCAGCTTGCGGAAGGCTTTCAGGAAGACGTCGTGGGTGGCGTCTTCGGCCTTCTCCGGATCGCTCAGCAGGCGCAGGCACAGGTAGTAGATGGCTCGGCTGTGCTCGGTGTAAAGCTCAGCGAATACGGACGATCCCAACCCGACTTGCGGGTCGTCCGGAGCCTCATGGTCTGCCCGCCGCTCGCTCACGATACTGGTCACAGGCGATTAGACAGCACGAGGGGGGCGATGTCACGGGGAAACAACGCCCGCCTCTCACGTTTGACACTTTCCATGTCCCTCCCGGCACTCGGTCGGCCGAGGTGCGTGAGCGGATTTACCCAACGCGGTAATGAGCGGCTGGGGGGAGTGGGGATGGCAGCACCGCGGCTCTCTCCCCGGACTGCTGGCTATGTGCTACGGCTGTACCTAGCCATGCACTCCCAGGTGGATCGGAAACCACAGGGGAGTACGCACTTATTGCTGGCGCTCGACCAGCAGGACCCGGTCTTCCGCGTCGGCGGCAGGGAGTGAAGTCCATTCGCGCCGGAGGCTGTGATGGCCCGCTTCAGGAAGGTGCCGCTGCGGGGGTTGAACCAGCGCCCGCGGTAGCTGCCCGGGGCCAGATTCACCGTCACCGCGCCGCCCTGCGGCAAGTAGATAACAAAGCGTTTTCCCGGTTCGGCCAGGCACATCGGAGTGGGGTGCAGCACGGGCAGCGGCGGCGGCCCCGCGGCTTTCTTGTCGGGCGCGGCGCGCTTCGGTTCGGGCGGCAGGCGCAAGAGTTCGGGATGTGGTTCCAGCCTCCACCACGCAAAGCCTTCGAAGAACCGGCGCAAATGGCCGTAGCCAACGAGCAGGGTCATCTGGTCGTTGCCGCGACCGTTGATCCAACCTCCGCCGGTAGCCAGGCCCGCGCCTGTGCCGGCATTGGCGCGCTCACCCGTCGTCTGATAGCCGCCGGCCAGGGTCATCTCCCAGGCGAGGCGTCGGCGGTTGTCCGCAGTGCGGGCCGGCCAGAGACGAGCCTGCCCCCACGGGTAGGGATAGTGATCCTCGTAACCGTATTCCTCATTGATCTGTGGCATTGGGCGCCCGGCCGCCACCTGCTCGCGCCGGTTGTTCAGCATGAACTGGTACCCCCCATGTTCGTCCCAGCTTTGGAATAGGGCGAAGTCGGCCCACCGTTCCATGCGGAACGGGAACTGTCCGTGGCCGTGTACGCTGGCGAGGTGGTGGTAGGGATCGCGCTCCTTGATGAACACCCCCATGCGGTTGACCCAGGCCGCGTCCCGGAACAAGTGCCACTCGTTGGTCACATCCCACATCACGTTCGCAAAGGCCCCGAATCGGGCCACAACGTTCCGGTAGTAACGCTGCTCATCGGGGCCGCCCATCCGCTCCTTGCCGAACGGCTCCACACCCTTGTCCTTGCCATCCAGGTAAGAGATTACCGAGACCACGATATCCAGGTCGCGGGCGAGCCGGAGCATTCGCTCCACCTTGAGGAAGAACTGGAGGTTGAACCGCGTCACATCATAGCCGGGATACTCCTGGCTGGCCGGACGGGCGGCAACCCACGGCTCCATCTTGAACTGGAACTTGTCCGTGTGGTGAACGAGCGGTTCGTTCCAGCGCGTGCCATCGGGGGTGCGGCCGCAGATCGCCACGCGGATGCGATTAATCCCCAGCCGGGCGAGGCGGCGGAGCGACTATTCGATCGTTGCGTCATCCCAGGAGAGCAATTGATAGGTGGTCGTGCTGTTCCAGAACCAGTGCTTTCCCGTGCCTTCGCGGATGAAGTGAAACGGATGTTCGGGGTCAACCCGCACCGGTCCCGGGCTTCCGGTGGGTCGAGCGAGGAAGGATCCTGAGTGTTCGAGGGCGGTGCTTTCTTGGCGGAAATACAGCTTATAGTCGTGCCGTCCGGAAACCGAGGGCATGAACCGGAGGCGAAAGGTCCGTCTGTCGGCGGAATCGCAGAATCCGTCGACGCGCTGGGCGGACGCTCCCTCGCAACCGAATTGCCCGCTGAACACGGCTTCGGTGAATGGATTGCCGGCCGCAGGTGTGTCGAGGGTGAGCGTGACCTCTAGGAAGTCAAAGCGGTCCACGCGGTGCGCCGAAGCCTCAAAGCGGGCTTCGGCGGCCGCGCAAACCGTCTGGACGGCAAGGATTAGCAAAATAGAGGCTAAAGCGGCGCATGCTGGTTTATTGGGTCGTTCGGGGGAGCGCGAGCTTCGGCCTGCGGATTTCGGCGCGGCGCGCCCGGCGCTCGCTCTCAACGAGCAGCTTCGGTGGGAGCCTTGTCGGCTAGGTTGAACTTGATGAGGGTCTGGGAGCCGGTCTTCAGGTTGCGGATTTCCATCTCCTCGAGCTGGTATTCGCCCTGGACCTTCTCGAGGCTCTTCGGGTCGAACCGCTTGAGGACTTCGCCCTGGGCATCGTACGCGTCGGCGTGAACAATACCGTGGGGGCTTTCGATCATGATCCAGGACACCACGCGCGCGTAGCCGCCGGGGAAGGGCGCCGGGTTGAGGCTCTCGAGCACGTTGCAGGATTTGCTGTGGCGGATCTCTTTCCTGAGCAGCCGTTGCTTTGGCCAATGCAGAAATTCCAGCCCCAAGTCCGCGATCCAGAAGTCTGAGCCGGCGAAGGGCGTCATGATCTGGTCCGGTGTGAGTCTCTTGAGGGGGGCGTTGGTGGCGCCGGCGGCAGCGGGATCGAACAGCTTATAGCCGTTGGGCCGGTCGCCCGCGTGAACGACGGTGAGCTTGAGCCCGCCAGGCTCGCCGGCGGAGGGCAGGGTTTCATAGGCGCTCGCCCAGTTGGTGGAGGTGAGGGAAATTTCAAACCGCACCGGGATTTCCCGCGTCTTGCCCGCGGCGTCGCGGATCTTCACCGACCCGGTGTTGGTGGTGTTCTGGTCAGGTTTCTGGGCCAGCATTGCGGCGACCAGCGCGCGCGCCTCCTGTTTGGCCTGGATGGGGTCCAGGGGCGCTGGGCGCGGTTCGTTCTGGCGCTGGCCGAAGCAGACGGAAGAGCAGAGCAGGAGCAGGAGGAGGGATTCCGTCAGAAACCCGCTGTGTGCGTATCTGCGCTTCATTTCTGGCGCAGGACCAGCGGCAGCAGCTCGGAGATGTGCCGGATGAAATGCACCTCGAGTTTGCGCCGAACCTCTTCCGGCACTTCGCTCCAGTCCGACCGGTTCTGCTCCGGCAGGATGACGCGCTTGAGGCCGAAGCGGGCGGCGGCGAGCACTTTCTCTTTGATGCCGCCTACGCGCATCACGCGCCCGCGCAGGCTGATCTCCCCGGTCATCGCGACGTCGGAGCGCACCCGCCGCTGCGTCAGCAGGGACGCCAGCGCGGCGACGACGGTTACACCCGCGCTGGGCCCATCCTTGGGCGTGGCGCCGGCTGGGACGTGGATGTGCATGTCGTGCTTGGCGTAGTCGTCCAAGTCAATGCCAAGCGCTCTAGCCTGGCTGCGCAAATAGCTCACCGCTGTCTGCGCGCTTTCTTTCATCACTTCGCCGAGCGAACCGGTGAGCAGCAGGTTGCCCTTGCCCGGCATGCGCGTCGCTTCGATGAAGAGGATTTCGCCGCCCACAGGCGTCCACGCCAGGCCGGTGGCGATGCCGCGCTCTTTGATCGCCTCGGCGGTCTCGTTGACGAAGCGGGCCGCGCCCAGGTAATCCTTGAGGGATTCGGAGGCGACGACCAGCGGCTTGCGGAGGTGACCGTTGCTGACGATGCGGCGGGTGGCTTTGCGCGTCAGCGCGGCGATTTCCCGCTCCAACTGGCGCACGCCGGCCTCGCGGGTGTAATCGTGGATCACCCGCCGCAAGGTGGCGTCCGGAATCCGCACTTCCTGCCGGGTCAGGCCGTGCTCTTCCAATTGGCGCGGCACCAGGTAGCGCTTGGCGATTTGCAGCTTCTCGGAATCGGTGTAGCTCGGCAGCTCGATCACCTCGAGCCGGTCGCGCAGCGCCGGATGCACGGGCTCCAGCCAGTTGGCCGTGGTGAGGAACAGCACGCGCGAGAGGTCGAACGGCAAATCCAGGTAGTGATCGGTAAACGTGTTGTTTTGCGCCGGGTCGAGCACTTCCAGCAAGGCCGCCGCCGGGTCGCCCCGGAAATCCGCGCCGACCTTGTCCAGCTCATCGAGCATGATCACCGGGTTGCGGCTCTCGGCGCGGCTGCAGGGTCTGGATGATGCGGCCGGGCAGCGCGCCGACGTAGGTGCGGCGATGCCCCCGAATCTCCGCTTCATCCCGCATGCCGCCCAGCGAGATGCGGGCGAACTTCCGCCCGAGCGCTTCGGCGACGCTGCGGCCGAGGGAGGTCTTGCCGACGCCGGGGGGGCCGACCAGGCAGAGGATCGGGCCTTTGATTTGTTTGCGGCGCTTGAGGACCGCCAGGAATTCCAGCAGCCGGTCTTTGACCTTCGTCAGCCCGAAATGCTGCTCGTTGAGAATCCGCTCGGCTTCGACCAGGTCAATCTTGTCCTCCGTCTCCTTCATCCACGGCAGGCTGAGGATCCAATCCAGGTAATGTGCGGCTCACGCCGTACTCGGCCGCCGCCGGGGGCATCTGCTGCAGCCGCTCCAATTCCTGCGTCGCGACCTGTTTCGGCTTCGGGCGGCAGTTGCGTTTGCTCGATCTTCTCCCGCAGCATGCGGATCTCACTGGCGTTGGGGTCCGACTCGCCCAATTCCCGCTGAATTGCCCGCATCTGCTCGCGCAGGAAGAAGTCGCGCTGGGTCTTGGAGATGGAGGTGGCGACCTCGCTTTGAATCTTGGAGCTGAGCGTCAGGACTTCCTGCTCGCGGTTGAGCATCGGCAGGAGGCGCGTGAGCCGCTCCTTGACGGAATTGGTTTCCAGCAGCTTCTGCCGCTCTTCCAGGCTGAGGTTGAGGTTCACCGCGACCAGGTCGGCGAAGTGCCCGGCATCCTCGGTGTTGAGCGCCGCGATCTTGATCTGCTCGGACAATGCAGGCGAAAGCTTGATGATCTCCTGGAACTGGCTCTGCGCGTTGCGCATCATCGCCGTCAGTTCCAATGAGTCCTCCTTGAGATCCTTCAGCAGCTCGAACCGGGCGCGCAGATAGGGGTCGGTCGTGGGATATTCCTTAATTTGAACTCGCCACAGGCCCTCGACCAGGACGCGGACGGTGTTGTCCGGGAATTTGAGCATCTTCAACACGCGCGCGGCGCAGCCCACCTCGTACATCTCATCCGGGCGCGGGTTTTCGGCTTCCGCGTTGCGCTGCAAGACGACACCCAGCAAACGGTCTCCCCCGACCACGTCGTCAATGAGCTTGGTGCTTTCGGCCGTCTCCACCAGCAGCGGTGCCACCATTCCCGGGAAGATCACGATGTCCGACAGGCCGAGCACGGGCAATACCTCCGGCAGGGACCGGGCGGAGACGCGTGTTGGCGCCTCCGGGCTTCCGGCGGCTCCCAAGATGCTAATAAATTCGGTGTCCGGCGAGGTCATGATCGCGCCATACTGCAGTTTAGATGCCGCCGCCCCGAGAAAAGTTCAGGGAACGGACTAGTCCGCCTCGGCCACCGGCACCTTGGTGTTTTTCACTTGCCGCTGCACCAGCGGCACATCAATCCGCAAGAATCCGTTCAGGTAAGCCGCCTTGGCCTGTCCCAGGTCATAGCCCGGCGGCAGTTCCAGAACGCTCTCGAAGGGGCCATAATTGATCTCCATCACCAGGAAGCTGCACTTGGCCGCCCGGCAGCCATCCGGCCGGTTGCCGGCGATCCGCATCCGGTTGCCCTCCACGGTGATTTCCAGGTGCTCGCTCCGCATCCCCGCCAACTCGACCTTCACCACCAGCCCGTTGTCGGTCTCATACACATCCGTGTTGGGTACCCAGTGCGCCCGGGAGGTGGGTTCCTGGCTCCCGACGGCGGAGCGCGTCATGAAATGGAGCGACGAACTGACTTTGCACATGGCCATCTTCAGGAGGGGGAAATACTACATTGGCCGCTGCGGTTGCACAAGCGCGCTCATCTCATTTTCACCAGCACCCGCGGGCGCTCCCCTTTGCGGGCGCGGAACACGATGGTATTTCGCGGGGCAGATGCCGGGACCGCAGCACAACCGCAATGCGTATCCCGCTCGAAACTGAACTTGCGCCGACGAAACCTGCTGCCCAGCAGCAACACCGCTGCACAGGCAACCACCGCCAAGGACACCAACTGCTGCCAATCCATGCTGGCAACATAATCGCAAAAGCGCGTTGTGCAACCAATGAATCAATTCTGCGCACCCGTGTTTCTTGCCATTCAGCCCGCAAAATATGCAAACCCGCCACAGCGGGGCTGGGGGCCAGGTTGTGTCGCCGCTTTGGGTCGCCAGGTCCTCTTGGCGATCGAGAGGGAGCCCAGCCGGGAGGGGTGTGCATGCAAACGCACAGTTGTCAGGCTGGCCGACGCGCGTAGGCTGCGATGCGATCGTGGCCACCAAAGACCATAGACGGCAGGCAAAAGGGCTCATTGAGGCCTTGGAGTCGCGGGTCCATGTCGGTCCGGCGGTGCTTGATACCGAGGTGCACTCGGCGCGGGAGTTTCTCCGCCACAACGAGTTTCCCGTCGCCAGCGACTATTTTCGCCGCCTGGAGCAGATCCAGAGCCGGGTTGAGGGGAGGGCAGCCGCGCCGGCGTTGCTGCCGGGCAAGCGCAATTATGGCGGTGAGGCGGCGGGGCGCTGGGTGCAGTTGCAGTCGGCGTACGACCACGTCATCATTTCCCATTGCTACGAGGGCGAGTTCCACTGCAAGACCGGGCGGGTGAAGATCTCGCATCGGTTCAATGAGGCCGGCCGGGTTGACTTTGTGGAGCTGAAGTTCCTGCGCTCCCTCGACCCCTGTCTGAATGGTGAGATTCGGAAGCTGTTGCGGGTGAGAGATTACCCGGTGATCCGGAGAGACTGGCGGGGGGCGGAGGCGTTTGTGCTGCCGGTGCTGCCCCGGGAGTTGGTCTTTCTGTATCAGGACATTTTCAGGTGCCCGCGGCCCGAAGTCCTGGCCTGGCTGGTCAACATTGGGCACCGGCTAGTGGGAGACTTGCTGGAGGATTTGCGGGGCCGGCCTCCCAATGGTTGTGTCCCCGGCAGCGGCGCCAATGGCGACCAACTCTGCCTCCAGGCGGTCCAGACCGATGAGGTAGCCGTGCCGATTCTGGAACAAGCTGCCGCGTTGGAATCCGCCGTTGAGCTCAGCGACCCGAAGACGGCCCTCGTGCGCTACACCGGCAGGTTCTGACCTTGCTGCCCTCGGCCAAAGGTTGTCAAAAATTCTGCTTGTCCTTTTGGCGGTTTCGGCAATAGTTACGCCCACTATGAAAAGGTTCTATACCCTTATCGGTACTGTTGGGCATTGTGATGAGCGCGGTGCTGACGGGTTGCAATCAGGGGTCACAGACCCCTGCCGCTCCCGACACGAACGCGCCTCCTGCGGCCCCGGCAGCGCCGAGCACCAACAAGTAAGCTCCTTTTCCCAAATCAGTTTTGGGAATGTCGGCCTCACGCCGGGCAAGGGTTTTGCCCGGCCTTTTTATTCTTGAGCTTGGATTTGCCCGGCCCAGCGATAAACTGCGGCCATGAAGCAATTGTTCTGCCTACCTCTGGCCGCCAGCCTGCTGCTGATCGGCTGCGGTGAAAGTCCCAACCAGCCGGCCCAGCCCACGAATGCCGCCGCCAGCGGCAGCAGCCCGTTGAGCGCGCCGGCGGATTATCTGGGCGCGCTGGGCAAAGCGCAGCAGACGGCGGTCAAGACGGTGGATACGACCTCGCTGAACCAGGCCATCCAGTTGTTCAACGTGGAGCACGGGCGCAATCCCAAAGACCTGAACGAACTGGTGGAGAAGAAATTCATTCCGAAGATTCCCGACGCGCCCCACGGCATGAAGCTGGATTACGATGCCGTGGCCGGGAAGGTGAAAGTGGTTAAACAGTGACCGAGCAGATCGTCATCCTGGATTTCGGCTCGCAGTACACGCAGGTCATCGCGCGCCGCATCCGCGAGTGCAACGTCTATTCGGTCATCCTGCGCTACGACACGCCGGCGCGCGGAAATCGCCCGGCTCAAGCCCAAGGGCCTCATCCTGTCGGGCGGCCCGTCGAGCGTCTATGCGAAGAACGCGCCGCTGCCCGACCGCGCCATCTTCGAGCTGGGCATTCCGGTGCTGGGCATTTGCTACGGCCTGCAGCTCCTGGCCCAGTACCTCGGGCGGGAAAGTCGAGCCGGGCCAGAAGCGCGAATACGGCAAGGGCACGCTCCGCGTCAAAGACCGCTCCTGCCCGCTGTTCGCCAGGCTGCCCGCAGACGCTGCAGGTCTGGAATTCGCACGGCGACAAGCTGACGAAGCTGCCGGCGGGCTTCAAGGCGGTGGCCGTCACGGAGAACTCCGCTTACGCGGCCATCGAGAACCGCGCCGCACGCATGTTCGGCCTGCAGTTCCACCCCGAAGTGGTCCACACGCCGCGCGGGCGCGAGATTCTGGCCAACTTCGTCCACGGCGTCTGCGGCTGCGGCAGGGACTGGACGATGCGCAACTACGTTGACCAGGCGGTCGAGGCCATCCGCGCGCAGGTCGGCGCGGAGAAGGTGATCCTGGGCCTGAGCGGCGGGGTGGATTCGAGCGTGGCGGCGGCGCTGCTGCACCAGGCCATCGGCGACCAGCTCACGTGCATTTTCGTCAACAACGGCGTGCTGCGCGGACGCGAGGCGGAGGTGGTGCAGGAAGTCTTCGGGCGCCATTTCAAGATCAAGCTGCAGTATGAGGACGCCTCGCGGCTGTTCCTGCGGCGGCTCAAGGGCGTGACCGACCCGGAGCGGAAGCGGAAGATCATCGGCCGGACGTTCATCGAGGTGTTCGAGGCGGCCACCCGGCGCGCCGGCAAGGCGAAGTTCCTCGCGCAGGGCACGCTTTACCCGGACGTGATCGAGTCGGTGCCCATCGGCGGCAATCCGGCGGCGATGATCAAGAGCCATCACAACGTGGGCGGGCTGCCGAAGAAGATGAGGTTCCAGTTGGTCGAGCCGCTCAAGTGCCTGTTCAAGGACGAGGTGCGGCAAGCTGGGCCTCGAACTGGGTCTGCCGCGCGAGATCGTGTTGCGCCAGCCGTTCCCCGGCCCCGGCCTGGCGGTGCGCATCCTGGGCGAAGTCACGCCGCAGCGCCTGGAGATTCTGCGCAACGCCGACGCCATCGTGGTCGAGGAGATGAAGAACAGCGGCTGGTATTACAAGATCTGGCAGAGCTTCGCCGTGCTGCTGCCGGTGCGCAGCGTGGGGGTGATGGGCGACGAGCGGACCTACGACTACACCATCGCCCTGCGCGCCGTCGAATCCCAGGACGGCATGACGGCGGATTGGGTGAAGCTGCCGTACGACCTGCTGGAGAAGCTCTCCAACCGGATCATCAACGAGGTCAAAGGCGTCAACCGCGTCTGCCTGGACATCACCAGCAAGCCGCCGGGGACGATTGAGTGGGAGTAGGCGGGGTGGCCAGCCCGTTTGGAAGGGCGAGCGTCCCCGCGAGCCCAAACTTCTTAGGCAATCCACGAGAATCAGGGCTCCCGATGACGCTCGCCCTACCAAGCAGCTACACCGGCTGGGGTTCCCAACGCTGAGCGCGCGCCGCCAGAGCCTGGGCGTAGGCCATACTCTTGACGCGGTGTTCCGCGCCTGCGATGGTGGTCATGCTTGGCGCAGGATTTTACACTCGCAGCGGCAAGCGAATTGTTCGCGAGAGTCTCAAAAGCTCCCACTGTGCAAACCCTGGCACAGCGCCTGGAGAACGGGGGGGTGTTGTCCTGCGCCGGCATCAGCGCCGCCGCCCAGCCGTTTCTTGCCGCCTTGCTGGGCCGTCTGTTCCCACACCGCACAATTGTCCTGGTCGCCGAGGGGCTCAAGACGCAGGAGAGCGCCCAGCAGGATCTGGCGACGTGGCTGGCGGTTAAGGTCGAAGGGACAGAGGAAGGGGCCGAAGTCCAAAGTCAGGAGCCGGAGGCCAGGGAGGTCTTGGCGGTTGCCGGGACGACGAGCACTCACGTTTCACGTTTCACGTTTCACGCGCCCTCCGCCCCTCCACCCCTCTTCTTTCCCCCCTGGGAAGTGCTGCCGCACGAAGCGCGGCTGCCGCACGCCGATGTCATCAGCGAACGCCTGGAAACACTCGTAGCGCTCACGCAACAAGCGCCCCTCGTCCCCCGCCCCTCGCCCCTTATTGTCACCAGCGTCGCCGCGCTGCTCCAGCGCACGTTTCCCGCCAGCGCGGTTCGCGAGCGCACGCGCACGCTGCAGCGCGGTGACCGCCTCGATCCGCAGGACTTGGTCGGGTGGCTCGAAACCCAGGGTTATGAACCGGAGGCGCAAGTTACCCAGAAGGGGGAGATCGCCTTGCGCGGCGGCATTCTCGATGTCTATCCGCTCACCAGTCCGTGGCCGGTGCGGCTGGAGTTCTTTGGCGACGACCTGGAGTCGCTGCGGCAGTTCGATCCGCTGACCCAGATTTCCCGGGAGGCAATCACGGCAGTGACGATTCCGCCCGCCGGGGAGCTGGGCCTCCTTAAGCAAATGTGGAGTGCCGAGTGCGGAGTGCGGAGTGAAGACTCTCGCCCCTCGACCCTCGACCCTCAACCCTCTGGCGGGACGTTGCTCGACTACCTGCCTCCGCAAACGCTGATCCTGCTGTGCGAGCCGGAGCTACTGGCGGAACGAGCTGAGGAATACGCTGCGCAGGTTCCCGAAGGCGATCCCTTCTTCATCTCGTGGGCAGCCTTTCTGGAGCAGGCGAGGAAGCAAGGGATGACACTGCTGGAGGTGTGCGACGCTGACCCGGGTTTGCTTCAACCACCGGATGCGAGCAGCATTCCGCACTCCGCACTCCGCACTCCGCACTTCGCGAGTCTTGAGGCTTTCCGTCCCCTCGCGGAGCGTGCGCCGGAGCCCCAGGTGGCCGAAGCGCAACGGCGTGAGTTCTTCGCGCAACTCCACCGCTGGTTGCGCCAGGGCTATGCGGTGCACGTCTTCTGCAACAACGACGGTGAACGCCAGCGCTTCACCGAGATTTGGAAGGAATACGGCCTGATGCAGGAAGGGACGAAGTCCGAAGGCCGAAAGCCGAAGGCGCACGATGCCGCGGGACTTCGGACTTTGGACCCGGGACTTTGGACTCACCTGGGCACGCTCGCCCGCGGCTTTCTTTGCGATGAAGCCCGTTTGGTGGTGGTCACCGACGCGGAGATTTTCGGGCGTTACCGGGTGCAACGGCCACGCCGCCTCAAATCGCCGCACGCGCAGGCGACCCGCTCCGCGCTGGACATTGATTTCACCGAACTGGAGGAGGGCGACTACGTGGTCCACGTCCAGCATGGGATCGGGCGTTATGTCGGATTGCAGGCGCTCCCCTTCGGCGCTGGCACCAGGCCGACGGAAGGGCCAGGCGCCACCGCCCACGCCGGCCAGGAATGCCTGGTCATCGAATACGCGCCGAGCGACCCCGCGCAGCCGGCGCCCAAACTGTATGTGCCGGTCACCGAGGCGCACCTCGTCAGCAAGTATGTCGGCACCGGCAAGGCGCATCCCCCGCTCCATACGCTCAGCGGCACGCGCTGGGCCCGGGCTAAGGCGCAGGCCGAACAGGCGGTGCGGGACGTCGCCGGCGACCTGCTCGCCATCCAGGCGGCCCGCGATTCGCAACCGGGCCACCCCTTTGCCGGGGACACGCCGTGGCAACGGGAGTTCGAGAGCGCCTTCATCTTCGAGGAAACGCCCGACCAGGAGCGCTCCATCCTCGAAACCAAGGCCGACATGGAACGCCCCAAGCCGATGGACCGCCTCATCTGCGGCGATGTCGGCTTCGGCAAGACCGAGGTCGCCATCCGGGCGGCGTTCAAAGCCGTGATGGACGGCAAACAAGTCGCCGTCCTGGTGCCGACGACCGTGCTGGCGCAGCAGCATTACAACACCTTTCGCGAGCGCATGGCCGACTACCCGATTCGGTTGGAACTGCTCTCGCGCTTCCGCAGCCACCGCGATCAGCAAAGAGTCGTGCGGGACCTGGCGGCCGGCGCCGTGGATATTGTCATCGGCACGCACCGGCTGTTGCAGGACGACATCGCCCTTAAGGACCTCGGGCTGGTGGTGATTGACGAGGAACAGCGCTTCGGCGTGATGCACAAGGAGAAGTTCAAGATGCTGCGCCGGCTGGTGGACGTGCTCACGCTCAGCGCGACGCCCATTCCCCGCACGCTTTACCTCGCGCTCACCGGCGCGCGCGACATGAGCACCATCCAAACCCCGCCGCACGATCGGTTGCCGGTCGAGACCATCGTGAC
Source organism: uncultured Verrucomicrobiae bacterium (assembly GCA_963822005.1). Taxonomy (GTDB): domain Bacteria; phylum Verrucomicrobiota; class Verrucomicrobiia; order Limisphaerales; family UBA8199; genus PALSA-1440. The sequence goes on along the minus strand of CAWGGD010000019.1, from coordinate 156,963 downwards.
GCCCTACGATGAGCGCGTCATCCGGGACGCCATCCAGCGCGAGCTAAACCGTGGCGGGCAGGTCTTCTTCCTCCACAACCGCGTGCTGACCATTGAGACCATGGCCCAGAAGCTCCGCACGCTCCTGCCGCACGCCCGCCTCGTCGTCGGCCACGGCCAGATGCACAGCGACGACCTGGAGGAGGTCATGACGCAGTTCGTCAACGGGCAAGGCCGACGTGCTGCTGTCCACCACGATCATCGAGAGCGGCCTCGATATTCCGAATGCGAACACCATCATCATTGACCGCGCGGACCGGTTCGGCCTCAGCGACCTCTACCAACTGCGCGGGCGCGTTGGCCGTTACAAGCACCAGGCCTACGCCTACCTGCTGTTGCCGCGTCACGGGTCGCTCCTGACCGACGTGCGCAAACGCCTCAGCGCGATCCGGCAATACTCGACGCTCGGCAGCGGCTTCAAGATCGCGATGCGCGACCTGGAAATCCGCGGCGCGGGCAACCTGCTCGGCGCCGAGCAAAGCGGCCATATTACGGCGGTCGGATTCGAGCTCTACTGCCAACTGCTCAAGCAGAGCATCGCCGTTCTGAAAGGCGAGAAGGTCAAACCGCGAGTCGAGGTGCAGATCCGGCTGGATTTCCTCGTCTTCGGACCAGCGGAGCAAGGGCTCAATTCATCCTTCATCCTTCATCCTTCATCATTTGCTTGCATTCCCTTCCGCTACATCCCGGAGGCGCGACAGCGCATCGAGGTTTATCGGAAGCTGGCACAGGCGACCGATAAGGCCGGCTTGCGCGGCCTGGAGCAGGAACTGCGCGACCGGTTTGGCCCGGTGCCGCCCTCGCTGGAGCTGTTGCTCCAGGTGGCCGAGATCAGAGTGCTGGCCGCCGAGCGCAGCATCACCGTGGTCGAGGTCCAGGCCGACAAGCTCATGCTCACCCGCAACAACGACTACCTCATGGTAGACGGCAAGTTCCCGCGCCTGACGAAGAAGCAGCCGGGCGCGCGTTTGAAGGAGATCAAGAAGCTACTGGCGGCACTGTAGCTGGGAAACCGAAGCGAAATCTCCATTGCAGGAAGGATGAAACTCTCGGGGAGCAGCAGCGTCTAATTCAAAGGCAAACGGAAGCATGCAGAATGCGGAAAAGGGGGACGGGGAGTTGGGCGGCAGAGGGTGGAGAAACCCAAGAAACCATAGCGAAACCATAGCGAGACCCGAGCTAAACCCGAGCGAAGAAAGCGCTGTGCCCGCGCTATGCCCCCGCTGGCACCACGCTGTGCATAGGGGATGCATGCCAGGCTGAGCGAAAAACGCTCGCCCGGAGGGGGGGCGAAATCCATCCTTCGGCCATGCATCTGGTCCATTTGCGCCTCCGGGATTTCCGCAATTACGCGCGGCTGGATGTGGATTTTGAGCCCGGCTTTCATCTGCTGCTGGGCAACAACGCCCAGGGCAAGACCAACATCCTTGAAGCCATTTACCTCATGGCCACGCTGCGCTCGTTTCGCGGCGTGGGCGGGGCGCAGATGGTCCGGCACGGGCAGAAGGGCTATTTCGTCGGCGGCAAGGTGGTCGGTCAGGGGGAACATGACATCAAGATGTATTGGGCCAGTCAGGAACGCAGCCTGAGCCTGGATGCCCGGCCGGTGCGCAAGTTGACCGATTACCTGGGCGCGCTCCGCACAGTGGTCTTTTGCACCGAAGATTTGCTCCTGGTCAAAGGCGTCGCCCGCGCGCGGCGCCGCTTTCTCGACCTGCTGCTCTCGCAAACCTACCCGGCGTATCTGCCGCTCTTGCAGCGCTACACCCGGGCGTTGCGCTCACGTAACGCGCTCCTCAAGCAAGCCGCCGGTGACCCCGCGGCGTTGGACGGCTTCTCCCGGGAACTGGTCAAGGCCGGCGAAGAAATCATCCGTCTCCGCCGGGAGCTGGTCCCGAAACTGTCGCCGCTGGCCCGGCTGGCCTATCGCCGCATCTCCGGCGACGCCGAGGAATTGCGCCTCGACTATCAGCCCAGCGTCAAAAAGGACTTCAGCGTCGAGTTGGCGCAGTCCCGCCGCCGTGAGGCCGCCTATCGCTCGACGCTCATCGGGCCGCACCGCGACGACCTGCGGCTCCTGCTGAACGACCGTTCGGCAGCGCAGTTCGGCAGCGAAGGCCAGAAACGCACGCTGGCCATCGCCCTCAAGCTGGCGCAAGCCGAGTACCTGACGGGGCTGCACGGCTCGCCCCCGGTGCTCCTCATTGACGACATCATGGGCGAGCTCGACACGAAACGCCGCAGCGGCTTCCTGCCGTTGCTCGAGCGGGCCGAGCACTCGCGCGGCCAAGTCTTCATGACGGCGACGGAGGCGAACTGGCCGCAGGCCTCTGGGCGCGAACTGCAGCGCTGGCGGGTGCAGGCGGGGATGCTGGATAGGGAAAGCAAATAGCCTGTGGGCCATGCGCGCCTTGGCGTCGCCGATCACCACGGACACCGAGGCTTCCGGCATCGGGGAGTGACAACTCGATCCGGGCGACGTATCTTCCGGGTATGAGCTTCAACGAAGTGCTCGCAGAGTTGCCATTGTTGACGGTCCCGCAGCGCCAGTTGCTCGTGCGCCGCGCAGTGGAGCTGGACGACCCGGGGCTGGCACCGGCGGATGAGGCGGAGGCGGAGAAACGCCTTGCGGAGCACCGGCGTGATCCGCAGTCCGCTGTGTCGCTGGAGGTGATGGAGAAGCGCCTGCGTTCCCGGTTCGCCAAGTGAGCTGGGTGGTTGAATTTCGTCCGGAGGTCGAACGAGACATGGCCGAAGCCGCCGCTTGGTACGAGGCGCGGCAGGCGGGGCTGGGCGGTGAGTTTGTAGAGGAAGTCATCCAGGTTTGGCGCGCGCTGGCCGATAATCCCCTGCTGAACTGCCGCCGACACCCGACGAAGAACATCCGCTGGCGGTACCCGGAGCGGTTTCCTTATCGCGTTATCTACGAGGTGCAGGAAGCTGAGCGCAGGGTTGTGGTAGCGGCAGTCCTGCACGCGGCACGGCATGACCGGCACTGGCAGCAGCGGGTGTGAGCCGCTTGGAGGATGTTGGTCTTGGGCAACTGCTACGCCGCACTCACCCGTGCCATTGCTGCTGGGGCAGTGCTGGCGGGTGAAAGCGGGAAGGCTGGACAAGAAAGCCACATGATTCATACACGCCTCGCGCTGTTGTTGGCGTTGCTGACGGCCCTGCCGCTCTGCGCGGCTGACACCCACTGGCCGGAGTTCCGCGGCCCGCGCGGTGACGGCATTTCCACCTCCACCAACCTCCCGCTCCACTGGAGCGAGCAGCAGCACGTCAAATGGAAGACCCCCATCCATGACCGCGGCTGGTCCTCGCCTGTCATTTGGGATCGGCAGGTCTGGCTGACCACGGCCACCACCAATGGCCGCGAATTGTTCGCGCTCTGCGTGGACCGCGACACCGGCAAGGTCGTTCGCAACCTGAAGCTGTTCGACGTGGCCAAGCCGCAATACTGCCATCCGTTCAACAGCTATGCCTCGCCCACGCCGGCTATCGAGGCGGGCCGCATTTACGTGACCTTTGGGACGCCGGGCACCGCCTGCCTGGACACGCAAACCGGCGCGGTGCTTTGGACCCGGCGCGATATCGAGTGCAACCATTTCCGCGGCGCCGGCTCCTCGCCGATCCTTTACAGCAACCTGCTCTTCCTTAACTTCGACGGCAGCGACCGCCAATTCATGGTGGCGCTCGACAAGCAAACCGGGCGCACGATCTGGCAGCAGAACCGCTCGATTGATTTCCAGGACCTTGGCCCCGACGGCCAGCCCGAGTTGAGCGGCGACTACCGCAAAGCCTTCGCCACCTGCCACGTCGCCACCTTTGACGGGCGGACCACCCTGCTCAGCCAGGGATCGAGAGCGCTCTACGCTTACGACCCGCCGTCGGGCGCCGAGCTGTGGCGCGTCGAAGAGCGGGGGAGCTACTCCGGCTCGACGCGGCCCCTGATCGGCCACGGCCTGGTGTTTGTGCCCGCCGGCTTCGGCAGCAGCCAGGTGTTGGTAATCCGGCCCGGCAAACGTGGTGAGGTGCTCGACACCAAGGCTCCCGGGCCTGCGGCCACGCAGTTGCAGGTCGTCTGGAAGACCAAACAGAACGCGCCCAAGAAACCATCGCTGCTGCTCCTGGGCAATTTGCTCTACGCGGTTGATGACAACGGCGTCGCCTCTTGTTGGGAGGCGTTGGCGGGCAAGGTGGTCTGGAGCGAACGCCTGGGCGGCCATTACTCCGCCTCGCCCCTGGCTGCCGGCGCGCGCATCTACCTGTTCAGCGAGGAAGGCAAAACGACGGTGCTCGCGACCGGCCGCGAGTTCAGGAAGCTCGCGGAGAACCAGCTCGGCGAGGGCTTCATGGCCTCCCCCGCCGTCTCCGGCAACTCCCTCTTCCTCCGCAGCCGGACGCATCTCTACCGGATCCAGGAGTAGGCGCGGCTACTGCGCTCGACGGGGGGCCGATAGACTGTGAAGGGTTTCGCTACTGCCGGTTTCGTCGCTCGCTTCACGCTACTTGCGGTAAGCGAAGACCATCCCCTCATTGTTCATGGTGAACGTGTCGCCTTCGACGGTGCCCATGGTCGTGCCCGCCCCCTGCCACTGCATCGTAAGTTTTGTGCCTTCCCGCGTGTAGGTGGCCTTGACCTCAATGGCGGCGTCGCGGCCTGCCAAAGACATCTTGCTGCTGCAAGTGCCATCGGCATTGATGCTGAAGCTGCCGGAATTGATGGTCATTGTGTGCCCTTCGTGCTGCACAGTGAAAGGCACCTTATTCCCGTCCACGCTCACCAGGGTGTAGGTGCCGACAGGATTGCTGTTGGCGGGAGTCGGGACGACGCTCTTGGCGTCGCCATTAACCTTTGCTTCCGGCTTGCACCCGGCCCAGGCTGTTACCATGAACGAGGCCAGCAAGCACAACCCAAGGGGATGCCACGTTGCTCGCCCTCGTTCGCCATTCAACTTGTCTTGTTCTTGTTTCATGGCCGTAGTTATACGTCCTGCCCTGGAATTACCCTAATTGATAAAACCGGGGGTTCCATCGAGAGAATCAATCATCGAGGGCCTTGCCCTTCCGCATTCTGCATTCTCAGAACTCCTGAGCTGCACGCTTGGCTTGGGATGAGCCGAGGAATTGACGTGAGCCACCCCGGCCCCTCTCCCCCTCAGAGGTGGAGAGGGTGTCCTTCAGGGCGGGTGAGGGGCTGCCACTGATTCCTACCGCGCTCGATCGAGGAGCTTCCCGACCGCCTCGTAGAGGTCGTCCACCGTCACGACCCTCTCAGCCTCATCATCCGGGAGCGTGAGACCGAACACCTCCTCCGCTTTCATCGCAATCTCAACCATGTCCAGCGAGTCCGCCTGCAGATCGGCCATAATCCTCGACTCGGGCGTGATCTGCTCGCGGGTGATTCCCAGTTGGTGCATCAGAATATCCTGCACCTTGGTCATTTCCGTATCCGTAAGTGTATCAGTCATAAGTTTGCTCCAGTGCTAGGTTTGAATGTTTCATTCCGCATCGCACCTTACCCCTCTGGAACTGGCTTGATAGTGATATTGTTGCATATAGCATTACTGGAGAGTCATGTTTGCCAGGCTTTTTGCCACATCCGGGTTGTCGCTGGACCGCCTGCGGGCGCTGGTTGAAGTAGCGGCTGCGGGCAGCATGGTGCGCGCGGCGGCAGGCGATCCAGCCCGCCAAAGCCAATACAGCCGCCAGATCAAGGAACTGGAGGACTTTTTCCAAACCGGGCTGGTGGAACGGCACGGGAAGGGCCTCCGGCTTACCGCCAGCGGAAAAGAACTGGCGCGCATCTCGCGATTCTTCCTGCTGGGCCTGTCGAATTTCCAGCGCGGCTGCCTCGCCGAAGGGAAGACCTACCGCATCGGAGCCAGTCCGACGTTTATTGCTTCGGTCTTGCTGCCCGTCCTGGCCGAACCGCGCTGCGTGCGCTCCGGCATCCGCTTTGCGGTCGAGCCAGTGGTCGGGGATGAGGTTGAACGGCGTTTGCACGATCTGACGCTCGATTTTGGCGTGGTCACCCGGGCAGCCTTGAGCCGCCCCTTGCAGTGCAAGGAAGTTGGCGTGTGGCGACTGAGGTTCTGCGTACCCAAGACCCTGTGCAAGACTGCCAGGCAGGCTGAGCGCGCTTTTGCGGATAAGAGGCTGCCAATCGTTTGGCCTACCGGCGAGTTGCCCCCGTCCGAATGCAATGTCCTGGAGGACTACGAACCCGCCCTGACCTGCCACAGTTTCCTCGAGGCCCAGGTTGCCCTCGAGCAAAAGAGCCTGGCGGCTTTCCTGCCGGATTTCCTCTCGGTCGAGCCTGCCGCCGACCGCTGCCTGGACGTGAAATTGCCGACATTGGATTCGTGCCGCTTCTATTATCACTTGGCCTGGAACCCGCGGTTGCTCCGGCTGAATCCTCACGCCCGGCGCCGCAGAGATGCCCTAGTCGAATCCTTGGCTCAGAAGCTCTGCGATCTCGCTGCGGGCGCAGGCCGGAAGACTGGGGCGCACTGACTTCCGCGGTTAGCGCGAGGCTGCCGCCGTTGTCACACCCGACGCGCACTGTCGGACTTTCCGCCGCCGCGAATGAGGCTGCAGGTGTTGCCTCAATTCAAGGCTTGGCCCGCTTCCCTTTCTTCACCGGCATGCCTTCTTCGGCCCCGGCGTTCTTGCGGCCGCCGATGTCAGGTTTGTTCTCCTTCGGCACGGACTTGCCCAACTCGGCCAGCTCTGCGCTGAACTCCGTCTGGTTGACCAGGTTCGTCCACTCATACGGGTCCTTGCGTTCGTCATAGAACTCCTCGCCGCCGTCGGCGTAGCGGATGTAGCGGTAGTCCTCGGTGCGGACCGCATGGTTCATGTATTTGTAGGTGGTGATGGCAGGCGCGTCCCACCGCGCTTTCGGATCTGCCAGCAGCGCGCGGAGGCTTTGGCCTTGCACGTGGGCGGGGGTGGGGATGCCGCAGAGGTCGGTCAGCGTGGGGTAGATGCTCATGAAATCCACCGCGCGGTCGCAGCGGCCATTGGGTTTGGTGAGGCCGGGCACGACCCAGATGAAGGGCGCGCGGGTGGCTTCCTCCCAAAGCGCGAACTTCCGCCAGTGGTGTTTCTCGCCCAGGTGCCAGCCGTGGTCGCTCCAGAAGCAGATGAGGGTGTTGTTGCGATAGGGCGACTTGTCGAAGGCGTCGAGCAGCCGCCCCACCATCGCATCGCAATAGGAAATGGCGGCCAGGTAGCCCTGGACCGCTTCTTTCCAGCGGCCGGAGGCGAGGATGCGGGCATGGTCGCCGTCAGGTTTGGCCATGCGGATGGCGGCCGGGGGCAAGTCCTGGAGGTCGTCCTCGCGGTAGGGCGGCAGCTCGATGCTGGCCAGCGGGTGCAGGTCGAAGTACTTGCGGGGCACATTCCAGGGCAGGTGCGGCTTGTGCAGGCCGACGGCGAGGAAGAGCGGCTGGCTGCGCCTCTTCTGAAGCTGCTCGATGCCGTAGTTCACGATCTTCCACTCACGCAGGTCCTCATCGCCACAGTCGAGCGGGGCGAACTTGATCCCGTCCACGCCCGTGTCAGGGCCTTTCGGCTTCGGGTCGCGGCCCGCGTCGGCGAGGTAGTCATCCCACTCGGCGGGACGCTTGTAGGACTCGTGGTAAATCTTGCCGGCGCCGCAGACGTAGTAACCAGCCTTACGGAACGCAGTGGTCAAAGGCAGGTCTTTGGGGATGACCGTGCGCCAGTCGTTGTTGTTCTCATAGACGCCGCTGGTGAAGGGGCGGAGGCCGGACATGAGGGCGGCGCGAGACGGATTGCAGACCGGGGCGGCGCAGTAGCTGCGCGTGAACCAGACGCCGCGGGCGGCGAGCTTGTCTATGTTCGGGGTGCTCGTCTGCGGATTGCGGCCGAGGTAGCCGACCCAGTGGTTGAGGTCGTCAATCGCGATGAAGAGGACGTTGGGTTTGGCGGGAAGCCTGGCGGGTTCCGAGGCGGAGGAGGGGTTCGGGCAGGTGCCGGCCGTGAGAACGGCGAGGGCGCAGACCGCGGGGACATTGAAGAGTGTGGGTTTCATATTCTTCTGACTCAAGACGCTCGGGCGCAGACTTTTCACGCCGGAGATTTGAGCGGCGGGCGGTAGTCGTAGCGCAGGAGCTTGTTGGCGGCGGCGTTGTTCGTGAACTTCTCGGCCTTGGCGTCCCATTCCAGGCACGCCCTGGTCTGCAGGGCGATGTTGGCGAGTTGGGTGGTGGTGGTGCTACGATGGGCGCTTTCGAGGTCGGAGTTGCAGGCGGTGCGGCTCTTGATGCAGTCGAGGAAGTTACGGGCGTGGTCGGCCGTATCGGCGTGGCCGCTCGCTTTCTTTGGCTCGATCATGGGCGCTTCGCCGGTGCGCCAGCCGCGCTCGAGGTTGCGCTGAGTGGGATCACGGCGCGGGAACTCGTTGGGAGTGATGCTCTCTGGCACCACTTCCCAACCGTTGCTCCGCATGTAGAGCGTGCCCTTGGTGCCGCGGAATTCGATCTCGCAAGGCTTGGCCGCGGCGCCGGCGCCATTGGCATTGAACTGGGTGTAGGTGACCAGGGCGCCGCCGGGGTAATGCCAGAGCGCCTCCATCGTGTCCGGGATCTCGCGGTTGTCCTCGACGGCGAACTTGCCGCCCATGGCCGTGACGGCGAGGGGGGCGTTTTGTCCGAGGGCCCAGTGAATCACGTCGAGGTAATGAATGCCCATGTTGGTGATTTGGCCGCCGCTGTAGTCGAGGAACCAGCGGAACTGGTAGAGGCCGCGATTGCGGTTGTAGGGCACCTTGCGGGCCGGTCCCAGCCACCCTTCCCAATCGAGTTCCGGCGGCGGCTGGCTGTCGGGCGGGTTGCCGATCCCCTTGGGCCACTCGTTCTGGATGTGGAAACAGCGCACGGCGGTGACTTTGCCCAGACCGCCGCCGCGGACGTATTCGGCCAATTCGCGGCACATGGCGGAGGAGCGGCGATGGAGGCCGGACTGGCACACCCGGCCATGGTGCTTGACGGCCTCGACCATCGCGCGGCCTTCGGCGACGCGCAGCGAGATCGGCTTCTCGACATAAACATCCTTGCCCGCCGCGCAGGCCTGGATGGTTTGCAGCGGGTGCCAGTGGTCGGGCGTGGAGATGACGACGGCGTCCACGTCCTTCAGCGCCAGCAGCTTGCGGTAGTCCTTGAACCGCTTGGGGCTGGTGCCGATCTTCTGGGCGGCGAAGTCAAGGTAGGGCGCGTAGATATCGCAAATGGCGACGACCTGGGCGTCGGGCTGCTTAAGGAAGCCGTCGAGGACCTGGTCGCCGCGGTTGCCGAGGCCGATGAAGCCCAGGCGCACGCGGTCGTTGGCGCCGAGGACGCGGAAGGAGGAGAAAGCGGCGGTGGTGCCCACGGCGGCGAGGGTGCGGGTGAATTCCCGGCGGGTGATGGGTGTCATAGAGGATAGGTTTTGTCGCGGCTGTGGGTTTCGTGTGAAGCAAGGCCAGGGGCTTACTTGAGCCGCGCGAACACAACCTCGTAGGTTGCTTGCTGAGCGGCCTGGAAATACTGGCCGAACAACTGGTCGCTCTGGGGGTTGTGTTCCAGAGTATAAGTGCAGCCGGGATAGCCTGTGTCGCGCAACTCGACGACAATCTTGGTCGTGCCCTTGTCTCGCCAGGCGGCGGCGCGGGAGACGTTGATGGGGTTGGGATTGTAGTAGGCGACGTCCAGCTTGCCGCTGGGGTCCACGCTCTTGATTTCGACCACGTAGCCGCCGTCGGGCCGCTCCCACTTGCCGACGAGCTTGGCCAGCTCGGGGGAGACCGTCGGGGCAGAGGAGGCGGCATTGGTTTGCGGGGCGGGCGGCGCCGGGGGCGTTTCGGTCTTGCTGCCGCAGGAGACCAGAAGGGCGCAGAGCGCCACCGCGCCGAGCGCCGGCAGAAAGCGCGACAGGAGGGAAAGTGGCGAAAAGATCGGCCCAGTGGAGGTTGGGGGCCGGGCCGGTGGCGTTTTGCGTACGATAGGTGTCATGGTGTGTGGGCCGAAGCATAGCCGGAGCGGGGGGCAGGCTCAATCTCCAAAGGGGAGCGCGTCGGAGGGCGTTGACGAAGTCGGCTTGCCAGGGTCGGAGCGCCGATTTCAATCGGCTTAATGCTCGCCCACTGCCGGACATGCCCGAAATCTGCTCGCGCAAAGCCGATTGAAATCGGCGCTCCGACTTCTTGCAGAACCCCGCATTGCGGCGCATGGATTCTTGACTTTGCAGCGGCAGGGTTCGACTCTAAACGGGAAGCTGATTTATGACACCCAACCAGAAGATGCACCCCTGGACCCGTGGTTTGTTGCTATACGCCGGGCTCGCTCTGGCGCTTTCTGCCCAATCACTCTGCGGGGCGGAGGAGGCGGCCTCATGGGCTGCTCCCATGCGCAAGTATCCCCCGGTCATGCCGGAGGCGCGCGCGGAGACCTACAAGACCATCGGCCAGACGAACCTCCAGCTTTACATCTTCACTCCCAAGGGCCCGACCCCGACCAATGGTCGCCCGACGATTGTGTTCTTCTTCGGCGGGGGCTGGACCTCGGGCTCGCCCCAGCAATTCGAGAAGCAGTGCCAGTATTTCGCCTCGCGCGGCATGGTGGCCATCACCGCTGACTACCGCGTCGCCTCCCGGCAACGGGCCAAGCCGGCCCAGTGCGTCGCCGACGCTAAGTCCGCAATCCGCTGGGTGCGCAAGAATGCCGCGCGACTGGGCGTTGACACGAATCGTGTCGTCGCGGCCGGCGGCTCGGCGGGCGGGCACCTGGCCGGTTGCATTGCTGTCGTGCCGGGCCTGGATGAGCCGGGCGAGGACATGTCAGTCAGCGCGGTGCCGAACGCCGCCATCCTCTTCAACCCCGCGCTCGCTTTAGCGCCGCTGGAGGGCCAGGACTCGGGCAGGCTGGCCTCGCGGCTCACCGCCGAGCGCCTGGGGATCGAGCCACAGAAGATTTCTCCCGCTCATCACGTTAAGGCCGGCGCGCCGCCGATCATGATCTTCCATGGCAAGGCTGACACCACCGTGCCCTTCTCCACGGCGGAAGTCTTCGCCGCCATGATGAAAGCTGCCGGCAACCGCTGCGAGCTCGTCGCCTTCGAGGACCAGGGACACGGCTTTTTCAATTATGGCCGCGGGGATAATTACCTATTCGCCCAGACCTTGAAAAAGGCCGATCAATTCCTCGCCTCGCTCGGGTATCTCAATGGGCCACCACAGGTCGAGAAGTTCCTGAAGCCTTAGGTTCTGCCGCGAGACACTTTCGCTGGCTTTTCTCCCCGGTCGGCTGCATCCTATCGGTATGAACTTGATCCTTTCGACCCATAACGTGACTTTGACCAAGGCCATCGAAGAGCACATTATCAGCCGAATCAACAAACTGGAGCACCTCGACCGGTTTGCCATTGACGCCCGCGTGATCTTGGAGCACGACAAGACCAAAGCGCCCGAGCGGCAATTTTCCTGCTCCATGCGCCTGGTGGTGCCCGGGCCGGACCTGTTTGCCGAGGACGTCGAAAGTGACCTCTATACTGCCATTGACCTCGTCTCCAAGAAGATCGAGCAGCAAATCCGCAAGCGACATAGCAAGTACAAGGCCCGCAAACACAAGCAACCCGCCCGCGGCAAACGCCTCCGCCAGGAAAAGGGGCTGTGAACCGAGTCGTTGATGGTGGGGTGAGTTGATAGTTGGATGACGCCGCCGCGTGACCCCAAACCTCGGGGCTATCAACCATCAACTCTCAACACTATCAACCGCCCACTCCTCCTGCGCGCCCGCGTCGTTCTGCCGGTTTCCCGGCCGCCGATTGAGGATGGCGCAGTCCTGATCTCAGGCCGGCGCATCGCCGCCGTCGGGCCCTGGCGTGAGCTGTCCGCGCGCAGCCGAAGGGAGACACTGGATCTGGGCGAGCGCGTCCTAATGCCCGGCCTGGTCAATGCCCACTGTCACTTGGACTACACCGAGATGGTGGGCCACTTCCCGCCGCCGAAAGTGTTCAGCGACTGGCTCGAGCTCATCACCGAAACCAAGGCCGGGTGGAATTACTCCGACTATCTCGAATCCTGGCTGCACGGCGCCCGCATGCTCGTCCGCACCGGCACCACCACCGTGGCCGACATCGAAGCGGTGCCAGAACTGTTGCCGAAGGTGCGCCGGGCGACGCCGCTGCGCGTCTTCTCCTTCCTCGAGATGATTGGCATCAAGGGTCGGCGCCAGCCCGATGCCATCGTTCGGGAAGCCGTCCAGCATATTGATTCCCTGAAACCCCGGCTTGGCGGCGCCGGCCTCTCGCCGCACGCGCCCTATTCCACCGTGCCGGAGTTACTGCGCCTCAGCGCGCAGACTGCCCGCCGGCGCCACTGGCGCCTGACTACGCACCTTGCCGAATCGGCTCTCGAATTCGAGATGTTTGCCCATGCCCGGGGCCGGATGTTCGACTGGCTCCAGCGCAGCGGACGCGACATGACCGACTGTGGCCTGGGCTCGCCGGTCCGGCACCTGGAACGCTGCGGCGCGCTGGACGGGAACCTGCTGGCCGCGCACGTGAACTACCTGGCGCGCGGAGACGCCGCGCTGCTGGGTCGCCGCCAGGTGCATGTCGTCCATTGTCCCAGGTGCCACTTCTATTTCCAACACGATCCCTTCCCGCTCCGCCGATTGCTCAAGGCCGGAGTCAACGTCTGCCTCGGCACCGACAGCCTGGCCAGCGTCTATAGGGCCCGCCAGCAACACGTCGAACTGAACCTCTTCGAGGAAATGCGCGCCCTGGCAAAGAATGAGCCGTGGCTCTCCGCCCGGAGCATCTTGCGCATGGCCACGCTCAACGGCGCGCGCGCCTTGGGCCTGGCCGGGCAGATCGGCGAGCTGGCCGAGGGCGCTCTTGCCGACCTGGTCGCCCTCCCGTTGGCGGGGAAAGTTGCGGACATTTACGACCGCGTCCTCCACCATGCCGGCGATGTGGCAGTCAGTATGATTGACGGCCAATGGGCCATCCCGCCGGCGTAGCGCAGATTTGTAATCTGCTGTATCGCCGACTTGCAATCGGCAGGTCGTCGAAATGAGGTCTGCGCGCGTTGAATTCAGGAGCCCTGGCAGGTTAGAAACCTGCGATACGGCAGATTGGAAATCTGCGCTAGCGGCTCGTTGGCCCACGAGTGTGGAACTGCCCGGCTAAGAGCTTGGGCTCCGGGCCGACGGTCCGCACGAAGATGAACGACTTCGACCATGAACTGACTCAGCGACTGGCGGCCCTGCGCCAGCAGGGACTGCTGCGCGAACTGCGCCGCGTTGATTCGCCCCAGTCCCCGCGCATCGAGATCGCCGGCAAGACGCTGCTCAACTTCTCTTCCAACGACTACCTCGGCCTCGCCAACGAACCGGCCCTCAAGGAAGCGGCCATCAAAGCCGTCGAGCGCTACGGCGCCGGCGCCGGTGCCTCGCGCCTGATCTGCGGTTCGCTCGCGCCCCACCAGGAACTGGACGAAGCGCTGGCCGCCTTCAAAGGCACCGAAGCCGCGCTCAGCTTCTCCACCGGCTACGCCGCGGCCCTCGGCGCCATCGGCGCCCTGCTCGGCAAAGACGACGTCATCATCCTGGATAAGCTCGTCCACGCCTGCATCGTGGACGCGGCCCGCCTCTGCGGCGCGACCCTGCGCGTGTTCGACCACAACGACCTCAGCGACCTGGAAGCCAAACTCCAGTGGGCGATGCGAGAAACCGTCCGAAGTCACAGCCGCGCGCACGCTGGTCGTGACGGAGAGCGTCTTCTCCATGGACGGCGACCACGCGCCGCTGCGCGAGATCGTCGCCCTGAAGGAGAAACACGGCGCCTGGCTGATGGTGGACGAGGCCCACGCGACCGGCCTGTATGGTGCCAACCGCCGCGGCCTCGCCGAAGAACTCGGCGTCAGCGACCGCATCGAAGTCCAGATGGGCACGCTCGGCAAGGCGCTGGGCGCCTCCGGCGGGTACATCTGCGGCTCGCGCGCGCTCGTGGATTACCTGGTCAACCGCGCCCGAACCTTCATCTTCTCCACCGCGCCCGTCCCCGCCGCCGCCGCCGCCGCCACCGCGGGCATCCGCTTCGTCCAATCGAACGCGGGCGAAGAGCGCCGCCAAACCCTCTGGCAGCGCGTCTCAACGCTTTCCTCTGCCCTCGCTCCCCCACTCTCAACTCTCAACTCTCAACTCTCAACCGTGCGCAGCGCCATCCTCCCCCTCATTATTGGGTGATGAGGCCAAAGCCGTTGCCGCCGCCGCGGCCCTCCGCGAGCAGAGGCATCTTCATCCCCGCCATCCGCTACCCGACCGTCGCCCGCGGCCAGGCGCGCCTCCGCCTCACCCTCACCGCCGCCCACACTCCAGCCGACCTCGCCCAACTCCTCACCGCGCTTCACTCACTCGACTTTAGACTTTAGACTTCAGACTTTAGACTTTCAGGTCATGCACCCTCTGGCCCAACTCGACCACCATCACCTCTGGCACCCCTTCACCCAGATGCGCGACTGGCTCAAACGCGAGCCTATCATCATCGTCGAAGGCCAGGGCGCCCTCCTGCGGGATGTGCGTGGGCGCGAATACCTCGACGCCAACTCCTCCATCTGGACCAATCTGCACGGACACAATCACCCCGCGATCAACGCCGCCATCCGCCGCCAGTTGACCCGGATCGCCCACAGCTCCGCCCTCGGTTTCGCCAACGAACCGGCGTCACTGTTGGCCGCTCGGCTCGTGGAAGCGGCCAACGCGTCTTGCGGGCCCAACCTCAAGCCAGCACGTAAGTCGCAGTTCGCAAATCGTAAATTGAGCAAGGTCTTCTTCTCCGACGACGGCTCGACCGCGATGGAAGTCGCCCTCAAGCTCGCCTACGAATTCACCCGCCGCACCGGTCGCAGCCCGAAGCCCAGGTTCCTCACCCTCGACGGCGCATACCACGGCGACACCGTTGGCGCCGTCGCGCTGGGCCACATTGACCTTTTCCACAAGGCTTACGCGGGCCTGCTCTTCAAGACCGACAAGGTCATGGCGCCGTATTGCTATCGCTGCCCCTTCAACCGCGCCCGGCCCGAGCGGGCCGACGCCCGCGACTATCGCCAGTGCAATTGGGAATGCCTGGGCAAATTGGAGCAGAAGTTCGCCGCCCGGAAGAAGCGGGGCAACCCCTACGCCGCCTTCGTCTTCGAACCCCTGATGCAGGGCGCGGCCGGCATGATCCCCCAGCCCGCCGGCTGGCTCAGCCGCGCCGCCGAAATCGCTCGCGCCCACGGTGCGCTGCTCATCGCGGACGAAGTCATGACCGGCTTCGGCCGCACCGCTCCCCGGGAGGGCGAGCGTCCCCGTGAGCCCAAACCCCTCGCCAAGTCAGGGCTCGCGAGGACGCTCGCCCTCCCGCTTTTTGCCTGCCACCAGGAAGGCGTCCAGCCCGATTTCATGGCCCTGGCCAAAGGCCTGACCGGCGGCTACCTGCCCATGGCCGCGACTCTCACGACTCAGCCTGTCTTCGACGCCTTCCTCGGCGAATACCACGAATTCAAGACCTTCTTCCACGGCCACAGCTTCACCGGCAATCAACTCGGTGCCGCCGCCGCGTTGGCCAGCCTCGACCTCCTGCAGAGCGCCGCCTCCATCCGCGCCCGCCAACGCCTCGCCCAAACCCTCCACGATGAACTCAAGACCCTGTGGCGCTGCCCGCACGTCGGCGACATCCGCCAGGTCGGCCTCATCGTCGGCATCGAACTGGTCCGCGACTGGCGCACGCGCGAACCCTTCGATCTCCGCCAGCGCGCCGGCATTCGCGTCTGCGAAGCCATGGCCCGCCGGGGCGTGCTCACCCGCCCCATCGGCAATGTCATTGTCCTGATGCCTCCCTACTGCACCACGCCCGCCCAGGTGCACCGCATCGTCTCCACCCTCCACGCCGCCCTGGCTGTTTTGTGAGCCGCCGCTGAGGCTTCCCTTGGTCGTAAGCATTCAGTTGGAATTGGGGAGCGCACGCGTCCCGCGTGCTGTCAAAGGCGTCTCGCCGTTGACCTCCTCTTGTCCTTTATCGCTCACTGTTTGGTAATCCCGTCAGGCAGACGAAAGTTTGCGGCGGGACGCCACAAACCCACACGCCGGAGGCATGTGCTCCCCACCGTTATCTGCATCCGTACAGCTCAGTGGGCTTCCAGCAGCAGCCGCTCCATCTCCTCGTAGGTCCGCACGACGTGCGTCGCGTGCCGCAGCTCGGCAGCCGGATGCGTGTTGGTGATCGCGATGACCTGCATGTCCGCGGCCAGGCCCGCTGCGATCCCGGGCTTGGAATCCTCGATGACACAGCACATTCGCGGCGGCACCTTGAGCAGCTCCGCCGTGCGGAGAAAGATGTCCGGCGCCGGTTTGCCGTTTTGGACGTCCGAGGCGGTGACCACGGCGGAGAAGAACCGGTCCAGGCCTTTGAGCTTGAGCACCTCGGCCACCACCAGCCGCTCGGAACCGGACGCCAGGGCCAGCGCATACCGGCCCGCCAGCTTCTGCACCAGCGTTGGCACGCCATCAAACAGCGGTTGTTCGCGGCGTATGATTTCGATCATGCGCTGGCGTTTCCGCACGAGCAAATCCTCCGCCGACTGGGATGGCTTGTGCCGGGCGACAAAGTCCATCCACAACTCATGGTCGGACCGGCCAATGTAATCAGCAAACCGCAGCTTCAGTTTATCCTCGTAACCGATCTCGCGCACGACCTCGAGGAACGCGCGCTCGTGGCGTGGCTCGCTGTCCACAATCACGCCGTCCATGTCGAAGATAACTGCCCGGACCTGTCGCATACAAAGGCGCGAACAATACGGGCAGCGCACTCCCAAGGCACGCTCAAACCGCAACAGCTCAAAGCGCTGACGGAGCCTGTTCGCTCCGCTGCATGGTCCACTCCCGCATCAGCAAAGGCACGCCGTAGCGTATCCTGAGTGGGGCCGAAAAGCTGAAAGCCGAAAGCAGAAAAGCAGTGATCAGGGTCGTGCGCCCGGCTTGAGACTGGCGGGTTGACTGGAATGATGCTCTCCGGAGCGCTGAAGCGTTAAACAGCCAAGGCCGTGCCAAGCTCTTCCCGCCGTTTCGCAGCGCAAATGCCAGCGCAAATGCCAGCTTGCACCACAGCGCATTGCGCGGCATCTTACCTGCGTGAAAACCGCCAGTGTTCAACAGTTGCCGCAGCAATGGCCTGAGATTCTGCGCTGGGTTGCCGCCGGCGAAGAGGTGCAGGTGACGCAGCAGGACAAGGTCATCGCCACGGTGGTGCCGACCAAACCGGCAGCGCGACCTGATTTCCTGGCGCGGGCCAAGGCCATTTGGGGCGAACAACCGCCGGGCAAGCCGCTCAGCGAACTGGTTCTGGAGGCGCGTGGAGGGGAGCCGTGACCTACCTGGACACGGGCTGCCTCGTTAAACTCTACTACCCCGAAACGGACAGCGCGAAGGTCATCGCGCTGATCCAAGGCAAGCCGATTTGCTATACGCCAATTCATGAATTGGAGTTTGTGAACGCGCTTGAGTTGAAGGTTTTCCTCAAGAACGCTGTCGCCGCTCAGGTGACGGCTGCGCGCGCTTTGGTCGGGGCGGATCTCAAAGCAGGCGTACTGGTATCGGCTGGCGCTGATTGGAAAGACCTATTTCAGGAGGCCGCAAGATTGGCAGAACAGCACACCGCGTCGCTTGGCTGCCGTTCACTGGACGTTCTGCACTGCGCGGCGGCGAGGATTCTGGGTGCGAGCGAGTTCATCAGCACGGACGGACGGCAGAAGAAGCTCGCCATTGCGATGGGGTTGAACCTGGTGACTTTCTGATAAGTAGTCAACCTCGATACCAGCTCCGAACGCCTTCGGAGGCGAGGGATATCCAGGCTGGCAGCAGGGTAGTGATCCGCAGGATGGACGGGATCGGGCTAGTCATCAGTAATCGGTAATCAGTGCTCTGGTTGCGCGGCAAACGGTGGGGGGGATGGAACAGCGAGGACGCGAATGCGCGAAGATTGGGACAGGGGGCCATTGGACCCGTGAGGATTGGGGGTGAGCGAGTGGCCTCTAATCAGTGATCGGTGGTCGGTAGTCGGAGCTCAAGATCGGCTTACCCGCGCCCGCACTTTCTCCAGCAGGCACGTCACCTGTTCCAGCTTGGCGCGGAAAGCCTTCGATGCAAAGCCTCCTACTCAGACTTGGCGATGCTCAGCCAGTCGCCCGGGTTGTCGGAGTCAGTTTTCCGAGGCAAGGATTACCCCTTCTTTCATAACCGTCGCGAAGAAATGGTTGTTGGTCATCGGTTGGCTCAAGCTGGCGGAGCGCAAGACGCGCTGGCGCCCCTATCACGCTCCGCCGTCCACTCCCGCACCAGGTCGGGCAGCTTGCAGCGCTCGCAGATCGCGTTCGACTGGTCGCAGAAGTCCCGCACCATCTGCATCAGCCCTTGCTGGGCCGCCGCGCCGGGCAACGCACGCGGAGAGGCCCCGCCCAGCAACCGTTGCCGCGCCAGGCGCAACACCACGTTGTCCGCCGCCGCCGGCCAGGTGAAATAACGGTGTTCGAGCGTGCGCTGCATCGCGGCGTTCTTGCCCTCGACCGCCCGAATCCACAGCCAGGGCAGCACGACATTCACCGCCAGGTCGGTCACCCGCGTCGCGCCGAGCAGCGGTTGCGCTTCCTTGAGCCGGGCCGAGCGGAACGTGTAATGCCACGACCAGAAATCGTCGGGCTCAACCTGCAACGTCTCCAGCAGCGAACCGGCCAGGGCCGAATCCGGCAGCGCGCGCGCGCACCACCGCTCCAGCTTCGAGACCAGATCCCCGTCCATCGCCCAGCGCGAGCCGAGCGCGACGCGGCGCTGCGGATGGTTGGCGGGCCGCGAGCCGTGCAGGCGCCAGAGCGACCGGGGCAGGAGGCAATCGGAGAATTCGTCCCGTTCCCGCCACCATTGGTCCCAGACCCGGCGGATATAATCATCGGTGCCCATTGCCGAGCGCGTCAGTTCCACCGGCAGCAGCCCGCTGATGCCGAATACGCGCGCTTGCAGGGCCAGTGGCTCCGTCCGCGGCGTCTGCCAGCGCGGACGCAATTCGGCCAGCCGCTGCATGGGCCAGAGGTTGTGCTTATAGCCCAAAGCCCGAAACAAGCCCTCCCACAGCGCCTGCTCCCAGCCGACTCGCCGGGCGCGGGCCTGAAACTGCGCCGCCTTGCTCTGCAAGCGCACGTGCGCTGCCTGGTGGAGCAGATCCAGCAACCGCGCCGGCGCCACCGCGCGCAACGGGGCGCAACATTCACCGCGCAGCTCCTCCGGCAACGTTTCGGCCGCCTCGCCGCCCAGCCACAGGCTCAACTCCCCGAGCGGGGCGTCGAGCGCGTTCCACAACAAAAGCGTGGTCGGCGTTCCCGCGACGGGTTGCTCGCCTTCCCACACCACGTGCAGGATGACGTTCTGAAAGGCGGGGTTGCGGTCATGGCCGTGCGCGCGCCAGCCGCTGGTGGAAAGGTCAACCTCCACGTCCCCGCTCCGGGGCGGCGCGTCGCCGACCTGCACCACCGCGCCCCGGAAATCGGGGCCGCCCTCCACGCTACGAAAACCCGGATGAAGAATGCGGACCGGTTGGCCGTCTAAGGTCTTGAGTTGCTCGCGCAGGAGTCGCTGGTGCTGCCAGATGGTCTGCAAGAGGCGTTCGGGCGGTGAGTCCCGGTCCTCGCGCAGGACGGCCACCACGCCGCACCGCACGCGCCACTGGGCATAAAAGCTGGCCAGGACCGGAGGCACCTTGCCATTGCTTTTGCGCTTCGGCGCCGGCAAAGTCAAGCCTGTGGTGCGGTACTCGGGTGTATGGTGTGGTGCGTGCGGGACGCGCCAGGGGAATGGGGAGGCGGGAGAGTGCAGGAAACCCCGCAGACCATAGGTGGACCATAGGTAGACCATAGGCAAACCATAGGTAGCCCATAGGAAACTATACGCTGCTGGTGCGCTGACTCGTGGCTGGCGGTGCCGGAAGGAAGCAGCAGGGCGTCAAGGCATCGGCCTCGTTGATGCCTGGGGCGGCCCATAGCCCTGCAGGCACAGACACCCCGGATGAATCCGGTTCCGGGCAGTGGCGCAGATTGAACGCATCTGCGGGCGGGTTTGACTGTTGTTATGATGATGCATTTACAAATCAGCAAAGGACAATGGTGGCGGCGGTGGCTGTTGCTGGCGGCGGGCTTTGTGCTGGCCTGGGCGCCGGGGACGCGTGGTCAAACGGCGGCCAATGACATCCGCCGCGACCCGACGGTGCTGGCCACCGAGAAGGTGCTGCCCAGCGTGGTCAACATCGCCACCGAGACCATCATCCAGGTGCGCGACCCCTTCGAGGAGTTCTTCCGGCAGGCCTGGGGTCCCTATCACCGCCAGCAACCGCCCAATTCCCAATACAGCCTCGGCTCGGGAGTGGTCATTGACGAGGAGGGTTACCTGCTCACCAACGATCACGTCGTGCGCCGCGCCGACAAGATCGCCGTCAAGTTCTGCGCCGGTACCAATACTTACACCGCCACAGTTGTTGCCAGTGACCCCAAGAGCGACGTGGCCCTGCTGAAGCTCAACGCCCGGCCCGGGGAGAAGTTCAAGGCCATCCAGCTCGCGCGCGAGGATGATTTGCTGCTGGGGGAAACGGTTTTGGCCTTGGGCAACCCGTTCGGGCTCGGCGGCTCGGTCAGCCGCGGCATCCTCAGCTCCAAGAGCCGGGTGCTGCCCAAGGAAGGCGAGCCACTGGACATCCCGAATTGGCTGCAGACCGACGCCCCCATCAACCTCGGTAACAGCGGAGGCCCCCTCGTCAACCTGCGTGGTGAATTGATTGGCATCAACGTCGCCGTCCTGGGCGAGGTGATGGGGCAACGCGCGCAGGGCATTGGGTTTGCCATTCCCATCCGGCGCGTCCTCGAAGCGCTCTCGGACATCTTCCCGACCGAGTTCGTGAAGGCCTATTGGTTCGGGGCGCGGGTAAAGGTGGGCACGACGCCGCTGGTCATCACCAGCGTGCAGCCGCAGAGCCCGGCCGGGAAGGCCGGGCTGAAGGCCGGTGACGCGATTCTGCAGGTGAACGGCAAGGCACCGAAGAGCTTCATTGATTTCGCCGACCTCCTGGCGGCGGGGGCGGGGGCCAACGAGACGCTGGCCATCCGGCGCGGCACAGCGCGGAACGACGTCACGGTGAGGCTGGTGCCCGAGAAATCGGTGTTCAACGCTGGCATGATCCGCGAGAAGCTCGGGCTCAGCCTTGAGGGACTGACCCCCCAGGTGGCGGCGCGCTATGGCGTCGGGCCCGCCGACGCCTATTTCATTGTCGGCGTGGAGGAGCGCAGCTCAGCCGCGGAGGCGGGTTTGCAGCGGGGCATGCTGGTCACCGGCATAGACGGGCAGTTGCCGGCCGATCTTTGTGCCGCCGCCAAACTCCTGTATGCGAAGAAGCCAGGCGACCGGGTGCAGCTTGAGCTGGCCATCCAGCAGCGGATGGGCAGCTTTAACGTCCTGCGCCCGGGATCGGTCGAGCTGCCCGCGCGCTAGGCGGAGATTTTGGTGGCTCACGCGGCGCTTCCTCGGCTAAACTCGCCCTTACGCTGGATGCAATGAGCGCAGACTCGATGATCGAAGTTGCCAACCTGACCAAACGCTTCGCGGGCAATACCGCGGTGTCGGACATCTCGTTCACGGTGGCACGCGGGGAGATCGTCGGCTTGCTCGGCCCCAACGGTGCCGGCAAGAGCACCACCATGCGCATTCTGTCCTGCTACCTGCCCGCCACCTCGGGGACCGTGCGCGTCGCGGGGCTGGACGTGTTCGCGCAATCGGATGAAGTGCGCCGCCGGATCGGTTACATGCCCGAGAACAACCCGCTCCACCACGACCTGCGCGTGCGCGAGTACCTCAAGTTTCGCGCCCGGTTGAAAGGCTTGAACCACAAGCAGTCGCGCCAGCGGGCGGACTTGGTGATGGAGCAATGCGGCCTGACCGAGGTCAGCCGAAGAATCATCGGCCAGCTTTCCAAGGGCTACCGCCAACGTGTCGGCCTGGCGGACGCGCTGGTCCACGAGCCGGAATTGCTCATCCTGGACGAGCCGACGATCGGCCTGGACCCGAACCAGATCCGCTCCGTGCGCCAGCTCATCAAAGGCCTGGGCGGCACTCACACCGTGCTGGTTTCAACCCACATCCTGCCCGAGGCCGAGATGACCTGCCATCGCGTGGTCATCATGTTCGACGGCAGAATTCTGGCAGCCGACACGCCGGAGAACCTGCAGCGGCTGATGAGCAGCCGCAGCCAGGTGATTGCGGAAATTGCCGCGCCGCCGGCCGAGCTGCGCGAGTGCTGGGCCCAAATGGCGGAGATCGAGCAGTTCGACGTCTCGCCGGGCGAGGGTGAGTACTTCCGCTGCGCGTTGACGCCGCGGGATGGCGTGGATTTGCGGCCCCAGGTCTTCGCCCTGGCCCGCCGGCGCGGCTGGTTGCTGCGGGAGCTGACTCGCAGCCGGCACTCCCTGGAGGACATCTACGTCCAGGTGACCCGCCCGGGAGAGGAGGAGGGCTGATGCGGGCTTATTGGACCCTCGTGCGGCGGGAACTGTCGGGTTTCCTCCTCTCCCTCAGCGGCTACATCATCATCGCCGCCGCGCTGTTCCTGATGGGCTACAGCTTCGTCGTTATCCTGGTCAAGCTCCAGAAGCCGACGCCCATGCCGGTCACCGAACTGTTCTACATCACGCCCTTCTTCTGGCTGATCCTGCTGCTGACCACCCCGGTGATCACGATGCGCCTGTTTGCGCAGGAAAAGTTCTCCGGCACGTTTGAAACCCTGATGACCACCCCGGTCAGCGATCTCCAGGTCGTGCTGGCCAAGTTCAGTGCCGCGCTCATGTTTTATGTTCTGATGTGGCTGCCGCTGCTGGTCTGCCTGCTGGTGGTGCGGCGCTATACCAATGATACCGCCGCGCTGGATGCCGGCGCCGTCGGGGGCGCATTCCTGGGCATCCTCTTGCTCGGGAGCGTGTTCATCTCCCTCGGTTGCTGTGCCTCGGCGCTAACGCGCAGCCAGGTCATTGCCGCCATGATCAGCCTGGTCTTCGGGGCGAGTGTGTTTCTGCTGGGCTACCTGGCCAGCCAGCTTCCGATCCAGGACGGCTGGCAGGCGCAGGTGCTCGCCTGTTTCGCCCTGTTCGAGCAGATGCACGATTTCGCCCGCGGTGTGGTGGACACCCGGCCGGTGATCCTGCTGGCCAGCCTGACGTGCTTCTTCCTGTTCCTAACCCTGCGGGTGGTGGAAAGCCGCCGCTGGAAATAGCATGGCGCCCGCGGCTCACCACAAACCCACCTTCGCCCCCTATCGCAAGTGGGGCATCGGCCTCCAGGTCATCTTCCTGGTCCTGGTCGTTCTCTCCGTGGTGGTGATGCTGAATTACATCAGCCAGGACTATTTTCTCCGCTTCCACCTGAGCGCCCGCACGCGCGTTGATCTCTCCCCGCGCACGGTCGGCTTGCTCCGCTCCCTTACCAACCAGGTGAAGGTGAAGCTTTACTACGATACCCAGGACGACCAGAACCTCTACAGCACCGTCGCGGACTTGCTCGGTGAGTATCGCCTGGTGAATCCGCGAATCACGGTGCAAACCGTTGATTACATGCGCGACCCCGGGCTGGCGCAGAAGATTAAGGCCCAATACAACCTCTCCGCTTCCACCGACAAGAACCTCGTCATCTTCGACTGCGCGGGCAAGGCACCAAAAGTAATTGACGGCAACGGGTTGGCCCAATATGTCGTCGAGCAAGTCGCCAAGCAAGGGCCGGACTCGAAGGGACCGTTGTTCCAGCGCAAGCCGGCGGCCTTTCTGGGCGAGATCGCCTTTACCGCCGCCCTGCTCGACGTCACCAGTCCCAAGCCGCTCAAGGCGTATTTCCTCCAGGGCCATGGCGAACACCAGATTGACAGCGGCGACGAAGTGGCTGGCTATCTTAAATTCGCGTCCCTCCTCCAAAAGCAGAACTGTATCCAGCCCGAGCCGTTGTCATTGCTCGGCACTAATACCGTTCCGGGGGACTGCAACCTGTTGGTCATCCCCGGCCCCAGAGACGTCATTACCGACGCCGAACTGGAGAAGATCGAGCAATACCTCAACCAGGGCGGCCGGTTGCTGGCCTTGTTTAACTTCGGCTCGGCGCGCAAGGAGACCGGCCTCGAGCGGATTCTGGCCAAGTGGGGAGTGGACGTCGGCCACAATGCCGTGACGGACCCGGATAACGCTATTCCGGGGAAGGCCACGGATATGATTGTCTTCAATTTCAGCAACGGCAAACACCCCGTGGTTAATTCCCTGCTTGGGTCGGGACTTCACCTGAGCTTGCCTCGAACCGTGGGCCAGTTGAAGCTCCAGGCCGAAGCTGCCGACGCGCCGCGCGTCGAGGAAATCGCATTCTCCGGGCCCCGGGCTTCGGCGGCTGGCGGTCTGGCCCGCAAACCGCCTTTCCCGCTCATGGTCGCGGTTGAGAAAGGAGCGATTAAGGATGTCATCACCGAGCGCGGTTCAGCTCGCATGATCGTCGTCGGCGATTCGTTGTTCCTGGGCAACCTCCAAATCGAGTCGGCCGCCAATCGTGATTTTGCCGGCAATGCCGTCAACTGGCTGCTCGAACGCCAGCAGTTGCTGGCCGGCCTCGGCCCGCGGCCCATCACCGAGTATCGAATCGTGATGACCCAAGCGCAGTTGCAGCAGACGCAGTGGCTGCTGCTCGGCGCCCTGCCGGGCTCGGTGCTCTTCCTCGGCGGCCTGGTCTGGCTGCGGCGCCGGAGCTGAACATCGCCCATGAATCCCCGGAACACTTGGCGTTGGCTCATGGTGGCTGCGGTGCTCCTGGCGTTTATCTTCGTCCACCACCGCTACCTGCGGAAAACCGGCGGCGGGCCCGTCAAAGTCCTGCCCAACCTGAACGCCACCGCCGCCACCCGTGTGCAGGTGCGGCCCGCGGTCCAGATGGAAATCCGGGCTGAGCGCACCAACGGCACCTGGCAGCTCACGGAACCGCTCGTTTATCCCGCCCAGGGCACCAGCATCGAGAAACTCCTGGCCGAACTCGAGCGGCTCACCCCGGCCCCCTACATCACGGCCCGCGAACTGCGTGGCCGCCTCAAGACGGACGAGGAGTATGGCTTCGCCACTCCGCAGGCTTCCATCATTATCGAGCAACCCGGTTACACCGCCCGGTTGCGGGTCGGCGCCAAAACGGCCCCCGGCGACCAGGTGTTCCTGCAGGTTATTGGCGTGGAAGGTGTGTATGTCGTGGCCGCGGACTTCTTGAAGTACCTTCCCCGGACCGCCGACGACTGGCGTGACACCGCGCTGGTTAACTTGAGCGGGCCTGGCCTTCGACCGGCTGGCGGTGACCAACGGGACGAAGATTCTCGAATTGCGGCGTGACGACACCAACAAGCTCTGGCGCATGGTTTACCCCTTGCACGCGCGAGCCAGCAATGCCAAAGCCGAGGAGTCGCTGGAAATGCTCCGCAGCGTCCGCGTTCGTCAGTTCGTTCGCGGGGATGCCAAAGCGGACCTGGAGACGTTCGGCCTGCAACCGCCCGAGCTCGAGGTCGCCCTGGGCCTGGGCACCAACACCGTCGCCCGGCTCCAGTTCGGGAAGACCCTGACCAACGACACCGGCCTGGTGTACGCCCGGCGCCTGGGCCTCAATGCCATCGTGGCCGTTCCCAAAGACCTGCTCGCGCCCTGGTACGCCCGGGTCAACGACTTCCGCGACCCGTTTCTCGTCTCGTTGGCTGCTCCCGCTGCCGTTATCGAGGTGCGCGGTCAGGACAGTTTCTCCCTGGTGCAGCAAACCAACGATACCTGGCGCGTGCTGCCGCAGGACTTCCCCGCCGACGCGGGCCTCGTCAAGGAGTTGCTCAGTGCGTTGGGCGGATTGCAGATCGTCGAGTTCAGCAAAGACGTCGTTATCCCGCCGGACCTGCCGGCTTACGGGCTTGCCCCGCCTGCCCTGCAATACGTCCTGAAATCGCCGGCGACCGATTCTTCTGCCGGTCCGACCAACGCGATCATCGCCCAGGTGGATTTTGGAACGAACCAGGCCGACAAGGTCTTCGCGCGGCGCGCGGATGAGAGTTTCATTTATGCCGTGAAGTTCGCCGATTGCCAGCGTCTGCCCGCGGCAAGCTGGGAGCTGCGTGAACGCCGGGTTTGGAATTTCTCCACGAATGATGTGGCCCGCGTAACCATCCGCCAGCAGGGTCGAGTGCGCCAAATCGTCCGGAACGGGCCCTACGACTGGTCGATCGCCTCTGGTCCGCAGGGCACGATCAAGAACGTTCTCGCGGTGGAGGAAACCGTGCGAGGTTTGTGTCAGTTGACGGCGGTTGCCTGGGTCGCGTGCGGCGACCAAAACCGCTCTCGCTACGGCTTCACCGACGACGGCCAGCGCGTGACGCTCGAACTTAAGAACGGGGCTTCCCCCGTATCCGTTGAATTCAGCAGTCAGGCCTCCCCCAACTCTCCATACGCGGCGGTGACGCTGGATGGCCGGCTCTGGATTTTCCAGTTCCCGACCTGGCTCTACGACTACGTGCAGCGATACCTCTCGGTGCCTCCCAGCCCTTGAAACCGGAGTCCCCAACGGCTACGCGACGGAAACGCGGCTTCTGGCGGACTTGCCGGGTCTATTTCCGCCGGTTTCGCATCACCATCTGGCTGCTGGTTCTCGCCCTGCTGGGCGCGTTGATTTACCTCACCCAGATCGGCCTGCCTGATTTCGCCAAGCAGCCGCTGCTCGAGAACCTGCGCGCGCGCGGCCTCGAGCTCCAGTTCTCGCGCCTGCGCCTGAGCTGGTACTACGGCGTCGTCGCGGAGAATGTGCGCTTCGGCCGCCCCGACGAACCGCTCGGCCCGGAACTGACGGCTGCCCGGGTTCAACTGCGCCTCGACCATCACGCCCTTGCTCGCCTGCAATTTCAAGTGGACTCGCTCCTGCTGCACCGGGGCCGCCTGGTCTGGCCCCTCGCCGAAACCAATCAGGCGCCGCGCCAATTGGCCATGGACAACATCCAAGCCGAGCTTCGCTTTCTGCCCGGAGACGAATGGGCGCTGGACCATTTCACTGCCGGTTTTGCCGGCGCCAAAATCCACTTGTCCGGCACGGTGGCCAACGCCTCGGCCGTTCGGGAATGGAAGTTGCCCCAGGCAGAGCAGGCCGCGCCCGCCGGCACCTGGCGCAACCGTTTCCGCCAGTTCGCGGACACGCTGGAGCGCATCCGGTTCTCCGCGCCGCCCGACCTCCGGCTCGATGTCCGGGGCGACGCTCGCGATCTCGCCAGCTTCGGCGTTCGCGTGCTGATCATTACCCCCGGGGCGGACACACCCTGGGGCACGGTGAACCAGGGCCGGTTCAATGCCCGGCTCTACGCGGCCACGACCAACGGCCTGTCCAGCGCCGAGCTGAGCCTGGAAGCCGGCGAGGCGCGCACACGCTGGGCCGCCACGGCGAACCTGCAGCTCACCGCCCACGTCGCCTCGTTCGAGAGCCTGACGAACCTGGGGAATGGCGACCTGACTCTGTGCGCCGGGCGTGTCGAGACCGAGTGGGGCCGGGCGACCAACCTGCAGCTCACCCTGCACGGCGCCGCGATGGAGGGCCAGACGAATTTGATCAACGCCGACCTGGCGCTCCGCGCCGAGCGCGTCGAAACCAAGTGGGGCAGCGCCACCAACGCCCAGTTTGATGCCCAATGGATTCACGCCCTGACCAACGCCATTCCGCTGACTGGCGAGGGCAAGCTCCAGTGCAGCCAGCCGAACACCCAATGGGGTGCTGCCAGACAGCTTCGGCTCAACCTGCGCCTGGCCGCGCCCCCCGCCACCACCCCGCCGCAGGCGGACGAATCCTGGGCCGGGTGGGCCAGGCTTGAACCCTATGCGCTGGATTGGGCTGGCGCGCTCAGCGGGCTGCAGTCGCGCGGGCTTGAGGTCGAGGACATCGCCGGCAGCGGGAGCTGGCGCGCGCCGGAACTGACGATTACCAATCTCCATGCCAAGTTTCATGAGCGACGCCTGGATGCCCGCGCCCACCTGAACGTGGCGACGCGCGCCCTCGACCTGGGCCTCGCGTCGGACATTGATCCGCACCAACTCTCATCGGTCCTTGCCGAGGAAGCGCGAGGCTGGCTGGCGGCGTGTGAGTGGCAGCAACCGCCCGAGTTGAAGGGCGAGCTGTCCCTGGTGCTGCCGGCGTGGACGAATCGCCAGCCTGACTGGCGCGCCGAAGTGCAACCCACTCTCCGGTTGCAGGGCGAATTCAAACTCGCGCGCGGCGGCACCTATCGAGGCGTTTCGTTCACGGCCATCCAATCGCACCTCTCCTATTCGAACCTGGTCTGGCGCCTGCCCGATCTCACCGTCATGCGCCCCGAGGGAACACTCGAGGCGGTCCTCGAAGCAGATGACCGCACCAGGGACTTTTACGGCCGCGTCTCCAGCACGCTGGACCTGCGGGTCCTGCGCCCGCTGCTGGATGCGGAGCAGCAAAAGGGGCTCGATTACTTCACCTTCACCGAACCGCCGGTGATTGGCGTCGAGATTTGGGGGCGCGGGCATGAGCCGGAGCGGACGGGGATCAAAGGCCGGGTGGCGCTGACCAACTTCACTTTTCGGGGAGAATCCGCCACCGGCCTCCAGACGGCCCTGCAATACACCAACCGCGTCCTCCAATTGACCTATCCCCGCGTCCAGTGCGGCGCGCGGCAGATCAGCGCGGATGGCGTGGGCGCCGACTTCGTCGCGCAGAAGGTCTATTTGACCAACGGCTTCAGCACCGCCGAGCCCATGGTCGTCGCGCGTGCCATCGGCGCCCACGTCGCCCGCGCCATCGAACCGTATCACTTCCGGCAACCTCCGAGTGCCCATGTCCAGGGCATCATCCCGATGCACGGGGAGGATGACGCCGATTTGCATTTCGACCTCAAGGGCGGCCCGTTTGACTGGTGGCGATTCCACGTGCCGGAGATCGCCGGCCACGTGCACTGGCTCGGCCAGCATCTCACCCTGAGCAATGTCTGGGTTAATCTCTATGGTGGCCAGGCCAATGGCTCGGCAAGGTTCGACTTCCATCCTGGCCCGGAGACGGACTACCAGTTCGCCGTGGCCGTCACCAACGCGATCCTGCCGCTGCTCGCCAAGGATTTGTTCGACGTCACCAACCGCCTTGAGGGCCGGCTGTGGGGAACCCTGGTGGTCACGAATGCGAACACAGTGAATCTGCAAACCTGGCAGGGCCGCGGCGTCTTGAGCCTCCGGGATGGACTGATTTGGAACATACCCCTCTTCGGCATATTCTCGGGTGTGCTCAATAGCATGGTGCCCGGCCTGGGCAGCAGCCGGGCCAGCGCCGGCACCTGCACCTTCATCATCACCAATGGCATCATTCGCTCCGACGATCTGGATATTCGCTCGACGGGCATGCGACTGCAGTACCGCGGCACGCTGGATTTTCAGGGCCAGGTCAACGCCCGCGTCGAAGCCGGGCTCCTGCGCGACATGTGGCTGGTCGGCCCGGTGGTCAGCACGGTCCTGTGGCCGGTCACCAAGATCTTCGAGTACAAAGTCACAGGCACACTCGGCGATCCCAAG
The DNA here is from genome assembly GCA_963822005.1 of uncultured Verrucomicrobiae bacterium. Lineage (GTDB taxonomy): Bacteria > Verrucomicrobiota > Verrucomicrobiia > Limisphaerales > UBA8199 > PALSA-1440. The sequence continues at coordinate 127,241 of CAWGGD010000019.1, read as the reverse complement.
GGCGAGCCGGTCTATCTCATCCCCAAGGTCATGCTGCTGCCCTTCCAATTCCCCTTCCATCCCCTCCGCACCTTGCGGGGACTCTTCCCCGAGGATCTCGGCTTCAGCCGGACGAACGCGCCGCCACTCAATTCGCCTAAACAGAACTGAAACTGCCACCGGACCGCGAGCCGTCCCTGGCTCGCCGCGGCCACTAATGAGAGGCGGGCGACAAGTTCTTAACGAGCGCCTTCGCCCGCAGAGTTATTCACAGCAGCTGCGGGGAGCAGCTCCGGAGGGCTCTCCTCGCTGCTATGAATAATTCGGGGACAGCTATGAGCCGGGGACGGCTCGCGGTCCGTCACCGTTCGGCATTCTCACTCCTCGGCGGCAGTGTCGAACAACGCCTGGTTCTCAGGCGACTTTTCGCCCCCGATGGTGTATGATAAGCAGCATTGTAGCTAATGCGGTGGTTCCGCCCATCATGCGACCTGTCGCGGCCGGGCGGTGAACCCCAGGCGCCCCTTGCCATCGGGCCGGCGGCGGCGCGCGGTCAACCTGGCCCACGAAGAAACACGACATGATAGCGGAACGATTGAAACTGACAGCAGCAGCGCTCGCCCTGACAGCGAGCATAGCTTTTTCCCTGGCCGCACAGCCAACGCTCAAGGTGGGGGATCCCGCCCCCAAGCTGCAAACGGGCAAATGGGTGCAGGGCGAGCCGGTGAAGGAATTCCAGAAGGGCAAAGCTTACCTCGTCGAGTTCTGGGCGACGTGGTGTCCCCCGTGCCGCACTTCCATTCCACACCTCAACGAGATTCACAACAAGTTCAAGGACAAGGGCCTGGTGGTCATCGGCGTGGACTGCTGGGAACGGGACGAGAGCCTCGTGGCGCCGTTCATCAAGAAGATGGGAGACAAGATGACGTATCGCGTCGCGCTCGACGACAAAGCCGGCAACAAGAAGGGCCAAATGGCCGTGACCTGGATGGAGGCAGCCGGCCGTGACGGGATCCCCAGCGCCTTTCTAGTGGACGCTAAAGGCAAAATCGCCTGGATCGGCCACCCGATGCAGTTGAAGGAGGAGACCATCGAAGCCGCGCTGGCGCAGAAGTAGACACGGCGCAAGCCCGGTTCTGCGCGTTCGTGCCGCTGCCTCGTAGCGCAGATTTGCAATCTGCCGTATCGCCGATTTGTAATCGGCACAGCGTCCAAGGTGTTCCAGCCGGTGCGCGTGCCGGCAACTCGGCAGGTTGCAAACCTGCGATACAGCAGATTGCAAACCTGCGCCACGATGACGGCACAGGCACAAGCCCGCGACAAAGCCACTTCGCCTGAATGCCGACGCCCGTTGAGGCATCCAATCTGGATGCTGCGACTGATTGCCATTGTGTCGGTTGTCCTGCTGGCGGCATCTCCGCTCCGCTGCGCCGAGGCCCCGGCTGCCCTTTGCTCTGACCCGCAGCAGCACCTGGAACGCACCTGCTTTCAGACTGCGGCGCCCTGGAGCGGGATCGCCAACTTGCGCTCGGACGTGGCCATCGCCTACGGCATCGGCGCCGACCTGCCGCAGCGCATTCAGACCTGGCGCGATCACGGCTACCGCATCCACGTCATGACGGGCGTTTCGTGGGGGTCCTACCAGGATTACCTCTACGGCCGATTCGACGGGGTAAACCACGAGGACGAAGCGCAGACAGACCGCGCCGGGAACAAGATCAGCCACGGGGGCGATGTGTATTACATGTGCCCGGGGACGAACTACGGCAAGTTTCTCTGCCAGGGCATCCAGCGGGCGCTTGACTCCGGCGCCGAGGCGATTCACCTCGAAGAACCCGAGTTCTGGGTGCACGGCGGCTATTCGGAAGGCTTCAAGCGCGAGTGGCGGGATTACTACCACGAGGACTGGCAGCCGCCGCACAGCTCGGTGGACGCCGCCGTGGCGCGCCTCCAAGCTCAAGTATTACCTTTACCGGCGCGCGTTGCAGCAGGTGTTTGACTACGTGCAGGACTACAACCGCCGCTCTGGCCGGCACGTGCGCTGTTATGTGCCTACCCACAGCCTTCCCAGCTACGCCCACATCCGCATCGTGAGCCCGGAATCGAGCCTGGCGCGCCTCAACGGCTGCGACGGCTACATCGCCCAGGTCTGGACGGGCACGGCGCGCATCCCCAACCTGTATCGCGGCCAACTGCGCGAGCGCACCTTCGAAACCGCCTTCCTGGAATACGGCGCGATGATGAACCTCGTCCGCGGGACGGGCCGCCGGGTCTGGTTCCTGAACGACCCGGTCGAGGACAATCCCAACCACGATTGGACGGATTACCGCGTCAACTGGGAATCCACGATGGTCGCGTCGCTGCTCCAGCCTGACGTCTGGCGCTTCGAGGTGGCGCCTTGGCCGGAACGCGTGTTTGGCGGGCGTTATCCGAAGCCGGGCAAGCCGGAGGAGCGGGAGCCGATGCCGCCGGCTTACGCCACCGAGGTGCAAACGGTCATCAACGCTCTCAACGACATGGACCAGCGCCGCGTGGAATGGGACTGCGGCACGACCGGCATCGGGCTGGTCATCAGCGACTCGCTTATGTTCGAGCGCGGCGACCCCAGCCCAAGCGACCCGAACCTCAGCCATCTTTATGGCTTGGCCTTGCCGCTGCTCAAACGCGGCATCCCGGTAACCCCGGTGCAGCTCGAGAATGTGACGCTCCCTGGCTATCTGAAGGGCTTCCGCGTTCTGCTGCTGACCTATCACGGCATGAAACCGCTCAGCCCGGACGTGCATAAGCCGCTCGCCGCCTGGGTGCGGGGCGGCGGGATGTTGATCGTGTGTGACGATGACACCGACCCCTATAATGGCGTTCGCGAGTGGTGGAACAGCGACGGGCGCCACTCCCGCACGCCGCGCGAAGACCTGTTCGCGGCGCTCGGCGGCACTGACCCGGGAGGGCGAGCGTCCGCGCGAGCCCAAGCATCTCCGGAAGATAGGGCTCGCGAGGACGCTCGCCCTCCCAGGCCCGAGTCGAACATCCAGGTGATGCCTGTTGGCAAGGGCGGCTTGATCTGGATGCGCGAGAACCCGGCCGGTCTGGCCGCGAGTGCCGCGGGCGATGCGCGGCTGGTCGCGGCGGTGAAACAGGCGGCGGCACGCACCAAGCTTAACTGGCGCGAGACCAATTACCTGCTATTGCGCCGCGGACCCTACGTCCTGGGGGCGGGGCTCGACGAGTCGGTGGCCGGTGAGCCGAAGCAGCTTAGTGGCCGGTTTGTGAACCTCTTTGATCCCGAGCTGCGCGTGCAGAAAGCGGTGGCCCTGACGCCGGGCTCGCGCTTCTTCCTGCTGGACCTCGACGCCGCGCGGGGCCGCCAGCCGCAGGTGCTCGCTTCGGCGTGCAAGACTCTTCCCCTCGTAGCGGCGTCTCGGCAGAGCGCCGCTAACTTCGGAAACGACAGCCAGCGGCGCTCTGCCGAGACGCCGCTACGCCGAGGATCTCGTTCCCTGATGGTCGAAGGCGTGGGCAACACTCCGGCCGTGCTGCTGCTGCGCGCGCCAGCGGCCCCGCGTTCCGTCACGCTCGCGGGTCAGCCGCTGAAGAACTATCTCTATTCTGCCGAGCACCGACTGCTCTGGATTCGCTTCACCAATGAAGCCAAACCGCGCGAACTCGCGATCGAGTTCTGAGCGGCGGCGGATTAGCGTCCATCCAAGGCCCGCAGCGCGAAGGTGTAGGCGCCGATGGCCGTGGCTTCGCTGGTGCCGAGGCGCGACATGCCGACGCCAATGCGCTGCAAGGGATCATACCGCACCTTCTTCCGGCTGCCGGGCACGGCAATCTCGCGCTGTTCACCTTGGAGGAACTGCTGCAGTTGCGCCGGGTCTTCCAGGTTGAAAGCGACCGCGGTCAGGCGGCGAAACTGCGCGCCCTGCGGGTTGAGGTAGGTGCTGTTGATTTCGTTGACCAGGGCCGGCAGGAAAAGCGGCGCGGCACCGGAGATGCCACCGCCAATAACCGCGAGGCCGTCCACCAGCGTCAGCGCTTGAGCCATAGCATCCCCGACCACCTCGCCGAGCTGGCGGAAGGCCTCGCCGGCGGCGGCCTGGTTGCCGGGCTTCGCACCCATGCCGATTTCGAAAATGTCCTTGGGCTCGGGCGCTTGCTCGAAGGGGATGCCGGCCTTCTCGGCATAGACGCGGCGCACGGCGCGGATACTGGCGCCTTCCTCGGCGTTGGTTTCGGGGTGGAGCTTGTTGCGCAGCAGCCAGACCTCGCCGGCCATTGAGTTGTCGCCGAGGAACGGCTCACCGTTGCGCGTGATGCCACCGCCAAATCCGGTTCCGAGCGTCACGCCGCACAGGTTCTTGTAGCGTTTGGCGCTACCCGCCTGCTCGAGCAAGCCGTTGACGTAGGGCAGGAAGCCCGCGATGGCTTCGCCATACACGAACATGTCGGCGTCATTGTTGATGAAGGTCGGGATGCCGAAGCGCTCCGCCAGCATCGGCCCCAGGGCGACGCCGCCGCGGAAGCCGGGCAGGTTGTCGAGGTCGCCGATAATCCCGAGGGGATAATCGGCCGGCGCAGGGAAGACAAAGCTGATCGCGACGGGCGGTTCCGGGCATTGCTTCTTCACGAGCGAAAAACCCTCGACGATGTTCGCCAGGCAGTTCTCCAGGTTGTCGCCCTTGGAAGGCACGGCGACGGTGGGGGTGACGGACTTGCTGCCTCGGACGCCGCAAAAGCGAAAGTTGGTTCCACCGGCATCGAGGGTCATGATGACGCGGGGGTCCTGCGACGGATCAGTCTTAGGCATAAGTCAGGTTGTTTGTGGGCCGCGTCCAACGCGGTGCCCTTTCCAGCCGTAGAAAGCGACGTAGGCGTAGGCGATCAACGGCACGATGAAGGAGAACTGCAGGTTGCGCGTCAGGTCAGCGATGCGGCCCTGGATAGGCGGGAGCACGGCACCGCCAAGGATGGCCATGACCAGCAGCGAGGAGGCCTGGCTTTTGTAAATGCCGACCCCTTCGATCGCCAGCGCGAACGTGTTCGACCAGCCAATGGAGGTGAACAGGCCGACCCCGACGACGCACCACATGGCAAGCCGGCCGCCGGCAACGATGGCCGTCGCCAGCAGCGCAACGACCATCGCCGAGAACATCATCAGCGTGCGGTCGGCGAGCGACTTGCCCAGTTGAAACAGCAGCCAGCACAGGACGAGGAAGGGCAGATACATCTGCACCACCGCCCAGCCGCGCAGCCCCCAGAGGACAAGGAAGCCGGCGAGCGGGAAGGCAGCCAGCCAGAGTTGTTTGTTGCGGGGCCGCATGTCGCTCAGCTCGACGGCCCCCATGAACCGCCCGATGAGCATGCCGCCCCAATAGAGCGACACATACTTGCTGGCCTCAAGCTCGGGCAGGCCCGCCACGCCGGGCTGGCCGAGGAAGTTGATGATCACGCTGCCGACGGAGACCTCGCCGCCGACATACATAAAGATGGCGATCACGCCGAGCACGACGTGCGGGTATTTGAGCGCGCCGACGCCGCGCTCGATTCTGCCTTCGCCGACGTGCGGCAGATGAATGAACCAGAACGCCAGCGCGAGGAGCAGGAAGACAAGGCAGAACCAGAGGTAAGGCATCTTCACGGATTCCGCCCCGTGCGCGCCGGTGCGGGAGAAGTAGCTGAAGATCAGGTAGCCGCCGATCAGCGGGCCGGTGGTGGTCCCGACGGAATTGAAGGCCTGCGCCAGGTTCAAGCGGCTTGAAGCCGTCCGCTCCGGTCCGAGGATGGTCACGTAGGGATTGGCGGCGATCTGGAGCACGGCAAACCCGATGCCCACGACAAACAGTGCGAGCAGGAAGAGTGGATAGGAATGGGCGTCAGCCGCCGGCCAGAACAGCGCGCTGCCGGCCGCAGAGACCAACAGGCCCAGCACCACACCGTTCTTATACCCCATCCGCGCAATGGGGTCGCCGGTGACGACTGATGTCAGGAAGTAGAGCAAGGCGCCGGTAAAGTAAGCCCCGAAAAAGGCGAACTGAACCAGCATGGCCTGGAAGTAGTTCAGCTCGAAGGCTGACTTGAACCGCGGGATGAGGATGTCGTTGAACACGGTCATGAATCCCCACATGAAGAAGAGGATGGTCATGATCGCGAACGGACCGCGATAGGTCTGGCCATTGGCCGGCTGGGTGACGGGTCCTGCCAGCCGATCGGAGGTGCCACTGGTCGCCATAGCGCGGGTTGTTAGAACACGAATCCGCGGTGCTGTCCAGAACGGAGATCGAGCTGCTGTTGGTCGGCCGCGCAGAATACTAGTGCCACTGTGGAGTTGACACGCAGCCTTGAGGCGGGAGAGGCATTCCCAGTGGACGACGGGTGCGAACCGACGGACAGCTCCGCTCGGTCAGACATCGCTGCGGCCTGAAGGCCACCCCGATGCCGTCGGGCCGCCTCGTCGCAGGGGGCTCCGTCAGGATGCAGCGCCTAACCCACGCGCTCGCTTGGACCTTGTTCCGGCGCTCCGGGTGAACTTGCGGTTGAGGTCACCGGTCGCGGTGTTGCGCCTCTGCGTTTCTGCAAGGCCTGCTTGAGCAGGTATTCGATCTGGCCGTTGACACTTCGCAGCTCGGCCTGCGCCCAAGCTTCCACCTCGGCCCAGAGCGCCGGGTCAATCCGCAACAGGAACGGTTTGCGCTGCCCCATGCCGGCTCAGGCGTAGAGGGTGCCGGTGTTCACCACCGGATGCACCTCGGACTCGCCGCACAGCACCACCATCAGGTTGCTGACCATTGCCGCCCTGCGCTCGTCGTCCAGGTGCACCACGTGTTTTTCGGCCAGCTCCTTCAACGCCATGTCCACCATGCTCACCGCGCCGTGGACAATCTTCTGCCGCGCGGCGATGACCGCCTCGGCCTGCTGCCGCCGCAGCATCGCTTGCGCGATTTCCGGCGCGTAGGCCAGGTGGGTCAGCCGCGCTTCCTCGACTATCACTCCCGCCTTGGCAAGCCGCTCCTGCAGTTCCTTCCGCAGCGCCTGGGAGACCTCCTCCACGCCGCTGCGCAAGGTCGTCTCGTTCTCTTCCCCGTGATCGTAGCTGTAGCAACTGGCCAGATGGCGCAAGGCCGACTCGCTCTGCGTCTCGACATACTTCTCGTAATCATCAACGTCGAACGCCGCCTGGGCGGTGTCCTGCACCCGCCAGATGACAATCGCGGCGATCTCGACCGGGTTTCCGCGCTTATCGTTCACCTTGAGCCTCTCGCCGTTGAGCGTGCGCGCCCGCAGCGAAATCTTGTGCCGGGATGGAGTCTTGGCCGAACCGCCTCGCGCCCCTGCCGGCCGCCCGACCGACGCGGTAGCCAGCTTGCCTTCCGCCGCAGCCATCTGGACCGCAGTCATGCCCTGGCTTTTGCCGTTGGAGTAAAACGGGTTGCCCCACCAGAACCCGCTGGCCCGAGCCGTCCCTTTGTATTCTCCAAACAGGATCAACACTCGCGCCTCGTTGGGCTGAAGCGTGAACAGCCCCACGGTGAGGACGATTCCTGTGATCTCCATCAATATCCCTAGCGTGAACAGTCCCCACATGGGGTGGCCAACCGAATTGACACCAGCGGCGATCGCGTAGATGAACACCGCCGGCCCGCCGAACATGAGGATGAGCAACACCGGGAGCATGACCCACCCACTGAGAAGTTGGACTGGTTTTTCGCGATTTACTGAAGTGACTTCCGTATTCATAGAGTGCCTTTTCTTTGTTCTATTTGTTGTAGCTGGCTGCTATCTTTATGATATCATAATGCTATCGGCAAGCTTTGCAACCAGAAAGATGCGAGATGATCGCTAACGAGGCTGAGGAAATTACGGCATAGTGGTGGGGCTGGGCGTCGGGCTGGTCTTAAGTCACTGCAAGACAGATATTTGTGCATATTCTTACGATTCTTCGCTGTTTTCGGTGGAATAGGGCCCAGTTCAGGCAGCAGATCAGTGCCGCCAGCCTTTCCTGCCGGGATTGACGCTGTGGGGGCTCAAGGCCCCAAGTGCCGATTCTCCACCCGAACCTTCTCGTCAAAGCGCCCCTAGCCGTCATATTTCACACGGCGCTCTGATTTTCGGCTTTCTAGTGGTCAGCTAGGAAAACCAAGGTTGCTCGGTCGATTTTCTTCCACTTCGCAGGGGGGCCACGGAGAACTTCATTTCCAGCGGGGCAAAACCCCTGGTTTTCGGCCATTTTGGAAGACACTTCTCCCGTGGCGCTTGGTACGCCATGCAATTGGGCTATTCGGCGGCTCCGCTTCAGCCACTGGCGGGCGCCAGACTCGTCAGCCGTCGATGACAGAGGCGAAAGAGTTCCTGAAGGGGATAAGCGCTGCTCAGTTGCACGTACACCCGGCGCACACTCACCCGCACTTGGGCCGCTACTTTGAGCAGCTTCAAACGCACGCTCCCCACCGTCGCTCGCGCCAGATCCGTTCCCCCCAAACCTAGCGTCCGCACTCGCTCCAGCAACAGATAGGCAAAGGTGGCCAGCCACAACCGCAGTTGGTTGCTGGCCAGGTGATGCGTGCTCAGCCGGTCCGCCCGCAAGTCCAGCACCTGCTGCTTGAGTTGGTTCTCCATGTCACCCCGCGCGCAGTACAGCTCCTCATACAATCGCTGGGGCACAAAACGCTCCCGGTCCTCCTCGCCTGGGAACCCAGCGGCGGGCAGGTTCGTCACCACGAAACGTGGATTGTTTCCCGCCGCCATCACTTCGGCCTTGCCGATCACTCGACGCCCACGGCTCCAACTGGTTTGGGTCCGATATTCAAACTCGCTAAATACCCGCACACTGGCCGCACCACTCAGACACCGGCGCGCCCGCGCATCGGCCAAGGCGGGGGCCAACTTCTCGATTAACACGCTGTTCTTGGCCAATCCCAAACAGTAATAGACCACCGGCTGCTGACTCTCGCACCACGCCATAATCTCCTCGCGACCAAAACCACTGTCGCCCCGCACAAGGATGCGGGCCTTCCGGCACCGCTGCCGAATCGCCGCCACGATCTTCTCCAAGGCCGCAACGCCCCCCTCGGCCGCACTGTGATCGCTGGTGCGCAGTTGTGCCCACAAGGGAATGTCCCCCACAAACGCATACAAGGGCAGATAACAATAATCACCGTAATACGCGTTAAAGTGCCGCCCCTCCTGCTTCCCGTACACCAAATGGCCCATCGCATCCAAATCCACCACCACCTCCTCCGCGTGCTTGGGCAAACAGCGCACCCCCATCTTCAGCAGACAGGCTTCCATCTTTTGCGGGTCATGCGGCAACTTGTGACAGCGGCTCTGCTTGTTGTTGGACAACTCCAGCCGGTTGAGCGTACAGGGCGCCGCCAGCGCGATGCCCCGGTCCGCCGGGTTCAACCGATCCAACCCCAAGGGATCGTCCTTGCCACACGCCGTCGCCAGCAGCGGGTCCAAGCGCAACCGCTCCTGATCGTTGAGGTCTTCGTAGCCCAAACTCTGGCTGTAAATCCGTTGGGCCAACATCTGCGCCAGCGCGTGATCCACAAACCGCGCATCCCGCCGGTCCTCAAAACAGCGCGCCAACGCCAACGTCAGCCCCAAGTTGTTGTCCACTTGGCGCAGGAATAATGCGCCGCCGTCACTCGAAAGCGTGCCGCCAGAAAAACCGGCAACCACTTGCCGTGATCCCAGGTCTTGAAAGAGCATCGCCTGGGCGTTACAGTCTGTCCTCGAAGAAGCGGTGAGTCGCGGTTTCATTGGGCTCAGTGTTTACAAGCCTTCTGACGCGCTCGCCGCTTCTTTGTTCAACCCCTCCGTGAAATATTGCGGCTAGTGCCACGATAGGTACCTCCCTAGTACCTCCCTAGTACCTCCGTAGTATCTCCCGATACCTCCGTATGACTAACGGAGGTACGATGTAGGGACTACGGAGGGACGCAGGGAGGTACTACGGAGGTACGATATGGAGTGGCTGGTGGAGGTTATCCTGACTGCTGGGCGGGGGGGCTCCCTCCGGATGCCGTCCGGTCCACACAAGGTATTCCACCGAATCAGCGAAGAGCCATTCTTACAAACATGATGGTCCTGCAACAGCGCCCTGCCCGGGCGTTGCGCAGCGGTGTTGAGCGCAATGGCGGACCTCGTCGACGTGGGCACGGCGTCTGTTGGCTGGTCCAGTTGGCTCCACATCAGCTTTCCCCGGAAGGGGCCACCCTCCACTCACTTCCGTGTGACGAATCGCGGACGGCCCGGTCTATAACCCATGGCGATTGACGCCGCAGAACCGGAGCGATTTGGCCGTGACTAGAGAGCCGCAACCTGTACGTGCAGGCAGCATCTCCACGATGCTGCTGACTTGCGCTTCACTGGGCCTGAACCTGCTGCTCGCGGCGCAGTTGCTGCACCGGCGGCCTTCGTTACCACCGCCGCCGGCAGCGGCCCTGCCGGAGACCGTGGCGAAACCCGCGGCGCCGGCGTCTGCTGCTGCCGAGGCCGGCGCGACGAACCCGGCGCCGCCGTTTCTCTGGAGCCAGGTCGAGTCGGCGGATTACCGGCAGTACATCGCCAACCTGCGGGCCATCGGCTGTCCGGAAGGGATCATTCGGGACATCATTGTCGCGGATTTGAACCAGGCGCTGGCGCCGCGGGTGGCTGCGATCTGGAAGCCACAGGCTTATCATTACTGGCGGAACTCCAGGAACAACTCACCCAGCGAGGAGCAGGAGAAGCAGCTCACGGTGCTGGCCCGGGACAAGACAGCGCTCTTAGAGGAGTTGCTGGGTGTCCGCATTGACGAGCAGCAGATGGTCAACCTGGTTCATTTTGCGGTTTACGGCAATGAACAGAACCTGCTGTTTCTGCCGGCGGACAAGCGGGCGGCGGCGCTCCAGGCGCTGGCGGACGCAGACTTCGAAAGGAAATCGCAGGAGTTGCATTCGCGCGAGGGCTACTCGAACGTCGTGGATCAGAAGCTTCTCAACGAGGCATTGCAGACGCTGGCCAAGGTGCTGTCCCCGGCGGAACTGCAAGAGTTCCGGCTGCGGGCTTCGCCGGCCGCCGACGCCCTGCGCAACGAACTGCAGTATTTCAACTGCACGCCCGATGAATTCCGGCAGTTGCTGGACTCGCGCGAGCAGTCCGGGAAAAAGGACCCGGGCAACCTGCAGGACCGGGCCGCCGCCATCGAGGAGGTGCGGAAGCTGTTTGGCGAGGAGCGGGCGAAGGAGTTCGAGCGGGTTTCGGACACGTACTACATCCAGGTGCGGACAAGGCGCCGAGGAACAGGCCGTTCCCCTGGACCGGGTGGACGAGGTCTGGCAGGTCATGCGCGAGGCGCGCGCCGCGGCCGAGCGGGTCAAGAAAGACAGCCAGCTCTCGGCGCAGGAACGAACGCGCCAAACCGAGGTGCTGCTGCGGCCGGCGGAGGCGCGGTTGGTGGAGTTGCTGGGCCCGAATGGAGCGCGCGACCTCACGCGTAAGCTGCGGCTTGCCTACGGCTTGAAGAACGCGCCATGAGACGCCTGCTGCCATTCAGCCTGGTGCTAAATCTCGTGCTGCTGCTGGCGGCGGGCTGGCGGACCCTGCACCCGCCGCCCATGAGCCGCGTCCCGCGGAGCGAGGTGGGAGAATCGGCGGGAAAGCGGTCCGCACGGCGCCTCGCCCAGGTCCGACCGGCGGCGTCCCCGCCGGCCACCCCGTGGGCGGCGATCGAAAGCGCGGACCTGCAGCGCTTCATCGCGAACCTCCGGACGCTCCGATGTCCCGAACAGACTATCCGCGACATCGTGGCCCTCCGCATTTTCCGGGCGTACCGCGACCGGTACGTCGAATCGGAGGGGGCCGCGATGCGGGCGTCGAGCCCCACCCGCCCGCGCGATAGGCACGAGTGGCGGGCGAGCCAGCGGCAGCGGCAGGCGCTGCGCAATGAGATGACTTACACGCTGGAGTCGGTGCTGGGCCAGAACTGGCCGGTGTTAGCGCCGACGTTGCTCGGGTGGGGGCCGCGCTGGCGTGACCCGATGGAACTGCTCGACGTCGAGAAGCGCCGGCAGGTTCGCGAATGGGATTTGCGCTACGACGAACTAAAGGATGAACTGGAACAAAAGGGTCGCTCCGGCCAACCGGGCACAGACTACGCAGCCCGGTTGCGGGAATTGGAGCGGCAGCAGCAGGCCGACCTCGCCGCCATTCTTTCACCGCAGGAACTCCGGGAGTATCTCTACCGGCAATCGCCCGCGGCAAATTATGTGCGCAATAGCATGCCTGCGGCGAAGTCAGAGAGCGAATTCCGGGCGATGGTGGATGTGGTCTCGGAGTCGCAGGTAACCGAGTCCTCTGACCTCCTGGCTCAGCGCCTCGGTGTGGAGCCCGGCGACCCGGCGGTGAGAAAAGCCCAGACCGACCGCCAGGCAATCTTTGATCAGCGGCTCAAGGAGGTGCTGGGCGAGGCGCGTATCGCGGAGCAGCAGGCCGAGGAGGAACAGCGCCGCGCCGAAGAAAAGAAACGCGAGGAAGCGGAGAATGAGCGGCGCGAGGCCGCGCGACTGAGTGAGATGGCCGCCAGTGTGGGCATCGCCGAGGCCGAAGCCAGGCGCTTCTTCGACCGGCTCAAGGAACTGGAGCCGGTTCTCAAACCCAAGTTCGAGGCCATGGAGAAGAGCCTCACCGGCACCGACGAGGAAAAGCGACGGCAAATGGACACCTTTGCCAAAGCCGAGCTGCGCCCCATCGCCGTTGAGATCATGGGCGAGAAGGGTCCGGCCTTCATCGAGAAGCTGGCGGAGTCGGGCAAGTGACGGAGAAGAAGCTGCTCCGCCGGTGCCAGCGGACCGCGAACCGTCCCGGTCCGCAGCGCGCGCGGCTGGGCCGAAGGCAGGGGGAGAATTGGGGGCTCCGTGCGTCGTCGGGGCTGCTGCGAACCGGGACGGTTCGCGGTCCGAGGCACTTGCACTTCGGCCCAGCCCCGGTAGGCTTGGAGGTGTGAGCACAACCCAGCCTTCCAGCGATCCGCCGGCGACCTTGCCTTCGTCGGAAGGTGTGGCGCGTCATGCCACCTTCGTCACCACGCATTGGTCGGTGGTGCTGACGGCTCGGCACAGCGACACCACCCGGGCCCAGGCGGCGCTGGCGAAGCTCTGCCAGACCTATTGGTACCCCCTTTACGCTTATGTTCGCCGCCGCGGATATGGCCCACACGACGCGCAGGACCTGACCCAGGGATTCTTCGCGCGTCTGCTGGAGCAGAACTGGCTGGCCCAGGCTGATCGCGAGCGCGGCCGGTTCCGGACGTTCCTGCTGGCGGCCCTGAGCCACTTCCTGGCAAATGAATGGGACAAAGCGCGGGCGCAAAAGCGCGGCGGGGCGGTCCAACTTGTGCCGCTGCAACTCGACAGCGCGGAAACGCGCTACGGCCAGGAGCCGGCAGACCCGCTGACGCCCGAGCAGTGCTTCGAACGGCGCTGGGCGCTGGCCCTGCTGGATGAGGTCTTGAACCGGCTCCGTCAGGAGCAGGTCGCGGCAGGAACACAGAGACTATTCGACACGCTCAAGCCATGCCTGGTTGGCGACCGCCAGGCGCAGCCTTACGCCGCGCTCGCCGCGGAGCTAAGCATGACCGAAGGCGCGGTCAAAGTGGCCGTCCACCGCCTGCGCCAGCGCTACCGCCAACTGCTGCGGGAGGAAATCGCCAACACCGTCGCCACGCCTGAGGAGGTGAATGCGGAAATGCATCACCTGTTCGCGGTGCTGGCAGGCTAAAACACCCAACCAGGCGACACGCATCACGGTTCACGTATCACGTTTTACGCCCTAATCTTTTTACTGTAACCTGCCCCCTGCCATTTCTTCAGAAAGGGGTAGAAAGACAGTTATGGATACGACGCGAACATGTCCGAGCTGCGGGAAGGCGTTGGCCGCCGACGCGCCGCAGGGGATTTGCCCGGAATGCCTGATAAAGGCGGGGTTCGGCACCGCCTCCGGCACCGAAGGCGGTGGAGATACCAGCTTCGTTCCGCCTCCGGTGGAAGCCGTCGCCCGGCTCTTTCCCCAGCTCGAAATTATCGAGTTGATTGGCCGCGGCGGCATGGGTGCGGTCTATAAAGCCCGCCAGCCGGGGCTCGACCGCCTGGTGGCTCTGAAAATTCTCCCACCCCGAAGCGGCAACGATCCCGGCTTTGCCGAACGTTTCACGCGCGAAGCCCGCGCGCTGGCCAAGTTGAACCACCCCAACATCGTGGGTGTATATGACTTCGGCCAAACCGGCAGCACAGGCGTGCCGCCGGCGGCCGGGCCAGCCACGACCGGCCTGCACTATTTCATCATGGAGTATGTGGACGGTCCGAATCTGCGGGAGCTTGAGCGCGCGCGCAAACTTTCCCCGCGCGAGGCTTTGCAGATCGTCCCGCAAATCTGCGAGGCCCTCCAGTATGCGCACGACGAGGACGTCGTGCACCGCGACATCAAGCCGGAGAACGTGCTGCTGGACAAGAAGGGCCGCGTGAAAATCGCCGACTTTGGCCTGGCCAAAATCCTGGGGATCGAACCAAAGGACTTCCGGCTGACGGGCGAAGGGCAGGTCATGGGCACGCCTCATTACATGGCCCCGGAACAGGTAGAGCATCCCCAGGCAGTGGATCATCGGGCCGACATTTATTCGCTGGGCGTGGTCTTCTATGAAATGCTGACGGGCGAACTGCCGCTGGGGAGATTTGCTCCGCCCTCGTCCCGGGCGCGCGGGATGCAAATTGACGTGCGCCTGGACGAGGTCGTCCTGCACGCGCTGGAGAAGGAACCGGGCCGCCGCTACCAGCATGCCAGTGAAGTGAAGACCGACGTGGAATCCATTATTACCGGTTCCGCGAGACAACCCTCAACTCAATCAACGAAAGGACCGATGACGACTAACCGAAAGAAAGCGTTCGGATACGGCCTGGCGATCGCTGCCGCCTGCCTGGCCATTGGACTGGCAGTCTGGCACTTCGGGTTCCGAGGCGGGGGCGACGCCGCCCAGGTTACGCAGGACGGCTGGCAACTGTGGCAGGCTCGGCGATGGGATGAGGCCGCCGCCAAGTTCAACCAGGCCGTCAAGCTCGACCCCAAGAAAGCAGAAGCCTGGAACGGACTCGGCTGGGCGTGTTTCAACTCCGGCAAGTGGCCGGAAGCCGAGAAGGCCTTCCAGAACACGCTGGCCCTCGACGCCAATCATCCGGCGGCGCTCAACGGCCTTGGCCAGCTCTATTTAGCGCAGAAGAAGAACGACTTGGCCGAAACCTACCTGCTCAAGGCCGCCCCGCGGGCGCCGGCTGCCTGGTATGGTCTGGCGCGGCTCTACCTGCTCCAGGGCAAGTTCGAGCGCGCCGAAGAATGGGCGGGCAAGGTGGTTGATTCCGGTCAGGGCGACGAATCGGCCCGCCAAATGTTGCAGGCGGCACGGGCAAAGCATCTGCCCGAAGGACTGCGACTCGTCCTTGAACCGCAGTGAGTGCCAGGCAAAGAGAGTCAGAAACCGCAAAAAGAAGACACAATATGAAACACAAGAATCTCAAGCTGATCGTCATCACCGGTGCTGTTCTGGCCGTCGGCGTGGCGACCCGTGCGGAAAGTCCCCACGGCTGGTTTTCTGCCGGCAGCCGCCCCAAAGACTACAAAATGTCGGTTGACCGCGCCGTTGCGCACAGCGGCAAAGCCAGCGCCTTGTTGAAGAGCGTCGTTGCCGATCCGGGCGGGTTCGGGACGCTGATGCAGACGTTCAAGGCAGATGCGTATCGCGGCAAGCGCGTGCGCATGGCCGGCTACGCCCGGGCGCAAGATGTGAAGAATTGGGCCGGCCTATGGATGCGAGTGGATGGCCCGCGCAGCGAACCGCTGGCCTTTGACAACATGCAGGACCGGGCCATCAAGGGAACAAGCGAGTGGAGGAAATACGAAATCGTTCTCGATGTTCCCGAATCAGCGCAGGAGATCGCCTTTGGTCTCCTGTTAACCGGCGCCGGGCAAGTCTGGATGGACGACTTGGGCTTTGAAGTTGTGGGCAAGGAGGTCCCCACGACTGGCCCGAAACCGAGTGCCGGAGTGCCGCCGGCGCCGGCGAACCTGGATTTCGAAAAGTAATTCTTGCTCGCCTTGGTGGTGCCGCGCGCTCGCTGGGGGGCGGGAGCGATTGCCAAGATCATCCGCCTTTGGCCGGAAGAGTTGTTCCGAGGCCGGCATTGTCCTTCGTCGCCAGTGTCGTTCCGGTGTCGTTCCGTCTTGACCCGCATCCCCCGAGAGAGGGAAACTTCGCGTGACTCGGTGGATTCGAGCGGCCAGCGGATGAGACCGGGGCGGTTGGTCCGTGCGAGTCACCCGGCAACGAAAGGCGCGAGCACAATGAAAGACAGCATCTTGGCGGCGGTTCAAACAGGCAGGATATTGGTATCCGACGGAGCGTGGGGCACTTTCCTCCAGCAGAAGGGCCTCAAGCCGGGGGAATGCCCGGAGCTTTGGTGCGTCGAGCGGCGCGCCGGGGTGCTGGACGTGGCCCGGAGCTACGTCGAGGCCGGCGCGGACATGATCGAATCCAACAGCTTCGGCGGCAGCCGGTTCAAGCTGGAGCACTACGGTCTGGGCGATCGCACGGAGGAGATCAACGAAGCCGCGGCCCGGATTTCCCGGGAGGCGGCCGGTGCGGCGAAGTGGGTCATTGCGTCCATCGGACCGACGGGGAAAATGCTCGTGGCCGACGAAGTGACGGAGCTGGAGCTTTACGCGGCGTTCAAGGAACAGGCAATGGCGCTGGCGACGGGTGGGGCCGACGCGGTGTGTATCGAGACGATGAGCGCAGCGGACGAAGCGGCCATCGCCATCCGGGCAGCGCGCGAGAACACCAATTGCGAGGTCATTTGCACCTTCACGTTTCAGCGGGGCGCCAAAGGCTACCGCACGATGATGGGGGTCTCGCCGGCGCAGGCGGCTGAGGCGGCGGTGGAGGCTGGCGCGCAGATCATTGGCCCCAACTGCGGCAACGGCATGGAACAGATGATCGAGATCGTCAAGGAGATGCGGGCGGCCGCGGAGACGACGCCGATTCTGGTCCATGCCAACGCGGGTCTGCCGAAGCATGTCAACGGCGTGGACGTATTTCCCGAAAGCCCGGAGGAGATGGCGGGGCGGGTCAAGGCGGTCGTCGAGGCCGGCGCGAGCATCGTGGGCGGCTGCTGCGGCACCACCCCGGCGCATATCCGGGCGATCCGGAACGCGGTGGACGGATTGGCCTAACCTGGGCGCCGTAACCCGGGCGATGCGGTCTTGAAACAGCGACCGATCGGGGCGATGCTTGGGCGCTTGGCTCGGCAAAGCGCGCATGAATACAATCCGCCTTGAACTGGTCACCGGTTGCTTGCTCCTCGTAAGGCTTCAAGCCCCAGCCGCGACTCGCTACGTCAACCCGGACAACGGCGCGCCGGCGGCGCCGTACACCAGTTGGAACGCGGCGGCGACCAACATCCAGCAGGCGATTGATATTTCGAGCGGTGGCGATGAGATCCTGGTGACGAATGGGGTTTACCAGACCGGTGGGCAGGCGGTCTTTTCGGACCACACGAACCGAATCGCCGTGACCAGGCCGGTCACCATTCGCAGCTTCAACGGGCCCGCCGTAACGATCATCCGCGGCGTCCCCGGCATCAGCAGCAGCGCCGCCCGGTGTGCGTATCTTGTCAGTGGCGCGACGTTGAGCGGCTTTACCCTCACCGACGGCAGCACTCGCAACAAGGCGTGGTGGCTGCCCTATCCCACCTACGTCGGCGGCGGGGTTTACTGTGAATCGGGGGGCGCGACGCTCACGAATTGTCTCATTCTCGGCAACGCCGCGGATGAATCCGCTGGCGGGGTTTACAGCGGCACGCTGATAGACTGTGAAGTCGCCGGCAATTATGCCGGCTATCACGGCGCAGGCGCTTACCGAAGCTCTCTCACAAGCTGCCAACTCAACTCCAACCAGTCCTGGAACTGGGGCGGCGGCGCGGAAAGCTGCAGTCTCACTGCCTGCTCCCTCTCCAATAACTACGCCGGGTTGAGCGGCGGCGGGGCTTTCCAGAGCACACTGAACAACTGCGCCCTCGTCAACAACTCGGGCTGGTGGGGCGCCGGCGTCAACGGATGCACCTTGAGCAACTGCACTGTCATGGGCAACTCCGGATGGGAAGGCGGTGGAGCGCATGGGAGCACGCTCATCAACTGTGCCGTTGTCCGCAACAGTGCGGGCTCGCTGGGGGGCGGCGTGGTCGGCGGCACGGTGGTCAACTGCACGTTGACGGGCAACTCGGCGACTGGCTCCGGCGGCGGCGCTTACGAGAGCGCGTTGGAGAATTGCATCGTCTATTTCAACTCCGCCCCTGCCGGCTCCAACTACGTAGGAGGAACACTGAACTGGTGCTGCACGACCCCTTTGCCGGCTGCCGACACGAACAATTTTACCACCGATCCTCAGCTTGCTGATGCCTTCCATCTGGCGGCGAACTCGCTTTGCCTCAATGCCGGTAACGGTGCATCAGCCAGCGGACTGGACATTGACGGCCAGGCATGGCTTAACCCCCCGGCGGTCGGTTGCGATCAATTCTACTCCGGCAGCGTGACCGGCGCGCTGAGTGTCGCCATCCAGGCGAGCTACACTAACGTCGCCACAGAATTCACGATGAGTCTTGCGGCAGACATTGTTGGGCATGCCGCCGCCAGTCGGTGGGATTTCGGTGATGGAACCATCATCAGCAATCGCCCCTGGGCAGATCATGCCTGGCTCATGAGCGGGGATTACGCCGTTGTCTTCACTGCCTACAATGAGAGCTTTTCCGCAGGCGTGAGTGCGACCGTGAACGTGCACGTCCAACCGAAGGTTCACTATGTTTGCCTCGACAGCACCAACCCCGTCGCGCCCTATTCCAACTGGGCAACCGCGGCTACCAACATTCAAGACGCCGTGGACGCCGCTTTTGTCGGCAGCACGATTCTGGTGAGCAACGGGCTTTATGCGGTTGGCGGGCGGGTGGTAGGATCTTCCACCACGAACCGCCTCGTGGTCACTCCGCTGGTGAGCGTGGAAAGCCTGCACGGCCCGGCGCTGACTGCCATCGAGGGATATCAGGTCCCGGGCCCCACCAACGGCGAGAGTGCCGTGCGCTGCGTCTGGCTTGCGGTTGGCGCCTCGCTGACCGGCTTTACCCTGACGAACGGCGCGACCGCGGTAGCGTTCTCCGGGGAAGGGCCGCCTGCCGACCGCACGGGCGGCGGGGCGGTTTACGCCGAAAGCACCGGCGCCACCGTGTCCCAATGCGTCTTAATCGGCAATGCCGCCGCCTATTACGCCGGTGCGACGGTCGGCGGGACGTTGAACAATTGCCTGCTGACGCGCAACTGGTCGGGCGACCGCGGCGGCGGCGCCTGCTGGAGCGTGTTGAACAATTGCACCCTCGTTGACAACCGCGCCTCCGGCTGGGGCGGTGGCGCCACTGATTCCACGTTGAACAACTGCATCGTGTTCTTCAACACCGGCCCAGACAGTCCCGACCATGCCTACTGCACCCTGAACTTCTGCTGCGCACCGGCCCCGTCCGATGGCCCGGGCAACATCACCAATGCCCCGCTGTTTGTGGACCAGGCTAATGGCGACTTCCGGCTCCAAACCAATTCGCCCTGCATCAACGCCGGCCGGAACGGCTATGCCCCAAGCCCCACCGATTTGGGGGGTAATCCCCGTGTGGTCCGCGGCACGGTGGACATAGGCGCTTATGAGTTCCAGGGAATCGGCTCGCTCATTTCGTACGCCTGGCTCCAGCAATTCGGCCTGCCCACGGATGGCTCAGTGGATTTCACGGACGGCGATGGGGACCACCACAATACCTGGCAGGAATGGCGCGCCGATACGGTTCCGACCAACTCTCTGTCGGTCCTGCGGTTGACTGCCGTCACCAACGCCCCGGGGGGCGTAGACGTTACCTGGCAAAGCGTTACGACCCGGACCTACTTCCTGGAGCGTGCTACCAATCTGGCCAGCCCTTCGCCTTTCCTGACGCTCGCAACAAACATCGTCGGGCAATCTGGCACGACGACTTACACCGACATAAGCGCTGCCGGCCCCGGCCCGTGGTTTTATCGCGTGGGCATTCAGGAATAGCCGGCAGCCCTCGCCTTGGCGCGGCCCGTGTACCGCGCGGTGAGGAGCGCGATCACCCGCCACTTTCTGATCTTCCCCGCGCTTCCGCGCCGACGAAGTCGGCGAGGCGGCAGATGGCTTCGTAGAACTCCGGCACCATCAGGCCCAGCAGCGTGGCGCCGTAGCGGAGGCAGTGTTCGTCGGTGACGATGTCGCCGTAGTTGATCACCGGGATCATGTAGGCGACGGCAAGAACAGCCAGGTCAGGTCGGTCGCGCAGTAACGGGCGGAGGTAGAGGACACGACCGTCTTGCCCAGGGTCGCGGTGGTCGAGGTCGGGCTGGGCAAACTGGTGGGCGGCCATCTCCCCGAACTCGAAGACCAGCCGGGTGGGGTAGCGGAGACATTCGGCGTCGGACAGCAACGCATCGAGGCCGGCGAGGGAGAGCGGCGCGTGCTTGCGATGCGCCACAACGGCTTGCGCGGCGATATGGTCGCGCAAGCTGTCTTCGCCGAGTTTGGCCAGCTCGGCGGGGGAAAGCCGGCGCAGGTCGGCCACAGGATCAGCGCTGGCTCGCATGTCGCACGCTTCTGGCTACTTCGCGTAACGCTTCTGGAATTCGGTCCGCTCCTGGTCGCGCCGGGCTTTCTCGGCCGGGTCCATCCGGTTGATATACCACTGGTGATTGGGGTTGTTCAGCGTGTCGCCCAGCAGCTTGCGGAGCTTGGCGGCGGCTTCCTTTTTCGCGGCGTCCTTGGAGTCCGCGTTCTTCTCGGCCAGTTCCTGGAGTTCGGGAATGTATTTGGAGTAGAAGTGTTTGGCGACTTCGTAGGTGCCGTGCCAATGAGTGTAGTCCGGGCCCATCATGGAGGCTCCATGCCGCGCGCGGCGGCCTTCGTGATGCCATATTTCATACCACGTGAAGTCAATCGGGTTGCTGAACTGGACGGGGTTGAGCAGCGGCTTGGCGACCTGGTAGAGCGCAAGGCCGGGCTTGGCGAACTTGTCCGCATACAGCTCGATCAAACCGTCGTATTGCAGGTAGAACGAATCCACAAAGTGCTGGTTATGGCAGTTGAGGCAGACATCCACCATGTTGGTGCGGCGCGTCTGCCAGGGGATGTCCTTGCCGGCCAGACCGAGTTTGGCGTCGGAGACTTCCGGGCGGATGGAGATCTCCGGCCGGTTGTTCCAGGAGATGCGCATGCCCACGTCGTGGGTGACGGGCAGATTCTTCGTGGCGCTCATGTGACAGGTGGCGCAAGTCGGCGCGGCGGAATAATCCTCGCCCACAATCCATTTGGCGTTGTCGAGCTTCATCTTGTCCACGTTGGCGTGGTAGGCGATGCCGTGCTTGGACTCGTTGTAAATCTCGATCTGCGGATGGTCCGGGCCCATGTGGCACTTGCCGCAGGTGTCGGGGGTGCGGGCCTGGGCGGCGGAGAATTCGTGCCGCGCGTGGCAGGCGGCGCACGAGCCTTCGCTGCCGTCGGGGTTGATGCGGCCGATCCCGGTGTTCGGCCAGACGGCGGGATCGGGCTTGCCGTTGGCCGAGATTTTGACCTCGGCGCCATGGCATTGCCAGCAACCGTTGACGGCCGCTGCCGAAATCCCGTTGGCGAAAGCGGGCGTCTTGAACCCGCGATTGCCCTCGACAACTTCGGCCAGCACGTTGTCCAGCGAGCCGAGAATCCGGGCGGCCTTTGCGTGATGCGAGGCATTGAACTCAGCCACCTCGTGCTCGTGGCAGCGGCCACAGTCCTTGGGGGTAACGATGGTTGAGATCATTTGGCCGTAGTGCTCGAAGGTGTCCGGCTCGTTGGTGATGGCCAGGTGGCACTCGTAGCAGCCGATGTTGCCGCGGTAGTGCTTGCTCGCGCCCCACTGGGCATAAAGGGCAGGGCTCTCTTTCTTGTGGCACTCCGCGCAGGCTTTGCTTTGCGGGGACATTTCCTTGAGGGTGAACCCGGCGCGAGCTGCCGGCGGCGCGGTTAGCAGCGCGAGGGTGACCAGGGCGAGTGTTGAGATGCAGGTTTTCATAATGTGTTGGTTGATGATTGGACTGCGGACTTGAGTTCAGGACGGACGCGGAGGCTCCCGTTCATGATCGGGATGGCCACGCGCACCATCCAGGAAAAGAGCAGCACGCCGAAGGCCCAAATGCCAAGGCACACGAGCGTTTCGTTGAGCGTGGGCAGGTATTCGACCACCTGACCGAGGGGCGAGGGCACGAAGCCGGGGATGATCAGGCCCATGCCTTTTTCGATCCAGACGCCGATGAAACAGGCGATGCAGGCAACGTTCAGCCCCACGATCTTCCGGCTCAGCGGCGTGATTAGCAGGACCAGGCCGAAGAGGTCGAGGCCGACGGCTGTCCAGATCCACGGAACCAGCCCGCGGTGGCCGTGCAGGCCGAAATAGAGGTATTGAGCGGCGGCGGCGTGCATCGTCGGCGAGTAGAACTCGGTGAACAGTTCGCAGCCGAGCAGGAACATGTTGATGATCATCGCGACGGTCATGATCATGCGCAACGTGAAGATGGGCTGGTCGCCGATGTAGTAGCGCGTCACGCGGCGGATGATCTGGAACGTGAGAATCATCAGGCCCGGCCCGGCCACGAAGGCCGAAGCCAGAAAGCGCGACGGCACGAGCGGATGATGCCAGTAGCTCCGGCCCGCCAGGCCGACGTACAGGAAGGCGGTGACGGTGTGAATGCTGACCGCCCACGCGATGGAGATGAACACAAAAGGAACGTAAAACGCCTTCGTCGGCTTCTGCTGCCGGTAACGGCAGTAGAGCAGGTAGCCGGCAATGTGCAGGTTCAACAACAGGTACCCGTTCAGGACAATGACGTCCCAGGAGAGAATGGACCCGGGCCAGTTGAAGATGCCGAAGGGCGGGAGCAGGTGATGGAAGCGGTCCGGATGACCGAGGTCCACGGTGACGAACAGCAGGCACATGACGATGACGGCGATGGCCATGAGTTCACCGAACAGCACGACCTCGTGCATGAATTCCTTTTTGTAGATGTAGGCGGGGATGACGAGCATGACCGCCGCCGCGGCGACGCCGACGAGGAAGGTGAAGTTCGCGATGTAGGCGCCCCAGCTCACCTGGTTCGTCATGCCGGTGGTCTGCAGGCCCTCCACGAATTGCCGCGCCCAGGCGTTCAGCCCGACGAGCGATAACACCGTCAGCACCGTCATCCACGCGTAAAACTTCACGCTCCCCTGGAAGGAGACCCGCCAGACGCGGAAGAGGAACGTGAGGTAATCCTTCATTTGTCGAAGAAGTAATAGAAACGCGGCAGCGTGCCGATGTCCTCCTTGAGGATATAGACGCGCTTGTTGTTGAGGACGTAGCTGATCTCGCTGTCCGGGTCGAGCAGGTTGCCGAACACCCGCGCCCCGGTCGGGCAGACCTCCAGGCAGGCGGGGTACTTCCCGGCGCGCGTGCGCTGCAGGCAGAAGGTGCATTTCTCGACGACACCCTTGGGCCGAATGCGGTTGCTCAGGTAGTCCTGATCGGGGTTGATCGCCGTTTGCGGGATGGTCGGCTTCTGGTAGTTGAACCGGCGCGCATCGTAGGGGCAGGCCGCCATGCAATAACGGCAGCCGATGCACCAGTTGTAATCCACGACGACCAGGCCATCCGGCTCCTGCCAGGTTGCCTGCACGGGGCAGACCTTGGTGCAGGGCGACTGCCGGCACTGGTGGCATTGCACCGGCATGTAAAACTTGTTCTTCTGCGGGACGGAGGTGGGATTGTAGTAAACGGTGGCGGTTTCGAGGTTGATCGCACCCTTATCCAGCTCGAGCACGCGGATGTAGGACATCTCGAGGTCGTCAGCGGAATCGCGGGACTGGTTGTTTTCCTTCAAGCAGGCGTGGGCGCATTTGCGGCAGCCGATGCAGCGCGTCAGGTTCAGCGCGTAGCCGAACCCTACGCCGGGCATCGGCTTGAGATCGCGAATGGTCGGGCGCACACCACGCTCCTGCTCGCACTTGTCCGCCAGCGCCTTCCGGATGCGCTGCAGCTCGGCGGGCTTCAGCTCGCGGTAATGTCTCTGGAGCAAGTCGTCGAGGGTGATCTCGCCGTGTTCGAGCGCGAGCAACGGCTTAAGCGCCACCACCAGGCCGGCCATGCCCGCCATCGCTGCCGCCGTGCCTTTCAGAAAAGTGCGGCGCGTCACGGGCTGATAAAGCCGTTCAAGGGTTTGGGGGCTGACTTCGTTTTGCGGATCGGGGCTCATGGCCGGTCAGGGGTGCCGGGCGGCTTCATGCTGCGGGCCCTCCTTCTCAGGCGGGTAGGCGGCCCGCGGCGGGTACTGCAGCGGCGGCAGGGGCTTCATAGCTTTGAACTTCGGGCTGTGCGGGTCGTGGCACTGGATGCAGCGCAACTTGGTTTTGCCGCCCAACTGCGCATTCCAGAAACCGTTGGGCCGGCCATGCACGCCCGCCTGCCAGTCACGGTAGATTGTGCCGTGACACTTCGCGCAAAGCTGCACGACGTCCGCCTGAGTGATCTCCCCGCCATCATAGTCCACAAAGGCATTGCGATTCGTCGGATGATGGCAGTTGAGGCAGTAACGATTGTTGCCGTGTTCAAGCCGGATGTGCTTGTGCTCGTTCAGCGGCCGGTCGTAATGCCACTTCGCGGGGAAGAGCTTGTGGCATTCCATGCAGTTGTAGGTCCACCCGTTCCGGACCAGGTCCAGCCCGACGGTCTTGCGCGGTGGTGTCTTGTCCAAATGGCTGTCCGAAGGCAGGCCGATCTGCGGTTGCTCGGCGGGCGGGCGGGCTACTATCGGCAGGTTAGTCGGGACCTTGGCGGCCGCAGGTGACAGCTCGTTTGCACCGCGTACATGCCGGAGGCCCGCGGCCGTCGCGCACAACGCCATCGCCGCCGCGGTCCAAACTACTTTCCTGACACAGAATACCATTCCAGCTTCCAAGAAGCGCAACGCGGAAGTTGTCCTAAATCCTCAAAACGGCTGCGCCCTGACCCCTACATTACTAGGGGCCGGCGGCCGCGCACTTGACCCAAGTCAAACAAGGCGCCCAAAGTGTCATCTCCGAATGCTCTCATGAAGTGGACGCGCCGTAACAGTCCACCCCAGCGCCGGTTCGTTAGGCAACAGGTGTAGTCGGGTTGATACCGGCCACCCCGCCGCCCTCAGCGTCACCGATGGCCGTTGTTGCCCTGGCGGTCGTCAGAACCAAACGTGCGGGAAGCGTGCTGCCCGATGCCCCGGAAACCGTCGATGACGGGGGGCGTCACTCGTTTATTCCCCAGTCACGCAACTGATGAAACTCCTGCTGCTTGGCAAGGATCTGACTGAGCAACGCTGTGGTGGTGGACGCTCCCTCCATCATCCGCTCAGGCGAAAGGTTCGATTCGACTGGCAGTCTGTTCTCCGTTTCGCCCGCGAGAGTGACCTGTGGAATCGGCTTCGCGGGTCCAATTGCCTTAGCACCTGAACGGCTCTTTTTCATGTTTGGCCTTTCTTCGGGCATACGCGTGCCTAAGCGTCATTAACAACTCCTAATTCCGCTGAGGCAGGAATTGTGCAATTTTTACCCTCCATATAGCTCCTTGTCAAGCGGCGCCACAATATATTGGGGCGGGACCCGAGCCGCCGCCCGGCTCCCTCCATCACGACCGGATCGCGCACGTCTAGCGGTTGTCCACAACCTCAGCTCCCTCCAACAGGAATGCTTCTTGCCGCTCGGCATCATAGGTCCAGGCCCGCAACACCAGGGATTCCTTGGGCAGATTGGTCAGGGAGCACATCTTCTGCCAGCCCGCAAAGTAGTACGGCTCTTTGCTTAGCAGTATCTCCAGGTCCGCCCGCTGAATACGGTCGTTCATCACACCCAACAGCCGCGGCTCGCCTCCCTCTCTCTCCCACGTCAACAGCACCGCGTCGGCCTCCCTTTTCTGCGAAGGGGCCAGCGCCCAGCCGGCGAGCACCAGACCCGTGTCGCCGATTCGCCGGGAGATCTCCAAACGGCCAAGCGGTTTTCCGCCTGGCGCAGGCTGGCGCCGGAACAGGTTGGTGGGGTGCTCCCGGAATGGCGGAGGCGTTAGCAGGCCCAGCTTCACGAGCGAGTTCGCCATCTGCTTGAAGCTGCCGTAACGAGGCGCCAGCAGCTCCTCGATCTGGTGTTGGAGGGGAATTACGTTGACGAAGGCCAGGCAGCTCTTGCCCAGCATCCGATAGTGCCAGGTGCTGCGCATCGCCCACGCGCCCGCCGGAAAAGCCAGCGCGTGCAGCACACACAACCCCGCCGCGCCCGCGCCCAGCCCAATCCGCACCAGCCACTGGTGTTGCAGGGAACGACCCCTTCCCTGCAGCCGGCGGAAGACCAGCAGGGGGGCAAGGTGGATCACTGACACCGCCAGCGCCATGGCGAATATTCCGTATCTGGAGCTCATCGCCTCGGCCACGCCGAACTGCGCGAAGCGCGTGCTTGTCGCCAGGCCCGCGCTGAGAATCGCATACCCTCCAATGGCTAACCACGGCTGGCTCTGTTCGACGAGGGCCCGGTCGGTTCTCAGCCGGAACATCCAAACAGTTGCACCGAGGAACAAGGCGAAGAATACCAGGCCGATGATCGTGGCAGCGACCTGGGGACAGTTGGTCCCTGCAGCCAGAGGCGAACCGAGAAACGAGAAGAAGAACTGGGTGGACTGCAGCGGCTGCTCAAGGCAGCCCAGCCAGAGCTCGAGCAGCGGACGATGCTGAGCTGGCTGCTGATAGCCGTGAAAATACAGTGCTTCGTTTGCAGCAAAGCCAGCCGCCCAGAGCGCGGCGCCCCATCCCCTGCGCCGCAACCCCTGCGGGCCGCCGGACTGTAAAAGCGCGGGAAGCAGGACGATCCAGGCCAGAAATCCGTTGCCGAAGGAATAGGTGCTGATCGTGGCCAGTGAGGCACAAGCCAGCAGCCGGATTGCCGGGCTCACCTGAAGACGGACGATCAGCAGGCCGGCGGTGATGCACGCCAACGGCACAAAACAGATTACCTCCAGCCCCCACAGCCAGGCTTCGTAGTAGGCCGGAGAGAAGATCAGCAAGCTCGACAGAAACAGGACCACAACCCTTGTAATGGGCCGGTCCCGAAACGCCGGAGCTTCGAGCCGCCAGATCATCAAAGCAACCAGGCAGGCCGCTAAGAAGGTCGCCGCCATTTCATAGCGCACGTTCCAATGCGTCAGTTTGCCCAATCCAAGAAACAGCAGCCGCGGAAAGAAGAGTCGCGCCTCGTTGTGCTGGGACAACAGGTCGGCCAAGGTGAGCTGGCCCGCGGCCGACCTTTCGAAGATCCCGGCGATGTCCGGCTCCCACTGGTCCCACAGCGGCACGTTGACGCTGTACTTGGCCACCAACGCCGCCAGTACCGTGGCTGGCGCACACACCAACACTGTCGCCAGCAGACGCCCGATGGTTCGTTTGTCGAACACGCGCATCCGACTCAATCCTGGCGGCGGCCCGGCGCGGGCCCCATTTGTTCCTTAAGGAACTTCTCGATCGCCTTCGCCGCCAGCGCATGCGCCTGTTCGTTCGGATGCCCGTCGAACCGGTTTACCGTCAGCTTGCCACGGGGCAGGCCCTGGTAAACGGGCAGCAAGTCCAAGTGCGCTACGCCCAGCCCGCGCCAAAACCGGCCCATTTGATCATGCAGAGATTGATAGTCGTAGCCCGGGCCCAGCGCTTGAAAGAAGGGGAAGGTAACCACCATGAGCCGTCCGCCGTGAGATTCCACCAGGTCGCGCAGGGCTTTGAGCCGCCGCTGCTGTTCTTCCCATGGCCCGTCGCGATAGCCCGCGACCACATACTCGAAATACTTCCTGGTGGCCGCCTCGCGGGGGGCCAACAACCGGTAGTACAGTGTGTTGACCAGGTAGCTGTTCTGGCGCAGCCAGCCGCTGTGCGCCGCCTCGGCCCGAATGCGCTCGACTGTTGCCGCCCACTCCGGGAACAGATCCGCCACGTCATTCAAGCAATAGACCAGAACCACCTGGTCAATCTCGTAGTGTTGGCCCAAACACCCCTCCAGGTGGGTCAGTTCGTTGCCCGTGTCGAAGCCGGGTTGCGCCAATATATGCACCTCCCATTCCGGGCGAGCCCGCCGGATGCGATTGGCAAAACGGTCTTCCACATCTTTGACCCCATGTCCGGCCGTAAACGAGTCCCCCACGAAGCTGAACCGGCGCGTGCCCGGCTTGATCTTCAGTGAGTAGTTGATGTTGTCCCGGTAATCGGACGAATTGACCTGCCAGTGGCGCTCGAACCAGCGCCCGCTCACCTTGGTGTAGCCCAGGCCGTCGGTCGTGTCCTGGCAGAAGCGATAGTAGATTTCGCCCGCCACCGCCAGAAGCCCCAGCGCCACCAGCAGCACCAGCAGGTTCCCAACCACCAGACGACCCCATCCGGCCCGGGCGCCGTCTCCGCGGACGTGGCGGAAGAAAAGCCAGAGCAGCCCGCCACTCGCCAGCAAAGCCAGAACAAACAATCCTAACGCCAAGTCTTCATCCATAAGCAATTTGTGGCATCTCCACGCCAATTCCCCCGGCGTCATCCACCCTGCGCCACAACCACCTTGAGCGAGTCGGCTGTCGGATGCGAGGCCAGCTCGATGGCAGCTGCGGTCTGGGCGAGGGGAAACTGGTGCGTGATCAGCCGGCGCGCGTCCAGTTTCCGTGAGAATACCAGCCGCGCCACTTCCCCTTGCAGCGCGAAATCCGCCGAATAGCTGCCGATCAAATCTTTCTCATCCACACACACCGTGGCCAGGTCAATCGCCGCCTCATCGCCCCGCCGCGTGTGGGAGAACAGCAGCACCTGGCCGCCGCCGCGGACCAATCCCTGCGCCTCGCGCACCACGGCATCCGACGGCACCGCAATCACCGCCGCATCCAGTCCGCGCCCGCGCGTTACCCGTTGTACCAGCCCAGCCAGCGCAGGGGCCGGAGATGTCTCAGCCATGGATGACACAGATTCCACAGAAGCAGCTTTCCTCCGTGGAATCTGAGCAATCTGTGGTTCAACTCCCGCTCCCGCCGCCACTCCCAAGTACCAGGCAGGGACTTTGGACTGCAGACAGCACGTTGCGGTGGCGCCCAACTCGCGCGCCAGCCTCAGCCGCGTGGGGAGCAGGTCCGTGGCGACCACCCGCATGCCCCGCAACGCCAGCAGCCGCGTGAACATCAGCCCGATCGGCCCCTGCCCGGCCACCAGCACCGTGTCCCCGGGCAACAGCGCCAGACGTTTGACGGCCTTGAGGACGGTGTTGACCGGCTCGAGCATCGCACCTTCGAGAAAGGAATTGCGCGCCGGTATCCTGACCACGCCCGGCAGCACAAACGGCATCACCCGGACGTACTCGGCATAGCCGCCGCCCGCCGGCTCGAACCCCGCTGTGATCCCCGTGCGTTTGTATTGCTCGCACTGCGCGAAGGCGCGATGCCGGCAGGCATGACACTCCCGGCATGGCACATGATGATGCAGCGCCACGCGCTCACCGACCTTGAATCCTCTGACGCGCGCTCCGGCGCGGACGATGGTGCCGGCGGTCTCGTGCCCGAAGATGCGCGGGGGCGGCACGGTGCCGTATTGGATCTTCTTGATGTCGGTCGGGCAGACGCCGCAAACGGCCACCTGGACCAGCAGTTCCTCCGGCCCGATGCGCGGCACCGGCACCGTCTCGAGGCGCAGATCATTCGCCCCGCGATAAACCACTGCCCGCATGGTCTTGGGGATGAAAGACATGCGGCGTATTAAACCACAGATGGACCCAGATGAACACAGATAAGACTTCTTCCCTTGGCCTGCTCTCGCCGCCCTCTCATTGGCCCGGCGCCACCTCCCTTTGCCCCTGGAATCACTCAATTCCAGTTCGCCCGACTGCCGCGCCGCGCCCGCCTCCCGCAAGCCAACCACCAGCCAAGCGATAGCGCCTTGCTACGGGGCATCTTCCTTGCACTTCCCTTGTCCTTTCGAGGGCATTTCGGCGGCGATCCGTGTCACCACTGCACCCCTCTGCCTCAGATGGACAGCCCTCGTGCGTCCACTATTCAAAGGTATCGCCTTATCCCCGGATCTTTCTGACGCACAGCCAAGCGGAGCCAGACCAGCACCCGACCCTAAATCTGAATTCGTCTGTGGTTTTCTTCTGCCGGGATACGGCTTAGGCTGGAAGGATTGTTCATGCGACGCGATTGGCAGATCATGGCGCTGCTGGCGGCGGCAACGCTCGCAGTCTTCTGGCAGGTCAGCCGGCACGAGTTCGTCAACTACGACGACCCAGCCTATGTCACCTTCAACCCGACGGTCCAGCAGGGCCTGACATGGCAGGGGGTCGCGTGGGCTTTTGGGGAGCTGCACGGAGAAGCGACTTACTGGCATCCACTGACCTGGCTGTCGCACATGCTGGATTGCCAGCTCTTCGGCCTCAGGCCGGCCGGCCATCACCTGAGCAGTCTGTGCCTGCACACGCTCAACACGATACTCCTCTTCGTCCTGCTTCGCGGGTTGACCGGCTGCCGCGGTCCCAGCGCCATGGTCGCCGCCCTGTTCGCCCTTCATCCGCTCCAGGTGGACTCAGTTGCCTGGGTGGCCGAGCGCAAGAATCTGCTCAGCACCTGCTTTGGCCTGCTCTGCTTTGGGGCCTACGCCCGCTATGTGGAAATCCGAGGTCTGAAGTCTAAAGTCCAAAGTCTAAAGTCTAAGGTCCGAAATGAGGAGCCAGAAGCCGTTAGCGCCCACGCAACACGCAGCACGCAACACGCCCCCATCTTCTACCTCCTCTCTCTGCTCTTGTTCGCCCTCGGCCTGATGAGCAAACCGTCGCTCGTGCCGTTGCCGTTCGTCCTGCTCCTCCTCGATTATTGGCCCCTGCGCCGCGTGCAACTCAAGACTCAAGACTCAAGACTCAAGACTCTTCTCCCCCTGTTCCTCGAGAAGCTTCCTTTCCTTGCTTTGTCAGCGGCTTCGAGCCTGGTGACCATTCGGGCGCATCAATCGCTCGGCGCCCTGCTTAGCATGGAACAGCTCCCTCTGTCCCTGCGACTGGCAAACGCCGCCGTCGCCTGCGCCCTCTACCTGCGCAAGCTGGCTTGGCCCCTGGACCTGAGCGTTTTCTACCTCCACCCGGGCCGTTGGCCGGTTTGGGCCATCGCCGGCACTGTAATGCTCCTGCTGGGCGTAACAGCGGTGGCGGCGTGGCAAGCGAGGCGCCGACCGTATTTGATTGTGGGCTGGCTCTGGTTTATCGGGATGCTCGTGCCGGTGCTGGGCCTGGTGCAGGCGCACGTGCAGGCGCTGGCCGACCGTTTTGCCTACCTGGCGTCGGTTGGCGTCTTCATCATGGCGGCGTGGACGGTGGCAGATTGGACCACGCGTCGCCAGCAGCGTAGCCGGTTAAAAGACCACAGATGGACAGAGATAGACGCAGATCCGAACCACCCTGCAGCGCGCTCTGCGACGGCTAGCACCCCTCCCGCGCATGGTGAGCAAGAGCGGGACGAAATCAAACCGGGCCTCGGCCTGCCGCATCTGGGTTCATCCGTGTCCGTCTGTGGTTCCTTTCTATGCAGTTACGGCCTGGCGGTTCTGCTCCTTGCCGGGTGCGTGGTGATGACCTCGTTGCAGTTGCGGCACTGGCGCGACAGCATCACTCTCCTGCGGCACGCCGTCGTGGTGGAACCAAACAACTTCATCGCCCGCGTGATGCTGGGCAATGCCCTGTTCGAACGCCGTCAGCTCGACGGCGCGCTGCGCGAATACCGGGCAGCTCTGACGCTGCGCCCGGATTATGCAGAAGCCTGGCTGCGCGCCGGGGTGGTGCTTACCGAGCAGGGCCGACCGGCGGAGGCGATGCCCCACCTCGTCACCGCCACTCAACTGGCGCCGGGGTGGCCGGAGCCGCAGCGGCGCCTGGCGCTGGCTCTGCTGCGCCAGGGGCAGACCGAGGCGGCTCGTGTCGCCTACCAGAAGCTCGTGCCGCTGATGCCCGCGACCGCCGAGGGCTGGCGCGACCTGGCGGACATGCTCGCTGAAGGCCAGCAGTACGCCGAGGCCGTTCATTACTATTGCGAGGCACTTCGGCTCAGGCCGGACTTCGCCGCCGCGCTCAACAACCTGGCCGTGCTCCGCGCTTCCTGCAAACAGCCCGAGTTCCGCGACGGTCTCGAGGCGGTGCGGTTGGCCGAGGCCGCCTGCCGCCTGAGCGGGCGCCGCAACCCGAGCTTCCTCGGCACGCTCGCCGACGCGTATGCCGAAGCCGGCCGCTTCTCCGAAGCGGTTAGGACCATCCAGGAGGCCCAGGCGCTCGCCACGGCGCTCGGAGCCGACGACCTCCTACCCACGCAGGCGCAAATGCTGAAGCAATTTCGCGTGGGAAAACCGTCGCGTTAGCTCCGGTGCTGGATCACCTTATTCTCCGTGCAATCGGTGCCATTGGCGGCCATACTTGGCGGCGGTTATGAGCATCTTGGGCCAGTCCTTATTGGGTGTTGGTGCGGATCGAAGGATTTGCCGGTTGATCTTCGCCGGGGTCTTCGCGATTGCTCTGTCTTTCGCCGCCTACACTAATCATGCGTGGGAAGACTACTACATCACCTACCGTGTCAGTAAGAACTTCGCCACCGGCCACGGCCTAGTTTACACGGTGGGCGAAAGGGTTCACGCCTTCACCTCGCCAATCAATGTGCTGCTCCCGGCGGTTTTGAGCCTGATCACAGGCAATACTTCCGACGAAGTTGTTCTCTGGCTTTTCCGTATCGTCTGCTGCGCCTTGCTGGCCACCGCTGCCGTCCTCCTGTTCGGAATCGCCCGGCAAAATTCCCTGAGTTTGATTCCGGTGGCCGTCTTACTTGGCCTGTTCGGGTTGGACGCGAAGATTGTTGATTTCAGCATAAACGGGCAGGAAACAGCCTTCATGATGTTCTTCATGGCCTTGACCCTGCATGCGCTAACGGTGCGCTCCCGCTGGACGATTCTGAAGCTGGGATTGGGCTGGACCGGGCTGATGTGGACGCGGCCGGACGGCTTTATTTACTTCGGGGTCTTGGCTCTGGCCTTCGTGCTGTTTAACGCCGGGCAACCCATTGCCCAGTCCAGACTTGGATTGCTCAAAGTCTTCCTGTGCGCCGGCGCAGTCACAGCCGTGTTTTACTCACCTTGGGTCTTATGGGCCTGGCACTATTACGGCAGCCCAATTCCCCACACCATCACGGCCAAAGAATACGTTTTCAAGGTGCTTCGCCCCGGACCCGATCCCTGGGCGGTCAAGGTCCTGAGCTTTCCGCTCCGCATGCTGCTGGGAGACACAAGCTGCTGGAGATACGTTCCTGCCAAGCTATGCCTTGGCCCTCGGAGGTTGGCATCGAACTGCGATCCTTTACGGCGAATGCCTGGCCTCTGTCTGTGCCCTTTATTGGTGCGTGCCCTCCGGCCGTTCGACGGCCAGAGCCGTGTCTCTTGCCTTCATGCTGAGCCGGTATTATTTGTCGGAGATCGCCGCCTACCCCGCCCCTTGGTATGTGCCGAATAGTGCCATTCTGGCCATTTTTGTCCTCGCCCACATCGTTCAGCATGCTCTCGATCTCGCGGAGTCACTCAAGCACTGGGCTAGACCGTTCGGTCGGCATCTAAAGGTTTTGGTCGGTCTGCTGGCGGCATCGGTTCTGTCGATCAGCCTGTGGCTGACACTCTGCTCAGCCTATCAGATGCGCATCCAGCAGCGGGAGATTGAGGATAACCATCGTAAACAGATCGGCCTGTGGCTGCGCCAACATGCGAGCTCGAAGTCCGACACGGTTTTTCTGGAGCCCTTGGGATACATCGGCTTCTTTTCGCAGTTAAAGATGCTGGACTGGCCTGGCCTCTGCGCGCCCGAGGTGGTTGCGGCCCAGAAAAGGCTGCAGACCGACAGCCACCCCGAACTCATTCTGGAATTGTGTCCCGATTGGCTGGTGCTTAGAGCGGGGGAGGTTCCCCGCATACAGCAATCACACCCCCAACTACTCACGCAGCTCTACTCCGCAGTCGAAGTATTCGATGTCTCCCGACAGGTCGCTTCCTATCATTGGTTGCCGGGCCGAGGCTATCTGGCGCTCGATCAGACCTTCCTGGTGTTCAAGCGAAACAAAGGCAGCGCGACGCCGTACAACAGCAACTAGCTTCCGCGCGAGGGTGAGCTCGGCCGGTTCCGGCGGCAGGAACCAGCGCGAACTGACGTTCGCAGCTACGGCTTCGGCGAAGGGCGCGCAGGAGGAACCGCGTTTGTGGCGGCCCCGCTGTTGGCTGGGCGTGTTTTCGGGCGCGAGAGCGGGTCCGGCGCGGCGAGCAACGTGTGCAAACCGCGCGGGAATCGCGGTGATTCCAGCCAGTCGGCCAGCAGGTGCAGTTCCACCGCGGTGAAACCAAGACTGGAGCCCCGGATAAAGGAAAGCTCGTTGGGGCGCGTCCGGGCGACGGCCGTCTCACATATGGCGAGTTTGGACTCCAGCGCCTGGAGCCACGCGACACTGGCGGACTTGGGCGGCATCTGCGCGAAGTGCAAAATCATGCGCAGAAACTGGCCCGTGAACAGCCACTGCTCAATGCGCGGCCCGGTCAGTTCCCAGTCGTAGGCCACCAGGTTCGTCACCGCCAGGACCTGCTGGTACAGTGCCGGCGGCACCGAATGGTTGGTGCCCGTTTGGGGATTGGTGCCGAGGAAGACACAGTCGCCCCCGGTGGTGGACGCAGCTTGCAGGAACGGATCCATAATCGGCAGGGTGCTCCAAAGCACCCCGTTGCCGTTGGTGGCGCGCGCGAACCGACCCAGGCCATTGGTGGCCAGGTAGGCATTGCCTTGCTGCAACAGCCGCTCCGCAAGCTGGCGCACCACGTTGCTCGCGCCCGGCATCGGCGCCGCACAGTAGCTGAGAAACGGCAAGCCCGCTTGCGCCCAAAAATAAACCTGCCCCGGCGGCGCGCCAACTCCCAAATCCTGCCATAACTTCAGCGACGGCAGCCACGACCCAATGCCCCGGATCGCTGTGAAACTGCTGACCGGATCATACACCAGGTTCGTCGGGATGTTCCACTTCCCCAAATCCGCCGGCAGCGGTTTTGGAAAACCGAGCTTGCCCCGCGTGCGGACGTTCTGGTGGTCGCCGTCAATGGCCACGATCATCCGGGGCAGCTCCGCGGGCAAGCCTTGGCCCAGCAGCAGAGCGCTGGCCACGCGCCGCAGGTCAAAGTCGGCGTGGAGCCAGAACTCCTTCGCCTGCGGTGCAAACGGGCTGCCGTCACGCTGAATTAGCGCCAGCGTCTCGACCACCAGCGCGTTGGTCGGCGGTCCCAGGCCGATCACGGTCCACCCGCCAGCCCGCGCCAGTTCGACCTGCCGCGTGAGGGGCAGCTGGTGCCTGGTCATTGGGACTGTCCACCCGTTGGTGCGGCCCGCGGCCGCCGCGACGCGGCTCCCGGTTACGGCTTCGGCGACGGCGGCCAGATTGGTTTCCCATAGCCGCGCGCGCTCCTCGCTCAGCCGGATGCCCAAGACCATCTCGCCCGGCAGATTGGTCGCCTGGCGCACCTCAACGAAACATTCCCGCTGGAGCAAATCGTCCAGCAGCGGGCGCAGCCGGCCGGCAGGGCCGCTCAGCAGCGGCGCGGGATTCGTGATTAGCGATGGTTGGTTGGTGGCTGGTGATGGGCCGCCCGTCACCGACAACTGGTTGCTGCTCGCCAACAATTGGTTGGGGGCAACCAGTCCCACGGCCAGCTTGTCGAGCGTCTGCGCCTCGAGTTTCTGGCTCTCCGGCAGGTTCCAAATCTCCATCACCGAAGTTGCGTTGGTGTCGGCGGCCAGCCGCTGCTTGCCCAGCCAGCGAACGCGGGCAACCGTCTCGACCGGCGGCGGCGGCAATAACGCGGGGGCGGGCGCGGATTTCTTGCAACCGCCGCCCAGTCCGCCCACCACCGCCACCAGCAACCCCAGACCAGCATTTCTTTTCCACATAACGCCGTGTCTTATATAAAAGAAACGCCCCGCGGCGCAAACCCAAACCACTCGGGCGAATGTCCCGGGTTCGGTTCTCAACAGCATCTCTTCGACCGTTTACAGAATCTTGCAATCCCGCCGGAGGTCGCTCACACTGGCGCTGTTTGAGGGTCGAGAACTGCGGGCAAACGAATGATACATCTAAGTCAGGTATGGACTTCCGTCCGGGACAATCTCAGTGGCTGACAAAACTGGAGTGGGGTGTGTGCCTCGGCGCCACCTTGGCCGCCATTGGCCTGCACGCGGTCTTTCTGACTCACGCCGGCCCGCTGTGGCGTGACGAAGCCAACGGCGTTCATCTCGCCACGCTCTACACTGGCAGCGAGATGTGGCAGATGTTGAGGTATGATTCCTTCCCGGCCTTGTTTCCGGCAACGGTACGGTGCTGGTCGGCGATCGGTCTCGGCAGCAGCGATGTCGCCTTGCGGTGGCTCGGCTTTTTGACCGGCCTTTCGGTTCTCGGAGCGGTCTGGCTGAACGCGCGGGTGTTGCGTTCCTCCCTTCCGCTGGTTTCCCTTGGACTTTTGGGAGCCAACCTGACGCTGGTCCGGGGGGGCGACGCTCTGCGCGGGTATGGGCTGGGTTGTCTTCTCATCAGCCTCACCCTGGCGCTGGTTTGGTCCTTGATGCGGACTCCCAGTGTGGGGCGATTCCTGGCCGCGGCGCTGGCGGCGGTGTTAAG
The DNA here is from genome assembly GCA_963822005.1 of uncultured Verrucomicrobiae bacterium. Lineage (GTDB taxonomy): Bacteria > Verrucomicrobiota > Verrucomicrobiia > Limisphaerales > UBA8199 > PALSA-1440. The sequence continues at coordinate 90,393 of CAWGGD010000019.1, read as the reverse complement.
CGTCCAATGCCTCTATCAGAACGCCTTCCTGCTGTTTGCGATCTGTATCGCCGGCTGCTTCGTCTGTTTCCGGCGTGACCGGGATCGGACTGCGCTGATCCTTATTGGGGTCGGAGCGGTAGCGGCCGCCTCGCTCCTGCCCTATATGAGGTTGATCACGCTGTCGCAGCCGTGGCGGGTGGTACAGCAAAACCGTGTCAGCGCCCCGGTCGTCTGGTCGAACTTCGTTGACGCTCTGGGCAGTCCGATGGCCTGGCAAGCTCCGGTTTGGATGGGCCTGGGCCTCCTGGTCGTCGTCCGGGGCCTGGTGCTGGTAGGAGGGTCAACGCGCCGGAAACAGGTCGAGGTGGAGGATCTGCCTTTGTTCGCGGCCATCACCATCAGCACCGGCGGGCTGGTCTTTCTCATCCTGGTCCTGATGGCCAAACTGCCAACGCAACCCTGGTACTGGCTGCCACCCATGGTGGTGGCCGCGGTGTGCATCGATGCCGCCCTGGGAAGCTGGCTGGAACGTTACCGAATCTGGCGGTTGGCGCTGGTCGGTCTGATGACTTTCGTGCCGCTGATCTCCGGCATCGGGCTCGCCAAGTATCGCCAGACCAACATTGACCTCATCGCAACCCGGTTGCGCGAGCAGGCCAAACCCAACGATCTCATCCTTGTTTATCCCTGGTATTGCGGCGTCACCTTCAGCCGCTATTACCATGGAACCACCCCGTGGACTACCCTCCCCGATCTGGCCGATTCTCACATTCACCGCTACGATCTGCTCAAGGAGAAGCTCGCCGCCACGGCACCCCTCAAGACCGTCCTGGATCGAATCACCCAAACGCTCTCCTCCGGCAACCGGCTTTGGATTGTCGGAGGCCTCCCCGCAGCCGAACCCGAGGAAACCGCTCCTCCCAACCTGCCCCCGGCGCCCGAAGGGCCCCAAGGCTGGTTCGACGTGCCCTACACGTACGCCTGGGGCCGCCAGACTGAGTATTTTATCGCGGCTCACGGCGGCCGCACTGAAGCCGTCCCTATCGGCTCCACTGCCGACGTGAACCCCTACGAGAAAGCTTCGCTCACCGTCGTCAGCGGCTGGGCCTTGCCTTAAGGCTTTTGAGTCTGACTGTCGGCTGACCGCCGGACCATGATCTCGCAACCGTTGAACGATTCGACCGTGGTGAAGTTGTCTTCGAGGTAACGCACGATGCTGTTTTGCGACACGTCGTGGCCGCGCATCCAGAACTCGGCGAGCGCGTTCCAGCGAATCACGCACAGCCCGGGCGTTTTCTCCAGGTCCTCAACCACCCGGCACTGCTGCTCTGGCGTCAGTAGCAGCATCCAGGTAGTCGCATTGAGGCGCGTCGGCGGGTCTTGGCCCGTCCAGAAATACAGGCTGCCCATGCCTGGCATCGCGAACAAAGTCCGACCGTGCGCCTGGGCGGCCCGGGTCAACCGGTGGTAGAATTCCGCCTCGTCGGCCGGCATGCGCAACCGGCGGCTCCCGGGCAGCCCGGAAGGCACCATCCCGTTGCAGGCCACCACCGCCCGCCGGGCTTCAAGCAGCGCCACTCCCAGCACCACCACCACCGCCGCGCCCTTCAGTACCCGCCCCGCGGTTCTGTGCCGGCCAATCCACTCCGCTATCGTTACCGGCGCCTGGCCTGCCGGGCCGTTCCAGCAACCGTAGCGAACCGCATCGGCGCACGACACCACCGCCACAGGGATGAGCAGGAAAAACGACAGCCCCGCCTGCGAACCCCACACCGGATACCCCCACATTGCCATCAGCACCCCCAGCGACAGGCCGAAGGTAACGCGGAGCCAATTCTCCTGTCGAGTCAGGTTGCCCTCTGCAAGGGCCGGCTGTCGCGACCACCAACGGCAGGCTCCAAACAAACGCATGCGTAAGCCCTAGCGTCAGGCCGGCCAGACGCCATCAACGGCAGGACCCCGGCCTTCAGTGCACTCGGCACCCAGGGACTTTTCTCCCACAGATGCCGGCCCTGCCCGGTCGCGGCCCACACTAGAAACGCCAGGCCCGCGGCCAGCACCGCCTCCTCCAATTCGAATCCCGGCCACACGAAGAACACCCGGTCAAACCCGACATGCTGGAGCAATAACCCGCGGACCAGGCCGGCGAGGGACGTCCCACCGGCAAGAGCGTACGCTGCACAGCCCCAGCACCCCGCCGCCGAACCCCGTGAGCGCAGCGGCGAAAGCTCGCCACGACACCGTTTGTTCCGGTTGCCACCGCGCCAGTTGCAGCAGCAGCACTAGAATCGCGCCGGACGCGATCACGCAGTAAGGGCCTGCCGCCGGCAAATTATGCCGCATTAACGCCGCCGGCAGCACGATCGCCGCCAGCGCGCTCGCGCCAAACAGCAGGCCCCTGGCCTTCCCCGCCGGCGCGAACCGCGAGAAGGTCAGCGCCCCGGCGACCGCCGCAAACACCCCCAGGTTCGGTTTGGTCATGCTCAACAACCCCCCCAGCAACCCAATCACCCCCAGGAGAATCCCGCCGCGCCGCGCGCAGCTAAGCAAGGAGCTGGCTAGCAACATCGCTCCCAGCAGCAGGGCGCACAGCTCCTGCGGGTGCCCCGGTTCACTCTTCAAATTCACCAATAGCATATCGAACACGGCAAAGCACGTGAACGCCGTCAGGAACAGGTTCCGGGCCAGCCGCGCCACGTAGCCCGCGAACAACAGCGGGACAGCTACCAGCGCCATCGTGGTGAACAGCAGCGTGGTGTCATGGGACAACGGTTGCCCCGTCACCGCGCGGAGGAACTGTTGCCAAGCATAATAGGCCGGCCCGTACAGCGTGAAGGTTTCGTCATAGAGCGGATGCCCCGCCGCCAGCGTCTTCTGTGTCAGCATGAAGAACCCCATGTCGTCATACGACCAGAAGCCGCCGCACACTGCGTGGTACGCCGCCACGGATAGCGTGGCGGCCAGCACCGCCATCACCGACGCCCGCAGCAGGGCTGCTAGCCGCCCGCCGCCCGCTTCGTCCACGCTCTTCTCTGGCTCAGCCGAGTTCAAGATCGGCTGCATTCAGCCAGAGACAGCGCACCAGGCACAAACAAAAACCGGGCCCAGCCCCCCCCAACGCCTGTTATCCCCGGGTCGGTGTTATAAGACACTTGGGCTTTATTTGCTTGTCCTCGGCGGCCTCTTGCTCAAGCCTTTCGGCCAACATGCAGCGAGACGGTTGGCCCGGAAACTTCGCGCCGGCGTAGCCGCTGAATGGAACGCTCCGCCTGGCATTGACCATGAGCCATAGCAACTTGTTGGACCTGATCATCCTGGTCCCCGTCTATAATGACTGGGAAAGCGCCGCGCAGATCCTGCCGCAACTGGACGCGCAACTGGCCGGGTTGCCCGTGGTCCCCCGGGTTCTCTTCCTCGACGACTCCTCCCGCACCCCGGTCCCCGCCGACTTGGTCAAAGGCGGGCTGCGGAACCTCGCCACGGTCGAGTGCCTGCGCCTGCGCCGCAACCTCGGCCACCAGCGCGCCATCGCCGTCGGCCTGAGCTTCGTCCACGCCGAAAGGCCGTGCGACGCGGTCCTGGTTATGGACGCTGACGGCGAGGACAAGCCAGAAGATGTGCCCCGTCTGGTCCGGAAATTCCTAGAGGAAGGCAGGAGCAAGGTCATTTTCGCCCAACGGGTGCGCCGCTCGGAGGGTTTCGTCTTCCGCCTCTGCTACCACCTCTATCGCTTCGGGCATCGTCTGCTGACGGGCGTGCCGGTGCGCGTCGGCAATTTCAGCATCCTGCCCGCTCATCACGTCGCCACGCTCACCGTGGTCTCCGACACCTGGAACCACTATGCCGCGTCCGTCGTCAAGAGCCGGATCGAGCACGGTTTCCTGCCCACGGAGCGCGGCACACGCCTCGCGGGCCGTTCGCACATGGATTTTCCCGCGCTGGTGCTGCACGGCCTGAGCGCCATCTCTGTCTTTGCGGAAACCGTCACCGTGCGGCTGATTCTGGCGATCTTCTCCCTCATCGTCATTCTGGCCGCGCTGCTGGCAGTCGCCCTCGCCGCCCGCTGGGGTAACCCGGTGGCCGTTCCCGGATGGACCATTATAGGCGCTGGCCTGCTCCTAGTGACCGTCATGCAGATGTTGACCGTCGCGGTCGGTTTAAGCCTGCTTGTCCTGTTCAACCGCAGCAACCTCAGCTTCCTGCCGCTGCGCGATTATCGATTCTTCGTCGGCACATCCCAAACCGTTTATGCCCGCTCCGGTTGACCAGCGCTACGTCGGTGAGGAACTGGAGCTCTTCGCCCACGCCGGGAACTGGAAGCGCTACTGGAGCCGCCTGCTCATACCTTTTCTCCAGGGCGACGTGCTCGAGGTGGGCGCCGGACTGGGGGTCAACACCCGGTTCCTGCGCCGGCCCACCCAACGCCGGTGGGTTTGTCTGGAGCCGGATGGCCGGCTCGTGCAAGAGATGCGTCACTCCCTTGCCGAAGCGCCCCTGCCCGGCCCCTGCGAGCTGCGCCAGGGCTCCATCGCCGATCTTGAGCCCGACGCCCGCTTTGACAGCATCCTTTACATTGATGTCCTGGAACATGTCGAGGATGACTCCGCGGAACTGGCCCGGGCCGCGGCACGCCTGCGCGACCAGGGCCGCCTGATCGTCCTTGCCCCTGCCCACAACTGGCTCTTTTCGCCCTTTGACGCCAGCCTCGGCCATTTCCGCCGCTATAATCGGAGTTCGCTGGCCGAGGCGGCGCGGCCCATCCCCGGCTTGTGCCTCGAACGCCTCCTCTATCTCGATAGCTGCGGCCTGCTGGCTTCGCTCGGCAACCGCCTGCTCCTGCGCCAGGACTTGCCGACCCTCAAGCAAATCCTTTTCTGGGACCGTGCGTTGGTACCCGTCTCGCGGGTCCTGGACCCTCTGCTCCTGCACCGCCTCGGCAAGACCGTCGTGGCGGTCTGGATCCGCTCAGTCAAACAGAACACGCGGCAATGAATGAGCACCTGGTTTCTGACCGCGGCAAACGACCGCGGCGCAAGCTAACCAGACTCGTGGTCCTGCTCCCGGGTATCATTTGGGGGTAGATCATTTTTTACGGACCCTCGTTGGCCGGGAGGAGAATCCTGCTGCCACTGGACATTCTGGCCGCGCATTCCGTGTACCTTCCCACGTCGCCAAGCGGGGTAGCCATCGAGCCGCGCAACCTGTTCCTGATTTTGAGATTCTGAGACCCCCGCGAAATGCAGGCCTTCCCACGTACAGAAATGAATTCCCTCGATTTGCTGTTTTCGGACTTCGGACATCGGAAATCGGCGGAATTTGTTGTCAACCCACACCACTATCCAATCAACGGCGGGATCAGGGCCAGGTCAATGCGTAAAAGCGCGCGGAATAATTGGTTGCGGCGGGGTCAACAAAGTTGAATGTTCCATCCGGCAAAGGCGTCAGCGTGGCGATCGCCTCCCATCTGATGAGGTTGGTGGAAGCGCGCAGGGTGTAGCTCACACCGGGCCACGCGAGGAAATCCAGTTTCACGGTGCCGTCGGTTCGGCGCGTGATATTGCCAATCCGCATTTCCACCTCGCTCCTGAGCGCATAAGTGGCCTCGACCAGGGCGCTCCATGTGTTGGTGGCGAAGGCGCGAGCGCGTAGCTGCAGACTGTTTGTCAGCGTCAGCGTGAGGGGAGGGCCCGAATCATAGATCAGCGCGTTTGGAGAGACCTCGCCGTTGGGCAGACGCGGGTCGCTACCATCAGCGGTGTAGTACAAAATGGTTCCCGGGGGTGCGGTGATCGTGACGTTCAGCGAATCGGCGATAATGCCGCCATGCGGAGTGAACACCGGCGCGTCTAGCAGAGGGTAAAGATGCGCGTTGCGCAATTGCTCGATTAAGATGTCCGTGCGCTGGGGAAACCAGTTCGTCAGCAGGAAGTTCTGTTCCTGAAGCCAGTCGGCGTGAGTAATGACGCTCCCATCGGTGGTATTGGTGGCGCCCCAGCGCGCCGACTCGGCGATGATCGCCAGATCGATCTCTTGGGCGCGCTGCATCCACCGCGCGGCACAGCGCTCCGGGCTCATTACCCCACCGTTCAAGAGCAGGTGTTGGGCATGGTCGCCAAACAGGCGGCGAAACTCCGGATACTGGCGCAAAGCCGAGTAAAGCTTGCCCGGCGTCTCATCGTAGAATCCGGTCAAATCGTCTGTAACGGAGAGCAGGGTCGTCTCGGCATCCCACGAGAAAAAGCGAAACGGCACGCCCTTCGTGACGCTGCCATTGAGCCAATAGTTGTCAACCGGCCAGTCCCAGTTGGCGGCATAGAAGTTGATCAGCAGGTAATCGATGAAATCCGGGACATCCAGGTAGTGGCACACGTTGGAATAGGAGGTTTCGTTGGTAATTCCCGCGGCGGCCATGGCGAGCAATTCATTGAGAGCGTCCGCTGTGCCATTCTTCAGCTCGTCCCATTTGAAGGAGTCGTAGTCCGACTTATCCCCGCCCAGGTAGTGGGCGGCGTACGAGGCATCGGGCCGCTCACCCAGGTTGTACAGGCCCCAGTAAAGACCGTTGAGGTAGAGATGAACATAGGTGCCATGAGTGCCATACTCGCCCATTTCCCGCTGGGTGTCGGCACACCATTGGTCACGCTGCATCTGCGCCCGCCGGCCGCGATAGAGCCAGTGGTCATTGAAAGAGCCGTGCAGCACAAGCGTGTCAAATTCGCGCACCGGCGAGCCGGGATACAGGTCAAAAGCAAGCTTCCCCGCGCCATATATCTGCTTGAACTTCACGCGCAAACTGTGTTTGGGCATCCAGAATGGATCCCGGCTAACGCCGCCATGGATCTGAATGCCGCAATCGATTTGAAAGCCCGGCTCGGAATCCGGGCGGAAGTATTCGACTGAGCAAGGCCGCTCCCACGCATCACCTTCGCTCAGCGGGTTCGAATAGATGCCGTTGGTGCCGAACATGTCGTCGGTGCTCATGGCCACACTGACTGTCGGCAGGCTCAGCAAAGCGGTCGGGATCTGATCACTCCACTGCGGATCATTGATGATGTTCGAATTGCAGCTGTAGATCGCCTGAACAGTGGCCCCATAGGCGTTGGTTCCCCACGTCGTCGGAAAACCGGCGCCGGTCTGATAAACCATCTGATTGGGAAAGACATAGGTGTGAGACGCAACGACAGGCAGGTAGGCCGCGCGATAGGCTGCGGCGCGCAACACCGTGGTGTTGGAGAAGACCAGCGGGCGCGCGTAAATGAACCCGTTGGTTGGACTGGGCATGGTCCCGTTGGTAGTGTAATAGATGGTCACGCCCGCCGTGGGGGTCCCCATCGAGACCGAAACCGAGTTGGTGAACCACCCTCTGCCGGGCGTGAAGGACAAGTCCGCTACCACAAAGTTAGTCGCGGGGCTGTTGGGCGCCCCAGGGGTCGGCCACGCGAGATAGTTATTGGTTGCGCTGTCCGCCGGCAGGCCATACGACACGTCCGGCAACTGCGGCGGAAACGTGGGTGCGAACTGCGTCGCGATGGTAACGCCATTCGACTGAACCAACGCCAGGTACTCGCCTCCGTCGGACAGCTTGAAATTGGTGTGCAGGGGTGCGCCGGGAAGGCGCCAGTTTCCGTCGGAAGCCCAGACCACGAGGTATTGGCCGGCGGCGATGTTGGTGGCCGGAAAGGTCCATTTCTTGGGCCGCGTCGCATCGTCGGTCAGCGACCAGCCATTCATATCCACCGGGCAGGGGCCCGGGTTGTAGATCTCAATCCAATCGGAGAACACGCCGAAATTATCGGCAATGGTGCTGGTGTTCTTGGCCATGAATTCCGAGATGCTGAGGTTGGTGTTGGCGCCGGGGTTCGGAACAGCGGACAGGAGCAAGGCGCAGGACACCGCGTTGGAGGCCGTGTCCGTGGCAAGAAAGGTAATCACATGTTGGCCGAGGCCGACCTCGGCGCCGGGTGGCGGGTTTTGGCTTATTGAGACGGGGTTGCAGGCGTCCGCGGCGATGAGTTCGCCGGTGAAATCGGGCAGGACGACCAGGCAATTGTTACCCGCCGTCAGCGAGCGGTTGGTCGGACACTGGGTGATCACGGGCGGAGTGGTATCCACCACCATGACGGTCTGGAAGCAAGTGCTGAAGTTCCCGCACGCATCCGTCGCCTGCCAGATCCGCGTCGCGATATACCCACCACCCAAAAGCGCATTGGTCACGGTGCTCAGCACACTGATCACCACCCGGTTCGTGCTCGCCCGAGCCTGCGCGGCTATGTCCATTGCCACCGCAGGGTTCGTCCGCAGTTGCCAGCCGGCTGCGGTCCGCAGCCAGAAATCCCCGTAGCTCTGCCCAATCACCGGCGGCGAATACAGATCGACTCCCGCCTGGTCATTGGTTCCCAGCCCGCTGAACTGCACCGTCCACGTGAAACTCGGCGGCAGCGCATCCATCAGCGGATGCAGCGCATACAGCCACAGATCAAATTCGTCATAGACCACCGTCGCCCGCGGCGTCGTGCCCGTTCCCACCCAGAACTCGCCGCTGTCATACAGCAGCGTCCCCGGCGTTGGATACCCGTTGAAGTTTGTCCCGTCATTCGCATAAAACCGCAGCCGCACCGTCACATTTGTCCCCTCAAACGAAAACGATCCGGTCAGGTTCGTGCTCCAGAATTCATAGCTGAACCCCTGCAGATAGCGCTCCTCACCCGCGAGGACGATCTCGTTGCCTACCTCGTTGGTGCCCGTGTCGAACCGGGTCACCAGATCGTTCACCGAGTTGTCATAAACCACCACGCTGCCTGAGCCTCGGTCGGCCGCCACCGGCGTCCCGAAACTCCACGGGCTGGAGCACTCCACTGTCCGGTTGGTCGGACAAAGCATCACTGGCGGCGTCGTATCTACCACCGTCACCACTTGCGTGCAGGTCGCAGTGTTCCCGAAGGCATCCACCGCCTGCCACGCCCGCGTCGCCACATACGCCGCTCCGCAGGTCCAGTTGGTTGTCGTGCTCAGCACCGTGAGCGTGTTCGTCCCGCACGTGTCCGTCGCGCTCGGGGCGTCGAACGTCCACGCGCCGCTGTACTCCACGCTCTTGTTGGTCGCACCGGTGATCACCGGCGGCGTGGTGTCCACTATCGTCACAGTCTGGAAGCAAGTGCTGAAGTTCCCGCACGCATCCGTCGCCTGCCAGATCCGCGTCGCGATATACCCACCACCCGAAACCGCATTGGTCACGGTGCTCAGCACACTGATCACCACCCGGTTCGTGCTCGCCCGAGCCTGCGCGGCTATGTCCATTGCCACCGCAGGGTTCGTCCGCAGTTGCCAGCCGGCTGCGGTCCGCAGCCAGAAATCCCCGTAGCTCTGCCCAATCACCGGCGGCGAATACAGATCGACTCCCGCCTGGTCATTGGTTCCCAGCCCGCTGAACTGCACCGTCCACGTGAAACTCGGCGGCAGCGCATCCATCAGCGGATGCAGCGCATACAGCCACAGATCAAATTCGTCATAGACCACCGTCGCCCGCGGCGTCGTGCCCGTTCCCACCCAGAACTCGCCGCTGTCATACAGCAGCGTCCCCGGCGTTGGATACCCGTTGAAGTTTGTCCCGTCATTCGCATAAAACCGCAGCCGCACCGTCACATTTGTCCCCTCAAACGAAAACGATCCGGTCAGGTTCGTGCTCCAGAATTCATAGCTGAACCCCTGCAGATAGCGCTCCTCACCCGCGAGGACGATCTCGTTGCCTACCTCGTTGGTGCCCGTGTCGAACCGGGTCACCAGATCGTTCACCGAGTTGTCATAAACCACCACGCTGCCTGAGCCTCGGTCGGCCGCCACCGGCGTCCCGAAACTCCACGGGCTGGAGCACTCCACTGTCCGGTTGGTCGGACAAAGCATCACTGGCGGCGTCGTATCTACCACCGTCACCACTTGCGTGCAGGTCGCAGTGTTCCCGAAGGCATCCACCGCCTGCCACGCCCGCGTCGCCACATACGCCGCTCCGCAGGTCCAGTTGGTTGTCGTGCTCAGCACCGTGAGCGTGTTCGTCCCGCACGTGTCCGTCGCGCTCGGGGCGTCGAACGTCCACGCGCCGCTGTACTCCACGCTCTTGTTGGTCGCACCGGTGATCACCGGCGGCGTGGCGTCCACCACGCTGATGAGCGCCGTACAGGTATCGACCGATCCGTTGGTGCAGGTGACGGTGAAAACTACGTTGGTGATCCCCAAGCCGACCGCAGTGCCGGCTGGAGGATTCTGGGTAACGGATTCTACGGCGCCCGGATCGCTTGATTCCACTTCACCTGTAAAGTCTGTGAGAGCGGCAGTACAGGTCGAGCTCGCAACAATAGTCCGATTAGTCGGGCAGTGCGAAATCGCTGCCGAAGCGATGCTGATCGAGGTCGAGCAAAACAATGCCCCCAACAGGCACCTAAACAGCTGCCCACCCTGATCGCAGTCAGGTTTCAAAACATTAGCCCCCAAATGGGTTGTTAGCTACCGGGACAATAACTTAGTCCAGCAGCATCCCTCGCCCATGTGCTTTCCCGCAAGTCAGGCAAAACCCCCTTTATGGCGTAAGGGATTCCCTTACTCTCGACGTGTGCTCCCTAACATCAAAACACTGCGGCCGCAGCAGCCAGTCAGCCCTGTTCTCGTTTTGGGGATTTCCGATTTTCGCGACCGGTCGCCCGAACAATCACCCTGGCAAATGTTCGGACTGTGCTGGAGCGTTGCGGGCGGTGGGCAGGGGACGGGAAGCTGCGGCGGGGTAGCGAGATCGAGAAGGCAGCGAACTTTCACTGCCACGGACACCTGTTCAAGGCACTTCAGCCACGCAATCTGGCTTGTTGCCAGATTACCTTGGGAGGGACGCTCGCTAACCTCCAATGCGACCCGGAGTGCTGAGCTTGGGACTTGATCCGATCCCTCCAGTAAGTGGTATTGCAAATCACGGCCTCACTCGCCCACGCGCCTGCCGCCGGGCGCCCTTCATCCGGCCAGATGGGGCTTTGTTCGGTGCCCCGCTTGTCCAGGGCAGCCAGGAAACTCTCTACCCGCAGGCGCCATCCGGTTAAGCCAATCGCAGTTGGTTTCCGAGGCTCTGGCGTTCGCTTGAGAGTTGCTGATGTTGGCAATTGGACCACGCGGTACAGGCAATTTGTGCCGGCGGAGATGGGGTTTGTCCAAGCCGTGATGGCGCCAACCGCAGTGATGAGATCGCTGGCGGGCTGCCAGTTTGTCCCTTGGCCAACATCGGTGCGCTCGATACGGTACCTCTTCCCGGCGGTGGAGTTCCAGCGGAGCATGATTTTCCCGCTTTTCAGGGCGATGTCGCAGAAGCGGAGCAGCTCCGGGTCTCGCTTGATGATTGTAAACGAGTCGTCAACCGCGCCCGTCTCGCGCAGGAAGGCCGCGTCCAGCCGGTTGCTATTGATATCCAGAACGAGCGACCCCAACTGCACTTCATCGAAGAACATTGCGGGATGGTGGCCACAGGCAGGATAGACTGAGCTGGAACAGCCGACCTCGATATACACGGTGCCCTGGTTCGCGAGTGGACCGGAAGCAGGTTTGATGTAAGCGCCGGTGTCGTTTTCCCGCCCGCTCCCATGGTCCAGGATCATTTCGGGCTGCAGCGTGCTGGAATCGCCGTAGTGACCGCGCAGGAGGAAGGACCGTTCGTAAACGTGACTGTGCCCGCACAATACGACGTCGACACCACCCGCCTCCAGTATCGGCACAATATTCTGCCGCATCTCGATTAATTCCGTTTCCGTGTCCGAATCGTGCCAGCCTTTGGTATAGGGGGGGTAATGCCAGAAGGCGATCAGCCACTGATTGGTCGTGGCCGCGAGATCCGCGCGAAGCCAATCGGCCATGGCGCCATTGGTCGCCCGGCTCTGGGTCACAGAATCCAGGCAGATGAAGTGTATGTTGGCGTGGTCAAAGGAATAATAGCATTCCGTCCCGGAAGCCACGCCACCCGCCTCGCCGTTGGTCGGAAAGGAGAAGATGTCGAGATACGGGAACCGACCGTTGGCGGTGGCCGAGTAGGTTTCGTGATTGCCGATGGTGGACCAGACCGCCGTCTGCCGGAGCAGCTCCGGATAGACGTCGAAGAAATTAGCCTGGTATTCGGCGTCTTTTCCGTCAACGTCGGCGTTGTCGCCCAGTGCCAGCCACACGTCAGTGTGGCGGAAGCCGGCGTATTGGTAGTAGGCATTGCGCACGCGGAGTTGCCCATCCTCCACGGACTGGCCGGCATCGCCGATGACCCAAACGCGCGTCGGTTTGGCCTGCCTGGGTGCCGGGGGTGTGGTGAAGTCGCAATCCGGTCCCTCGGCCAGGGTGTTGGTGAGCGAGCCAACCGAATAAAAATACTGGGTGGCCGGCGCCAGACTGCCAAGTTGCACTTCGTGCTCGGTAGTCGAACCAGGGACACTCACGGAGGAAGTCAGGACGTTCGTTTGGGTACCGTAGCGGACGACGCTTTCGCAGGCGACGTCCGTACGCCAGCGAATGGTGATGCTGGCCGGCGTGGAAATCTGGAGGAACGGGCCACGCCGTAGTTCAGCGGCATGGACCTCGGGGAAAACTCCTCGCGACCCAGCCACGAGAACACTCACTACGCAAACTGCAAAGGACGGCTTTATAGTTCGCCCCATATTACACGAACTATGTGAAGACTGTCAATCTGATTAATTGAGCATGTCGGCGGAATTTGTTGTCAACCCACGGAGCATTGCGGCTTCGCAGCGGTTCTCTGCGGACTAGGGTTGATTGGCTGGTGGCTCCTGTGGTCCCGGCAACTTTGGCCGTTCCGCCTGCTCCCCCTGCCGGCGGCAGCACTGCTTGCGGACCTGCTCTGGTTTGGCTACGGCCGAGACCCGCAATGCGACCCGGCGCTTTATTTTCCCACGCCTCTCGTTCTGAGCGACGTCGCCAAATCCGCTCCCGGCCGGATTATCGGCTACAATTGCCTGCCGGCGAACCTGGCCGCGATGTGCGGGTTGCGCGACATCCGGGGCTACGACGGGGGTGATCCTGCACGCCTGACCGATCTGATGCTGAGTGCGGCCGACCCGAAGCCCGCCAATTTCGAGTACGCCCAGACGCAGTGGCTGCTGCCCAAAGGCATATTCACGCCCGAGGGCGCGCTCCGCCTCTGGCCGGTGTTTGATATGCTTGGGGTGAGGCACGTGATCTTCCGCGGGTCGCCGCAGCCCAACGCTCGCCCCGCTTTCCAGGGACCGGACTACTGGGTCATGGTAAACTCCAATGCGCTGACGCGGGCCTTCGTTCCGCACCGGGTTGAAACGGTGGCCGACGACAAAGCGCGGCTGGCAAAGCTGGCCGCAAAGGAGTTTGACCCGCGGGAAGTGGCGTACGTCGAGTCGCCGGCCAGTTTGCCCGACCCTTGCCGAGGCAGCGCCAACATCGTCGAGGAGATTTCAACCCGGATCGTCGTGTCGGTGCGTATGGAAACCCCGGGGCTGGTGGTGCTGTCTGACCTCTGGGACACCGGCTGGCAGGCATACCTGAACGGCGTGCGAGTGCCGATTCTCCGGGCCAACCATGCGATTCGTGGCGTGGTAGTCCCCGCGGGTTCCGGCACGATCGAGTTCCGTTACGCGCCGGCCAGCTTCGCGTGGGGGCTGCGCTTAGCCGGTTTGGCGGGGGTGCTGCTGCTGGGCTGGCTGGGAATTGGCCACCGCTTGCGGACTTCACCGATGACAAGCGGGAATTCGTGCCCGTGAAAAGCAGTGCAATCTTTCGATGGCTTGACTCTCAGCCATCCGCCCTTCGCGCGCTCAAGTATCAGGCTTTGGAGTGAGGGCTACGGCTGGGCGCTGGCGGGCTCCCGATAAGGTTGCCCCTTGCGGTAGAGCTCCAGCAACTCCTGGTTCCTTTCCCGCAGCGCCTGGTCGCCCGAGGCCGACGCCCGGGCAATCGCCTTCTCCGCGGTGGCAATTGCCTCTGGAAACCGCCCGGCCTCGGCGTAAGCCGCCGCCAGCGTCCCCACCAGTCGTGCCACACAGTAACGCGTCAGCCGGCAGGCCTTCTCCGCATGACGGACCGCCTCCTGCCCGTTGCGCGACGACGCCTCAGGCGCGGTCGCCAGCAGCCACGCCAGGTTGTTTAGCGCCGGCACCAGCTCCGGCTGCGCCTGCAAAACCTCACGGTACTGGGCAATCGCCCCACCAAAATCGCCTTCCCGGGTCAGGCGGGTCGCAACCTCGACCTGTCCTCCCGCCGCCTCCGAATCAAGCTGCGGCGGGGTGAGTGATCTCAGAACCTGAAACACGCTGGTAAAATCATCCGTCCACAAGGACACCCTCTCTGAGCCGGGCTGCTCGGGCCGTGACGCCGCGCGGAGCTCCGGTGAGTTCAAGATCCCCGCGTCGCGGCTGAGCAGAATCCAAAGCGACGGCAGCAACCACCATTGGTCGCCGGTAGGGATATGCTCCACTACGGCCAGGTGATAGTTGAAATGGCGCGCCAGATTGACCAGCACGGGCTCGAGGTCCAAGTACCAGTTGGAAATATGCGCCGCAATGATTCCGTTGGTCGTGAGATGCCTTTGGTAGATCGCGAAGGACTCGACCGTCAGCAGATGCGCCGGGATGGCGTCGCTGCTGAAGGCATCGAGCACCAGCAGGTCAAATTGCTGTGGCGGTTCCCGCTCCAGCGACAGCCGCGCATCCCCGGTCACCACCTCGACCTTGCCCGGGCACTTCGCCAGGCAGGTGAAACGCGAGGCGGCGATCCGATGCACCTCAGGGTTGATCTCGTAATAGCGCACATAATCACCCGCCTCGGCATAAGCGGCCAGCGTCCCGATCCCCAGCCCTACCACCCCGATACGGTGCCAGCCGGCGGGCAGCGCGCCGAGTGCCAGCCCAACCCCGCTCCGCTGGCTGAAGTAAAGCGTTGGCCACCTCACCTGCTCCGGATCAACAAATTGCCAGCCGTGCCAGATCCGCCCGTGCATCAGGCCTAGAGTGTGTCCTTTGGGATCGTTGGCGCGCTGTTCGAGCACCCGCAGCACGCCGTAAAAGTTGCGCGAGGTATAGAGCACGCCGGTGGCCTTCTCCCGGTGCAACCAGAGGGTGGTGGCCAGTATCGTCGCGACCAGCGCCAACCCGATGCTCCCCCATCCGCGCCAGTCCCGCAGCGTTGCCGCGTTCCAGGCACCGCGCCGGTCCCGGACACACACCAGCAGGAACAACAGTCCGCACCCCAGCAGGCCCCACTGGAGTTCGCGGTAGCTCTTGAACACCAGCGGTGCCGCCACCGCCACAAACAGCCCCCCCAGCGCGCCCCCGACGGCAATCATCAGGTAAAACCCTGTCAACCGCCTCGGCTCCGGCTTCAGCCGGTAAAGCTCCCCGTGACACACCATGCAGCAGACGAACAAGCCTCCCCCGTAAACAGTCAGCAGTCGCCACAGCAGCTTGTCGCTCCCGCGGAATATGATCCAGCTCAGAGCCGCCAGCGCCGCCACCAGCGCCAGCCCGAAGGGCAGCCGCGCATACCACCGCGGGTTGTCGAAGCAGATGATGAAGCTCAGCAGGTAAAGCGCCAGCGGCAGCACCCACAGAAACGGGATCACCGTCGTGTCCTGGCACAGCTTGTTGGTCGTCGCTAGCAGCAGCACTGATGCACACGCCGGCAGCAGCAGCCACAACAGAGGGTCGAGGGGTGAGGGACGGGGGGCGAGGGTTGGATGAGGTTCGACGGGCGCAGGTTGCGTGTTGCGTGTTGCGTGTTCCGTGAGGCCGGCTTCTGCCTTCTCCCTCTCGCCTTCGGACTTCCACAGTCTCGCCGCGCAAAGCGCAGAGACCACCGCATACCCGACCAGCCCCCACGCCCACACTGTCGCTTGCGTCTTGCGGGTCAGATAGCTCTCCACCAGGAACGGATACGTCACCAGCGCCAGCAGCGATCCGGCGTTGGACAGCGCGTAGAGCCGGTAGGGCGACCGCCCGGGGTGCGTGCGGCTGAACCACTGCTGCACCAACGGGCCGGTTGACGACAGCACGAAATACGGCAGCCCAAGGCTGACGGTCAGCAGAATCAGAATGCGCAGTGTCGGGTTCTCCCCGCCCTGCGGCTTCCACACGTCCGCGGGCGTGATCGGCAGCAACGCCAGCGCGGCCGCCAGCAGCAACAGATGCACGATCGCCTGCACCCGCGGCTTCAGACGCGAAGCAACATGCGCGTAAGCATAGCCGCCCACCAGCAGCGTCTGGAAGAACAACATGCACGTCGTCCAGACCCCCGGCCCCCCGCCAAACCACGGCAGGATGTACTTCCCTATCAACGGTTGCACCTGGAACAGCAGGAACGCCCCTGTAAAGATCGTTAGCGCAAAAAGCGGCATGGCGCGGATTCTTCCCACCTCCTCCCCCACCTGCCAGCACAATCTCCGCGCGCCTTGATGTCACCCGCCCGTTTCGAGCCGGCAAGACCCGATCGGTTGGTGCCGCCCCGTTCGCCCGCTGAGCCCGCGCGCATGAGCATTCGCAATCGAGACCTCATTGCCCACGCGGTGACGGAGTTGGATCGCGGAACGCGGACCCCGCCTGGAACAGGGCGATCCGCCCCCGGAGGGTTTCCGCCAGGGTCGTGTTGCCTTGTGTCGTTGCCAACTCCAAGCCTCGCTGCGCTGTCGCCACAGCCTCTGCCGAACGCCCCGCCTCCGCATAAGCGGCCGCCAGTGTGCCCAGCAGCACCGGGTCCTTCCCTCCGGAAAGCCGCTCGGCCTGCTGCGCCAGGTCCACCGCCCGCCCGCCGTTGCGGACCGACGCATCCGGGTTGGTAGCCAGCACCCAGGCCAGGTTGTTGAGTAAGAAAGGATGGTTGGGCAGGGCCGCCACCGCCGACTCGTAGTGCGCCACGGCCTCCTTTGCCTGCCCCTTTTGCAGCAGCGCGTTGGCCAGGTTGTTGTGGGCCTGGGCCAGGTTGGGCTGAAGCCGCAAGGCAGCCTGAAAGTGGACGATGGCCTCGTCCACCGCTCCTTTCCCGAGCAGTGCATTGGCCAGGTTATTGTGCGCGCCAGCCAGGTTGGGCTCGAGTTCGAGCGCCTTGCGGAAATGCGGGATGGCCCGGTCCACCTGCTTCCCCTGCACCAGGGCATCGGCGAGGTTGAGATGCGCCTCGGCAAAGCTCGGCGCGATTTGCAGCGCCCGCTCGAAGTGAGTAAGCGCTTCGTCCAGCTCGCCTTTGCGCGAGAGCGCGCTGCCCAGGCCGTTGTAGGCGGCGGCGAAGTCCGCCTGGATGGCTAGGGCTTTTCGGAACTGAGCAATGGCGTCGTCCAACTGCCCCTTCTGAACAAGGGCGTTGCCGAGGTTGTGGTAAGCGCCGGCCAGGCCGGGCTGCGCTTTCACGGCCTGCTGCAACTGCGCAATGGCGTCGTCCAACTGCCCCTTGGCGAGCAGAGCGTTGGCCAGATTCATGCGGGCGTCCGGCAGGTCGGGTTGCAGTTCGAGCGCCCGCTGCAAACTCGCGATGGCTTCGTCCAGACGCCCGGCTTGCAGCAGCGCGCCGCCGAGATTGTAGTAGGTGCCGGCAAAACCGGGCTGGAGTTCGAGCGGCCTTCCGGAAGTGGGCGACCGCTTCATCCGGCCGCCCGAGTTGCGACAGCGCGCCGCCGAGGTTGTTATGGGCTTGGACGGAATCGGGCTGGATCTTCAGGGCCGCCTCGAAATGAGTGATGGCTTCCACCACCCGCCCCAGCCGGAGCAGCGCGCTGCCAAGGTTGCAGTGGACGTCCGCGGCCTTGGGTTGGATGGCCAGCGCCCTCTGGAAGTGGCCCATGGCCTCGTTCACCCGTCCCTTCTCCAGCAGCAGGTTGCCGAGATTGTTGTGGGCGAGACCGGCGCCGGGATTCCGCGCCAGGGTCGCCGTCCAGAGCGTCTCCAGGTCCCGGTAGGTACCGGCTTGCCGCCACGTCAACACCCCCAGCCCCAGCAGCAGCGCCCCGCAGACCAACCATTGGATGTATGGATAAATGGATGAATCGATGGTTGCGCGCTTCGCGGCCCTTTCAGCCTTCCCCTCAATCCAACCATCCATCAATCCATCAATCCAGCCCAACGTGCGCGTTAAGACGGCTGCGCCCAGTGCGATCGGCCCGATGATGGCGAAGTACTGCCAATGGTCGGCCACCAGCGAGTAGCGCATGAAGTAGATGCTCACGAAGCCCAGCACCGGCAGCAGCAGCAGCACGAAATAGCCCAGACCCAGCAGCGCCGCCTGGCCCCACTTTCGGCGATACCACCAGCAAACCAGCAGCAGTGCCGCCCACAACAGCCCGGGCAGATAGGACCGCGCCTGGCTCGGGTCAATCTGCCACCGCGGATAGACGAAACTCAGGTTCAGCGGCAGCAGCGCCTTGTAGAGATAGAACCAGACGGCCCAGCCGGCTCCCGCCAGCCGCGACCAGAAGCTGTCGTTGCGCACATCGAGCAGGCTGGCGCCTATCGCCCGGTGGTATTGGAACCACAGGGTGACCAGCCCCATGACCGCCGCCAGGGCGAAAAAGGGCGCGCTCCGCCACGCGTCTCGAAGCTCGAACCGCCCGCGCCGCCACCAGGCCAGGCCCAGCAACACCAGCGGCAATGGCGCGACCGCCGTCTTGCTCAGCAACGCCAGCACAAACGACAGCAGCGAAAGCCCATACCAGCGCCATCGAAGGCTGAGGGTCGCGGGTTGCGGATCGGAGTCAGCGCGCAGGTAGCACAGCAGGCTCAGAAGGTAGAAGGCCATCGCCAGCGTGTTCTTGCGCTCGGTAATCCAGGCCACGGACTCGACGTTGACGGGATGCACGGCAAAGATCGCCGCGGCCAGCCAGGTGCCGGGAATTCGGAGTCGTTCCAGCAGCCGCCACAGCAGCACCGCGCTGAGCGCGTGCAGCAGCACATTCACCAGGTGATAGCCCAGCGGGTTCGTCCCCCACAACCGCCATTCCAGCCACAGGGTCGTGGAGGTCATCGGGAAGTAATCCGGCGCGGTGGTGGTGAACCACAATCGGGCCAGGCCATCGGGCTGGAGGATCAGCGGATTGCGCCACAGGAACGTGTCATCGTCCCAGATAAATCCGGCGCGCCACACCGGCAGGTAGGCGATCAAAGTGGCAATCACGAGCAGCGCGCCCAGGAGCCAACCCCGGGCCAGCCAGGGGCCCACCGCTCCGGCCGCTGACGACCCGGGCTCGCCACGCTCACTCGACTGATGATCTTCGTTTAGCTTCACCGTGCAGAAATAACTCAGCGGGACCGACGACGGCCCGCTCACTCCAAGGACGGCTCAGTTCCTGGGAACCGTTTTGCCTTGCGGCAACAACCCCGTGTCGCGGAACGGGGAACCCGCCTGGTATAAGGCCAAGCGCGCCCGAAAGGCCTCCACCTGCGCCGTGTCGGCCTGGGCTGTCGCTAATTCCAGGGCGCGCTGGGCCTTCGCCACGGCCTCGGTAAACCGTCCCACCTCCGCATACGCGGCCGCCAGCGTCCCAAGCACCAATGCATGTTGGCCACCGGAAAGCCGCTCGGCTGCTTGCGCCAGTTCCACGGCCCGGGCGCCGTTGCGGATGGCGGGTTCGGGACATGTCGCCAGCACCCAGGCCAGGTTGCTGCGCAGGAACGCATTGGCAGGCTGGGTTTCGATCGCCGCCTGGTATTGCGCGATCGCTTCCTTAACTTGGCCCTTCCGGAGAAGGGCGTTGCCCAGGTTGTTGTGAGCTTCGGCGAAGTCAGGGCGAAGCTTCAGGGCCGCCTGGAAATGGTCAAGGGCCTCGTCCACCCGCCCCTTTTGCAGCAGAGCATTGCCCAGGCTGTTGTGGGCGAGGTAGAGGTCCGGCTGGATGGCCAACGCCTGTTGGAACCGTGCGATGGCCTCGTCCACCTGGCCTTTCTGCAAGAGCGCGGTGCCGAGGTTGGCGTGGACGAGGGCTAGCTTGGGTTCAAGCGCCAGGGCCTTCTGGAGATGCGGGATGGCCTCGTCCACCTGGCCCTTCTGCAAGAGCCCGGTGCCGAGGTCGGCCTGCCCGAAGTCGAACTCGGGGTTCAACGCCAGGGCCTTTTGGAGATGCGGGATGGCCTCATCCACCTGGCCCCTTTGGAGCAGGTCATGACCGAAGTTGCCGAGGGCCATCCAGCATTGGGGATTCCGGTGAATGGTAGTAAGCCAGAGGGTATCGCTGTCCCGGTACATCCTGCTCTGCCGCCAGGTCAGAGTCGCCAGGATAGCCAACAACGCTAAACATAGCCAAGGGGTGATGGTCTGTTGGCCAAGCCGCCAGCGGCCTGACCACGACGCCACGCCGGCTGACACGAGCGCGATCATCCCCAGGCTCGCCAAGTACTGGTGGTGGTCGTTCACGAAGGAGTAACGGAAGGAGTAGGCGTTGAAGAAACCCAGCGCCGGAAAGAGTGTGCCAATGAACATGAGGAATCCCGCCAGTGGCCCCCGGTCGCGCCGCCGCAGCGCCCACAGCCCCGCCACCAAACTCACCACCGCGGCGGGGTACAGGGTACTGCCACCACACCGCTTGGCTAACCTGCCAGCGTGGATACATAAACGCCAGGTCCACCGGCCAAAACAGCTTTCCCAGGTGAAACCAGATCGAGCGCCCAGCCACCAGGCAGCGCTCAACCAGCGACAACTGAAACTCTCCGCCAGCGGCCCCAAAGGTCTTCTGTTCCAGCCAGCCGGTCACCGAGCCGGCGCCAAGCCCCGCCAGGAAGAAAGGCACCAGCGGCCACACGTCTGACTTCCAGCATAGACGCCCCCGCTTCCACCAGAAAACCACCAACAGCCCCGCCGGCAGCGTCGCAATCGCCGTCTTGGCCAGCAACCCCAGCCCGAACAGTCCTAGAGCCAAAACGTAAAGCCCCTGCTTTCGGCTCCGGTCAAACCCCAGGTAAGCCAGCGCCGCGCCGAGATAGCAGGCGCCGGATAAAGTGTTCTTCAGCTCCGTCATCCATGCCACCGACTCCACGTGCACGGGGTGCAAAGCGAAGATGAACGCTGCTAGAAACGCTCCCGGCACCTCTAGCCGCCGCAGGATTCTCAGGAACAGCAGCGCGCAAAGGCAGTGCAGCAGGATATTCACCAGGTGATAGCCCAGCACCGAATCACCCCACAGCTTGTGTTGCACCCAGAAAGCGCTGAAGGTTAATGGATAGTACCTGTTGGGTCACCCCCGGCTTGGTCCACATGCTGATCAGCCCGGGCAGCGAGCGGAGTGCCGGTTTCGTGAGATGCTGGTCATCGTCCCACACCAGCTTGCCGTGCCAGGCTGGCTGGTACGCAATCAGCGTGGCCAACACCAGCAGAAGACCGAAAAGCCAGCCCCGGCCCAGCCAGACCCTCGGTGCTGTCTCCGGCAGATTCACCGCCGCCCCGGTCGGGCCGTCAGGAACTGCCTTGACGGCTGACACCTGCGCTAGCGGAGTCTGGCCTGATCGGTGGGCTTCTTTCGGCTTCACTCAACTCCAACCTGAATTAAGACCTTGGGTTCCGCAATCACAGAGAAGCAGAGTCAAGGCATGAATGGCAGGTAGGGATTTGCCCACACTCCTCTCGCGGGCGTCTGTGGCTCATTCATTGATTCCCTCCAGTCATCCAGTCGGTGAGCCACGCTTCGGGCTGGGCCTGGAACCTCCGCTCCTGCCCGCGCCAGTGGAATCGGACCTCGCGCGCGTGCAGCGCGTGATGCGGCAGGATCAACCGGCGGCGCTGCTCCGGCGTCAGACGATCCTCGACCAGCGCCAGGTATAGAGCTTCATCACCCCCATAGAGCTTGTCGCCGACAATGGGATGGCCGAGGTAGGCCAGGTGAATGCGGATTTGGTGCTTCCGCCCGGTGCGCGGCCGCACCAAAAGAAGGCTGAAAGGCGCCTGGTCGCGGGTGAAGCGTTGCTGGACCCGGTACTGGGTGCTTGCCGCCGCGCCGTCCGCGCGCACGCAATCCTTGACCGCCACCTGACTATGCTCATCCTTGCCCAGGGGCGCATCAATCAGACCGTGCGCATCGCGCGGTTGACCGTGCACGATCGCCAGGTAATCCTTCTCCACCTGGCGGTTCTCCCAGATCCGCCGCAACTCGCGCGCGGTGTTCGCGTCCTTGGCGACGAGCGTGATCCCGCTGGTCTCGCGGTCCAGGCGGTTGACCAGTTGCGGCGGCGAGCCCGGCCCCAGGTACAGCCGCACACGGCTGATCAGGCTGGAGAACTGGTCCGTCTTGGTGGGATGGCAGACCAGCCCGGCGGGCTTGTTGATGACCAGCAGGGCGCTGTCTTCGTAGATGATCTCGAAAAGTTCTGCCACACTCGGATAGCCAGCGGGGATCATGCCGCCCGTTGTCCGCGGGGCAATCTCCATTTCTCATTGCCTTTGGGCTTCGCTTTCCAGTCAATGGATGCGCATGCGTCGCGACGCGATCATCTGCCTCGGGCTGGCCGCTATCACCCTGGCGCTGTTCTGGCCCGTCAGCCGGCACGAGTTCATCAATCTCGACGACCCGGATTACGTGACGGAGAACCCGGCGGTGCAAGCGGGCATCACCCGGGCCGGCGCGGGGTGGGCGTTCAACGGCAGCCACGCCAGCAACTGGCATCCGCCGAGCTGGTTTTCGCACATGCTGGATTGCCAGCTCTTCGGCCTGAAACCGGGCGCCCACCACCTGGTGAGTCTCGGGTTCCACATCGCCAGCACGCTTCTGCTGTTCCTCACCTTGAAGCGGCTGACCGGCGCGTTGTGGCGGAGCGCGTTGGTCGCCGCCCTGTTTGGCTGGCACCCCTTGCACGTCGAATCGGTCGCCTGGGTCGCGGAGCGCAAGGACGTCCTCAGCGCCTTCTTCTTCATGCTAACCCTGTGGGCGTATGGACGCTATGTGAAGTGCGGAATGCGGAATGCGGAATGCGGAACCAAGAAGCCTGAAGCCGGCACCACGCAACCCGCAACCCGCACCACGTTTCACGCTTCACACTACTACCTTCTGTCTCTGCTGTTCTTCGCCCTCGGCCTGATGAGCAAGCCGATGTTGGTAACGCTGCCCTTCGTTCTGCTCCCGCTCGACTACTGGCCCTTACGCCGCCTTGCACTCAGCACTCACAATTCAAGACTCTGTTCTCTCCTAGCCCTGGAGAAATGGCCGTTCCTTATCCTCGCGGCAGCTTCCGGCGCGGTTACCTTTTGGGCCCAGCACGCAGGTGGGGCAGTTGAATCGTTGGAACAGTTGCCGTTGGGTCGCAGGTTGGCAAACGCTCTGTGCTCCTATGCGGCCTACCTGGGCAAGACGGTCTGGCCGGAGAACCTGGCGGCTTTCTGCCCGCATGTCTTACTTCCGGCTGGCAAGTGGTGTTGTCCGCGCTTCTGCTAGCTTGCTTGACGGTTCTCTGCGTGCGGGGAGCCCGGGCCCGGCCGTGGCTGCTGGCCGGCTGGCTGTGGTTTTGTGTGATGGTGCTGGCGGTCATCGGGCTGGTCCAGATCGGCTGGCAGGCGAGGGCCGATCGCTACACCCACCTGCCGTCCATCGGCCTGTTCATCCTTGTGGCGTGGGGGGGGGCTGAGCTGGGCAGTCGCTTGCCCGCCTTGCGGCCCGGCTGGGCGCTGCTGCTGGCGCAGGGAAACCTCGCTGCAGGAGTAACCCATTACACGACCGCCCGGCGCCTGCGGCCCGATGACGTGGCCACAGCCGCGGACCTGGCGGCGGCGCTGGTCCGGCAGCCGGAATCCTTAGCCGCACTACCTTATTTGCAGGCAGCCTTGGACCTGCTCCCGTCTGCCGATTTGCGCGCGCAGTTGGCCAGCGCCTGGGCCGCACAGGGCAAGTTCCAGTTTGCAGTGCTGACGTGTCGCGCCGCGCTGACGCTCCAACCCGAGTCGCCAGGCATCCTGAATAACCTGGCGTGGGTCTTGGCCAGTAGTCCCCGCGCCGAGGTTCGCGACGGGGCCGAAGCTGTTCGGTTCGCCAGGCAGGCCTGCGAGCTGACCCAATTCCAACGCGCCGTGATGGTCGGCACGCTCGCCACCGCTTACGCCGAAGCCGGCCAATTTGACGAGGCTGTGAGCACGGCACAGAAGGCTTGCGCCTTGGCGGCTGCGTCAGGCGACCAGGCGCTAGTCGCGCGGAATGAGGAACTGCAGCAAATGTACCGCGCGGGGCGGCCATATCGCGAGGCTGCCCCTCCAGCCCCGGATACGGGAATTCCCTCGCAGCCCCGACTCATTTTTATTTCGTCGGCCGCCGATTTCGGCTACAGGTTGGGAACCGTGATCACATTGCGAGACTATGACTGATTCGGCGCAGACAACGGCCCCCAACCACGCGGGTAGCGCACGCTCCGGTTCCCGGCTGGCGCACCTGGCGGTTCATCCCGCCTTCATCGGTGTGCTCTTGGCCGTCGTCACTTTGATCGTCTTTGGCCCGGTCGTTCATTCGCAGTTCGTCAATTTCGACGATCCCGAATACGTCACCTCGAACGCGTCGGTCAAAGGCGGTTTGACGCTCGAGGGTGTGCTCTGGGCCTTTCGAACCGGTCATGCGAGCAACTGGCATCCCTTAACCTGGATCTCGCACATGGCGGACTGCCAGCTTTACGGGCTGAAGCCCGGGGGCCATCACCTGACCAACCTTCTCCTCCATGCCATCAATACGGTCCTGTTATTTGTCGTGTTGCGGCGATTGACCGGCGCTTTGTGGCGCAGCGCGTTCGTGGCGGCGCTCTTTGCGCTGCACCCGCTCCACGTCGAATCAGTTGCCTGGATCTCCGAACGGAAGGACCTGCTCAGCGGGTTCTTCTTCATACTGACGCTGTGGGCTTATGGCCGCTATGTGGAGCACGGAATGCGGAATGCGGAATGCGGAATTAAGAAGCCCGAAGCCGAGCACCACGCACCACGTCTCACGCTACTACGCCCTCTCCCTCCTCTGCTTTGCCCTCGGCTTGATGAGCAAGCCGATGCTGGTGACGCTGCCCTTTCTCCTGCTCCTGCTCGACTGCTGGCCCTTACGGCGCCTTGAACTTACAATTCACAACTCAAAACTAAGAACTCTGTTCTCTCTAGCCCTGGAGAAATGGCCCTTCTTCCTGCTCAGCGCCAGCTCATGCCTTGTGACCGTGCTGGTGCAGGAACGGGCTATCCAGCCCTTGACGAACCTCTCGTTGGCCTCGCGGATTGGAAACGCCCTGGTGGCGTATGCCCGTTATCTGGGCAAGACCTTCTGGCCGTTGAACCTAGCCACCCCCTACCCCCATCCGGGACGCTGGCCGCTCTACCAGGTCCTGCTGGCGGCGGCGCTGCTGGCGGGCTTGACCTTGGCTGCGTTGCGGTTCGGCCGCAGATTCCCTTTCATCGCTACAGGGTGGTTATGGTTTCTCGGCATGCTCGTTCCAGTCATCGGGTTCGTTCAGGTCGGCGAACAGTCCATGGCCGACCGTTACACCTACCTGCCGTTGATCGGGCTCTTCATCATATTCGCATGGGGAGCGGGCCAAGCCACTGCCCGCCTGCGAATGCCTGATGTCGCACTGGGAATCGTTACTGGCCTACTCCTGGCCGCTTGTGCGGTACGCACCAGAGACCAATTGCTGGCTTGGCGGGATAGCGAAAGCCTCTACCGCCATGCCATCGCGGCGACGAAGAACAACTGGATCGCCTACTACGACCTCGGCGCCGCCTTGGATAACGCCGGGCGCACGGATGAGGCGCTGACAAACTACTTCAAGGCCGTGGAAATGCAGCCCCGGTATCCCGACCCTTTGAACAACATCGGCTGCATCCTGGCAGGCCGAAAGCAGTTCACCGAGGCAATTGCCTACTTCGAAGCAGCGTTGCGCTCAAGACCGGACCTCATCAGGGCGCACCAGAACTTGGCCGCCTCCTTGCACGAACTGGGGCGAATGAGCGAAGCCATCCCGCACCTGCAACGGGTGGTGAAGGAGAAGCCCGACGACACCGGCGCGTTGAATAACCTGGGCAACGCCCTCGCTGGCCAAGGCCGCTATGCCGAGGCGATTCCCTATTACGAAGCTTCGCTGCGCGCCAAGCCGGACCAGGCCGCGGCCCATTACAACCTTGCCAACGCCTTGGCCAAGCTCCGGCGAGCCAACGAAGCGGTTAGCCAGTACCGGCTGGCCCTCCAACAAAAGCCCGATTACGCCGAGGTCCACCATGACCTTGGCATTCTCCTGGGGCGTTTGGGGCAGCCCGATGAGGCCGTCTTCCAGTTGCGCGAAGCCGTTCGTGTCCGGCCGGCCGACGCAGCCTTTCGGGTGACGCTGGGCAAGGTCCTGGCTGCCCGGCAGCAATTGGATGAAGCCCTGCAGGCCTTCAATGAAGCGCTGCGCATCGCTCCAACCAATGCCGACGCGCACAATGCTCTCGGGACCGCTCTGGCCACGACCGGGAAGCTTGATGAAGCGATCACCCATTACCAGGAAGCGTTGCGCTACCGGCCGGATAATCCGGGGACGCATTTGAACCTCGGCAAGGCACTGGCCGCGCGCGGCAGGTCCGACGAGGCAATCCGGCATCTGAATGAGGCGCTGCGCCTCAGACCCGATTTGGCCGAGGCCCGGCAGGTGTTACAGGGGCTGGAAGCGGCAAAGCCCAAATGATGGCGCCCCTGGCGCAACACAAGCTGCTGTTCAGCCTGCTGCTGGGCCTGCTCCTCTTGCTTGCCTACTGGCCCGCGACCCGGTGCGGGTTTGTGGACTTCGATGACTCCGATTACGTCACCGACAATCCACAGGTGCAAGCCGGGCTGACGTGGGGAGGTGTTGCCTGGGCGTTTCGCACCTCCCACGCCAGCAATTGGCATCCGCTGACTTGGCTCTCCCACATGCTGGATGCCCAACTCTACGACCTGCGCCCAGCCGGCCATCACCTCACCAATCTCCTTTTCCATCTCGCCAATACGCTCCTGCTCTTCCTGCTGTTCAACCGCATGACCGGCGCGCCTGGACGCAGTGCCTTCGTTGCGGCCCTCTTCGCCCTCCATCCGCTGCATGTCGAGTCGGTCGCCTGGGTTTCCGAACGAAAGGACGTCCTCAGCACTTTCTTTCTCATGCTCACCCTGCTGGCCTACGCCCGCTATGTGGAGTGCGAAATGCGGAATGCGAAGTGCGGAATTATGCAGCCCGGAGCCGGCACCACGCAATATGTTTCACGTTTCACGTTTCACGTTTCACGCTATTACCTCTTATCCTTGCTGTTCTTCGCCCTGGGATTGCTGTCCAAACCGATGCTGGTGACGTTGCCCTGCGTGCTGCTCCTGCTGGACTATTGGCCCCTGTGCCGTTTCGAGTTCAACCCGCAACGCCCAAGGCTCAAACCCGTGGTTCCCTTGTTGGTTGAGAAGCTTCCATTCTTCCTGCTCTCCGGGCTCTCGAGCGTCATCACGTTTGTGGTTCAGCACGGCGGCGGCGCCACGGTCTCCATCGCTGAATTGCCCATGACCGGCCGGTTCGCCAATGTCCTGGTCGCGTATGTTCGCTACATGGGGAAACTGCTTTGGCCGGGGGACCTCGCAGTGTTTTATCCGCGGCCCGAGCAATGGCCGATCTGGCAGGTGGTCGGCTCGGCGCTGATCCTGGTGCTGCTGACCCTGCTGGCGCTGCGACTGCTCTCCGGCGCGCGCTACGTGGCCGTCGGCTGGTTCTGGTTTGTGGGCACCCTGGTTCCCGTGATCGGCTTGGTGCAAGTCGGCGAACAGGCCATCGCCGATCGTTATACCTACATCCCGTACATCGGGCTCTTCCTAGTGATCGCCTGGGGTGGGGAAGCCCTGGCGCGCCGCGCCGGCTTGCCGAGAATCCTGGTGGGCAGCGCTGCGGCGCTCGGCCTCGGAATCCTGGCTGTGTTGACGCGCCAACAAGCTGCCTATTGGCAAACAACCGAAACCCTCTTTCGCCGGACCCTGGCCGTGACGACAGACAACCCGATGGCGCGGGAGACGCTTGCCAACGCGCTGCTGCAGGCAGGAAAGCTGGATGAAGCCGCACAACACTGCCTCGAGGCCCTGCGCCTGCGGCCGGACTTCACCGAAGCCCAGACGACCTGGGCCACCATTCTGGCGCGCCAGGGCAGGCTCGCCGAAGCCCGCGACCGCCTGGCCGCAGTCCTGCAGAAGAACCCTGGCGACGCCAATGCCCATTTCTCACTGGCGCAGGCACTCGCTCACAATGGCGACACCGCCGAGGCCATTCACCATTATCGCGAGGGCCTGAAGTCAAAGCCGGACAACACCACCGCGCTCAACAACCTCGCCTGGATCCGCGCCGCCCACGCTGACCCGGCCTTCCGCAACGGTGACGAGGCGATTCAGCTCGCCCAAAGGGCTTGCGACCTGACTCGGTATCAGCGTCCGATCATGGTCGGCACCCTTGCCGCTGCTTATGCCGAGGCCGGGCGATTCCAGGAAGCCGTAACCACGGCTGAACAGGCCCGCGACCTTGCCCTGGCCGCGGGCCAGAAAGAGGTGGCAGAGAAGAATCAGCAATTGCTCGAACGATACCAAGCCCGCCAACCCTATCACGAGCCCGCCGCGCCGTCCCCAAACCCCACCCCTTGATCGGTTCGCAAGTGGCAGGCGATAGTCTGGTGGCCTTCCTGGACGCTTTCTTTCACTTGATCGAACGAACGGCATTGAGATAATGCCCACGCTGGTTGCGCGGGTGGCGCAGCCGGCCCTATTGCCGTGTCAATCTTATGAAACCGTTCATGCTAACTGCATCCCGTTCCTGCGCGTTGTCCGTCCTTCTCGCCATCCTCGCTTGCCTGACCGCGGCAGCCTCGGCCGCGCCCGCCGAGCGCCGGGTGCTGGTCTATACCAAAAACCAGGTCGGCAAAGACCAGGCCGGCAAAGACTTCTACGTTCACAACAACATCACCGCCAGCGTCGCCGCCCTCAAGAAGCTCGGCACGGAGAACAACTTCGCGGTTGATGTCTCGGACGACCCGGCGATGTTCACAGACCAGAACCTCAAGCGCTACAAGGCCCTGATCTTCGACAACACCAACAACGAAATCTTCGCCAACGAGGAGCAGAAGGCCGCATTCCAGCGGTACATCCGCGGCGGGGGCGGGTTCGTAGGCATCCATTCCGCCACCGGCTCGATGCGCCAGTGGCCGTGGTTCTGGTCGGTGGTCGGCGGAAAGTTCAGCCGCCACGCCAAAATGCAGAAGTTCACCGTCAAGGTGAAGGACCCGAAAGACATCTCGACCGCCCACTTGCCGGCCACGTTCGAGTGGACGGACGAGTTCTATTACGTGGATAACATGCCCGAGGGCCTGCACGTGCTGCTGGTGGGCGACCTCACCAAGCTCGAAGATCCCGGCAAGGAGAAGTATCCGGGCAAGAAGTTCGGCGACGAGTTCCCGCTCGCCTGGCGCCACGAATTTGACGGCGGCCGCGCGTGGTACACCGCGCTGGGCCACAAGGCCGAGCATTACTCCGATCCCAAACTCACCCGGCACCTCCTGGGGGGCATCCTGTGGGCGATGGGTGAAAACAAATGAAGCGGAAGACCCCGGTCACCGTCCACTTAACGTCATAATCTTATGAGCCATAATCTCTACCTCTCTCGCCGACAGTTCCTCAAGACCTCCCTGGCCGGCGCCGCCGGCGCCGCCCTGCTGCCCACCATCGTGCCGGCCTCGGTCCTGGGCGCAGACGCGCCCAGCAACAAGATCCAGATCGGCCAGATCGGCTGCGGCCGCATCGCGCACGACATGGATATGAAGGGGATTCTCAACCACGACAGGCTGGCACGCATCGTCGCCGTCTGTGAGTTGGACGCGAAGCGGCTCCAGCACGCGCAGGCGTATGTCGAGGGGGAATATGCGAAGAAGTTGGGCGGCGACAAACCCGTGGCCGTCAAGGCCTTCGGCGACTACCGCGAACTGCTCAGCGACGGGCAGGTGGATGCCGTTTCGATCAGCACGCCCGATCACTGGCACGCCGAACCCATCATCGTGGCGGCGCTGGCTGGCAAAGACATCTACGTCCAGAAACCGCTCTCGATGACGCTCGTCGAAGGCCGCGCAGTGAGCGACATCGTTCGCACCAGGAAGCGCGCTTTCCAGATCGGCAGCCAGCAGCGCTCGACCTCCCAGTTTCGCATCGCCTGCGAGCTGGTCCGCAACGGACGGGTCGGCAAACTCCACACCGTCAAGATCGGTTTGCCGGTGGACCCGTCCGGTGACGACGAGCCGGAAATGCCCGTGCCGCCCAACCTCAACTACGAGATGTGGCTGGGCTGCACCCCGAAGGCGCCTTACACCGAGAAGCGAGTGCATCCGCAGAACAGCATCAAGGACCGGCCCGGCTGGCTGCGCATTGATTCCTATTGCCTGGGAATGATCACCGGCTGGGGGTCGCATCATGTGGACATTGCGCACTGGGGGATGGGTACCGAACTGACCGGACCGATTCTGATCGAGGGCAAAGCCGAGTTCCCGAAGAAGGGCTTGTGGAATGTGCACGGCCCTTACCATATCGAGGCGAAATACGCCGACGGCGTCACGATGATTATAGACAACAACTTCACCAACGGCGTGCGCTTTGAAGGCGACAAGGGCTGGATTTTCGTCAGCCGCGGCGGCGCCAAGACCACGGCCAGCGACCCGTCCAGCGCCTTCGGCAAGGCGCTGGACGCAAGCGACCCCAGGATTCTGAACTCGAAGATCGGCCCCAACGAAATCCACCTGCACAAGAGCGAGGACCACCACCTCGACTGGCTCACCAGCATCCGGACCCGCCAGCCGGCGGTGACCACACCGGAGGAAGCACACCGTTCGACCAGCGCCTGCATCCTGGGCTGGATCGCCATGAAACTGGGCCGCAAGCTCCGCTGGGACCCGGTCAAGGAAGCCTTTGCCGGCGACGACGAGGCCAACGCGATGCGCTCCCGCCCCCAGCGCGCCCCCTACGGCATCGACATCAAGTTGATCAGCTCCTCAACCAAAGATGAACTCCACCACAGCCCGAAACGCTAACCCGCCAATGCAAGCAAAGTCGGAAAACCCTTCCCGCCCTTGGCCTTTCGGCCTTCGGCTTTCGGCCTTCCTCTGGCCGCGCTGTCGCGCCGTCGCAGCAGGTCGGACTTTGGACTTTGGACTTCGGACTTCCTGCTTCTTCAGCTTCTTCGCCATGTGCGCCGCCCTCCCCGCCGCCCCGGCCAGCAACGAAGTGCGTCTCATCACGCTCGACCCCGGCCACTTCCACGCGGGGCTGGTCCAGAAGTTCATGTATCCGCAGGTCAGCCCGGTCGTGCACGTCTATGCGCCCGCCGGTTCGGACCTGCAGGAACATCTCAAGCGGATCGAGGGCTTCAACACCCGCGCTGACAAGCCCACACACTGGGAGGAGAAAGTTTATGCCGGCCCGGATTTCCTGGAGCGGATGCTGCGCGAAAAGGCAGGGAACGTCGTGGTGCTGGCCGGCAACAATGCCCGCAAGACGGATTATATCAACCGCTGCGTCTCCGCCGGCTTGAACGTGCTTGCCGACAAACCCATGGCCATCACGCCGGCCAACTTTGATCTGCTCCGCCAGGCTTTCGAACGCGCTGCCGCCAACAAGGTGCTGCTCTACGACATCATGACCGAGCGCTACGAAATCTGCAGCCTGCTGCAATGCGAACTCGCCCGGGCGCCCCGACTGTTCGGCACGCTCCAGAAGGGCACGCCGGAGCAGCCCGCAGTGGTCATCGAGAGCGTCCATCACTTCTTCAAGGAGGTTGCCGGCAAGCCGCTCATCCGGCCCGCCTGGTTCTACGACGTTCGGCAGGAGGGCGAATCCATCCCCGACGTCGGCACCCACCTGGTGGATGCCGTTCAATGGATTTGCTTCCCCGAACAGGCGCTCGACTGGCGCAAGGACATCAAGGTCCTCAATGCCCGCCGCTGGTCCACCAAGATGACTCTCGAACAGTTCAAGCGCTCGACCGGCCTGGACCAATTCCCGGACTACCTTAAACAAGACATCGGCCCCGATGGCGCGCTCGAAGTGTATGCCAACGGCGAAGTCGTCTATACCCTGCGCGGTGTCCACGTCAAAGTCACCACGCTCTGGCGTTTTGAGGCCCCGCCCGGCACGGCGGACACACACTATGCGCAGGTGCGCGGCACCCAGTGCAACCTGCTCATCCAGCAGGGCGCCGAACAGAACTACAAGCCCGCGCTCTACGTCCAGAACAACTCTCCGGCCAACGCCGCTCACTTCGAGCAGAATCTCAGCCTTGCCGTCGCCAAGTTGAATGCCACCTGGCCCGGCCTGGAAATGAAGCCCGCCGGCAGCGGCTGGGAGATTGTCATCCCCGCCAAGTATCGCATTGGCCATGAAGAGCATTTCGCCCAGGTCACCGAGAAGTTCCTGCGCTACCTGGCAAACGGGAACATGCCCGCCTGGGAAGTGCCCAACATGATTGCCAAGTATTACACGACGACGGAAGCCTATCGCCTGAGCCACCGTCAGCAATAGGCAGTAAGGGCGATGCGGGCGCTGTTATGTCCTACGACCGAGCGGATTTCGATTACAGCACCGAAGACGAGCCACTGTCCAAAGGACACGCCGCCACGCACATCGGGATGTTCCTGGCCTGGGCGGTGCAAAACGGGCTTGAGAGCGAGTTTCACCGCGAGCGTTCGGCGGAACTGCTCGCCCGGCTCCGCCGGCGGGAAATAACGGGGCGCCAGTTCTTCCGGGCCGCGTGCGGCGACCGGTTCTCGGAACGGGACTTAAGCGCTGAGGGCAACGCGTTTGCTCAGTATTACTACGTGGACGAGGCGGGACAGCGCGGCCCCTATTTTGCCGACTACAAGCGAGTGCTGGCGGCGGGCTTGCCCAGCTTCTGGCATGTGGCAGATACCGGGGACAACTATGAGAAGATCGCCGTCGTCGTCAGCCGCCGCTATGAAGAGTGGAAGAACCCAACCCGGAAGAAGCGGTGGTGGCAGTTTTGGAAATCCAGCGGTTAGAGCTTCCAGCCTTTGCGATACGGGCGTCGGATAAACTCATCCGCTTCGCGCGTGTTGGTTACCTTGCAGGCTGCAGCATTCCATTCCAGTCGCCTGCAGCTGCGATAGGCCGCGTTACCCAGTAGAACGGTCTCGGCCAGCGGACCGCCGTAGCTGAAATTGCACAGCGCCGGCGCGCCGCCTTTACAGGCCGCGACCCATTCCCGGTGGTGCCCGATGGAGTCGGGGATGTACGGAGCTGGCGGTTCAAACCCGGCGTAGTCGGTCTCCGGCAACAGCAAATGCCGATTGTAATTCGCCTGCAGCATTCCTTTCGCGCCGACAAACAACACCCCGGCTGACCAGTCCTGCGCTTTCCCCTCTTTGACCAACTCCGGCAATTTCCCGCTGTTATACCAGGTGAGCCGCACGGGAGGCAGCGGGCCGCGCGAGGGGAATTCGTAGCGCACGATCAACCAGGCCGGTGTGGTTTCGGGCTGCACCGGCGGCCCTTCCGCCTCGAGGCTGGTCGGGGCGCGCAGCTTCAGCGCCCAAAACGGCAGGTCGAGGTAATGGGAGCCCATGTCGCCGAGCGTTCCGCCACCGAAATCCCACCACCGCCGCCACGCTGTGGGATGGTAGCCGGGCGCATAGGGCCGCTGCGGGGCCGGGCCCAGCCACAGGTCCCAGTGCAACCCTTCGGGGATCGGCGGTGTCTCCGCAGGCCGCCCCTCACCCGACCAGACCCGTCCGCACCAGACATGGACCTCTTTGACCGGCCCAATGGCTTCCTTCTCGATCAGCTCCACGACCCGACGGTAGTTGGCGGTGGCATGAATCTGGGTGCCCACTTGTGTCGCCAGCTTGCACTTCCGGGCCGCCTCGGTGACGGCGCGCACCTCGTACACGTCATGGGCCAGCGGCTTTTCGCAATAGACGTGCCGCCCCGACTTCAAGGCGGCCATCGTGGCCACGGCGTGCGTGTGGTCGGGCGTGCTGACGACGATGGCGTCAAGGTCCCGCTGGTCGAGCAGCTTGCGGAAGTCCGTGTAGAGCTTGGCCTTGGGGAAGTTGGCCTGCGCCGCCGCGAGCAGACTGTCTTCGATGTCGCAGAGGGCCACGATGTTCTCGCCGCGCAGGGCATTGATATTCTCGCCCGCGCGGTTGGTTGTGCCAACGACGCCGAGGTTGAGTTTCTCATTGGCAGAGAACTTCCTGGCGAATCCAGTTTGCGTGGCTACCCAAAACCCACCGGTGGTGAGCAGGCTGGTCTTGAGGAACGCGCGCCGTGATATCAAGTGCTGCATAAAGGATATGAAGTCATTCAGGCCGTCACTCGGACTGGCTTGGCACACCGGACTTCGAGTCCGGGCTTTTCGCTTTCAGCCGTTCCTGAAGCGGCGGATAGGGCCGGCCGAGAATCAGGTTGGTGCCGTCGGAGAACCCTTCGGGCCGATTGGCGAGCTGTTTGACCATCCGCGCACGCCACTGCTCCAACAGGGCGCGATGAGAAGCGACTTTGGCCAGGTCATGCTCTTCGTGTGAATCGGCGGTCAGATCGAACAAATGTTCCGTGCCGTCCAGTGGCCGCCAGATGTATTTAAACTGGCCATCGGTCAAGGCGTGGAAGGCCTGCTGTTTGCTGTAACAGGGCGCGTGCTCGAAATGCAGGCATTCGCGGACCACCTGTTTCTCCCCGCGCAGCACGGGCACGAGGCTGACCCCGTCCATCGGCTTGGGGCAGCGGGCACCGGCCAGGTCCAGCAACGTGGGCATGATATCCTCCAGGCAGACCGGCTGCGTAGAGCGCAAGCCCGGCTTGAAGCCTAATTCCGGCGAGCCAGCCACCAGGAACGGTATATTGGCCGAACCCTCGAACGGCTCGCATTTGCGGAAGAAACCGTGGTCCCCGAGCATCTCGCCGTGGTCCGAGGTCAACAGAATGACCCAGGGCCGCTTCGCCTTCCGGCTGCGCGCCTTGAACTCGGCGATGAGCGGCGCGACCTGATCGTCCAATTGCTGGATAAGGCCGAAGTAGCCGGCCTGGGTCGCGCGGAGCGTGTCGCCCTCCAGCAGGACCCGATGTCCCGGCCGGTCGCCGGCGGGCGAAAGCGCCTGCCAGTCCACCCAGTCCCCGTGGGCCGGCGTGGGCAGCTTCTGCGCCAGGTAGGCGTCAAAGTATCGTCTCGGAGGGAAGAGCGGCGGGTGCGGCGAGTAAAACGAAGTTGTGAGAAACAACGGCTGGCCCGCCGGAGCTTCCTTCAAGGTCTTGCGCGCCTGGCTGACGATCCAGACATTGGGATGCAGGTCCTC
Source organism: uncultured Verrucomicrobiae bacterium (assembly GCA_963822005.1). GTDB lineage: Bacteria > Verrucomicrobiota > Verrucomicrobiia > Limisphaerales > UBA8199 > PALSA-1440. The sequence goes on along the minus strand of CAWGGD010000019.1, from coordinate 55,125 downwards.
CGCCAGCGGCCAGGGTTTGGCTCCCCAGCCGTTGTTGGACAGGCCCAGCTTGCCGGTCAGCTTGCGAATCCCGCCCGTCTCGGGTGCCGCCTGCTTCAGGAACTGGTCATACTCATCATCGTCTATGTGCGTCGAGCCGCGAATCTCCTGCTGGTAACCGTACGGCTCCGTGTTAGGCTTCTGGTGCATCCACCGCCCGACCAGGATGGTGGTGTAGCCGGCGTCGGCGAGCAGCTTGGGCATCGTGGGATGGGTGATGGGTTTCGCCGCATAGCCCACTACGCCGCTGGTGGCTGGAAACAGGCCCGTCAGCAATGCGTGCCGGGCCGGAATGCAGGAGGGACAGGTCGAGTAGCCCCGCCGGAACACCGCGCCTTCTCGGGCCAGCTTGTCCAGGTGCGGCGTGCGGACCGCCGGATGCCCCACGACGGAAAGGCAATCCCCGCGCATCTCGTCGGGCATGAGGAAGAGAATGTCGGGCTTCTCGGGCTCTGCCTGCGCCGCCAGCCCGCCCCAGCCGGCCAGGCACGCCAATAACGTCAGCAACGGCTTCATTCGACGCCGGCATTGGACAACCGCGTGTTGCTTCACTGGATCGCACACTAACGCCCCACCCCGCCGCCGTCAGGCCTAATCTGCACCTTCATACCCGCGTCGTGCCGGCGACATTTTCTAATCGGCACCCGAGCAAACTGGCTGCCCCATGCTTACCTCCTGCTTGTAACAGACCAAACCACAGGGAGTCGGGCGGTTGGCGCTCATCCAAGGAGTTCGAGGCTGGAGCGCTGCCTGACGGCCTGTCCAAGACGTTGGAACCACCCCTCCACCTCATTCCATGCATACCCTTTCGCCCCAGTTCTCCAGGCCCGATGGCCGCCTGGTGGTCTCTATTGCTCCTCTATTGTTCCTCTATTGTTCCTCTATTGCTTGAGCACGCCGGAGTCCTGCCACGGGGCAGTCGCGAGATAGATTGCCGGGGGACCTTGCTTCTCCGAGGATGACCCCGGCATGGACACGAAAGAGAAGCTCGCCACGCGCCGAAGCTCACGAACCTGCGGGTTCAGCCGCTGGCAGGGCGCGAAGAAACTGAGCCTTCTGCCCGTGATCGGGCTCGTGTGGCTGGGGTGGATCCCTCCGGCCCACGGTGGCCCTATCAGCCCCGTGCCAGTGCGGCTCGGGGTGGATAACGCGGGCGCCATCTCCTACCACGAGCAAATTGTCAGGCAGCATACGTGGCAGACCGAGGCTTGGTTTCGGGGTCTGCGCGAGCTGGGGGTTGGCTTTGTCAGCACCCATTTCTCGCCGGTGCTGAACGGGGGCACGAACAACTCCGCGCTCACCCGCGCAAAAGCTCGAAACCATTGACCGCGCGATGCGCGATCACCACCTCGAATACAGCTTGAACGTGGAATACGCTAACTGGGTGCCCCGGATCGAAATCACACCGGGTGTGGACGAGTTCGAGCACCCCGGCGGCATTCACCGCTGGGACCTGCGGCTGGACTGGCTGGACGGCGGTGCTGCCGCCCGCCCGCCCGGCCCCACCGGCGTTGGTGGCCATCACCTACGATGAGTGCGAGCACATGCTGCTCTCCAACAACAAATACGCCAACAACCCGTCGAACACCTTCGACCGCCCGTTCCTCGTCAACACCCACGGGCTGCCGCTGACGACGGCCTACGATCGCCTGGTGGCCGAGGCGAAGCGCGTGCGGGAGGGGCATTACCGGAATCGGGTTCGCCTGCAAACCGAGCAGGTCTGGCCGGACCTGTTTCACATCTTCGCCCGCGCCGGCTGGACCATCACCCCCAAGCTGCTCAAGGAGAATCTCAGTTCCGTGGTGATGGCCATTGCCCTCGGCGCCGCCATTCAATATGAAGACGCCGACACTGCGCTGTGGGCTTCGCCCGACCTTTGGAACGGGGGCAGCTACCCCGGCCATTCACCGGAGGCGCTGCGTTCCGCGTTGCTGATGGCTTACTGGCTCGGGGCGGAAGCCATCTATGTCGAGAACCTCGACTTCCACAAGTGGACACCGCGGCATCCTCTAGCCGCGCCGACCGGTTCGCTGTTGGCGTGGATCGACCCCGAGCATTACGAGGTCACGCCGCATGGCCGCGTGGTCCGCGAGGTCTATCGTGACTATGTGCCGCGGCACCCGCGCATGATTCGCTGGCAGGATTACGACCCCCGCGTGGCCATCATCCGCCTCCCGGACGGCGGGTGGGGCCAGCCCGACGACAAGGTGGCGTCCCGCAACCGCCTGCTCGGCAATCGTGACATGCCCCTGGACGTGGCGGCGTCGGAATGGCTTTACGTGTGGCCGATCCTCACTCACGGGGCGGCCCGCCCGGGAGCGATCTCATCGGCCAACCCAGCCGTTTACCCCAAAGGCATTGAGGAATTCTTCGTGCCGATTGACAGCGTGGCGGTCTTTGATCACTACGTAACGGCGCCGTCGGCTCGCGAACGTGGATTGCCTCATCGTCTGTGGCCATGCCCTTTCCGCGCCGGCGTTTCGAGCCATCCGCGACCGCGTGGCCGGAGGGGCCACCTGCGTCATCGCCCGTCGGCTTTACTCGCAGCATGCCTCAAAGAGTCTGCCGGGCGACTGGCTGGTGGTGGATGACTTCCAGGACCCGCGGATCGCCAGGAAACTGTCACCGTTCCTCGGCCCGCCGGATGTGGCCCGTTTCCGCTTCAGACAGCACGTCGTGGAATTCCGCCGGGGCGAGGCGCCCGACAGCATCACCGTGCGTGTGACGGAACGGAAGTGACGGACACATCACCGTGACGATCTATCGGTAGCCCTGTCAAACGACCTTTGATGGCTTCCAGCATGCACAAGAGTAACCGCGACACTGATACAAATTGAAGACGCCCTACAACCAATGCTCCTTTAGCCGCGCAGCGTCACAACCCAATGGGTTGTCCGCCGGCAGTCTGGCGGTGATTTGTTTCCTGGGATGGGCCACAATGGCGGAGGCAGCGGAGTTCACGGTTTTCGCGCCCAATCAGGAGCCAGTCGCTATCACGGCCCTTTCCGAGACACTGTCTCCCAAAAAACCGGAACTCGTTCGCGTGGCGAAGACGGCTCAAGAGGCACTGAAGTCCGGCGAGGGGGTGTTGGTGTTGTTCCTAGACCGGAGAGGTGCTCCCAATTTCGGCGCCGAAGCGCTGCCCGAATTGAAGAAGATGAAGATCATCGGCATTGGGTACGGCGCAGCGGATTTGTTTGGCTCCTTGCGACTTGAGATCAATGATGGAGCCTGCGCGCACGGTACTGCCAAGAAATCGGAGATCGTCATGCAAAGAAATGCCCTGTCACGCGAGCAACGCCAGGACACAATCAAGGCATTTCAACCAGCGGCCGCCGGGCAGGAGACGAGCGATGCTGGCCGCGACTACATTTTTGCGATGTATCTGCCGCCTAAGGCCAAGGCGTGCAAGTTCGTCGAGGCAATCGCTCGCTGGCGCGGCGCTGAGAACTACGCTCCCATCGTGAGACAAGGCAACTACATGATGGTCGGCCTCGCCGCTCCAGCGACGCAGTGGACGACCGAGTACAAAGCCTTTTTCAGCACGTTGGCAAACAACTTCGCGAAAACGGCGCTGGTGCCGTATTCCGTGGCCAAGTGGGAAGTGACTCGGCCCGGTGAACACGCGTTTGAGCTCGCTCCGTTGGGCAGGACGGATGAACTCTCAAGGGAAGAATTCTATTTCCGCTTCACGAAGCCAACGCGCTTTTCGGCCGTGCTGAAGCACACCGGTTCCAAGCAGATGATGATGATGACTCGCGGCCCCGGGGAAAGGTATGGGGTGCGAAAGGATGCGACCCGAGGAGAGGTGCTTCGTGTCCAAGCAGATATCTCTGAAGATGACGTTAAGGACGCTGGGGATGACTACTGGCTTCTCGAGGTGGTGAACTTTGATCGGAACAGCCGCGCGAAGTGTAAGCTGCTGATCGAATACACGGCCGTCCCATAATCATGGAGTGCCCTCCAGGGCAGGCGGGACACTTGCCCTACTTTGCGCGCCCAGCGGGACGCGGAGTCTTCTCGTTGCGTGCGTGCCGTCGGAAGCGGCAGCGGGAGGTAGCTGATGTAGTGATCCACCGTGGTTGAGCCCATGACGAAGGGCGTGGTCTCGGTCACGGTAAAGCCCATCTTCTTGTACCACGCGACAGCCTGGGTGTTCTTGACCATCACGCCGAGCCAGATCTGGTCGGTGCCCAGCTCGCGGGCGTGCTTTTCCCCCCGCCAGGCAGGCAATCGGCCGCTCGGCTAATTTGCTCTCACCCTGAAGAACCGCGCGGGCTCCGCGGGATTGAGGGTGTTGGTCCAACCTGTCGCCGAGGTGGGCCATTGATTGGTGGGGCCAACGGGCGCCCAAGCATGGTTCACCAGGGACGTGCAACTCTCCACGGTGTACAGGCCTCCGCCAGAGACAGGCCAATCCAGCCGATACTGGTTCGTTTCCTGGCGGGTTATCGCGCACTTAAACGGCTGCCAGCTAAAAGTCGCCAAGAACACTTCGTAAGCGTGAAGGGTGTTGCTGCCGACAAGGTCCGCGTTGCCGGTGAACACAAGGTTGGAGCCGGTGTAATCCAACGAATACCAATCCGCCCACGAAATGCGCCCGTCACTCGCAGATTGACTGCTGGCGAGGCTCGTAACCTCGATAAAGGAGGCGGGGTAAGCCAGGTCCGTGTCAAAATGGCAAACCCACAACTGCTCGACATTGTTGCTGGCGTTGCCGTTGAGGTTGCCGTTGGACAGGAAGGCCACTTTCAGTCCGTCCCCGCTCAGGATGGGACGGCTGTTGGTCACGCCGTTTTCAGTCTGCGTAATCTGCGTGACACTGCTCGTGTTCAGGTCAACAGCGTAGATCTCTTGATTACGATTGGTGTTCAGCCCCACCAAATCCGCGTCCGAAGCAAACACCACACGGGTCCCGCTACTGTCCATGCCGAAAGCGGGAAACTCCCTGGCGACCTCGATTTCCGCCGCAGTCAGGCGCTGGATGACCCCAGTGCTGCTGGCCAGAAACAGACCGTAACGGTTCGAGTTGATCGTTGGCCCGCCAAGCGGACGGTTGGAAGCAAGAACGATCTTCGCGCCGTCGGCGCTTGTCCGGGGCCAGAGATTGGCTCCGGCTGCGCTCGACACATTGTCGCCACCGGTGGTGCTGGTCAGTTGCCGCACCTGCCCGGCAGCAAGATCTTTCCAGTAAATCTCGTAGTTCCCATCGGCGTTGTTCCCGCCTGGATAACCCACCGATGGCAGGTTCCGCGTCGAGGCCCAGACCAGGTGTTGCTGCCTGGCTGACAAATCCGCATGGACATTCGCCAGCCTGGTCCAGTCTTCCGCCACAAACCAAGCGTACGGGCAGTTCGTGCCCAGTTGCACCGGGGCAGGACCGGCGGCGTTGACCCACTGCGTGACCGTTTGCGTAGCGAGGTCATACCCGAACACCTGCATGTTGGTCCCGATGTCCCCGCCGAAGTCCGGGCTGCACGAGATGAAGCTAAGCTTGCTGCTTGGGAAAGAGTAGGGCAGCGACATCCCGTTGGTCGTGATCGTCAACTGCTGGAACTTGTTGGAAGTAATGTTGTAGGAGAATAGCTCCCGGTTCCGCTCCGGATTCAGGTTTCCCACATAATCATCCACATTCCAAATCGAGGAGAATACGAACCGGCTGCCATCCGGACTCATGAGCGGCTGGCGATGGTCAATCCCGCAACAACTGGTGCAGGGGCCGCCGCCGGCGCGATACGTGACTTGAGCCAATTGAGGTGGCCGTCCGGACAATCGCTCCAGCTTGACATCGTCCAGAATGACCCCGAAATCATCTAAGGGGGGCTGCGAGTCAAAGACCAAGTATGCACTGATCGCACTTGATGCGGTAATAGTTCGCACAAAGAGATCAAGCGCTGTTATACCATCGCGCGTGAACGTTTCGGCAAAGGCGCTCCCAAGACTCACATCTATCCTGTTCAACTCTGGCCATTCCAAATTGTTCCCGAGCTTGAAGCTGAGACGGTATGCCCCGGGCGATAAGCTCAACAAGTCTTTGGATTGGAGTTTGCCTTGGCCGGGCGTGCCGCTCATGTCAATATAAAGACCATTTCCCGGGTAGACATCATGATAGCCATTTCCGCACAAATCAACTGCCGCTCTGACTAAAGTCCAGTTGGCGAAGGCCGAATAGTTGAGAGCGCCCACACCTCCATTTTCAGAGTCAAAGTTGTCCTGGAACACAACGCCCCCTTGACCGCTGCAACAACCCACGGAAGCAAAGAATCCGGCGACAAACGTGGTCCTGCACATGATCCGAAAGCTGTCGGTGCTGGGCAGGGAACGCTGGAAGCTAGGCAGCCAAGTCTGTAAATGGCCGAGTTGACTCAGCCTGCCCCATAGACCGCTCTCTGCGGCCGCGGTATTCTGTCCGGCCCGGGTGATCTGTCTCATAACTCCTCCTCCAAGGTTCGACTCACGAGCGTGCTTCTCAACTAGGTCTTACACTGCAAAAGGTACCGGAACGATGCCACCCCCAAAGTCCGGGAATTTGCCGCGTTCCATTGCTCATCCTTGAGGCAACAGGCAGTCTGGCGGGGACACAGGAATCCTGTGAGTTCCGAGAACGGGACCTGGTCGACACAACATTCCTCTCCCTGGAACCCATCTCGAATTCCCGTTTCCTGCCTGCTGCTGGTTCTTCCCAATATTCTGATGTTCCCATCTCACCCTTCGCTTGGTGAACTGCCATGCTGGATTTGTACAGCCGGGCGTATCAGAGCAGATTTGCTGATCGTTGTCAACCGCCGAGAAGGCAAAATGGGCAAAGGCACGGCAAACGCAAGCAAGCACGCAAGGCGAGTCAAGGCGGTTCACAATCGCCGATAGAAGCAAGCCCAGCCGAATGCCAAGGCGCGGCGCGCCCTAAATCCGTTTTCCGCACGGATTAACGCTCTAATCCGGCCGGCCCCGCCAGTCCGAGCGGCAGCGGGAGGCAGCCGATGTAGTGGTCCACCGTGGTTGAGCCCATGACAAACGGCGCGGTCTCGGTCACCGTGAACCCCATCTTCTTGTACCACGCCACAGCCTGGGCATTCTTGACCATGACGCCGAGCCAGATCCGGTCGGTACCCAGCTCGCGGGCGTGCGCCTCGGCGCAGGCCATCAGGCGGTGGCCAAGCCCAAGGCCCTGCCTTGCGGGCAGGATGTAGAGCTGATGCACATAGAAGCGTTGCTCGGCACGGGCGTGATACAGCTTCGCGTATCCCGCCACCGCGCCATCCACTTCGGCGACCAGCCCGGTCACGTCCGGGTCAGCGAAGAGGGCTTCGAGTTTGGCCTGAGAATACTGGGTGTTGAGGTAGCCGACCAGGTCTCCACGCGGGATGAATGAGCCGTAGGCGTCCAGCCACGTGTCGAGCAGCAGCCGCTGCACCGTCGGCAGGTCCGCCTGTGTCCAGCGACGAATGGAGACGATCATTGGCCCTCCCTCATGGATGGCATGGGTGCCGGCTGAGGCGCGACGAAGCGATTACGGTCATCAACACTCAGATGCATACTCGCCGGGTTCTAATGCGGGAGCCCACAGAAAGCCAATAGCCAATAGCCAAGGGCAGATGGCAAATGGACGATGGCGGATGGCAAATTCACGTTCTGCGCGCGCGCAAGGGATTTGCGTGAGCTGCGAAGATTCTCATGGATAGTAGTGCAGAGAGCAAGCCGCCAGCGCCATCCACAGGACTTGGGGCTTCCAACTGCCACCTGGCCGCCGTCAGGGCGCAAGAGTTGTAACGCAGATTTGTAATCTATCAGTATCGCCCGAAAACGTCGCGCGCTGCGAAGATTTAACGCAGAGACGCAAAGGACCGCGGAGGAACGCAGAGGCAAAGGTTACTCTGCGCTTCTCTGCGTTTCTCTGCAGCTCTGAGTTAACCTGGGTTCCGATTTGGTTGCGGCTCGGCTGCGCTACGCTGTACCGCCGAATTGCATTCGGTAGTGCGTCCTAATTGGCGATGCGATGCGAGCCTGCCAAGCTCGGCGGATTCCAAATCCGCGATACGGCAGATTACAAATCTGCGCTACGGTGGCCGGTGGCAAGATGGGTGGGACGGCTTGACCTCGGGCGGCGCATGACGGAAGCTACGCGCGCGTTGATCAAGAACTACTGATTATTGACCTATGATAACACGACGGCACCGTCTTTGACAGCTCCGTCGAGCGCGGACAACCGATCAGTTTCCCCTTGAACAGGGTTATCCCCGGCTGGACCGAGGGCTTGCAACTCATGAAGGTGGGCGACAAGTTCAAGTTTGAGATTCCGCCCAACCTCGCCTACGGCCCGAACAGCCCCAGCCCGAAAATCCCGCCGAACAGCACCCTGGTGTTCGAGGTGGAACTGCTGGGCATCCAGTAAGCTGCCGCTTCAGTACTGCCGTTTCCCGGGCAGCAGCGTAGTCCGGTATTTCTCCAGCTCACGCTGGATGTCAGCCAGCACCTCGGGGTGCTCGGCGGCAATGTCGAACCGCTCGCCGGGATCGTTCGGCAGATGGAATAGCAGGGGCGGATCGTGCTTCTCGGGCTTGTCTTTGCCATACCCGGAGTAAGTGGTGAAGTGCGCCTTGTAGGGGCCCTTGCGCATGGCATATACCTCGTCGCCGTTGTAATAGATCATCAGGTTCCGCTGGCTCGGAGCCCTGGCCCAGCAGCATCGGGGTCATGTCCACGCCGTCAATGATGCGATCCGACGGGATGGGCACCTTGGCCAGCGTCAGGCAGGTGCTGAACAGGTCCATCGAGCACGCCATTTCGCGGTTGACGGCGCCGGCCTTGATCCGGCCCGGCCACCAGGCGAGGCCCGGCTCGCGCATCCCCCCTTCCCAGGTGCTGCCTTTGCCCTCGCGCAACAGCCCGGCGGACCCGCCGGCCAGTTCCTTCACCAGCCACGGCCCGTTGTCGCTGGTGAAGAACACCAGCGTGTTCTTGGCCAGACCTTCCTTGCGCAGCGTGTCGAGCACCTGGCCGACGCTCCAGTCCAGTTCTTCCACCACGTCTCCATACAGCCCGCGCGGGCTCGTCTTCTGAAACTGCTTTGAGGCAAAGAGCGGCACGTGCGGGTAGGTGTGGGCGAAGTAGAGGAAGAACGGCTTCTTCCGGTTCTGCTGAATGAACCGAACCGCCTCCTCGGTGTAGCGCTTGGTCAGTGTGCTGAGATCAGTCGGCTGCTCGATGGCCTGGTCGTTGCGCATCAAGGTGCAGTTCCACCATTCGAGTTTCGGGATCGAGGCTGGCCGAGGCATTCTTGGGGATGCCGCGCGCAGGCTCCATGTCGTTGGACCAGCGCAAGCCGTAGAACCCGTCGAAGCCGTGGCTGGTGGGCAGGTTCTGTGGGTAATGGCCCAGGTGCCATTTGCCGATCGCCTGGGTGGCGTAGCCTTTGGTCTTGAGAGCGCGGGCGATGGTGATTTCCTCGGGCGGCAGGCCGCCCGGCGAATTCCGGGTCTGCACCCGGTGCTGCAAATCGCCCGACATCCCGCTGCGAATCGGCAGCCGGCCGGTAAGCAGCGCGGCGCGGCTGGGCGTGCAGACGCAAGCGGCGACGTAGAAATCGGTGAAGCGCATGCCCTCGGCGGCCATGCGGTCGAGGTGGGGCGTGCGAATGGTCGGATGGCCGTAGCATCCCAGGTCGCCATAGCCCAAATCATCCGCCAGGATGATGACGAAGTTGGGCGGCCTTTCGGCCCGCGCCGTGGCCGGCAGGTGAATCAGCAACGCAATGATTGTAGCCAGCAATAGAGTGGGTTTCGCTTTATTCATAGGTACGTCGTTTGTTCTACAGTTTCCTGTGCATCCGGACACTCGCTCGTGTCTGTTCGGGAGGGCGAGCGTCCCCGCGAGCCCTGACTCCGGCAGGTTTCCCGAGAAGTTTGGGCTCGCGGGGACGCTCGCCCCCCGAAGAGGCCATTCAGGCTAAACCCCGCCGATATACTTCCGGTCTTCCCAGACGGCTTTCAGCGAGGTCAGGTTACGGGCGTCGAAAATGTTGTTCGCGGCGGCGAGGAGTTTACCCCGCTTGAGGTTGTTCCAGGCGTCGCTCGCGCTGATGGCAACGAACTGCAGCACGCTCGGGTCGCGATAGCAATCAATCATGCACCGGTGCAGCCGTCGCGGATCAGCTTCGACTGGTCGAACTCGTAAATGTTGCACATGGGGGTTTCCCAGAAGTGGCAGCGGTAGAGGTTCAGGTGCCAGTCGAGGTAGAAATACTTGTGGCCGCCCAGGCAGCCGAACTTCTCCGGCTCCCGCCGCAGATGACGCTGCATCTCGGTCAGCGATTCGGCGGGATTGACGACCGGGAAGCCGCTGCGCCGTTTCATCTGCTTGATGCGCTCGAAGACCTCGATCAGCTCTTCGGGCCGGAAGCTGACCAGCTTGGAATCGCTGAAGCTCAGGTAGCTCGAGGCCAGGCGGCTGAGCGGGTAGCTGAAGGTGCAGCTCCCAAAGCCCAGCTCGGTCAGGAACGCCGGCAGCTTGTCGTAGTCGTCAATCAGCTTGCTGGCGGTGACGCTGGCGGTGGTTTGCACGCCGAGTTCGCCGAAGACTTCGTTCGCGCGCTTGATCTTGCGGCACACATCCGGCAGCCCCCGGTTCTGCTCGTGCTTCGCCACGTCATGCGCGTCAATGGACATGATGACGCTGCACAAGCCGTCCCCGGCCAGGTCGCGCATGTTCTGCTCGGTCCAGAGGGAGCCATTGGTGCAGATCATCGGGCGAACGCCCCGCTCGGCGGCGTAGCGCGTCATCGCGCGCAGGTCCTTGTGCACCAGCGGCTCGCCGCCCACAAAGAGCAGGTAGCCGATGTGGTTCTTCACGCAGATGTCAATCACGTCGCGCGCTTCCTGCAGTGTGACGCTGCGCCGCTGCTTCGGATCGAACCGGTCCGCCGCAAAGCCGCAGAAGTCGCATTTGGCGTTGCAGATGTTGGTAATGGCAAACTGGAGATAGCCCGGCCCGCCGTGCCGGAGCACGTCGCGAAAGAGCTTGAGCCGGTTTGTCCTGGGCCGGGGCACCGGGCGCGAGAAGTCCACGCCGGAAGCGGCGGCGGCAGCCAGCGGCGCAGCGGAACGATTGAGCAGGGCGGTGTCCATGCCGGTCAACTCGCGCATTCTGTCGGGAGAGCCAGCCGCGGGGCAAACCTTTCTTGGCCGCGTGCTTTCTTGGGCGGAGGGAAGATTGCTTCGACAAATAACTCTCTCATTAACTACCTCCGCTTCAGCGGGGTGGACGCGGCGGATAGGGCCTGAAACCGTTTCAACGGTTTCAACCCTCATGCCACTTCAACTCGTAACGCTCCACCAGGAGTCTGAGTTCCTCAGCGAAGGTCCGCTTTCGATGTTCCGCCCCGCTGTCTGGAGGCGGCATTCAAGCTTCCATTACCGACGGCACCGTTTTCATAAGCCAATGCACCATTACGAACAACACTGCCAACGGCACTGCCGTTCTTGCTGACAAAGGCGGGGGCGGTATTTGGATCGAAGGCAGCGCCGAGATTGATGATTCCTTCATCGCCGGCAACACGTTTCTTATCGCTTACGGCGGGCCCGGTGGCGCTGGAGTGCAATGCCGGGGCGGCACTAATATTCTCAGGCGTTGCACCATCCTTGGTAACCAGAGCACGGCCATGGTGGCGGTGTAGCGGTCTGGACAGGCTACGGGGGTCTGTACAACTGCCTTGTGGCCAGCAACTCCGCTGCTGGGGAAACAGGAGGGATTCTCCTGCATGGAAATTCCGGAGTCGCTGGCGACGTGGTAAATTGCACAGTCGTGGGGAACATCCCGGAGGGGATAGCAAGCACTACCCTGTGCAATGTCACAAACTCAGTCGTGTACTTCAACAATCTTGAAGGGGTGCAGATTCGGCAAATTGCCGGTTCGTTAAACGTCGAATATTCGGACATCCAAAACGGCTGGCCCGGGACTGCAACATCAGAAATACCAGTTTGCTCCGCCGCGGCGACCTCTTCCAACATGCCCAGGCTCGCCCTGCATTGACGCGGGGAATCCGAATCCGGCATTCAACGACGTCTGTTTGGCGCCGTGCGGTGTGTCTCTCTTGACCGTCACGAACGACATGGGCGCTTCCGGTGGTCCCGGGGCGTGCGGTTGGCCATATCCGTCGCAGCCTGTGATCGTTACTCAGCCGCGAGACCAAACGGGTTGCCTGAGTAACTGGGCCACATTCACGGTTTTAGCCACCGGCCAGGACCCTTCAGGTTATCAGTGGTATTTCAACACCAACACTTTCCTTCACAACGCCACCAATGCGAGCCTGACCCTGACGAATCTGCAATACACCAATGCAGGACAATACCATGTAGTTGTGTCGAACGTTTGCGAGAGCGTCAAGAGCGACCCAGCGCAACTGGAGGTTCTCGGCGACTGTCCGCCTCGGATCGTCACCCAGCCGCGAGATCAAAAGGGATGCGTGGGTGGCTCGGCCACGTTTACGGTTGCGGCCACTGGCGCCGCCCCTCTGAGTTACCAGTGGTATTTCAACACCAGCACGCTCCTCCTCAACGCGACCAATGCGACGCTGACGCTGACGAACCTGCAATACAGCAACACCGGACCGTACCAGGTAGTGGTGTCGAACTCATACGGCAGCGCGAATGCCTCGGCGCAACTGCACGTCTATAACGCCACGGTTGACGTTCAGCTCCGAGACTATTTCGGCTTCCAGTATGCCGGCGTGAATGTGGGGGCGCAGCCGGGGTGGAACTACGAGCTGCGCTGCACCACCGACCTGCGTAATACCAACTTCTCGACCTGGCCACTCCTGGAGAGGAAAGCCATGACCGATTGGACGTGGTTCTACTTCGACATGGATTCGCCCCGGTCGCCCCAGCGGTTTTACAGCGTCAAGCGGGTGCCGTAGCGGCCTGCAACCGGCGGGAGACAGGGCCGGGTTACATCTTGCAGGGCAAGACGCACTCGGGAGCCCTGACGACCATCCAGGACGCGATTACGGTGCATGCGTTGAAAGAGGTCTGCGGCGTCGTTCGGGCAAGTTCGGGCATTGGCAACCGCACGGTCTCTGTGGTAAGGTCTAGCCATGCAAGTCACGGTCAAGCTGCCAGATGAGATTGTCCAAGGACTGGGACGCGGCGCCGAGGTTCCGCGCCGGGTTGTGGAAGCCATCGTTCTGCAGCGTTACCTTAGCCAGGAGATTTCGTTTGGCCGACTGGCGGAGTTGTTGGGTCTTAGCCGCAGCGAGACCGAGGCATTCCTGGATCGGAACAACGCACGCCTACCCTATACGCGCGACATGCTGCTGGAGGACCGCCAGAACCTCGCCGAGGCCTTCAGGTCACGGTGAGCCTGGTTGTTTCAGACAGCGGGCCGCTCCAGTACCTCGTCCTGTGTGAGGCCATCGAGGTGATTCCGAAGCTCTATGGTCAAATGGTAATTCCTGCCGCCGTTGCTCGGGAGCTGAGCCACCCGCACACCCCGCCGGGAGTTCGACGTTGGATTCAGATGCCGCCGCCATGGACCAGGATAGAGAGTCCAACGCAAATTGATCCAGCGACGCACTTGGGTCCGGGCGAGCGGGAAGCCATCGCGCTCGCCCTCGAACTCAAGGCGACCCAACTCCTGATAGACGACCGTGCCGCGCGACGGGTTGCAGTCGAGCGCGGCCTCTTCATCACCGGCACCGTGGGTGTTTTGGAGCACGCGGCCTCGCATGGATTCCTCAACCTCCGGACAGCCATCCAGAGGCTCCTGAACACCAACTTCAGGATCAGCCCTGATGTTGTGCGAGAGGTGATGAACCGTGACGCCGCGCGCCACAATGGCTGAGCCGGTTTCGATTAGCCCACCCCCGCCGAACGCGGCCCTGCCCGCTTCCCTGCGGCCCACCCGCGCGCGTTACTGGGTGATCGTGTTCGCGGTGGCCCTGGCGATCATCCAGTACATTGACCGGGTGTGCATCTCGCAGGCCGCGCCGTTCATCTCCAGGGACCTCGGCCTCAACAAGGGGCAAATGGGCTGGGTGTTTTCCGCGTTCACGCTGGCTTACGCGCTGTTTGAAATACCCGCCGGTTACCTGGGCGACCGGATCGGCCCGCGCAAGGTGCTGCTGCGCATCGTGCTCTGGTGGTCATTCTTCACCATGGCCACCGGCTGGGTGTGGAATTGGGTTTCGCTGCTGGTGACCCGGTTCCTGTTCGGCGCGGGCGAGGCGGGCGCGTTTCCGAACCTGACCAAAGCCTTTCACCGCTGGCTGCCGGTGCATGAGCGCACCCGGGCGCAAGGCGTCATGTGGATGAGCGCGCGGCTGGGCGGGGCCTTCACGCCGGGGCTGGTTTTCCTGTGCCTGCAATACGTGACGTGGCGCATGGCCTTCCTGCTCTTCGGCTTCCTGGGCGTGGTCTGGGCCATCATTTTCTTCCGGTGGTATCGGGACGACCCGCGGGCCGTGAAACAAGTCAACGCCGCCGAAGCCGCCTTACTGCCGGTGGAAGCCGCGGAGGGGCATCGCTTCAAAGCGCCGTGGAAGCTGCTGTTTACCTCGCGCACGGCCTGGTGCCTGTACGGTCAATACTTCGCGTGCAGCTACAGCTTCTACTTCTTCATTACCTGGTTCCCGACCTACTTGCTGGAGGCGCGGCATTTTGATCTGGGCAAAGGCTCGCTGCTGGCCGGAATGCCCCTGTTTTGCGGAGCCTGCGGCTCGCTGTTTGCCGGCTGGGTTTCGCCGATTCTCAGCCGGCGCGCGGGAGGGGTCGCCCGGGCGCGACGCGGTCTGGGCGCCATCGGCTCCGTCGGCGCCGCCTGCCTGCTGCTGGCTCCGACCTGGCTGACGAATCCCTATCTGGCGGTGGGTGCGATCGCGCTGGTGGGTTTCTGCAACGACATCCAGTTGCCCGGCGCATGGACGGCCTGCATGGACGTGGGAGGGAAGTCCGTCGCCACCCTCTCCGGCGCGATGAACATGATGGGCAACGTGGGCGGGTTCGTCTCGCCTATTGTCTGCGGCTACCTCGTGAAGGAGACGGGCAACTGGAACCTGGCGTTCTACGTCACGGCGTGTGCTTACCTGCTGGGCGCGGTCTGCTGGCTGGGCATGGACCCGGTCACGCCGCTGGAGGAACAGGGCAGGCGGTAGGGTTCACCTTCCCGCCAGCAACCCCACCACCGTGCAGGCGATGGCGATGAGCGCGGCCACCAGCGATTCGCCCGCGATCAGGCCCGAGGCGACGGGCACATAGTAAAGGTCCGAACTCTTCTTGCTCGCTCTGTTCCACACCGCCACGAGCACCGCGCCGATGGCAAAGGAGAGGCTGTTAGAGAAAGGCATGACCCACGCCAGCCCCAAGCCCATCGCCGAGGGCAGATAGGGCTGGATCTTGGGGCGAAGCTTTGCTGTCAGGGGCAGTGCCACTCCCACGATTGCGCCGATGACCATGGCCCAGATGGCCGTGACCGGCAGCATGTGAATGCCTTGGGTTAGCAGGTCAGCCACCGCCTTCCACATGTAGGTGGCGGGCGGATTGAAGGCTTCCAGGGCTTTCTTGGTCGGCACCATCGCATACCACGCCGGCACAATCGCCAGCGTGCCGAAGAAGATGCCCACGAATTGCGCCAGGAACTGTTTCCGCGGGTTGGCCCCCAGGATGTAGCCGCTTTTCAAGTCGGTGAGCAAATCCGCCGCCGAGCCGCCGGCCGCCGCCGTGGCGCCCGCCGCCATCAAATTGATGGAGGCAACCCCCTTGGCGCCCGGCAATACCGCGTACAGCAACTGCGTCATCTGGCCCATCGGGCCGACGGGGGTGGTATCCGTCTCGCCCGTCGCCCGGCAGCAGACGAGCGAGATGACGAACGCCAGCGCGACCGCAATCACTCCCAGCGGAACCGAGATGTGGAACGCCAGGTATTGGATAATGACCATGCCGATGGTGATCGGAATCAGCCCGGCGATCAGCCAGGAGATGGGCACTTCAACGGCGTCCATGGCGGCGCTGTGGGCGGGACGTTCGGTCTTCCTGAACAGGGTGAAGGCGCGGGCGAGGGTCCGCCACTGCAAGGCCAAGGTCGCCAGGCTCGAGAAGACCATGATTGAAGTTCCGCCCCACAGCGCCCAGCGGACGGGATTGAAATCCCAGTTGGGCTTGAAGCTAAGCGAGTGCACATAGCCCGCCTGCCTGAAGTGGGTCAGGTCCATGACCACCAACCGCGGCGCGACGACAAAGTAGAGCAGCGCCGAGCCCAGCAGCATGGACAGCGAAACGCGCAGGCCCGTGATCATGCCGGCGCCGACCAGGAGCACGCTCGGCTCGAACGCCAGCCCTGCCATGTGGCCCCGCGGAATTGGATTAAGCCACTGCGGAACATTGAGCGCCTCGGGAATGAACAGCACGCGCTGGAGTTTCTCCAGCCAGGCTTGCGGCCGGCCGGTGTTCTTCAGTTGCTCGACCAGCGTGCCGTAGCTGCGCAACAATCCCACCACTCCGCCCACGGCCAGCGCTGCGACCAGCGCGTAGGCCTTTTGTATCGCCTCCCTCCCTTGGGAGTAGAGGCTGCGGAGCGTTTCGGCGGCGGCGATGCCGCTGGGGAACTTCAATTGCTCCTGGTTGATCATTTGGCGCTTCATCGGGATCGCCAGAAAGACCCCCAGCGCGGCGGTGAACAGGGCAAAGGCGCCCACGACGTACCAGGAGCGATGCGTGCCCTCAATCAGCAGCAGGGCGCCGAAGGCGGTGCCGATCGTGCCGCCGGTGGAATAGCCCGCCGCCGACGCGGTGGACTGCATGCAGTTGTTCTCGAGGATGGACATTTGGCTCAGCCTGCCGCCGGAAAGCGCACGCAGGGCATTCCAGATCACATACGACAGAACGCACGCTGTGATGGCCACGCCAAACGCCCAACTGAGCTTGAGTGTCGTATAGAGGTTGGAGATGGACATGAACATGCCCAGCACGCCGCCCATCAACACCGCGCGCAGGGTCAATTGCTTCTGGCAGTCGCCGCGCCCGGTGTAGATCTTCTCGAACCACTGCCGCTCGATCTCCTCCGGCGTGCCCTTGAACCCCTGAATCGGCAGGTCGAGGTCGGCGTCCGGAGCCGCTTCCCCCGGCGTATCGGGAGACGCCGGCTGTTTGTCCAAAGCCCGGTTCATCCGGCCAATTGTCGAGTGCCACGCATCTCTCCGCGAGGCTTTTCTTGTCTACAGCCGCGGCCGCCTGAAAGGCGTGGATAATACAGCCCAAGGCAACGCCCTGGGAATACCGTGGCCACATAATTCTAAGCCGAAGGGGCGAAACAGGAGCTGCCGGCGCGCCATCCACCAATCCGTTGCCATCAGCTAGCGTGCGTGCCGTACCGAAGATGACGCCCTTTCAGGGGCGGCACAATTGAAGCCGCCCGAATCGAAAGTGGCGAGGGAATCCCGAGCGTGGGGTTTTGCTCCTATCTCGCCCTTTCAGGGCTCGGGATGATGCGGCGGGGCTATTCCCAGGGCGTTGCCCAGGGCTTTATTACTTCCGCCTTTCAGGCGGGCTCCATCACTGCCCTCCAGTTGCTTGTAAGGTGCCGCGTCCCCTGGCGCACCCTGCTCGGTTGTTCTTGCATCTCGCCTCTTTCTACTTGTGCCGGCAAAGCAAACAGCTTAAAGCCCTTCAGCCATTTGAAAGAAACTGCCTCAACCAAAACCCTCAGCCGGGCAAGCGAGCCCCTGAGTCATACATGATGGGCCTCGCGCGGTTTTCAATCTCCATCGGCCGCTGCCTCGGCCGGCCGACTCTTCTCGCGTGCCTCCTCACTGGCTTTCAAACGCAGCCCCCGGCCCCCATCGCTCAGGCCGCCACCCAGGAAATCGTCGGCCACGTCGGCCCGAACCGTTACTACACCCCGGCCAACCAGGTTCTCACCCCCGCCGGCATGCAAGTCGAGTTGCCGGGCATGCGCCCCCAGGCCCTCGCGCTCAGTCCCGACGGCCGCCTTTTGGCTACGGCCGGCAAGACTCACGAACTCGTCCTCCTCGAACCGCAGTCCGGCAAAGTCCTTCAGCGCGTGCCCCTCCCGCCCGAGAACGACCACGATCCTGCGCCCAACCCCGTCTCCGACCACATCCTCCAACCCGACAAGGACGGCCAGCTCAGCTTCACTGGCCTGGTCTTCTCGCCGGACGGTTCGCGCATCTACCTGGCCAACGTCAACGGCAGCATCAAGGTCTTCGGGGTCGAGAAGGGCGGCTTCGTGGTTGGTCTGTTCACCATGCGTCTGCCCCCGGCCAACGCACTGGGTCGCAAGGCTGAAATCCCCGCCGGCCTCGCTGTCTCCCCTGACGGCAGACGCCTCTACGTCGCCCTCAACCTCTCCAATCGCCTCGCCGAACTGGATGCCGCTACTGGCACGCTCCGGCGCCTTTGGGATGCCGGCGTCGCCCCTTATGACGTTGTGCTGGCCGGGCAGAAAGCCTACGTCAGCAACTGGGGCGGGCGGAAGCCCAACACGAATAGCGTCACCGGCCCCGCCGGGCGCGGCACGCTCGTGCGCGTGGACCCGGTGCGCTTCATCGCCAGCGAGGGGTCGGTGTCGGTTATTGACCTGAGCCGAGAGTATGGCAAATCCGAAATCCGAGATCCGAAATCCGAAGGAAATCCGAAACCCGAAGCCCGAGGTGCGAAATCTGAAATTCTCACGGGTCTGCATGCCTCGGCCATGGCATTGTCGCCCAATGGACGGTGGCTCGTCGTCGCCAACGCTGGGAGCGACACCCTCAGCGTGATTGATACTCGCACCGACCGCGTCGCCGAAACCATCTGCGCTCGCCAGAACCCGGCTGACCTCTTCGGCGCCCAACCAACCGCCCTGGCGTTCGACCGCCCCGGCAAGCGGCTCTTCGTCTGCAACGGCACACAAAATGCGGTTGCGGTTTTTGACTTCGTCCCGGGCCAATCACGGTTGGTTGGCTTGATTCCCGTCGGCTGGTTCCCAGGCGCCGTCGTCCACGACGCCCGCCGCAAAGCCCTTTACATCGCCAACATCAAAGGCCTTGCCTCCACCAGAACCCTGAATCCCCAGAAGGACAACGGCCACAACTCACACCAGTTTCGCGGCTCCCTTTCGCTGGTGCCGGTTCCCTCCGCGCGCGACCTCGCTGCATTGACGCGCACTGCCCTCGCCAACATGCGCTACCCGCTGCTCAAGCAGGCTGCCCTGCCGCCGCGTCCCGGCCAACCGCCCCGCCCGGTGCCCGAGCGCGCCGGCGAACCCAGCGTCTTCAAGCACGTCGTCTACATCATCAAGGAAAACCGCACCTACGACCAGATGCTCGGCGACATGAAGGAGGGCAACGGCGACCCTTCGCTCTGCATCTTTGGTGAGCGCGTCACCCCCAACCAGCACAAGCTCGCCCGCCAGTTCGTCCTGCTCGACAACACCTACTGCTCCGGCATCCTCAGCGCCGACGGCCATCAATGGGCCGACACCGCCTTGGCGACTGACTACATGGAACGCTCCTTCGCCGGGTTCCCGCGCAGTTACCCTGACGGAATGGAAGACGACGACGTGGATGCACTGGCCTACTCGCCGGCCGGGTTCATTTGGGACAACGCCATCGCTCACGGCAAGACTCTCCGCGACTATGGTGAATTTGCCACCACCGAGACGAGGTGGAAAGACCCTTCAAAGAAAGGCTCCCCACAGTTCCTTGATTATTACCGCGACTTCACCAGCCAGGCCGGAGAAATCGAGATCCGCAGCCGTCCGGAAATCGAGTCGCTGCGCCCTTATCTGGCGACGAACACGGTCGGTTGGGACCTGAGTATTCCCGATATCTTCCGCGCCGCTCAGTTCATCGCCGAACTTAAGCAATTCGAGCAGAACGGCGCCTTTCCCAACCTTAGCATCATGTGCCTCCCCAATGATCACACCAGCGGCACCAAGCCCGACTTCCCCACGCCTGACGCGCAGGTCGCCGATAATGACCTCGCCCTCGCCCAGATCATCGAGGCCATCAGCCGCAGCCGCTTCTGGGCCGAGACCTGTATCTTCGTTATTGAGGACGACCCCCAGAACGGGTGGGACCACGTCAGCGGCTTCCGCACCACCGCCTACGTCGCCAGCCCCTACACCCGGCGCGGTGCCACCGTCAGCACGCAGTACAACCAGACAAGTATCCTGCGCACAATCGAACTCATGCTCGGCCTGGCCCCGATGAACCAGTTCGACGCCACCGCCACCCCCATGACCGATTGCTTCACCAACACCCCGGACCTGACTCCCTTCACCGCGCTCCCCAGCAACGTGCCCCTCGACCAGATGAATCCCGAGGCCAAGAAGGTCTCCGATCCCCTCCTGCGCAAACACGCCTATGCCTCCTCCCGTTTGCCCCTCGACCGGATTGACCAGTGCCCCGAAGACCTCCTGAACCGCATCCTCTGGCACGCCGTCAAAGGCCCCCACGCCCCTTACCCTGAGTGGGCCGTGCGAAGCCAGAAGGATGAGGACTGACGCTGGCGGCTACGCTCCTTTGACCCCCTCCCTCGCCCCGAGCCTGCTGGGCCCTGAAGTTTGCAGCCGATCAAGGGCGGGGTGCCAATCAGGGCAAATGCCAACTGCGATAGAAGCGCCGGGTAAAGGCCGTGGCTTGGCTGTCCACGCAGGTCCCTGGGTGAAAGACAAGCCGCGACCCGAATCGTGGTCGGAAGCCCCTCAGCGCTCACGGCAGGCGTAATAATGCTACCCAACGCTTGCAATCCGGCTAGAGCCGTTCCATGCTGCCTTTGCGGCAATTGCAAGGCGCGCCGTAAAATGCGCCTGACGTGAAGTAATGAGCACATTACCTGATAGCGAATTCGATCTGGACAAACTCTTTTTGCCCGCTTGGGCGCAAGAGCCTTCCGCCTCCAAGTACGCCAAATACGAAGGCGAAACCGAACGCCCCGACCGCCGCGGCGACCGCGATCGGCGTGGCCCGCGCCCACCCCGCCGCGATGGCCCCCCCGGCGCCCGCCGGGATGACCGCCGCCCTCGCCCCGACTTCCGTGGCCCGCCCCGACCAGGAGGCGGTGCGCCCCAGCCCGAAGGCGAGCGCCGACGGCCCTTCCGCGGAGACCGACCCGACTTCCAACGCGGCGAACCGCGCGAATATCGCCCGCCGCCTCCGCCTCTCCCGGACATTGATGTCAGCCTCCGGCCGGAAGACAAAGGCGTCGAGTCCCTCGCCCGCCAGATCAAGATGACCGGCCGGGCCTACCCCCTGTTCGACATCGCCCAGATGATTCTGCAGAAGCCGGAGCGCCTGACCGTCTGCTTCAGCGCGAAGAAGAAAAACGCCGAGGGTAAGCCCGTTCACCAATTGTTTGTCTGCGCCCTCGATGAAACGCTCTGGCTGTCCGAAGATGAGGCCATCGCCCACGTCCTCAAAAGGCACTTCACCACGTTCTACCAGGCTGAACGCACCGCCACCGAACCGCCCAAGGGCAAGTACACCTTTGTCGCCCAATGCGGCCTGAGCGGCGTCATCCTCGGCCCGCCCAACCATCACGACTACCAGAACCAGTTGCGCAAGCTCCACTCCGAGCGCTTCTCCCGCATGCCCTTCGACGAGTTCAAGGCCCGCGTGCGCATCGTCCGCGACGAGGAAGTCGTCAAGAAATGGGTGGACGACCAAAGCTGGAAGACCGAGTACATCTGCCTCAACCTCCCCGAGCCGCTCCGCCTGGACAGCATGGAGGCCGTCGAGAAGCACTTCCGCGAAACCCACAAGGAGAACATCATCAAGCCGGTGGATTCCCATACCCTGAGCGGTGCCGCTGCTCGCTCCTTGCGCAGCCAAGACCTGGCCCGCTTGGTCCGGAGCGCCTGCGATGACCAGCGCCGGTTCCCGCTCCAGATCGCCACCGTCCTCAGCCAGCAGTTCGCCGGGCACGGCCTCCAGTTCTTCAAGGTCAATAAGACCTTCACCCATGTTTGTGTTGCGCGGCCGCATTACCTCGACATGACTGCCACCCCGGTTTCCGAGGGCGTGAGGCTCATCGTCGAATACATCAACTCGAAGCCTAAGTGCACGCGCCGCCAGTTGGTCGAAGCCCTGGCTCCCTCACCCGCGCCGCCGCCGGTTGACCCGTCTGCCCCCCCCCAAACCGAGAGTGCCGAGCCCACACCCGAGCAGACCGCCGTGATTGCCGACCTGCACTGGCTCATCCACCAGGGCCACGTCATCGAATTCGCCAACGGGATTCTGGAAACCGCCAAGAAACCCCTTCCCAAGCCGCCCAAACCGGAGCCCGCCCCCGCCGCGGCACCGGCGGAACCTGCGCCGCCCGCGGAAGCCCCTGTCCCGAACCAGGCAGCCGCTTCGAAGCCAACACCGGAGCCCGCCGCGGCTCCCGTCGCGGAATCCCCTCAACTGGAAAGCGCGCCTGTCCCGGCAGAAGCGTCAGCTACCGCCACTTCGCCCGAAGTACCTGCCGGCGCAACTCCGGCTGCTGCGCCCGACGAATCAGCCGCCGAACTGCTGGCAGCAGCTTCCGGCGAACCGCCGTCGTGAACCGCCTGGAGGCGCAGCCTTGAGTCCATCTGCACATTGCCTGTCTGGGAGGGCAAGCGTCTCCGCGAACCCAAGTACCTCAGCATGTCTGGCGCGATTGGGGCTCGCGCGGACGCTCGCCCTCTCTGGCCAGACTTCACTTCATTGCGCCTGCCGCATCATTGCTTATGCCCTTTACTAAATTAGGCCTTTCCCAACCCGTGCTCGAAGGCGTCCGCGCCATGGGCTACGTCGAACCGACCCCCATCCAGCTTCGCGCGATTCCCCTCATCCTCGCCGGACAGGACGTGATCGGCAGCGCCCAGACCGGCACCGGCAAGACCGCAGCGTTCGCGCTGCCCATCCTCTCCCAGCTCGCTCAGCACAGCCCCCAGCCCCGTCTGCTCGTCCTCGAACCGACCCGCGAGCTGGCCGCCCAGGTTGAAACCGCCATCCACGACTTCGCCCGCTTCACCAACCTGCGCACCGCGGTCGTCTTCGGCGGCGTCGGCTACGGCCGCCAAATGGACGCCCTGCGCGATGGCGTGGACATCCTCGTCGCCACCCCCGGCCGTCTGCTCGACCACATGCAGCGCGGCACCTGCAAACTCGGCAGCGTCAGGTTCCTCGTCCTCGACGAAGCCGACCGCATGCTCGACATGGGCTTCCTCCCCGACGTGCGGCGTATCCTCGATCGCTGCCCCCGCGACCGGCATACCTCCCTGTTCTCCGCCACGATCCCGCCTGAGATTGAGACGCTCATCCAGTGGGCGATGCGGAACCCGCAGACCATCGAAATCGGCGCCCGCCGCACACCCAAGGACACCGTCAAACACGTCATCTATCCAGTATCCGACTCTCAGAAAACCGACCTGGTCCTTGAACTCCTCAAGCGCGTGAATTATGACTCGGTGATCGTCTTCTGCCGCACCAAGCATGGCGCCGACCGGGTGGCGCATTTGTTGAAGCGGAACAATCACGCCGTTGCCGTGCTCCACTCCAACCGCACCCAGCGCGAGCGCGAGCAGGCCCTGCGCGGCTTCCGCGACGGCCGCTTCGAAGTGCTCGTCGCCACCGACATCGCCGCGCGCGGACTGGACATCGCGGACGTCAGCCATGTCATCAATTACGACGTGCCCCAGCATCCGGAGGATTACATTCACCGCATTGGCCGCACCGGCCGCATGGAGGCTACGGGCGACGCCTACACGTTGATGGTCGCAGAGGATATCCGGCACGTGAACGCTATAGAGCGCTTCATCAGCCAAAAGATCCCGCGCGTGAAGCTGGAGAACTATGATTACCGCTACACCGCACTCTTTGAGGAAGGCAAACCGGGCCATCCGCAAGGCGGCGGGGGCCGGGTCCGCGGTGCCCGTGTGCGGGGCGGATACTTCTACGGGCCGGCTCGCCGACGTCGCTGACCTCTCCCGGGAATCCCCGTCCTGATCCTTCCATCGTCTCGATTTCTGGCCACGGCGTCTGGCCACACCACATATAAGTGACTTAAATACAGCAATATACGGTATCAGCATTTATCTGCGGCATCTTTATTGACTTGCACCTGTATGCGCCTATAGTATCCCTGTTATGCACAAGAATATGAATTCAGTTCGCACATATGATGGGCCCGGCAGGCGCGTTCGCCACGGAGCCTCAATTCCAGCAAACATGAAGAAAGGACGATAACTATGCCAGTCTATCCAGACATAATCAGCACTGTGGGGCGAACCCCGCTGGTCAAACTCAACCGCATTACCAACGGCGCGCAGGCGACGATCGCTTTGAAGGGCGAGTTCTTCAACCCGTTAGGCAGTGTTAAAGACCGCATCGGGTTCGCGATGATCGCCGCCGCCGAGCGCGAGGGGGTCCTCACGCCCGCGACCACGATTATCGAGCCAACCTCGGGCAACACGGGCATCGCGCTGGCGTTCGTGGCAGCCGCCAAGGGCTACAAACTCATCCTGACCATGCCGGAAAGCATGAGCTTGGAACGACGCACCTTGCTCGCGTTGCTCGGGGCGAAGTTGGTCCTTACCCCGGCAACTGAGGGAATGAAAGGGGCGATCCGGAAGGCCGAGGAACTGCACAAGGAGATTGCCGACTCGTGGGTTCCGCAGCAGTTCGACAACCCGGCCAACCCGGAGATTCACCGGCGCACCACAGCGGAGGAGATTTGGAAAGACACCGACGGCAAGGCCGACATCCTGGTTTCCGCCGTCGGGACGGGGGGCACCATCACAGGGGTCAGCGAGGTAATCAAGTCGCGCAATAAGGCGTTCCGGTCCATTGCCGTCGAACCGAAAGACTCGCCCGTCATCACGCAGACCCGCAAGGGAGAACCGCTCAAGCCTGGCCCACACAAGATTCAAGGCACAGGGGCGGGCTTTGTGCCCAAGAACCTCAATCTCCAGATTGTGGATGATGTCATCACGGTGACCAACGAGGACGCCTTCGCCATAGCACGGCGCTTGGCGCTCGAAGAGGGAATCCTCGCCGGGATCTCGACCGGCGCCAACGTTTGGGCGGCGCTACAGGTGGCGCAGCGTGCCGAGAACAAGGGCAAGTTGATCGTAACTTTTGGCTGCAGCACCGGCGAACGTTATCTGAGCACGGCGCTGGCGGACGAGGCCCGAAGGCAGGTGCAGACTTGAAAACCTGGCGGTGTTCCCCATGATTCCGGATGATGTCCAATTCTTCCAAGCCCATTGCAGTCGAGCACCACTATCGCAGCCTGGCCAAGGCCATCTCGTGGCGGATTACGGGCACGCTGGATACGATTGTGATTTCGTTCGTCATCACAGGACGCGTCAAACTGGCGCTCTCCATTGGTTTCATCGAGCTATTCACCAAGATCGGCCTCTATTATCTCCACGAGCGATTATGGAACCGGGTCACCTTGGGGAAAACGGAGACGCGCGACTCCCACAAGGTCTAGCCCCAGGAGCGTCGTTATGACACAGACGACAACCACCTCGAAGGTATCGCCGATGGAGGTTCTGAAGGCGAGCGACCCGACGCTCTCAGGCACGATCGCTCAAATCCTGGCTGACCCGCAGGCCGACCACTTCGTCGAAGACGACACGCAGTTCCTCAAGTCCCACGGCATCTATCAGCAGGACGACCGCGACCTGCGCAAGACCGGCAAGAAGTACCTCTTGATGGTGCGCTGCCGAATTCCGGGCGGTGTGCTCACCCCGGCCCAATACTTGGCCTGCGACGACCTGGCCACGCGTTACGCCAATAACACGCTCCGGGTCACCTCCCGGCAGGGTTTGCAGTTTCACGGCGTGGTCAAGGGCGGCTTGCGCGCGCTGGTCAAGGCCATCAACGACGCGCTGTTGGGCACGCTGGCGGCCTGCGGGGACAATAGCCGCAACGTCATGGCCCCGCCGACGCCGCCCACGAACCAACTGGGCGTGCAGGTGCTGGAACATGCGCGCCAGGTGGCCGCGGCGTTGCTGCCGCGCACCCGGGCCTATCATTCGATCTGGATCGAAGGCGTGCCACTCAATCTGGAAGACCCCGCCAACAAAGACTTTGTTGATCCGCTCTACGGCAAAACCTATCTGCCGCGCAAGTTCAAGATCGCCTTCGCCATACCCCCGCTCAATGACATTGACGTCTTCACCAACTGCTGCGGCTTCATCGCCATCAGTGACGGCAACGGTCACCTCCTTGGTTACAACCTCACGGCCGGGGGCGGCATGGGACGCAGCCACGGCAACGAGGCGACCTTCCCGCGGCTGGCGGATGTGGTCGGCTTCCTGCCGACGGACAAGGCGGTGGAGGTGGCCAAAGCGGTCCTGACAATTCATCGCGACTTCGGCGATCGCGGCGACCGGAAACACGCAAGGCTGAAATACGTGCTGGAAGACCGGGGCGTCCGGTGGTTCCGCGAAGAGCTTGAGCGCCGGCTGGCGTTCCGCCTGGCCGAGCCGATGCCCTTCAGATTCGAGAAGCAGGGCGATGCGTTCGGCTGGAACCGCCAGGCAGATGGGCGCATGTTTCTCGGCCTCTTTGTCGAGACGGGTCGCATCCGGGACCGGGACGGCTGGCGGATGAAGTCGGCCTTGCGCGCGGTCGTGGCGAAGTATCAGCCCGAAATTCATCTCACCCCCGCCAACAATGTCGTCCTGGCCAACCTCGACGCGGCGCGGCAGGACGAAATCACACGGCTGTTTGCCGAATACGGGATTCAAGCCGACCCCGGGCGGCAGGCCAGCCTCCTGCGCCGCGCGTCCATGGCCTGCGTCGCGCTGCCCACCTGCGGCCTCGCGCTGGCGGAGGCGGAGCGTTACCTGCCCGACCTGATCACGCGCCTCGAGGGGCTCCTGGCGGAAGTCGGGCTGGGCGGCCAGGAGATCACCATCCGCATGACCGGCTGCCCCAACGGTTGCGCCCGGCCTTACATGGCCGAGATCGGCTTCGTCGGCAAGGCGCCCGGACGCTACCAAGTCTGGCTCGGCGGCAACGAAGCCTCCACCCGCCTGAACCGGCTCTACCGGGACATGGTCAAGGACCCGGACATCGTTACCGAACTCCGCCCGCTCCTCACCCGTTACACGCACGAACGACTCACCGGCGAGCGGTTCGGCGACTGGGTCGCCCGCGTCCTCTGGCAGGAACAGCCTGCCAGTTGACTGTCCATGACCCCCGATCAACTCGCTGGCTGGAACGCCGAGCTGCGGACCAAGTTGCCGCTCGAAATTGCCCGCTGGGCCATCGCGCAGGCGGGCGGACGCGCCATCGTCTCGACCAACTTCCGCCCCTACGAAGCCGTCCTTCTGCACCTCTGCGCGCAGGCGCAGCCTGACATCCCGGTGCTCTGGGTGGACCACGGCTACAACCGCCCGGCCACCTACCGGCACGCCGAGCAGCTCCGCTCACTGCTCAAGCTCAACCTCAAGCTCTGCCTGCCTCGCATCAGCGCCGCGCACCGCGACGCCGTCTGGGGGCCGATCCCGGCCACCGACAACGAGGCCGGCCTGAAGCAGTTCAGCGCGCTCATGAAGCTGGAACCCTTCCAGCGCGGCATGAAGGAGCTGGCGCCTAGGGTCTGGATCACCGCCTTGCGCAAAGTGCAGAATCCGAACCGCGCCGGGCTGGACATCGTGTCGCATGATTCGAACTTCGGCACCCTGAAGGTCAGCCCGGTATTCTACCTGAGCAACGACGACATGGAGGCCTATCTCGCAGCGCACAGCTTGCCCAACGAGTGGGATTACTTCGACCCGGCCAAGGCCGACGAGAAACGCGAGTGCGGCCTGCATGCCGATTGGGGCGCCAAGTTCGTCGCGCGGTCCGGCCTTGAGGGGGAAGCTGCCGCCTTAATCTGAAATTGGGAAACCCAAGGCCACCCGTGCACAGCTACCATCTCGACCACCTCCAATACCTGGAAACCGAGGCCATCCACGTCATGCGCGAAGTCGCCGCCGAATTCGAGCGGCCGGCCCTGCTGTTCTCCGGCGGCAAGGATTCCATCTGCCTGCTGCGCCTGGCGGAGAAAGCCTTCCGCCCCTCCGACATCCCCATGCCCTTGCTCAACATTGACACCGGGCACCACTTTCCTGAGCTGAACGAGTTCCGCGACCGCCGGGCCGCCGAGCTGGGCTGCAAGCTCATCGTGCGCACCGTCGAAAACGCCATCGCCAGCGGCACCGCCGTGGCCGCCCCCGGCGAGGTCAGCCGCAACCGCCTCCAGATTCCCACGCTGCTGGCCGCCATCGAGGAGTTCCGCTTCGACTGCTGCATCGGCGGCGCGCGCCGCGACGAGGAGAAGGCCCGCGCCAAGGAGCGCTTCTTCAGCTTCCGCGACAGCTTCGGCCAGTGGGACCCCAAGAACCAGCGCCCGGAAATCTGGAACCTCTACAACGCCCGCCTCAACCCAGGCGAGAACATGCGCGTCTTCCCGCTCAGCAACTGGACCGAGATGGACGTCTGGGAATACATCCGCAAGGAAGCACTCGAAGTGCCGGGCATCTACTTCAGCCACCCCCGCAAATGCGTCCGCCGCCAGGGCCAATGGCTGCCCGTCAACAACCTCGTGCCCCCCAAACCGGGCGAGCAAGTCCAGGACCTCGTCGTGCGCGTTCGCACCATCGGCGACATCATCAGCACCGGCTGCATCGAGTCCCCCGCCACGCACCGTGGACGACATCATTGCCGAAATCGCCGCCGCGCGCGTCACCGAACGCGGCTCCCGCGCCGACGACAAGGCCTCCGAAGCCGCCATGGAAGACCGCAAGCGCGCCGGGTACTTCTAACCCATGAGCCTACTGCAGGAGTCCACCAAGACCATGACTTTGTCGCAGCCTTTGTCGCCACCCTTGTCGGATTGGCCATTGCTCGACAAAGGTTGCGACGGAGGTTCTCAACCTCGCCTTTTGCCGCACCCTCCCATTTCAACCCCTTTAACGTTTTACCCCTTTAACCCTTCAACGCGCTCCCATGCCCGTCCCCCCTCACCATCCCATTGACATCCTCCGCCTCAACACCTGCGGCTCGGTGGACGACGGCAAGTCCACCCTCATCGGCCGGCTGCTCTACGACTCCCAGTCGCTGATGGAAGACCAGATCGAAGCGCTCGAGCGCTCCGCCGACCTCACCGGCGGCGGCCGATCGACCTCTCCACCCTCACCGACGGCCTCCGCGCCGAACGCGAGCAGGGCATCACCATTGACGTCGCCTACCGCTACTTCGCCACGCCGCGCCGGCGGTTCATCATTGCCGACACCCCCGGCCACGTCCAATACACCCGCAACATGGTCACCGGCGCCTCCACCGCCAACCTCGCCATCGTGCTCGTGGACGCGCGCCAGGGCGTCACCGAGCAAAGCCGCCGCCACACCTGCATCGCGCTCTCTGCTCCGCATCCCCCACCTCGTCATCGCCGTCAACAAGATGGACCTGGTGGACTGGAGCGAGGAGCGCTTCATCGAAATCCGCGACCAGTTCGAGGAGTTCCTGCCACGCCTCGACGTGAAGGACGTCCAGTTCATCCCGCTCAGCGCGCTCAACGGCGACAACGTCGTCGAAGCCTCCGAGCACACCCCCTGGTATCCCGGCCCCACGCTCCTGGGCCACCTCGAAAGCGTCCACATCGGCAGCGACTGGAACCTCAACGGCTTCCGCCTCCCCGTCCAATGGGTCAACCGCCCCAACCGCCCCACCGACCCCGAGCTGCACGACTTCCGCGGCTTCAGCGGCCAGATCGCCGGCGGCATCGTCCGCGTCGGCCAGAAAGTCATGGTGCTGCCCAGCGGCCTGGTCAGCACCGTCAAGCAAATCTGGACCTACGACGGCCCGCTCCCGGAAGCCTTCTGCCCGCAATCCGTCACCCTGGTGCTCGCCGACGACATTGACGTCAGCCGCGGCGACATGATCATCGGCCCGGACAACCTCCCCGGTGCCAGCAGCCGACCTGCGCGCCAAAGTCTGCTGGATGCACTCGCGCCCGCTCCAGCGCGGCCGCAAGTACCTCCTGCGCCATACCACCCGCACCGTCCAGGCCGCCGTCGCCGACATCGAGGACCGCATCGACATGACCACCCTCGAACCGGAGCCGGACCCGCACGAGCTGGGCCTCAACGACATCGGCGAAGTCCGCCTCAAGACCTCCGGCCCGCTCGTCTTCGACGGCTACGGCACCAACCGCCTGACCGGCTCCTTCATCCTCATCGAGCCGGGCACCAACGCCACCGTCGGCGCCGGCATGCTCTTCCCGCCCACCGAAGTCGTGAAACCCGAATACAGCGACTTTGCGATCTAACCGGCGGTCTTCATGAGCAGCGGCATCGTCTATCTCGTGGGCGCCGGCCCCGGCGACACCGGCCTGTTCACCCTGCGCGGCGTCGAACTGCTGGGCCGCGCCGACGTGGTGATCTACGACGGCCTGGTCAACCGCGAACTGCTCCGCTTCGCGCCGCCTACCGCGGAAATCATCTACGGCGGCAAACACGACCGCACCCGCTGTGTCTCGCAAGCCGAGCTGAATGCCTTGCTGTTGGCCAAAGCCCTCGTAGGCAAACGCGTCGTCCGCCTCAAAGGCGGTGATCCCTTCATATTTGGCCGTGGCGGCGAAGAAGCCGAACTGCTCGCCGCCGCGGGCATCCCCTTCGAAGTGGTCCCCGGCGTTTCATCCGTTCACTCGGTGCCATGCTACGCCGGCATCCCGCTCACCCACCGCTATCATGCGTCCAGCGTCACCATCGTTACTGGCCATGAAGCTCCGTCCTTCCCCGCAAACAAAGTAGACTGGCCCGGCCTCGCCCAAATCCCCGGTACCCTCATCGCGCTGATGGGCTTGCGCAACATCCAGCCGATCGCCGCCACGCTCATCGCCCACGGCCGCCCACCCAATACCCCCGTCGCCATCGTCAGCCGCGGCACCACTGGACGCCAGCAAACCCTCGTCGGCACCCTCGACACCATCGCCGAGCTGGCCAGCCGATCTGGAATCGCCCCGCCCGCCGTGACGGTGATCGGCGAGGTGGTGAACCTGCGCGAGCAATTGAACTGGTTTGAACAGCGTCCGCTCTTTGGCCGCCGCGTTGCCGTCACCCAGCGGCTCGATTTGGCACGTCCCCTGGTCACAGCCCTCCGCGAGCGCGGAGCCGAAGTGCTGGAAGTCCCCGCCACACGTTGGGTGCCGCATCCGGGCTTGGATACAGCGGACAATCAGTGCGGATTGGCGAGTGAGAGTACCCGAGGCCCCCTCACCCCTTCCCTCTCCCCATCAGATGGGGAGAGGGTGCCCTTTAGGGCGGGTGAGGGGTGATCATCAACCGCACGATTCTGCCGGTGATGGCCAGAAGCCCGCTTCCGACCACGGGACGCTGGACAAGGCGCTGGCGCAGTTAGACTCCTACGACTGGATCCTGTTCACCAACCCGCAGGGCATTGATTTCTTCTTCGAGCGCTTCCTCCAGTCCCACCAAGACCTGCGCCAACTGGGCCCTGCGCGGCTCGGCGCCTACGGGCCCAGAACCGGCCAGCGCCTGCGCGAATGGCACTTGCACCCCGCTGTCGTCGCCGCCGACCACAAAACGCCGCTTATCATGGCAGCCATCACAAAATGCGGCGGTGTGCGCGGGCAAAGGTTCCTCGTGTTGCGCGGGGATGT
This sequence comes from uncultured Verrucomicrobiae bacterium, assembly GCA_963822005.1. Taxonomy (GTDB): domain Bacteria; phylum Verrucomicrobiota; class Verrucomicrobiia; order Limisphaerales; family UBA8199; genus PALSA-1440. The sequence goes on along the minus strand of CAWGGD010000019.1, from coordinate 23,452 downwards.
TGCCCACGAAAAAGTCCCCGAGGCGCTCGAAGCCCTTGGTGCCGTGGTGGATGTCGTCCCCTGCTACGCCGTCGAACCGGAAACGGACGATCTGACCGGCGGGGCTGCCGCGCTGCTCGAGGAGGGCGCGGACTGGATCGTCTTCGCCAGCGGCCTCGCTATCGAACACTTCCACCAGCGCTTTGACCTGCCGGGCCTGATGGCGCGCTTCCCGGCCACGCGTCTGGCCCTTGCCAGCGACACAATTCGATGGGCTTTGGAGAAACTGAGCCTCGCTCCCTCCGCCATCGCTCGCCCAAACGATCCCGAGGACCTGGCCAACGCAATCGTCCGCGCTGAATCGGGGGCGCAGGAGCAACACGCCGCCGCCCGCTTGCTTCGCCCCTGTTCTCTTTCCTCCCCTTCAGTCCAGGAATGCGACGTTGCCGGGAGACACATCCACTAAATAGATGCCCAAATCTTCGAGAGCGCTCATCACGGCTCGCACAGTTATCCAGCGCGCGCCAAACTGCTCACGCTTTTCCGACTCCCACTCCGCCCATACATCTTCCGAAAACTCGGGCGGGGCGCCAACATAAGCCCCGGCAAAATCCACCACGAAGGGGCGAGTGACAATTGTCATCTCGATCACCTGCAGATCGTCGTCAGCGCGGATGAATTGAGGCACGTGGAAACTTAGAATCTCCGTTACGCCGGCCTCACGCAGCCGTTCGTAAACTGCACGCTCCCGCAGGTAGAACTCCCGGGCACGATGCGACTTGATGGCCGACTTGGTTCTTTTGAGCTTGTGTTCGACTACGTGTACACTACCGTGGATGCCGAAGCCGAGTCGTTCGCCGAGTTGCAGTCCATTGCGCGCGGCGTAAGCACCGGCCTTCTTGATGGCTATGTCAATCATCGGTTCCATGTTCAGCAGTCACGGTGGCCATTCCGCTGATGTCAGGATCTGTCTGATGTTCAGCGGGCACTCTATCCCGGTGGCACAATTGGGACCAGACTTTCTACTGCTCGACGCGCCTGCCAATCATCCTCCCGGTCTCGCCAGCATCGTTCTGCGCGTGGACCAGAGCGAGCGACGATGGGACATTCGCTTGCCTAACGGCATTTCCGCAACCTCCAAGCGGGTAGCCATCTCGGCCTGCCTGTGATAGGTACCTTGACTGGATGCGTGTGCTCGCCCGCAAGCGTGGCGTGCCCCACTTAGCGATGCCCGCTCTGCGGACCCCTCGCACTCGTTAGCCCTTCTCATTACACCGCGGCTTCAGCCCGGGGTGGAGCCACGCTCAGAGCGGCATAGCCGTTTCAACGGCTTGTGCGCTGGCTAAGGGCAACCCGTTGAACCAGCGAAGTTCGGCCACCCCTGCCACCGGTTCTGCAGCATCGCAGCGCGGCGTGTTGGCACAGATTATGCGTTCTCAGGCGTGTTCCGAATTAGTTAACCCATGCTATGAGAACATTCTTGCGACATATGGCCACCGGCCATTACTTCCAGTCTCTGGAAAAGTGGACACTCGACCGCGACAACGCTTACGACTTTGGACTCGTCTCCAAGGCCATGAAAGCCGCGCACAAGCTGCGTATTCGCGATCTGGAACTCGAGCTTTCGCTCGACGGCCCCGAACAGGCACCGGCCACCCCATTCGAGAAGTTCCTGCTCGGGCTATCGTCCATCCGAAAGCATCCAGTCGCCGACAAACGGGCGTCTCGTTCCGCCGCGCTGGCGTAAACATTTGAGACAGCCGCGCGGCTGGAGTCTGCCATCATCCGGCTACCCGCCAGGCCGTAGCAAACACTGGTTTTCGGAGCGAGGCTCCGCGCTTGGTCTGTCCCTATAGGCCGAGGTCCAGCGGGCGGGGTGTCACCCCGGAACAACGCCGCTCAACACACCTCTTATCTGGTTCATCTGAGTCCATCTGTGGTTGCACGGCTTTGTTTCGGCTCACCCGATCCCGTAGTCCGCAGCCACGAACTTGGTCGTGTCCACCTCGGCCATCATGTCGGCGATGAATTCGGCCTCTGTGGCCGGCAATGTCTCGACGGTCTGCTGGAGCCGGTCGAGCCAGGGGACTTCGCGCGGCGGAAGCCGCAGGGCGCCATCGCGGTGCGCCTCACGCAGTAGCCGCACGGCGGTGAGGGCAGCCGCTTTGCCGGCGTCATAGGCACTGGGCGCGCTGACGATAGCCTGCGCGATGGCGATGGCGCTGTCGGGCGAGAGCACGTAGGCCTGCGGGTCGCGGCACGCGTCGGAGGAAACCATCCACTTGCGGTAGAGCAGGGCGGCGTCGCGGCCATCGGCCAGGGCCTGGTTCATGAGGCGGCAATCATAGATCAGTTGCTCGACGTAGCAGGTGGGCGCCATGCCCCCCAACAGCTTGATGTTCTGCACCGACTCATTGCTCCACGTGTCACAGGTGGCTGCGGCAATGTTGCCGAGCGGGCTGAGGTGCGCGCAGGCGGCGGTCTTGCCTTCCATGGCCATCGGGAAGCCGGTGATGGCTTTAAGAATCGGATTCTCGTAGCCGCAATCCTTGCCCGGGCCGACCGCCCCGCACTCGTAGCAGACCAGCGTGCGCACGGCCGACACCGCCCGCACCACGGCGGCAAACACGCGCGGAATCATCTTCTGCTCGGCCAGCACCATCGCCGTGTTCGCGAAGCCGCACGCCGTGTCGCCGGCGCAATCAACCCCGTGCTTGCGGGCGATCCGGTCCAGCTCCGTCCACAGGAAGCGCATGTCGCGCACGCCGAGCACGCACAGCCCGAAGATGACGCCGCGCAGGTCGCCCATCATCAACGCCTCGTCGTGGACCTCCTTGCCGCCGACCGATTCGATGCTCAGCAGCTCGGCGCCCGCGGCGGCGCAGCCGTCGAAGGTTGCCAGCATGGCTTCGTAGAGCGGGCCGCTCCTCATGCGGGGCGGACGTTCCATCTCACGCGTGTCGTTGGGCGTGATGCGCAGCACGGTCTTGAGGCCGTGCTTGGCGTGGGCCGCGGCCATCCCGTCGAGCAGAATGCGCGTCAGCTCGATCCCCCAGGTGGGATTCTCCGTCATCGGCGGCAGCGTCTCGAACTCCACCACCAGCCCGGGCGCTTCCAGTTCCACCGCGCGTTGCAAGGCGCCGCTGATGATCTGCTGATACTGCGTCCGCACCTCCGGCATCGTCGTCCGGTCCACGAACATGGGCGGCAGGGTGAAGTTCAGCTCGGGGTAAACCACCCCACCGCCGATCGTCAGGCCCCGGCGGGTGGTGAGGGGTTTGGGTGCGACGCCGAAGCGCAGGTCAGCGGGATTGCTGATGGCGAGAGGCTTGGAGCTAAAGTCCGAAGTTGGGGCTGGCTGGGTGGTGAAAGTGCGGTCCTCGGTTCGGGCGGCCGGGGGCGCCGGGTTATGTCTGGTCGTGTCTGCGGTGTGGATCATCATGGGCAACGGTACTCCACTGTGTGCGGCGAGGGGAATGGACGAATCGTGGTTTGGCATGAACGAATCGTGGATTGGCCGGCAGCGGTGAGGGCTATGCGTGGCTCAGGAGCGCGGCTGTCCCCAGCCGCAGCAGCACCGACCACCGAGCGCTGGCCGAGAGTTCCGAGCCCCACCCACTACGGACACGCTGCGGCTGAGGACAGCCGCACCTGGCGCTCTCCCTCGAGGCGGCTGCCTTTCTGGGTGCGATCGCTCACATAGACCCTGGCTCACGGTTCTCGCAACGCCCGCTCGAGCCGCTGCCACAGGTCTTCAGGGTCCTCCAGACCCACCGAAATGCGGATCAGGTAGCGCGACACGCCGCACGATTCCGCCCACTCCAGTTCGGTGTAGTGGGCCAGCAGCGTAAACGGACAGGCGAGCGTGAAGACTGTGCCCAGGCTTGGCCCTTTGCAGAACTCTAAGCGGTCGTAGATGCCCGGTGACTTCGTGTCGCCGTTCTTGGGCAGAAAAGTAATGAGCGCTCCCCAGCCGCCGTCTGCGCGTCGCACGGCCTCGTAGGCCTCGCTGAACTCCCATTTGGGATACCAGACCCGTTCCACCGCCGGATGCCGTCGCAAGCATTCCGCCAGCAGCAGGCCGCTCTGGTTGTGCCGCTTCATCCGCTCGGGGAAGCCCCGCGCCTGCGCGTCCAGCACCACGGCATCCTCACCCCACAGCAACTCCTCGTGCTGCGCGCTGACGATCGGCTTGAGTTCGTGGTAGAAGGGCGACTTCGGATTGCAGATCAGCGCGCCGCCCATCACATCGCCGCTCCCGGCAATGAACTTCGTGAGGCTGGTCGCAATCAGGTCGGCGTGATCGCCCAGGTCCACATTGGCCGGAGTGGCCACGACATCATCAGCTACCAGCGGCAGACGATGCTCACGGCAAATGGGGCTGATCCGGCGCACGTCGGCGGAACCCAGCAGGGGATTGCCTGGGATTTCGCAAAAGCAGGCCGCCAGCGGCTGTTGGCGCAGCAGGGCCTGCAACTCGCTTTCAATGGTCTGCAGGTGGTGCAGCAGAATGCCGCCGTGCCCAAGCTTCTGCTGGAGTTTCAAGGTATCAACGTAAGGAAAGCCCAGTTGCGCTGTGGGCCGTCCGGGAGCCCGTTGCATGACGGCCTGGAGCGCGGCGAACTGCGCGGCCATGCCGGTCAGAGCCAGAAACACGTCGTCCTCGGCGCAGTCGTAAAACCCGGCAAGCTGCCGCCGCAAGGACTGGCGCACCGCCGCATCATCGGCCACCGGCGCGCGCCCGGCCAGGTGCGCTTCGGCCTGGCGGGTGGAAACAATCAGCCCCGTGTGCTGCCAGAAGGCGCGCAAGGCAGCCGTCCCGGCTTCGGTGGTCACGACGCCGTGAAGGCCCTGGAAGGCGATCACTTTCGCCTGCTCGCCGCTGGTGCGCTCGATAAACGCGGCGCACAGGCGAGCGGCACGGAGCGATGGAAACGGCAAACAAGGCTGACCGTCGCCAATCTGCCGCGCCAGTTTCTGCACCTCCGCATGAATGAAAAAGCGCGGGTAGCCGCTGGTGAGCGCGTTGACCACCTCAGGTTTCTTCTCCTCGTATCCAACTACATCCTGCCAGCGTGGCAGTGCCACCGACACCGCGTGCGCCGAGACCGGGAGAGGCTGGCCAAGCTCTTCGCCTTGCCAGACCGGCTGTTGAAATAGATCACGCGCGGACATTTCCGTCTTGGGCAGGAAACTACGCTGTCTGCGGCAGCAAAGCGAATTTCAAAGTGCAGATTCTCTGGGCAGCGCGCCTCCTTTCCGGCACACTCGGGTGCGTATGCGATGTTGCTTTAACTCTTTCCTGGTGACCGTCACCCTTGCCCTCGCCGCCGCTGCTTCCCTGCGCGCGGCGCCTGCCGCGCTGACCGTTGCGGTGAACCAGCCGTGCCACGCCATCAGCCCGCTGCTCTACGGCATCTTCTTCGAAGACATCAACTGCTCGGCCGACGGCGGCATCTACGCCGAAATGGTGCGCAACCGCAACTTCGAGGACTCGGACAAGCCAGAGTGGTGGGAGGCCTTCGGCAACAGGACCGGCGGAGTCGAGTTGGCGGTGGATTCCTCACGGCCGGTCAGCCCGAAGAACCCTCGCTCGCTCAGAGTAAAGATCTCCAACTCCGGTGGCGGTCGGGCCGGCGTCGCCAACAACGGTTTCTGGGGCATGGCTGTGACCAGGGGCGAGACCTACCGACTCTCGATCCTCGCCCGGGGTGGTGACGGTTTCACCGGACCGCTGCTCGTCTCATTGGAAGGCAGCGATGGGATCCTCTATGCCCAACGGACCATTCCCACCCTTACATCTGACTGGAAGCGCTACCGGCTCTCATTGAAGGCCGGCGCCACCGACCCGAAAGCGCGCCTGGTCATCACCACCGCCCGACCCGGCACCTTCTGGCTCGACATGGTGTCGCTCTTTCCCGGGGAGACCTGGAAGAACCGCCCGAACGGCCTGCGGCCCGACCTGGCCGAGATGCTGGCCGGGTTGAAGCCGGGGTTCGTGCGCTTCCCGGGCGGCTGCTGGGTCGAAGGCGACACGATGAGCCAGGCCTACCGCTGGAAGCAGACTATCGGCGACCCATCCGACCGCCGCACCCAGTACAACCTCTGGCAATATCACGCCACCCACGGCCTCGGGTACCACGAGTATCTCCAAATGTGCGAGGACCTCGGGGCGGAGCCGCTCTTCGTCATCAATTGCGGCATGTCGCACAAGGAAGTCGTGCCGCTCAACCGGATGGAGGAGTTTGTTCAAGACGCGCTGGATGCGATCGAGTACGCCAACGGTTCGGTTGCGAGCACCTGGGGCGCACTCCGCGCCCGGAACGGCCACCGTGGGCCGTTCAACTTAAAGTTCCTGGAGATCGGCAACGAGAACGGCGGCCCAGCCTACCACGAGCGTTACGCCCTGTTCTATGACGCTATCAAGGCGCGTTATCCGCAGATGCACTTGATCGCCAACGAGTGGAAGGGCAGGCCCACCAGCCGGCCTATTGAGATTGTGGACGAACACTACTATTCCACCCCCGAATTCTTCATCGCCAATGCTGACAAGTATGATTCCTACGACCGCGCGGGACGAAAGGTTTACGTCGGCGAATACGCCGTCACCCAAGGCTGCGGCCAGGGCAACCTGCGCGCCGCCATCGGCGAGGCCGCGTTTATGACCGGCCTGGAACGCAACTCGGATGTCGTCATTATGGCCTCCTACGCGCCGCTCTTTGCCAATGTCCACTACAAGAAGTGGAACCCCGACCTCATCAACTTCGACAGCTCGCGCGCTTATGGCATCCCATCCTACTACGTGCAGAAACTATTCAGCGAAAACCGCGGCGATCTCGTGCTGCCCGTCACCGTGACCTCGGTCGCCGTGCCGCCCCCGGCCCGCTCCGGCGCCATCGGCGTTGGCACCTGGCGCACACAGGCTGAGTTCAAGGATATCCGGGTCACGCGCGGCGACGAGACCCTGTTCACCTGCGACTTCGCCGACGGCACCAAAGGCTGGCGGCTGCACGGCGGCGACTGGGCGGCGGAGGCCGGCGCTCTGCAGCAGAAGGCGCTGGCCGAGAATGTGCGCGCGTTCGCGGGCGACAAGACTTGGAACGACTACACCTACAGCCTGAAGGCGCGGAAACTGGGCGGCGCCGAAGGCTTCCTCATTTCGTTCCTGGTCCAAGACGAGGGGGCCAAGGCCTGGTGGAACCTGGGCGGCTGGGGCAATACCCGGCACGCCATTGAGATGGACGGCATCGCCCGCACCGACGTGTCCGGCAGCATCGAGACCGGCCGCTGGTACGACATCCGCATTGAGGTGCGCGGCGCGAACATCAAGTGCTTCCTCGACGACAAGCTGATCCATGACGCGACGTTCCAGGCCACCCAGCCAATCTACGCCGTTGCCAGCCTGGCGCAGCTCACGAAAGAAGTGATCCTCAAGGTGGTGAACGTCTCAGCCGAAAGCCAGGAAACCGACCTCCGGCTCGAGGGGGCCAGGATTCGCCCGACCGCCCGAGCCATCGTGCTTGCCTCGGACAAGCCCGAAGACGAGAACACTCTCGACCAGCCGCAGCGGGTCAAGCCGGTCACCCTCACCCTGAACCACGCCGGCGCGGCATTCCGGCATACATTCCCCGCCCACTCCGTGACGGTGCTGCGTTTGAAACTCCAGTAGATTAGAATGTTTCGCAGCGCAGCCGACCCGCGACCAAAGTAGCGCAGAATTGCATTCTGCCGAGGGCTCAACGCGCCAACGAGACTGGAAAAAGCGCACGGCAAGCCGACTGCAAGTCGGCGATACGGCAGAGCAAGAATCTGCGCTACGCCGCTGCCGGAACTACCGCAGAATCGTCGCGGCGCCAACTTTGACGCGGCGGTAGCAAATGATCGCCGACTGGCGGGGCCCCAGTCTTACCGGCCAGCCTTTTTCCGCCAATTCACGCCCGGCTATCCTGGTCGTGCCTTCGGCATCCAAGTCTTGCACTTCGTACATCGCCCGGGGCTGTAACCCCTGCAGTTTGAATAGCATTGTTTCGTGGCGGCTCTTTTCACGGCGGAAGGCTTGGACCACCCCCTCGCCCAGCTCAGGCCGGTCGAACTGCCAGGCCATCCAACTGTCTTCAGCCAGGCTGTAAGGAGTGAGCGGGTAGAAGTCGCCCAGCAGGCAATTCTCCACTCGCCTGAACTCAGCGACCGTCCGCCGCAGCAGCGCATGGTCGATATTCTGGTTGTGGCTGTCCCAGCCCAGGCGGTAAGCCGGAACAAAAGCGCTCCGCATGGTGTAGGGGTCGCTGAGAGGCGCGCCGGTCCCGTGATAAGGCACCCAGGGAGAGAGGCCGAAGGTCTGGCCTTGCTGCCCGTTGGCACAACGGGGCGTGAAATCGCTGACAGGATAGTCGCTGCGCAACAAGGGCACGGCGCGGCGCAGCGTCTCGAGGTCGTTGCGTCGCCCACCGCTGGCGCAGGTGTCAATGTAAAGGTCAGGATGGCGCCGCAGCAACTCGTCCCAGAAAGCCAGGTAACCCGTCACGTGGCGGATTTCCGTGATGCCCTGGCGGTCAGGTGCGTCATTGGTCCGCCAGTATTTCAAGGGGTCGATGTTGAAGTCCTGCCGATAGACATCAATGCCCTGACTGGTCAACAAGCTGTCCACCCGCTCGAGGACCCATTTCCACGCTTGCGGATTGCCCAGGTTCAGGAGCCCGCCGCTCTTGCCTCCCAGAACCCACTCGGGATGGTTCTCCCCCAGCCAGGAGCCGGGGGTGACACGCTCGGGCTCGAACCAGACAATGAACTTGATGTTTCGGGCGTGACAATGATCGGCTACTTCGCGCAGCCCGCGCGGGAAACGCGCCGCATCCACTTCCCAGGTGCCCACGTTAGCCCATTGCCCCCGACCGGGATACCAGCCGGCGTCAATGAACCAATAGTCGAGCCTGATGCCTTCCTTCAGCCAGCCATTGATCTGGGCTATTTCCTCTTCGGCGCGGGGCTGCATGTTTCCGAAGCAGCCGCCGTAGTGGGTGGGCACCACTTTCCCGCCGGGCCGGGGCAGGTTGTGGGCGATCATCCAGCGTCGCCAGAGGTTCTGCGACCGGACCCAGTCGCCCTGCCAGAACAGCAGAACAGACAACGGGGAGCGCACCTCTTCGCCCGGCAGCAGCTTGAACCGCACCCGCTCCTGCCCGCCCGAGACGCGCACCGTGCGGGCTTCGTCCCGGACGAATTGCGCCGCCCATTGGCCGGGCCAGCCGAGGACCGCGATGGTGCCTCCGCCATCGTATTCGAGATTGAAATAGGGGAATGCCCCCGTGGTGGGACGGCCACCTGCAGGCGCGAAGCGTTGCTTTGACCCGGCAGCCAATACGGTTCGGTGAGGCGCGTAGCTGTCGGGCGTGCAGTTGTCGCCTGTGTGGTGATGCAGCACGAATTCCTCGCTGGACTGGCGCTGAAACTCCACGTCCACGCTCTGAATGTCGGCCAGGATTGGTGTGTCGGCTGAGCCGGCGTTGGTGAAATACAGCGTCCACTCCACCACGGGGAAATCACGGTATTCGACCGCCCGGCAGCGGACCGCCAGACCGGACCGGGGATCGGTCCAAACCAACAAATGTTCGGTGCGCTGGCTGTCCAATTTACGCTTCCGCGTCTTCCGCTCCCAGGCTGGAAGGAGTTTCGCGGATGGTTGACCGTCGCAGGTGAACGAGAAAGGCAGGGGACCGTGCCCGGCAAGCAGGTGCTGTTTGACCCAGCCGTCCTTGCGTCTCATCTCCGCCGAGGTGGCAGCGGTCGTGGCCGTGGCCGGCACGGTCGCGACCACTGTCAGCAGCCAGAACAGCGAGACGGACAAGGCCGCGCTTGCTCTGAACGGGTGGTTTGCCTGGGATAGTGATTCGTGGGGCGTCATGCCGATTGAGCGGTCTTTGCAGGTGTGCTCATGGCAACCTGGCTGCCGAAGCCATTGGGGTCAACAACTGCGGGCTGCCATAAGCCCGGCTGTATTTACGGGAGTTCATGGTTACCGTGCGATCATAAAGTCCGGTGAGGCACAGCAGGTTTATAGCACCCGGCCTGTGCTCTGGCGAGGCTCAAGCCGCGCACACCGGAGCGTCGGAGCGCATTCTTATTAGAAGATTGACGGCAGGCGGCGCGTCCCGGGAAGATGCGGGAGCGCATTGGAACACGAACATGCCTGGCCAATGAATGACAGCAAGAAGCCTCTGACCAAGTCGGCCGCGCCGGCGTCGAAACTCTCCTCGGTTGGCAGCAGCGCGCTGGCGCGCTCGCAGAGTTTCCTGCGCACGCAATACTGGATCTGGCCGCTGGTGGCGGCGGTGATCCTAGTGTTTGTGGGCGTATTCGTGCGCCGCCATATGGAGGGGGCCATGAAGGCGCAGATCGCCGGCAATCTCCAGACGATTCTCAACGCCAACACCGAGGCCCTGCGGGCCTGGGCGGCGACGGTGAAGTCGCGCGCTGAGGCGGTGTCGGAAGACTCCCGGGTAGCCGATCTGGTGGCCGGGATCGTGCAGCGGGCTCGACAGCAGGGAATCTCCAAAGCGGGGCTGCTGTCGGCCCCCCAGCTTGCCCAACTGCGGACGTTGATGCAGCCGGAGCTGGAACACTACGGCTTCAGCGGTTACGTCGTGTTGGACCCCGACTATGTTGTGGTGGCCGCCGCGCGCGAGGAAATCATCGGCCTGAAATCACCGCCCGGCTACGAGGAAAGGCTACAACGATGCCTTGCGGGAGAGATCATTGTCACGCCGCCCTTCCCGAGCGTGGCGATGCTGCCGGATGCGGAGGGCCATCTGCGGGCGGGCGTGCCGACCATGTTCGCGGCGGCGCCCGTGCGCTCGGCGGACGGCAAGGTCATCGCGGCCTTGTGCCTGCGGATTGCGCCGGAGAAAGATTTCACGCGGATACTGGCGACGGCGCGCGCGGGGCAGAGCGGCGAGACTTACGGGTTCAGCCGGACGGGATTGTTGCTGTCGCAGAGCCGGTTTGACGAGGAGCTGAAGCGGCTGGGCTTGATTCCCGACACACCGGAGGCGCAGTCCATCCTGACGCTGGAGCTGCGCGATCCGCAGGTGGACCTGACCCGGGGCAAGCCGTCGCCGAAGCGGCGGGCGGGACTGCCGCTGACGCGACCGGTGGGGGCAGCCGTTGCGGGACAGGATGGCGTGGATGTCGCCGGGTATCGTGACTACCTGGGTGTGCCGAGCGTGGGGGCGTGGAGGTGGCTGGCCGACCTCGGCATCGGCCTGATAACGGAGATGGACATGGCGGAGGCGCTCGGCCCGTTGCGCATCCTGCGGCTGGGTTTCGGGTTCATCTTCGCGCTGCTGGTGCTGGCGGCTATTGCGGTGTTCCTGCTGATGCGGCTGGCGCGGCGGCTGAGTGAGTCGGCGCGCAAGGCGGCGCTCCAGGCCAAACAGCTCGGGCAATATGCCCTCGACGAGGAGCTCGGCGCTGGCGGGTTCGGCACGGTGTATCGCGGCCACCACGCGCTGATGCGCCGGCCGGTGGCGGTGAAGCTGCTCGACCCGCTCATGGCCACTGACCATTCGATTGCCAGGTTCGAGCGCGAGGTGCAGTTGACCTGCGCGCTGACGCATCCGAATACGATTGCGCTCTACGACTATGGCCGCACGCCCGAGGGCCTGTTCTACTACGCCATGGAGTACCTGGAGGGCCTGGCCCTGGACAAGTTGGTGCAGGATTTTGGCCGGCAACCCGAGGGGCGGGTGGTTCATATTCTGCGGCAGGTGTGCGGGTCGCTGGCCGAGGCGCATGCGAAGGGGTTGGTGCACCGCGACATCAAGCCGGCCAACATCTTTCTCACCCAACGGGGGGGCATCCCGGACTTCGTAAAGGTGCTGGATTTCGGGCTGGTCAAGGCCCGCAACCTGGAGGGCCAGGTGGAGTTGACCGGCGCCACCGCCACGCTCGGCACCCCGCTCTACATGTCGCCCGAGGCAGTCGAGCATCCGGACCGCGTGGACGGGCGCAGCGACCTGTATTCGCTCGGCTGCGTCGGCTATTACCTGCTGACCGGAGAGACCGTGTTTGCCGGCCTGAGCGTCGGAGAGGTCATGCTGCAGCAGGTCCGGTCCTTGCCCGACAAGCCGTCTATCCGGCTGCGCCAACCGGTATCGGCTGACCTGGAAGAGGTTTTGATGGGCTGCCTGGCCAAGAGACCGGCTGACCGTCCGGCCAGCGCGGAGGCGTTGGAGGCGGCGCTGGCGAAGTGCGCAGCAGCAGCCACGTGGAACCGGGAGCAGGCCGGAGAGTGGTGGCGGAAGCGCGGCGTTGCTATGACCGAGAAGACGCGGGTCATCCCAGGCACTAACTTGTCGGTTTCAACAATCCACTAACCTATTTCCGCGATCAGCATCCGGCTGAGCTGGGTTCAGAGATTCTCCCAGCCCCCCGCAACCACGCCCCCCACAACGCCTCTTATCCCGCTATGCCCCACGGCTGTGCTGGTTACCACTAATCACTTTGGCTGCGGCGGCGCCAGGTTGGTCTGCGCCGTCGGCACGAGCTTACGGCTGGGATAGCCTGCCACCTTTTCACCTCGCTGGCGCAAGGACTCGGCCAGCGCATACTTGAAATCTCCGGAGTTAGTGGCGAAGGCCGCCTTGAGCGCGGTCACCGCGCCTGGCGCCGGATGACGGGTGAGCGCGCAGCGGGCATCCTCGCGCAGTTCGTTGTCCGCCAGCAGCGCCGCCATCGGCCCAATCGCCCGGGCGCCGCCAATCTCCGACAACATCCAGACCACTTCACGCCGAACCCGAGGGGGCCTCGATCCCAGCAACAGGATCAGTTGACGTTCGACCGCCTTGCGTTGCCTGGCCGCCGCCGGGTGGCCGACATGGCGCACCACCCGGTAGAGCGCCCGCCTGGCTTTGCGTGCCAGCTCAAAATCCTCGTCCGCCATGAGCGCCGCCAGCGGCTGGACAGCCGCCGCGCCGTAAGGCCCCGCGCTCTGCCAGGCCGCACCGCTAACCGCCTCATCGGGACTCCGAATACGCTCGATTAAGCCCTGAATCTCCGCGTCTGAATTAAAGTACATACGGATATCGCTGTGGCCGGCTCAGCAGCCGATTCGCCTGATCATCGCCCACCACTTCCTGCTTCACGCCATTCCACACCAGCTTGCGGCCCAGCAGGTACGATAGGTTCCCCAGGTTGCACAACGTCGCGGTGCGATGCCCAATCTCGATGTCCACCGCCGGGCGCAAGTGTCCCTGGCGGATGGACCTGAACCAATCCGCCTTGTGGTTCATGTTGAAATCCTCGTACTCGTCGGTGCGATACACTTCGCGCCCGCCCGGCGGCAGCTTGAAGTTCACCGCTTCGGGATTGGCGGGCCGGTAGCCGCCTTCCCATTCCAGGACCAGGTGGCCGTTGTCCCCCCAGAAAGCGTTGCCGAATTCCGTCTTGCCGGTTTTGTTTCCCGGCTGGCCCCACTCGAGGGTCCAATCCGGGTCTTTGAACTGATAGACCACATCCAGGTCAATCGGGCAGTCCCACAAGCCGCTGGTCGGCGGCCGGCCTTTGGCCTCGACGGTGAACGAGGTTTGATGATCCGCGTTCAGGCACCACAAGATGGTGCTGAACTGATGCGCGCCCCGATCCCGGATTTGGCCGCCGCCCGATTCCATCAGCCAGCGGAACTTGCCTGGGAGATACCGCTTGTTGTGGGGGCGCCAGGGCAACGGCCCGAGCCACAGGTCCCAGTCCAGGCCCTCGGGCGGTGGGCTGTCGGGCAACGGCTTGTCATCCACCGGGCTCGCATAATGCCAGCACGAGACGCGGCGGACCTTGCCGACGATGCCGTTGCGAATGGCGCGGCAGGTGTACCACGCCCCTTTGGCCGTCCGCCCCTGCGCGCCGACCTGCACGGCGACCTTGTGCGCGCGCGCCGCCGCGACCATCGCCTGCCCCTCACGCACGGTTACCGATGCCGGTTTCTCGACATACACATGCTTGCCGGTCTCACAGGCATGAACGGTTTGAACCGCATGCCAGTGATCCGGGGTGGCGATCACCACAGCGTCAATATCCTTGCGTTCCAGGATGTAACGGTAATCACGATAAGGAATGGCGTTGGCTCCGCCGGTCCTCGCATTCTCGACGGCAGCTTCCAGCCGGTTGTCGTCCACGTCGCAGACGGCGGCGACGCGGGCTTTCCCATCTTTTTGGAAACGGAGCATGTTGGTCAGGTGGGTCATGCCCATGCCGCCGACGCCGATGTGGGCGACCACAAAGCGGTCGTTCGCGCCCAACTGCGAGTTCCGGCCCAGGACACCCGCCGGCGCCAGGTTGAGCGCGCCCGCGACCAGCGCGCTGCGTTGGAGGAACGCCCGGCGCGTGAGCCTGTGAGTGTCGCTCGTCATCAGAATCAAGCTAAGCTCTATTTCACGCCCAGGGCTGCTGCGGCCTGCTGCATCTGTTCCGACATGGTCTGCAGGATTCCCAATGTCCGCTGCACGTGGCCACGCCGCGCAGACCCGGACGACACAATTCTGTCCCAAGCCTGCAGGGCGCTGCGCGATTGCGCCAGTCCGCGCTCGTATTTCACAAACTGCTCCCGGGCGGCGGCGCGCCGGTCCGGCCCGATACCGTCCTTGGTGACAAGCTGTTTCAATTCCCACAGTGCGCACAGAGAGTCTGCGTAACCCTGAATGACCAGGCTCTCCTGGATGAACTCCGGCAACCCAAGCTCGTGGGCGAGTTTCAGGCCGCGTTCGGCGGCCGTCGCCGCAGCCTTCAGCTCGGCGGGCGTTTTGAACTCACCCCAGGGCGAGCCGAACTTGTCCCACTTGAACGTGCCCAACTCCGGCAGTTGCGCCTTGGCCAGCAGCGTCGCCACCGATGGCTGTGCCGTGCGCTTCTCCGCCGCCGGCCAGTCCGACCCGTAGATCGCCCACTCCGCTGGCCCCATCAATTCCGCCCACGCGACGAACTTCTCCGGGCTGCGGATTTTCTCACGCACGGCCCAGGACAGGGTGAACTCGCGCGGCGTTCGCCCGATCGGATTCCACAGCCATTCCGCCGCCGCCTCGACGTTGAAGCGGGACATCAGCGTGCGCGGGGTCGCATAGCCAATCATCCCGCGCAGGCCCTTGCCGGTGAACTCGCTCATGCGGTAATGGATGAACTGTGCGCTGGTGAACGGCTCGGTCACGCCCACATGCGCCACGAGGCTGGGGCACACACCCATCCAACGGCCGGCTTGGGCGGCCTGCAACACCGGCCCGTCAATCATCGGCTTCTTGCGCGCGGTGTAGGTCAACAGGCTGTGGTAATACCAAATGCCGACCTCGCGTGGGATTTCGGCGAAGATTTCCGCATTGGCATCATAGGTGGCCTCGCTGGTCAACACGCGCAGGCCGAGGCCGGGCCGGCGTTTCTGCGCTTCCCGCCACGCGGCCAGGACGGTTCGCGCCTCGGCCAGGGCCCAATTCCGCTGGCGGCATTTCTCGCATTGGCAACTGCCCTTGCCCGCCAGGTTCTCGGCGAACCAGACATCTACCCGTTCGACGGTAGGCTGGCTGCCCAATTCGGCGATCCAATCGGCCAGCACGCCGACGAAGCCGGGCTGCGAATAGCAGATGACCCCCGGCTTGCCGCCCTGGCCGCGCAGTTCGGGATACGCCTCGAACAGCCCCGTGCCCTGGAGTTGCTCCAGATGCAGGACCACCGGGGCATGCTCGATCCCCATCTGCGGCCCCAGCGTCAGCAACTGCTCGGTGCCCCCCTTCACCCGGGCGTGACCGCGCTTCGTCTCGCGGTCCACCGTCAGCCGGGAGATATTCTCCTGGTAGTTGAACTTCCGCTCCGCCAGCCAGGGCAGGCAATAGAAGGAATCGCCACCCCACAGCCCGCGGGTTTCCATCTCCGGCCAGTCCCGGATGGTCACCAGCGGCACGTCCAGAGTCCGCGCCGTCAGGCGGGCGCGGAGCAACTGCTGCAGCGTCTTCCCGGCGTAGTACAAACCCCGGTCGGACAGCGCCACCAGGCGCAAGCCGCGGCCGTCGGCTTCGGGCGCGATGCGGTAGGCTTGAGCGGCGTTCTTCACGCCCTTCAACGGTTCCGCCTCGGCGCCGCCAAGCTGAAGCGTGATCTTAAACGCCGCCTTTTCCGGGGCCGGGGCCGCAGCCTCCAGCATGCCCGTCAGTTCAAGTACCGGCTTGGGCGATGATCTTGCCGGCATTCGTATCGCCAACCACGGCGATTTCGCCGCGCTTAAGGGTGAGCTTGGCTGGAAGGCTGATTTCCCGCGGCAGCGGCGTCAGATGCTGCAGCCATTTGGCGGCGGCGTCCTGGGAAACTGCCTCGCCAGCCTGGGCTGCCGCGGCGGTTAACAGCCCCGCCAGGGTCATGGAACCGAATCGGATCAAGGGGGTGGCTTTGATCATGCCTGATTTTGACAGGTGCAGTTGGTGTTGCGCAAGTGCGGCATCACAGGTGGCGCGTCCGGCAGGACTTCAACCTGCAACCTTCTGATCCGAAGGGGCAAAACTCATCGTTATTTATTGGGCTTTTTGACCCTCAAGAACGTCCAGCAACTTGCAGCAACGTAGCAGACCCCGTAGCAAAAAGGAACATCAAAGCGGGCGTCTTTCTGACTAAAAGTTGGCAGCCGGATAAGGTATGGGTTTGGGCCGTTCTCCGTCTAAAATCGAATCCGCGCGCAACGCAGGGCGTTGCATTCACCGTAGCACTTAGCCCCGGGGTCGCGATATCTGGGTTGCTGTCAATGTCCGCTTCGGGGCGTGGTAGTGGACTTGAAGTGCCAGTTGAGCACACGGCATTTGAATTAGCTGTCCGGAGCAGCTTTCCCAGTTAAACTGGACGGATGAAAGAACCTGGCGCAAAGAAGCCGGTGGAGCGGTTGTTTCCCTTTGTTTTGCGCTCCCGCAATCTGATCGTTGGGCGGGACACGTTGGACCGCAGCAAGAGCAGACTGCACTTCGTGTTGATTACGAGTGACCTGTCGGAGGCCAGTCGAGAGCAAGTCTTACAGGAATTCTCGCATTACCCGGTTGTTCAGCGTTACACCTCGGATGACCTGGAGAAGCATTTCGGCATAAAGGGAGCCAAGGTCATTGGGTTTCAAAAGTCGGGTCTCGCCCTATCCCTTTATGCGGAGCTGAGGGAATACCGCATTAACCCTGTACGGCGGGATTGAGATTGTGGCGGGGTTGTTGTCTCTGGGGCCCAACAATCCCGCTTGAGCCCGGGGTGAAAGCGTGGACTTACTTGCGACGGAATGAAAACACCATCAAACACAATGCTGTCATTCTTTGTGCTGGGGACATTTCTTGCCGCCGCTTCGTAATTCATCACGTAACGGGCTTGGCTTTCGATGCGGGAAATAAAGACAAGCGGACAGAGCGCCTGCAATGGCAGTAGTTGAAAACCGAGAAAACCGGACAATAACCGGACAGTGATCCTTTTAGGCCAAGAATTGAAAACATTCCTTTAGTGCATAAGTATTTGATAATAAAATACTTATAAGGTGGCGCGTCCGGCAGGACTTGAACCTGCAACCTTCTGATCCGAAGTCAGAAGCTCTATCCAATTGAGCTACGGACGCACTGTAAAATCAAGGCTCCGCTGCGGGTGTTACTGAAAACAATTGCCGTTGTCCTACTTTCTGTCCTACTTTGGAATTGTGAAAGTAAACCGCTGGCAACAGGTGAAAGACAGAGCCAACCGCAGGGCTCGTGGCCTATGGAAACGCAATGGCTCATTTTATGTTCAAACGACAATAACAGACCCTTCAACGGGTCTGAAAAAGGTTAGCAGACTCCGTTTGGCCAGAAGCAACTGATATTGACTCGGCCAAGACAGAGGCCGGAAAGCTGAGACAGAAAATCGCCGCGGGTGAAACCGTTCATGGCAAACAGGGGCCGACATTTTCCGAATATCGTGAACATTACATCAAGACGGCAGTGGGCAAAAAGCCGAAGACGCTTTACAACGAAAACTATTTCTTGAAGGCGTGGCAAAAGTTCTTGGGGGAGGACACCAGAATCGGCTCAATCACAAAGCAGAATGTGTTGGCTTTCCGTGTGGAGCTCGATCAAGGGCAAATACTCCCCCAGAACGGTTAATCTCCATGTGGTCGCACTGCGTAACCTTTTCAAGATGGCCAAGATTGAAGGCTACGTCAAAGCCCTGCCCACGGATGGCGTAACGCAAATGAAAATTACCCACACGGAACGAAAGCTCCTGACGAATGACCAAATTGACGCCGTGTGCCATGAGGCATTGACCAAACACAAGAGGAATGGTCAGCAGTTCGCAGACTTTATTCGTTTGCTGGCCTATTCTGGCGGGAGAACATCGGAAGTGTTGAAATTGACATGGCGTGACGTGGATTTCAAAAACAAGGTTTTGGTGTTCAAAGGCGTGGACACAAAAAATCGTCAGACAAGACGTGTGGACTTAAACCCAAACTTGCGGAGCCACCTTGAAGCCATGTTCACACGGAAAACCTCTGATTCGTTGTTCCCGTCCAGCCGGACTGAAAACCCTGTGACTTCATTCAAAACAATCCTTCGCAAAATCAGAGCGGATTTGGAATTGCCATTCTTGACCAATCATCTGATGCGGCATTATTTCATTTCAAAGGCCGTGATGGCTGGCATTGATTTTATGACGATTGCGGCTTGGGTCGGACATAAAGATGGTGGGGTTTTGATTGGCAAAACTTACGGCCATTTGAACCGCGAACACACCGAACGGATGGCCAAAAAACTTGCGTTTTAGCCACCAAAACTTTTTTGCGTATCCTCGTTGCCGGGATTGCGGTCCCGTGGTCCAGTCCAGGCACGATGAAAAACACATCAAAAAACAAAACTGGAAACGGAAACAACGCAACGGCGGCACTCGCCAAAATCAACGCCCAAATTGAGGCGCTCAAACAGCAACGGGTTGGGCTGGCTCAACCGCTCAAAGACCGATACGCGGAGTTGAGGGGCGAACTGCTGACCTTGGAAACCGAGGTCCGCGAACTGGACCCGACTTGGAAGCCGGAGCCGTTGAAGGCCAAGGCGCAAACCAAGATTGCGGAAATCCTCACGGCGCACGGCGCGCCAATGACCGCTGAGGAAATCGTCAAGGAAGTTGGCGACCTGTTCACGCCTTGGAAGGTCAAGAACACCCTCAAGAAAAAGTCGCAGGGTGCCAAGGCCGTGTTCGCGGTCAAGCGACGGCAAATACACGTTAAAGCCGCAGGGTTAGAGACGCGGACGAAACAACACAACCCCGGCGACATTGCCGGGGTTCTTCTTGCGGACCCACAAATAAAAAACCCCGGTTGTGCCGGGGTCTTCTATGATTGTTTGGAGTTTTGGTCAATCAGCGGTCTTCCCATAACACGCTTCACAAAAATACTGGTCGTATTTAAATTTTGCATTGTCGAGTTGACTCTTCTTTGAATATCAACTCCCCGTCAATCAGTTCGTATGCGTGACATATATCACACCTTCCGAATTCACACTTGATTGTTGCGGGGTTTCCACACAGACAGCAGGTGCTGTCCAACATCATTTCTTCATCGTCAGTCATATGTTTCTTACTTCCTTTGTCAGCATTCCGTCAAAACACCGCGTTCTGATTTTTGATGACAAGAGGATATTGACGCATCTTGTGCGCGTGGTCCACTAGGCGTATCCCAGCGTCGGCACTCTTATCGCACGTTTCTTTTGCTCGGATAAACTCGCGCGTCAGCAAATCACTCTAAAATCGGTTATGCGGCATCGGGGTCAGCTCCGCTCGGTTCAAACTCAGACGGAAAGAAAACGGCTCACAGGTGCGTTTGCGGATTAAATAAAAATCCCTGTGCGTTGGAGCGGTGAAGTGAGGATAGGCACCTTGCCTTCTGGCATCTCATTCTCAGAAGCGTCAAACTCGTGAAAGGTGAGAACACAAAAGGTGTTGGATTGAATGAATGCAAACAGAAGTTTTCGCCGCTGTTCTCTGTCATGGCCCGCTTCAACTCATCGCACCCTACCCCGTCGCCGGTGGGATTTCGCCGTTTTGTTTCTGGCTTAGCTCACTGAGCCTGACAGCTATGTGATTCCTTGAACGTGGAAGCGTTGGAGTTTCTTTCTTCTTTTGGTCGCGCATCTCATTCTCGTGAAGGAGCCAACACAACCCGCTTTCGCCGCATGTGGCTAATCGCGAGCAAGGATTGATTCGGTGCCAGTGACATATTGTCCGCCGTGCGATTGTTAATCGCATTCATCCTTGAAGGTGTTCGGGTTTCCCCGATTTCTGTTGAACACGTAAATGCTATGGGGCGTGACGCCATTCCATACATGCTTTTCGTTCGCTGGTGTTTCAACGCTATTCGCTCAAAGAACAATCTCAAATAATGGTAATTCGTTTTAACTCGTTAATTGTTTTGACTCGGTATTTTGCAGTTAAGTTCTCACGGAATACATAGGGCAATTCCTAGTGAAGCCTTAAATATATTTTGGAAAGTTTATCCGGTAAAAGTTTTGGTGGAATGAGAATCCCCGCGCGCTTACCAACACGCGGGGAAAGGGTCAAATGAGAACCGAGGTTACGGGGCGAACCTGAAGCTTTGACTTGTCCATAAATAGACCCGGCTGACGGGGATGATTGTTTTAATTGTCACCGCCGCGAGGGGTTTTGTTGTGGCTCGCCTATTTATTCTCGGTGGCGGAATAGGCCGTCGCCAGAGAGAAAGAGAACCAAAATATGAGCGACACACAAAACCAAGAGCCAAGCGGCTCCGTGGACCCGTTGGCCCAAGCGATAGTGGATGCAGCTCGGAATGTGGGGCGAGAGCGTGGCTCGGATTTCCACCGCCAGAGGAAATGGAAAAGTTTAGAACCGAAAAAGCCGAACGTGATTTTCAGGCGATGAAACGTCGCGCTGGCGCCCAGAGAGCGCCGACGCGAGGAAATTGAAGGGAAAGGGCGAGAAAAGAGCACTGCGGGGGTGAAAACCGATTATGAATGATGGAAGCCTTTACCCCCGCCCGAATCATTGCCGCCCTTGAAGTTTTGCTCGCTCAGCTTGAGGCGTCATTGACCCGCACATAACGGAAGGCGACACCCGCACAAATTTACTCAAACGGCAGATTGACGGCTTCAAAGACAAACCCACCGACTGAAAGCCGTGTTGCGGAAACATCAAGACGCGGAGCGCCGAAAACGGGAGCTGGCCCAACGGAACCGCGAGAACCGGTAGAACTGAACCCGGTGCGCAACGCAATTCGTTCTGCAACCTGTTGCCCTTTTGGGGACAGGTGACATACGCCATCATTCATTAGTTCGATGTCGCGCTCGCTATGGAGCTGGCGGAGAACTTGATTAAAATAGCCTTCGTTTCCGTAGCCCGTGCTCTTTCTTAGCCTTTTCAGCGGGTTGTGGAGATTCGCCACAGCGAGGAAGAGGATTTGTTGCGCTAGCGAAAGTCCCTCGATAAGAATCCTTTTTGTGCCACCGATGCCCCAAATGCCCGGCAATGGCCGTTCAACGATACGCTCAACAACCGCCATCGTGTCATCAAACGACATTGTGCTTTCGGTTCTCAAAAATTCACCCAATACCCATTTACAAGTCGCCATGATAAAAGTTGCATCAAGGTAGTTGGGGCTGATTGGTCCAATAACGCCGCCCGCGTTTGTTGCGTAATCCGTAAATCGCAAACAGCGCACGCGGGATATGCAGCCTGTAAGCCTCTTTCCCGGTCAAGTTTTCCAGTCGGGTAAACGGTGTTGTTAATGTGGGGAGCGTTTTGCCAATCGGGCAATATGCTCCGCCCAACCGGCAGTCAATAAACCGGCGTGCCGCCTCGACAGAAATGGCCCGAATCAAGTTCACTGGTTTTCCATGACCGGAGGAAGAAGTTTTTTTCAACCTCCTTGAACGTAGTCAGAATTGCCGCAGCAAGCGTCTTGTCGCTCGCCGCCTTCGAGAATCTTAAGCGCCTTGCTCTCCATTCAACTCTTTGAGAATTCCCTCAGCCTTCTCCACACCGGGAATGGTCAATTTGCATGCTTTTAACTAGAGACTTATCCGTAAATCGTGTTGCATGGTTTGAAACAGTATTTATGCTGGCTGCATGGCCAAACTCAATCGTGGCAGGTTTCCGATGACCTTCTGGGAACACGTCCAGCCTTTGGTGCCGAAGCGCCGCGTTCGCCGGGCGCAACGTTACCAGCGGCGCCCCCGGTGGTGGGCGCAAACCGCTGGAAGACCGTCGTCTTTGCCGACGCATTGTTTATGTGCTGCGCACCGGCTGCCAATGGAAGGCCTGCCCAAGTCGTTCGGCAGCGGCCAGCGCCGTCCACAAGCATTTCAACGCTGGCGCGGGGAGGGTTTTTCTTGGCCCTGTGGTGGGCTGGGCTGGCCGAATATCGACGAAATGGAAGGTGTATTGCTTGGGAGTGGCAAAGTATCGATGGACTCAAGGCAAAGCGCCACTGGCGCAGGAGCGGTGGGTAGACAGACCACCGATCGGGGGAAGGTAAGCGCAGCCTGTTGGTGGACGGTGCTGGTGTCCCGCTGTCCCTTATCGTCAGCGGGGCCAACCGGCATGATGTCAAACTGCTGCGATCACATCTGGATAGCATTGTGGTCGTGCGTCCCAGAGGCTAGCCGCCGCCGGCGGCAAAACTTGTGTGCGGACAAGGGCTATGCAGGGCGCCGTCCTGCCGCGCAAGCCATGCAAGAGCGGGGGTTACACACCACGCCTGTACGGCAGCGCGGGGAGGAAGCTCGCGCCTGCCAAGGGGGTCAGCGCGCCGCCGCTGCTGGGTGGTGAGACTTTACCGCTTCTGGTTCAACCGCTTCCGCAAGTCCCGGCGCGTTATGAAAAAACCGCCGCCAGACTTTCTGGCGTCGCTGCAATCGCCGCAGCCCTTATTTGCTCGGCGTATGTGCTGACTTTAGCATGAACCCCTATTTATGGATAAGGTCTTAGAATGCTTCGCCCCTACTACAACAATCCACTCTTTCGCGTGTTTCATGGTGACGTTGAAATTTGGCTTATCTAAGCAACGTTGGTCCTCGCATGTTTCACGTTTCATCTTCCGAAAAAGGAACAGACTCAACGCCAGAGTCACGTTTAGCCCAGAGATAAACCAGGGCTGTGTTAAGCGCCTTCTTTGATTTTGTATTGCCCGGATTTTTGCAGGATTGCACCTTATCGGCTTCAATGTGCAGCACGTTCGGATAGGTTTTGTTGCCTGTTGCTTATGGTGAGGGTCGGCGGGATGCGATTGTTTTTCGGCGGGCGGCTTTTCTTTCGGTGCGTCAGCCGCTCCGTTCAAGGCCGAAAGAATGGCCGCCCAGAACGCTTCAACCTGAGCGGTCATCAAATGTTCAGGGCCAGAAATTTCAATAGTGTTCCCGCGTATGGTAAGTGCAATCCGTGCCTGTTCACTCATGGGCTGATGAAAGCGGTAATTGAAACCGCGGTC
>CAWGGD010000018.1:0-94814 GCA_963822005.1 uncultured Verrucomicrobiae bacterium | reverse complement strand
CGGCGCCGGCCAGACCGTATCGGAAGAACACCGGCCGTGGATCGCGTGCGGCACTTCTTGCCGGACGTCGTTCTGCCGACCTCACCATGGTTTTGTCCTAGTTTCTGATTGGTTTTTCCTATGTTCTACCAGGGCTTTTTCCCACACTCCTGGTCATGAGACTGGCCTTCGTGCTCTTGCTCTTGGTCGCGGGCGCGGCCCCGGCTGCGACGATTGAGCAGTACCACTCGCACGATTTCCACTTCGCGGCCTCCGCGCCGGGCAATCCGTTCGACGTCGAACTGGCAGGCGAGTTTACCGGGCCGGACGGCGCGCATTTGAGTGTGCCCGGCTTCTACGACGGGCAGGGGGCATGGAAGATACGTTTCTCGCCCACGCGGCATGGCGAGTGGTCCTTGCGCACGACCTCATCGCTCGAAGCGCTTAACGGCAAAGCCGAGAGCGGCATCCTCTGCGTCTCCAACCGCCACCCGAACATCCACGGCGTTCTCAAAGTTGATGCCGCGCACCCTTACCACTTCGTCTATGAAGACGGCACACGCTATTTCCTGCTGGGGTACGAAGCGGATTGGCTCTGGGCTCCGGAAATGAAGGACCCCGAGCGCAAGGTGATGCACCGGCTGATTGACCTGATGGCCGCGCGGGGATTCGACCATGTGCTGGTGAACGTCTATGCACATGACAGCAGTTGGACGCCCGGAAAGTCGTGCGAGTATGACTACGGCCCCGCCGAGATGTACCCGTGGGAGGGAACGAACCAGCAGCCCGACCGTTCCCGACTGAACCCGAAGTTCTTCCAGCTCTATGACGGCATGATGGAGGCGCTGCGTGACCGGGGCATCGTCGCCCACATCATGCTCAAGGTGTATAACAAGAAAGTGAAATGGCCGGCCAAGGGGAGCACAGACGAGCAACGCTATTTCCGCTATGTTGTCGCGCGCTACCAAGCCTTCGGCAACCTGGTTTGGGATTTCTCCAAGGAGAGCTACAACGAGAAAGACAATGTGCTGCAATCCCGGCTGCTCGATCTGGTTCGGCACACAGACGCATACCGACACCTGACCACTGCCCATGATGACGACGTCTATGAGTGGGATCCGGAGTTGAGTCGGAACATTGATTTTCGGACCGACCAACAGCACTCCGACTACGCGGAAATGGTCCGCTTCGACCGTGCCCGCCGCCGTTACCCGGTCGTGAACGCCGAGTTTGGTTACGAGTATGGGGTGGACAGACTGCCTACTCACAAGCACCCCAACCAGTGCGATTGGCAGGAGCTAGTCCGTCGCGCCTATCATATTTACTTCGCCGGCGGCTACGGCGTTTACTACTACAACAACACAGCGTGGGACGTTATCAAACCTGACCCGGAGTCACCGGGCGTGAAGGCCTGGCAGATTCTCAAGGACTCGCTGTCGGCGCTGCCTTACTGGCGGATGGAGCCTTCGGACCAGCTTGCGGTGGGCGGTCCCTGCCTGGCGTTGCCGGGTGAGGCCTATGCGTTTTATGTGGAGGGCTCAAACCTGACCGTGAATTTGACCGGACTGACAGCCAGGGCCGAAACGGTGGATTGGATTAACACTTGGACTGGCGACCGTCAAGAGGTTCCTTCGATTCGGACGGGCGTGTTCCGGCTGAAGAAGCCCGAGAGTTTCGGCAACGCTCCGGGGCTGCTGGTGGTACGCCGATGAAGAACCGCCCTGGTTGCTTGCGGAAGTTTCTGAATGCTTCATGATGCCGCTATGCCGCACGAGACCCGGCGATTGATTGACCTGCGCAGCGATACCGTGACCAAGCCGACGCCAGCCATGCGCCAAGCGATGGCGCAAGCCGAGGTGGGCGACGACGTGTTTGGGGACGATCCGACCGTCAAGGAGCTCGAGGTTGAGACCGCGTCCCTGCTTGGCAAGGAGGCCGCCCTGTACACCCCCTCCGGTACCATGGCCAATCAATTGGCCATCCGCGGCCACACCGAGCCCGGCGATGAGATCCTCGTGGAGGTGAACGCCCACCTGTATTACTACGAGAGCGGCGCGCCCGCCGCACTCAGCGGGGTGATGTGCCGCTGTCTTAACGGCCAACGGGGCATCTTCACTGGCGCCGACGTGGAAGCCGCGCTTCGCCCCGCCGACCAGCACTTTCCGCGCACCCGGCTTGTGTGCATCGAAAACACGCACAACCGCGGCGGAGGCAAGATTTGGTCCGTCAAACAGATTCAAGAGGTGGCTGACACCGCCAGGCGGCATGGGTTGCTCATGCATTTGGATGGGGCCCGGCTATGGAATGCCTCCGTGGCAACGGGTATTCCCGAGCGCGATTACGCGGCGCATTTCGACACCGTGAGCGTCTGCTTTTCCAAGGGCCTTGGGGCGCCGGTCGGCTCAGCGTTGGCGGGACCGAAGTCTTTTATCGAACATGTCCGGCGGTTCCGCAAGATGTTCGGCGGCGGCATGCGACAGGCCGGTGTAATCGCCGCCGGTGCGCTCTTTGCGCTGTGCCATCAACGCGCCCGGTTGGCCGAGGACCACGTCAACGCCAAGGCGCTGGCCGCCGGGCTCGCTGCCGTGCGAGGGCTGGAGGTCGCGCCCGCCGAGGTGGAAACGAACATGGTGAGGGTTCGCGTTGGCTCCATGCCCGCCCAGCAATTTGCGGATCGGTTGCGGGCCCAGGGTGTTCTTGTGCTGGCGGTTGGCCCCGACACCATTCGCGCGGTGACGAACCTGATGGTCTCCTCCGCAGACATTCAAGCGGCCGTTGCGATTATCACCCGGGGCGTGAACCAGGAATTGCACCCTTAATCCAGAAAGACACAGCTCATGCGCCGGAAATACTTCCCCTTCGTGGTTTGTCTCCAGTTATTGACCGCAAGCGTTCTCTCCCCGGCCCAACCGGCCGGGAAAGCCGCGGACAAGGATAAACCCCTTCCCCAGAAGCCGGCCGATTACTTCCCTCCACCCGAATCGAAAGGCGGCTGGCGCAAGCTGGAAAGCCCGCAGGACATTCGGCGCCTGGGAGGAATGGACACCGCCAAACTTAAAGAGCTAAAGCAATGGCTGTTGGACTCTGATGAGCGTCCGTTCGGCGCGGTGGTCATCCGCAACGGCTACATGGTTCTGGAAGTTGAGCGGGATAGTAGCTCCGTGACCAACGCCAAGAACGTCATGTCGTGCGCAAAGGCGATCTGCGCTACCGTCCTCGCGATTGCCTCCGAGGAAAGCCAGAAAGGCCGCCTGCCGCGCCGGATGACCTTTGACGACCCGGCCTTTGATTATATCCCGTGGGCGCAACCCTTGAGCGATCCGCGCAAAGGCCAGATCAAGGTCAAACAGCTCCTCAACCACACCTCGGGCATCACTCCCGAGGGCTATGGCATCGCCAACCGCCAAAAGTGGGATTACATCCTCGGGCATGGCGGCGACGGCAGGACTGCCAATTTATTTTTCGACCCCGGCTCAACCCTGGAGTATTCCACGCACGGCCTCTACCACGCCGCGCTGGTGTGCGAGAATGTCACAGGCAAACGTTACGACCAATACGCCATCGAGGCGCTGCTCAAGCCGATCGGCATCGAGAAGTGGTGGTTCGAGGTTCTCGAGGGAGACGAGAAGCATGGCAGCCATGCTTCGCACACGGCCGGGTTTCCCGCGCGGGAAATGGCGCGCATCGCCTATTGCATGCTGCGCAACGGGCGCTGGGGTGACCGCCAGGTAATTCCGCGTTGGTTTGTTGAGCAGACCGCAGCGCCCACACACTCGGTCACGGGTGTTACGAAAAAGAGCTTCGGCCGCGATGCGCGCTCCTGGTCGCACGGCTGGGAACTTCCCGCCCTTGAAGGCGGCAAGCAGGGTGAGGATATTCCGCTGGATGCCCGCTATAAACCCGGCTCGGGCGGACAACTGATCTCCTTCGTGCCCAGCCTGGACCTGGTTCTCACCCGTCAGACTGGCAAGAGCGGTGAATGGCGGTTTGAGGAATACGTCCGTCGCGCCGCCGCTGCGGTTCTCCCTCAGGCAGGAACGCCAGCCCGCGCACCAGCCGCCCAATGAGAGGTGTCCCCAATGCCGTATCCGGCAGGGTACCTATTACCACACCCACCCGATGAAACAAACCCAGACAAGACTTGGCAGAATCCTCATGCCTGTTTTGCTGCCGGCCACTCTCCTGGCCCAGGATGCGCTTGAACAGCCGCCCAAGCGCCTCCGGCGGGCGGACAGTTTCCTGGGGATTCATTTCGATTTCCACGCGGGGCCAGACTGCAAAGAGATCGGCAAGAACACGACACCGGCGATGGTGGAGAACATCATCAACCTAGTGCATCCCGATTACCTGCAGATCGATTGCAAGGGCCATCGCGGGCTTTCGAGTTACCCCACAAAGGTTGGCAACCCGGCGCCGGGATTTGTCGGAGATCCACTGCGGGTCTGGCGGCAGGTGACCGCGAGAAGAGGGGTCGCGCTCTACATGCATTATTCCGGAGTGTGGGATTCGGAGGCTATCCTGCGTCATCCCGAGTGGGCGACCATCGATGCCGACGGCAAGACCAACAGCAATGCCACATCATTCTTCGGTCCTTATGCTGATCAACTACTAGTCCCGCAACTGCTCGAGTTGGCGGGCGACTATGGCATCGATGGAGTCTGGGTTGACGGCGAGTGCTGGGCCTCGGTGGCGGATTATGGCCCAGCGGCGTTGCGGGCGTTTCGGGAGGCCACGGGCATCCAGGACGTGCCACGCACGGCCAGCGCTCCGCATTGGTTTGAGTTCATGGAGTTCAACCGGGAACAATTCCGCCGTTACCTCCGCCGTTACATTGCGGCTGTAAAACGCAGCCGGCCGAAGTTTCAACTCTGCAGCAACTGGGCCTTCAGCGATTTCATGCCCGAACCCGTCAGTGTGCCGCTCGATTTTCTTTCTGGAGACTATTCGCCCGAGGACAGCGTAAACTCCGCCCGGCTCTCGGCCCGCTACCTGGCGCGGCAGGGCAAGCCGTGGGACTTGATGGCATGGAGCTTCACCCTTGCGAAGGGTCAGGACGGCTCCAACCAGAAGACCGCGGTGCAACTGCAGCGCGAGGCGGCAGTCGTGCTCGCCTTGGGTGGCGGTTTCCAGGCTTATTTTCAGCAAAAGCGGGACGGTTCAATCAATGACGACCGGATGCCCGTCATGGCCGAGGTCGCCAGGTTCTGCCGCGCCCGCCAGGCCGTCTGCCACCATGCGAAACAAGTTCCCCAGGTAGCACTGCTCTATTCCACGGCTGCGTATTACCGCGAAAGTCGGGCGCTGTTCGCGCCCTGGAGCGGGGAACAGGATGGGCTGAAGGGGGTGCTGCAGGCACTGCTGGAGAGCCAGCATTCCTTGGAGATATTGAGCGAACACCACCTGACCGGCCGCATGAGCGACTACCCGCTCATCGTGGTTCCGGAATGCGACTTCTTATTTCCCAAGTTCAAGAGCGAATTGGTGGATTACGTCGCACGCGGTGGCAACCTGCTGCTGATTGGGCCGAAGACCGCGGCCTTGTTTCAGCCGGAACTGGGCGTCACGTTGGAAGGCAAACCCACGACGGACGGACGGCAGGTCTTGGAATGGGATGGCGCTATGACCACCCAAAAAGATCTGTCGCAGTCCCTGAAGCTTGGATCTGAGGCAAAACCTGTCGCCCAGCTTCGTGCAACCACCAGTCCCGCCTTGCCGGCGCAGCCCGCAGCCTCCGTGACTAAGCTGGGAAATGGTAGGATCGCCGGGGTCTATTTCAATCTTGGGCACGGGTATCTCAACACACGCAACGAGGTGACGCGGAAGTTTCTCAAGAGCCTGGTGCGGCAGCTTTTTCCCAGGCCAATAGTCGAAGTGAAAGGTTCCGCCGCTGTGGACGTAGTGGTCAATCGCGGGGACGGCAAGCTGGCCGTCAACCTGGTCAACACGGCCGGGCCGCACGCCGACAGGCAAGTCCCTGTTTTCAGCGAGATTCCAGCGGTCGGACCACTGGCCGTTACGATCAGGATCGGGCGGAAGCCCACGCGGGTGACCTGGGAGCCCGAGGGCCAGCCGCTGCCGTTTGAATACCACGAGGGCGAGATAGAGCTGACGCTCCCAAGATTGGACATTCACGGTGTCATCGAGGTCCAGTGACTAAACGCAAGGAGGTCGTAAACATGAAACAAGACCATGACAAAACGACGCGAGCACAAGAAGCACGTGTCCTTCTTCTGTTCGTTTTGCTGCTAGGGGGATATCTCGCACTTCCTTTTGGCGCGTTGGCACAGGGCCCCGCCGCCACGAAAACCGCGGCACCCGCCGGCGCCGTGGTCACGGAGAAGCCGGGACCAGGAGGAAAGCTAGGCCAATCCGGTGTCTTGCCCGTCATCACGGTCGAGAAGGGGAAATATGGCACCTACGTTACGGTTCGTTCGGAGAGCATTCCGGGGCTCGTTCTGGACATGTGGTGCTACGAACTCGGACCGGGCGAACCCGTCTCGTACCAGAAAGAGGGCGACACGATGGTCCTTGTCCATCAGAGCGGCGAAGCGAAGGTGACGACGCGTTTCGAACCCTGTTCGGACGGCGTGGACATCCGCGTCACCGTGACGGGACCGAATGCCGAGGCCGTCCGGGGGGTTCGGAGCCTGAACCCATGCTGCATGTTCGACCGTTCTCCCTCGTTTCGGGGCACGGGGGATTACGTGGACGATTTTGTGGCGCGGTGCTTCGTCTTTCTCGACCCCGGCATGACCATGCTGAAGGATGCGAAACGCCTCCCGGGAACCCTGCCGAAGGACGACGCTCGGGCAAAGGGGCCCAAGCCCTGGATCCAGGAGTACTACCCGGCATGGCGCAAGCACCCGGGTCACAAGGAGGAGTTGCGCGCGACCAGCACGGACCGGCCGGTCTATCCGATCATCGGAGTGGTCTCTTGCGACGGCAAGCATCTCGCGGCGATCGCCTGGCCCGAAACCTCGAAACTGGGACAGGTCTGGCATCACTGCTTCCACCCGCGGCCGGTGGTCGGAGAGTCGTTCAACCCCAAGACCGGAGAGATTAAGTCCCACGGGAGAGTTTACTTCCTGGAAAACGACGCCGGGAAACTGATCAGCCGGTTCAAGGAAGACTTTCCGAATTGGAAAAGACCTCCGGATGCTAAGTGAACCTTCCTGGCTGGAACGGTGTGCCGACGGCGTCTTCCGGCGAAGGCGGGCTTGCCTCGATCGAGCTCAATAAGCTCTTGCCGACGGAACCTCACAAAAGCGAATTCCCATAATTTTTTGCCTTATGGCCGACGTAAATACTAATTGGAAATACTTCGACCTGAATGTGGTGCGGCTCCAAAACGAGTTGATATGCCTGGATGTCCTGCCGGAGGTCGGCGCCAAGATCTATAACTTCGTACATAGGCCGTCCGGGCGGAACCTGCTGTGGCACAACCCCGGTATCCATCCGACCAAACAGACCTTTGGCGGCGTGTTCGATGACAACTGGTCCGGTGGGTGGGATGAATTGATTCCCAACGATGTGCCGTGTCCCGAACCGGAGGGCGACATTCTGCCTGACCACGGCGAGGTCTGGTCCCAGGGTGCCCGCTGGGAGGTGCTCGAGGGTGCAGGCGGTTGCGCAGAAGTGCGATTCACTACCCGGACGCGCGTGGTCCCCGTGCTGTTCGAGAAGACGCTTACTGTACGGGACGGTGAATCCTTCTGCCGTGTGCACTACCGCGTGACAAACCTGGCGCCCGCAAGATATGATTTTCTTTGGAATATTCACCCCGCGATGGCGATCTCGCCGGACACGTGGCTGGATGTGCCGGCTAAGGAAGGCTTCACTGACCCTTGGCGGGAGAAGCGCTTCCCCGGCTATGGCCGGTTTCAATGGCCAATGGTCAAGGACCGTCAAGGCAACCCCTGGGATCTGCGGCGGGTCGAACCGGCGTCCGCCGCCCTTGCCGACCATCATTACATGATCGGAGTCAATGAAGGCTGGTATGCGGTGACCGATCAGCGTGAACAGGTGGGTTTCGGCCTCGTTTTCCCCGTAAAGGTCTTTCCGAATGTCTGGCTGTTCCGGACCTTTGGCGGCTGGCGTGGCCTATACACCTTGATTCTTGAGGCCTCTACGGGGTGTTCGCGGAACCTAGTTGAGGCCCGCGACAAGGGCGAGTGCGCCCACTTGGCTCCCGGCCAAACGCTAGAGGTGGAGGTGCTGGCGGTGGCTTACAGCGGTCTGAGAAGCGTGGCACGAATCGAAACCGATGGGAGCGTGATTCCAAGCTTTTGAACGGCCGCCCGCCAAGGAGCCGACGGGAGTGTGAAAACCTGCGTTGCGCCGGGTCCCCTTCCACCGCCAGAGTTTTGTCTAAGTTTTTGACGGCTTCTTCCTAGGTGAACCGTTTGTACCTGGCTACCCTTGCGCCAGCGCTGAAGTCGGGACAGTGGGCCAGGCAAAACCTGGCGCCTGACCGAACGAGGCACGCAATGAAATGACCCTCTCTCGAAACGTGGGACTGATATCTCTGGGCTCGGCGCCTATTTGCGTGGCGCCCGCGCCAGCCGTTGAAGTCCGGCGCTGGCAGACCTACGATATCGCTTTTAAGAGCACGACCCGGCACGACAACCCCTTCCAAGTGGACTTCTCCGCCGAGGTGACCGGCCCCGGCGGCATTCACTTTACGCAGCTTGGCTTTTACGACGACGGAACGTGGAAAATCCGGCTGGGCCCGAATCTGCCGGGCAAGTGGGCCGTGCGCACCCTGTCCAACGATCCCCAGCTTAACGGCAAGTCGACCGAGGACATAGTCTGCGTGGAACAGAATATGGCCGGATGGCTGTGGTGTATCCGATGGCCGGCTCGGCCTACAGTTACGTCGCGCGCACCATGAACCCGCACCTGGGCTTCTTCACCGGCTGGGCCATGTTCCTGGATTACTTGCTCATTCCGCTGGTTAGTGCCATTATCCCCGCGCTGGCAATCCAACGGCTTCTGCCGGGTGTGCCGTTTCCCGTGCTGACTTTCCTGATCGTTCTGGCGATGACCGCCTTGAACCTGCGCGGCATCAAGGCAACCGCTCACGCGAATACGATCCTTCTCATCGTCACCTCTGCGGTGGTCGGCCTGTTTGTCATCCTCGCCATCCGCTACCTCTGGCATCGGGCAGGTTGGAGCGGTATTTTCTCCAAGCATCCCTTCTATAATCCGGCGACCTTCTGCACTACCACCATCTTTGGCGGCATCTCCTTGGCGGTTTTGAGCTATATTGGCTTCGACGGGGTTTCCACGCTGGCCGAGGATGTGGTAAATCCCAAGCGCAACGTCGTGCTGGCGACGGTGCTGGTCTGCTTCTTTACTGGTCTATTGAGCGCAACGGAACTCCACTTCTTTCACCAAGTCATCCCAGACTGGAAATCGGTGGCGGACCCCAACACGTATTACCTGGATGTCATGAAGGTGGCTGGCGGAACCATACTGTTCACGGTCTTTTCGATCATCATGAGCGTGAGTCAATTCGGCGCTGGATTCACCGGCCAGGTGAGCGCCGCCCGGCTGGTGTATGGCATGGGCCGCGATCACGTGCTGCCCCGCTCGCTTTTCGGCTATCTCAGCACCCGCAGCCAGAACCCCAGCCGCAATATTATCCTGGTGGGCGTGCTGGCTTTTCTCGGCACATTGCTGCTGCCCTTTGATACCGCCTGTGACCTGCTGAATTTCGGCGCGTATCTTGGGTTCATGGGCGTCAACCTTTCGACCTTCTTCTGCTATTACCTCAAGCCGGCACCAGGTCATCGCCGTCATTTGCTGTGGGACGCGGCCCTGCCAGTGGCCGGCTTCCTTCTGTGCTTTGTTTTCTGGCTGGGCTTGCCCAAACCGGCGAAGATTGTCGGCGGCGTCTGGTTGGCCCTCGGCATGGGCTATTGCGCTTACAAAACAAAGGGTTTCCGCGAGCGGCCGTTGCTGTTCAATTTCAAAGAAAGCTGAGCCCGTCAAAGCATAGATGCCTGGGCAATCAGGCGGAGACGTGAACTGGCATTCGGGGCCCGCCTTCTTAGGCCAGGGACCCTCGGGGGTGCGCTTCTTGGCCGACACGGTATTGTCCAGGTATCTGATAGGTTTGTGCAATACGGGTCAAACCTGCTTCACTAGGTTGTGGCTACAGTCTGCAGGTATTGTGGTCCAAACAATGCGAACAATTATAGATCGTTCAGCGAGCTTGATTCCGATCGGCTTCCTGTTGCTGACCGCCTCCACCTCAGCCGAGAATTGGCCCGGTTTCCGTGGTCCTTCCCGGCAGGGGGTCTCGACGGAAACTCGTCTGCCGCTCCACTGGGACGCGACCAACAACGTCCTTTGGACGACCGTCATTCCACCGCTGGGCTGGTCCTCGCCGATTGTTTGGGGCGAGCATGTCTTTGTGACGACCGCTACGGATAAAGGGAAATCGCTCCGTCTGCTCTGCCTCGATGCTGCCAGCGGCGTCATCCGGTGGGAAAAAGTGATTCTCGAACAGGACCCCATGCGCAAAGACAGCGGCAACTCCTTTGCCACACCCACGCCCATTACCGACGGCGAGCT
The DNA here is from genome assembly GCA_963822005.1 of uncultured Verrucomicrobiae bacterium. Lineage (GTDB taxonomy): Bacteria > Verrucomicrobiota > Verrucomicrobiia > Limisphaerales > UBA8199 > PALSA-1440. Next base: position 84,257 of record CAWGGD010000018.1, on the reverse strand, counting down.
CGTCTATGTGGTTTCATTCAATGGCGCTTTTGCCGCAGTCACCCTCGATGGCACCATTGCCTGGACCAACCTCGCCACCAAGTTTTACCTCAAGCACGGACTAGCCGCCTCGCCCGCGCTCCATGACAACGCGCTCATCATGCCCTGCGACGGCACGAGCACCGGTGCGGACCCTTATGTCGGCTGGCAAAAACCTTGGGACGGCTCCTACGTGCTGGCACTGGACAAACACACCGGTAAGGTGCTCTGGAAAACCATGCGCGGACTGTCCCGAGTCGGCTTCTCGAGCCCGAACATCGCAGTCGTGGACGGCCGCTCCCAGGTGTTGAGCGCCGCGGGCGATGTCGTGCAAGGCTTCGATCTCCAAACCGGCGAGCGGCTCTGGACAGCGGCCAACTTCGGCGAAGGCCCGATCCCCTCTGTGGTGGTGGGGGCGGGGATGGTTTTTGCCGCTTCCGGCTGGAATACGGGTCGTCCCGAACAGCCCCCGGCTATACGGGCCTTCCGCCTGGGGGGACGCTCTGAAGGGATACAGAGCCACGTTTGGGAACACACCGGAAACGTCCCGATGATTCCCAGCTTTGCCTACGCCAAACCGTATCTCTTCGTGGTTGAGGAGGGTGGCACAGTGCAATGCCTTAAGGCCGGTACGGGTGAAGTCGTTTGGATGAACCGGCTGAGCGGGCGTCACGAACCGTCCCCGGTGCTGGCTGAAGGACGGCTTTATTTGCTGTCCAGCAGCGGCAAGACCACGGTGATCGAAGCGGGCCCGGAGTTCAAGCAACTGGCCGAGAACCCGCTCGGCGAAAAATGCGGCGCCTCGATGGCTGTATCCGGGGGGCGCCTCTTCATCCGCACGGAGAGCCATCTGTTCGGCATCGGCGGGAAGTGAGCCTGAGGTCGAGATGAACCCTGAACAGATAAGAACTGTGAAGCGCATTGCCTTGGTTTTCCTTATTCTGAGTGTCACCGGCCTTGTGGGACGAATGCCGTTCTCCCGGGCCACCGAACCTTCCGACAATGGCCGAGTCGCCGCGTGGAACTTCGACGAGACGACGGGGGATCAGGCGAAGGACACCTCCGGGCACGGCCATCACGGCACGATGCGCGGAGCAACGCGCACGGCAGGCAAATTCGGCGGAGCCATCCAATGCAGGCAGGACGCGCTGGTCGAAGTTCCTCATGTGGCGACCCTGGATGAATTCAAGCAGGGAATCACCGTGTCGGCCTGGGTAAAATGTAGTGCCAACACTAACTGGAACACCGTCATTTCGCGCGAGGTGAAGGATGGGTGGTCGGAATATTTTGGGCTGGCGGTGGTGAAAAGCAAGGCGCTGTTCTCAGTCGATCCGGACGGGGCGCATTACCAGAACATCAAGAGCGATGAACCCATGCCTCTCGGCGAGTGGATCCACCTTGCCGGAACCTACGACAACGCCGTATCCCGACTTTATGTCAACGGACGCCTCGTGAAATCGGCATCCTGCTCGGTCCCATTCCAGTTCGCCGATCTGAACCCGCTCCTTATCGGCGGTAACACCAATACCAAGGGGAAGTCCTGGGTCGATTGTTTCCGCGGACGCATTGATGAGGTGCGGCTTTACAACCGAGCGCTCTCTGACGTGGAGGTGTTGAAGATGGTGTCCCTGCCGCTGGGGTTGAACCCGCCTGGCGCGGCAAAGGCAGCACCGGCAAGTGGACCAACCGCGGCATGACCCTCGCCCGGCGACGTCTTCCGCGAGTATTCCTGGAAGACGAACAAGTTCCACGTGTTGAGCCTGGACGAAAGACCTTTGGAATTTCCGGCCGACATTGGCCTGGAAAACGCCACGCGGGCCGAGATTGCGATGGAGATCGCCAACCAGCACATGGGATTCGAGGGGATGGCGATCCGCCTCAACGGAAACCAGTGGTACCCGATAAGTTTTCCTGAGCTTTCGCCCAAGGACCCATCGCCGTCGCTTTGGTTCCACCAGTGGTATCCGACGCGCCCCGTGGCGCTGACGGACCTCAAGAGCGGCAAGGGCAACGTTTTCGAGATGCGCATCGGCCCTAAATGCTTCGACGGCACATCGCCCCTCAATGGCAAAGAGCCGCTCAAGCCTTGGGCGCCGGTTTGCGGCGTGACGATGCGTGTTTATTACGATCCGGCTCGCAAGCCGCACCCCACTGGCAAGGTGCTGACCCCGGTCGCGCAAAGCACTATCGGCTTGTTCGCGGAACTAGAGGCTTCCGCTAACAGTGCCACCTCAGAGATCCGGCAGATTGATTTCATTGGGCGTTATGAGGATATCAACTACGAAGGAGATAGCGTTTACCAGTGGCATTATCACTTGTTCCAGGGTCGGATCATGCACCACCTCGGCTCGACGACACAGCCAGGTGGCAAAGTGACTTGGGACACTTCGTGGGTGCCTGACCAGCCAGGGCCGATGGAGATCGACGCTCGCATCACCGACAGTACGGGGATGATTTACATGACTGAGGCAGTCGGGGGGCTCAAGCTCGTGAGGCCCGCACTGTCGGTGGAGTTGTGCAAGCCGTTCGATGTTCCACGTTCGTTTACCGGCTGCCAGTATGGCACCTGGGTGATTCCAGGCGTCCGCACGGAGAAGTTCACAATCAAGAGCGACCTGATGAGAGCCATTGATGCGCGCTACGTGATTGCCTCCTGGGGCAGGCTGAAGGAATGCCACGGCTACAAGATCAATGATGTACTGCTGGAGGACAAACCCACGGGCCCGGATTGGTTCTACAATCTGTCCACGCTGCCGATTCGTCCGATGACGGCGCTGAAGGCGGGCGAGAACACCTTTTCGACTGTGGTCGGCCCGGGACGAATGCCCGATATCTACATGCCTGGCGTGCAGATATTGATTCGGTACCGCAGCGGCGAAACGGGCGCAGTTCCGGCTCGGCCGGCAGCTGCGCCCGCTGCTGATGGGACAATATGAATGACGCGCGCACCGTTCAGAATGTGCCGCGGAGTGTCCAAGATCAATTTGCGATCTGTGAACAGATCAAACAACCGATCCCCTGAAAGTAGATTGTCATGATGCGCAAATTACTCCCCTTGACGTTATGCGTTCCCTGGCTGGGCCTATGCGGTCCCGCTCAGTGCCAGCCGGTTGCCCAGGGTACTGCCAAGAGCAAGGCTGCTTTATCGAAACCGACGGATTACTTCCCACCACCCGAATCCCAGGGGGGCTGGCGCAAGCTGGATAACCCGCAGGACATCCGGCGGCTCGCCGGCATGGACCCGGCAAAGCTGGCCGATCTCAGACAATGGCTGCTGGACTCCGACGACCGCCCCTTTGGCGCCGTGGTCATCCGCAACGGTTACATTGTCCTGGAAGTCGAACGCGGTCACAGCTCGGTGACCAACACCAAGAATGTGATGTCCTGCGCCAAAGCGACTTGCGCCACCGTGCTCGCTATCGCCTCCGAGGAGAGCCAGGAGGGCCTACTGCCGCGGCGGATGAGATTTGATGACCCGGCATTTGATTTCATCCCTTGGGCCCAGCCCCTGAGCGACCCGCGCAAGGGGCAGATCAAGGTTAAGCAACTTCTGAACCACACATCGGGGATCACGCCCGAGGGCTACGGCATCGCCAACCGCCAGAAGTGGGAATATATACTCGGACACGGCGGCGACGGCAGGGTTGCCAGCCTGTTCTTCGATCCCGGCACAACTCTGGAGTATTCCACGCACGGTCTTTACCACGCCGCGCTGGTCTGTGAAAACGCCACCGGCAAGCGGTACGACCAATACGCGATTGAGGCGCTGCTCAATCCGTTGGGAATCGAGAAATGGTGGTTCGAGATTCTCGAAGGGGATGAGAAGCACGGGAACCATGCCTCGCACACCATGGGGTTGCCGGCGCGTGAAATGGCCCGCATTGCCTACTGCATGCTGCGCGACGGGCGCTGGGGCGATCGCCAAGTGATTCCCCGCTGGTTCGTCGAGCAGACCGGAGCGCCGACCCACTCTGTCACAGGAATTACTAAGAAGAGCTTCGGCCGCGATGCGCGCTCGTGGTCGCACGGGTGGGAGCTGCCCGCCCTCGAAGGCGGCAAGCAAGCCGAGGGGATCCCACCGGATGCCCGCTACAAACCTGGCTCGGGCGGCCAATTGATCTCGTTTGTGCCCAGCCTTGACTTGGTTCTGACGCGACAGACCGGCAAGAGCGGCGAGTGGAAGTTCGAGGAATTTGTGCGCCGGGCTGCAGTAGCAGTGCTGTCGCAGGCAGAGCCCCAAGCGCGTTCGCCGATTCCGCGATGACAAAATCGGCATGAAACCGGCATGCCGGAGATGGGCCGAGCGCTAATGAGACTGGAAATGCGCCGGTGATACAGTGCCTATTGGGCGCCGCCCTGCTGAAGATGCCAATCCAGACCCTCGATTCCATACCAATGCTTCCCGCGGGCATCCCAGTCAAAAGGCAATACCCCCTTGAGGCTCGCGCCATTCTTGAGCGACGCTTTATAAGGCACCGCCAGTCGTCCGTCACCTTGTCGCACGACCTCGCCCAGGTCCAAGGCGATGATCGGGTTGGTGCGGAATTGCCGGCATATCCACCGCATCCAACTCGGGTAATCGGTATGGACGCAATACTTCACATCAGAGGCCGGGAAAGAATGCCAGTCACCGGGATGCTCATAGTTTGCCTTGCGGATAGCATCAAACAACCGGGCAGCGGCGTTTAGGACCTCTGCTTCTTTGTTCGGCCGGGCTGATGGAACCGGCGCTGCTAGCGCCTGGCGGGCGGCGCACCGACGCATGAAACGCTGGCGAGCCTCGCGCAGGGAACTCACAACGCTGTTGCCCTCGTTCAACCAACGGCCGTGCTCCAGTTCAAAGGACCGGACTTCAATGAAGCTCCTGAAGGGATGAGGCACCCTGGCGAAGACTTCGGCGAAGTTTGTATGATAGATTCCGACCTCGACGACCTCGGAGTTGAGCCATTCATACGCAGCCTTCCTGGAAACATTGGGCTGCTTCGGCGGCAGCGCCTGCTGCTGGCTGGCGATCCTCGGAACGCTTAGTCGCCACCAGTTTGTCTGATCGCCGCCAGCCGAAAGGCGGTTAAAGGTGGCGAACGCCGCCTCGGGTGTGGAAACGTCCAAATTTGTTGCGAACCCCGACACCTTCTTGCTAACTGGATACCACACAATTCCGACGTTCGTTTCCGAAGTCTTCTTAATGACTGTATGCTGCTTCTCGGAAGCTCCCGCCGGGCAGGGAAGCATGGCGGTGAGCGCCAGCGTCAGCGCTATCATCAGTCCACTGTAATCTCTGGCTAGAGTTTTCATAGCTGTCTCTCCTCGTTTTTGCGTGTTGCCTGGACCCGCGCTTTCTATCTCTGAGGCTGTTGCTTTCGGTCGTCCGGCATGCCGGTTTGCGCGAGCCAGGCTTGCGCCGCGGCGGCATCGGTTTTTTGCCATTCGCGAGCGATCTTCTCGATGGCGGCCTCGCGGATCTTGCCCGGTGACATCAGTGCGACCCAGCCGGCGGCCTGCTCCGCGCGCAGCCCTACGCCGCGTATCGGCTCGCACAAGCCGGAAAGAAAGGCATCACGATCGGGTCCGGCCGGCAACCGGCTGGCCCTTTGGACTGCGGCCTGCTCATCCCACCCGGCCTCAAGTCCGTCATGCGCAACGCGGGCGAGCGCGGCGGTCCTGATTTCACCGGCTGGGAGCGAAGCCATCGCCGCATCGGTGGCCCCGGCCGGGTCCTGCTCGATCCATTCCCGGCTCATGCCTTCCCAAGCCTGCCGGCGCAGCGGGCTGTCGGGCAGTTGTCGCAACCAATCGGCCGCCGCCTGCAGGTCGCCTTCCGCCAAACTCCCAGCCACACACCGGATCAGTTCATTGCGGGAGCTGGCGTCAGGTTGGGACATTGCCAGTTGGATGGCTTCCCCCGGCTGGGTTTCAGCCATCCGGGCAGCGACACCAAACAGGGCACGGTTCCGGTCGGTTGTATTAGTCAGACTTTGCGCCCAAGCCAGCGCCTCGGTTGGATTCCGGCTGGACCAGCCACGGCCGACAGCCTCAAAATAGTCCTGCTGTTGAAAAACCTCCCTGGCCTGGTCTGCGAGGGCGGCGGCGGCTTCCGGATGAGCGGTGCTGCACGTCACCGCGATCCGAAAGACTGCCCCATCCCGAAAACCGCCAGGAGGCAGGTCTTCGAGCAGCTTGATGGCCGTGGTTGGGTCCCGCTGCGCTATGCCGCCCAGAACTTCCGTCAGGGCTCCGTCCCGCTGTTCGCCGGCGGGCAACTCGCGAACCCAAGCCAGCGCCGCGTCGGGTTCCGCAGCGCCCCAATTCTGTTCCACAATCCTCAGCAGATAGGGCCTACGCTCTTCGGGCAGCGCCAGCACGGCGGAGAGTGCCGCCCGCGGGTCCCGACGCGACCAGACGTCAAGCAACATGGAGGGAAAAGCATCGCCGGACGGCAGGTCCTTGATCGAACTCCAAAGTTTCGCGCAGTCATTGGTTGAGAGCAGGAACAGCAGGGGGCGCAACTCATGGAGGCGCCGAAGAGACGCCTGCTTGTCCAACCGACCCAATCCCCGCAGCTTGGTTTGGAGGAACTCGAGGGCGGCGCCGGGCGTTTCCAGGAATGCCGAGCAGTCTGCCGCAGCCTCGGTTTGATTCGTGCCTGAACTGACCGGGGTTGGAACTGGGGTGGGCAGGGCGAGTGTCTGGCTGGCGGTGGCCAGCGGGGCGACCGGCGGGTGCAGAACCTGGTTGGCCCGACACCCCAGCCATACGCCCACACCGTAAGCGCCAAGCGCCAGGATGGCCGTCACCACCAGTTGCCGGGTTCTGCTGCGGGTCATCATGGGTTCATCAACAACCGCTTCCTTTCTTCCGGCAAGGCCGTCTGCCCCAACCATTTCCGGGCGGCATCGGGGTCGGTGGCCAGCCATTGGCGCGCAATCGTCTCGATCTGCTTGTCCCGCTCGGCCGGGTCCGCAAAGGCGCTGACCCAAGCTGCGGCCAGGCTGGGATGTTTCGCCGCCGCAGCCGATACATAAGCCTGGGCCGCCTGATCGCGCGCCGAACCGGCCGGCAGGCTCTGAAGCCAACCGGCGGTTGCCTGCGCATCCCACGAAGCCCAGGCCCGGGCCACCGCCTTGACCGCCTGGTTGCGAGCCTGACCTTCCGGAAACGCCGCCGCCCAGGCCGCGGCAGACGGGGGATCACTCCTCACCCATTGCTTGACCACGGCGATGGCGGTTCGCGTCTGCATTTCGCCCGGCGGCAGGCTAGCCACCAACTCGGCCGCCTCCACGGGCCGCACCACTGCCAGCCGGTCACACAATCCCCGGACGGCGGCATCGCGCGCGCCGCCCTCTGGCAACCCGGCTGTCCACTCGATGGCCGCCTGCACATCGCCGGCACACCACGACACCAGGGCGTCCCTGAGGCCCTGTTGTTGGATGGGGCCTTCCGGCAGGGCCGCGGCGAAGGCGGCTGCGCCGCGCGGCTCCTGACGGCTCCACCACGTTATCAAGCTGCCGAGGGCCTCATCTCGAAACCGTCCCTCCGGCAACTCCAGGGTCCAGTTAACTGCTGCCGACCGGTCCGAACCGACCCAGTCCGACATAATGGGGGTAAGGCACCGGTTGCCGATTTCCTCCGGGTTATCCACAAAGTCGCCTTCATGCCTGCGGAGCAACTCCGCTGCTTCCAGGAAGGTGGACTTGGCCACCAGTCCTCGGATTGCGGGAATCAAAACGCTGGCGCGTTCGCGTCGGTCGGTGAGAGTCTCGACCCAGCGGCTGGCGGCCTGCGGAGCATGGCCCGCCCAAGTCTCCGCCAGGCCCCACAGGAGAGTCGCTTTTTGGGTGGAGAAAGGCATCGCGCCAACAAAACGGGCGGCGGCGGCTGGGTCCTGTCCTGTCCATTTGTGAACCACGCCAAGGGTGGCACGCTCGCGCGTCAATCCTGCGGGCAGCTCATCGAGCGCGGCTACGGCAGCCGGCAGGTCGGTCTGGGCCATCGCCCCGATGACCGAGGCCATCCGAAAGGCCCGGCGCTGTTGCGGCAAAGACTGCCGAGTCCAGGCCAGCGCAGCCGCCGGGTCCTTCTCGGCCCAGTTCAAGAGGACCTGGTCCATTGCGTCCTGTCGGGCTCGTCCGCCGAGAGTCTCCGCAGCCGTCAAGGCGGCCGGCAGGTTCCATTGTGACCAGTAATCAACCATGCCTTGCTGGAACTGGTTCCGGAGTTTTTGCGAGCGCAGGCGTTCCGCCAAACGCCAGGCCAGGGGATAATCCACTCTCGCCAGCGACCAGATCATGGCCCGAAGTTCGTCGTTGCGGAACCCCCAAGGGTCCGCCTGGTCCGTCTTGAGCAACCAGGCCTGGAGGCGGGCCAGCGCCGGGCTGCCCTGGAGCGGGGCGCCGGCCGCTTGCTCGGACGGGGCAGTATGCGTGTCTCCCGGTGAAAGGGCAGCGGCCGATTGTGGCTCGGTTTGGGCCTTGGAATCGTTGTCGGTCGAGAGAGGGTTGCTGGAGCTGGTCAGCAGGGGCGTGGCGACGCCGGCCAGAAACAGCAGACCCACTGTCGTGGCTTGAAGTTTGGTCATAGCAAGAGTTCGGAGCAGTAAGAGCAAGGGGCCCGGAACGCCGGAGGCGGCGCCGGCCAGTGAAGCGCCCGACAACGCGGCGGCCAGACCCACGGGAGCAGCAGATACCCCCTGGGCACCCAGGACTGTCGCCAGGACGCCTGCCGGGACAGCCACGCCGCGCCGCAGCAGAAGTTGGCGGAGCGTGGCCACTGCCCGGTCCACGCGTTTGCGCGCGGCTTCCTCGCTGATGCCCAATGCCGTGCCCACGGCGCGCAAGGGCTGGCGCTCAAAGAACCGCAACACGAGCGCATCCCGCTCCCGGGGGCGCAAGCCCGCCATCGCCTCGTCCAACACCGGCGCCAATTGCCGCCAGATGGAATCTGTGTCTTCATTCAACATCTGCATGGTGACGGCCTCCTGTTCGCGAGCGCGACGGCGATGCTCAGCCCGCACCAGCTTGGCCGCTGTGAAAAAGGTGTGCCGCAGCAACCACCCGCTCAGGACCGCATCCGGGGGCAGCGACTGCGCCTGGCGGGCCAGCCGGACAAAAACCATTTGGGCCACGTCGCGCGCCAGGTGCGCATCGCCCCCCACGACCCGCATAGCGGCCGAATAGACAAGGTCCACGTGCCGCGCAACCAGTTGCGCAAAAGCCTCTTCCGAGCCCGTGCCGGCGTACTCCCGCAATAGTGTTGCGCTTTCGCTCATGCTCGTTCACTTAATAGAACCCGCCCGAGCCCAAAACCGGACAAGAAGAATCCGACGATCACCGACAGCATCAGCGGGGGTAACCTGAACCTCTCCTGCTCCACCGCCGACTTCGGCTGGCGCTTGTTGGTCCAGAGCTCCAGTATAACGAGGGAGTCCGCTATTTGCGGTATTCGCCCTTCAGGGCCTTCTGGATGGATCCGAGCACCTCGGGGTTCTTTTCAACCTTAGCCGCCGCTTCGAGAGCCGACGTGGCCTCGGCAGCGTCAAACGCCCCGAGGGCGCAAGCCGCTACGCCCCGGACGGTATTGTTCTGGTCTGCCAAAGCGCGAGTGATGGCAGGAATGCCGTGTTTGTCGCGAATACCGCTCAAGATATAACAGCATTGCCACCGCTTGAACATGTTCTGCTGTTGGTCATCGATTGTTTCGGTCGCGCAGCGGATGACTTCGTCTTTGCTCTCCGGGCCTTCCTTGGTTTTGGCGATCAACGCGTTCAACACGCTGAAGCGGGCATAGCCGAGTTGTTCATCATTTCCGAGCCGCCGGAACCATTCTTCAACACTGGTCGTGCGAATCTCTTCAGCAGTGAGCTCCTTCTTCGGGGAGCTCCGCTTCGCCGCTGCAGCACGGCGTGTTCCATCTGCCTGTTTCCGGTATTCGCCCTTCAGGGCCTGTTGAATTGATTTCTGCACTTCGGAGTTCTTTTCAACCTTAGCCGCCACTTCGAGGGCCGACGTGGCCTCGGGATCATCAAAGGCGCCGAGGGCGCAAGCCGCTACGCCCCGGACGGTGTTGTTCTGGTCTGTCAAGGCGCGGGTGATGGCAGGAATGCCACGCTTGTCGCGAATACCGCTCAAGACATAACAGCATTGCCACCGCTTGAACATGTTCTGCTGTTGGTCATCGATTGTTTCGGCCGCGCGGCGGATGACCTCATCCTTGCTTTCTGGATCTTCCTTGGCTTTGGCGATCAATGCGTTCAATACGCTAAAGGGGGCATAGCCGAGTTGCTCATCATTTCCGAGCTGCCGGAACCATTCTGCGACGCTGGTTTTGCGGATCTCTCCAGAGGTGAGCTGTCTCTTCAGGGTGCCCTGGTTGGCCGCTGGAGCAGGGCGTGTTTCCTGGCCTATGCCCATAAGAGCCACATTTGCGGCCAGGACGATACAGACAATGAACATTGCTCTTTGATTCTTCATCATCATAGGGACTCTCTTTCTATGGGACGTACGACTTCGAAAACGGACCTAAAAGAGTATCGGTCTTACACGTCCCTGCGCATAGTAGGAATTAATCCAAAAGTTGGACGAAATTCTACCGGGACCGGGCCCTATCGGGATGCCGCGATGCGCGGGACGGCCTTTCCATTCAGACGAGGTTGTGGCATGAAGAGACGGTCCCGGTCAGTGAGGTGAGAAGAGGTTCATGAATCTGCACCAGTGGCTGGCCTGGTCCTGTGATCCCCCATTGTCGCAACGGATGTGGATGAATCTGCGGCTCCTCGCCCCGGCGAGCGATGATCTGCATAGTGGCGTTCTTATCGTGAGCCGCTTGCGGGCAGACTATCCTTAAATGCCGCAAGCGAGGCGGTTCATATGGTTGTGAAGGTTGGATGCCCCCGTGCCGGCCTCCAGGCCCCACCCGCTGACTCACGCCCGGCGGCAGAGTTTTGTCCAAGGTTTTGATGGATTTGTGCTAGGTCCGGCACAGACGTTCCTCTATTTTTGCGGGGGACCACGGTTGTGGTCCCGAATCAAGCACGAAAATAGACCGCGGCGCTGGCGCCACCGACAGAATCCGATTCCAGGGTTTGAACTGGCGGCGTGCCGCAGGATTACTGCCGATTCCGTGCGCCAGGTGGTGTCCTGGAAAGGCCGCAGCGATCTCTCGCGTTTGAAGGGCCAACCGATTCGTATCCGGTTTCAGATGCGCGGCACGAGACTGTATGCCTTCAAATTTTGCTCACAGAATGGAATGGGCTGACCCAATGGGGCCTGAAGCCATTTGCGCCCAGACCGCCTGCGGCACAACTCAAGACCGCGGCCTGAAACGAATCCAGACTGTAAGACCGGAACCCAAAGGCAGACCTGTGTCCGTCGTCGCCCGGGCATTGACGGCGGGTTTCATTCTGGCTGGCTGCCTCGGCGCGGCCGCGGCAGAGCCCACCCCGCCTTTCCAGCAACTCACCCGCGGTCCCAAGCATCATTTCTTCGGCTACATCGGCCAATGCCGGACCATCCCCTGGAGCGGCGACGGGCGCCACGTGCTCGCCCTCCAGACCCCGGTTCTGGACCGCATGCCAGGACCGAACGACGCAGCGGAGATCGTGCTGCTCGATACCCACGCGGACCATCGCGCGCAAGTGGCGGACCGCTCCCGCGCCTGGAATCCACAGCAGGGAACCATGTTGTATTGGAATCCCCAGCAGCCTTCGGCGCAGTTCCTGTTCAACGATCGCGACCCGAAATCAGGCAAGGTTTTCGCCGTGCTGTATGATATTTCCAAGGGCAGGCGGCTGCGCGAATACCGGTTTGAGGACACTGCGGTCGGCAACAGCGGCGTGGCCGAGGGTGGCGGCTGGTTTTTGGCCATCAACTACGGGCGCCTGGCCCGCTTGCGCCCCGTGACCGGCTATCCCGGAGCCTATGATTGGACCGTGGGCCAGCCCGCACCCGCCAACGACGGGATATTCCGGATTGATGTCGAAACCGGCCAGAAACAGCTCATTGTCTCATTTGCGCAGTTGAAGGAGAAGCTGAGAGGCCTCGATCCGGGGATTGAACGGCGTCATCTGTTCATTAACCACACCCTGGTCAACCGCAACTCTGACCGGGTCTATTTCTATTGCCGCGCCGATTTCGAGTCGGAGCCGGAATCCAAGCGCCTCAACGTACCGTTCACCGTGAGACCGGACGGGACTGAACTCACAGTGCAGCGGGTATTCATCGGCGGCCATCCGGATTGGGCCGAGGGCGTTCAGATCATCGGAGCCAAGGACAAGCAACAGGTCGTTTACGACGTTCTGACACAGCAGATTGTGCGCGTCCTGGGCGGGGCTTCGATCTTTCCCAACCCCGGCGGTGACATTGCCGTATCACCCGACGGCCGATGGCTGGTCAATGGCCACAGTGACAAGGGCGGCAACGCCTACACCTTTCTTGACCTGACGACCGGCCGGGTACTGAGGTCGCCTGTGCTGCGGGTCGGCACGTGGAGCAGCAAGGAACTGCGCCTCGACCCGGCGCCGTGCTGGAATCGCTCGAATGATGCCATTGTGGTCACCGGTTTGGCTGACGACGGCACGCGTCAGATGTTCTTGCTGCAGTTGAAAGGCCTATGATGTCTTCCAAGCACTGCCATCGGCCAGGTTTGCCAAGACCGCCTGCAACCAGGGGGACGGGCCGCCAAGTAATGAGACGCTCCAGATCATGAAGAAGACCATTCATAACCTATTACAATTGGGCCTTGTGGCCGCCGTTCTGGACAGCCGCGCGCCGGCTCAAGCCGCCAACCCGCAATCGCAACGCGTTACTGTCCATCCCCAAGACAGCGGGGAGGCGCTCGTCAATCCGGCAATGGGATGGGTGATATTCTATTACGACAATGCCCTCTCGCATTATGGCAACCGCGAGGAACCCCACGACACCCTTCAGGATTTCCCCGGCCTGAGCGTTGTCTATCTTCGGCTGGCCTGGGGATACCTCGAGCCGGAGAAAGGGAAGTTCAACTGGTCTATCGTGGACGGTCCCGCCCAGCGCTTCATTGATCGAGGAGTGCGGGTGGCCTTCCGGTTTTCCTGTTACGAAGGTCATAGCGGCCAGTTCGACGCGACGCCGCAATGGGTGCGCGCGGCGGGCGCGCGGGGCGATATTGTGCGGGAAGAAGATAAACGGGAGTACTGGCAGCCACGCTACGACGACCCCGTTTTTTTGAAGCATCTGGAGGGTTTCCTCGCCGCCGCCGCGCGCCGCTATGACGGCAATCCGAATGTGGCCTGGATTGATGTGGGCTCGTTTGGGGTGTGGGGCGAGGGTCATACCAAGGACACTTATTCCCGGAGAGTGCGCAAACGGCATATCGAGCTGCATGCAAAGTATTTCAAGAAGACGCTGCTCGCCATCAACGATGACATTGGCAAGGACAAGGGCCGGGCGGCGAACCTGGACGGTCTGGTGACCGCTCCGGGCCGGTTCACGCTGCGCGACGACTCGATTCTGGTAAACCCCGGCCTGAGGGCCTACCGTAGCGCGCACCTGGCCAGCAAGTTCTGGCCGAAGGAGCCGGTCATCCTTGAGAGCGAGCATTATTCCGGACCAAGGCGCGACGACTATTGGAATCGGGGCAAAGTGTACCTGGAGGCGATGGAGGCTTACCGGGCGAGTTACATCTCGGCTCACTGGTACCCGCGCGAGTTTCTGGACAAGAACCGCGACCTGATCCGGGCAATGAACCTGAGAATGGGTTATCGGCTTAACTTGCTGGAGGCCTCCTGGCCGGCACAGATCGGAGTCCGGGGCAGTTTCGATGTGCAGACAAAGTGGAAGAACGCAGGGGTGGCACCCTGTTACCCGGGTGGGCACGCCGCGCTTACACTGAAGACCGACAAGGGCGGAATCGTGGCGGTGTTTGTTGATGAGTCCTGGAACATGCGGGACCTGGGAGTGGACATGCCGGGCCCCGGCTCGAAAGTGGTGCAATACAACAATGGCATCTCCAAGGCCGACACGACCAATTCGGTGTGGTCATTGACGCTGCCCGTTCCCGGATCGGCTCCAGTCAAGGAACTCGGCAGCCGCTTCGCGCTTTCGGAGGTCGTGAAGCCCGGCGACTACCAGGTCTTCATTTCCGTAGGCGACCGGGATGGCACGCCGAGACTCGCCCTGCCGATCAAGGATGAGGACGGACACCGCCGTTACCGCCTGGGCACGCTGGCAGTCGCACCGTAATCCGGTGCCGGGGACCATCCCGGCGTTCGGAGCGGGGCGGCTGGGGATAAGTCGTGCCAGGCAGGGCCAGAGAAGACGGCAAAACGTTTTTGGCTACTTGCGAGCCGTGATCTTGAGCGCGACATCCTCCAGGAAGGCGGGCGACGAAAGCCTGCACTCGCCGCCGGAATGACGAAAGCGCTCCTGGCGCATTTTCTTGCCGGTGATCGGATCCACCCACTCGGCCCGATAATCTCCCGCGGGCAGTTCGACCTTCAGTTCGACCGGCACAGGGCGATCACAGGCGGGGAAAGGGCTTCGCCTGGACCAATCGAAATCAATCGTTGCGTCATGTCGTGCCAGCAACAGGTTTCTCATCCGCCGGTCAGCAAAGTACTCCGCATAGAGTCCCGCGCCCCGGCCTGCGGGCGGCGTGAGTTGCGACGCGGGAATAACGGCCTTTTCCTGGCTGGGGCTGGACCAAAGCAGGCGGGCCAGTGAACCGTGCCCGGCCTGGTAGCACTCCATCCGCAGGATTGCCTTCCGTCCCGCCTGCAGCTCCATCTTTCCCTGATCTTCCACCAGGGGATGGTCCCGTGGATTGTCAATGAGAAGCCGTCCATTGATCCAGAAGCGGACGCCATCGCTACTAACCGTATGGAACGTAAAGGTCTCGTCGTGCTGAGGCGTGACCGCCCCGGTCCAGCGCACCGAGAACCTATCCACGTCGGTGCGGGCCCGAACATAGATGGCGTAGGCCCGACCCCTATCGGCCAGGACGCGGGTCACCCGGAGCCCCGCCGGGGTGCAGCTTTTGATGACGGCGTCATTCGGCGAGAAACGAAGGAAGTCGAAGCCGTGAACGAACTCCTTGAGCACACGCAGTTGTTTGCGCAACGCCACGTTTCCGCCGCCTGGCGATTGGTAGTCCAGGAAACTCCCGTCCGGGTGACTGGGAGTGAACGAGTAGTCCAGGCTGCTGAACAACGCGCCGCCGCCGATAATGCAATCCCAAGCCTCGGTTCGATAGGCGAGGTTCTCTCTCCCCCGGAACCCGGTTTCATTGTCACCGATCACCCGGTTGAGCGCGTAGTTCGCGGCCACTGCTTCGGCCGGCGCAGGGTGATGGAAATTGTAAATCGAGACGGCGGGATTCGGGTCCGTGATTCTCAAGCCGGCGAGATTGAGCGCGATCAAATGCCGGCGCGGCAGCGAGGATTCCGTCTCCCGGATGGTCGCGACGATTTCATTCTGCCAGCTCAGTGTCACCCCGCCGATCCACGCTTCATTGCAGACCTCGTAATAGACGTTGTCGAACGGGTTGAGCACCTCGACGATCCTTTGGGTCACAGCCTTCTGGACCGCCGTCAGGTCCGGGTGCTTCAGGGTGTAAACTTCGTCGCGCGGGCAGCGTCCGACACCGTTGACGTTGTTCGTCGCGTTCATCGGGTTAACCTGCCACAGCTCCTCGTCGTAGAGTGGGCAAAAGAGGTTGATTTCAACCACGATGTCCCGCCGGCCGGCTTCCGCGACAAAATCCCGCAGCCGACGGAAGTAGTCCTCATCCCAGCGGCCCAGGTCGAACTTGTTGCCGCCGTCCAAATACCCGGGCGTGGCGCTCCGGGCCCAGGGAGCCAGGTAGCGGCTCGGCTTGGGTGCAAGTGTGTTCTCGGTAATGCCGAACGACGATGGAACCTCGCGGTAGGTGCCGGAGAAGGTGCGGGTGTGATTCAATCCCTTGGAGTGCAGCTCGTTCAGGTAGGGAAGATAATCGAAATCGCGGTTCAAAACCGCTCCGTAATGCTCACCCGAGCCGATGAGGACGGCGGGCCGGCCACGGAAGCGAAAACAATGCGGGTTGTCGGGATGCAGCGACAAGGGAGGCACCGCCGCCTCGGCCTGCGCGCACGCTGCCAGCAAAGCCAAAGCTGTCGCCGCCGACCGCTGGCTCATGATCTGGAATTTCGTCGTGCTCATGATTCAGGCCGATCGGTAGCCAATCGAAGTGTCCGAGGCCAGGTCCTCGAACAAATGCGCGTCCAGTTCGGCGACGCCCACGTCTCGCCCGATCCCGATCCGCCCGAGGGGATGGCGACCGCCGGTGAAATAATTCTCGATGGCGAAGCGGCAGGCTGGCGTCATGCCCGCCGGGTCGAGGATTGCCAGGGCAAGAATGTACCGACCCCGCCGCAACGCACGAGGCAAAGTGAAGCAACCTCGAACCGGATTTAAGGCGGCAGGGATTTGGTACTGCGCGGGCCGGCCATCGAGAGTGTAGCGTCCCAGAGCGGCGTTCCAGTCTGCGAACTGGCTCCAGCGGTCGCCGGGTAACCATTGGCGAACATCCACACCGGCGAAGGTCTCCTGCCAAACGGGCTGGCGGTTTTCCTCGTCGAGCAGGCTCAGTTCCACCGGCCAATCGTAGTAGAGCGGTGATGAACCGGTGTTGCGGACCGTGAACTTGATTTCCAAAGCCGCTCCCGGCTTAACTCTGGCCGGGTAGCTCACCTCCTCGATCACGAAACGATGGCCAAACGCCCTCTGGAGTCGTTGCCCGTGGGCGGCCGCCACGGGGTTCTTCCAGTCGTAGTAGGAAACCCAGCCGAGGTGATTCCAGTGGGCGCGCCGGATCAGGCACTCGATCCAGTCAACGTGGTGCGACTTTGCCATCGTATCGTTCGGATTGTCGCCGGGCGGTTCGCCGAAGCCGTAGGAAATCTCACCGCCGCGCACGCGTGTTTTCCAGGAGTCCGCCAGCGCCGGCGACTCCAGGACTTCCAGCATCCGCGCGGTGTCCTTGTGCGTGCCCCACGAATCCCAGAACACGCCGAACGAGTAATCCAGCCACTGCCACGGATACCGGATCAGGCAAAGCTTGTCGGGAAACGCGGCGCGGTAGGCATCGCCGAGAACCCTGCGGAGTTCGAAGTGCGGCGTCGGTCCCCATTGTTCGCCGCACGGCCCGACAATGCCGGTTTCCACATAGGCGACCCGTGGATCGCGATTCCACGCTTGCCCCAGTTTAGCGATGAACTTGCCCAGCCGATGAAGAAACTTCCGGCTGCCGTACTCGCCCGGATTCATGTCCGCCGGCCAATACATCTTCTCCGGCCAGTAGAGGTAAACACGCGGGATGACCTTCCGGTTTCGCCGCTCGACACCGGCCCACTTCGTGTTGCAGAACTCACGGACCTTTTCCACGCCATCGGCAGCCGAATTCTCAATCTGGTTCCACCGAATGTAATGGCGCACCAACGTGACGAGCGGATTGTCGAGGCCCTCCTCCGAGCCACCGTCGCTCGGCAGGTCGGGGCGAAATCCCTTGAGCGGGTTGGCGAAAGCGCCGGTGTACTCGCGCGGGCGAAGGTGGACCAGGCCATTCCCGTTGCCGGCTACCGGCACGATGCTGGCGGGCAAGCCGGCGAGGGTGAAGGCGCTTGTCGCGCAAACGCGCTGGAGAAACTCGCGGCGCGGTAGACTCATTTCATGAGGGCGGTTTCGGCGCGCTGGCACAGCGGCTTGGGATTCAGCATCTCGATCAACCGCGGCAGGATGGCCTGCGCACAGAAGAAATTCCCGCGCGGGTTGTAGTGCCCGACCCAGTGCTTCGTGACGTAGTCCTTGATGTCGCCCTTGAACAGCGCGAAGTCGCTCATGTGTTCGCTCATCAGATCCACCACCGGCGAGGCGCGCCGCTTCAGAAAATCCACAAACGATTGGTCGGCGCGCACGGCTTCCTTTGCGAACCGGGTGACGGACTTCGGGGGGTAGGACAACACGAAAAGAACTTTCTTGTTCTGCGCCCGTGCAAACGCCTCGATCTTCTCGACGATTCGCTCAGATGCGAAATAGGCGGATTGCTGGTGCAAAGCGGTGGCTGCTTGGGAAAGTCCCTCCGCCGTGTCAATGCGCGTGACAATGCCGTGCGTCGTGGCGAGCTTCAACACATCCGCGTAGGCGAGCTCGGGGTTCTGCTCTTTCGCGTTCAAGTGAGCGAGCATGATCTGCAGCGCGAAGTCATCCTTGAACTTCTCCACCACCCAGTCGAGGTCGCACAGATGATAGACACTCTCCGGCGTCGGGCAGACGTTGGGCCGCTCCTCGAATCGCCCCTCCTTCACGTTGACGGCGACGTAGGGCAGCGTCGGCTCGATGAACCGCTCATGCTTCGGCACGCGGATGTTGCGCCACGAGTCGAGGTTGCGAAAGTGGTCATCGTCATAAATGTTGAAGATGATGAACTCCGCCGGCGCGCGCTGCTCCTCCTTGAGCATCCGCAGATACGCCTGGTAAACCGACCAGCCACCGACCCCGAAATTGCGGACCGGTTCCTGCAGATGCGCGGCGAGCACCTCCTGCCAGGTTTCGCCGTCGCTGACCTGGTGGCATTGGGTGTAGCTGTTGCCGTAGGTGTTGATCCGGCAGGGCTGGTCCCGGTAATGGACCATGATCCGCTCGTCCAGGCGGCCGTAGGTATAAACGCTGACCGAACCATTGACGCCATCCTGGAACCGGGCTGGGCGCAGCAACCACCCGAACTCGCTGCTGTATTTGGCAAACGGGAATGCCTTTCCGGCCAGCCACTCCTTCACTTCCGCCTTCGTGTAAAGAATTCTTCTGAGATAATCACGGACCGTGACCCTGTCCCCTATGCCACCTGAAACGGGGCTGTTCTGTCCTTGCGCGGACGCCAGTGCCGACGTCGCGCCGAGCCCGGCAACCCCGGCGGCGGTCTTGAACAAAAACTCCCTGCGAGGCATCAATGTTCTGCTTGTCGGGTGGGGAGGAACTTGAGGCGGTGAGGCCGCCCGGAGCGGAAGTCCAGAGATACTTTTCATGAGCGGGAGTAGATGGGCAAAAACGCCGCGCATTCAACACTATTCATCGGAATTGCCGGCAGGGAACCGGAAATTAACCGTTTCGTCCAAATCCTGAATATTATTGTCCTAGTCTGAAGGGCTGGCATCGAGCAATGTCTTGGAAACTCTCATTATGTCGAAAAGCCGCGCCGCACAAAGCCCTCTGCCAGTCCCCGTTCTGAAGCTTAACGGGTTCACCCTAGGCTGCTGGTTGACGGCAGCGGCCTCAACGGTAGCGACTGCCGTAGCAGGAAAGCCTGTCTTTCCCGGTGCGTCCTGGGAACAACGCGAGCCCGCCCAGGTGGGCCTGAACGCAGCGCCACTCGATGAGCTGGCCACCCGGCTTGGGCGGGCGCGGCTGTGTGATCAAGGACGGCTACGTGGTCAAGGCCTGGGGTGACCAGGCGCAGGTGACAGACGTGCTGTCATCGGCAAAGCCGGTCCTGAGCACATTGCTGTTTTTCGCGATTGAAGAGGGTTTGGTGAAGGGCGTGGATCAGCCCATCGGGGATTTCGGCTGGGAATTGAAGGAGAAAGATCGCGGCATGACGTTCCGGCACCTGGGGGCGATGAGCAGCGGTTACGCGCGCCCCGAGGCGCCGGGGGAGGCGTGGGCTTACAACGACTATGCGATCCAGCTTTACCAGAAAACGCTCTTCGACAGGGTCTTCAAAGAGGACGCCAAGGCAGCCGCGGAGCGCCCGCAACGGCTGGGCGCGCTGCAATTCGAGGACGGCCTCAGGTTTTCCGAGAAGCGACGCATTTCGGCGTCAGTCCGCGACTTCGCGCGGATTGCCTGGTTCTGGGCCAATGACGGCAATTGGGGCGGCAAACAGGTGTTGCCCAAGCGTTACTTCGATGAGTACCGAAAGCCGCAGGCGCCGCGACATCTTCCGGTCAGCCGCGAGGCGAAGACCGACGATTACCTGAAGCTCAAGACCTACGGCGGTGGCTCGGAGCATTTCACCCGCTTTGGCCCGGGGATCTACGGTTTTAACTGGTGGTTCAACGGCACGGGCGACCGGCATCGTGAGAATCTCACCTGGCCCGATGCGCCGCCGGACACGTTCATGTCCATCGGCGCGGGCGGCAATAACGCGGCCGTGATTCCCAGTCTCGGAATCGTTTTGGTTTGCGCTGGCGGTGATTGGGCGGATTTGCGCGCGGGCGATCCCGCGTCGAAAATCAACCAGGCGTTCAAGCTGGCGGCGGCCTCGGCGGGCTACCAGCCGCAGGCGCACGCAATCGTGACGGGCAGAATGAAGAAGTGGCAGCCCGTCACCGTGTCGTTCCTCGGGCCGGAATTGTCGGAGACGGGAACGCCGAATCCATTCACGGAATTCCGGCTGGAGGTCACCTTTCAGCAGGGCGACAGGAAGTTCGTCGTGCCCGGCTTTTTCGCCGCCGATGGCAATGCCGCCGAGACCAGCGCGACTTCCGGACGCTGCTGGCGGGCGCGCTTCATGCCGGACGAAGCGGGCCAGTGGACTTTCCGCGCCAGTTTCCGCAAGGGCGAGGGCATCGCGATTTCCGGCGATCCCACGGCTGGCGAGCCGACGGCATTCGATGGCTTGAGTGGTGCTTTCACCATCGCGCCGACCGACAAGTCGGCGCCGGGCTTCTACGCCAAAGGGCAGTTGGAATATGTGGGCGAGCGGTATCTGCGGTTCGCCGAAACGGGCGAGCCGTGGCTCAAGGGCGGAGCGGACAGTCCGGAGAATTTCCTGGCCTACGCGGACTTTGACGACACGCCCCCCACGCACAAGTATGCGCCGCATGCCGGTGACTGGCATTTCGGCGATCCGACCTGGAAGGACGGCAAGGGCAAGAACCTTATCGGCGCGCTGAATTACCTAGCGTCCAAGAAAGTGAACTCGGTCTATTTCCTGACCATGAACGTCCGGGGCGATGGCAACGACGTGTGGCCGTGGATTTCGCCGACCAATATGACGCGCTTCGATTGCAGCAAGCTGGATCAATGGGATATCGTGTTCGACCAGATGGACCGGCTGGGTTTGATGATGCACGTGCTGCATCAGGAACAGGAGAACGACCAATTGCTCGATGGCGGCGAGCTGGGACCGGCGCGCAAACTGTATTACCGCGAACTCATCGCGCGCTTCGCCCATCATCCGGTCATCGTCTGGAATCTCGGCGAGGAAAACACCAACACCGACGAGCAACGCAAGGCCTTCGCGAAATACGTTCGTGAGACGGACCCCTACGACCATCCGATCGTCATTCACACGTTTCCCAACCAGGTGGACCAGGTCTATACGAACCTGCTGGGCTACCCTTATCTGGAAGGGCCATCGTTCCAATTCGGCAAGGCCTCGCGCACGCACAAAGAGACCGTGAAGTTTCTCCGGCTCGCCCGGCAGGCTGGCCGGCCCTGGTATGCGTGCCAGGATGAGATCGGTCCGGCCAGCGACTGTGTGCCGCCAGATGTCCATGATCCGGTGCGCAGCGAAATCATCCGGCAGGCCCTCTGGGGGAATCTGATGGCTGGTGGCTCCGGGGTGGAATGGATTTTTGCCTACGACACCTGGCCGCGCCAGCCGGGACCTCATCTGGACATCGCGTGCGAAAACTGGCGTCCGTGGGAGAAACTCTGGGATCACACCGCCATCGCACTGGAATTCTTCCACCGCCACCTGCCATTTACGCAGATGGATACGGCGGATAAGCTCGTGAACACCACCAACGCGTGGTGTTTCGCCAAGCCCGGGGAGGTCTATGCGGTCTATGTGTTTGGCGGCGCGGACATAAAGCTGTCGTTGCCGGCGGGCAACTACACGCGCGACTGGTTCGACATTCGCCAGGGCAGCGATTTGATTCCGGCCGAACCAGTTTCCGGCCCGGGTGAAATCGTACTGGGCAAACCGCCGCGTGATCCCGAAAAGGATTGGGTCGTGCTCGTGCGACGGAAACGGTGAACTGGCAACGAATCCATCATTCCGGCCGCCGGACAGCCAGGCGAGAATTGATGTCCTGCCCGAGTCAAACTGAAGTTCAAGAACTATGAGAAGAATCCTGTTTTGCTCCTTCATCACCGCGATTGGTGTCGCGATAGTCCACGCTGCAGACTCGCCGGTCGTTCTCCTCGAGGATGGCTTCGGCCAGATGCGCAGCGGCGCGATTGGCAGCGAGGTGGGCGCGCATCTTGAATACCATTACCTGCCAAAGGTCAATGCCGAGGGACAGTGGGCCATCTCCACGTTTTCCTCCGGCGCGCCGTCACAACGGGCTTGGCGGGTTGCGCGGCATGACGACCAGCCCGTGCTGCTGCAAACTTACGCGAACAAGTCGGCTCATACCCGCCCGACCATCGTGGCCGGCGACGAGCTGTGGGCGGATTACGCGCTTACGGCGCGGTTCACGCCGGAAACCAGCAAAGGCCGCAGCGGCGTGAGCTTCCGCCATCACAACGATCGCTGCTACTACTTTCTCGGCGTGCAAGACGGGAAAGCCGTCCTAAAGCTCGTGAAGCACGAAAAGGATTTCCACGTGCCCGATGAAAGGACCCTGGCCAGTCAGGGATTTGGCTGGAAACCCGGCGAGGAAGTGAGCGTCGAAGTTTCCCTCTCGGGCAAACGCATCCAGGCGAAGGTCAACGGCAGCGTCACGCTTACGGCCGAGGACGACACGTTCCCGCACGGACGCATTGCGCTTACCTCGGACGAGCCGACGCGTTTCTCACAGGTGCGCGTCACCGCCAGCGCGGCAGAGAGAGATCGCGTAGCGGCGGCGCGCGCAAAGATCGAGGAAGAATCCCGCATGCTGCAGGCTGCGAATCCGCAGGCGAAGCTCTGGAAGCAATTCCGGACGGACGGCTTTGGTGTCGGGCGGAACTTGCGCTTTGGCGATCTCGATGGCGACGGCCAGATGGACATCCTCATTTGCCAGGTGCGACACCATGGCCCGAAGGACTCGAACAGCGAAGCCAGTTGCCTCACGGCCGTCACCCTGGATGGCAAGCAACTCTGGCAGGTCGGCGATCCCGACGCCTGGAATGACGAACTCACGAACGACGTCGGCATTCAGATCCACGACCTCGACGGCGACGGTAAGAACGAAGTGATTTATTGCAAGGACATGGAACTGATCGTCGCGGATGGCAAAACCGGGACAACGAAATACAAGGTTCCCACCCCCAAGACACCCGCAAACACCCCGGCGCCGCGGAACCGATTTCCGCAAATTCTGGGCGACTCGCTTTACTTCTGCGATTTGCGCGGTCAAGGTCGGGCGGGAGATCTCGTGCTGAAGGATCGCTACAACAGTCTCTGGGTGTACACCGACAAACTGGAACTGCTGTGGCAGGCGCAATGCAACACGGGCCATTATCCGCGCGCTTTTGATGTGGACGGGGACGGCAAAGAAGAGCTGTGCATGGGCTACTCCATGTTCGATCACCAGGGCAAACGGCTGTGGACGCTCGATGACACCCTCAACGATCACGCTGACGGTGTGGCGATGGTGAAGTTTAACCCCGACCCAAAAGCTGAGCCGAGGCTAATGATCGCGGCGAGCGACGAGGGGATGCTCTTCATTGACCCGCGCGGGAAGATCTTGAAGCACCATCGCCTCGGCCACGTCCAAAACCCGGCGGTGGCTGAGTTTCGCACCGACCTGCCCGGGCTGGAAACCATCTCGATCAATTTCTGGGGTAACCAAGGCATCGTGCATTGCTTCGATGCGAACGGTGATCTTTACCACGACTTTGAGCCATGCCAGCACGGCAGCATGATGCTGCCGATCAACTGGACCGGCCAACCGCCGGAATACTGGATTCTCTCGCCTAACGTGGAGGACGGCGGCATGTTCGATGGCTGGGGGCGCAAGGTGTTCGCGTTTCCCGCCGACGGGCATCCTGACATGTGCGTGGCCGTCCTAGACCTGACCGGCGACTGCCGGGACGAAATCGTGGTTTGGGACCCCTTCGAGGTGTGGATATACACGCAGAGCGACAACCCCAAGTCGGGCAGGCTCTACAGACCCAAGCGGAACGGCTTGTTCAACTCGTCCAACTATCAGGCCACCGTCTCGCTGCCTGGCTGGTCGGATGGCCAACGATAGAGCGCTGCCCGGACTGAACTCGGGCAAGACCGGGAACGCGGCCTGCCGTTCGTTCTCGCCGCAGGATCACGCCTTGCTTCATCTGAAGACGGCGATGTGATTGGTCCACCAGGCAAAGTCCGCGGGCCCGGCGCGCCTGGGAAATGCTCCGTGGTTTGGCGGGGGGCCGAGTTGAACCGCCGTCACAGCCGAATCCTGCCATTTGTGGATTTCAGCATGGCCGTCAGCGAAGGCAAAACTCGTTGCGTTATTATGCCGGCCCGCAGGGCAGCTTAGCCAGTCCTGCTTGCCGTGCCGATGAAAATCTGCGAACGGCAGGAATTGAGCGTCATCGATCGAGTTCTCGTGTTCATCGACAAAGAGGAAAACGGCTGCCGGCCCGGGAGCCGTTATCTGATTCAGGTCGTTCATCTGGCTGACGGTGGTCATGGACTTCAGAATATCACGATTGTTCTCGATGGCCGGGTTTGAAGCCGGCCCCATGAAGCCGTTTAGCGAGTAGCTGCGATTGCGCGGGGTGATCTGGCCCTGGTGCACGAAGGCCGATTTGTCGGCCGGGCAGCGAAAGAGCTCCTGTTTGCCCAAATAGTGAAATGTAGGGCTGTCCGGATGAGGCGCTCGTCAACCGCATCGGGCAAGATGGCCGCGTTCCCGGGCACCCAGACCGGGATGCCGCTGGTATTGGCAGCGCTAGCCAGGGCAACATCGTGATTGTCCAGCGCGTACATGAGATACCCTAAGGCCAGTTGTTTGCAGTTGTACATGCACATGATGGCCCGTGTTTTCGCGGGATCCTCGAGTTGCATCGAGACTGC
Organism: uncultured Verrucomicrobiae bacterium; assembly: GCA_963822005.1. Taxonomy (GTDB): domain Bacteria; phylum Verrucomicrobiota; class Verrucomicrobiia; order Limisphaerales; family UBA8199; genus PALSA-1440. The sequence continues at coordinate 59,294 of CAWGGD010000018.1, read as the reverse complement.
AGTGGTTACTAACACAGCCGCCACCGCGACGACCACCAGCAGTTCAATCAGCGTAAATGCGCGCCAGATTGAAACACGACGCACTTTGTTGTCAGGACTCTCGAGTTGGGATGTCATAGTTTATTGGCCTCCAGCTTTCTCCAGGGAACTAAGGTAAGTGCAGACGGAAGAACTTCCGGGCAGCGTCAGGCAGCAATGTGTTTGTGCATCTGAAACTGCCAGTGGAATCGAATTGATTCGTGGCAACCGTCGTCCAGTTGTTGCCGGCTGGCCCCAGGTTCGTCGAGGTTGTGAGCACGAACCGGCCATAGGGCAGACCACCCTCCCCGTTTAGCACGACTTTGCTCGCGTTCACCGAGATGCTTGTAAAACGTGGCGGGGGCAGCACGGGGGTGATGAGTAGCGCGACGGTGTTGGTCATGCCCCCCCCCGCGGGATTCACGGCGCCAAACCGGAAGCTGGCACGCCCATAGAAAGCGGCTGCGGGTGTAAAGCGGGCGGTGTGCCCGTCTGGCCGCAGAACTACGGTTCCGTTGGTCGCGCCGGAGACGGAGTAAGTTGCGTTGGTCATGGCCGCCGTGAACGGCCACAGTTCAACATCCAAGGCGGCATTTTGCGGTCCAGATGCGTGGAGGTCCGCCAGCCAGTTAAGATAGTGCTCCAGATCGGTGTAGCCATCTGAGTTGGTATGATTGTTGTTCGCGAGCAGGGGGTTGGTTCCGACCGCAAGTTCCCAGTAGTCCGGCACGCCATCCTGGTCGGTGTCCCAGCCAGCGGGGCGGTAGTCCGTGGGCAGGACGGGGTAGCCACCCACCTCGTTCTGGGAATCAATGACCGCCCCGGTCTGGTTGAGGAGATTCTGAATCAGACGCGAATCCACACTATCGCGAGCCCAGGACAGCGCTCCCGCGCCGTTGATGACCCAGTGATACGCCTCACCGGCTGGGTGAGTCGTCACGGGCCGCATGGACGCCGGAGACGCGAGTTGGTTGTAGGTGCCGACAAACATGCCCCAGCCGGTGTTGACGCCATCGCGGATCAAATTCAGGTTGGTGTCGATCAGGTTGCCGGATTGGTAAATGTAGAAGTTGGTGTCGTCAGCCTTCGCGTCGAAAGCCCGGGACCGCCAGGAGCTGTAAGTTTCGGGTCCGGCGATGAGGTAGTTGCCGACGTAGTTCATGTCAATCCGGCTGCTGGGACCGGCGCTGCGATAACCGTTCTGGTTGTTGTTGTACATCACGTTGTTCCGGATGTCGGTCTTGAAAACCTGGGTGGCATAGTAGGTGCCGACCCCCGGGGCCCGGGCGTAGTTGCAGGCCCAGAAGTTGTGGTGGTACGTCACCTGCCCGCTGCCGTCCACAGGCTTGATCAGACTGCCCATCGAGTGATGGCTGGTGCCGCCCGGATTGTAATTGGTGTTCCACTCGCCGTGGTAAAGCCCCGTCTGGTCCAGGCCCTCAGCGACAAGGCAATACTGCACCGTCACGTCATACGATCCGCTGCCCGCGGAACTGAGGCCCTCGTCAATGCCCCAGGAGGCGGAACAGTGATCCACGATCACCCGCGACGTGGAGATGCTGAGACTATCGCCGCTGAACCCTGCCGGCCCTTTGTTCGCATCTCCGGGCCGAAAGCGGAGGTGGCGGATGACGATATTCTGCGCCCCGATTCCCGTGCCGTCGTTGCGCAGGCAAATGCCAATGCCCGGAGCCGTTTGGCCCGCGATGGTGACATTGGGTCTGGAGACGCTGAGGGTGGAGGACAAGGCGATCATCCCGCCCACATCGAAGATGATCGTTCGCCCACTGGCCGGGGCGTTGGCCAGGCCGTAGCGCAAGGAGCCCGCCCCGGAATCGTTGAGATTCGTAACGTGGTAAACATCTCCCCCCTTCCCCCGGCGACATACATCCCTTCGCCCTCGGCCCCCGGAAAGGCCGGAACCTGGGCCATGGCCAAAGCCGGCGAGATCACCGCGACGCACCAGCCCAGTCGTCGCAGGCTGCCGGGCCGTGCTGGTTTCAACACAGATACTCTCATGGGGTCGTTAGCAGTTGCAGGCGATAGAAGGTTCGCGATACCCCCGGGGCGAGGACGTTGGTGAAAATGAAATTGCCGCCCGCGTCAAATTGGTTGGTTGCCAGTCTGCTCCAGTTGATCGCCGGCTCCGACAGATTGGTGGAGATGAGCGCGTAGTACCTGCTGTAGGGCAGACCGCCGGTGCCGCGCAACACTATCTTGCCCGGGTCGGCAGCGGTGCTGGTGAATCGCGGAGGCGCGGCCACTGGCGTAACCAGCACCTGGACCGTGTTGGTCATTCCGCCCCCGGCCAGGGTGTCCAACGAGGTGAATTGGAAACTCCCCTGGCCGAAGAAGCCGGCGGTGGGCGTGAAACGCGCCGTGCGTCCGTCACCCAGCAGGGAAACGATGCCGTTGGTTGGATTGGATACCGTGCGAGTTGCGTTGTTGGCCATGCCCGCCGTGAAGTTTCCCAAGTTGACGTCCACGAAACCGTCCTGTGTGGACACGGCGTGCAAGTCGGCGAGCCAGTTGAGATAATGCTCCAGGTCCGTGTAGCCGTCGGTGTTGGTGTGGTTGTTGTTGACCACATAGGGGTTCATGCCGAGGGAGGTCTCCCAGTAGTCCGGCATGCCGTCGCGGTCGGTGTCGGTGGGAACGTTGTAAGTGTTGAGGGTCGGCCAGCCCCCGACTTCGCTCTGGGAATGCGGGTAGCTGGTGAAGGTTCGGTTGACCACATTGCTGATCACCCGCAAGTCCACCGCGTCGCGGACGTTATTGTAACCGGCCAGGCTGACCACTCGCTTGTAGGCGTTCGACGCGCTGTGCGCCGTTACCGGAACAGGCGGGGTGAACAACGGCACGTCTGACATCTGCGCCTGGATATCTGCTGGCGCCGAGCGGATCGGTGTCTGGTCGCTGAGCATCACCAGGCTCCACTGATCCATCGTGTCGTTGGGGCGGTTCGGACCAATGTTGCCCGAGACATGCACCTTGATGGTGTTGGTTACACCGTAATTCCTGTCGGCTTCAATATCCCGGGCGCTGGTCCGGGACGAGTTGCGGATGTAGAAGTTCTTGATGAAGTGGAACCGGAACGGGATGTTGCCGGCCCCCTCCTCGACGCCGGTCCGGTAGCGCGAGCCGGAGTTCCAGTAGTCGAACAGCACATTGTTCACCGCCTCCTTCCAGACCTCATAGCCCTGGCCGCTGACGGCGTCATTGGCCTCGAACTGCGGCCCGCGCATCACGTACTTGGCGATCAGGTTGTGGTGGATGGAAAGCGTGGTAGCACTGCAGTTCAACCCATAGGCGTGGTTGGTGCCATAAGGATGAATCAAGGCATTGGGGTCGCCGAGCGGTTCCGAAATGGTGCACCACTGTACCGTGACGTTCTGGTTCTGGACGATGCCGAAGATCTCGTCGCAACTCCAGGAGAGCGAACAGTGGTCGAAGATCACGTTGCTCGAATCATCAATGGACACCGTATCCAGGCCGGTGGAGCTCGTCGGCTTGCCCGAAGCACGCACCCGCACGTCCCCCCGCCGCAAGCGCAGGCAGCGGACCACAATGTCGTGGGTGTTTTGGACATTGACGCTGTAATCCCGGATGCAAATGCCGTCGCCGGGCGCAGTCTGCCCGGCGATCGTGATGAAAGGCCGGTCTAGGTAGAGAATGGAGTTCAGCACAATCGTGCCGGACAGCCCGAAGACGATGGTGCGCGGACCACTGGCCGTCGTGATGCCGTTCCGCAATGAGCCCGCCCCGGAATCGTTCAGGTTGGTTACGTAGTAAACGTCTCCGCCTCGACCGCCCAGTGCGTTGGCGCCAAAGCCTTCCGCGCCGGGAAACGCAGGGAGGGCCGGGGTCTGAAGGGTTGACACTGCCAGGGCCACAGCCGGCCAAAGGAGATGGTGCTTCATGTTCGCAAACTCAAGGCGGGCAACAGGGCCGCCGTCCGAATGGCAATGATCCCAATTACCACCAGCAGTTCGATCAGGATGAACGCACGGAACGTCGAGCGTCGTCCCGCGCCGCAGCGATAGTCGGCTAACGCCATCCTCTGAGGAATCTTCTTGATCATACGCTTCAACTATCAATGTTCGGCATCACTCTCTGTCCTCGGCGACTTTGCGCCGCAGTCGCGCCTCGCCCCTCCCCGCTGCAGAACACCCGCCGGGTCCAGACCAGATCACATGAGCCTGTAATGCACGCTCTTGACCCTGGAAGGCTAACCCTCAACTCCTCTTATGAATAGGAGAAACCCATCAGGAATTTGGACTTTTTTGCCTCTGAGCCACACAGGACCTAAGGCTTTGGCAGTCGTGGTCAGGCCGTCGCGGCTCGTCTCGCAGAAAACGTCATCGTTGGGATAGATCACCTGGCCGAACCCGGGCTCCGCCGGCCTCCGGAACGGAGACTGCATCACGAGCCCAACCTCAACTCATTTCCGCCGGGTCGGGGGTCCTCCAAGGCAGAATAGGCTCTTGTCGCCGCGCAAGAAAACCTGGCCTTCGCTGATTGCGGGCGAGGCGTAAGTTGGCTCCCCGAGTTCGTACTGGGCGACGCGCTCGAACTGCCGCCCGGGACGGATCACGTTGATCTTGCCGTTGTCATCAAGGAAATAGACAAGTCCGTCAGACGAAACCGGCGAAGCATGGTGCTTCGCGACCTTCTCCTTCCACAACACGGTTCCTGTGGCGGCTTCGAGACAGCACATCACGGAGTTTGGCGTCACCGTCAGCAGCCAGTCCCCTTCCACAATAGGTGAGACAATGTAAGCGACACCGTTGGTCGAGCGCCAAACGACGTGCGTTCTCGTCACATCGCCCGTGCCGGTGGGCCTGACGGCCAGCAGGTTCCGCTGGGGGTAGCCGCCCGTCGCGAACACGAGCCCGGTCCGCTCGCCATAAACGGTAGAGGCGACCGCCTGGTCCGACGGGCCATCGGCAAACCACAGCCGCGCCCCCTCGTTGGGGTCGTATCCCGTGACGCACGTGTTGCCCGCAACGAACATCTGGGCGCGCCCCGCCACCTGCCGTATCAACGGCGTGCCAAAGCTGATGTTGCTCTTCTCACGCGGCACCTTCCACAACGTCTTCCCGTCCTTTGAACTCAACGCCGCCATCCACGACGGGGCCGTGTTGTCGCCCACCACGATGACCTTGTCCTGGTACAGGATCGGGGAGCCGCTGTAGCCATGGGGGCTGCCGAACGGTCCCGGACGGCTTTGCCAGAGTTGAGCACCGGAAAAATCAAAGGCGGAAACCACAACCTCCCCGCCGCCCAGAAAGGCGACATACACCCGGTCCCCGTCGGCAAAGGGCGTGCCGGAGGCAAAGCTGTTCTCCCGGTTCTTTTTTTCCAGCGACGCCTGCAGGACGGTCTTCTGCCAGAGCAGATTCCCATTCCTTCGATCTACGCACACGAGCAGCCGCTCCTCCCTCTCCCGCAGCGCGCTGGCCAGGAATACGCGGTCGCCCCAAACAATGGGGGAGGAGTGGCCCACGCCCGGCACGGCTGTCTTCCAGGCGCAGTTGCTCTGCACGTTCCAAACCTCATGGGGGATCTTTTCCAGGGAAGTGCCGTCGCCTCTTGGCCCGCGCCATTGCGGCCAGTTCTCGGCTCCGGCAGGTCCGGGAAAAATCAGCCAGGCTGCCGCCAGGACTGACGGGACTGTCGGGAAGAACAACGCGGCGCGACCAAATGCGGCCCCAGAGTCTATGGCGACAATCACTCCGATATTCTTGTCATGGATCCCCCCTGAAGCTAGCTGAATTACCCGGTGTGCCGATCCGTTCAACTTCGGCGGGGGCGGATTGAAGCGGCCGGAACGCGCCGCCGGCGAATGGATCGCGGCAGCCCGGATCCGCTGGCGCGCTAGATCCGCTCAGGCAAAGCCCGCAAGGCGAACCGCGATGGTCTCACTGGCGGGGCGCGATATGATCGGTGAACCATTCGAAATCACGCGGTCCAGGCCTGGGGAGAAAGGAAGCGTTGTTGGCAATAATAAGCCCACCTGGGCTAAACCGTTCCAGTGTCACGTCGCTGTCCTTCCACTTGTGCATTTTGGCGTGACCGTCGGCAAAGGCGATGGCAGCCGAGTTATGATGCCTGCCGGTCGGCGCATCCAGCCACCGCTGGCCGTGGAACGCCTTAAGGTCTGTGAATGGCAGGAAATGCGAGTCGTTGATGCTGTTGGCGTGCTCCTCGATCAACACATAGATCGAAGCCGGTCCCAGCCCGGCGACCTCGCCAAGCTTGATGACCGGTTTGTAGGGCGGGCAGTTCGGGTACACGAATGCGGAAGGATACCCCATGAAACCGTTGACGGAGTAGCTCCGGTTTCGAGGATAGAATCGTCCCCGGAAGACGAGCCCGGACTCGTCGTCAGGACAGCGGAAAGCGTCCACCGATTGGATATACGGGTAGGTGGGGCTGTTCGTAATGACGCCTGGATTTATGGCGTCAAATCCCAAAAGTGCACCATTGCACCAACCGGGCACACCGTTCGGGCTCGGGCCCATGGCGCAGAGCGCGTAATCGTCGTTGTCCTGCGCATACATCCGGTAGCCGTTGATCAACTGCTTGCAGTTGCTCAAGCATTGCATGTGCCTTCCCTTGCCCTTGGATTGGCCGGAGGCAGACAGCAGCGTGGCCGCCAAGACCACCACCACGGTTATCACGATGAGTAGTTCGACCATGTTGAACCCGCCTTGCTGGGCAAGTTCACGCTGTCTCGTTTCTCTCAAGCGTCGTTTCACGTCATCTCCTTGGCCGTTTCATCGCATCCGGCTCCTATCGGACATCCCGCCAATCATCCACCGTCATGCAGTCCGCCCTTTTCCATGCGGAATGGCCATCGAAACACAGGACGTTGAGCCCCTCCCCGTGACGCGCCGCGGCGGCGCGACGCGTCCGGTTGAGCCATTTTCTCCCACCTGAGAGAATCGTGTACGGCAGGTGAGACGGGGACCAAATGTCATACCATTCGGCCGGCTCCAGACTGTGAGGATCGGTGACCATCGGGCGCTCACCGTACTCATCGCAGCACAGAAATGCCGTTTCCGCAGGCCGCTGGACCCCGGCGAGGCTCCGAAGGCCTTCCAGCGCCTGCCCAATGCGGTCGGTGGGGACACGGAACGTCCAGCCGTTTATATCATAGCAAATCAACTGTTCCTCGATAGGATAGCTCGGGCAAAGCAGCAGATTCACCCCGCGGCCATGCTCCGCGGCGAGGATATCCCACCACGCCCTCATGCACGATGGCACCTGGTCCTGGTTGCTGCTCGCATACAGATGCATGATGACGCCCATCTGGTGCAAATGGCTGAGGCAGCGAACCTTCTTGGATTGTTTCTGGCCGTTGCTCGGTGCCGGCAGCACCGTAACACAGAGGATGCCAATGACGGCAACCACCACCAGCAATTCGATCAAGGTGAACGCCACCCGCTGCCTGGGAGCAGGAACGTCAAGCCTACTTTCTATCTTCGCTGTTCGTGCATTCATAATTTGGTTCTACTCTCGCCGCGCTGCATCGCCAGACGCCCGACGGCTGGCTGCACAAGAAGACCCGTGATTAACAACTGTAAACTACTTCTCCCCTGACGGCCCGGATAGGACGAATCCATCAAGTTTTTGGACGAAACTTGCCCCCATTCCGGCTCACCGCAGGGATTGGTCGAGCAAGCGGTAGGCCGCCTGCCGCATGGCTTCGGGAAAGTCATGGCCGCAGTCCGGATGCTCCACTCTTAGGTTTTCCGGTTTCCCGTACAGCCGATACACCTGAGACGCCGCCACCACTATCCGGTCCACGCTCTCCCATTTGAAATTGCTGTCCCCGAGCGGCGCATTGATAAGAACCGGCCTTGGCGCGAGCGCTCCGACCATTTCGTGGAAGTCGAACGGGATTTCCGCCAGCCGGCCTTTATACTCCGCCAGCTTGGGCATGTAACGGGTCTGGCACCAGCCGCGCTCCAGTTGCCAGTTCTTCGGATCACCCTCGTAGTAGTCGAGATACGAGTCCAAACCGCAACTGGAGATCACCACTTTGAGGCGTTCCTCGAACACCGCCGTATAAACGGAGTTGTGCCCGCCCAGCGAATGGCCGATGGCCCCGTATTTCCCGTGCTTCACATACGGCAGCGACTCGAGCAGGTCGAGGCCACGGATATTGTCCCAAATCGCCTTCATCGTCCCGCTCTGCCAGCCCAACGCCTTGAGGTCGGGTTCATACTTTCCCAGCAGCGGGTAATTCGGTGTGAGCGTTACGTAGCCGCGCGCGGCCAGCTCGCGCGCGTAATTGGGATCCTCCACCGGCCCGGTCGGATGCGGGCAGAGCACCGCCGGGAACTGCCGCTTTCCGCTCAGCGCCTCCTTCGGGATCAGCAGCCACGCCGGCGTGCGTGACCTGGGTTCGGAAGCGTAGGTTATGAGCCGCCGGACATACCTGCCGCAATCGCTTTCCCCCTCGATCTTCAGGTCCAGCGCGCAGCGTTTGGCCCGGCCCGGCAGCGGCCCCATCACCGACTCCATGCCGCGGACGATTTCGGCGCGGCGCTTCAGCCAGTCGCGGACGGTCTTGACCGACTGCACTTCGCCGTGGCGATCGCGATAGACGAGGAGGTCCCCGCGCTCAAGGCGCACGGGCGCAGCAGCGGTCGCGGCCGCGGTTGCTCCCAGTGGCGCCGTGACCGCCAGGATGAATACCAGCGAGGCTGTTAACAAGGTTCTCTGGAGTAGTGGGGCTATCTAAGTTCCTGCCAATCTTCCACAATGATCTGCGCCGCCTTCTTCCAAGCCGAATGGCCATCAAAACACAGGAGGTTGGGGCCCAGCCCATGACGGGCGGAGGCTATTCTTCTTCCGTGAATTGCGGCCACCGATTCATTGAAGATCGTTCTGCTGGGCAGCACCAGATACGGAAGATTTGCCATTTCATAAACATCGTTCCACCCGGCGTCAGTACCACCCCAGGTATTCGTGGTGACGGGCGGCCGGCCCGTGCCGTTTTCGTCGTCGCCCGCATAAATCACCACCGCCGGTCGTCGGCATCGGGTCAGCTTTGTGCACTTATCCTCCTGAGTCCCCACGCTGTCGTTTGCGTCTCTGAACCTCCAACCATTCACGTCATAACAGATTAACTGTCTCTTATCGGGATAGTTCGGACACAGGTAAACCCTGGCCCGTTCGAACTCGTTCGTTGCCCGGCCTCCCAGGAACGGCGTCAGCAGCATGTACCAGACGTTCTCCCCGCTGCCTCCGCGGGGGACATAATCATTGTTCTCGTGGGCATACAGGTGCAAGGCGAGGCCGATTTGGTGCAGGTTGCTGAGGCAGTACACTTTCCCCGCCTTCTGCTTGGCCTTGGCCAACGCCGGCAACAACAACGCTGCCAGGATGGCAATGATGGCGATCACCACTAACAGTTCGATCAAGGTAAAGGCTACTCGGCTCCTGCGTGCCGAAGCGTCCCGCAGAGATTCAGTTTCCATGATTTCAATCGTCTCGCATACCATGAAGTCTAAAGTGCCGTCTGTCTTGGACGATTCTATCAATAATGTGGACAAAACTTTGCCGGCTTTGGGGGCCAGTGGGCCGTGACCAGGCCGCGGCAGGCTCACGGTGCTTGCAGCCGGTAAAAGCTCCGAGACACCCCTGAATCAAGCGTGTTCGTGATGCTGAAATGACCGGCGGCGTCAAACTGGTTCGTGGCGAGGTGCGTCCAGTTGCTCAGGGGCCAAGCGACGTTCGTTGAAGCCAGCAGCACGTAGTTGGTCGATGGCGGCCCATAGTAGCCACTCATCGTGATCTTGCCGTCGTCCACGCTGACGTTCCTGATCCGCGGCGGGACCAGGAAGTACTCGATGCGTGGACCACCGTTGGCACTGGTGCCACCCGCGCCACGGGCGAACGCCGTGCCTTCCCGATCCTCGTAGAGCGGGAAGTCATAGCCGCTGCTGGCGCTGGCCCGGACCATGATCGTCGTCGTCTGACCGAGACAGGCATTGTACCAGGCCGTGATGTCCCACTCATACCAGCCGATGCCCGGCCCGACCATTTGGTCCGGTGCGATTGCGAAGAAACTCGTGTTTTCTGGCGGAACATAACCCGGAAGGGTTGCATGTGTGCCCGGTGGCGGCTCAGCAATCACGAGCGGCGCATTGGTCAGAGTCCCGTAAATGCGCGTGGTCGCTGCGGGCAGTCTGCCCTGACCATTCACCGGCGGCCCGCCCCAGTAGTTCCAGAGTTTCAACTTCGCCGCGGATACTGGATTCGTCCCCAGCGTAAACACCAGGAACGAGCGACGACCGGCGGTGGCCGCGACGCCGTCGGAGCCGGCCAGGCCCCAATTGATCTGCTGGCTCTGGGAATACGCGTTATAGACGTCGGTGCCGCTGTAAACCACATCCGCACTCGCAAGGATGACTCCCGGAGGAGTGAACGGCTGTGCCGGCACGGCCGCCGTCAGCAGTTTCAGGTTTTGATTCAGTGTGGAGTTGGTATTCGGCGGATCAGTGATGATCGTGTCACCCCAGGCGGCAACGCTGGTGTTGTAGGCCGCGACGACCATCCCCAGCGACGGAAAGATGGCCATACATTCCTTGCCGAAATGGCCGGAGGCGATGTAGGTGTCAACGGGCGCAGATGGCCAGGCGAGCAAAGGCGGCACCCGCGGCGGGGCCGTCAGGCACTGATTGAACCACCAGTTGAACCCGTAAATCCCCTGGCCGTCATGTTGATTGATGCCCCCGCCGTAACTGCCCACCCCCAGGTAATCATCGGCCGCGTTGTTCGTGGTCCTCAGTGTGTGGAAGGGAACATCCGCTTTCAGGTAGTCGTCGAAAAAGCGACTCGGCAGAAGCTGTGTGCCGTTCCAGTTGCCCCGGTTGAGCCAAAACCACCCCATCCGGGCAAAGTCGCGAGCCGAGGGCTTGACCCGGCCTTTGGTGCTGTTGAAAAGCACGCCATCCTCAAACTGCAGCGGGACGACAAAGCGCTGATTGCCTGCGGTGACCAGATTGTCCGTCGTGCCGAAGACCTTATCGAGCGTCTTGACATAGAGCATGATGGCGTAATCGTTGTAAGCCCAACGCGATCCCGGCGGCAGCAGATTGCCGCTGCCGTCACGATCGCTGCAGGCGTAGCCGCTCATCATGTCGGCCAGGTGACGGAAGGTCATCGTCTGGTCGCTGGGCCTCAGCCCCGCCCAATACGGCAGGAGCAAGCTGTCGGGGCTGGCGACCCTCGCCTCGTTGAGCGCGGCGAAGAGCATCGTGGACAGACAAGGTTTGGACGCCGAGGCCCAGTCAACATTGGCAGCGATGTTGCCCCAAGAGTAGATCAGGTAGCCATTCTTGATCACGCACCCCACACTGGCGGCGCCCAGGTTGGTCTTGAACGCATCCAGTTGGGCGCCAACCATGCCAAGCTCTTCAGGCGTCTTGGATTGATCCCAGTGTGCGCCGGGAAAGACCCACGACTGGGTTTGAGCAGACGTGAGGAAAGCCGCCAAGCAGAGCAAGCCCAGAATCAGCCAAGCCCTTCCGCACCGGCGGTTTGAGATCCGGACCGGCGATCTGGGCCTTGAGCAATCAGCTTGGATTGAGCTGCATCCGAACATACCTCATCAGCCAAAACAAGCAGGGCCGGCTGGAACAGCCGACCCTGCACATTTCATCCAGCCTGACCGCTGCTTGTCTCGCCAAGCCAAGTCAGGTTGGCGACCCTGCTCACGGCAGCAGCAGCCGGTAGAAGCTCTGCGACGCAGTCATCGCGTTCGTCACGCTGAAACTGCCGGCGGGATCAAAGTGGTTCGTGAGGACGCGAGTCCAATTGCTCAAGGGCAGCGCGACGTCAGTCGAAGCGAGTAACACGTAGTTGCTGCCCGGCGGTCCATAGTATCCGCTTATGATCAAATTGCCGCTGACCGCGCTGACCTGTCTGAACCGGGGCGGCGCCAGGAAGTACTCGATGCGCGGGCCGGTGTTGGTAAGAGTGCCACCCGCGCCATGCGCAAAGGCAGTGCCTTCGCGATCCTCGTAGAGCGGAAAGTCAAAACCACTGGTGGCGGAAGCTCTCAACAGCAACGTGGTCCTCTGACCGAGACGCGCGTTATACCAACTGGTGATGTCGAATTCGTACCACCCAATATTCGTAACCGCACCGGCGGCCGTCGTCAGGATCGTGACGAAATTGGTTTCACTCGGCGGCACGAAATCGAGCACAACCGTGCCGGCGAGTGGTTCGGTGAAGGTGACGGGCGTGTCCACGGCCGTGCCACGAATCCGCACCGTCGCACTGGCCAGCCGGCCCTGGCCGTTCACCGGCGGCCCGCCCCAGTAGTTGTAAAGCTTCAACTTGGCCGAGCTGACTTCGTTCGTTCCCAGCGTAAACTCGAGGTACGAACGACGTCGGCCGGTGCTGGTGCTACCGGCAGCAGCCAGCCCGTAGTTGATCTGCTGGCTCTGTGAGCACGCGTTATAAGTGCTCCAGCTCGTCGCATTAGGATCGTTTGCATCGGCTTCCACAAACACGTCAGCGTTCGGATAAATGGGGGTGCCGGGCGGGGGCGGCGGAATGACGACGAGAGTGGCGTTGGCGCTCAAGATTCCCGGATCGGCTGTCAGCGCGTTGTCCACGAGGACGCTCAGCACCTTGTAGGTGTCATTCGTTGTCACGGCATACATCGTGAAGGTGGAATTCGTGGCCCCAGGCACACTGACGCCGTTGGTACGCCATTGATACGTGACCAGGCCAGAGCCATTCGCGTCCACGGTGAAGGTCGCGTCCTGTCCGGCGATCAGGGTCAGGCTCGACGGCTGACGGAGAATCGTGGCGGCCACTGCCGGCACCGTACCTTCCATCTGGGCCTGTTGGATTTCGTCTATATTCAGGGCGTTGGTGTAAATCCTCAACTGGTCTATTAACCCGCGATAAGTGCGGCTTCCAGTGCCGGTTGCGGTGCGCGCACCTTCGACTGTCCCGAAGTTTCCTACGGTGAGATACCCGGTGTAATCAATTTGCCCCGGGTTGGGGGCAGTACCGCCGGTGTAAGTGCGGGCAATATCAAACCCCGCCAGCCGGTTGGCGCGGCCGAAGTAATACTTAACCTGGTCGGAACTGAGGTTCGGATCGTAGGTGACCGCAAAGAAAGTCCAGTTGTTCGTGCCCGTGTTCGGATCAATGCCAATCATGTTGTACGAAGAGTTGGGCGAGGAATCGTTGTATTGATTGATGATCAGCGAGAGACTGCCAAAGTATCGCTGCACCAAATCGAACCCTAAGCCGCCGGCGGCTTCTAGCGCAAAGGCGATGCGGTTGCCACCGCTGCCAATGTTGGGGTCGTTGGCATTAAGCCAACCGCAAATGGTCAGTTGCGGAAACGCGCCCAAGGTGCCGGAGGGACCATTGTACGTGGTCAGGTCAACCGCACGGCCTCCGCCAGTTGTGTCGATCAGCCCCATGTTCACCGCGTAGGCGTTGCCAGTCGGCGCGTACACCCCGATGGGAACCAGGTTGGTGAATGCCGGAAAGCCGTTGGTGGTTGTGCCGGGGTCGAGGGTGGCGAGGCCGCCCAGGTAGCCCGAGTTGGTAGTGCTGGTGCCGGTGCCCTCGGAGAAGGTCATCTCCACTGCGGCGTTGGTGGGCCACGACGCGTGGAGCAAGGGACCGGACAGCAGAAACGCTGCCAGGGGCAGCCCGATGAGACGAAGAGCGTTGAAGCTCTTCGATGCGTGTTGTGTTTGGATTGTTGTTTTCATAGATCTCGGATGTTTAGGTTTGAAGGATAGAACTGCCTTTGCCAGATCGCTATTTGAGGGCTGCGACGTGATTGGTGAGCCACGCAAAATCACGCGGCCCGGGATTGCCAACGAGGGTCGGTTGCCACGCCGGCGTGTCGTTGGCACCGTATGAGATCTTTTGGACATCGCTGTCCACCCACTTGTGAATCTCCGCATGGCCGTCAGCGAAGGCAAAGCCCGTGGCATTGCCATGCCGCCCCGAGGGGGTATCGAGCCAGGGCTGGTTGCCAAAGGATTTCAGATTCGTGAAAGGCAGAAAATGCGAGTCATTGATGCTGTTCTCATGCTCGTCAATGAACACGTAAACTGCCGCGGGACCCGGCGCGGTGAGATCGCTCATCTTCAATGCCGATTTGAAAGGCGGCGAGTTCGGAATGACATAATTACCGGGATAGCCCATAAACCCGTTCTGCGAGTAACTGCGAATGCGCGAGTTTCGCTCGCCCCGGTACAGGAAGGCCGACCGGTCACTGGGGCAGCGGAACACCTTCAGTGCAGGCAGATAAGTGAACGTGGGGCCATTCCGAATCAGGGCTTCATTGATCGCGTCAGGCAACGAACCCATCCAGCCGTCGCACCAGGCGGGAGTCCCGTTCGGATCTGTGCCTGACCAACTGTAGAGACAGCGATCTTCGTTATCCAGCGCCCACATGATGTAACCGGTCACCAGTTGCTTGGAGTTACTCATACACGAAATACCCAGGGCCTTCCGCTTGGCTCGGGCCAGGGCGGGCAACAGCAAGGCGGCCAAGATGGCAATAATGGCGATGACCACGAGCAACTCGATCAACGTAAAGGCCCCTCGGCTCCTGCGTGCCGAAGTCCCCCGCAGAGATTCAGTTTCCATGATTACAATCGTCTCGTGTACCATGAAGTCTGAAGTGCCGTCTGTCTTGGACGATTCTATCAATAATGTGGACAATACTCTGCCGACTTTGGGGGGCCAGTGGGCGGTGCTAGCGGTGCGAGAACCGGAAATACTGAAACGCGACCCGGCCTTCCCGATTCGTCCAGCGACTCGCTGACGAGGCCCGGGTCCGCCTGGCGGGCGGCCTGCAAATAGGTCTGACCGTAATCGAACAGGCTGAACTCAGGCGGGTGGATCAAGTAAACGAAGTTAGTTTCCCGGAGAAGTGAAACCGGCTTTCCCTCCTGGATGTTCCAGGTTAACTCGTAGAGCTGGGGGCCGTCCGTGAGAAAGCTGAGCTGTTCGTGGAATCCCCAGTCCAGGCTCGCGATCACCAGGTCGTCACGGGTGCGAATTTCCTCCGCGAATGCTTCCAGGGCCTTCGACCAGGTGCCGCGCCCACCGGTGGCGGACACGAATTGCTGGGTTTGGCGAAGGGCGAGGACATGCCCAACCAGGACCCCGAGCACTGCCACCAGGCTTAATACTCGGACAACCTGCCGGTGGAAACGGCGGGGAGAGGGGGAGCTCCACGCCCGAGCAGCGGCAGCCGCGATGATGAGCTGCGGGAAAGGATAGGTGAGCAGGAAGTGATGGATGCGAATAGCATCCGGCAGCAGCAGCACGCCCAGTGTCGAAATCCCCAGGCCCGCCAGGAGAAACAACGGCCACCCCTGGGTCTTGCTCCGGGCGTCGCTCACGACCGCAAACGCCAGCACCAGAATCGCCAGCAGCAGCACGAAACCGAACGGAGTCCACACCGGCGACGGCGCGTCGAACATTTTGTGGAACAGGCCGCCCGCCTCCATGAGCCGCCGAAAGTAACTGCCGTCCAGCAGCGCTCCGGCGATTTGGAGCTTGGTGGTGAACTCACCTGCGCGAGCGCCGGCTTGGACCTCCAGGAGCGACCGGAACCAGCGCACGCAGTTGATGAGCATCGGTGCCCCCGTCAGCAGAAAGACGCCCGCACCGATGGTCCAGTGCCGGGCCTCCCAGCGCACGCTTTGGGCGATGGCCCGAGGTCTGCAGAGAACCACGGCGGCGGCCAGGGCCAGCAGAACCACGATGAAATCAAGCTTGTTGAGGAAACCGAGGCCGAAGGCAGCTCCTGCCAGCGCCATCCACAGCGCTCGCCGTTCTTTCCACCACCAGCCCGCGAAAAACAACCCCGCGCAGCGAAAGAAAAAGCTCGGGACGAATGCTCCCCAATCGCAAACGGTGGGGAAGAAGAACGCCGGATCGGCCACCAGCAGCAGCCCGGCCACGACAGCTTCCGTTGGACCTCGGGCGCGCTGCACCCATAGCATCAGGAACAAAACTCCGAGCAACCCCCAGCCGAGCATGGTGAACCGCATCACCGCGATGCTGGCGCCGAACCCGGCGAAGCCCGGCAGCAACATCCAACATTTGACCGCGCCCAAATAGCCCTGGACAAACACGGGAAAGGGCTTGCCCCACAGATCCATGCTCCGGCTGCCGGGCATGTGTTGCAGGCAATGTTTGCCCTGGAGGAAGTCCTTGGTCAGGTGCCCGTAAAGCGCCTCATCGTAATCGAGCCCCGTGTCCCGCACCGTCGCTGCGGCGAGCACGAGGGCGGCGGCAACGAGCAGGAACCAGACGGCCAACACGAATCGGTTCTCCGCGATGTGGAGGCCCTCGACGGAACGGGGCACTCCGAACGACGGCATATCGAGCAGCTTCTTCATTCAGTCCCGTCTGCCGGAATCCGCCTCAAGCCGGCGCACCAGCTCCGGATTCGGGTCGAGCCCGAGCTGCCGGCACATCCGAATATCCGCCCACGCTCGCTCGTAGTCCTTTAGCAGGTAAAAGGCCGCCGCCCGATCATGGTAAGCGGCGGCAAACCCCGGTCTGGTGGCGATGGCCTTCGAGTAGTCCGCCACGGCCTCCCGATACTTGCCCGTCTCCTGGTACGCATGTCCGCGGTTGGCGAGAGCTTCGGTGTAATCGGAGCGTAAAGCGATCGCCTGGGTGAAGTCGCCAATGGCCCGTTCAAGTTGGCCGCCGGCGGCGTAGAGGTTGCCCCGGTTGTTGTGGGCCTCCGCGTAAGCCGGCCGCAGCTCAATCGCCCGAGAGTAGTCCGCCAGCCCGCGCTCGGCCTCCCCCTTCGCTTGGAAGGCCAGCGCCCGGTTGTAGTATGCCTCGGCCGAGTCGGGGTCCAGCTCGATCGCGCGAGTGTAGTGGTGGATGGCGGTTTCGTGATCGCCCCGCTCGGCGCAGGCAATGCCGAGGTTCTGGTAAGCGCCCGGGTGCGTCCCTTTGCCTACGGAATCGGAGAACAGTGTGTAGGAATCCTGCCATCGCGGCAGATTCTTCACCGCTGCCCAACTCAACCCAGCCAGGAGGAGAAAGGCGGCGAGTGCCGCCGAAATCCTGGCCGGTCGAGTGGCCGGAAGCAGCGACCTGGCCGTCCACGCCAGCATCAGGGCGATGCCTATGGACGGGAGGTAGGTATAGCGGTCCGCCACCCACGTCGAGCCGATGGGCACCACGCCGATGACCGGGAACAAGCCGCCCAGGAACCAGAACCACCCCACCGCTAGCCACGGCCGTTTTCGGAGCCATAACACCGTGGCCACGCTGACCACGAGGATGCCGGCCAGGACGACCCCCGCCCATAACGGAGAGACGGATGTGACCGGGTAAAGCACATTCAGAGTGTCGGGCCAGAGAATCTTCTCCAGGTAGAACCCATAATTGTCAGCGATCCGCAGAATCCGGTGTGCCCCCGATTCAGACCTGGCAACCGCACCGACCGAGGCTTGCGACAAAACGGTGATCACGCAGAAGACCGCCGACAGCACAAGCAGCGGGAGCTTCTCTCTTACCAGCGCCGGAAGTTTCGCTTTGATCTCACCCGGCGAACTGCCCATCCGCCCCAGCGGCCAGTAATCAAGCAACAGCAGCAGGAAAGGCGCGGTGACCAGCATCGGCTTGGCCATGAGCCCCAGCAACAGGCACAGGCTTACGACACCCAGCCCGATTGTTCCACTCGGTTCGGGCGGAGCGCCGGCTTTAGCCGGCTTACGCGGCCCCAACGACCTAGGCCGGCTAAAGCCGGCGCTCCGGTCTTGCGGCATTGCGTCAGGGGTAGGGAGTGTGCGGGCTGAGTACCGCTCATCCGACCTGGCCGCATAGCGCGCGTACGCGATCAAGGTAAGCATGAAAAAGACGCCGCTCAGCACGTCTTTGCGTTCCGCAATCCAGACGACGGACTCGACTCGGAGCGGATGCACGGCGAAGAGCGCGGCGGCCAAGGCGCAGGGCCAGAACACGCGTGTCATCATCCGCAGCGCCAGGAATAGAAGACTCGCCGACAGCGCGTGGAGGACGACGTTGGTGGCATGATAACCAGCCGGCCCTGTTCCCCAAAGCTGCGCATCCAACAGGTAGGAGACCCACGTCAAGGGCATCCAACTGCCGCCCTCCACGCTCTTCACGGCGTACGACGAGGCCCCCCGGGGCCAGGCCTTCTCGCACACGGGGGTTCTCGTACACATACAGGCCGTCGTCCAGATTCACAAAGCCGCAGGCGATTGCGCCCCAGAAGACCGCCAGGGTCGCCCCACCGATGAGGACCGCTGCCCCAATCGCTTGCGCGCGAGCGGCAGATGCTCCGGTGGCCGTTTGGGGCTTGCGCGCTGAGGTCACCGTGGGCATTGGAGGTTTCGAGTTCACCGGCAGTGCGGCACGCCGGCACGGAAGTCAAGCCCGTCATTCATTCGGTTGCCTCCATCCCCGGGCGACATAGAGGGGGACGGCTTCGATCTCCAGGACCGGCCTGGCGGAAGCGACCGGCACCGGCTCAATCTGCCTGGCGTGGTGGTTCAAGAAATAAGCTGCCTGCCGGCCCCAGATATCCGTGTGATACGCTTCCCACCAGCCGTTCGGGACGCCGGCGAGCGGCCCGGGCGGAACGGTGGGCGGGGCAGTTTCGCCAGCGGCCCCCGCGGGCGGTTCGCCCACGAACCAGACGCGCTGCCCGGAACGCAGAGTCTGCTCCATCCGCGCCAATACCGGCCGGACGGGAAACTCCGTGAGGATCTTCTCCCTCACCAAATCGTAGCGATGAAAACGCACGTCCTCGATTTCCGGCAGCGTGACCCACGCCGTGTCTCCTTGGAAGTAACGGCCGAAACTGATGCCAAGATACCAGGGATAGACCACCACCAGATCACCGGGTTGCGCCTGCCGCTGCACTGCACCCGCAACGGTGTCCATTTGCGTCAGCGCCGCCCGGGTCGAGCGGAGAGACGAGGGGAATGCCGCCGCCACCAGCAAGACCACCACCGCCAGGCGCAGAGCGCGCAGGCGGGGACGCGTCATCGCCCACCCGGCCTCCAGACACATCGCTCCCAATGCCATTGGAGCGATGAAATACCACACCTTCACCATTCCGGACAGCTTGAGATAAACGCCGAACACCAGGCTCATCACAATGAAAGTGGACGCCGCAAACAGCGTCAGATCCTCCGGCGCGACCGGATTGGCCTTGCGGTCGGAACGCAAACCCCTGGCGGCGGCGATGACGAGAACCGCGGTGAGGAACAACCACAGCCAGGGCATGATGATTACGGGCGCACCCAGCGCCGGGTCGAGATCGGCCCAGATCACTCCGACGTCCACGCTAACCTTCTCCAACCGGAAGTGGTCCTGGGCGGCGGCGATCGGTCGGAGGTAAGGGAGCAGGGAAACCGCCGCCGGAACACCGCTGGCCAGAACGGACCACGCCACTCGGGTCTGCTTGCGCCGGACGCACACGGCGGAGCCGGCGACGCAGATGGCCAACACCAGAAAGGCGTTTGCGTAAAGGCACTGGACGCTCAACAGGGCCGCGAGGCTTGCCAGGGTCCACCGAACCAGGCTGGGCGACTGCACCTGCCGCCACACCAAACCCAGAGTCAGCAGGATCAGGATGGCGCCGCACCCATAGGCGCGCAGGGAATCGCCCCAACGAATGACGGACAGATTCACGGCAAACAAGCCCAGCGCGAGCACCGGTGGCTTCAACCCAAGCCAGCGCGCGGTGAGCCAGACCGCCCCGAGCAACAGACAGCCGATCCCGAATCCCAGTGTCCGCAGTCCCACATCACTTCCGCCCAAACCGAGGGCGGACCATCCACGAACCAGCATGGGAAAGAGGAGCGGAAACGCGTCGTGCGTGAGCCAGCGCCACACCTCCCGCCACGCCGGCAGCGTCGCCAATTGGACACCCCCAATCTCGTCCCGCCATAGTCCGCCGGCGTGCCGGAGCACTTCCACGTGCAACCAGACCGCCAACCAGGAGAGGCCGAGGGCGGCTGCCCATTCCAGCCGGTCAACGGCCAGGAGATGCCTTTGTGTGGCGGCGGGTTTCACCACCGCCATTGAAACCAACCCGGCCGGCGGATTCAAGCCGGACGTATGGACGCGCTTGCAGACCACCGCCGTTCCCCCGATTCCGGCCCCCAGCGCTTCATCTAGCAGTTTGGAAAATCACCCAGCCTCACTCAGTGCGCCCAAGACAACAGAGCCGGCCCGCGCGACCGGCCTTGGGCGGGCGCAAAGGATCTTCTCTCAGTACTTCTTCGTGCGCCAATCCTCGGTCGCGAGGGTGATGGAGCGCTTCCATCCGGAATGGCCGTCAAAAAACAGGATGTTGGGGCCGTCCCCATGGCGCTTGAGCGCGACTCTTCTGTCTGTATTCGGGGACACGCGGCCAGGGCCCAGAATGGTGTACGGAGGATGAGTCTTCTGCCAAACATCGTTCCACCCTGGATTGTCGGTGAGGTTGGTGACGATCGGACGGGGATGCTCGTAGTCGGCAAGATAAATCGTTTCCGACGGCCGTTGCGCCGCGGTCAGTTTCGTAAAGTAGTCCGCGGCAAAACCAGTAGAGTCGGTTGGGTCTTTGAACTCCCACCCGTTCACGACAAAACAGATCCAGGCTTCTTTATTCGGGTAAGCCGGGCACTTGTAAACCTTGATTCTCTCGGCATCGTTAGTGTGCCGGCCGCCCAGTTCCGGCGTGAGAATCTTCCACCAGACATGAGTGCCCCCGTCGTCCGAACGCGGGATGTTGTCGTTGTTGTCGTTGGCGTACATCAGCAAGGCGAGACCGACTTGGTGCAGGTTGCTGAGACATTGCGCTTTGTGTGCCTTCTCCTTGGCTTTGGCCAGCGCGGGCAGCAGCAGGGCCGCCAGGATCGCAATGATGGCGATGACCACCAGCAACTCGATCAGGGTAAACGCCAGCCCCTTCTTAAGCGCCGAAGTTTCCGGTAAAACATCAAGTGTAAGTTTTCCAGGTCTCATATAGTTTCAGCCATTATTCGGACATTTCTTGCCACGCCGTTCAGAGGAGAATTCCCCATGGGAACGCGCGCCGCTACTTGGCTGCCGCTGCCGTATGCTGCAAGCACCAATCGAAGTCGCGCTGGGTCGGGGTCAGAAAGTCAAATCCCCAGGGATACTCTTCGTTGGCGCCCGGATTGACCCGGGTTACGTCGCTGTACCACTTGTGAATCTCGGAGTGGCCGTCGGCAAACGTGAACCCGGTGGCGTTTCCATGCCGGCCGGAAGGCGCATCACACCATTGGTTCCTATTCGCACTCGCCGTGAAAGCATGGAAATCCCGGAACGCAGTGAAATGCGAATCATTGATGCTGTTCTCGTGTTCGTCAATGAACAGGAACACCGCCGAAGGACCGGGCGCCGTGATCTCGCCGAGCTTGCGCACCGTTTTCAGTATGTCGGCATTCTTGGAAGGGGTTGGCCCGGTGGGCAAGCCGACGTAACCGTTCTGCGAATAGCTCCGGATCCGCGGCTGCTTGGCTCCTTGGACGCGAAGCTTGGCCCGGTCTGAGGGACAGTGAAAGACGTCGCGCGATTTCAGATATGGAAAAGTGGGGCTCTTCTCGAGATTCGTCACGTCCACGGCTTCATAGCCGGTGTTGGCTAAACCCTCAATCCAGACTGGCGCATCGGAAGCATAAGTTCCCGAGCTGGCTACGCAAATATCATTGTAATCGCCTGCATACATGATGAAGGCCTGCCCCAATTGCCGGCAGTTGTTCAGGCAGGCGATCCCCTGAGCCTTCACCTTCGCCCGGCCCAGCGCCGGCAAGAGCAACGCCGCCAGGATGGCGATGATGGCAATCACCACCAGCAACTCGATCAGCGTGAACGCGGAACCCTTCGCGGTTGGACGCCGACCAGCCCGCCCCCGATTACCAGTTGAGCGTAGATTTGTCATACCGATGATCGCAGCTTCAGATCAGCGGGATTAGCCTATTCCATGCCCGCCCTTCGGAATAGCATTAATCAACAAAAAACTTGGACAAAACTCGCCGCGACCGCTCGGCTGCCCCTCACGTATGACCATGGAACAACGCAGCAGAGTTGAGCTGGGGGGCAGCACCGTGGCGCTCCTCCCAGAGTGCTGGCTATGTACTGCCTAACGGCTGCAGCCATCCCTGCCTTTGACTCGGCAACCAGAGCACCCCGCCCAGCAGCCAGGACGACCTCCCCCAGCCACTCCACAGTCAGTACCTCCGTCAGTACATCGGTTATACCTCCGCATGGCTAATGGAGGTACTACTTAGGTACTACTTAGTCCCCGCCCGTGTGCGTGAGAACCAAGATGTTGCAGCCGGTTAAGACGGCGCCCGAGCTGAAGCGGGGAGGATGCGCTCTGCGGCTTACGGAATCGAAATCGGCCCCGCAACAACGCGGTAATAACGCGTTGGTCGGGTAGCAGGCTGCGAACCATACCAAATCTCCACCGGTTCTGCCAGGGTAATATTGGTCACGCCTGAGATGCTTTCAAACCAATAGGTCGTCCAGTTCTTCCCGGGGGATGAAGGGGCTGGCCAGCCTGTGCCGACGGACCAGCTCGCAGTTTCGCCTGGGGCCAAGGCTAAAGAAGCCGGTCAGGACCTCCAAATCTCTGGCGTGCAGCGCGCGCTGGAACGGGCCGACGGCATCGCCAGCCGGGGCGGCGTCGCTCAGCAGTTGGAGCAAGCGGTCAGACACTCCGGACAGGAATCCCTGCAAGGAACCGAGCAAGGGTTCTGGGCCAAGTTGCGTCGCGGCCTCCGCCCAGTTGAAATGGTATTGGGGTGGGGGACGCGTGGCCAGCAGTTGGGCCGGAAAATCGTGGGGGGAGGCGGGCTGGTGAAACGCTGCCCAAGTCAATCGCAGCAGCGCGCCGTAGCCAGCCATGGCGCGGGCTTTGAAGGCTCCGTAAAGGTGTCCCGCGCCGGCAGGATCGCGCGTCAGGCCCAGTTCGAGTCCGGTATCATCCTGCCGCAACCGGATGTAGCTGTAGGCGCGGGGCCAGGTGTTCAGCCGGTTGAACCTCGGTCGGTAGAGCCGCAGGAGCTCATTCTCGCGCAGCCGTGCTCCTTCCGGGCTCTCGCACTTCTCCCAGGTGATACGTTCGACGGCGTGGACCAGCCGGATGATCTTGCGGGGGGCATGGTCAGGCCGCGCGTTCTTGTAGCTGGCGAGGCGGGCGCGCAGGTTCCCGGATTGGCCGACATAGAGGACGCGCTCGTCCGAGCCAGTCATGACATAGACGCCCGGCGCGCGCGGCACGGCGCGAAAGAATGCCTTACCGAGCCGCTGAACGAGCGGCCTGGGCGGGGCAAAGAGACGGAGTTGTTGCACCGGCATGGGGCAGCTTAGCACAACCGGCGGCTGTTGGTCGCGGCATTGCCGGCCGCCGCATTACTTTGCGGCGCGTGATTTCCGGAAGAAAAAGGTGCCAATCTTCTTGGCCATGGTCGGGGCGATTTGCTCATCGGTGTTGGTGAGAATGATGACGGCCAGGTCGTCGTCCGGGAAGCGCTGGATCGAGGCGGAGAAGCCCGAGGTGGAGCCGCCATGGCCGATGTTTCTGTGCCCCTCGACGGCGTCCACGAACCAGCCGAAGCCGTACTTGGTAGCCTTGCCGTCGTTCAGTTTGGCGGGGGTCCACATTTGGGTCTTGCTGGCGGCATCGAGGATGCGATCACCGTCCAGGGAGGCATTCCATTTAGTCAGGTCACCGATTGTGGAAGCGATGGCCCCGGCGGCAAAGACTTCCGTCAGATCGCTGTCGCGGTTGATCCATACGCGGTTGGTCTGTTCGTAGCCGGCGGCGCGATTGGGGATCACCAGGCTGGGCAGGCGGTTGGTGGTGGCATGCATACCGAGGGGTTGGAAGATGCGCTGGCTCATGAACTCCCAGTAGTTGATGCCGCTCACGTTCTCGATGAGGTAGCCCAGGAGGCTATAGCCGGTATTGCAGTACTTCCACGAGTCACCCGGCTCAAACTCCATGGGCTGCGCGCCAATCGCCCGGATGAACTGGGCTTGGGTCAGATGCCGCCACAACTGGAAGCCCTCCAACCCGGTGTAGCTCTTGATGCCAGAGGTGTGGGTTAAGAGGTGGCGAATGGTGACGTTGTCCCAGGCGTGGGGCGTGTCCTTCAAGTGTTGGGTGATCTTGTCATCCACGGACAGCTTGCCTTCCTGGGCGAGCAGCAGGATGCCGGCGGCAGTGAACTGCTTGGTGACCGAGCCGATCTCGAAGACGGTTTCGGGTCTGGTCGGCATGTCCAATTCGAGGTTGGCACGGCCGTAGGCGGCAGTCTTCACCACCTTGCCATCCTGGATGATCTTGAGGGCTACTCCCGGGATCCGCCGCTGTTGCATTTGGGCCTTGATGTACTGGTCCGCGCGATCGGCATACGCGGGCGGGGCGGCCAGCAGGAAGGCCGCAAGTGAAGCGCCGGCTAAGAAGAATAGTCTCATGGCCTGAGAATAGAGGAACGCCTTGGCCCAAGACCACCGTAAACCGGTTCTTCTGTCCAGCCTAGCGTGAGCCAGGACAGCCAGCCCTGTCCAAACAAACAGCATGAGCGGTGAGCCGAAATGGCGCGTTGGAGACCTTCAACCAGGAGCTGTCTATGTCGAGTTACTCATACGTGGCGGTTGATCCGCAAGGAACGGAGTCGCGGGGCACTCTGGATGTGTCCGATCAGAGCGAGGCGCTGCGGCGGATCAAGGAGATGGGCTTGTTTCCCACCAAGGTGCTGGCAGCCGACAGACCCCGCCTTCGGGCGGTCCTGGCGCAACCGCGTTTGGGGGCGGCGGCGGGGGCCGGGCGACTCTCGCTCCGCGGGTGGGGTGGCAGGGTCAGGGCGGGGACGCTGGTGGTTTTTACCCGTCAACTGGCGACGCTGGTCGAAGCCGGCATGCCGCTGCTGCGGGGTTTAAAGACTCTGCAGGAGCAGGCGGAGAACCGGGCGCTGCGGCGGATCATCACGGAACTGTCGCTGTTGATTGAGAGTGGGAGTTCCTTTGCCGAGGCGTTGGCGTCGCAGCCCAAGGTCTTCAATCGGCTGTACGTCAACATGGTGAAAGCCGGCGAGATCGGCGGCGCGCTGGAGGTGACGCTAAAGCGGCTGGCGGAGTTCATGGAGAAGGCGCAGCGGATCAAGGGCAAGGTCAAAGCGGCGATGTACTACCCCTGCACCGTGCTATCCGTCGCCACGGTGATCCTGACGCTGCTGATGACCTACGTGGTGCCGCGGTTCAAAGCGATATTCCAGGACCTGCTCGGCGGAGCCGGAATGCCCGCCTTTACACTGTTCATCCTGCGGCTCAGCGAGGCGATGCGGAGCCACATTCTTCTGGCGCTGGCGATTGGCGCCGCGCTGGGGATTGCGCTACTGTGCGCCCTGCGGACCCGGTGGGGCCGCTGGTCGTTAGACCGGCTCAAGCTGGTCATGCCGGTATTGGGTCCGGTGTTCCGCAAGGCCGCGATTTCCCGCTTCAGCCGCACGCTGGGGACGCTACTTGGCAGCGGCGTGCCGATCCTGCAGGCGTTGACCATTGTAAAGGAAACCGCCGCGAACGTGGTGGTCGGCGAAGTCGTCGACGAGGTCCACCAGCAGGTCAAGGAAGGCGACCCCATTGCACCGGCGTTGAAGGCGTCCGGGGTCTTCCCGGCGATGGTCGCCGGCATGGTAGACGTGGGCGAGCAGACCGGCGCCCTTCCGGAGATGTTGCTGAAGATCGCCGACACCTACGACGACGAAGTGGACAACGCCGTCAACGCGATGACCTCCCTGCTGGAGCCAATCATGATTGTGTTGCTCGCGGTCATTGTCGGCAGCATTGTTATCGCCATGTTCCTGCCGCTGGTAAACTTCAACCCCGATTTCGGCGGCAATGGTCGTGGGGACAACTGAGGGCGTGTTTGGGAGGGCGAGCGTCCGCGCGAGCCCAAACTCTTCGGCGAAGCTATGGACATCAGGGCTCGCGCGGACGCTCGTCCTCCCCAGTTCGGGCTTTGAGACATGCTCCCACGTCGGCAGCTGCGGCTTTCCTCATGCGCCCCAAAGTCGGCGTTACTCCCGCAACCTGGTGTCTATGATGATTGTGACCGGGCCGTCGTTGGTGAGGCTGACGAGCATGTGCGCTCCGAACTCGCCAGTCTGGATTGGCTGGCCCAGGTCCTGCGCCAGCCGGGCGGCGAATTGCTCGTAGAGCGGCACGGCGATTTCCGGGCGGGCCGATCGGCTGTAGGAAGGCCGGTTGCCTTTCTTAGTGCTGGCAAGAAGGGTGAATTGGCTGACGAGCAGGACGCCGCCGCCGACCTCCTGCACCGAGCGGTTCATGACGCCGTGGTCATCATTGAACACCCGTAGGCGGACGATCTTGCCGCTCAGCCATTCGATGTCTTCGGCGGTGTCGGTCTCCTCGACCGCCAGCAGGACCGCCAGGCCGCTTTGGATGGCGCCTTTGACAACGCCATCAATGGTGACTTGGGCTGGGGCGACGCGTTGGATGACCGCGCGCATCAGTGAGGGTTCCTTGGCAGGCAGCCCAGTTGCACAAAGGCGAGCAGGTAGGCGAGGCCCCCGACAAGGAGCAGCCAAGGCTCACCCTTGACGGTCAGCAAAATGCCCCAGCCCAGCACAAACCCGATGGCCAGGTACGCAAAGATCGCCCACATGAGTTTCATGAGACGATCTTAGCGCCGATCCGCTTCCGTGCAAGTGCCGGCGGAAGCGATGTGGTTATTCGAGAGGCTCGGCCTCGGGCAGCGCGCGGTAGAAGCGGAGCTGGTCCTGCTGGGCGTCGGGATCAACGAAGTCCAGCGAGCCGTTAACGACCTGGTTGGTGCAAATGGGCGTCCAATTGCTCAGGTCGGCGGTAGATTCGACGCGGACCCAAGCGCCGTCGGGACCAGCCGACGCGATGTGGAAGCAGCGGTCGGGCAGCAAGATGGGCCGCGGCGGCTGCGGGTAGGGCGGCTGGTCGAGGATGATGGCAGCAGCGCTGGCATGGCGCGGGTCAATCCCGTAAAGGTTGGCCCGGGTGAGCCTGAGGACAACGGTGGTGGTCCTGTCCGGCGTGCCGTCGTCAATCGGCACCACGGGGATGATCGCGGCACGCTGGCCGGCGGGGATGGTGACGTTTCCCGGGAGGAAGACGTAATCCACGCCGTTGGAGGCAGTGCCGCCGATGGCATAGGTGACGGCCAGGGGGGCGTTGGTCGGGCCACGGTGGCAGACGGTGAAGATGGCGCTCTTGGGGCCGCAGTTGGTGAAGTAGCGGCAAACGGCGGTCGTGGCGGTCCAGTTCTCCCAAGTGGGGGGGCAGGCTGCCAGGCCTAGCCACGGCCAACAATTGGTGCCTTCGATGGCAACCGGATCGGTTGCAAAAATGCCGACGAGATTGGTCAGCAGCGGTGGGGGCGGGGGCGGGAGGATGGTGACATTGACCGGAGCGGAGCGGCTCGTGAGGCCGCGGTTGTCGGTGGCCAGCGCGGTGAGCGGATACCTGCCGGGCGGGGTGTTGCTCCAGATCAGCAACCAGTAGTTGTTGGGAACGACCACTGAGGTTGGCGGCGGGACGGGGCCGGGCACGGCGTTGACGCGGCGGCCGAAGCCGAGGCTGTTCGTGCCGGCAAAGAACTGGACGCTGCTGACGTAACCATCGCGGTCCGCGGCAAAGGCGACCAGCGGCAGATTGAGCGGCGCGTGGAAGACCGAGTTGTTGGCGGGGCTGGTGATGCGCACAATGGGCGCGAAGTTGGTGGGCGGGGGCGGCGGGCCGACAAGGACGCTAATACGCACCGGGCCGGAGGGAGCGGAGTCGCCCAGGTTGTCAATGGCCCTGGCGGTCAGCACATGCGGGCCGGCCGGGACGTTGCTCCAGACCAGCACGAAGGGCCGGTAGGGCGGCATCGGCGGCACGACGCCGTCAAGGGCCGTCAGGATGGAGGCGGGGTTGGTGACGATGCCGAGCCTTATATTGTCGGCGAAGAACTCCACGGCCCTGACGAAGCCGTCGAGGTCATAGGCGCAGGCAACGATCGGAATATTCACCGGGGTGTAGAACACCGCCCCGTCGGCCGGCTGGGCAATGACGACCCGCGGCGGGAGATTGGTCCGGCTGCCCGGACCGATATAGACGGTGTCGCTGCTGGGGGAACCGATGATGTAGTTCACGGGCATGTTGGCGCCAACCGGACCCATGAGCATTGAATTGGTCAGGGTCAGGGTGACGGTCTTCGTTACCGCTTGGACTAAGTTAGTCGGCCTGATGATGATCTCGCCGAAGCGAACGCCGCTTGGGATATCCACCCAGTTCCCGATTCTCTGGTAGTCCTGTCCGTTGACGGCGCTGCCGCTGATTTCATAATACACATGCAGCGGCGGCACGGGGTTGCCGTCCCGGGTGACGGTGAAGACCCCGGGGTCGCCTCCCCAGGTGGCCTGGGGATCGGTCGCGCGGATGGTGACGACCGGCATGGTGGTGTTGGTTGGAGTTGGCGACGTGGAGCTGTCCGCCAAACTGCTGCAGACAGCGATCGAGAGGAAGCAAGCCAAAGACCCTGACACGACTCCCATCAAACGCAGAGTTTTCATAGTCGAAAAGCCTTTCGGTAAAGACGTTTGCTTGAGTGTTTGTGTAGCTTTAGAATATACACTTCTAGGACCAGAAGTCGAGAGGAAAATGCGCAATTCGCAGCAACAAAACGCGCAAGTATAGGCATACAGCGGGGGAGTTTTGCCTAGCCATACCCCCCCATGCCGGCCTATAAGGCGTCAGTGAAGCTGGCGGGGTTCTGTGCCGCCCAAGCCGGCTGAGAAAGCAGGGCAAAGCTGGGTCCGGGGCCTTGGCAACCTCCGGCACGACAAGCGCGGCGCGCAGGCCTGTTCGCACAAGCCGGTTAGCCTGCTCGCCAAAATCAGGATCATTATGAAAAGACAAGCGAGGATGTTCAGGGTGGCGTTCGGCATCGCCCTTGCCGCGGCATACGCGGCAGCACCAAGCCATGCGGCGGTCGTGTCGCTCGATGGGCCATGGCTGCTCGCCCCCGACCCGAAGAACATTGGCCGGGACGGCAAGTGGTGGACTGCACCCCGCCCAGAGGCCAAACCGACCAGAGTGCCGTGGATCATTCAGGATGCGTTCCCCGGTTACCACGGTGTCGCCTGGTATTGGAAGGAGTTTGAGGCGCCAGCCAATCCGCAGCCTCGGCGGGCGGGCGCTGCTTGCGCTTCTGGCAGGTGGATTACAAGGCCGACGTGTGGCTCAACGACAGGGCGGTGGGGGCGCACGAGGGAGGTGAGTCGCCGTTTGTGTTCGACGTGACGGATATCCTTCAGCCGGGCCGGAAGAATCGCCTGGCAGTCCGCGTTCTAAACCCGACGCACGAGCCCATTGACGGCATCGTGCTCAACGAGACGCCGCACCGCAACAAGGCCCTGCCCTACACCTCGGGCAGCGCCTGGGACCAAGGCGGGATCTGGGACTCGGTCGAACTGCTGTTCGTGCCGGCGGTCCGGGTCGAGGACCTCTTTGTGCGCCCGGACTGGAAGACCGGCGAGATGCGGGTGCAACTCAACCTCCGCAACGCAGGCGCCAAGGCGGTCAAGAATCAGATCCAGCTTGCGCGTCGCGCCGGCCGCCTCAGGGGAGACCCTGCTGCTCACCAACTTTTCGTGCTCGTTGAAGGCGGGCGACACACTCATCGAAACCACGCTGACGGTCGAGAACCCGCACCTGTGGAACCTGGATGACCCATTCCTCTACCGCGTGACGGCCCGCGTGGTCAGCGGTGCGTCCTCGCCCAAGAACCCGGGGCGATGGTTTCACGAGCATTCGGTGCGCTGCGGCTTCCGGGATTTCCGGTTTGAGAACGGCGCCTTTCGGCTGAACGGCAAGCGGATCTATCTGCGCTGCTCGCACACGGGCAACTGCTGCCCGATCGGCCTGGAAATGCCGCACGACCCGGACTTCCTGCGGCGCGATCTGATCAACCAGAAGATGATGCGCTTCAACGCCATCCGGTTCATCGCGGGCGTGCCCAAGCGCTACCAGCTTGACCTGGCGGATGAGATCGGGCTGATGGTCTATCCGGAGGCTTACGCCGGCTGGTGCCTGGCGGATTCGCCGAAGATGAAGGAGCGCTACAACGAATCGGTCTTCGGCATGATCCGCCGCGACCGGAACCATCCTTGCATTACGATGTGGGGCTTGCTCAATGAAACCTCCGATGGACCGGTCTTCCGCCATGCGGTCAGCCTCCTGCCGGAACTGCGCAAGCTGGATGACTCGCGGGTGGTGATGCTCAACAGCGGGCGCTTCGACAATGCCGGCGGCGTGGCCGGCATCGAGATCTGGCGCAACCTGGACCGCACTGACCCTTGCGTCACACGCAACGGCACCGACCACGTCATCAAGGCGCTCGGCATCACCTGGCAGCCTGGCCAGGTCGCCTTTCACCCCGGGCTGCAACGGCGAGTACGCGGTGGTCCGCTGGACCGCGCCGGCCGACGACCGGGTCGAGTTCAGCGCCGTCTATCAGAGCATCGCCGAGGCGCGCCACGACCGACCTGCATGTGCTTCATAATGGCAAGCCCTTGTTCGACAGCGTCATCAACCTCGCAGGCAAGGGCCCGAAGGCGCAGTTCTCGCGCACTCTCGACGTCAAGGCGGGCGACACGCTCGATTCCGTCTGCGGCTGGGGCAACCAGAACTTACGGCGCCGACACCACCGCCCTGGCAGTTGAGGTGAAGTCTCGCCTCGGGCAGGACCTGGGACGCCGCTCAGGACTTCTCGATCCGGCAGAACCCCAACGGCGCCTGGAGTTATGGCACCCTCAAACCCGCCGACCAACCCGACAGCAGCACCTTCACATTGTTTCCCATGGGCGTTCCCTGAACGGCCATCGGCAGCATCAGCAATCCCGGCTCGACGGGTCTGGGAAGACATCCTGGCGACCTGCATCCCTACCAGCGTGTGCCGCACACCGCCGACGTCATCCACACGCTGCGCACCATCAGCGGCAATGGCAAGCCGGTCTGGCTTTCGGAATACGGCATCGGCAGCGCCATCGACCTGTTGCGCATCGTCCGCTGGTATGAGCAGGCGGGCAAGACCGACAGTGGAGGACGCCCGCCTCTACCGGAGCTGGCGCGACCAGTACCTCGCGGATTGGGAGCGCTATCGGCTGGCTGAGGTCTTCGGGCGGCCCGAGGATTTCTTCACCCAATCCATCGCGCGGATGGCCGGCCAGCGGTTGCTGGGCATCAACGCCATCCGCGCGAACCCGAACGTCATCGGCCACAGCCTTACCGGCACGCTCGATCAGGGCATGACGGCTGAGGGCGTCTGGACGACCTTCCGCGAACTCAAGCCGGGCGCGACCGACGCGCTGTTCGACGCCTGGGCGCCGCTGCGCTGGTGCCTGTTTGTCGAGCCGGTCAACGTCTATCGCAGGACGCCGGTGAAGCTGGAGGCCGTTCTGGCCAATGAAGACGTGCTCGCGCCGGGCGAATACCCTGTGCGCCTGCAGGTCGTCGGGCCCAACCTCACCCGGGTGTTCGACAAGACGGATCACGGTCAAGATCGCCGACCCCAGGGGCAAACCCGAGCCGCCGATGGTGCAGCCGGTGTTCTCCGAAGACGTGGTGATTGACGGGCCGCCGGGCACGTATCGGTTTCTGGCTACCTTCGAGCAGGGCGCCGCGGCTTGCGGCGAGGAGGTCAAGTTCTTCGTGGACGTAACCTCCGAGGAGATGCCCACAGTGGACACTGAGGTCGTGCTGCTGGGCCGCGATGACGGGCTGGCCGGGTGGCTAACCGGGCACGGCATCAAGCACCGGGCTTATGCATCCGGTGAGCAGAACGCCCGCGAGGTGATCCTGGCCTCCGGCAAGCCGGGCGACGACCCTGCCGGGGTGTTCCGGGACCTGCGCGAGACGGCTGGCTCGGGGCTCGATGGTGATCTTCCTGACGACGGACACCTACGCGCGGGGCGACCAGCCAACCGGCTGGCTGCCGCTCAAGAACAAGGGCAGTTTGAGCGGCATCGCCAGGTGGCTTTACCACTCCGATGAATGGGCCAGGCAGCACCCCATCTTTGACGGGCTGCCGGCGGGCGGTCTGCTGGATTACAGTTACTACCGTGAACTGATCCCCGATGTCGTCTTCGCGGGTATCGAGCCGGTGGCCGAACCGATTGCTGGGGGCATCAACGCCTCGTGGGGTTACCAGTCCGGCCTGATGTTGGCGGTGTGCAAGTTCGGCGCAGGCAAATTCATCCTGAATACACTCCGCATCCGTGACAACCTGGGCCCAGGTCCCGCAGGCTGAGCGGTTGCTCCGGAACATGCTGCGTTTTGCGGCCCGCGACGTGGCGCAGCCTCCGGCCGAGCTCCCGGCGGACTTCGAGGAACAGTTGAAGGCGGTGGGCTACTGAGTTCGCCAAATGGGTTGCACCTATTCCCGGTGGCTTGTGGGAAACCAGAGGCGTTCCTGTTAGCGCGAATGGCGGGCCTGGCGTTTGGGCAGGGCAGGGTGGGTCCGGCGGGGTGGGGTAGGCGCAACGGCCGCGGGCAGAAGGTGTTTGAGGAAGGCGGGCTTGTCGTGCCGGCCGCCGCGCTGGTAATCACGCCACAGGACGGCGGCGGTTTGCTGTGGGTCGCGCTTCAGTTCGGCGGTGAGGAACTCAAAGAGCAATTCCATCAAGCGGACCAGCGCGATGCTGTCGGTGCGCCGGGCGCGGGCGTGCAGCCACTCACTCCAGCGCAGGAAAGAGGCAAAGGGGGTGGTAGGGCAGGCGTCCCGCCTGCCTTCGAGCCAGTCGGAGTGCGCGAATCCAGGAGGGCAACTCCTTCAACCGAAGCCCGAGGCGGGGCGGGGGACAGGCGGGACGCCTGTCCTACGTCGCTCCAGATAAGCGGGGCGGTTTCGACGAAGTTGCCGCTGTTGCCGACCAGGTCCCAGTAGCGCGCGAAGCGGCGCAGCTTCTGCATGGTGGCGAAGTCAATCAGCCGGTTCTGCAGGATCTCATACGGCGGGTGCGGGTTATAGACCATCTGCCATTCGGCGTCGTGCCGCGCGATGGGGGTGCCGCGCAGCCGCTTGAGGATGCCCACCTGGATTTCGTGCGGGCCGAGCGCAACCAGCCGGTCGAAGCCCGCGGCAAAGCTTTCCAGGCTCTCGCCCGGCAGGCCGGCGATCAGGTCGGCGTGGAGGTGAACGCCGGTTCGCTCGCGCAGGAAGCGGAAGTTGTCTTCCAGCCGCTCGTAGTTCTGGCGGCGCGAGATCCGCTCCGCGACCTCCGGGTTGAAGGTCTGGACGCCGATCTCGAACTGGAGCGCGCCGGGCGGGAACCGGGCGATCACGGCGCGCAGCTCCTCCGGCAGCCGGTCCGGGATCATCTCGAAGTGGAAGAAGTGTCCGGGTCGGTGGCGTGCGAGCAGGAACTCGAGGATGGCTCGGCTGGTGTCGAGGTCGAGATTGAACGTGCGGTCCACGAACTTGAACTGCCGCACGCCGCGGTCGAGCAGGCGCTGCAGGTGCGTCAAGCAAGGCGGGCAGGGGGGCGTGCCGCACGGGGATGTCCAGGGACGAGAGGCAGAACTCGCACGAGAACGGGCAGCCGCGCGAGGCCTCGACGTAGATGATGCGGTGCGCGATGTCCTGGTCGTCGTAGAGATCGTAAGGCAGCGCCAGGTCGGAGAATTCGGGCAGCGGGGCGGGAATGATCTTCGTGGCGGGGCGTTTGCCGGCGAGCAGTTGACGGCAGAGGCCGGCGAAGGCCAAGTCCGCCTCGCCGGTGATGACGTAGTCGGCCAGTTGCGCGATGGGCTGGGACTCGGTTTCGTAGCTGACCTCCGGCCCGCCGAGGATGATCGTGAGGTCCGGGCGGAGGCGTTTGAGGGTGGCGACAAGCTCGGTTGCGGGCGCGACGTTCCAGATGTAAACGCCGAGGCCGATGATCTTCGGGTTCCGCGCCAGGAGCGCTTCGGCGATGTCGACGGGTCGCTGGTGGATATCGAATTCGACAATGGCGGCGGCGTTGCGCAGCGGGCCGAGGTTGGCGAGCAGGTAGCGCAGCCCGAAGGCGGCGTGGATATACTTCGCGTTGAGCGTCGTCAGGACGATATCAGCCATCGCGCCGCGCAGGTTAGCAGCGTGGCGGGTGATTGCTCCACGCTTTTCTTGACCACGGATTTCAGGATTTCGCGGATTCGCTCTTTGGCATCCGTGTCATCCTGTAATCCGTGGTGATCTTCCTTGTTTGTTCCGGAGAGTCAAGTCACCACCTGGATGCTATGCAATTGGCAGAAGGTGCGGAGGTCGGCGGCGTGGTTGCCGTAGAAGATGATCTGGTGCATGCCTTTGACCTCGCAGACGTCGCTGACCTCGTTGATGGTCATCTGGAGGTTCGAGCGACAGCCGCCGGTGGGCGGGATGGGTGGAGAGTCCACAATCCGGCCGGTGTAGATGAGCATCTGCGGTTCCTTCCCTGATTGGTACAGGGCCATCGTGACCTCCTGTCCGGGGGTGAACAACACGCGCGGCACGCAGCCCCAGCCGGCTTCGGCGTGGTGGTGCAGGGTGTAGGGCTCCGGCTTGGCCGCGCGCCCGCGCATTTTCGAGGGGGCGGTGCAGTGGCTGCCGAAATAGAGGTTCCTGGCGGTGTTCATCGCCGCGTTCTGCTGGAAGCCGGGCAGGTCGAAGAGTTGCTGAACCAGCATCAGCGTAAGGGTGGGGTTCAGATCGGCCTGGCAGCCGGCGGGGATGCCCTCGTCGCGCAGGGTCATGAAACCCATGCACGGCGGCGGGTGCTTATGCGGAATCTGCAATCCGCTCAAACACTCCATCATCAGCGCGTCGGCTTCCTCGGTTGCCAGCAAGCGTTTGAGGACGGAGTAGGCTCTGGCCGCATCCAGGATGTCGGCGCTGGTGGGGCCGTCCAGTTTCCGGGCTCGTTTCCGGTAGGCGGCGGCCAGGGCCCGGACGGCGGTGTCTGCTTCCTGGCGCTGGAATTCCTCGACGAACCGGGCGTGCGGGACGGTCCGGATCTCGGTGCCCAATGACGGCACGGCGGCGCTCTTCGAGGCGGTGCCCTGAACGTTGAGCAGGCGGGCGTCTTTCATCCAGCGCGCGGTGCGGATCATGTTCAGTCCGCTCCGGACCGGAGCGAAATCGTCCGCGGCGCTGATCAGGTAGACGCCGGATCGCCGATGAAGTTGGGCGATCTGGTCGGACAGCAGCACGCCCAGGCTGGCGAGCACGAGGGTCGGCACGTGCGTCTCCTCTACGATGCGGACGACCGCGGGCCAATGGCCTTTCTTGAAAGGCGCGAGGATCAAGCCGTCGGGTTTGGCCGCCTGGACGCGGGCGATGAATGCGCCGACGCTGGCCGAATCGTCGAGGGGCTTCTGTTCCAGGGTGAGCTCCAGGCGGAGGTTCTGCGCCAGGCCTTGCAACGTGCCGGCATACTGCTGCTGCCGGCCTTCGGCGTTAAAGCCGGAGCCCGGCCAGCTCCAGTAGCCGGCCTGGCGAAGCGACTCGGTCGGCGGGTAGAGGAAGGCGCCGAGGATTTGCGGGCGCGGTTTCTGGCGGGTGTAGGCCCGGGTTTCCGTGTCGGCAGCCATCAGGCAAGTCTCGAGAAGTGGGAGGCCCGCGGTGAGTAAACCCAGGGTCTGAAGGAAGTCGCGGCGGCAGTAACAAGGGTTTTGTGGGGTGCGGTTTCATAACAAGAGGTAAGGGAGTTTCAGTTCGGGGGGGCGAATATCCAACATCCAACATCGAACAGGCAGTGGCGGCGCGTTGATGGGTCATTGGATGTTGAGTGTTCGATGTTGGGCTCAAGGGGAATGGGTTGGGTCTGGGGCGGGCTGAACGCTGGGGGTCCGTTCGCGCCAGGCCCGGGTCTTGGCTCTGAGTTCGGCGGCGACGTCGGCGTAGGCAGGG
The DNA here is from genome assembly GCA_963822005.1 of uncultured Verrucomicrobiae bacterium. Lineage (GTDB taxonomy): Bacteria > Verrucomicrobiota > Verrucomicrobiia > Limisphaerales > UBA8199 > PALSA-1440. The sequence goes on along the minus strand of CAWGGD010000018.1, from coordinate 23,290 downwards.
TCGCGGATCACGTCGTTCATCTGGTAAGGATCATTCTCCATGTCGAAGAGGTGCTCGTTGCCGAATTGCTTCCGGTTGCACCAATAGACGTGGCGCCGGGTGCGGACGCCCTCGTTGACGGTGGTTTCGATGCAGGCAACGTTGTCTCCGACGACTTCCCGGCTTCCCAGCAACACGGGGGCGAGCGAGGTGCCTTGCACGGTGTTGGGGATTTTCGCGCCGCACAGGTCAAGGAGAGTGGGCATGACATCCACCAGGCTGATCACCTGCCGGTCATGGACCGCCGGCTTGATCCGGCCGGGCCAGCGCACCAGGAGGGGCACCCGAATCGCCTCGTCATAATGCTGGTTCTTGTTGAAAAGTTGGTGGCTGCCCAGCAGGTCGCCGTGGTCAGAGGAGAAGAGCACGATGGTATTCCCGGTGAGTCCGAGGTCGGCGATGGTCTTGAGGACGCGGCCCACCCAGTCGTCAACGGCGGTGACCTGGCCGTAGTAAAGGGCGTGGAGGTCACGAAGGTTGATGCCTGCCGGCAGGGTCACGGGGGCGTTCTCGCCCAGGTAGATCTTGAACCAGCGTTCGTCGAAGGGCAGTTGGCCATCCTTCCAGACGTTGGTACGTAGCGGGATGTCCGCCGGGTGGTACATGCTCTTGTAGGGTTCGGGCAGCGAGGCGATGGGCATGTGCGGCGGGCTGGGGGCCAGATGCAGCAGGAAGGGCCGATCGCGGTGTTGGCGCATGAAATCGGCGGCGAGTTCCGATTGGTGCTCCAGCGTGTAGCCCACGTAGGTGTGGTTGGTGCCGATGCCGCCGTCGGCGTGCCAGGGGCCGCGGAGGTAGCCGTCGCCGCCGGGGCCCGTGCCACCGAGCCAGCTTTGCTGGAAGCCGAGGGTGCGCGGGGCGGGAGTCAGGTGCCACTTGCCGATCATGGCGGTGGTGTAACCGGCGGCGGCGAGCGTCTCGGCGAGGGTGGCGTCGCGGTTGGTCGGGCGGCCGGCGGGATCGGTTTCGTTCTGGTTGGCGTAAACGCCGTTGGACCGCGCATGACGGCCGGACAGAAGCGTGGAGCGGGCCGGCGAGCACGAGGGGAAGTTGGCAAAGGCATGGGTGAAGCGGGCGCCCTCGGCTGCCAGGCGGTCAAGATGAGGCGTGCGAATGACCCGGTTGCCGTAACAACCGACCTCCGACCAGCGGAGTTGGTCAACGAACAGGATGACGATGTTGGGGCGATTGGTGCTCAGCGTCGGCGCGGCCTGATGATGGCTGCACGAGCAAGCTCGCGAGGCCGAACATCCACGACCGAAGAATCCATCTCCGGATGCACATTATTCGTAGCTGCCGCTGGCGGGGCGTTCAAACAACTGCATGACTCCGCCGACCAACGGTCTGCGAAGGATAGTTGGCTGGCCGTCGGCTGCCAGACCAAATTTCCCACCCCCGGAATGGACAGTGCTGCATCGAGCTCCTGTTCTCACCCATGAGGGGGGCAGATCAGCGCGCGGCCAATTCCTGCCAGCGTTCGTATAAGCGGGTCACCTCGGCCTTCGCGGCTTCCAAATCCGCGATCAGCCCGCGTGCCTCCCGGGAGCGGGTGGCGTGGAACTCGGGATCGTTCAGGGTGGTCTCCAATTCCTGGACCCGGGTTTCCGCGGCTAAGATGGCGGCTTCCATTCCTTCCAGTTCGCGCCGCTCTTTGAAGGTCAGTTTCCGGGGACGGTCGGGTGTGGGCGCACGGACTGGCTCCGGCTTTCGCGCTTCGATTCTGGCGAGGCTCGCACAGGCCGCCTGGTTGAGCGCATCACGCTGCTGCTTCTTTTCGAGGTAGTATGAATAGTTGCCCGGCTGGACGAACAGGCCGCTGTCTTCGAAAGCCACGACCTGGTCGCAGATGCGGTCCAGGAAATAGCGGTCGTGGCTGACAACCAGCACAGTGCCATCGAAGTCCGCCAGTGCTTCCTCCAACATACGCAGGCTGGCCAGATCCAGATCGTTGGTCGGTTCATCCAGGACCAGCACATTGCCGCCGCGCCGGAGCACTTTGGCCAGCATCAGCCGGGCGCGCTCGCCGCCGGACAGTTGGGCGACGGGTTCGTTCACGCGCTCATCCGAGAACAGAAACCGGCGCAGATAGGAGCGCGCGCTCAACCGTTGCTCGCCGAAGAGGACCGTCTCGTTCCCGTCCGATATTTCCTCCAGCACTGTGCCGGTGCCATTGAGTTGCATCCGGGCCTGGTCAATGTAGTTGAAGATTACCCGTTTCCCGATCTTGACGGTGCCTTCGTCGAGTGGACGTTCGCCCAGGCAGATGCGCAGAAGCGTGGTCTTGCCGACGCCGTTGCGGCCAACGACACCCGTGCATTGAGCCGGTTTGAGGGAGAGCGTCAGGCCGCGAAAGAGCCACCTTTGGCTGTCACCTTCGCCGACTTTCGCCCCCGCGTGGGCCAACTGGATGGCGTGGTTTCCCAGGGCCGGTGGCGGTGGAATGAGCAGGTCCATTTCACGCTCCTCGGGCGGCGCCTCGAGGCCCTTGACCAGGTAAAAGGATTCGAGGCGATGCCGCGGTTTGGAGCGCTGCGCCCGGACGCCCGCGCGCACCCAATCCAGTTCCTCGCGCAGGAAGCGCTGTCGCCGCCGCTCGGACTGTTCGGCTATTTGCTGCCGGATGGCCTTGGATTCCAGGTACGCGGTGTAATTACCCGGATGCGAAAAGCACCGGCCATCGGCCAGCTCAATGATCCGGGTGGCGATCACATCAAGGAAATAGCGGTCGTGCGTGACAAAGATGACGGCGCCGGGGAATTCGCGCAGGAAGTCCTCCAGCCACAGAATGGACTCGGCGTCGAGGTGGTTGGTGGGCTCGTCCAGAAGCAGCAAGTCCGGTTGGGCCGCCAAAGCGCGGCAGAGGGCCACCCGCCGCTTTTCGCCTCCGGAGAGCGGCCCCACCAGGTTATCCAGCGGCGGCGCGGCCAGGGCGGAGGCGGTCGCATTGATTCGGGCCTGCAGCTTCCAGCCGTCCGCGCTATCGATCCGGTTCAGCAAAGCCGCCAGCTCGCCGTCCGTGCCCAGGCCGGCCTCATAGCGTCGCAACCCCTCCATCAGGTCCGCCGCGCCCGCCTCGATGTTCTGTCGCACCGTGAGAGTGTCCTCCAGCTCGAACTCCTGCGGCAGATAACCGATGCGCAATCCGCGCCGCCGCGCGACTTCGCCGGCATCGGCGCTTTGGTGGTCGGCCAAAATGCGCAGCAGGCTGGTTTTGCCGCAGCCATTTCTGCCCAGCAACCCAACCTTCTCGCCCGGCGCGACTGATAGCGTAACGGCCTCGAGCAACCGCTGGTGGCCGTAAGCCAGGGCGATGTCGTTGGCGGTCAATAGAGCCGGGCCGGTAACATTCATGCGTGCAAAGAAGGACAAGCTATACAGAGTGTCATACTGCGTGAGCCATGGAATGGACGACACCGGGAGCGCTGGCGTCCTCGCCGGCGCGTGGGTCGTTTTCGGTCGCCGGCGAGGACGCCAGCGCTCCCGGTGTCGTCCCTCTAGCCCATCCCTCTGTAAGTCTGCGCCGCGTGGGGGCACGCGGCGGAACTTCTGTCGTTCCGTATAGCCTGCTAAACCCCTGGCGCACATCAAAGGCAAATCTGTTGCCGTGGGCTGATTCGGCCGAGGAGGCAGTTGCCTTCAGGGGTCCCCTCGGGACTGGGACACAGTCAAGTCTCCGCCAGGCACTGGGACTAGCGGTGACTCGGCGCGGGTTCTGGCTGTCGGACTGCCTTTACGAGACGCGTCACGGCACCGGCGATGCGGTCCTCGATGTCCGGGCACCAGCGGGTGGCGGGCAGGCCATAGACCTCGAAGGCGCCGGCCTGGTAACCGCCTTCCTCCCAGAGCCGGCGGGAGGGGATGTAGGCCATCACGTTGTTCGCGTAGCCGTTCACCCAAGTGCCGGGCCCGAACTCCCGCTTGAAGCGCAGCGCGTAATCCACGCAGACCTCGCCGCCGAGCGCGATCCAGAGCTGGTCTGATCCCAGCCGCCAGACCTGGACCGGATACTCGGCATAACCGCGCTCGAACACCTTCCCGGCCGCGAGTTCCGCAGCCAGCCGGCGCGCCCAGCGCGCGCGGTAATCGGTGCCCTGGCCAATGGTCTCGAGTTCGGCCCTGGTCGGCTGTGCCCCGAAATCGAGCGCGACGAACTCGAACGCGGCCCGGAAACTGGGTGATAGGGGGCGCATGGGCGCAGTGAGCGCGGCTTCGACGGCTGCGGCCAGGTTCTCGCCGAGTGCCTGGCAGAGCTCGACGTTTCCACGCGGCACGGCGCTCTGGTCGCTGCCGCAACCCTGGAAGAACATCGCCGCCGCGCCCGGATGCTTGCGCTCAAGGGTGCGTTGCGTTACGCCGCTGTAGTCGGCCGACCAGAGGTAATTGTCCGTGAGCGTCGAGGTGTGGGCCGCGTAACCGAAGACTACGGCGCGCAACCGGCCATCCGGCGAACGAACCGCGAGCACCGGCACCGCGGAGTCGGAAGGCCCCTTGGGCGCCTCACCGCGCCGGAGCATCTCGGGTCGTTTGCTCTCGTCGTTCATCCGGCGGTTGAAGGCGAACGTGGCTTTGCCCTCGCCCGCCCAGAGCGTGGCGGGGCTGCGGGAGGCGAGCGCTTTGGCCACGGTGTCGAGGATGGTTTGTTCGAGCCGGCGTGAGTATTCGTCAATCAGCTTGCGCTGCTGGTCATCGAGCGGGTAGATGTCGCGGAGCGCGTCCGTGAGCACGGGCCCGGAGTGCGTGTGGGAGGGGGCAAACCGGATTCGGCTCCGGTCAAGGTGGTGCCGGCGTTGGATTTCGGCGCTCAGGCGGTCATACAACCATTGCGGGATGCCCACGAGATCGGCAGTGACGAGGAGGCTCACGCCGCCGTCCGGCGCCTCCAGGGCGAGGGCCTTTACGCAGAGGTCGTCCAGGGTGCCTTCGGCGGGGCGCTTGCGGGCGGCAAACCCGCCCATCCAGAACAGTTTCTCGGGCGTGATCTTCGCCTGGGCAAAGCCACAGCCCCAGGTCACATTTGCGCGGGCGCCTCCATACACTGGCGTCGGAGCGCCGACTTCAGTCGGCTTAACACGATCCAGACCGATTGGGCGATGGGGGGTAGAAGCCGGTCTCAAGCCGGATGAATCCGGCGCTCCGGTCCCAGTGTACGGAGGCGCCCCATTTGTGCTCTGCCCCGCGCCAGCAGCGCTGGTAGTGACTACGAGCGCCAAAACGAGACCGAGCATTCTCTTCATAGCGCCCATTCTCACCTGGGCCAAAGCCTGACGCCAGCGACTTCGACGGCGGCCACCGCCTCTGCGGGGCCGGCGACCACGGGAGCATCCGGATGGTCGAGGTCCAGTTCGAAGCTGGCTTGGTCGTCCTTTGCCCGGACCAGCAGTTCTCCAATGCGGAGCGACCTGCCCCGGCAAAAGAGCACTCGCTTCGGCCTCTGCGACTGGTCGAACCGCACGAGGCAGAGATCGCCCTCGAACCGCGCGCCGCTCGTCTTCTCGAACACCAAAGGCACGGTTGACGCTGGGGGGGCGAGCTGCTGTCAACGTTGGCGGAGATGAACAGGTCCCGGCCGCCCTCCGCCAGTTGCGTCTCGATGGCGACGTAGCCATCGGGACAGGCATTGCCTTCCGAATCGCGCAGCTCGAGGCGGCGGATGGCAGCGAGCTTCGGTTTGCCTTCATAAGGTTCCAGGACACCCGCGAAGGTCGAGGCCAGCGGGGGCTGCGCTGTTCGACGGCGGACGAGCACGCTGGGGATCCACGCGTCGGCTGTGCCGCCGTCCTGCGGGACGTAAACCCACGTTTCCGCAGTCTCCACCTCAGCGTCGTGGGTCAGATCGGTGTGGCGCAGATGGATGTCGGCCGGCCGGGCCAGGTATTGCAGGTGATCCTCGATGGTCCAGTCTGCGCTCCAGCCGGGCGCGGGCCGCGGGTCCCGCTGGAACTGACGCATCACTTGCCCGAAGCGCGCCGGGTTGGTTGAGACGAGGGACAGTCCTTCGGTCGTGAGGCGTCCGAAATGTCCGTGCAGAAACCGGGTGTGCTCGCCGCCCTCAGCCACGCGGAAGACGTCTATCAGATAGCTATCCGCAGGGGAGAGATCAACGAGCGCCAGGGTTCGCTCGAATTGGCGGCCCGCGATGAGATTCGGGGCCGAGGCCCGCACCACGCGGAACCGGTGTCCGTCGAACCAAAGCGTGGTCTTGCCGGTGCCGGGCAGGTGGTTTTTGCCATCCACCGCCACGGTGTTGTGCGCCGCAGTCTGCGTGTACCAGACGGCGCGCGGCGCGGTCCAACCGCCATACTGGACTGGCGGGTAACCAAAATCGGGCAACAGGTCGAGGCCCTTGGCAAACAAGCCGATGGTCAGCCCGTCGGCATGGCCATGGCGCTCGCCGGAGTCGTAATCGAGCCACACCGCCCTGGCGCTGGGTCCTTCACCCGCGCGCAGAATAGCCAGACCCCATTCCGTCTTGTTCACGCTGCCCAGCTTGAGCTGCGCCCCGTGCTCGGCGATAACCTGCCTGACTTGCGCTTCAAAGCCCGCCGGGTCGGCGGCAAACAAGTCGTAAGGCAGGCCCTGCACGGAGCCGTTGTTGGCACTGTAAATGAGGCGGACAAAGTCCTTATCGCCGGTTGCCCGATACAGGTCCCAGAGGAAGGTGTAGGACGAAGGCTCCACTCCCGGGTTCGGCGTGAAGGGAAGGCCGGCGTAGGCGGGCGACCGCGCGGCAAAGGAGCCGGTGTCGCCGCTGCGCGGGTAATACTGGCCCAGGCACCAGGTGTCGAGGTGGAACCGGTACATGGCCTGCAGCCGGGGATGACGCCCGACGGCAGCGCGGATGAAGTTTGTGTCGGCGCGCGCGTAGCGACCCAGCAGGGACGCGATCCCATGCGGGCCGATCACGGCATAGCCGGCGAGGCCCTTCTCCCCGGTGAGTCCGTCCACCACGGTGGCTTTGCTGATGATGCCGTCCAGCAGCGCCAGGACCTCGGCGCGGTTGTCCGGCCAGCCCAGCACGGTGTGCAGCGTGGCGATCGCAACATCCGTGGCCGGGTAGTTCGACTCGATCTTGGGCCGGTTGTTGAGCGTGTCCCGGAAGATGCGCTGTTCGATGTTCCGCTGTATGTCGGCGAAGGAGGACTTGGGATTCGCCAACTGGCATTGCTTGGCCTTGGCCGCAAGGAACGCCACCAGTTCCGGGTCGCGGGCCAGGCTCTCGAACACCGCGTCGTAAGCGAGAGCGAGTTCCTGCACCTCCACACAGGCATCGTGCCAGGTGGAAACGTATCCCGAGCGGGGCGCCCCTTCATACATGACGCCTTCCTTGCCGAAGTCGAACGTCGGGTAGAAATCCGCCACGCGATCGAGCAGGACGCCGGCTTTGTGGGCATACGCCGGGTCGCCGGTGGCGACGTGGGCCGCGGCGAGGTTGCGGATGCCGGCGACGATCGCCTGCTTCCACTGCCCGAAAATGAGATAGGCGTTGATGAACCGCCAGCGTTTCCCGTCCGCGACATACCCTTCGCCATCGTCCACGCCGAAACGGTGCAGGGGATCGGAGGGCTCCGGATGCTCGGCGTTGAACAGCAGGGACCGGTCGGCGCGTTGCGGCTCGAACAGACCCTGGGCGTTCAGGCCCGAACGGTAGAACTTGAGGAAATCATTCTTCGGAAACAGCTCCTTGCACTGGGGACACTGCATCTTCCACGGCTGGTTCAGCGCGTCCGCGATCCACTCATACATCGGCACGGGTTTCAGGCAGGCCGGGCAATAGCCGTCCGACCACACCTGCCAGGACCGCCGGATCGTGTTCCCGAACATGAGCCCCCACAGGTGATCGTCTGAAAGCTCCATCCACGGCCTTGCTGCGGCCACGAGCGAATTGCGGATGGCCGCAGCCCAATCATGCGCGCGCGCGTTGGCTTGCGCGCGGGCGACCAATTCGGCCGGGAAGAAGGCGCTCGCCGCCTTCCCACGCGCTGCGTTCGTGGTGGCGGAAGCAGAATTGGAACTGACCCCGGCCGGTGGCGCTGCGGCGGGACTTAGCGCGAAGGTTGCCTCAAGCCAGCGATAGGCCTGCTCCCGCCCGGCCTTGGGGAAACTTGTGCGGCCCCTCGAACGCCTGCCACACCAGCGCATCCGCGGCGCCCTGGAGCCGGTACACCGTCTGCACGTCCTTGAGCAGGCTGTCGAGGTTCTCCGTGCGCGGGAAGATGGTGTCCTGAGTCGCATACCAAACGAACAGCGGTCGCGGCGCCGTGAGAGCGAGCACGTGCTGCCAGTCGAAGGGGATGCTGGCCGCGTCCGGCAAATAAAAGCCGAGCTGGGGAATGAGCGCGGTCAGGTGTGACCAGCGTTCGGGGTTGGGATCGCTGCGGAACGTGGTGAAGCCGCAACTGGCGACAGCCGCCGAGATGCGCGGCTCAAACGCAGCGGCGAACAGCGTCTCGTAAGCGCCGTGGGAGTGCCCAATGCTCCCGATGCGCTTCGGATCCACCATGGGCAGTGTTTCCAGGAAGTCAATCGCCCGGCCGGTGTCCCACACCATTTTCCCCATGAAGGACCAGCCGGGATGCTTGCGATAGAAGGCGAGGCTATCGTGGTAAGGCTGTTTGCCGGCCGGGATGCGTTCGCCGAAACCGATGGCGTCCGGCGCGAGGCAGACAAACCCGCGCTTCACCAGCTCGACCGCAAAGGCCAGCTCCGGATCGCCCTTCATGCCGCAGGGCTCTTCCTTTCCCTGCGCAACCGTTTGATGCAGGCAGAGCATAGCCGGCACGCGCGGCGCAGCGAGCTGCTTGGGAACCAGCAAGTGCGCGGGAATCCAGTCGTCCGGTTCGCTCCGGATCATGAGGTGACGGCGAGTGTAGCCGTCAAGCTCTTCACTGCCCAAGTCCCGGACTTCGACGGGTAACTTCTTAAGATTAGAGGGCGCGCCCAGGATTCTTCCAATGGTCGCGGCATACTGGTCGCGACGCTGTTCCCAATCGCGGAGTGACACGATGCGATTTGTGGCGCCAATCTTGCCGCCCAGCAGTGGCACCAGGTCCCTGCGGCCTGCCTGGTCGGAATGCAGGTCCGGTTTCTCCCACGTTGTCACCTGCCGCCATTGGCTCCATTCATGGCCCTCCCACGCATTGAGTCGGCATACCAGGCACAGGGCGAGACCCGCCACGACGAAGGCTCGCCTCGTCCCATAACATGGGCAGAAAGCCGGGAGAGAAGTCTCTGAGGGATTCTCGCGCCGTGCGTCCTTGAACCAGCGCCAGTTCCGGCCCGCGCGCCAGCGTTTTGGAGTGCGGTGGGTGAGGGGTGAGGGCACACACCGCTTTCGGTTCGGCCCGCCGCGGGTTTGCCAAAGCGGTGTCAGCCCCATTCCCCGCCAGCCACCGCACTGCAAAATCTCGCGGCAAGGAGGATGGTTCGAGGGCAAGGGCTGCCGACGATTCCTACCGAGTGCGGTCGTGAGGCAAGACAAGGCCATGAGATTCACCAACTCACCGCACGGGTCGGCTACCGGTAAGGCTGATGGAGCTCGAGGGGGCGGACTTTTTGCCGCGCGCGCATTCGGATATTGAGGCTCTCGACTCCAACGGAGAAGGCCATCGCAAAGTAGATGTAGCCTTTGGGGATTTCCTTGTGGAAGCCTTCGGCGACGAGGGCGCAGCCGATGAGCAACAGGAAGCTCAAGGCGAGCATTTTCAGGGTGGGATGCCGGTGGACGAAGTCGCTGATTCGGCCGGCGAAGATGAGCATGAAGATGAGCGCCAGGATGACGGCCGCGATCATCACGCCGAGCTGGCGGGCCATGCCGACGGCGGTGATCACGGAGTCGAGGGAGAACACAATGTCCAGCAGCAGGATTTGGATAACCACGTTGACGAACTTCGGGGTGACGCGGCTGGAAACCGCACCATCTTCGCCTTCGAGCTTGTCGTGGATTTCACGGGTGCTCTTCCAGAGGAGGAACAACCCGCCGCAAATGAGGATCAGATCGCGGCCGGAGACCGAATGCGGCCCGTGCAGCAGCCCAAAGTCCGAAATGTGGAAGAGCGGTTGGGTGAGCCGAACCATCCAGGCCAGACCACACAGCAGCAGGACGCGGGTGATGAGCGCGAGCGCCAGGCCGGTCTGCCGGGCTTTGGCCTGCTGGGCGCGGGGCAGCTTGCCCGCCAGAATGGAAATGAACACGATGTTATCAATGCCCAGTACGATCTCGAGCACCGTCAGGGTGAGCAAACCGATCCAGATTTCGGGGTTGGTGATCCAATCCATGCCACGGTGCTCAGTCCAGAGGAGTCAAGGTGATGCGGCGGAACTGGATGACCCCGCCCTCGGACTGGATGCCGACCGGCCCCGCAGCCAGATCAACGCCGTTGACCTCGTTTACCAATTTGCCGTTGACCCAGACCTGGTAGCGCGCCCCTTGCGCGAGTATTTCCACTCGGTTCCATTCGCCCGGCGGGTTTTCAGCATCCAGCAACTTGTGGACACCGGCGATGTCCCCTGCCACGGCATGTTTCTTCACCTCAAAGAACCGGGGCTGGCCGCCGGCGATGGGCTTGCTTTGCAGCCCGAGCACATCACCCGCGCTGCCGTGCTTCAATTGGACCTCGACGGCGCAAGGGAGGGCTTTGAGGGGTTTGCTGATGCGGGAGAAGATACCGCTGTTGCCCGGCTCGCTGCCTGGCGGCCAGCGGTACTCCACCACCAGGCGGAAATTACTGACCGCCGGGCCTCGATACAGCGCCCCGAGGGGCTTGCCCTGGCAGGTTAGGATGCTGTCCTGCACGCTCCAGACCTGGCCCATTTTGACGTCAGGCTCAGCCAGCACATGCTGCCAGCCCGTAAGGTCCTTTCCATTAAACAACTCGACCGCACGTTGGTGTTCACCTGGGGTGGAACACGACGCGACCCCCAACAGGAGAAGTCCGCCGCACACCCAGCCGCTCCAGATTCGCTTGTCTTGATTTGTCATATACTTGCCTTCAGCGCGGGGAGTATGCCTGTGTTGCTGTACAATCAAAGTTGAATCGCACTGGGCGCAGGGCGGGGCGGCGGTGGGCTCCGGGGTGAAGGGGTAAGTACCCACACTGCCGTCGTAGCGAAGAGTTGCAGCGGCGTCGCCCATCTCTCGGATCGCTCTGTAACGCAGAGACTAAAGGACCGCGGAGGGTTCTTCGCTTGTCGGTGGAACACCTTGTGGACCGACGGCAACCGAGCGACCCTCGCTCGGCTGCAGTGTGGCCTCCATTAACCGCGTAGAAGCATCTCCCCGCTCCCCAGGCCTTAACGGCTGTCATACCTCCGTATATTAAACGGAGTACTACAGAGGTACTACAGAGGTACTACGGAGGTACTACGGAGGTACCATCGGGGCACTGTGGGCGCTCTGACGAGAAGGTTCGGGTGGAGAATCGGCGCTTGGGGCCTTGAGCGTCCCACAGGGTCAATCCTGGCCGGAAAGGCTGGCGGCACTGATTTGCTGCCTGAGCTGAGCCCTATTACCCCGAGAATGCGAAGAACCAAATACGGGACCGCGCGACGGCGGTAGTTCGATGAGCAGGTGCAGGGGAGAACGCGATAGTGATCCGTCCGCGGGCGCGCTGGTGGGCTCTGGCGCCAACTGCGACTTGCTTGCGACTTGTGCCCTGCGGCATTGAGCGGTAGAAGGGGCTCGTTATGCGTTCATTGTTTAGTGGACCTGGGAAGTTGTTCGCGCGTCAGTCAGCATTCATGCGAGCTGTGCGGATGCCCGCGCTCACGGCTTTGTCCTGCCTGACGCTATGCCAGCCCGTGCTGGCGGAGGGAGCCGCGGGGGTGATTCCCCGGCCGCAAATCGAGGATTATGGCCGCGGGTCGGCACGGTTTGAGCCCCACGCCGCGCAGTTCAAGGTGGCTTTCAAGAACATCAACCCGGCGGAGTCCGCTCCTTGTGAGGGTGGACTCCGGCTGTTGTCCAAACGGCTGAAGCTGCTCGGCGGCGGCGAGGTCACCGTAGAAGCGGGGCGGGGCGACGCGCAGGTGGTGATCACCAAGGCTTCGGTCAAACAGTTGAGCCGGATGCTGCGCGGCCACGGGGCCAGGGAGGAAGCAACCGGCAAGCGGCTGGAGCAAGCCTACACGCTGGTCTGCCGGCCGGCTTACCGAGGCCGCGGCGTGGTGCAAATCGCGGCTTACAGCGAGCTGGGGATTTACTACGCGCTCGTTTCGCTCTGCCAGCTCCTGGACAAAGACGAACAGGGAAACCTTTGCCTCCCGGTGGTGACGCTGGGGGACTGGCCGGAAATCGGACTGCGCCTCGCCAAGACCAGCGCGTCCACCAGTCCACTGCCGGAGCTCAATGAGTACGCAGCTTGGCTGCCGTTGTACAAGATGAATGTCATGGGCCTGCAATTCCACGGCACAAACTCCAACGAGGTGGAACCGTTCCGAGCGAACGTCCAGGCGGTTTGCTCCCGGGCACGGCAGGGCGGCATCCTGGAGACCATCGTCTATTTCTGTCCCTTCCGCGGCAAAGGCTACGATTTCAACACGGCTGCGGATCAGCAGCGGTACGCGGAGTTCCTCCAGTGGATGCTCGCGCAGGGGGCGAATGGCATCGAGGTGGATTACAACGATTGGCCCGGGAGAGCGACGCCCATCGAGAACGTCATCAACCTCGCTTGCCGGGCGGTGGCGGAGAAGAATCCCCAGGCGTACATCCTTTACTGTCCGCCGAGCAGAGGAACCAGTGTGTATCGGGGACCAGCCTCGGCGGAAATGACCCGCATTTTGTCCCAGGTGCCCACGAATGTGTGGCCGTTGTGGACGGGCATGGCGACCAACAATGCGCTGATCGAGAAACCACTGAACCCTGCCGATGTTGAAGCCTGGACTCGTGCCGCGGGCCGGCGGCCATTCCTCTGGGTCAACCGCGTCGGGCCGCGGGACAGGTATAACCGCCCGTTTACCCGTCCAGTGAGCGAGGTGCCTGGGGCCTTCGTGTTTCGCGGCGACTTTCTGCCCAAGGAACTCAACCGGCTCTTTGAAGGCGTGCATTTCAACGCGATCCCACTGTCCCGGTCCGACTCGGAGATGCTGGCCTACCTGGCCACCGCGGCGGATTATGTCTGGAATCCGCGCGGCTGGGAGGCGGTGGAATCGTGCCGTCGCGCGAAGCGATTTGTCGAGGTCATGCTGCCGTTGGTGGAGGAGTGAAGCCAATTCAAACCCAGTGCGTAAGCGGTATTGTTCTCGGCTTAATGCTGGCCAAGCTGACCTGCGCTGCCGCTGCGCCAGCCTTGGGAGCCGGGGCTACCTCCCAACCTGCGGCAGCTTGGGCCACCGTGCCGCGGGGCATCTGCATCTGGAAGAACAGAGCCTTTACCGAGGACGATATCGCAGCAGTCGCCAGGTATTCGCTCGTGCAGACGATGATACCGGGCGGCATGCCTTGGAAGCCCGCTACCAACAACATCGCCCTGGAGATCAAGAAGCATAATCCGCGCGCCACGGTAATCGGCTACAAGAATATCGTCGTCCACTACGACTACCATGCCGTCCCGGCCCTCTTTCGCGAGCATCCCGATTGGTTCCTCTACGACTCGCAGGGCAAGCCGCTTATGCACAACCAGAAACGCCCGCTGCACGATTTGCGGAACCCCGCCCTGCGGCAATGGTGGGTGGAAGATGTCCATCGCCTGCTGGCCACGCCCGGCTTCGACGGCATCCTGATTGATGCCGTGGCCAAGGTGTTCTTTTACCACCCCATCACCAGCTCCCTGTCCGCCGCGGAGTGTGAGAAGTACGCCGACGGGTTTCATGCCCTGATGCGGGAAACGAGGAAGGTATGTGGCGCCCAGGGCCTGCTGATCGGCAATTGCCTGCGGGCTGCTTACGACGATGCCGGATTGGCGATCCTCCGCCAGGTCCTACGACGGCTCGTACCTGGAATCATTTGAGTCACCCATGAGACTGCCGGGGAAACCCGCGGTCTCTTACGAGGACTGGATCGCGAAGGGGATCGAGTCCGTGCAACGAGCCACCGCCGAAGGCAGGCTGGTGTTCCTCACCTTGTTTCCGGGCGAGTTCAACCAGAACGACATAGCGGACGTCAAGGCCAGGGTGGCCAAGGGTGAACCGGCGGATTGTGAAAGCCTCTACCGCGACCGCGAGTACAAACTGGCCATGTTCCTGATCTGTGCCGGCGAGCGGTCCTATCTCGGATACCAGGTACCTCCCGGAACGCTGCGGATCACCGGCGGCTGTGGGATCCCGACTTCCCCGAGTTTCACAAGCCGCTCGGTCCGCCCAAAGGCCCGGCGGCCAGGACCGGCTTCGTTTACACCCGGGAGTTCCAGCACGCCAGCGTCAGCCTCGACCTTCGCCGGCGCGAGGGTCGAATCGCCTGGCGAACGCCACCTCCCCGCCCCTGATTCCCGGCCTGCGCCCGTGTATGCAGCAGGTGCGGCCCGACCCCACCTTGCCGCCATAATTAGCCAGACCGGAAAGCGATTGTCCCTCACCCACACAACGTCAATAAAGCGGCTGGCCCCCAAGAGCCAAATTCTTGCATTTTTTTGTTGACAGTTGGCAAGAGATCTCCCTATAGTATCGCACAATTAACCCAAGTTCAGATAAGATGGCTATGAAAACAAATGTGCGAATTCCCCTCATGGTTGGTCTTGGTTTGGCATTGTCTGGCGTCAGCGCGTCGGCGTACCTTTTTACTGAGAGTTTTGACGTTGATCCCACAGCGAACTGGACGGTAAAGACGCTAGGCATCGGCATTTCGGATGCGAATTTCTTTTTCGACTACAGCACCGTTGGCGTGCCCGCGGCGCCGAACTCGGGCGGGACGACCAGGGGTCTGCGGCTGCGCGCAAACCAGTTCGGGAGCACGGCACAGTTTCCCTCCGGGGTGAGTGTTTCGCCCATCGGCCAAAGCTTTTCCGGCGACTATGAACTGCGTTGTGACATGTGGCTCAATTTCAACGGGCCGGCTCCGGGGGGAGGCTCGGGCTCGACGCAGATCACCGGGACCGGAATCGGGACCGCCGGGACCTCATCCCAGATTGGTGGCGGCGTCATCGACAGCATTAATTTTGGCTCGAGCGGCGAGGGTGGTACGTCCGCTGATTATCGCGCCTACGCTCCAGCTTTTCAGTCAAGCTACCAAGACGCCAGTGGCGTTTATGCAGCAGGAACTGTCGCCGGCGTCCGAAACAATTCGCATGCCTACTATGCCGGTTTTGGCGGCGCCAGCGCCCCCGCCGCACAGTTGGGCCTTTTCCCGCAGCAGACCGGGGCGACCGCCGCCGGCGCTCAGGGCTGGGCCTGGCGGGATGTGCAGATTGTGAAGACCGGGAACATTGTCACATGGAGCATTGACGGGAAGCTGCTAGCTACTGTGGACGCGAGCACCGCCGGGACATTGGGTGGAGGGAACATTCTGTTCAATCAGTACGATATCAACTCCAGCGTATCGGCTGATCCTAACTCGCCCGCGCTGCTGTTCGGGCTTATTGACAACGTGAGGGTGATCCCCGAACCGACTTCTGGTGTTCTTGCCCTTTTAGGCGGCCTCGGGCTCTATGCCGCGTGGCGCCGGCGGAACTAAGCCGCGGCAGCAGTTGTTGAAGTATCGAGCCGCCCGTCCTCCGGGCGGCTTTCTTATGTCCCTGACTGACGGGCGGCGTTTACCCTGTGGCAACCACCGTGCGGCGTGATTGGGTAGTCCCTGTCGGCCTTGCGCTGCAGTGTTCGCCATGTTAAATGCTGATATGCGACGCGATTGGGCGGTTGTTCTGCTGCTCGCAGCCCTGACGGTTATCCCATTTTGGGAGGTTAGCCAACACCAGTTTGTCAATTACGACGATACGGATTACGTGACCCAAAATCCCCATGTCCAGGCTGGGGTGACTTGGGCGGGCCTGGCGTGGGCCTTCGGCCGACTTCATGGCGAGCAGACCTACTGGCACCCGCTGACCTGGGTCTCCCACATGCTGGACTGCCAGCTCTTCGGGCTGAGACCGGCGGGCCATCACTTGGTCAACCTGCTGTTTCACACACTCAATACGGTCCTGGTCTTCCTGCTTTTTCGGCGGCTGACGGGGGCCTTTTGGCGCTGTGCGGTCCTGGCCGCGTTGTTCGCGCTGCATCCCTTGCAGGTGGGCACCGTCGCCTGGGTGGCGGAGCGCAAGAACGTGTTGAGCGCCTTCTTTTGGCTGCTGACGACCTGGGCTTATGTGCGCTATGCGTTGGGGAAGCCCAAAACATCGGCCGACACCAATCACCAGTTACCAATGACCGTTTACCGCTCCCGCTACTGCTACTATCTCCTTGCCTTGGCACTCTTTGCCTTCGGCCTGATGTGCAAGCCGGTCCTGGTGACGCTTCCCTTTGTGCTGCTCTTGCTCGACTATTGGCCGCTGGGCCGACTGTCTCTGTCGTCTCAACGCTTCGCGCCTGCGCCGCAGGACGCAGCGGTGCCCCAGGGAGGCAACGTTTCAACGGTTCAGCCGATCGGCCTGGGCCAGGGATCACTCCAGCATCGCACCGTTCCACCACTCCGTTTGGTGGTCGAGAAACTCCCTTTCTTCGCCCTGGCGGCGGCTTCGAGCCTGATCACTCTCGCGGCCCACCGCAGTTTGGGCGGCCTGTCAACCCAGCTTCCCCTGGGCCTCCGTCTGGAGAACGCGGTCGTTTCGTATGTTCGCTACCTGGCGAAGACGCTTTGGCCGTCGCAGCTTGCGGTTTTCTACCCGTATCCGGACGCCTGGCCGATGTGGGAAGTTGGGCTCTGCGGCTTGTTGCTGCTGGTCGTCTCCGGCGTGGCGGTAAGCACGGCCCGCAGTCACCCGTGGCTTTTTGTGGGCTGGTTTTGGTTCCTGGGGGTGCTGGTCCCAGTCATCGGCTTGGTCCAAGCGGGAGGGCAGGCGATGGCGGATCGTTTCGCTTATGTGCCAGTCATTGGCTTGTTCATGTTGCTGGTGTGGGGTGCGCAGGAATTGACTGCCCGCTGGCGTTACCAGGGCCTCACCTTGTCGGCGATTGGTGTTTTGGCAACTCTCTTCTGCATCGCACTCACCCGCCAGGAGATTGGTTTCTGGAAGGACAGCCAGACCCTTTTCGAGCGTGCCCTCGCGGTCACCAAGAACAATTACGTCGCGCATAACAACCTAGGCAACGTGCTCGATCGGTCCGGGCAGCACGAAGCCGCCAAGCAACATTACCAGGAAACCTTGCGCATCCGGCCCGATTTCGCCGGGACGCATTATAACCTGGCGAATGTTCTCATGCGCGAAGGCAACTATAACGCCGCGCTCACGCACTATCGCACGGCGGTCGCCCTGAAACCCGACTACGCGGACGCCTACTACAACCTCGGCGTGGTCCTGGCCAACCTGGGACAGACGGATGAGGCGATCGAGCAGCACCGGATCGCCCTTCGGTGCCGTCCGGCCTTTGCGGAAGCGCAAAACAACCTCGGCAATCTGCTGTTCAAACAGGGCCGGGTCCAAGAAGCCGTTGCCTGTTATCGCGCGGCCTTGCTGGTTCAGCCCGCCCACCTGGATGCGCTTTTGAACCTGGCCATCGCTCTCAAACAGGCAGGAAAAGAGAGCGAGGCCATTGCGCAGTATACTGAGGCGGCTCGGCTGCATCCCGAGTCGGCGCGGGCGCATAGCGACCTGGCGATCGCGTTGGCGCGGCAGCACCAACTCCCGGCGGCCGAGCGCCATTTCGCCGAGGTCGTGCGCCTGGAGCCTCAGAATGCCGATGCCCATTACAATTTGGGAAACGTCCTCCTCGAGCAAGGCAAGCTGGAGCAGGCAGCCTTTCAATACGCAGAGACCTTGCGGCTTAATCCCGGAGACGCCAAAGCGCGTCAGAAGCTGGAACGGACTGCCTCCGGCCTGGACCGGACGGGACACCAACTCCCATCCGAGCAACGGCCGCCTGGCAACATCTCACATGGTGACGAGAAGCTCTGAGAGTTCCCCTCATGAATCTGCTTTTACATCTTCGTCCCATTCTGCCACCGTGCGGCCGGAATGAGCCACACCGGAAAGCAACTTTCCCTCTTCCACGCGGCGTCAATAAACCGGCGGCGCGGCCAGGGAATGCTAGATACCTCTAGTGGGGCTCGGCAGGTCGGCGTGCTCAGAATCTGGCCTGCGGTCCAGAAACCAATTCGCCCGGGAGAAAACCAATGAGAAGTTTCGCATACACAGCACGCAAGAAGGACGGGAGCAAGACTTCTGGAGTCGTGGAGGCACAGGATAAGCAAGCCGCGATTGACCAAATCGAACGCCTCGGATGTTTTCCGGTCACCGTGGAACCACAATTGCTCCCTCCCGCGAGCAGGGAGTCGTTGATCGCCGGCAGTTCGCCCCCGCGGCCGGTCTCGGGTCCGTCGTCCTCGATCAACGCGGCGGCGCTGCGCGATCCTACGGAGGGCGCGGCCTTTGGCCTGCTCGTGTTCTGCTCGCTCCTTCTCTGGGTGGTCCTCGCGATCTGGGTTGTTGCGTCGTTCGGTATCGCGCTGATCATCATCGCTCTGATTGCGTTGGTCCGCCTGCTGGTGCAACTGTTTCACGCCGCCCACATCAAGACCAACGCCGTGGAGGTTTCCGACCTGCAGTTCCCGGAGATTCACCGGGTCATCACCAACTTCTCCCAGCAGTTGGGCAAGACCCCACCCAGGGTGTATGTCATGCAGGAGAGTGTTTGGAACGCGGTGGCGATGAAGCTGGCTGGGAGACGGCTCGTCGTTCTGTACCGGGGGCGGTGGATTCGCTCCTGCTCAAGGGCTCGATCACCCAGTTGGCCTGGCTGGTGGGACATGAGCTGGGCCACCATTACGCCGGGCATTTGAACTTCTGGCGTCAGAGCACCGAGAGCCTGGGCTCCTGGTTTGTGTGGGGCGTCTTGTGGTACAAACGGCGTTGCGAGCTCACCTGCGACCGCTACGGCCTGGCTTGCGCCAACAGCCTGAGCGAGAGCCTGCGGGCCGTCTGCAACATGACGGTGGGCGCGCAGCTTGCATCCGCCGTGGACATTGATCAGGCGATCGCACAGTGGAACCGACACCGGCCTGAATTCTTTGTCAAGTACCGCACGCTCTATTCCACGCATCCTCACCACCTCTGGCGCCTGGACGAGCTGGTGAAGGCGGCCGGTGACCTGGGGATTCAGGGCTAGTATATATGCCGTTGATTGGTGATGTGGTTTGTCCTGCGTTGCCTGAGGCGGCCCATTAACCGCAAGGCCGAAACCCCATAGATCGTCTGATCATGCAACGACTGCCTAAGCCCGAACCCAATGTCGAACAGTTCCGGCGGGTCCTTCGGCGCGGCCCCTGCGACCGGGTCCCGCTGGTCGAACTGGCCATTGCCGAGGAGACCCTAACCGCGCTGCATGGCCAGCCTCTGATCCCGCTGGCCCGGCAAAATGGCCAGGAGCAGTTTCGCGCGGCTGTTCGTCAGCGCGTCCACCTTTGGCACGCCCTGGGATACGATTACTACCGCGCCCGGGCGGAGATTCCGTTCCAAATGGAGACCTTGGCGGCGCGCGACACCGCGGCCTCCGCCACCGGCGAGCGCCGCTGGGTCAATGAACACGAGGGCCTGATTAAATCCCTCGCCGACTTTGAGTCCTACCCCTGGCCTGCGCCGGCTGCTGTTGACTTCGCCGCGGCGGAAGCGGCCCACGGCGCGCTGCCCGACGGCATGGGCATGATGGGCTTCTCCGGCGGCGTCCTCGAATGGTCCAGCAATCTGCTCGGGCTGGAGGGCATGATGCTGCTGCTCTATGACGATCCGGACCTGGTGCGGGTGGTGGTGGACCGTGTCGGGCAGATCATCTACGACGCCTTCCGTGTCTTCTGCGACATGGAGAAGGTCTTTGCCCTTTGGCTCGGCGACGACATGGGTTTCAAGACCGCCACCCTCCTCCAGCCTCAACACCTCCGCCAATACATCCTGCCCTGGCACAAGCGCTACGCCGAGCTCGCCCACCAGACGGGCCGGCTGTTCCTGCTCCACAGTTGCGGGCATGTCGAGTCGGTCATGCCCGACCTGATCGAAGACGTGCGCATAGACGCCAAGCACAGCTTCGAGGATGTGATTGTGCCGGTCGAGCAGTTCAAGCGGCGCTGGGGGAAACAGGTCGCCGTGCTGGGCGGCGTGGACGTGGATCTCCTCAGCCGCGGCACGGAAGACGACGTCCGGCGTCGAACCAGCCAGATCCTGGAAGCCTGCGCGGCGGGCGGTGGTTACGCCTGCGGCTCCGGCAACTCCATCACCAACTACATGCCCGTTGCCAACTACCTGGCGATGGTCGAAACCATCCACCGCTTCAACGGCCGGATGTAGGATCGTAATAGTTGGTCAATTATGGGCAGCGCACGCGGTAAATGCGCTGCGGCAGGTTGGTGGGAGCCGGATCAATGAATTGGAATTGGCCGGGAGCGATTTCAGGAATGGGGCCAAGCATGGTCCAGGTGGGCAGTGGCGATGCCAGGTTGGTGGCGGCGAGCACGGTAAGGCTTGCGCCCGGGATGTTCGTGAGACTCATCTGGATGGCGCCGTTGGTGTTCCTAGGCAGGCAGCAAGCCGAATGGGGATCGAGGCCCACTGAACCTCTGCAGCCCCGATATCTACATGCGAGCCGGACTGCCGTGGCAGGCCGCGTTGGTCGGTGGTCAGGTTCCAGGGCGCGTCCAGCAAGGTGTCGTCGCCGGTGTCAAGGGCGGGCTGCCGTACAACAGCGCGCAGGTGAAAGTGGGGCCGCTGTTGTTGGCCAGAGGCCCAACCAAGGGATTGAGCGGGGTGCCAGAGCCGACGCTGTCGCCAAGAACGCCGTCGGTGAAGCCGGTGCTGCCCTTATCCAGACCAATGAGGTTGTGGCCATTGGAGGTGAGAGCGCCGAAGAGGTCGGGGCCGGAGCCGCCCACGCCGCTTGCCCCGGGAGAACCGCTGGAGCCAGGCGAGGAGCCGGCGCCACCAGCGCCGCCAAGGCCGCCTGCAGCGTCGGAGTTTTGCGCAGCCAAAACGTTCTGCAGCGTTGATGAGCCCCAGGTGTTCGCCCCTCCGCCAGCGCCGCCGTCGCCGCCATTACCGCCATTGCCCCGTTGCCTCCGCCAATGGGGCGGCCCAATCCTCCCCTGCCGCCCTGGCCGCCGTTACCCCCTTTGCCGGCGGCATTGGCGGTGAAGGTGCAGGCGACAGCCTGAAAGAAACCAGGACTGTAAAGGCCGCCGCCGCTGCCACCCGTGCCGCCACCGGCGCCCACGCCGCCATTACCTGGTGACTGTCCTGGAGGAAGGAGAGTAGCCATAGCCACCCGGACCGCCTTGCCCGCCGGAACCGGCAGCATTGCTGGCAAACGTGCAAGAGATAAGAGTGGGGCTACTTTGGCTGCACAGAGCGCCACCGGAGCCGCCGTCGCCACCCCAGCCGCCGGCGGCGCCGTCGGTTTGACCGCCCTCGGTGCCCCAGCCGCCGGAACCCCCAGCGCCCCCCGTGCCGGCGCTGTTGGAAGCGAAAGTGCAGGCAATGAGTGTGGCCGCTCCCGCATCATAGATGCCGCCGCCACCGCCGCCGCTCCCGCCCGTTGCACCCGGATAACCCGGCGCAAATCTGGAATTGCCGCCGGCGCCCCCGTTGCCGTTGGTGTTGAAACTGAGGGTGCAAGCGGCCAGCGCCAGTGTGCCGGCATTGTAGATGCCGCCGCCGTTCCCGCCCGGACCGCCGTTACTGCTGGGTGTGCTGGGCGTGGGGAAGCTCGGGGAGGCAAACCCCGCACCTCCCTGGCCGCTGCGGCACCGAGTGATGACGCAGTTGGTCAGCGCGAGCGTACCCGAATTATGGATGCCCCCGCTGTCGTCGCCCGGCCAACCCGGCGTCGCATTATTTGTGCCGGCGGCGCCGTCGGAGCATGCCCGTTACAAATCGTCAGGCCGGACAATTGACCACGGCCCCGCCGGCAATGTTAAAGGCGCGGCTCGAGTTGTTGCCGCTGACCGCGAGGTTGCTGGGATCAGGGCCGACGATGGTGAGGTTCTTGTCGATGAGCAACTCCCCGTCAGATTCGTAATCGTGCCGCCGATGGAGAAACTGATGACATCACCGCCGCTCGCACTGGCGATGGCTGCCCGGAGCGAACCGACGCCGCTATTCGCCAGCGTCGTGACGACAAGTGAGGCGGCCTGGCCTTGCAGAGGTTGAAGCGCCAACCACCAGATCACTGCGGTGAGCACCGCATGCCAAGCTGGACGTGACTGTGCTCTCATAGGTGTTCCAACAGCGTCAAGAGTGGAACAGGCAAAGTGCCGTCTGTCAAGACTCGACTTCCGAAAACCCGCCCCCCCTCTTCAGAGCGAGCAGGGCAGGGCGGCAGTGGCAAGAAGTCCCCAATGGGATTCAGGTTCCGAGCTTCAAGAAGGCGCTCGTCGAACACGCCAGCCAACCGCTTGGCCCTATAACGGCCGGCGGCGCAGTCTCAGCCACAGTGCGCCTGCGCCAAGACTTAGAAACGTGAGCGTAGAGGGCTCTGGGACGGCGGAAATGACCAGGGTATTCGCAACATTGTCGTTGTTGGAATAAACGCGGAACCCAAACGTGCGCCCCCCTTGCAATTGGGCGGAATACGATTGCTGAACGCCAATCAGTGCGCTCAGGCTCGCAATAGCCTGAAGCCCGCTCCCGCTGTCGTAAATCAACTGGGCCGCGTCGTACCCGTCCGCCGAGCCAGTGAACACGTAACCGAAGAAAACCGACGTAATCCTGCGCCCTCCAGCACAATGGTGAAATCGATGATGGAGGCCGGGGGTTGGGGGGTGGTCTGCGTACTCACCGCGCCAGCGATGGTGAGCAGTTTGCTTCCTTGATCTCGCTTCACAGAAGCCGTGTTCTGGAATTCAGGATTGTTGGTCAAAACCGTGCTCCACTTGGACGGCGCATAATAGCCAGTGAAATCGCCGCCGAATTGAGCAAATACAGGCGGGCTGGCGAGGAGGATCGCCAGCACCATCGCACCCCAGCGTGCCTTGGTTAGATTCATTGCGCTACAAATTACACTAACGCCGTACGCCGAAACTCCGATAACTGGGGTTTTTACTATCCGGTTTGCTTAGTGCCGCTGCCGTCAAGAGCCGGCAGGAAAATGGACTCCGGAACTGGTACGGATAGGACTGACGGGGGCGGATCACGGGATCCAGCGGCGACCGGCCCTTGGAGTAATCGCGCTGCAAACGTCCGCCGACGCA
>CAWGGD010000017.1:0-91276 GCA_963822005.1 uncultured Verrucomicrobiae bacterium | reverse complement strand
AGTCTGCGCCAGAGACTGGCGCAGCCACACCCTTAAGCCGTTCCACGTGCGTTGCGAGATGCATTGAATCTTGCGCAGCCGGTAAACCGGCTGCGGGGGGTCACGATGTACCGGGGCCGCGCCGAAAAAGAACTTTTGTCGGCGGGAGTTCAAAATGAGACTTGTTGTGGGAACAAAATGAGACTGGCTCAGAGTGAGAATTTTCCCAGGATATCGGGCCAGCGGTTGAGCGGGGGTCTGGGTGGCTGGGACACGACCCAGAACTGGCTCTGGGGATGGTGAATGAGGGTAACGGTATGCCGAGCGGTGGCACTAATGGGCCAACAGCGACCGAGGAAGTCGATCTGGTGGTCAGCGTTGATGCGTCGGCCGAGGTGGAGGGCTAGCTGGAGATCCAACAGGCTGGGGTCAGGACAAGGACGCAGAACGGTGCGCTCTTCTGCCTGGGCCTTGGCACAGGCGTCGTCTGGGGATAGACCCGTGGTGCGGCAGACGGTGCGATTTTGGCGGGCCAGTTCGCGGGCCAGCAGTTCCTGTGCTGGGGCGTAAGCGGTGATTTTCTCGTAGGCCAAAAGGGTAACGATGCGTTTTTGGAAGGTGCCAAAGCGGCGTTCGATTTTGCCTTTGGCCTGCGGGCTGGGGGCGACCAGATGGGAGACGCCCAGGGCGGTGAGGGCGCGTTGGAACTCGGAGCGGGGATCCCGGCCATCGGCGGTGGACTCATGGCCGAACAAGGCCAAGCCATCGGTGTAAAAAGCTACGGGGATGCCGTGGAGGGTAAAAGCGCGGCGGAGGTGCTGGAAGTGGTGCCAAGTGGTGTCGGTGGGAACAAAGATGGCGGCCAGGAGTTCGCGCGAGTGGTCATCCACCGTCAGCAGGAGGGTTTGTTTATCGGCGGCGGGCCACCACTGGTGGATGGAGGAGTCATGCTGCCACAGTTCGCCCACACGGGCCCGTTCCCAGCGGCGGCGGGGCTTGGGGGTGGGCGCGGGGGCACTGACCAGGATCGGGAAGTGATGGCGGGCGTAAGCGGCGACGGATTTACGGTCGCGTTGGAAGGCGAAACGGGTGGCTAGCTCGTCGGCGACGAGTTGATAGTTGGGCGGTCGTTGGAGCGGCAGGAAGGCTTGCAGGAACTGCTGGACCTCGGCGGGCCAGTCGGGGCGATGGTCGCCGCCAGAGAGGTGGAGGGTGAAGGCGGTCGGTTGTTGAAGCCAGGCGGCTCGCAGGCGAAAGAGGTGAGCTCGACTGACGCTCAGGAGTTGGGCGGCGGTGTCAGGGTCGAGCTCGCCGCGGTTGAACGCGTCGAGAGTTTGGTGGAGGAACTGTGAGGTAAGACGGTGGGCTAATTGATGTTTTGCAAGCGACGATTGAGCATGGGAGCCGCCTGCAGGGCCAGGCTTTTCGTCGGCCTCCGCTGCGCTCCGGCCTCCTCAAAGCCTGGCCCTGCAGGCGAAGGGTTCCTGCCCTCCTGTGAAGGACGGCAACCCAGTCTCATTTTGTTCCCCCAAGCGGTCTCATTTTGTTCCCGCCCCAACAGCAGAAAAAGAACTTTTTTGTAATCCCTCAGTGATGGCGGATTTCGGGTGGAACTCAGGATGAGTCGAACAATAACTTAAAAGGATCGCGCGTTTCGTCCTCCGCCAACGCGTCGAGCGCGCGCTTGAAGGCACCGAAGACGTCGTGGGTTCGTTTGCGGAGCGTGTGCAGGACGGTCATGAGAATTTCACGGGTCTGAGCACCCTGTTCGGACTGAGAGCCAAAGCTGATCTTACGGGCGATGACCAAAGGACGCAGTTCGCGTTCGGCGCGGTTGTTGTCCGCGGGAATGGCTGAGCTTTTGGCCCAGTGATAGAGCCGAGCCGCTTTGTCGCGGAAGATGTTTTGGATTTTCTGAATGCCGGGGTGCTGCGCCGGGGCTTGCACCAACCCTTGAATCTGGGCTCTGAGTTCGAGCGCCTGCTGGTGAAATTGCGTCGCCCGGAACTCCTGGGCACGCAACTTCATGGCTCCGGCCAATAGCGGGGCGAAACCCCCGACAAACTGCGAGACCTCGCCCACTTCGGGAAACTCCTTGCCCAAGTCTTGGACCTCGCGCAGCAGGTGCGCGTAGCAATATTGAATCGAACACGGCGCCCGGTTGTAACCGTTGTAACGGTCCACCACCAAGGTTCCCGGCAGACGTTTGGTCCCCAACACCTCTTGAGCCACGCTCGCCGAGCGGCTCTGGCGAAAGCGAAAGAGGCTGATGAGTGCCGTGCAAAAGAGCCAGGCGTAACCGTTGTGCCCATCGTTGCGCCAACCGGTCTCGTCGGCGTGCTTGACCGGAGCGCGCCGATACTCCAAGAGCAAACGGGGGGGGCCGCTGCCAAGCGTCGGGCCAACTGGTGCAAGGCCGCCCACAAGCCGCCTTGGCCCACTCCCAGTTGGACGCTTAAGTGACCCAGGGTTACTCCTTGCACGTAATGCTCCACGGCCAGATGGGTCAGTAATTGGTTGCCGAAGAGCCCTTTGGCAAAGACTCCAGCCGGTCGGGCGGTGAACGTGCGGTGACAGCGGCCACAGTCGCGTTGCGCCAGTTCATAACGAATCACCTCCTTGCGCACCGGATCTACTTCGATAATGGTGCGCGGTTTACGGCCCTTGGGGTCCAAGGGGCCGCCGCAGTAGGGGCATTGCTCCAGTCCCGGCACCGATTCTTCCCGCGTAATTTCCGCGTCGGGAATGTCGCGGCGACCATGACCACAGTGGCCAGGTGTGGCGCCGCCCCGGCGCTGCGAATTTTCCGATGGCGTGTTGGCTTTGAGCGGCACCTTGGCCGAAGGCGTCGAAGAACCAAAGGGGCCTTCCTTGGCCGTCCGCTCCTGGTAGCGCAACCGGGCTTTGAGCCGAACAATTTCTTCCTGCAGCCGGTCGATGACCAACTGCTTTTTTAGACACCCTGGACAATAGGTCAGTTGGAATTTCGTAGGTTTAGTCTGAATTCGGGGCGTCTCGCTGCTGGCGATATTGCCGCAAGAGTTCTGGCCCCAGTTGGTAGAGCAGAGCGTCGAGGGCTTTGCCGTTGTGCAGAGCTTGCTGCAACTGCGGCACCAGCTCGGCGGGGACATACATACACCGGCGGCGGCCCTGGTCGGTGAAAGAGAGAATGAAAGAGGGATGTTTGTCGCCGCGGGCGCAAGCGGCACAGTTAGGACGGATGCAGGGTTTGCGGACTTCAGACAGGGATCCCTTGATGGCGGGCCAGAGCTTTTGGAGTTGGCGCAAGAAGTTTTGGCGGAGCCTCGAATCGATGGAGTTTGAGTGCGGCATGTAGTATGTATCGTGCATACCATACGTACACCGCAAGAGAAAAGTGAAAGAATTTGCGATGCCCGATTTCCCGCCGTCACTGAGGCATTACCAATTCTTGCATTTTTTTGTTGACAGTTGGCAAGAGATCTCCCTATAGTATCGCACAATTAACCCAAGTTCAGATAAGATGGCTATGAAAACAAATGTGCGAATTCCCCTCATGGTTGGTCTTGGTTTGGCATTGTCTGGCGTCAGCGCGTCGGCGTACCTTTTTACTGAGAGTTTTGACGTTGATCCCACAGCGAACTGGACGGTAAAGACGCTAGGCATCGGCATTTCGGATGCGAATTTCTTTTTCGACTACAGCACCGTTGGCGTGCCCGCGGCGCCGAACTCGGGCGGGACGACCAGGGGTCTGCGGCTGCGCGCAAACCAGTTCGGGAGCACGGCACAGTTTCCCTCCGGGGTGAGTGTTTCGCCCATCGGCCAAAGCTTTTCCGGCGACTATGAACTGCGTTGTGACATGTGGCTCAATTTCAACGGGCCGGCTCCGGGGGGAGGCTCGGGCTCGACGCAGATCACCGGGACCGGAATCGGGACCGCCGGGACCTCATCCCAGATTGGTGGCGGCGTCATCGACAGCATTAATTTTGGCTCGAGCGGCGAGGGGGGTACTTCCGCTGATTATCGCGCCTACGCTCCAGCTTTTCAGTCAAGCTACCAAGACGCCAGTGGCGTTTATGCAGCAGGAACTGTCGCCGGCGTCCGAAACAATTCGCATGCCTACTATGCCGGTTTTGGCGGCGCCAGCGCCCCCGCCGCACAGTTGGGCCTTTTCCCGCAGCAGACCGGGGCGACCGCCGCCGGCGCTCAGGGCTGGGCCTGGCGGGATGTGCAGATTGTGAAGACCGGGAACATTGTCACATGGAGCATTGACGGGAAGCTGCTAGCTACTGTGGACGCGAGCACCGCCGGGACATTGGGTGGAGGGAACATTCTGTTCAATCAGTACGATATCAACTCCAGCGTATCGGCTGATCCTAACTCGCCCGCGCTGCTGTTCGGGCTTATTGACAACGTGAGGGTGATCCCCGAACCGACTTCTGGTGTTCTTGCCCTTTTAGGCGGCCTCGGGCTCTATGCCGCGTGGCGCCGGCGGAACTAAGCCGCGGCAGCAGTTGTTGAAGTATCGAGCCGCCCGTCCTCCGGGCGGCTTTCTTATGTCCCTGACTGACGGGCGGCGTTTACCCTGTGGCAACCACCGTGCGGCGTGATTTTGGGTAGTCCCTGTCGGCCTTGCGCTGCAGTGTTCGCCATGTTAAATGCTGATATGCGACGCGATTGGGCGGTTGTTCTGCTGCTCGCAGCCCTGACGGTTATCCCATTTTGGGAGGTTAGCCAACACCAGTTTGTCAATTACGACGATACGGATTACGTGACCCAAAATCCCCATGTCCAGGCTGGGGTGACTTGGGCGGGCCTGGCGTGGGCCTTCGGCCGACTTCATGGCGAGCAGACCTACTGGCACCCGCTGACCTGGGTCTCCCACATGCTGGACTGCCAGCTCTTCGGGCTGAGACCGGCGGGCCATCACTTGGTCAACCTGCTGTTTCACACACTCAATACGGTCCTGGTCTTCCTGCTTTTTCGGCGGCTGACGGGGGCCTTTTGGCGCTGTGCGGTCCTGGCCGCGTTGTTCGCGCTGCATCCCTTGCAGGTGGGCACCGTCGCCTGGGTGGCGGAGCGCAAGAACGTGTTGAGCGCCTTCTTTTGGCTGCTGACGACCTGGGCTTATGTGCGCTATGCGTTGGGGAAGCCCAAAACATCGGCCGACACCAATCACCAGTTACCAATGACCGTTTACCGCTCCCGCTACTGCTACTATCTCCTTGCCTTGGCACTCTTTGCCTTCGGCCTGATGTGCAAGCCGGTCCTGGTGACGCTTCCCTTTGTGCTGCTCTTGCTCGACTATTGGCCGCTGGGCCGACTGTCTCTGTCGTCTCAACGCTTCGCGCCTGCGCCGCAGGACGCAGCGGTGCCCCAGGGAGGCAACGTTTCAACGGTTCAGCCGATCGGCCTGGGCCAGGGATCACTCCAGCATCGCACCGTTCCACCACTCCGTTTGGTGGTCGAGAAACTCCCTTTCTTCGCCCTGGCGGCGGCTTCGAGCCTGATCACTCTCGCGGCCCACCGTAGTTTGGGCGGCCTGTCAACCCAGCTTCCCCTGGGCCTCCGTCTGGAGAACGCGGTCGTTTCGTATGTTCGCTACCTGGCGAAGACGCTTTGGCCGTCGCAGCTTGCGGTTTTCTACCCGTATCCGGACGCCTGGCCGATGTGGGAAGTTGGGCTCTGCGGCTTGTTGCTGCTGGTCGTCTCCGGCGTGGCGGTAAGCACGGCCCGCAGTCACCCGTGGCTTTTTGTGAGCTGGTTTTGGTTCCTGGGGGTGCTGGTCCCAGTCATCGGCTTGGTCCAAGCGGGAGGGCAGGCGATGGCGGATCGTTTCGCTTATGTGCCAGTCATTGGCTTGTTCATGTTGCTGGTGTGGGGTGCGCAGGAATTGACTGCCCGCTGGCGTTACCAGGGCCTCACCTTGTCGGCGATTGGTGTTTTGGCAACTCTCTTCTGCATCGCACTCACCCGCCAGGAGATTGGTTTCTGGAAGGACAGCCAGACCCTTTTCGAGCGTGCCCTCGCGGTCACCAAGAACAATTACGTCGCGCATAACAACCTAGGCAACGTGCTCGATCGGTCCGGGCAGCACGAAGCCGCCAAGCAACATTACCAGGAAACCTTGCGCATCCGGCCCGATTTCGCCGGGACGCATTATAACCTGGCGAATGTTCTCATGCGCGAAGGCAACTATAACGCCGCGCTCACGCACTATCGCACGGCGGTCGCCCTGAAACCCGACTACGCGGACGCCTACTACAACCTCGGCGTGGTCCTGGCCAACCTGGGACAGACGGATGAGGCGATCGAGCAGCACCGGATCGCCCTTCGGTGCCGTCCGGCCTTTGCGGAAGCGCAAAACAACCTCGGCAATCTGCTGTTCAAACAGGGCCGGGTCCAAGAAGCCGTTGCCTGTTATCGCGCGGCCTTGCTGGTTCAGCCCGCCCACCTGGATGCGCTTTTGAACCTGGCCGTCGCTCTCAAACAGGCAGGAAAAGAGAGCGAGGCCATTGCGCAGTATACTGAGGCGGCTCGGCTGCATCCCGAGTCGGCGCGGGCGCATAGCGACCTGGCGATCGCGTTGGCGCGGCAGCACCAACTCCCGGCGTCCGAGCGCCATTTCGCCGAGGTCGTGCGCCTGGAGCCTCAGAATGCCGATGCCCATTACAATTTGGGAAACGTCCTCCTCGAGCAAGGCAAGCTGGAGCAGGCAGCCTTTCAATACGCAGAGACCTTGCGGCTGAATCCCGGAGACGCCAAAGCGCGTCAGAAGCTGGAACGGACTGCCTCCGGCCTGGACCGGACGGGACACCAACTCCCATCCGAGCAACGGCCGCCTGGCAACATCTCACATGGTGACGAGAAGCTCTGAGAGTTCCCCTCATGAATCTGCTTTTACATCTTCGTCCCATTCTGCCACCGTGCGGCCGGAATGAGCCACACCGGAAAGCAACTTTCCCTCTTCCACGCGGCGTCAATAAACCGGCGGCGCGGCCAGGGAATGCTAGATACCTCTAGTGGGGCTCGGCAGGTCGGCGTGCTCAGAATCTGGCCTGCGGTCCAGAAACCAATTCGCCCGGGAGAAAACCAATGAGAAGTTTCGCATACACAGCACGCAAGAAGGACGGGAGCAAGACTTCTGGAGTCGTGGAGGCACAGGATAAGCAAGCCGCGATTGACCAAATCGAACGCCTCGGATGTTTTCCGGTCACCGTGGAACCACAATTGCTCCCTCCCGCGAGCAGGGAGTCGTTGATCGCCGGCAGTTCGCCCCCGCGGCCGGTCTCGGGTCCGTCGTCCTCGATCAACGCGGCGGCGCTGCGCGATCCTACGGAGGGCGCGGCCTTTGGCCTGCTCGTGTTCTGCTCGCTCCTTCTCTGGGTGGTCCTCGCGATCTGGGTTGTTGCGTCGTTCGGTATCGCGCTGATCATCATCGCTCTGATTGCGTTGGTCCGCCTGCTGGTGCAACTGTTTCACGCCGCCCACATTAAGACCAACGCCGTGGAGGTTTCCGACCTGCAGTTCCCGGAGATTCACCGGGTCATCACCAACTTCTCCCAGCAGTTGGGCAAGACCCCACCCAGGGTGTATGTCATGCAGGAGAGTGTTTGGAACGCGGTGGCGATGAAGCTGGCTGGGAGACGGCTCGTCGTTCTGTACCGGGGGCGGTGGATTCGCTCTTGCTCAAGGGCTCGATCACCCAGTTGGCCTGGCTGGTGGGACATGAGCTGGGCCACCATTACGCCGGGCATTTGAACTTCTGGCGTCAGAGCACCGAGAGCCTGGGCTCCTGGTTTGTGTGGGGCGTCTTGTGGTACAAACGGCGTTGCGAGCTCACCTGCGACCGCTACGGCCTGGCTTGCGCCAACAGCCTGAGCGAGAGCCTGCGGGCCGTCTGCAACATGACGGTGGGCGCGCAGCTTGCATCCGCCGTGGACATTGATCAGGCGATCGCACAGTGGAACCGACACCGGCCTGAATTCTTTGTCAAGTACCGCACGCTCTATTCCACGCATCCTCACCACCTCTGGCGCCTGGACGAGCTGGTGAAGGCGGCCGGTGACCTGGGGATTCAGGGCTAGTATATATGCCGTTGATTGGTGATGTGGTTTGTCCTGCGTTGCCTGAGGCGG
This sequence comes from uncultured Verrucomicrobiae bacterium, assembly GCA_963822005.1. Classification (GTDB taxonomy): domain Bacteria; phylum Verrucomicrobiota; class Verrucomicrobiia; order Limisphaerales; family UBA8199; genus PALSA-1440. The sequence goes on along the minus strand of CAWGGD010000017.1, from coordinate 83,180 downwards.
CCCATTAACCGCAAGGCCGAAACCCCATAGATCGTCTGATCATGCAACGACTGCCTAAGCCCGAACCCAATGTCGAACAGTTCCGGCGGGTCCTTCGGCGCGGCCCCTGCGACCGGGTCCCGCTGGTCGAACTGGCCATTGCCGAGGAGACCCTAACCGCGCTGCATGGCCAGCCTCTGATCCCGCTGGCCCGGCAAAATGGCCAGGAGCAGTTTCGCGCGGCTGTTCGTCAGCGCGTCCACCTTTGGCACGCCCTGGGATACGATTACTACCGCGCCCGGGCGGAGATTCCGTTCCAAATGGAGACCTTGGCGGCGCGCGACACCGCGGCCTCCGCCACCGGCGAGCGCCGCTGGGTCAATGAACACGAGGGCCTGATTAAATCCCTCGCCGACTTTGAGTCCTACCCCTGGCCTGCGCCGGCTGCTGTTGACTTCGCCGCGGCGGAAGCGGCCCACGGCGCGCTGCCCGACGGCATGGGCATGATGGGCTTCTCCGGCGGCGTCCTCGAATGGTCCAGCAATCTGCTCGGGCTGGAGGGCATGATGCTGCTGCTCTATGACGATCCGGACCTGGTGCGGGTGGTGGTGGACCGTGTCGGGCAGATCATCTACGACGCCTTCCGTGTCTTCTGCGACATGGAGAAGGTCTTTGCCCTTTGGCTCGGCGACGACATGGGTTTCAAGACCGCCACCCTCCTCCAGCCTCAACACCTCCGCCAATACATCCTGCCCTGGCACAAGCGCTACGCCGAGCTCGCCCACCAGACGGGCCGGCTGTTCCTGCTCCACAGTTGCGGGCATGTCGAGTCGGTCATGCCCGACCTGATCGAAGACGTGCGCATAGACGCCAAGCACAGCTTCGAGGATGTGATTGTGCCGGTCGAGCAGTTCAAGCGGCGCTGGGGGAAACAGGTCGCCGTGCTGGGCGGCGTGGACGTGGATCTCCTCAGCCGCGGCACGGAAGACGACGTCCGGCGTCGAACCAGCCAGATCCTGGAAGCCTGCTCGGCGGGCGGTGGTTACGCCTGCGGCTCCGGCAACTCCATCACCAACTACATGCCCGTTGCCAACTACCTGGCGATGGTCGAAACCATCCACCGCTTCAACGGCCGGATGTAGGATCGTAATAGTTGGTCAATTATGGGCAGCGCACGCGGTAAATGCGCTGCGGCAGGTTGGTGGGAGCCGGATCAATGAATTGGAATTGGCCGGGAGCGATTTCAGGAATGGGGCCAAGCATGGTCCAGGTGGGCAGTGGCGATGCCAGGTTGGTGGCGGCGAGCACGGTAAGGCTTGCGCCCGGGATGTTCGTGAGACTCATCTGGATGGCGCCGTTGGCTGTTCCCAGGCAGGCAGCAAGCCGAATGGGGATCGAGGCCCACTGAACCTCTGCAGCCCCGATATCTACATGCGAGCCGGACTGCCGTGGCAGGCCGCGTTGGTCGGTGGTCAGGTTCCAGGGCGCGTCCAGCAAGGTGTCGTCGCCGGTGTCAAGGGCTGGGCTGCCGTACAACAGCGCGCAGGTGAAAGTGGGGCCGCTGTTGTTGGCCAGAGGCCCAACCAAGGGATTGAGCGGGGTGCCAGAGCCGACGCGGTCGCCAAGAACGCCGTCGGTGAAGCCGGTGCTGCCCTCATCCAGACCAATGAGGTTGTGGCCATTGGAGGTGAGAGCGCCGAAGAGGTCGGGGCCGGAGCCGCCCACGCCGCTTGCCCCGGGAGAACCGCTGGAGCCAGGCGAGGAGCCGGCGCCACCAGCGCCGCCAAGGCCGCCTGCAGCGTCGGAGTTTTGCGCAGCCAAAACGTTCTGCAGCGTTGATGAGCCCCAGGTGTTCGCCCCTCCGCCAGCGCCGCCGTCGCCGCCATTACCGCCATTGCCTCCGTTGCCTCCGCCAATGGGGCGGCCCAATCCTCCCCTGCCGCCCTGGCCGCCGTTACCCCCTTTGCCGGCGGCATTGGCGGTGAAGGTGCAGGCGACAGCCTGAAAGAAACCAGGACTGTAAAGGCCGCCGCCGCTGCCACCCGTGCCGCCACCGGCGCCCACGCCGCCATTACCTGGTGACTGTCCTGGGAGGAAAGGAGAGTAGCCATAGCCACCCGGACCGCCTTGCCCGCCGGAACCGGCAGCATTGCTGGCAAACGTGCAAGAGATAAGAGTGGGGCTACTTTGGCTGCACAGAGCGCCACCGGAGCCGCCGTCGCCACCCCAGCCGCCGGCGGCGCCGTCGGTTTGACCGCCCTCGGTGCCCCAGCCGCCGGAACCCCCAGCGCCCCCCGTGCCGGCGCTGTTGGAAGCGAAAGTGCAGGCAATGAGTGTGGCCGCTCCCGCATCATAGATGCCGCCGCCACCGCCGCCGCTCCCGCCCGTTGCACCCGGATAACCCGGCGCAAATCTGGAATTGCCGCCGGCGCCCCCGTTGCCGTTGGTGTTGAAACTGAGGGTGCAAGCGGCCAGCGCCAGTGTGCCGGCATTGTAGATGCCGCCGCCGTTCCCGCCCGGACCGCCGTTACTGCTGGGTGTGCTGGGCGTGGGGAAGCTCGGGGAGGCAAACCCCGCACCTCCCTGGCCGCTGCGGCACCGAGTGATGACGCAGTTGGTCAGCGCGAGCGTACCCGAATTATGGATGCCCCCGCCGTCGTCGCCCGGCCAACCCGGCGTCGCATTATTTGTGCCGGCGGCGCCGTCGCGAGCATGCCCGTTACAAATCGTCAGGCCGGACAGATTGACCACGGCCCCGCCGGCAATGTTAAAGGCGCGGCTCGAGTTGTTGCCGCTGACCGCGAGGTTGCTGGGATCAGGGCCGACGATGGTGAGGTTCTTGTTGATGAGTAACTCCCCTGTCAGATTCGTAATCGTGCCGCTGATGGAGAAACTGATGACATCACCGCCGCTCGCACTGGCGATGGCTGCCCGGAGCGAACCGACGCCGCTATTCGCCAGCGTCGTGACGACAAGTGAGGCGGCCTGGCCCGGCAGAGGTTGAAGCGCCAACCACCAGATCACTGCGGTGAGCACCGCATGCCAAGCTGGACGTGACTGTGCTCTCATAGGTGTTCCAACAGCGTCAAGAGTGGAACAGGCAAAGTGCCGTCTGTCAAGACTCGACTTCCGAAAACCCGCCCCCCCTCTTCAGAGCGAGCAGGGCAGGGCGGCAGTGGCAAGAAGTCCCCAATGGGATTCAGGTTCCGAGCTTCAAGAAGGCGCTCGTCCAACACGCCAGCCAACCGCTTGGCCCTATAACGGCCGGCGGCGCAGTCTCAGCCACAGTGCGCCTGCGCCAAGACTTAGAAACGTGAGCGTAGAGGGCTCTGGGACGGCGGAAATGACCAGGGTATTCGCAACATTGTCGTTGTTGGAATAAACGCGGAACCCAAACGTGCGCCCCCCTTGCAATTGGGCGGAATACGATTGCTGAACGCCAATCAGTGCGCTCAGGCTCGCAATAGCCTGAAGCCCGCTCCCGCTGTCGTAAATCAACTGGGCCGCGTCGTACCCGTCCGCCGAGCCAGTGAACACGTAACCGAAGAAAACCGGCTGCAACCCTGTGCCCTCCAGCACAATGGTGAAATCGATGATGGAGGCCGGGGGTTGGGGGGTGGTCTGCGTACTCACCGCGCCAGCGATGGTGAGCAGTTTGCTTCCTTGATCTCGCTTCACAGAAGCCGTGTTCTGGAATTGAGGATTGTTGGTCAAAACCGTGCTCCACTTGGACGGCGCATAATAGCCAGTGAAATCACCGCCGAATTGAGCAAATACAGGCGGGCTGGCGAGGAGGATCGCCAGCACCATCGCACCCCAGCGTGCCTTGGTTAGATTCATTGCGCTACAAATTACACTAACGCCGTACGCCGAAACTCCGATAACTGGGGTTTTTACTATCCGGTTTGCTTAGCGCCGTCAAGAGCCGGCAGGAAAATGGGCATCCGTACCTGTACGGATAGGACTGACGGGGGCGGATCACGGGATCAGCGGCTACTGGCCCTTGGAGTAATCGCGCTGCAAACGTCCGCCGACGGTGCCTGACGGCTCTGGTCTTGCTAACGACATTTTCATCGGGTCAAATCCCAGGCGCTTATGACTGTGGAACCACACCGCGCGCGGCGGCAGCGATTCCTGGTGGCGATGCTGCCCTGGCTGGTCGCGGCGGGCGGGTTGGCGGTGTATCTGAGCACGCTGAATCACTGGGTCTCCCTCGCCAGCCTGGGAACGGTGGCGCGGACCTCGGGCTGGATGTGGCGGCCGCAACTGCAACAGCCGCTCACCTTTCTGGCTTTCTATCCCTTCCAGTTCCTGCCGGAGCGGTGGATTCCGCTGGCGCTGAACCTCTTTGCGGCGGGCACTGCCGCGCTGGTACTTGGGCTGCTGGCGCGCTCGGTGGCTCTGCTGCCGCACGACCACACGCGCGAGCAGCGCTGGCGCGAAGCCAGCAGGCATTCCACCCTCTCCATACCGCCTGCCTGGATGCCGCCACTGCTCGCGGCCCTGGCCTGCGGCCTGCAGTTGACGTTCTGGGAGAACGCGACCTCGGGGACAGGAGAGATGATTAACCTGCTGGTGTTCGCCGGCGTTATCTGGTGCCTGCTTGAATTCAGGACCGAGCGGAACCAGTCCTGGCTGTCCACCGGCGCGTTTCTCTGCGCGGCGGGCATGACCAACGACTGGACGATGATCGGCTGTTTCCCCCTGTTCCTGGCCGCGGTTCTTTGGTTGAAGGGACTGGCCTGTTTCGAAATCCGCTTCCTGCTGCGGATGACCTTGTGCGGTCTGGCTGGCCTGAGCTTCTATCTGGTGCTGCCGGCGGTTCACGTCTGCGGGGCCGGCCCCCACCTGGATTTCTGGCCGGCCCTGAAGGCCAACCTGAAGTCCCAGTGACGATGCCCTAATGGCCTTCCCACGGGGGGAGCTGGTGGTCCTGGCACTGACATGCTGGCTGCCACTGCTGTTCATTTCCATACGATGGAACCCGCAGCAGCCCCATTCGGGTGACGACAACCCAGTAACCACCTTTCTCGCCAAGGCCACTTTCCGCTTTATGCACGTTGCCTTTCTGGCGCTATCCCTCTGGCTGGCGCTCGATCCGCCCGTCAGCCCCCGAAACCTGGGTGCGGGCGCGCCGCTCCTGGCATCCTATTTCCTGTCGGCCCTGGTCATTGGTTACTGCTCAGGGTACCTGCTGCTGGTCGGTTCGGTGCCCATCGGCAAGCTGTCGCACTTCCGGAGATCGCCGCGCGGCCAGCAGCTTGTCGCGAGCCTGACCGTCGCCGGATTCTGGCTCCTGCTGCTGGCGGTGCCCGCGGCGTTGCTATGGCGGAACCTCGGCCAGATTCGCATCACCAATGGCCCGGCGGTGCGTGCGTTCGCCCAGCAACTTTACCAGGGCCTGCCGCCCGGCAAATCCATTGTCCTGAGCGAAGACCCGATCCCGCTCCTCCTGGTCCAGGCCGAACTCGCCGCCGGTCGTCATGAGAAAGACCCGTTGCTGCTGGACATGAACTCCCTGGTCTGGGGCCAATACCACATCATCAGGGCCCGTCAGTTCAAGTCCCGCTGGCCGCTCCTCCCGCCCACCAACGGTCTGCAAGTCATCGAGCCGGCCAACGTGGTGCCTCTGCTCTCCCGGTTTTCCGCCAGGGAGCAAGTGGTCTATTTGCATCCGAGTTTCGGTTACGCCTTCGAATTGTTCGCCGCCCGACCGAACGGTGCAGTTCAGTATCTGGTCCCTCGCCCGGGGGGCGCGCTCGGCCAGCCGCTCGACAGCCGCGTCGCTGCCGCCTGCGAGCAATACTGGCAAGACTCTTGGAGCCGCACGCTACGCACTCTTGCCGACCAGGCCAGCCGCAAACCCGTCGCTCCAGCCCTGCCAGCCGGGAAACTGGCCGCCCGCCTCCATTTGGCGCCGGAGCAAAACCGCACCGCTGCTTACCTCGCTGCCGCCTATGCCAAGGCCTTGAATGAGTGGGGCGTGCAGATGCAGCGCCTGGGACGCTGGAACGAGGCCGGGCTCTGGTTCGAGCGCGCGCTGGCGCTCCAGCCGGAGAATCTCGCGGCCCGGATCAATCTCCAATTCAACGAGAGCCGCGGGCGCGGCACCCCGCAGCGGCTCGACCTCGAAGCGGTGCAGAAGGAGTTCCTGCATCTGTTCGGCCGGCACCGCCGATGGGAAGGGGTCATGAGCGAGGACGGACCGGTGGACGAACCCACGTTCCTGTTTGAAACCGCGCGCGTCTTGCTCGCCGGCAGCAGACCCCGCCAGGCAATCCGCGAGTTTGCACGCTGTGCCGACCTGGCGCCTGATTGGCTCGCGCCGAAACTGTGGCTCGCCCAGGCGCACATTACCGCGCGGGACTTTGGCAGCGCCGTCCGGCTGACGCATGAGCTGGAGGTCGCCGGCCTGCCGCAAGACGAAAGCAGCCTGGCGCAGTTTCTGTTCTGCCGGGCCACCGCCCTCCAGGGTTTGGGCCAAACCAATGAAGCGACCGCCTGCATCCAGAATCTCCTCGCCCGGCACCCGGAAAAGCCTGAGGTGCTCGCCACCGCCGCGCAGCTCTATTTGCAGGCCAGGCAATATCAAGCCGCTCTGGCCGTCCTTGAGGGGCTGCTCGCTCGCGAACCCGCCAACCCGGAGTTGCTCTCCAACAAAGCCCTCGCCGAAATGGAACTCTCCCGCTACGACGCCGCCATCGCCACGCTGAACTCGGCGCTCGCTTTGGCCCCCTCCAACCAGATCGTCCGGCTCAACCGCGCCATTGCCAACCTGCGCGCAGGCAACCTCGATGCCGCCCAAGCCGATTACCAGTTGCTGCTGCCGACCGCTCCGGACTCGTACAAGGTCCTGTTCGGGCTGGCCGAAGTTGCCTGGCGCCGGCAGGACACCAATGCGGCTATCCAATTCTATCAGAAATGCCTCGCCCACAGCATCCCGGCTTCAGCCGACCACAAGCTGGTCGCTGGCCGTCTCCGGCAGCTCAAAGGCAAGGCCGATTGAAAGCCGAGGTTCGGGAGGGCGAGCGTCCTCGCGAGCCCTGACCTCAGCAGACTTCCAGAGAAGTTTGGGCTCGCGTGGACGCTCGCCCTCCCGTAATGGCCCGCACTTCCCCCGCCTAAACGTCGCATATCTCCACACACCGTCGCAGCGACGCCAGCGGGTCCGGCCCCTTCGGCACGAATTCCTGCCCCACGAACCCTTTGTAGCCCGTCGCCGCGATCGCCTTCATCACCGCCGGGTAATAAATCTCCTGCGTGTTATCAATCTCGTTCCTCCCCGGCACCCCGCCCGTGTGATAATGGCCGATGTATTGGTGGTTTTCGCGGATCGTGTCAATCACGTCGCCCTCCATGATCTGCATGTGGAAGATGTCATAGAGCAACTTCAGCCGCTCCGACCCCACCTGCTTGCACACCTCCACGCCCCACGCCGTGTGGTCGCACATGTAATCCTTGTGGCTGCGCTTGCTGTTCAGCAGTTCGATGCACACCGTCACCTTGTGCTGCTCGGCGATCGGCGCCAGCCGCTTCAGCCCCTTCACGCAATTCTCCAGCCCTTCCTCGTCGCTCATCCCCTTCCGGTTCCCCGAAAACGTGACGATGTTCGGATACCCGAACTCCGCCACCTGCGGAATGGCCTTCTCGAACTTGGGCAGCAGCACGTCATGATGCTCCACCCGGTTCCAGCCGTAGGGGATGTTGTCCGGACCGTTGCACATCGCGCACGTCAACCCCGCCTTCCGCACCGCCTCCCATTGGTCCGGGCCCAGCAGTTCCACCGACTCCAGCCCCAGCCGGTAGCATTCCCGGCAGAAATCCTCGAAGCTCATCTTCGCCGGCTTGTCTTTCCCCGCATTGAACAGGCTCCCGTAGCACCAAGCCGATACGGAGTGACGAATGTTCCCTTTGAGCTTCAAGCGCTCGCCCGCTTCGGCCCCCCGCAACCGCCCGGGCAAACTTGCCACCGCTGCCAGCACCGCCGCTCCACCACCGATCCTCCCCAAAGCCGACCGACGAGATATGTTTCGATTCATGGGCCGGAGGTTACACTCAGCGCGGCGTAGACAACAGAAATTCTTTCGCCCTCCTCCTTCCCGGACGGTTCGCGAGCCGGTGGTACCAGCAAGCTGCGCCCCAGTTACGAATCCTCTGTGCCGCTGTGCTACTCGATGAGTTCAGATTTGGCCGGGCGACCCCTGCTTCTCATAAACCAGCTCCGCTCGCTTATCAATAAACTGGGCCATGATGCTCACCGCGATCTCCTGAGGGGTCTGCGAGCGGATCTTGACCCCCACTGGGCAGGCCACGCGCTGCAACTCCTCCGGCGTCGCGAGCTTCTCCTCGGTGAAGTGCTCGAAGATGGTGCGTGCCTTGCGCGCGCTGCCGATCATCCCCAGGAACAGGAAGGGCCGGTGAATCCACGCCTTGAGCACCAGCGCGTCGTGCCGATGCCCGCGCGTGACGATCAGCCCGAAGCTCGGCGCCGCCGGCAGCGGCACCGCCAGCAGCTTTTCCCACACCTCGGCTTGCAGGCTGACTTCGCGGGGGAAGAACTGGTGATTGGCCAGCGCCGGCCGGTCGTCGAAGACCGTCACGCTGAAGTCCAACTGCAACGCCAGCGGCGCGACCGCCTGCGCGATATGCCCCGCCCCCGCAATCCACAGCGCGCACGGCGCCGTCACCGTCTCTTGGTAAAGCCAATCTGAAGAGTCGCTACCAGGCACACGCGCGATGGAGTAGTCGCCTTTGACCCCCCACACCATCGTCTGCCTCCTCTCAGCCAAATCGCTCCAGAACTCCGCGCCGGCCCTTTGTGCATTCGGCAGGATCAACCCGCGCACTGTTCCCCCGCACATCAGGCCGTCGTCCCAGCCGAAATCGTGATCGAGCAGCAGGTCGAACGTCGCCGCCTGATCGGTCCGCAACGACTGCACTGCCCGCTGCTGAATCTCAGCCTCCAGGCAACCCCCGCCGAGCGTGTCCTTGATACGGCCGTCAGCATAGAACAGCGCCTTGGCGCCAACCTTCTGCGGGCTGGACCCCTGGACGCCGGTGATGATCCCCAGCGCGACCGGTTCCCCGCTGCGCGCGGCCTCCGCCAGGGCTTGGAAGACAATGTTTCGCATCAGCCACAGGAGAATAGTGCCCCTGCGCCCCGGAGTCGAGGACCGTGCCTGGTAGGAACGCCGGAGTAGGCCGGAACGCCGACCGGGAACCGATGGACCCCGTATGGCCGGGAAGGCGGTCTACGTGCGGGATACGCTCTATTGCTCCTCTATTGTTCCTCTATTGTTCCTCTATTGTTTTCTCTATCTAGCGGGTTTCTTGCCTCCCGCGCGCTCGGGTTTCGGCGGGCCTCGAGCCGGAAGATTCTCCTCGAAGAAGAACAGGGGCGTGCCTAGCTTTGGACCGTTCGCGGGATAGTCACGGCTATGCTTGAACGATTCTTTCGCCTGGCAGAGAACCAGACCAGCGCGCGCACGGAAGTGCTGGCGGGGGTGACGACCTTCCTCACGATGGCTTACATCATCTTCGTCCAGCCCGCCGTCCTGTCCGGCGCAATGTTCGGCAAACCCACCGGAATGGATTTTAACGCGGTGACGGCGGCGACGTGCCTGTCGGCGGCGCTGGCCACGGCCATCATGGCGTTGTATGCGCGCTATCCCATCGCCCAGGCGCCGGGGATGGGGGAGAATTTCTTCTTCGTGTTCTCGGCCATACCGGCCGCGGCGGCGGCGGGGTTTGCCAATGCGTGGGAAGTGGCGCTGGGCGCGGTGTTCATTTCCGGCGTGCTGTTCCTGATCCTGTCGCTGGTGGGATTGCGCGAGCTGATTTTCAACGCCGTCAGCCCCAGCCTCAAGAGCGGCATCGCCGCCGGCATCGGGTTGTTCATCGCCTTCATCGGCCTGCAAAACGCGGGGCTGATCCTCAAGGACCCCGGCACAGCGGTGAAGATGAACGCGCATTTCGGCTCGCCCGATCTGCTGGTCTTCTTTGTCGGGCTGTTGCTGACGGCGGTGCTGCACGTCCGCAAAGTGCGCGGCTCGATTCTGTGGGGCATTGTCGGGGCGACGGCGTTGGCGGTGGTGTTCAAGCTGGTCCTGCCGCTGCTGCCACGGTCGATCGCGGCTACGCCGGAAGTGACGGGGTCGGTGCTGATGCAGCGCTTTGAATTCGCCAAGGGCATCGTGGCCGCGCCGCCTTCCCTGGCGCCGACGTTTCTCAAGATTGATGTGGCCCACGCGCTGACGCCGAAGATGCTGCCGTTCATCTTCGTGTTTCTCTTCATGCTGGTGTTTGACGCCATCGGCACGCTGATCGGCGTGTGCGAGCAAGCCGGCTTTATCAAAGACAACAAGCTGCCGCGCGCCAAGCAGGCGATGCTGTCCGACGCCGTCGGCACGGTGGCCGGTGCGGCGCTGGGCACAAGCACGGTGACGAGCTTCATCGAGAGTGCGGCGGGCGTCGAGCAGGGCGGGCGGACCGGGTTGACGGGGCTGGTGGTCGCGGGGCTGTTCCTGCTGGCGCTGTTCTTCAGTCCGCTGATTGCGATGGTGGGCAGCTACCCGCCGATTACCGCGCCGGCGCTGGTGATCGTCGGCGCGATGATGATTCAGAACGTGGCGAAGGTTGACTGGAAGGATTACAGCGAGTCGGTGCCCGCGTTCCTGACGCTGATCGGAATTCCGCTGTCCTACTCGATTGCCGACGGCCTCGCGCTGGGCTTCATCAGCTACCCGATCATCAAACTGTTCAGCGGCAGAGGTCGGGAGTGGGCTGGCTGACTTACGTGCTGGCGGTGGTGCTGGTGCTGTATTTCATGTTCGTTCGCAGCAGGATGGGCTGAATGGGATTGTGGTTTTGAATCCTTGCCAAGTAAGGGAAAGACATTAGAATGACACTATGAAGACACTGGCGGTTACCACGGCGCGGCAGAAGCTGGGGTATTGGCTGAAGCGGGCGCTGGACGGCGAAGATATTGGCATCGTGGTGGACGGCGAGGTGGTTGGGCTGCGGCCGGTGGAGGTCATCTCGGCGGACTACGCGTTGCGGGAGTACGGCTTGAGCCGAGGGAGGCAGGCGCGGCGGCGAAGCGAGTCGCGGCGGAAGTGCGCGAGGCACGCCGCCGTGGCGAGACGAGGAAGTTTACCGGCTCCGCTGATGATCTCGCTTGAGACGACAAAGCGTTTCCGGAAGTGCGTTCCGGAAGGGCGGCGCGTCGAGGTGGCGGCGGCCCTGCGCCGGGTGCAAGAGGGGTTCGGGCGGCCGCACGTTCACAGTGGTTTGGGGCTGCGCAAGCTCGGAGCGAACCTGTTCGAATGCCGGACGGATCGCGGGTGGCGGCTGGTCTTTATCGCCGCCAAGGGCCTGCTGACTTTTGATTTTGCCGGGAACCACGACGAAGTGCAGTCTTATCTGCGCGGACGGTGAGCAGTTCTGGTTTATGCGCAACCTGCAGCAAAAACTCAGCATCGCGCGCGGGGAGCGGCCCGCGGAGCGGCTCTTCAAGAACGCCAATCTGGTCAACGTCCTGAGCGGCGAAATCTACCAGACCCACGTGGCGGTGGACGACGGGCGGGTGGTGGGGTTAGGCGACTACAAGGCGAAGCAGGTCATTGACCTGAAGGGCGCCTACCTGGCGCCGAGCCTGATTGACGGCCATTTTCACGTGGAAAGCTCGATGCTCACCACGCGCGAATTCGCGCGGGCGGTGGTGCCGCACGGCACGGGCGTGGTGGTGATTGACCCGCACGAGTACGCCAACGTGCTCGGGCTGGACGGCATCCGCTACGTGCTGGAATCGAGCCGGAACCTACCGGTGGACTTCTTCATCATGCTGCCCTCGTGCGTGCCGGCGACGGGGCTGGAGACCGCGGGCGCGCGGCTGACGGCGGAGGACCTCGCGCTGATGATCGGCGACGAGCGCATTGCCGGTGTGGCCGAGCTGATGAACTATCCCGGCGTGTACCTGGGCGCGGCGAGCGAGCTGGCGAAGATCGAAGCCGGCAAGGGCAAGAACATAGACGGCCATGCTCCCGGCTTGCGGGGTCGCAATCTCAACGCCTACGTGCTGGCGGGGGTGCAGTCCGATCACGAATCCACCGAGCTGGCGGAGGCGCGGGAGAAACTCCGGCTCGGGATGCACGTGCTGCTGCGCGAGGGCAGCACCGAGCGGAACCTGGCGACGCTGGTCCCGCTGGTCAACGCCCACAACGCAATGAATTGCTCGTTCGCGACGGACGACAAGCTGGCCGGCGATCTCGTGTCCGAAGGCCACATAGACCATAGCGTGCGCAAGGCCATCAAGCTGGGTCTGCCGCCGATGGTCGCCTTGCAGGTCGCCACCATCAGCACCGCGCGGCATTACCGCCTGCGGAACTTCGGCGCCATTGCCCCACGCTACTGGGCGGACTTCATTGTCTTCGACGGCCTGAAGAAGTTCGTCGTCCGCCAGACTTACAAGAAGGGGATCCTGGTAGCCGAGGAGGGCAGATACCTGGCCCCGCAGCCACCGCTGGTCCCGCGGCCGCGCAGCACGATGAACCTGCGCTACCGGGCGCCGGCGGATTTCAAGGTGTGCCGGAACCGCGCCGCCCGGATGCGGGTGATCGAGATCGTGCCCAACCAGATTGTCACGCGGCAGGTCCTCGCCAAGGCGCGGATCGAGGGCGGCCAGGTCGTGGCGGATGTCGGGCGCGACATTCTCAAGCTGGTGGTTGTCGAGCGGCATCACGCCACCGGCAACGTGGGCGTCGGTTTTGTGCGCGGGTTTAACCTCAAGTCCGGCGCGTTGGGCTCGACGGTGGCCCACGACGCGCACAACGTGGTCGTGGTCGGCACCAATGACGCGGACATCGCCCGGGCCATCGAGGAGCTAGAGAAGATGCAGGGCGGCCAGGTGGCCGTCAGCAACGGGAAAGTTCGGGCTGAGCTGGCCCTGCCGATCGCGGGGCTGGTTTCGGACCGTCCGCTGCAGGAGGTCATCGCGTGCATCGCGGCCTTGAATACGGCGGCGCGCGCGATGGGCTGCCGGCTGGAGGCGCCGTTCATGACCCTGTCCTTCCTCAGTCTCTCGCCGATCCCGGAGTTGAAGCTGACGGACCAGGGGTTGATTGACACGGTGAAGCTGCGGCCCACGAAGCTGTTCGCCTGAGCGGTGAAGCTGGGCTGAGTCACTAACCCACGGGTGACGGAAAGACGGCGACGTAGCGCAGATTTGCAATCTGCTGTATCGCCGATTTGGAATCGGCAGGGCCTGAGCCGCTGACTGCCGCTTCGGTCGGCCGCACGTTCGGCAGAATCGAATTCTGCGGTACGGCAGATTGAAAATCTGCGCTACGGCGTTGGACCGGCCGAGCGCTGACGATGTGAACACGTCAGTGAATTTGCGAAACAGGCGGCTAGCGGCGGCTGATGAAGTAGAGAATGGCCGCCACGACGGCCGAAATGACCAGTCCGGCCGCGATGGACCACCGCAGGTAGCGCATTTCCTTCTGCCGGCGCGCCCGGCCGCCCATGCCGGGCAGCAGGTAGAACCGCTCCCGTTCTTTGTTTCTCTCAAACCAAAGCATGAGGGGAATCTTCGATGCCGGAGCTAACCGCGTCCGGTAACCATCAACGCAAGCACAAGTCCCATCATGCGATAAAGGCCGGGCATTTGCCAGCCTTTTTTCTTGATCGCAACCTTCGTCGGCTCCTTCGGCGTTCCCCATAGGCGCTCGCATCCCCGACAAAGGTTGCGACAAAGGCCGCGACCAAGCTACGGCCATTGGGCACTTTTGGTCGTTGACACATTCAGGTGCGCGACTGAAGATGGCGACCGTCACGGTTGCAACGATAAACGGAAGGATGTGCTATGAAGACGACTGGATGCAGCGCGCGGGTTGACTTCAGCCCGGCGAATTTGTGGAACGCCTTGAGTCTGATTCTGCTCGGCGCGATCATCACGGGCTGTTCGGGGGGGAAGCCCGAGAAGATCGTGATGCTGGGCTCGAACACGATCGGCGAGGAGCTGGCGCCCCGGCTGGCGGCGGAATACAAGAAGGAGCATCCGGGGGCGGTGTTCGAGTTTGAATTCAAGGGGACGACTTACGGGATGGGCGCGTTGATGGTGAGCCGGTGCGACATCGCGGCGGCGTCGCGCGAGGCGAGCACGAATGAGATCGCCTTGGCGCGGGAGCGGGGCGTCGAGTTTGCCGATCATGTGATCGGCGCCTATGACGTGGCGGTGATCGTCAATGCCGGCAACCCGCTCGGGAACCTGACCAAGGACCAGGTGCGCGATCTCTTCACGGGTGTGGCGCAGAACTGGAAAGACGTCGGCGGGCCGGATGCGCCGGTCAGTCTGCATGGCCGCCACCCTATCTCGGGCACTTACCTGGGCTTTCGGGAACTGGCGATGGAAAACAAACCTTACGCCTTGAAAGTAAAGACCTGCACCAACTACGCCGAGATCGTGCAAGCGCTGGCCCAGGATCCGCACGGGATCGGTTATGCCACCCTGGCGCTGGCCACCAAGGCGGGTGTGAAACCCGTCGCCATTGACGGCGTCGCGCCGACCGCCGAAGCGGTGAACAAGGGCCAATACCCGTACGCGCGGGTGCTGCGCCTGTACACGGACAAGGCGAAGGAAACGCCGGCCACGCAGGCTTTCATGCAGTTTGTCCAGTCCAAGCGCGGCCAGGAGATACTGGATCAGCTCGGGTACACCCCGCGGCCCTGAGTGGCAAACAGTCAGTCGGAGGTGGGGAGCGCACGCGTCTGGCGTGCGGTCAAGGGTGTCTCGCCGTTGACCTCATCGTGCCCTGCAGCGCTCACTGTGTGGTGATCCCGTCCGGCAAAGGGAAGTTTGCGGCGGGACGCCGCAAACCACACGCCGGAGGCATGTGCTCCCCAGGCCCCCTCTGCATAGATGCTGAGCGGGTTTGTCAACTAGCGTGATTGGGCGAGCGTCCTCGCGAGCCCTGATTTCCGCAGATTTCCATGGCAGTTTGGGCTCGCGGGGACGCTCGCCCTCCCAAACAGGCGGTTCGGGCTTTAGCCCAGTCTCAAACCCGCGTTGACTCACGGGAAAACCTTACCCAAGGGGGAAGGAGTTTTCAGGTCGTTGACTCACAATCGGCCTTACCGGGCTTGGCCTTATCAAACACCCCTTTGAGCTGCTGTTCAAGTTGTTCTTTTAACCGCAGGGGGTTGAGTTGCTGGAACTGGCTGTGGAGTTTTTGCTTTTGCTCTGGGGTCAAGTGCTCGGACTGGATCAGGCGCTGGTAGGGGGTTTGGGGCGGACCATACTTGCGGATGGTTTTGGCGCCCTGGCGGGTCTTGCTAAGCAGCTTCAAGTTGGGGTGGAAGCAGTTGTGCAGGAGTCCCCAGGTGCGGTAGAGCTCGTTGATCCAGGGGACCAGCTCGGGTTGCTCCAGGCGCTGATAGCCCAGCAGTTGGCGCACGTGCGTCCAGTTCTTCTGCTCCACATGGGCCTGGTCGTTCTTGCGGTAAGGCCGGCTGCGGGTCAGCGGCACCGGCCGGGGCCGGTCCAGCAGATAGCGCCAGAGATGGTGCGTGAGGAACTCCGAGCCGTTGTCCACGTCAAAGCCGAGCAGTTCAAAGGGCAGCTTGGCCTCCATATCTTTGACCTGTTCGAGCACCCCGACCGCCCCTTTGTTCCAAACGGCGCGGTTTTCGGTCCACTGGCAGAAAATGTCCGTAAAGGTCAGGCTCCAGATGAAATCCCCCGCCAGCGAATTGCCGCAATGGGCAACGGTGTCGGCTTCGAGAAAACCTGGCCGGTCCACGTCGTCATTGTCCGTGCGGATGGGGATCTGCTGCTTGAGCCGCCGTCCCGGACGAGTGCCGCACAAGCCTTTGCCCCGATAGCGAGCCCGTTCCTTCTTAAGCAGCCGGTCGATCGTGGCCGCGCTGATCCGGAGCAGCTTCCGGCGCACCGACTCCTCCAGCGCTCCCTGCTCCGCTTCGTAGAAGGGCAACCACAAAGGCAGGGCCGCCTTGAGCCGTTTGGAGCATAACTGCTCGCAAGCCAGCCAGAGGGCCTTGAGGGGTTCGAAGACTCGCACGTCATACCGGCGGGCCGGCCCGGGCTTCTTGCGCCGCCGGCCCGGCTTGCGCCTCAGCAGGCCAATCGCATACTTGCGGGTGTAGCCACACACCGCACAGAACTCGTCCAAAATCTTGGTCTTATAACGCCGTCCGGCTCGTTGGTAACGATCCCAGATGGCCCGCAGGTATTCACTTTTTGAATTTCTACCCATAATTTACTGCTTTGCCTCCGGTAAGCAGTATTATGAGTCAACGACCCCCTTCCCCCCACACCCCCTTTCCCCTTTTAGTCTCTTTTAACTTGAGTCAATTCGAACCAGCCACTTGGAGGTGGAATATCCGGGTTGCATGGTGTAAAAGGGTTACTGTGGCGTGCATGCGTGCAGCAGCGTTCTTGCGAGCCAGGCCGGTCGTCTGGCTGGCGGCCGCCCTGGCTACCGCCGTGGTGTGGGCGGAGGATACTCCTTACCTCAGGGCGACCCTGGCCCCGACCGCGGCTCGATCCGCGCTGGCGGCGAGCGGGAAGAGCGGGGCGCCTGCAACCACCAACGCCGCCGAGCGGTCGGCGTTGCCCCGACCGGTCCCCATCAATCCCCGGGAACTACCGGCTGGTTTCAGCCAGGCGGCACCCGCGTCCACGGCTGACCTCAAAGCGATCGAACGGCATGTCAAGGCACTGGCCGCCCGGGTATCCCCCGCGGTGGTGGCCGTCGAGGTCGGCAGCGGCAGCGGCAGCGGGGTGGTGGTTTCCGCCGACGGCCTCGTGCTGACCGCCGGGCACGTCTGCGGGCGGGCGGGTCGCAGCGTCCGTTTCACCTTCCACGATGGCAAGACGGCGGTGGGCAAGACGCTGGGAGTCGGCCCGGAAAACGACACCGGCCTGATGCGGATCACGGATCCCGGCCGCTGGCCCCATGTCGAGCTGGGCGACCTGGCGCAGACGCGCGTCGGCGACTGGGTGCTGGCCCTGGGACATCCGGGAGGGTTTGATCTGCGGCGGTCGCTGGTGGTGCGGCTGGGGCGCGTCATCCGGCTGGAGCCCGGCGCGCTGCAAACCGACTGCACGATCAGCCCCGGCGACTCGGGCGGCCCGCTGTTGGATATGCACGGGCGGGTGATCGGCGTCCATCACGCCATCAGTCGTTCGTTGAGCGAGAACTTCCATGTGGCCATCTCGGCGTTTTACGATGACTGGGACAGCGTGGAGCAAGCGCCGAGGAACGGCCCGCCGGAGGCCGCCTTGTCAGCCCGGCTGCCGCGTCCTCGGTTCCGGAGCGGCGAAGCTACGTTGCAGGCCCTGAAGACGGTGTCCGAAGCCACGCGCGCTTCCATCGTCAAGCTCAACGTGAACGGGGAAACGGTTGCGCTGGGCACGGTGATGGATGCCGACGGGCTGGCGCTCACCAAGGCCAGCGAACTGAAGCCGGGCACACTCACCTGCTGGCTGGCCACGGACAAAGAGGTGCCCGCCGAGGTGATCGGCGTGGATGAGGAGGAAGACCTGGCGCTGGTGCGGGTCCAGGCCCGGGACCTGAAGCCGATCCGCTGGACGGAGGGCCGGTCCGCCGTCGGGCAATGGGCGATCACGCCCGGCATCGCCCCGACTCCGCAAGCCGTCGGGATTATCAGCGCCATGCCGCGCCGGATACGCTATCCGCGCGCGTTCATCGGCGTGCAGTTCGATTACAACACCTCGAATCCGCTTATCGAGAACATCCTGCCCGGCCTGGGCGCCGAGCAGGCGGGGCTGAAACCGGGCGACCTCATCCTGGCCGTGAACGCGCTGGCGGTCACGAACCGGGAGCAGGTCGTCGAAGCGCTGCGCGAGCTGCGGGACGGCCAGACGGTCAAGCTGCGGATCCGGCGAGCGGAGACGCAGTTCACCGCCGGGGTGCGCCTGAGGGTGCCGCGCGCCGGCGAGCTGGGCGCGGGGGCCTACTCCCCGCAGCGCCGCCGCCTCAGCGGCGAGGTCAGCCTGCGCGCGGAAGGCTTCGAGCAGGCCATCGAGCACGACACCGTCCTGCCGCCCTGGCTTTGCGGCGGGCCGCTGGTGAACCTGGACGGCCGAGCCATCGGCCTCAACATTGCCCGCGCCAGCCGGGTGAGCACCTACGCCCTCCCGGCCCGACTGGCCCAGCGGGTCTTCGACGACCTCAAGTTGTCCGTGCATTAGACAAGCTGGCGGCGCTTGAAACCGGCCCGCCCGCTGCGTTATCACTGTGACCGTCGGCAAGCGCGTAGTCATATTGTGAACCACGGATCGAACATGAACAGAATCCATCACCTCCTCCCACTCGTCTGTTTTGCGCTGGGGGGCGCGTCCGCCCAGGCGGCGCTGAGCTATTGGGACGGCAACGGCACCAGCGCCGGCGCCGGCGACACGCCGACGGGAATCTGGGATCCCACCGACCCGCCCTATTTCTGGAGCACCAGCTCCGCGGGCACGAGTGACACCAACGCGTGGACCAACGGGGATACGGCAGTCTTTTCCGCCGGCACCGATGCGACCAACGCGTTCACCGTGACCCTTATGGGGACGGTGCAGGCCGGCGGCCTCACGTTTGAGGAGGGGGAGGTAACGCTTTCGGGCGGGACTCCTCCAGATGACCAACGAGTTCGAATTCCCGATCCTGGCGAAGGGCAATGCGATCATAGACCCCGCCTGTTACCTGTTGGATTCAACGCCCGGCACTTGCGGCATCAGGAAGACCGGCCCGGGCACGGTGACGGTGAAGTGCGACGGCAACTACGGCGGCTCGGGCGGCACGAACATCGTCGAGGAAGGAGTCCTGGCCGCGGCCTCCGCCTACGCTTTGGGGAACCCCGAGTGGACCGTGGTCAGCAACGGCGCGACCCTGCAAGCGGCCACCAGCCTGTCTATGAGCAAGCGGGTTATCTTGCACGGCAGTGGTGTTACCAACTCCGGCGCGCTGCGCGGCACCAGCGGTTCGCCGCAGTGGCAAGGCGGAGCCCAGCTCTTCACTGATGCCAGAATTAATTGGGACGGCGGCGGGCAATGGAACTGGATAAGCCCCTACTACAACATCGAGGGGATTGCTGGCGGCAGCAACTTCAACCTCACCATCGGCGGTCACGGCGGGACCATGCGGCTAAACATGGCCTACCCGATCAACCGGGCGGTGAACCTCGGCACCGGCAAGTTGATCAAGGATGGGACTTTCACGCTGCAATTTGAGAACGGCACCATCTGCAGCGGGTTCTACCTCAACGGCGGGGGCGTTTACCCGAGGAATATTACCACGATCGGACAGGGAAGCATTCACGTGGGCACCAACTCGTGTGGCTTTTACGCCTTATTCCAAAACTGTGCGATTGCCACCCCCATCTCGCTGGCGGCGGGCGCCGACTTCTGGTTTGACCCGCGCAACTACCAGGGCACCATCCTGACTTTTACCGTCCACAGCGTGATGAGCGGTTTGGGCGGGGTGAATGTGAGGGATGCCGGCCGCACGATCTTCACCGGGGCCAGCACGTACACCGGCCCCACGACCATCCAAAGCAACTCGGCGGCCGGCGTGGCCGCCGGCACCCTGGTGCTGAGCGGCAACGCCTCGATTGCCCAGAGCGCGGTGATTGACGTGCAGACCGGCGGGACCTTTGATGTCTCGGCGGTTAACGGCGGCTTTGTCCTCGGCACGGCCCAAATGCTCAAGGGCGATGGCACCGTCGTGGGCAACGTGACCGCCAGCGGCACCCTGTCGCCCGGCGCGTCCATCGGCAACCTCACTTTCAACAACGACCTCACCCTGGCCGCGGACGCCAAGCTGGCCATTGAGGTGGACAAATCGGCGTCGCCTTCGAACGACGTTATTACTGTGCTGGGCACGTTAAGCAGCGCCGGCACCGGCACGGTGACGGTGACCAATCTTGGCCCGGCGCTGGTGATCGGAGATAGCTTCCA
Organism: uncultured Verrucomicrobiae bacterium; assembly: GCA_963822005.1. Taxonomy (GTDB): domain Bacteria; phylum Verrucomicrobiota; class Verrucomicrobiia; order Limisphaerales; family UBA8199; genus PALSA-1440. Next base: position 63,220 of record CAWGGD010000017.1, on the reverse strand, counting down.
GGTTTTCGCTCAACCGCTGCCCAACGGGCAGGGGCTGACCGTGGCTTCGGCCGATGGCAGCCTGGTCTGGACCAACAAGCTGGCGCAGGACGGGTCCATCGCCGTGCTAGCGGTGGTGCCGCCCAAACCGCCGCCGACGAACCTGACCGTGGCGGCGCTCAGCCCGACGAGCTTCAAACTGCGGGCGCGGGGCGGGCCGAACCAGGCTTACAGCGTCTATGCCTGCACGAACGTGACGACGCCGGCGGCCAATTGGTGGCTGCTCGGGACCGTTTTTGCGGATGCCGGCGGGGTGATTCAGTTCGTGGACACGCCGGCGACGAACCCGCAGCGGTTTTACCGGCTGGCGGCGGCGACCGTGGCGCCCCCCCGGGTGGCGGCCACGAACCTGAGCCTCACGGCGGCCGGCCCGACGGCCTTCACGCTGCGCGGCCGCGGCGGGCCGAACCTGACCTATGGCGTCTATGCCGCGACGAGCGTGACGACGCCGCTGGCGAGCTGGGTGCTGATCGGCAACACGGTGGCGGATGCGGGCGGGGTGATTCAGTTTGTGGACACACCGGCCCCGAGCCGGCAGCGGTTCTACCGGTTCGGCCAGTAGCGTTTTAGCCGGGCTAATTGTCTAATCGATAGACAAGTTTGGCGGCTTGACAACGCCCGCCATTTCGCCTAGGCTGCTCCCTGTAGTAACCTTGTCACTGCTAAACACGTAAAACAGGAAACACTATGAAGAGAGTTATTCTAATCCTCACGTCGGTCATCTGCTTCGCCTTAGGAAGCGCCTCGCTCCCTGCGGCTTTAACCAACTACTGGGACGGCAACGGCGACGCCCTGGGCGCCGGCGCGGCCCCGAACGGAAACTGGGATCCCGCGGACCCGGTAAACGGCCCATTTTTTTGGACCGCGGACTCCACCGGGGCGAGTCCCACCAACGCCTGGCCCGACGGGGGTGTTGCGGTCTTTTCCGCCGGCACCGATGCCATCGATGCCTACACGGTGACCATCGCCGGCTTTCCCCAAGCCGCGGGGCTTATCTTCGAAGAAGGGGTGCCGACCCTAACGGGCGGGGGCATCTTCATGACCAACGAGTTTGAATTCCCGATCATCTGCCAGACCAATGCCACCATCGCTTCGGATCTGGTGGATTCCTCCACCACCTGTGGTTGGAAAAAGACCGGTCCGGGCAAGCTGAATCTGAGCGGCGCCAGCTCCTCCTACGGCAATGGCGACGGCTCCACCACCGGCGGGACGAACATCATCGCCGAAGGTGTCGTGGCCATTACAGCCATCAGCGTCAACGCCCCATGGTTGGGTGGGATTAACTCCGGGGCTTCGCCGACGATTGTCAGCAACGGCGCGGCGCTGGAACAGGGCGCCCCGCTTACGGCGCTGCCTGAGGTTATACACTTGAGCGGCACCGGTGTGACCAACAGCGGCGCGTTCTACGCCACCTCAGTCGCCGGCGGAAACAACGGGCCGAGCGCCCCAATCATCCTCGACTCCACTGCATTGCTTTCCGTGTACGCGGGGGGACAGTGGAACTTCAAATCGCCGTGCGGCTTCATAAGCTCCAGCGCCACCGTCACCGCCAGTGGCACTACGGGGGGTAGTTACGACCTCATTTTCGGCGGCAACGGCGGCACGCTCCGGCTTAACAACACCGCCACCGTCGCTCCCTACCCAAACGCCAGGGTGTGTTTCCTCGGCGACGGGAAAATCATCAAGAACGGGACGATGCAGCTCAGGTTGGAGACGGCGGGCCTGTTCAACGGTGGGTTTTACTTCAACGAGGGGAGGGTTACGGTCAGATACCCCATGTTTGGACAGGGGCCGGGTGGGGTGGGGCTGGGGACTGTTTACGTCGCGGCCGGCGCCCAAGAATTCAATAACGCAAGCACCACCGTTGCCATCGGCAACTCCATAGTGCTGGCCGCGGGCGCCAACCCGCGGTTTAGCGTCAGCGCCGCCGCCAATACTATTACCTGCAGCGGCGTGATCAGCGGTGCGGGCGGCCTGAGCGTGACGAATCTTGGCAAGCTGATTATCAGTGGTGCCAGTACTTACAGCGGCAATACCACCATCCTCGGCAACGCGGCACCGGCCTTTGGCGCGGGCACGCTGGCCCTGACCGGCGGCGGTTCGATTGCCAACAGCCCGGTGATTGACGTGCAGCAGAACGCGACCTTTGATGTGTCGGGGATCGCCGCCCCTCCCTTCGTCCTCGGCGCGGCGCAGACCCTCATGGGCAATGGCAACGTGATTGGCAACGTGACGGCCAACGGCACGCTGTCGCCCGGTGCCTCGATTGGTCAGCTCACCTTCGCCAACGACCTGACCGTCGCCGGCGGCCTGATCATCGAGGTGGACAAGACGGCCACCCCTGCTAACGACTCGATCGCCGTGACTGGCGCGCTGACGGGTGTGGCGGGAGGAGCGGTGATGGTGAAGACGAATGGCGCGGCGGCCTTGGTGGCGGGGGATAACTTCACGATCAGCCCATTGATGGTTAACGGGCAGGCGCTGGCGGTGTTCGGCGGCGGGGTGGTCTGGACCAACGAGCTGACCCTCAGCGGCAAGATCACGGTGATAGCGGCGGCCCCAGTGACAGCCTCGAACCTGAAGGTTACGGCGATCGGGCTGAACAGCGTCACCCTCGGCGCCACGGGCGGAGCGTATCAGGGTTATGGCGTCCTCGCGGCGACGAGTATCACGACGCCGATGAGCAGTTGGACGCTGATCGGCGGGGCGACGGCGGATGGCAGCGGCAATATCACCTTCACGGACACGCAGGCCACGCAGCAGCAGAAGTATTACCGGCTGGTCCAGTAACGTTTCCTGGCACCTGCGGCATATCGGTTCTGATGATCGGCAGATCATCCAAGAGTAGATTCGGTGGCACGGTGAGACGGCCGGCGGAGGGGGGCCTCGCGGCGACGCGAGGTCCCCGCCGCGCCGGGAAAGCCGTCATCGCACGGAGGGTGGTGATTGGGGCCTGCGTAGTGGCGGCGGGGCTGTTGTTGGCCGGGTGCGGCCGCAAGGGTGCGAAAGACCAGCCAACAGCGTCCCAGGCGTCCCCCAGCGCGGCGGCCCCGGCGCCGGTGTCCGCGGCGGCGGCGCCCGTCAACCCGACGGCGCCGGCCGATCAGCAGGAAAAGCAGCGGGTGGCCCAGGCGCTTGCGATGCGCTCGGGCCAGGCACCGCCCCCCCCGTCGATGACCTTGCGCGGCGGCGAACCGGCCACACCCGAAGTCCTCACCGCCTACAACCACCAACTGGCTCAGCTCATTTTCAAGCGCCGGGATGCGCCGGAATCGCTCGAGGAACTGGTGCGCAAGTGGCCGATGCCGCGCCTGCCGACCCCGCCGCCCGGCAAGCGGATTGTCTATGACGCGAGAATGCGCGTGATCACGCTGTATCCGCCCTGAGCGGCACGGGCGATGCTGGCAGAGGCCTGAGAATCGGAACCGAATTCAGACCTTGGATTAGTGGTGAGACAAGAACTTGTGGAACTATGAGAGACGTTGGAAGAAATAATCATCAGCACAGGGCGTTTACCCTGATCGAGCTATTGGTTGTCATTGCCATCATTGCGATCCTGGCGGCGATGCTGTTGCCGGCGCTGGCCAAGGCCAAGGACAAGGCGCTGCGGATCCAGTGCGTGAACAATTGCAAGCAGATCGGCACTGCGGCCATGGCCTACATGCATGATTACCGGGATGAATACCCTTTTGGCAAGCGGGTTACTTCTGGGGACCAGGTGACGGACCCGGAGGGTTGGCCGATGATGATCGGAGAATACATGGGAATTGCCAAAGCCGGCAACACCAACCAGCCACGGGTTTACCTGTGCCCGGCGGAGAAAGAGATTGCCCCTGGCTGGCTGTTTCAACTGCACTTCCAGGCCAATCGCAATGTGTTGGAGGACACCGGGGATCAGGATCAACCGGTTCGCGGGATCCTCATCCGCCAGACCTCGCGCTTCTGGATGATCATGGAGAAGGGGCCGTGGGATTATGCCAACGTCAGACCCGGCGGGCTCGCCAATCCAGCCCTGACCTTGTGGAACGCCCCCCCCGGATGTCCGCAGTACCGACGGCACAACCGCGGGATGACCGCCACCGCTACCGACGGACATGCCGAATGGCTCCGCACGCCGCCGTATCAACCCAACCGGCCGTCGCCGCTGAACTGGAATGAGCTGGGCGACTGCGCCAATGGCGAGGTCTCGGGCGCCACCTGGGACGACAACACTCCGCCCTTCCGCCGCATCAAACTCTACTGCCGCTTTAAGATCGGCGCTGGCTCGGACGCCTGGTGATCGCCCTTGCGACCCGCGTTGGCGCCGGGACGCAGCCAGGGGACGATCAGGGAAGGGGCCTCTTATGATTTCTGCAATGTCCGGCCCGGTGGGCTGTCCAATTGGAGCGTTTTGAGCGGGGCCCACGGCGCGCACGGAGTGACGCGCTCTACCTTCCTGTCCGGGAGCCCCATGGCGGCCAGTATCAATAGGCACTTGGTGCGCTGTGGAAATGGTTTGGCATTTGAACCGGCCGAGGGCCGGGGCTAGAATCCAGGCCGATGAAGCGAAACGCCGACCCGAGCGGGTCTGAAGCATCGGCGCGCGGGTGGTGGGACCGGGATTGGTTAAAGGGCGTGTTACTGATTGCTGCGCTGCTGATCGCCTACCAGCCGGTGTGGCAGGCCGGGTTTATCTGGGACGACGACGCGCACCTGACGGCCAATCCGTGCGTGGTCGGGCCGCTGGGCTTCAAGGATATCTGGACCAGCACAGCCGCACGGATTTGCCCGTTAACCCTGAGCAGTTTCTGGCTGCAGCACGCGATCTGGGGATCGGGGCCACTACCGTATCACCTCGTCACGCTGCTGCTGCACGCGGCTGCGGCCGTAGTGTTGTGGCGGGTGCTGGTGGGGCTCAGGGTGCCAGGTTCATGGCTGGGAGCGGCCTTGTGGGCGCTGCACCCGGTGCAAGTCGAATCGGCGGCTTGGATCACGGAGCTAAAGAACACGCAATCCGGCTTGTTTTACATGTTGACCGGGCTGTTTTTCGTCAGGGCGCGACGGGCGGAGCAGGCGCATGATATGAAGCGGGCGCGCCGGAGCGATTGGGTAGCGGTGGGCTGTGCGGTTCTGGCGATGGCGAGCAAGTCCTCGACGGTGATCTTGCCGCTGGTGCTGGCTTTGTGCGCCTGGTGGGTGGAGCGGGGCTGGCGGTGGCGCAACGCGGTACGGCTGGCGCCATATTTCATTCTGGCGGCGCTGAGCAGCGCGTTGTCGCTCTGGACCCAGGGGTTGGATTGCACCGAGGGGTCGGGGTGGGTGCGGAGTTGGCCGGAGCGCGTCATCACGGCCGGCAAGGTGGTTTGGTTCTATCTGGGCAAGCTGATGTGGCCGCACCCGCTGATGTTCATCTATCCGAAGTGGAAGATTGACGCTGGACAGTGGCTGGCCTACCTGCCGCTGGTATTGGTGCTGTCGGCCCTGGCCATCCTGTGGCTTGGACGGGCGCGATGGAGTCGGGGTTTATTCATGGCGTATGCCTATTATCTGGCGGCACTGCTGCCGGTGCTGGGGCTGTTCAATCACTATTTCTTGCGCTATTCATTTGTCGGGGACCACTTTCAATACCTGGCCAGCATTGGGCCGCTGGCGCTGACGGGAGCAGGGATCTGGGGGGCATTAGGGTGGGTCGGGAGGAGCAATCGGCAGGTCTGCCGGATCAGTTGCGGATTCCTGCTCGGGGGCGTGGGCCTATTGGCGTGGCAGCACGCGCGGATGTTTCGAGACAATGAAACCCTGTGGCGGGACACACTGGCGAAGAATCCAAATTCCTGGCTGGCCCACTGCAATTTTGGTGTCGTGTTATCCGGGCAAAGGAAGTTGGAGGAGGCGATTCAACACTACCAACGCGCACTTCAGCTCGAGCCTGAGTTCACGGAAGCCCGTTACAGCCTGGCCCACGAACTGGCCGCGCAGGGGAAGTCCGACGAGGCCATCTTCCAGTATGAACAGGCGCTGCGACTCCAGCCTAATTACGCTGAAGCCCACAACAACCTCGCTATCGAGTTGGCAATGAAAGGGGACTTGAACCAAGCCATACCTCACTGGGAACGTGCAGTCCAGCTCAAACCCCGCTATACCGAGGCCGAATACAATTTGGGCCTCGGGCTTGCCAAGCAAGGGCGGACCGCGGAAGCGACCAGGCATTTTGAGCAAGCGCTGCGGCTGGCGACGCCGCGGACCAATCCTGCGCTGGTGGCGGACCTGCGCGCCACGCTGGAGCGATATCGATCGGTCTTGCCCCAACGGGTTCCCTGAACATGGCAGAGCTGGGGCCACCACCTGACGAGCATTTCCCCCGCACCCGCCCACGTCGGGGCGTCTTGCCCAAGCCTATCAAGGGAGGGCGAGCGTCCTCGCGAGCCCTGATTTCCTTAGAGTTCCAGAGATGTTTGGGCTCGCGAGGACGCTCGCCCTCCCCGTTCAGCGGGTTGGGCAACAGGCCCTATGGAAGCGCCCGCACGCAGGCCCGGACCGAGGTTTACGTTGCATTTTAGCGGGGGCTCCGTGAGACTGAGTGCCCTTAACTCAGCAACCAATCCAGACTGATTGAGCAGACATACCATGATCATCGGCCGGGGAGAAAGGCGGGTGGACGCCTTGGGCAAGGTGACCGGGCGGGCGAAGTTCGCCGCCGATTACAATGCCGGGCACCAGCTTTATGGGAAGGTCCTGCGCGCCGAACATCCCCACGCCCGTATCCTGGGCATCAATGCGGCGAAGGCCAGGCAGTTGGAGGGGGTCGAGGCGGTGCTGACGGCGCAGGACATCCCCGGTGAGAAGGTCATCGGCATCGTGGTGAAAAACCAGGCGATCCTGGCGGTGGACAAGGTGCGCTATCTGGGCGACGGCGTGGCGCTGGTGGCCGCCCGAACGGCGGAAATCGCCGAGGCCGCGCTGAAACTGATCCAGGTGGAGTACGAGCCGTTGCCCGTCGTGTCCGATCCGGAGGCGGCACTTGCGTCGGACGCGCCCCGGATCCATGATGCAGACAACACGTTCGTGCATCACAAGGTGCGCAAAGGGGACGTGGAGAAAGGGTTTGCGCAGGCGGATTTCATCATTGAGCAGAGGTTTCGCACGCCCTGCATCGAGCATTCGTACCTGGAGCCAGAGGCGGTGCTGGCGGAACCGGCGGAGCACGGCGGGGTGGTCGTCACCGGCAGCGTCCAGAACCTGTTCTCCACCCGCCGATCCGTGGCAGCAGCGCTGAAGCTGGACCTGAACCGCGTCGAGATCATCCAGGCGACGCTGGGCGGGTCGTTTGGCGGGAAGGACGAGGTGATGACTTCGATGTGCTGCCGGGCAGCGCTGTTGGCGCTGGCCACCGGCAAGCCGGTCAAGATGGTCAACTCGCGCGAGGAATCCATGCTGGAGTCCTACAAGCGGCATCCGTACGTGCTCTACTACAAGTGGGGTGCGAAGCAGGACGGCTCGATTACGGCAATGGAGATCAAGTGCATCGCCGACGGTGGCGCCTATGCCTCGATGAGCCCGTTTGTGACGTGGCGCTCGGTGGTGCAGGCGACCGGACCGTACTACTGCGAGAACGTGAAGACGGATGTCTATGCCGTCTATACGAACAACAATTACACAGGAGCGATGCGTGGGTTCGGGTCGCCGCAGGTCAATTTCGCCATCGAGTCCATGATGGACGAGCTGGGGGAAAAGGTCGGCAAAGACCCACTGGAAATCCGGTTGCAGAACGGGTTCAGGGATGGCGCGGTGACAGCCACCGGACAACGGCTCACGCACAAGGTGAGCTTGACAGAAGTGCTCACCAAGGCGGCTGAGGCGGCGGATTTCCAGGCGAAGTGGAGGAAATATCGCAATGCCGCGCAGGCGCAAGGCAAGCAGTTGAAAGGGTCAAAAGAGTTGAATGGGTTAAATGGGTTACACGAGTTACATGAGGAAACGGTGGCGGTGAAGAAGCGCGGGATCGGGCTGGCCTGCAGCTACCGCGGGGTGTCGCTGGGCGCGGAGGGAGTGGATGCGGCGGGCGCCATTGTGTCCGTGCAAACCGACGGCAGCGTGATCGCGTCGTCGGGCATTACCGACATGGGGCAGGGGGCCCAGACGCAGATGTCGCAGATCGCGGCCGAGGTGCTGGGCATTTCCATGGACCGCGTGCGGTTCCTGAACACGAATACGAGCCGGGTGCCGGACTCGGGGCCGACGGTCGCTTCCCGCGGCACGATCATGGGCGGGTCGGCGGCGAAGAAGGCGGCGGAGATTGTGCGGGCGACCCTGCTGGAAGTCGGCGCCGAGATGGTGAAAGCGGCGGTGGATAAGTGTGAGCTGGCCGACAATTGCCTGGTCGAGAAGGGGAGCGGCAAGCGGCTGGCGTCGTTCAGCGAGGTGGCGGCCGAATGTTTCCGGCGGGGCAAGACGATGTTCGGCCTGGGCTGGCACAAAGCGCCGCCGACGTCCTGGCACGAGGAAGAGGGCAAGGGTGAGGCCTACTTCACGTTCGTCTATGGCGCGAACGTGGCGGAGGTCGAGGTGGATACGGAGACGGGCAAGGTGGATGTGCTGGACTTTGTCTCCTGCCACGACGTGGGCAAGGCGATCAACCGGAACGGGGTGCTGGGGCAGTTTTACGGCGGGGTGGCGATGGGCCTGGGCTACGGGCTGCTGGAGGAGTTTGATTACGAGGAGGCCGTGCCGAAGCAGGTCAACTTCGACGAGTACCTGATCGCGACGGCGATGGACATGCCGCCGGTCAAGGGCATCATCGTCGAGAATGCGGACGCCGCGGGCCCGTTCGGGGCGAAGTCGGTGGGCGAGCCGGCGAACGAGCTGGCGGCGCCGGCGATCGTGAACGCGATCTACAACGCCACGGGCAAGCGCATCTGTGAAATCCCGGCCACGCTCGAACGGGTCTTGCTGGGCCACAAGCTGACCCGCAAAGGCGAGCGCGGGTCGGTAAAGAAGGACGTGCTGGCAGGCGATTCCTGCAAACTGGGCCGAGGTGACCGATGAAGCCCTTCGCCTACATTGCCGTAGCAACCATCGCCGAGGCGTGTGACGTGCTGGCCGAACATGGAACGGATGCCCGGGTGCTGGCCGGCGGCACCGATTTGCTGATCGAGTGGCGGCGCGCTGCGACGAAGGGGCCCAAGGTCGTCCTGGACATCTCTCGGGTGCCTGAACTGGGCGGGATCACGGAATCGGACGGCAGCATTACCATCCGGCCGTTGACGACGCACGCCGACCTGCTGCGGTCGGACCTGCTGCGGAAGTTCGCGCCGCTGCTGGGGTCGGCGGCGGCGGGGATCGGGTCGCCGCAAATCCGGGGCCGCGGGACGGTGGGTGGCAACGTGATGAACGCGGCGGCGTGTGCGGATACGGTGCCGCCGCTCATCGCGCTGGGCGCGACGGTGACGCTGCAATCGAAAGCCGGCAGCCGGGAGCTGGCGCTGGCGGACCTGTTCGTCAAGCCATATCAAACCAAGGCGCGGCCGGATGAGCTGCTGACGGCCATTCGCTTTGCGAAGCTGCCCCCGGGCGCGCGGAGCGCCTTCATCAAGCTGGGCCGGCGCAATGCGCTCTCGATCTCCCGGTTGAGCGTGGCGGCCATTCTCCGGGTGGGCGACGACGGCAGGATTGCCGAGGCGCGTATTGTTCCCGGTGCGGCGTTTCCGACGTGGCAGCGGGTGACGGAAGCCGAGCAGATGCTGGTGGGGGAGAAGCCGGCGGAGAAGCTGCTGGCCGCCGCCGGACGGAAGGTGTCAGAGGAGATGATCAAGGCAACGGGCCGGCGCTGGTCTACGGAGTACAAGGAACCGGTGATTGGCGTGCTGGTGAGGCGGGCGCTGGAGGAATGTGTGCGGGGGGTGTTGCCGGAACCGACGGCAGGGCGCGCACTCCGTTGCGCGCCGCCGGAGGTTGTCAAGGGCCAGGCAGTTCGCACCCCCGCGGAAGCTCGCGGCGCGCAACGGAGTGCGCGCCCTACCACTGAGGCGTGCATCAGCACAACGATCAATGGGCGGCCGCAGACGTTCGCGTTGCCCCCCTACCTTACGCTGCTGGACCTGTTGCGGGACCATCTGGGGCTGACGGGCACGAAATGCGGCTGCGAGATCGGCGAGTGCGGCGCGTGCACGGTGCTGCTCGATGGCGAGGCGGTGAACGCGTGCCTGGTGCTGGCCCCGCAGATTGATGGGCGTCGAGTGCAGACCGTGGAAGGGTTGGCGCCGCCAGGCAAGCTGCACCCGTTGCAAGAGTCGTTCCTGGACCACGACGCGGTGCACTGCGGTTTCTGCACGCCGGGGATGCTGCTGAGCGCCAAGGCGCTGCTGGACGCGAATCCTCGGCCAACGGAAACGGAAATCCGGACCGCGATCTCGGGCAACCTGTGCCGTTGCACGGGCTACCAGCAGATCGTGGAGGCCATCGCCAAAGCTCCCAAGCCATAAGGCGCTGTCCACGCAATTTGCGTGAGACGCACGCACCTTGCGCCGCCTCCTCGCTGCCATCTGGAGCGATTCTGCTCTGGCATTGGCGATGCTTGTCGAAGTGGGCAAGGTATGAGCGCGAGGCGGACGAGCTTTCGGGTTGGGGCGATGAGCCTGATCGAGCTGCTGTGCGTCATGGGGATCATCGCTTTGCTGGCAGCGCTGCTGCTGCCGGCAGTGAGCCAGGCCAACGCCCGGGCAAGGAGGATTCAGTGCGTTGACCACCTCCATCAGATGGGCATCGGGTTTGGCAGTTTTGCCAACGAGCATAACGACCATTTTCCCATGGCGGTTCCCGCGAGCGCCGGCGGCACGCTGGAATTGGCCCGGGGCGGCTACCTCATTCAGGGCGACTTCTATTTCTCTTTTCGCCACTTCCAGGCAGCCTCTAATGAGTTGGTGACGCCGAAGCTGGTGGTCTGTCCGGCCGATACCCGCCCGCCGGCGACCGGCTTTGCGACGCTCAGCAACGAGAACCTGAGCTATTTCATTGGGGTGAACGCCGAATTTGCGCGGCCCACCTCGATCCTGGCCGGGGACCGGAATCTCACCAACGACTACAGCGCCGAGAGCACGCTGATGCGACTGGGCCACGGTCACGCGCTGCGTTGGACCGAGGAGCTGCATTGGTTCAAAGGCAACCTGTTATTCGCCGATGGGCACGTGGAGGAGAAGAACATTCCGGCGCTGGTTTCCGCGAGTGGCCAGGCTCCCGCCACCGCAGATCTTGCTCTGCCGACGCTGCGGCGGGACGGAATCGTCGCTCCATCTCCGGGCAGCCGGTCGTTCGCGAACGCACTGGGCGCGGCCGATGTGCCGGAAAGCCTTGGCGCCCACTCGCTTCCACCGGCAGCCAACCCCAAGACGTTCACCGGAGTCGTTTGGGCTGCCCGGTCTGCCGCCGCCAAGACACCGAGGCAAGTGCTGGTCATGCCCGGGGGCGGCATTACCGCGGAGACTCGAGCATGGCCGAAGGTCGAAAGCCGATCCACCAACGGATTAGCTGTCACTACTCCGGCCAAGCCGGGGGCGGCCGACAGCACGCTCTCCCCATTTGGCGTGTGGGTGGCAGCAGTTGGGCAGGGCCTGATGAAAAAGGGGTTGTGGTGGCTGCTACGCCCTCCTGTTGCTCGTCGGGGTCGCGACTCTTGTGCTGCGCAAGCTGGCCCGGCGCAGAAACAAACCAGCGCCAAACCTCGTGCTGGATTCGGACAGGGCTCCTCGGTGATGAACTTCGGCTGCCTTGGCGTGCAGCTCCGGGGTTGTTTCCTTTGGGGGTTATTGCCTTGACGGCGTTGGCCAGAAGGAGTTCAGTTTCGCGCTGATTGAAATTGCTGTATGAAGGCTGCTCCTTCGAGTTTGTTGCTTCAGATGATGGCCTGCCTGTGGGTGACGGTCTGGCTGGCCGGCTGCGCGACGGCGCGCGTGGATTGGAACGTGCGGGTCGGCCACTACACTTATGACCAGGCGGTGACCGAGATGGGGCCGCCCGACAAACAGGCCAAGCTGACGGACGGGACCATCGTGGGGGAATGGCTGATCAACCGCGGCACCACCTATGTTTATGGCACCCCGGGCCCGTATGGGTACTACTATGCGGGCCCCATGATGGCGCAAACCACCCCCAGCAGGGTCCTGCGGCTGACTTTCGGTGCCGATGGCCAGCTTGCCGCCTGGAAGAAGGCTTACCGATGACACAACTGACTGAACTCCAAGAACTGCGAATAGACACTTACGGCAAAGACTTCCTGCTGACCTGGGAGAAGAGCGACGCAGAAATCCGCGCGCTGACGCTGATCGCCGAGTGCTTCTATCAGATGCACAAGGCGCGCCAGCCGTTCCGGGTGTTCGAGACCGGGCTGGCGGTTTCGATTTTCCGGGACAAGTCCACCCGGACGCGGTTTAGCTTTGCGTCGGCGGTGAATGCGCTGGGGCTGGGCTTGTCGGAGCTGGACGAGGAGAAGTCGCAGATCGCGCACGGCGAGACGGTGCGGGAGACGGCGAACATGATTTCGTTCATGACGGAGGTCATCGGCATCCGGGACGACATGTTCCTGGGCGAGGGGAACACGTACATGCGCGAGGTCGGGCAGGCGGTGCAGGAGGGGTTCGAGAAGGGCGTGCTACATCAGCGACCGTGCGTGATCAACCTGCAGTGCGACGTGGATCACCCGACGCAGGCGATGGCCGATTTGATGCAGTTGAAGCAGCATTTCGGATCGCTGGAGAAGCTGCGGGGGAAGAAGATCGCCATGACCTGGGCCTATTCGCCCAGCTACGGGAAGCCGCTGTCGGTGCCGCAGGGGATTATCGGTCTGATGACGCGCTTCGGAATGAAGGTGTCCCTGGCCCATCCCGAGGGCTACGGGCTGATCCCGGAGGTGGTGGAGTTGGCCAGGCAGAACAGCCAGAAGAGCGGCGGCAGCTTCGAGGTGGTGTCCAGCATGGAAGCGGCGTTTGCGGGCGCGGATGTGGTCTATCCGAAGTCGTGGGCGCCCTATCACGTGATGCAGCAGCGGACACCGCTACTGCATGAGGGCGACAAAGAAGGGCTCAAGCAACTGGAGAAGGACTGCCTGGCCAACAACGCGAAGCACAAGGACTGGGAGTGCGATGCGAAGAAGATGAAGCTGACCCAAGGCGGCGAGGCGCGGTACATGCATTGCCTGCCGGCGGACATTTCGGGGGTGAGCTGCGCGCAGGGGGAGGTGTCGAAGGATGTGTTTGAGAAATACCGGCTCGCGACTTACCAGGAAGCCAGCTACAAGCCGTTCATCATCGCGGCGATGATCTTCATGGCGCGCATCAAGGAACCGGTCGCGGTGCTGCAGAAGCTGGTCGGGGCCTAGACCGGAAACTCGGATGCTCGGAACCTGCACCTTGGCAGCGCAGATTTCCAATCTGCTGAGCCCCTTGCAAGAGGCGACCAAGACAAGTTCCTGCGGCGGCGGCCGCGGGGGACCAGGCAGCCACCGGGGCCTGACTCCTACGGAACGCCTACGGATTGAATAGGGAGCAATACGCTTGCGCAGCCGATTCAGGGCCTGGCTGCCCGGTCTGCGGGGGTTGGGGTGGGTGGGGAAAAAGGGGGGGGTAAGAAATCTGAAAAAAAAGTGTGAAAGGCGTTGACAGGGGGCAGGGGCTCCCGTAGTTTGCAGCAGTCTTTGGGCCGTTAAAAGTCGAAAATCAGTAGTTCCTGCGCTTTTTGAAAGGGAAGGCAGGGGCAATGGGTTTTTGTCGCTTTTTGGTATCAGGATGAAGTAAGAGACTTGGCCGGTGCCCATGTAGCTCAGTTGGTAGAGCGCGTCCTTGGTAAGGACGAGGTCATCAGTTCAATCCTGATCATGGGCTCCAAAACGCGTTGCGAATAAGAGCAGAGAATTACGTATAAACAGCAAGATCGCGAGAGCAAACCGACAGACCGTGTAACCAGCAAAGACACAGAGACAACCACAACATCAGGAGACAGCAATGGCAAAAGAGCAATTTCAACGAACGAAGCCGCATGTGAATGTCGGCACGATTGGACACATTGACCACGGCAAGTCCACCTTAACGGCGGCGATTGTGCAGACGCAGTCCAAGAAGGGTTTGGCGACGCCGATCTCCTACGCGGACATTACGAAGGGCGGGACAGTGCGCGACGAGAGCAAGACGGTGACGATCGCGGTGTCGCACGTGGAATACCAGAGCGACAAGCGGCATTACGCGCACATTGACTGTCCGGGGCACGCGGACTTCATCAAGAACATGATCACCGGGGCGGCGCAGATGGACGGGGCGATCCTGGTGGTGGACGCGTCAGAGGGCCCGATGCCGCAGACGAAGGAGCACGTGCTGCTGGCGCGGCAGGTGGGGGTGCCGGCCATTGTGGTGTTTTTGAACAAGGTTGATTTGGTGGACGATCCGGAGTTGCTGGACTTGGTGGAGATGGAGGTGCGGGACCTGCTGACCAAGTATGAGTTTCCGGGGGAGAAAGCAGCGGTGATCCGGGGCAGTTCGAAGAAGGCGATGGCGGGAGACGCGGACGCCGAGAAGGCGATTCAGAAGTTGATGGACGCCATTGACGAGCACATTCCGCTGCCGGCGCGGGAGGTGGACAAGCCGTTTCTGATGTGCATCGAGGACGTGTTCAACATTGAAGGCCGCGGGACGGTGGTGACGGGCAGGGTGGAGCGCGGGGTGCTGAAGCGGATGGATCCGGTGGAGATCGTGGGGCTGAAGGAGACGCGGCAAGACGGTGGCGACGGACATTGAGATGTTCCGCAAGCTGCTGGATTCGGCGACGGCGGGCGACAACGTGGGGGTGCTGCTGCGCGGCACCAAGAAGGAGGAAGTGGAGCGGGGGATGGTGCTGGCGAAGCCCGGGAGCATCACGCCGCACACGCATTTCAAGGCGGAAGTGTACGTGTTGTCGAAGGAAGAAGGCGGACGGCACACGCCGTTCTTCAGCAACTACCGGCCGCAGTTTTACTTCCGGACGACGGACGTGACGGGGACGGTAACGCTGGCGCAAGGGGTAGAGATGGTGATGCCGGGTGACAATGTGTCGGTGGAGGTGAACGTGATCGCGCCGGTGGCGATGGAGCGCGGGCAGCGGTTCGCGATCCGCGAGGGCGGGCGAACGATCGGCGCGGGGCGAGTGACCGAGGTGCTCGAGTAGCCGGGCGGTGAGAGAAGACCGCGAGCGCGGGGGAAGTATCCACCCGCGCGGCCATGTTTGTCTGGTGAAACGAAAACAACACTGCGATGGCAATAGGGCGGTAGCTCAATTGGTAGAGTAGCGGTCTCCAAAACCGTCGGTTGGGGGTTCGAGTCCCTCCCGCCCTGCCAAGCCCGCGACGCGGGACCGGAGAGGTGGCAGAGTGGTCTATTGCGGCGGTCTTGAAAACCGCTTCGGCTTAACCGCCGACGGGGGTTCGAATCCCTCCCTCTCCGCCAAACGGAATATTATTGTGAATGACCTGGTAAAAATTGGGATCTGGGGCGCGGTCGTCGGAATCATATTCGCTGATTCTGTGGCGGAAGGGTTATCTGCTGCAGTTGACGAATTATGTGCAGCAGACGCGGGAAGAGCTGCGCAAATGCACCTGGCCGACGTGGGACGAGCTGAAGGGCTCGACGGTGGTGGTGACCATCTCGATGCTGATCCTGGGGGTATTCGTGGTGGTGGTGGACCAGGTCTTTTTCCGGCTGTTCATGTTCTTCAAGCTGTAGCCCCATGCGAAGCCAGTGGTTTGTCATCCATACGCTTTCGGGCCAGGAGGCGAAGGTCAAAGAGAGCATCGAGAAGCGGATCAAGCCCGAGGAGATGGGCGAGTACATCAAAGAGGTGCTGGTGCCGATGGAGAAGGTGGTGGAAGTGCGGAACCAGAAGAAGACGGTTTCGACGCGGAAGCTGTGGCCGGGCTACGTGTTTGTGGACATGGTGTTGCTGGATGAGGAAAAGCGGATTATCGAGAAGCCCTGGTATTTCATCCAGGAGACGCCGGGGGTCATCGGATTTGTGGGGGGGGAGCCGCCGACCCCGACGCCAACCGAGGAAGTCGAGGCGATCAAGACCCAGATTTCGGCCTCGGAAGAGCACGAGAAGGCCGAAGGTGAGTTTCGAGGTGGGCGAGACGGTGAAGATCAACGACGGTCCGTTCCTGAACTTCAGCGGGGTGATCGAGGAAGTCGAGCCGGAGCGGGGCAAGCTGAAGGTGACGGTGAACATTTTCGGGCGCAACACGCCGGTGGAGCTGGAGTACTGGCAGGTGGAGAAGGGCTGAGGTGCCGAAGCGCCGGGGCGCGTGGCCGAACTAACTATCTAACGATTTAGCGAGAGAAGAGACATGGCAAAAAAGATTACTGGCATCATCAAGCTGCAGATTCCAGCGGGGCAGGCGAATCCGGCGCCGCCGGTGGGGCCGGCGCTGGGGCAGCACGGCGTGAACATCATGGCGTTCTGCAAGGAATTCAACGCCAAGACCAAGGAGCAGCCGGGGCTGATCATTCCGGTGGTGATCACGGTGTATCAGGACAAGTCGTTCACGTTCATCACCAAGTCGCCGCCGGCGTCGGTGCTGCTGAAGAAGGCGGCGGGGATCACGGTCGGATCGAAGGAGCCGAACAAGGAGAAGGTGGGCAAGGTGACGCGCAAGCAGGTGCTGGAGATTGTCAAGATGAAGATGAAGGATTTGAACGCGACGTCGGAAGAAGCGGCGTTTCGCGTGGTGGCCGGGACGGCCCGGAGCATGGGGATCGAGGTGGAGGGCTGAGGGTTCCGCGAACGGCCCGAATGTGATAACAACCGCGGGAGAGCCGCAGGCTCGTTTGGACCGCAAGCAAGACAAATGGCAAGCAAACGATATAAGAAAGCACTGGAACTGTTGGACGGGAAGAAGGCCTACTCGCTGAAGGCGGCGGTGGAGGTCTTGTCGAAGTTTCCGAAGGCGAAGTTCAACGAGACGATTGACCTGGCGTTCCGGCTGGGGGTGGACCCGAAGCAGTCGGACCAGATGGTCCGCGGCACGGTGCCGCTGCCGCATGGGAGCGGCAAAACGGTCCGGGTGCTGGTGTTTGCCAAGAGCGGTCCGGCGGCGGAGGCGGCGAAGGCGGCGGGGGCGGAGTATGTGGGTTTTGAGGACATGGTCAAGAAATGCCAGGAGGGCTGGGCGGATTTTGACGTGGCCGTCGCGACGCCGGAAGCGATGGGGGAAGTCCGCAAGCTGGGTAAGGTGCTGGGGCCGCGCGGGCTGATGCCCAATCCCAAGACCGGCACGGTGACCGATGATACCGGCGCGGGCGGTGAAAGAGGTCAAGGCCGGCCGGGTCGAGTTCAAGATTGACAAGGCGGGCAATGTCCATGTGCCGATCGGTAAAGCTGGCGTTCAGCGCGGCGCAGATCGAGGAAAACGCCCACGCAGTCATTGATGCGGTGGTGAAAGCGCGGCCGCACAGCGTCAAAGGGGCCTATCTGGTGAGCTGCACGCTCTCGGCGACGATGAGTCCGCCGGTGCGGGTGGACCTGAAGGAATTCACGGCCTGAAGGCGGCGAAGTAACCTAATTTCCCAACGGATTAAACGAACATGCGTGCCGAAAAGAAAAGCCTGACGAAAGAGTATCTGACCCGGTTGAACGCCTCGCCCTTCTTCATCGTGGTGAATTACAAGGGGCTGAAGGTGGGCCAATTGACGGAGCTGCGCAAGCGCCTCAGCAAGGCGGGCGCGGAGGTGCACGTGGTCAAGAACTCGGTATTTCGCATCGCCGCCCAGGAAGCAGGCGTGGGGGATTTGAACGGTGCGCTGGGCGGGCAACTGGCGGTGGTGACCGGGCAGCGGGACATCTCGACAGCGGCGAAGGTGGTGAAGACCTTCGGCGCCGAGTTGGACCGGCTGAAGGTGCATTTCGGCTATCTGAACAACCAGCGGTTAGAGCAGGCGGAGATCATGATGCTGGCGGATCTGCCCTCGCTGGAGGTTTTGCGGGCCAAGCTGCTCGGTCTATTGAGCGCTCCGGCCTCCCAACTGGTGCGGCTGCTTAACACGCCCGCCAGCCAGATGGCGCGCGTGTTGCAGGCGCGCAGCGAGAAGCCGGCCGAGGGGTCGCCGGCAGCGGCCGGTGCGGCCTAACAGGATTTCATCCCCGCTTCAAGCCGGCGGGGATGGGAACAAACAAGAACAACAACGTAAATCGTCGGTTGGCAGGCAGTGAACTTAAACCGCCCATGGCCATGGGCGACGACGAGACGAAATGAAAGGTAAACATGGCTCTAGATAAAGCAAAGATCGTAGAAGAACTGAGTAATGCGACGGTGATTGAAATCGCCGAGCTGGTGAAGGAACTTGAAACCAAGTGGGGCGTTTCCGCCGCCGCGCCGGTGGCGGCAGCCGTGCCTGCTGCGGGCGGTGGTCCGGCGGCCCCTGCGGCCGAGGCCAAGACGCAATTTGACGTCATCCTGGCATCGGTGCCGGCCGACAAGAAGATTGCGGTGATCAAGGCGGTGCGCGAGGTCAAAGCCGGTCTGGGCCTGGCGGAAGCCAAGGCCCTGGTGGAAGGGGCGCCCAAGCCGGTGCTCGAGGGTGGGAGCAAGGCAGAGGCGGACGCGGCGAAGAAGAAGCTTGAGGATGCCGGCGCGAAGGTGGAAGTGAAGTAAGCGGCCATTTCCCGGGGACGGCGGCCCATGGCCGCCGCCCCGAATTGGCCGGCAGCAGAGCAACGAAAGATTTAATCGAGAAACAGAACGACCGAAAGGCCGCCCCGGCGGGCCTGGAGTTGGGCCGGTGTGCGCTTGAACGCAGCGCGCCGGTCTTGTGTCGTTTAGCAGCAACCAACGGTCTGGCTTTGTCGCCAGCGAGCAATTAAGGTCTAAATGCCAACGCGAGCATCTGAACGGATTAACTTCGGCAAGATCAAAGAGATCATCACGCCGCCCAACCTGATCGAACTGCAGACCAGTTCGTACAAGGATTTTCTTCAGGCCGAAGTGGCGCCCACGAAGCGGAAGAACGGGGGGCTGCAGGCAGTGTTCACCGAGGTCTTTCCGATCGAGAGCTACGACGGGAAATGCGTGCTCGATTTTCGGTCCTACGAGATCGGGGAGCCGAAGGTGGACTGGCTGGGGTGCTTGCGTGAGGGATTGACCTACGGCGCGCCGCTGTTCGTAACGTTTCTGCTCAAGGAGGAGAAGGCGGCCCGCGAGGAGAAGGTTTTCATGGGCGAATTGCCGCTGATGACGCCACAGGGCACTTTTGTGATCAACGGCGCGGAGCGGGTGATCGTGAGCCAGTTGCACCGTTCCCCCGGGCTGGCGTTCGAGGCGACGCAGCATCCGAACGGCAAGATTCTGCATTCGTTCCGCATCATTCCGGACCGGGGCTCGTGGTATGAGGCGCAATTTGACACCAGTGATCTGCTCTACGTCTATCTGGACCGCAAGAAGCGCCGGCGGAAGTTCCTGACCACGACGTTCTTCCGCGCGCTGTCGTTTCTGGATGCCGAGGGCAAAGGCAAGGACAACCAGGACAAGACCCGGGGCTCGGATGAAGAGATTCTGAAGCTGTTTTACGAGGTCGAGGAGTTCAGCGTCAAAGAGGCGGAAAAGCGCGAAGACCTGCCGAACAAAGTGCTGATCGAGGACGCGGTGGACCCGGAGAAGGGGTTGGTCACGGCGCGGGCGTTTGAGCCTTTGTCCAGGGCGGTGGTGAAGCAAATTGCCGAGCTGGGGGTGAGCAAGATCAAGGTGGTGGATACCACCCTGGACGACGGGATCATCATCAAGTGCATGAAGAAGGATCCCGCCAAGAACGAGGAGGAGGCGCTCAAGGACATCTATCGCCGGCTGCGTCCGGGCGACCCGCCGACGGCGGCCAATGCCCGCGCGCTGATCAAGCGGCTGTTTTTCGACGCGAAGCGCTACGATTTGGGCCGGGTGGGCCGTTATAAGATCAACCAGAAGCTGGGCATCAAAGGCGGCGACTCGCGCATTCTGACGAAAGCCGACCTGGTGGCCGCCACGAAGTACCTGCTGCGGCTGAAGAAGGGCGAAGGCTCGCTGGATGACATTGACCATTTGGGCAGCCGCCGGGTGCGCACGGTGGGTGAGTTGTTGGCGAATCAGTGCCGGGTGGGTCTGTCCCGGACGGAGCGCCTGGTCAAGGAGCGCATGACGCTGTTTGATCAGGGCGTGGAACCGATGTCGCCGCAGAAGCTGGTGAACCCCAAGGCGCTCTCGGCCGTCATTCGCGACTTCTTTGGGCGCAGCCAGCTTTCGCAGTTCATGGATCAGATCAACCCGCTGGCCGAGCTGACGCACAAGCGGCGTTTGTCGGCCCTGGGGCCGGGCGGCCTCTCGCGCGATCGCGCCGGCTTCGAGGTGCGCGACGTGCATCCCTCGCACTATGGCCGCATTTGTCCGGTCGAAACGCCGGAAGGGCCGAACATCGGGCTGATCGCCTCCTTGGCGACCTTTGCGCGGATCAACGATTTCGGCTTCCTGGAGACGCCCTATCGCAAGGTTGAGAACGGCCGCGTAACCGATCATCTGGATTACCTGACTGCCGACCGGGAGGAATCCTTTGTCATTGCCCAGGCCAACTCGCCGGTGGAGGAGCGGGGCCGGTTCACGACGGACCGCGTCGTGTGCCGCGGCAAGGGCGACTTCATTGATGTCGAGCCGGCGCGGGTGGATTACATGGACGTCTCGCCCAAGCAACTGGTGTCCGTCGCAGCGAGCCTGATTCCGTTTTTGGAGCACGACGACGCGAACCGGGCGTTGATGGGGTCCAACATGCAGCGGCAGGCGGTGCCGCTGCTGGTGACCGAGGCGCCGCTGGTCGCCACCGGCCTGGAGGAGCGCGTCGCGCGCGACTCGCGGGCGGTCATTGTTGCCGAGGAACCCGGCAAAGTGGCGTCGGTGGCGGGCAACCAGATCATCATCACCCCGGACGGCAAGCCGCCGGAGGGCAAGAAGAAGGTCAAGCACGACCCGGAGAAAGGCATTTTCGTTTACCCGGTTCGGAAGTTCATGCGGTCCAACGCGGCCACCTGCATCAACCAGAAGATCGTGGTGAAGAAGGGGGAGTCGGTTCGCAAGGGCCAGGTGATCGCCGATGGTCCCTGCACGCAGGGCGGGGAGTTGGCGCTGGGCCGCAATGTGCTGGTCGCCTTCATGCCGTGGAATGGTTACAACTTCGAGGACGCCATCCTCGTGAGCGAGCGGATCGTCAAGGAAGACGTTTTCACCTCGATCCACATTGATGAATTCGAGGTCAGCGCCCGCGATACCAAGCTGGGCCCCGAAGAAATCACGCGCGACATTCCGAATCTGGGCGATGAGGCGCTCAAGAATCTGGCGCCCGACGGCGTCATTCGCGTCGGGGCGGAAGTGAAGCCGGGGGACATTCTCGTCGGCAAGATCACGCCCAAGAGCGAGACGGAGCTGGCGCCGGAAGAGCGCCTGCTGCGTGCGATCTTCGGCGAAAAGGCCGCCGACGTGAAAGACACGTCGCTGAAGGTGCCGTCCGGGACCTACGGCATCGTGATGGATGTGAAAATTTCGGCCAAGAAGGAATCGGACGGCGACATGAAGGTCTCGGCCGGGGAAGAGAAGCGGCACGCCAAAGAGGTCGAAGAGGAATACCGCAAGAAGATCGACGAGTTGCGGGAGCAGCTCACGGAAGCGCTGAGCAACATCCTGCTGGGCGAGAAGATCCCGCTGGACGTGGTGAACAGCGAGACGGGGGAAATCATTATTCCCGCCAACCGCAAGATCACCAAGACCCTGCTGCGCAAGCTGGCGCAGGTGTACGACCGCATCGAGATTGACCCGTCGCCGATCCGCAACAAGATCAACGAAATCATCGGGAGCTTCAAGAAGAAGTTTGACGATGCGCAGATGCAGGACCGATGAAGAGCTCGAGCGGGCGGAATCCGGCGAAGGGGTCGAGAGCGGGGTGGTGAAGTCGGTCAAAGTCTATATCGCCTCGAAGCGGAAGCTGTCGGTAGGCGACAAGATGGCAGGACGCCACGGCAACAAGGGCGTGGTCGCCAAGATTGTGGCGGAGGAGGACATGCCCTTCCTGGCGGACGGAACGCCGGTGGACCTGGTGTTAAACCCGCTGGGCGTGCCTTCGCGCATGAACGTCGGGCAGGTGTTGGAAACGCACCTGGGCTGGGCGGCGAAACTGCTGGGGCTGAAGTTCGCCACTCCGGTGTTCGACGGCATCAAGGAGAAGGCCATTCGTGCCTACCTGAAGGAGGCGAAGCTGCCGGAGCACGGCAAGACGCGGGTCTTTAACGGTCGCACGGGCGAGCCGTTCGATCAGGAGATCGTGGTGGGGTCCATTTACATGATGAAGCTCGGCCACCTGGTGGCGGACAAGATTCACGCCCGGGCCGTCGGTCCTTATTCGCTGGTCACGCAGCAGCCGCTGGGCGGCAAGGCGCAATACGGCGGCCAGCGTTTTGGCGAGATGGAAGTCTGGGCAATGGAAGCCTACGGCGCGGCGTACACCCTTCAGGAATTGCTGACGGTGAAGTCCGACGATGTGCAGGGCCGGACCCGGATCTACGAGAGCATCGTAAAGGGCGACAACAGCCTGGAGGCGGGGATTCCCGAGTCCTTCAACGTGCTGGTGAAAGAAATGCAGTCGCTGGGGCTGGATGTGAAGGTGGGCTACTCCAATCCGGTGGACCAGCCCGCTGAAGGGATCCAGGCGTTGACGTCCGTTTAGCCACCCCATTGTTCGGATAAGCCATTAGCCATTTTCTGATCATATGATTAGCACCAAAGAAAGCGCGCGCGAGCTGCTCGGCCTGGAGAAGGTCAACCAGGTGGAGTACGTCGCGATTGGCGTCGCCTCACCGGATGCCGTCCGGTCCTGGTCCAAGGGGGAGGTCAAGAACCCTGAAACCATCAATTACCGCACGTTCAAGCCGGAGAAGGGCGGCTTGTTCTGCGAGCGCATTTTCGGCCCGGTCAAAGATTGGGAATGCTCGTGCGGCAAGTACAAGCGCATCAAACACCGCGGGGTGGTTTGTGATCGCTGCGGGGTGGAAGTGACCCTGGCCCGGGTCCGCCGCGAGCGCATGGGCCACATCGAGCTGGCCGTGCCAGTCTCTCACATCTGGTTCTTCAAGTGCATGCCGTCCCGCATCGGCCTGGTGCTCGACATGACCGCCCGCAACCTCGAGCGGGTCATTTACTACGAGGACTACATGGTCATTGATGCCGGCTCGACGCCGCTCAAACAGAACCAGCTTCTGAGCGAGCATGAGTACCGGGAAGCGCGGGAAACCTACAGCTCCGACGCGTTCGTGGCCAAGATGGGAGCGGAAGCGGTACGCGAGGCCCTGGCGAAGGTGGACCTCGGGAAGCAGGTTGACCAATTGCAGAGGGCCATGACTGAAACCCGGAGCAAGCAGATCCGCAAGAAGATCGCTAAGCGGATCAAGCTGCTCCAGGGGCTGCAGTCTTCCAAGAGCCGGCCGGAATGGATGATCCTCACGGTGCTGCCGGTGATTCCGCCCGACCTGCGCCCGCTGGTCCCGCTGGAAGGCGGCCGGTTTGCCACCTCCGATCTCAACGATCTCTATCGCCGCGTCATTAACCGGAACAACCGGTTGAAGAACTTGCTCCAGCTCAAGACGCCCGAGGTGATCATCCGCAACGAGAAGCGCATGCTCCAGGAAGCCGTGGATGCGCTCTTCGACAACGGCCGGCACGGCCGCGCGGTGACCGGGGCGGGCAATCGCGCCTTGAAATCGCTCAGCGACATGCTCAAGGGCAAGAGCGGGCGCTTTCGCCAGAACCTTCTGGGCAAGCGCGTGGATTACTCCGGCCGGTCGGTCATCGTCATCGGCCCGGAACTCAAGCTGCACCAGTGCGGTTTGCCCAAGAAGATGGCGCTCGTCCTGTTCGAGCCGTTCATCATTCGCCGCCTGAAGGAACTGGGCTACGTTCACACCGTGCGGTCGGCCAAGAAGCTGATTGAGCGGCAGACCACCGAGGTGTGGGACATCCTCGAGGAAGTGACCCGCGGCCATCCCGTGCTGCTGAACCGCGCGCCCACCCTTCACCGGTTGTCGGTCCAGGCTTTTGAGCCGCAGTTGATCGAAGGGGAGGCCATTCGCATCCACCCGCTGGTCTGCACCGCGTACAACGCCGACTTTGACGGCGACCAAATGGCCGTGCACGTGCCGCTGTCCGTCGAAGCCCAGTTGGAAGCGCGCCTGTTGATGATGTCGTCGAATAACATCTTCAGCCCGTCGAGCGGGCGGCCGATCATCACCCCGACGCAGGACATCACGCTGGGCTGCTTTTACCTGACGGCTGACCCGCGGACACCCGCGCCCGCCGACGCCCGGCAGATGAAACTGTTCGGCTCGAAGACTGAGGTGGTGTTCGCCTTCGATGACGACGCCGTGACGATCCACGACCGGATTCGCCTGGCGAACCCCGATTACGGCAAGAAGACCGCCTTCGGCGATCCCGACAAGAAGGTTGTCGAGACCACCGTGGGCCGTGTTTTCTTCAGCGAAATCTGGCCGGAGGAACTGGGCTTTCCGAACAAGGCAGTCAAGAAGAGCGAGCTCGGCGATCTCATCTGGAAGTGCTACAAGATCTGCGGCCACGACAAGACAGTGGCCATGCTCGACAAGCTGAAGGAGCTGGGCTTCCGCGAGGCCACCCGCGCGGGGGTCTCCATCGGCATTGACGACATGATCATTCCGAAGGAGAAGGACCAGGAGATCGACGCATCCCAGAAGCAAATCAAAGAAGTCGAGAAGCAGTATCGCAAAGGGGTCATCACTCCCGGCGAGCGGTACAACAAGATCATTGACATCTGGACGCACTGCACGGACCAGATCGCCAACGTCATGTTGAAGACGCTCGAGCACAACCAGGGCAAGAAGGAATACAACCCGGTTTCGCTCATGGTGGATTCCGGCGCGCGGGGCAACCGGCAGCAGGTCCGGCAGCTTGCCGGTGTGCGCGGTCTAATGGCCAAGCCGTCCGGCGACATTATTGAGAAGCCGATTCTCTCGAATTTCCGCGAGGGCCTTACGGTGCTGGAGTATTTCATCTCGACCCACGGCGCGCGCAAGGGCCTGGCGGACACCGCGCTCAAGACGGCGGATTCGGGGTACATGACCCGCAAGCTGGTGGACGTGGCGCAGGACGTGATTATTCGCGAGGAGGATTGCGGCACGACCAACGGGATCTGGGTCCAGGCCATCTACGAAGGGGAAGATGAGGTGGTCAAGCTCGGCGAACGCCTGGTCGGCCGGTTTTCCTGCGATGACATCCCCAATCCGCAGCATCCGAAGCAGATGCTGGCCAAGGCAAGCGAGGAGATGGATGAGGTGAAGGCGCGGCAGATAGATGATGCCGGCGTCGAGAAGGTGAAGATCCGCTCCGTGCTGACCTGCGAAAGCAAGCATGGCGTCTGCATCTATTGCTATGGCCGCAACCTGGCCACGGGCAGCCGGGTGAAGCTGGGCGAAGCAGCGGGCATCATCGCGGCGCAGTCCATCGGCGAGCCGGGCACGCAGCTCACCATGCGCACCTTCCACATCGGCGGCACAGCCTCGCAGGTATTCAAGGTGCCGCAGATCAAGGCTAAGCACGAGGGCGTCATGCGCTACAACGAGTTGCGGCTGGTCACGCTCGAGGACGGCAACAACATCGTGCTCAACAAGAACGGCACGGTCTCGATCCTCGGCGAGGACGGACGCGAACTGGAACAACATCTTGTTGTGATTGGCGCGGTTGTCTCGGTCAAGGACGGCGGCAGGGTGAAGAAGGGCGAGACCTTCGTCCAATGGGACCCCTACAACGTGCCCATTCTCTCCGAGAAAGCGGGCCGCGTGAAGTTCCACGACATCATCGAGGGGGTTACGATGAAACAGGAGACCGATGAGACCACCGGGCAGGAGGCCATGGTGGTGATCGAGCACAAGGAGGATTTGCACCCGCAGATCATCGTCTGTGACGACCGGTCCGAGCCGATTGCCAACTACCCGATTCCTTCCGGCGCGCACATCGTGGTGTCGGAAGGCGACCGGATCGTCGCCGGCACGCTGATGGCCAAGACCCCGCGCAAGACCTCGAAGACCAAAGACATCACGGGCGGACTGCCGCGCGTAGCGGAGCTGTTCGAGGCCCGCCGGCCGAAGGACGCGGCCGAGATTTCCAAGATTGAGGGGATCGTGGATTTCGGCCCGAGCGTGCGTGGCAAGCGCTGTATCGTCATCAAAGACCAGCAGACCAATGTGGAAGAGGAGCACCTCATCCCCATCGGCAAACACGTCATCGTCTTCAAGGGCGATTATGTCAAGAAAGGCCAGCAGCTCACCGAAGGCCCCATTGACCCGCACGAAATCCTTGACATTTGCGGTCCGCAGGAGCTGCAGGAGCACCTGGTCAACGAGGTCCAGGAAGTTTACCGGCTCCAAGGGGTGACCATCAACGACAAGCACGTCGAGATCATCGTCCGCCAGATGCTGCGCAAGGTCCGCATCACCGAGCCGGGCGACACCGGCTTCCTGTGGGGCGAGCAGGTGGACAAGCTCGAATTCGAAGAGGAGAACTCGCGCGTCGAGAAGCTGGGCGGCAAGCCCGCCGAGGCCCAGCCGGTGTTGCTGGGCATCACCAAGGCGTCGCTGGAGACCGAGAGCTTCCTCAGCGCGGCGTCCTTCCAGGACACCACGCGCGTGCTGACCGAGGCGGCGACCCGCGCCAAGGTGGATTACCTGCGCGGCTTCAAGGAAAACGTGATCATGGGTCACATCATCCCCGCGGGCACCGGCTTTGACCTCCACCGCAAGGCGCAGCTCAAGCCGCTGGTGGAAATCAGCGAGGAGGAGCCTGAGGCCGAAACGCCAAAGGCCCTGACGGCCGACAATCCGTTGCTGGCCTGAGCCGCCATCACATCAATTACGCCAAGAGCATCCGGCCAACCGGATGCTCTTTTTGCCTGCCCCTTGCGGCTTCTGACCATGCGGCGGGTTGTCGCTGGTCTGGTCTGGGGCGGCCCGGGAACCCCGAGCCGAGCGGGCCGAACTGCCGTTGATGCGTCACGCTCGCGCGGCCGGAAGCGTCGAGCGGCAGCGAGTGCGCACGAGGATCAAGCATTATAGGAGAGCCACTGCCCTCCGCCTTCCGCGCTCCACCTCAGTTCCCGGTGAAGCCCCGGTATCATTTCCAGTATTGCCTCGTCTTGTCGCTAGCTGCCCTGCAGGTCAGGCTCCTCGCGCAGCATGAAATCAAAGACCGGCAGCCATCCTGCGGAGCGTCGCCATCATGCCTAGGCTGCGACTGGCATTCTGTGTTTTGGCGCTGCTCGCCACGTGGGCGCGGGGGGATGAAATCTCATTGGTCCGCGTGGGAGACCTTTGGCGCTATTACCGGGGCACGAACGAGCCGTCCGCGCCGGTCACCGCCTGGCGGCAACTGGCTTTCGACGACTCGAGCTGGCAGCAAGGTCAAGCTGGATTCAGCACCACCGCCTACTCCGATACTGCCGAAGCGACGTTCTGGAACCAGTTAGCCCCCGCAGCGCCGACTCGCTCCTTCTATCTGCGGCGCGAGTTTACGGTCGCCGACCCGCAAGCCGTGAAGTGGCTCGTCCTGCGCCTGGACTATACCCATGGTTTCGTGGCGTACCTGAACGGCCGGGAAATCGTGCGCCGCGGCTTGACCAACAGTCTCGTTGCCCACAACGATTACGCAGATTACCATTTCAGCGGGTCGGCCGAGGAGTTCGACGTCAGTGCCTTCGCGGACTTGTTGAATGCGGGCGAGAACGTTCTGGCGATCCAGGTGCACACGGCGGTGACCAACCCGCCCGGCTACGCCAGTTCGATGCGGCTGGTGCCGGAGTTGCTGGCCAACTTCCAGCGCGGACCCTTGGTGGCGAATGCGGCTACCAATTCCATCCAGGTGATCTGGCGCACGCCGGTGGCGGCGGACAGCGTGGTGGAGTATGGCACCAACCATACCTTGGGGGCTGAAGTATCCGATTCAGTCCTGACGACCAACCACGTCCTGACGCTGACCGATTTGCTGCCCGGGACCGAGTATTTTTACCGCGTCCGCAGCACCGCAGACGGGGTGATGGTCTTGTCGCCGGTGCTGGCCTTTCGCACCTTCAAGCCGAGCGGCGACTTCACCTTCCTGGTGACCGCGGACGGCGCCGATGGACTCCCAGCCAAATACCAGGTGGCCGAGCGGATGGCCCAGACTCCAGCCGACCTGGTCTTTCATTGCGGGGACGTGGTTTACGACTACTTCACCTTCGGACGCGAAGACTACCGCTGCCTGAGCGTGTACGGCCCCCAGATGCGGTCGGTGCCCTTCTACTTCAGCATGGGCAATCACGACGTGAAGGGTCCGTCCCTCGATCAGCCCTATCTCCAAACCGTTTATCTGCCCACCAACCCGGTGACCGGCACGGAACACTTCTATTCGTTCGATCAGGGTGACGCGCATTTCGCCGTGCTCTTCGTGCCCTGGCTGAAGGACGTGCCGCAATTGGAACCGTATCAACTGACCCACGGCTCGCCGCAGTATTGCTGGCTGACGAACGATCTGGCCACCAGCACCAAGCCATGGAAGTTCCTGTTCCTGCACCTTGGGTTGACCGACTCGGGCTACCATCGCCTTGACGACGAGAACAACAACGGCATTCCCGACCACCGCGAATTGGAGGACTGGCTGCTGCCCGTCGCCCAGCACTATGGCGTCCAAATCATCTTCCACGGCCACAACCACGATTATGAACGCAGTAACCCCATGGGCGGCGTTTATGAAGTCACGACCGGCAGCGGCGGGGGCCAGTTGCCGGACTATGGTTTCGTGGACGGGCGCGGTACGGCCAGTGCGCAGTTCTACCGGGTTTCGGGATTCGTGCGCGTCACCGTTCAAGGAGATGCGCTGTTGCTCCAGGCCATTGGGACCAAAGGCGCGGTGTTCGATTCCATGACCATCCAGCGCCGCCCGCCGCCGCCGCAGCTCTACAACGCGAGCTGGCGCACGCCGCTGGTCGAGTCCACCCCGGCCGACGACGGACACGGCAACATCAATGGCCAGACCTTTGATTTCAGCGGCACGCCGATCCCCAGTCTGGCAGGCGACTTCGCCAACCTCGGCCGCCTCTATGTCCACAACGACGCGACTAACCTGTTCCTTGGCCTGGAGCAGGCAATGATCTACTCGAACCAGAATATCTACCTGTTCCTCGGGTTGCCGGGGCAGGGCGGGGTGACCAACCTGGTAGGGCTGGGCGACGGGCTGGCGGGCACCGGCGAAGGGGTGGACGGGGTGGATTTCCTGGAGAACCTCGCGTTCACGAATTTCGCGCCCTCGGTGGCCTGCCTGCTGGGTGATGAATACGCCGACGGACAGGATCGGCACTTTGTGCGGCCGGGCCTGGGGTTGGACTTGGGCCAGGGGGTATTCCGACTGGACACGAGCTTCTCGGATGTGAGCGGCACCCGGCTCCAACAGTTCAACCGCTCCCCGCAGGCACTCGAGCCCCCGAACCAACTGCAGTATCCGGAACGCAACGCCAATTTCATGGAAGTGGCCATCCCGTTCGACCAATTGGGCGGTTTGCGACCTGGGGATACCATCAAGGTGGCAGCGGTCGTGGGCCGGGGTGGTTGTGACGCCACCGCCCAGACGCGCGAACTCGACACCAGTTTCCTCGGCTCTTCGATGGCTGGGTCGGGCCAATCGAATGTGGTGCTTGGGGGCGTCAGCGTGCGCCTGGCGCCGGCGGTGTTGACGGTGAAGGCCGACGATTTAACGTGGGTCAATGGGATCACTAACGGACCGCTGACGGTCACCTACAGCGGATTCCTGGACGGGGAGGATGCCGGGGTGTTGAGCGGCAGCCCCGTGTTGAGCACCGAGGCGGACATCAACCGCCCGGTCGGGACGTATCCGATCACGGTGAGCGCCGGCACGTTGAGCAACGCCCACTACAGCTTCAACTTCATCCCTGGCACACTGACCGTGGTAATGCCCGCGGCCATTGTCAGCGGCCCGGTGGACCGGGTCGTTACCAATGGCGACGCGGTGCAGTTCACGGTGGCGGCGCAAGGCACCGAACCGCTGGCCTGCCAATGGTATTTCAACCAGACCAGCCTGCCCGGGGCCACCAACACCACCCTGGTGCTGAGCAATGTCACTCCAGCCCAGGCCGGCAGCTACGCGGCAGTCCTGACCAATCCGTATGGCTATGCCAGCCAATCCGCAACGCTGGCGGTCATTACGCCGCCGACGATCACCTGTCCCACCAATCGCACCGTGGAACTGGGCACCCCGTGGGACTTTGAGCCGCCGACGGCCACGGGCAGCAACGTAAAGGTCACTGTTCTCAGCACCACGACCAACACCCTCGGCAGCGACGTCTTCAGCGCCACCCGGACCTGGGTGGCGACCGACGGTAACGGCTACCAGGCCGCGTGCAGTCAAACGATCACGGTCGTGGGGCAACCCCAGGCGCCGTGCAGCCGCACCAACTCCATTCTCAGCATCGTGCCGAACGCGCCGAACACGCTCACGCTTACGTGCATCGGGACCCCCAACGCGCAGTACTACCTGTTGACGACGACCAACCCGGCGGACGACCTGGCCAATTGGACGGTGTTGGCCGACAGCACGAACACGGCGACCAATGGCGTGTGGTATTACACCGCGACAAATCCGGCAGCGGCGGCAGGCAATTCCGCGGCGGGTCTAAATCGGTTCTTCCGTGCCGGGGCAGTCAATCCGTGCCCCTGATGGGCCGAGTCCGCAGGGCCTGGCCGCTTGCCCGAGTGCGTGATTTATCGCCTTGCGGCTCGATCCTGCTTCTGTGAAACCACCCCGATGCCTATGCACCTTTTCGGTTCTCGCCGCAAGCCGTTTCCGCCCTCCTCCTCTGGCCCCGAGTTCCGCATCATGACCCAACCCAGCGGTTTCCTGGGCGCGCGCAAACAGCCGCTCTGCCTTCGGCAATCCACCTTCTGACTTCTGCATTGGTCTGCAGTCCCGCCCTCCGTCTTCCGCCTTCGCCCTTCTGCCTTCCGCATTGGCCTGTGGTCCCCTCGCCGGGGCCAACTGACGTTGGCGGGTTGGAGCCGCGCAACCCTCAATCCCTCCGGGATTGCGCCACGATTGACCATGTGTCCTGGAGACTACAGAGAAGCGCAGCCGCAAGAATCCGGCGCTCTGCCGAGGCGCCGCTACGTAGGACCATTCGTCCTCCGCGAGATCCAGCGCGCATCGAACTCGCCGCGCCTCCCGCCGCAAGCGCGGGCCTGCGATTGTTCCGACCTGAGCTTGCCAACGGGGGCTGTTCACAGGAAGAATAGGTGCGAAATGAAGGGACCGGCCAGCCCGCCAGCCTGCGTGACAACAGTTGCATCAACCCTCCGCGAATCCCGCTTCACGCGGCGGAACTTCCTCCGGACCGCGATGCTCGGCTCGCTCGCCTGCACCGTTGGCCGGCTCCGGGGTGCGACAAACGCGCCCGCAACTGCGTCCTCGGACGCCAGTCTGGCAGCGGCTGCTCGCTGGCTTGATCGCCAGCGCGGCAAGGCCTCGGGCCGCGACTTCGAGCTGCTCCGCCGCGCCCAGGAGGTTCTCTACAAGAACATCCTCACCACAGGCGACGATGGAAAGCCTCTGCCGTGGGCGCCCTCGCGTGGCATCTGCCCTTCGCTCGTGAAGTATCCCGGGGTCTGGGATTGGGACGGCAGCTTTCACGCGCTGGCCATCTCCCGCTGGGACGGCGAGCTGGCCCGCGAGCAACTGCGGATCATCCTCGACCGCCAGCAGCCTTCCGGCTTGCTCATCAACAACATCCGCGCCAACGGGCAAATCCGCACGCGCTACGGCGGACCGCCCATTACGCCCTGGGTCTATGCGCTGATCCAGGAACGAGCGCCAGATGATGCGTTCCTCAGGCGCGCCTACCCGCAGTACGTCCGCTACGAAGAGCACATGTGGCGTGACCGCGGCGGACAGGCCGACGGCCTGTTCCACTACGACACCGAACGCACAGGCGTCGCGAAAGATGACAGGCAGGCCATCCGCTTCGAGTCTGGCTGGGACAACTCGATCCGCTGGGACGACACGGTGGACCTCTGGACGGTGGACATGAACGGCTTCATGGTGCTGGTCTATCGCGGCCTGGAGCGCATGGCACGATCGCTCTCATTGCCGGAGGACGCGCAGCGGTGGCGAGCCAGGCGCGAAGCACTGGCGACGCAGATCAACGAGCGGCTGTTTGACCCAAAGGCCGGTGCTTACTTCGACCGGAGGCGCGACACAGGCCAATTCAGCGGCGTGCTAACGGCGGCCTCCATGCAGCCGCTCTTTGCCGGAGCCGCCGACGCCGCCAAAGCCGCAGCGATGGCGAAGCTCGCGGCAGACCCTGCGAAGCTTTTCCCTGGCATGCCCACGGTGGCTTACGACGATCCCCGCTACGAAAGCGGTGGCTACTGGCGGGGTCCGAGTTGGCCGGAGACGACCTACTTCGCCACCAAGGGCCTCAAGTTCTACGGCTACACCAAGACCGCCGAGGCGATTCGCCAGAACTTCCTCGACTGGTGCGCCAACAACAAAGACGCGCTCTACGAGTATTACGATTCGAAGTCCGGCAAGGGGCTGGGGGAGCCTCAATACAGCGGCACCGCGGCCTTTATCATCGAGTTGATCCTGAACTGGGACGCCCTGGATAATCTTGCCGCAGCCGGCTGAACCGCCGGGACCAAGATCCATAGCCGTTCCCTTTTGGGCCGGCCGGATCCACTGACCACGCAACAGCATTTCTTTGCGCTTGCGTCTCATTGAACTTCAACTTAAACTTCAACAGTAATGAAGACGGTCACCATGTTGGAGTTTCGGAAGAATGCCGAAGGCATTCTGCGCCGGCTGGGGCGGGGAGAGCGGTTCGTGCTCTCGCACCGGGGGCACCCAGCCGCCCGGCTGGAGCCCATCACGGCGGCCCGGGTCTCCGACCCGGCAACGGATCCCTTCCTGACGATCGGCCGCCGTGCCGTCGCGAGTCCCAAGGGAAGAACCCGCCACGCCAACATAGATCGCATCGTGTATGGCGGCGATTGATGTGTTTATGGACACCGCCGGCTTCCTGGCCCTGTGGGATGCCGCCGATGAGCACCATGGGCGCGCCCTTCGCCTCCAAGGCGAACTGGCCCGAAACGGCCGCCGATTCCTGACCACCGACTACATCATAGACGAGACCGTAACCCTGCTGCTCGTGCGCCATAGCCACGCCGCCGCCGCGGATTTCCTGCAGACCGTCACCGCCAGCGAATCGCTGCAACTGCATTGGGTCACCCCGGACCGCTTCCACGCCGCGGCCGCTTTCTTCGCTCGCCACGAAGACAAAGAATGGTCCTTTACCGACTGCGTGAGCTTTGAGTTGATGCACGATCTGAATGTCCAAGACTGCTTCACAACCGACCAGCATTTCCGGCAGGCCGGGTTCAACTCCCTGCTGGAACGAAGACACCGGTAGCCCCCACTCGGCGCGCTTCCAGTCTGGGCACCGCGCGCGAACAGCGCATGCTTGGCTGGGGCTTTCGTGATTCTTTGCAGCTCCCCGCCTTCTGGTTCTCGCGACGCCCCCGCACCCACAACGCCGACCCACGAGACGGCATCAGAACCTGAACTTGGGAGGGCGAGCGGCCGCGTGAGCCCTGATTTTCGCAGATTTGCTGGGGAGTGTGGGCTCACGAGGACGTTCGCCCTCCACACAGGCCGTTCTGATACTATCGGAATTGGAAGGCGTACAGGTCGGTGTCGCGGAATTCCACCCGCAACCGCACGGGCTTGGCCGCGAGGGCGGACAGGTCACTCTTGCCCCGCCACTTGACGAGCCGGTCAATTTCGTTCGCGGTGTGGATGACATCGCAGTCCGCCAGCCGGTAACCTTCAATCGGCTCGCCATTCTCGCCGAGTAATTCGCAGCGCAACAGGCCGGCGGCGGAGGTGTCCACGTTCAGCACTAGTTCGCGGCCGCTGAACTTCAGCGGTGGCGTGGTGAACTCGCCGCCCGTGTAGGCCGCGCGCGCGGAGATGAATCCGTCGCGACGCAGCACGAGGCGGCTGATGACGTTGGTGTCATGCGCTGGCGCCACGCCCGCGGCCTTGAGCAGGCGCATGTTGCGTTCGTCGCGGCCCCAGCCGTGGATCTGGTCGGAGCCGAGGTAATACATGTAAAGCTCACGCCCGTCCAACGAAGGCACCAGGCCGGCGAAGACGCGGGCGTTGTAGCTGTCGAAGTCATCTTTCGTGCCCAGACCCACCCAGGGCCGGCGATCGAAGCGGTTCCACTTGATGCCATCGCGGCTGGCGGCGAAACGCGTGTCCAGCGGCCCGGCATTGACGGGGCACTCTTTGGGGAATTCCGGCAATTGCCCCGGCAGGTAGTGAAAATAAGCCTGGGGAAACATGTAGTAAGCGTCCTGAGCCCAGGGATACTTGGTGACGCCGCTGGTGTAGTAGTCCACGGCAATCTTGCCGCCCAGCGTGACGTCGAGCGAATCTGGCTCCAGCACAATGGGCGAGTCTTCCACCTCCGAAAAACCGTTCAGGTTGTCCGCTTCGCTGCGGGCGACGCTGCGGTTGCGCTGCCCGGGGGCAAACTGGTTCCGCCGCATGTAGGCGACGTATTTGTTGATGCGGTCGTCCCAGAAGATCATGTTCTGCGAGTCCAGGTGCTGCCGCTTGTCGGGGCGGGTGAACGTCAGAACCTTCTGGTGGGTCTGGCGAAAGTGAATGCCATCCGGCGAAGAGAAGATCACCGTGTCCTTCAGTTCGTCCGAGATGCGTGTGGCGTAGCGAAACTTCTGATCGTCCGGCGCCTTCGGGTCATAGAACACCACACCCTCCGTGCTGATCTTCTCGATCCCGCCAGCGCCGTGGCCGACAACGATGTTGTTGTTCTTGCTTCCCTCGTACTCCGCCAGGCCCAGGCTCGGCTTCTCCCAGCTTATGCCGTCCTTCGAGCGCGCGTAGCACAACCCCGGGTGCGAGGCGTACCACATGTGGTAAGTCTCGCCGACTTTGATCACGGTACTGTAACAGCCCAGGTCGTTACGCTCCCAGGGTCGGTCCGGCACCACAGTCCGCTCACCCGTCTTGCGCGGCGGATGCACCACCAGTTCGACCGCCCGCGCGCTCGCCAGGAACTGCCGGTCAATGAACACCTGGCGGCGGTTGCCGATGTCCAGGGTTGCGACCGGCGCTGCCGGCGTGGACGCCGGTGCAGCCGCCAAAACTGCCGCGAACTGCATACCGATGAAAAGCCTGCTCGCGACGCGGGCCACCTTACCTGAGGTTGTGCGGAACATACAAATGTTCGATATTTGTGGTTCGAGTCCTTTTTCTATGGGCAAACGCGTGCGCCGGCAAGTCCGAAGAGATCACTTCGCCCATCGTTTGACATTATCTGGGGGACCCTCCATCTTCGATGCGACCGACGCAACGATGCCGCAGATGCTCCTCTCTGTCTTGAATCGGTGGTTTCGCCTGGGCCCGCTGGCGCTGAGCGCGCTAACTTGCCGACACCTCCAGCGCCTTCTGGCCAGCACCAAGTGGACAAGGGGCAGAGCAGCTCGTGTGCTGGCTGCTGGACTTTGCCTGGCGTTCTGGTTCGGGGCTGCGGAGGCTCTGGCGGCCCCGCCGGCCTGCGATAGCGCCTTGATGTCACTGACGGCGGACTATACCTACCTTGTTGGCAGCGCCCGTTTCATCAGTGGCGGGGAACCGGAAGCCGGCAGCCTGTTCCGCTGGCTTACCAACGGAGCGGTCCTCGGCGCGGGACCGGTCGGCGAGGACCTCCTGCTCCATCTGGACGGCAGCGCCACCGGGGCCAACGGTGAAACACCCCTCACCGCGCAGAGCGTTTCCTACGCTCCTGGGAAGTGGGGCTCATGCCTAGCGCTGCCGACTCCGGGGCGTCTGCAGTTTGGCCGGACCAACAATTTCCACGTTGACCAGGGCACGGTTGAGCTGTGGGTCGCCCTCCGGTCTGACGGCACCAACGCCATATATTCGGCGCGCGACCACGTCCTGTTTCAGTATCGTGGTTCCAGTGGCGACTACCTGCAGATCGCCCAAAGCGGCGGCGGCCGGATCCTCTACGCCGGCGGCGTGGTGAGTGGGCAGTGGGAAAGCGCTTATGGCGACTCGGGGAACATGTCGGCCTGGAAAGCCGGTGAATGGCATCACCTGGCGTTTACGTATTCGGCGTCGCAAAATTTCATGCGGTTTTATGTGGACGGTGTTCTTACGGCGGAGAACAACGAAGGACACTACTGGGCTCCCGACAACGGAGGGAGTCTGTTTGCAGTGGGCGGCGACTTCTACAGCAATGCGGCGTATTACTGGGTGGACGAAGTGAGAATCTCCAGCCGGCCGGCGGATGCGGCGGAGGTGGCAGCACGCGCCCGCCGCGCGGACGCGCCGCAGCCGAACGAAGTATGGCTGGCCACCTCTAACCTCGCGCCGGGCACCCAGCTCGTGTTCGAGTTCACGCCCGCGACTGCCACTCAAACCGGCGCGGTTTGCCAGAGTAGTTCGCTTACGTATGGCGGCATCCCGATCACCAATGCGCAGCCGGCGAGCACGCTCTTGCCCGTCGGCGCGACCAATCTTTCGCTGCTGGTTGAGACAACGGAAAACACCACGTGCGCTTTTGCCGTCGGCCAAGCGCTGCCCTACGCCCAGATGACACCATTTGCCTCGGGCAGCGGCACGCGACAGCACCGCACCAGCATCACCGGCCTGAACCCGGATCCCAATCAGGTCAACGAGGTCTATGTCCGCTGCGCCGCACATCCGGATTTTCTCCTGCACCTTCGGTACCGTTCCCTTTCCGAGTGCCACCCGCCCTACCCGCGCACCGGCAACCTGTGGGGTTGGGGCGAATGGATTGGCAAGGGCCTGAGCTACACGGCCAGGGTGGACCTGTGGTTGGGGGCCTCGCCCCGCCCGGACCAGGTCCTGGCCTTGCGCCAGATCAATCCGCATATCCGGATCCTGACCTCGATCAACGCCGTGGAGAACCAGGGACTGCCCAGCGACTACTATCTCAAGGACATTCACGGCAACCGGATCGAGGTCTGGCCTGGCTCCTACCGCCTGAACCTGACCAAGCCTTACGTTGCGGATTACCAGGCACGGTACGCCTACCAAACCCTGCTGGACACCGGCCTGATGACCGACGGCGTCTTCTTTGACAACGTGATGACTTCACAGTCGTGGCAGAAGACAGACATTTACGGCAACGCCGTGCAAATTGATGCGGACGAGGATGGAATCGCCGACGACCCGGTCACCCTGGACGCAGCCTGGAAAGCTGGTGTCTTCCGCGAAATCCAAACCTTTCGCCAGTTGGCTCCCAACGCGGTCGTGAGCGGCCACGCGATGGACATTTACGAGCCGGGCATCGCGGCTTTGTTCAACGGGATCAGCATTGGCTTCTCGACTTCGGATGTGCTGGAGGGAAGGATGTCCTTTGCCAGCCTCTTGACGCGCTACAACGACTGGCTGGGCCAGGCAGTCCGACCTGCCGCTCACGATGATCGAGTCCTCTCCGATGGCCCAGATCTCCTACGGCTACGATTACTCGCCATGGGAGAAGATCCCGCCGGCCACGCTGGAGTTCGCGAGGACTTACTACCCGTATGTGCGGTTCGGGCTGGCCCTGACGCTGCTCAACGACGGCTTCTTTGCGCATGAGTTCGGCGATACCTGGCATGGGAACGACTGGTGGTATGATGAGCTGAACTACAACCTGGGCTACCCGCTTGGCCCGGCGCAACGCGTGGATGTGGGGGGGCCGACTCCCACCAACCTGCTGGTCAACGGCAGCTTCGAGAGCCCCAT
Source organism: uncultured Verrucomicrobiae bacterium (assembly GCA_963822005.1). Taxonomy (GTDB): domain Bacteria; phylum Verrucomicrobiota; class Verrucomicrobiia; order Limisphaerales; family UBA8199; genus PALSA-1440. The sequence continues at coordinate 25,293 of CAWGGD010000017.1, read as the reverse complement.
CATTGACCCCTGGCGCACGTGGAACAACTCCGGCTGCGCGTCGAGCCTTGCCTGGCAGAACGGCGACGCCGCCGTCGGCAGCGCCTGCGCCCGGTGTGATATCAGCCAAACCACGGGCACGGATTGGCACATCGAATTCGCGCAGTACAACCGCTCGCTGGTGCAAGGCGTGAGTTACGATCTCACGTTCTGGGCCAGGAGCAGCCAGCCACGCTACCTGACCGTCAGCTCGCAGAAGGGCAGCCCGGACTGGCGCAATTACGGGCTCTACCAACGCCTGGCGATCACCACTAATTGGCAACCGCACACCGCCACTTTCACCGCCACCGAGACGGTGTCTGATGCGCGGGTGCAGTTCTTCCTCGGGGAAACCACCGGCACCGTCTGGCTGGATGGTGTTCAGTTGACGGAGCACCCGCCCGACGTGTATCGCCGCGACTTCAACCGGGGTGTGGTGCTGCTCAACGCCACCCGCCAGCCCAGGGACGTCAGCCTTGGCTCCAGCCTTCGGCGTTTAACCGGCTCGCAAGCCCCGATGTATGAAATGATCCTCGACGACCAGGACGCGGGGTTCTCTGTCACGGGAACCTGGACCAACACAGTTTACGACAGCGGGCTCTGGAGGGCAGCGGGTCCGTTTTACCATAGTTGGGCCGGTTCATTGCACGAGCGGACGGGCGCGAGCGGCGAAGCACGCTGGCAGCTTCCCATCGCAGCCGATGACACCTACACGATCTCGGCGTGGTGGCCAGCCGCGCCGCAGGCCACCAATTGGACGAGCCAGGCGACTTATGAGGTGGTCGCGGGCGGCACGGCGCTGGCCACGACGAACCTGGACCAAAGCGCCCTGGGCGACCAGTGGCATGACATTGCTACCGTGCAGTTGCAGGCCACCAACCCGGCATACATTCGGCTGACCTCGTCGTCGGGGGTCTGCGTGGCGGATGCGCTGCACGTCCGCTCCGCTTCCCACTTCAACAACGGGCAACCCGCGGCGACGGTCGGCCTTCAACCCATGGACGGAATCATCCTGGCACGCGATCAACCGGTGCTGGCGAGGCCGGGGTTTGAGACAGCCCGCCTGATGACCGATGGGGTGGCACTGACCGTGACCAATCTGACGCCCGGCGTCGGGTATGCCCTGGAACGCACGACCAATCTCGGGACTGTGGCCTGGGAACCGATCCAAACCTTCCAAGTAATGGGCTTCTCGACGAATCTCACCGACCGACCGCTTCGCGCCACAGGTGGAGCCTTCTACCGGCTCCGCAGCCAGTAACGACTGCCGGAGCAGGGCGGCAGCTAATCCACGACGTTCAGGACAAGCCCAGGCCCGAATCAATCGCTGGATCACCCGCCTAACGGGTGACTGCTCTGAGGGTGGCTGCTGTTCCGCGGGCAAGAGATCCGCAGGCGCTACAGATTCAGGCCGGTCTCACCGCATTATCAACGCCGCTGGTTCGGCATTCTCAGTCTTCGTCTTGAACCCAAACGATACCGACGTGCTGGTCATCATATCACCAGTCGCAGCCGTGGCGTCTCGACCTATTGCATGTTGAGCGAACTGCGGCGCTACGTGGTGGGATGGCTGAACTACTTCGGTATCAGCCAGGCCTATCGAGAGATACCGGCAATGGACCAATGGCTGCGGCGGCGGGTGCGCCTGTACTACTGGAAACAGTGGAAGTGCCCCCGCGCCCGGCGGCGGAACCTCATCCGGCTGGGCATCCACCCGGCGGAGGTGTACAAAGCCACGCGCAGTCATCGCGGATATTGGTGGATGGCCGGCACCAGCCTTGTGCAGCGCGCGCTGGACAATCGCTGGCTGACGGAACGGGGAGTGCCCAGCATCAGGCAACAGTGGATCGAGATGCATTACGGCAAGCAGAATGAACAATTCAATCCTGCCGCCGTTAATCTAACCGGAACCGCCTAGTGCGGACCCGCTTGCTAGGTGGTGTGGGAGGCGGGAGGTCAATCCTCCCGCCGACCCGATTGGACCCTGATTTCAACGCCAGCCCCATATCAAGTAGAGGAAGATCTGCCGACACGACGGCTGGCACGGTGAGCCACCACCACGCAAAATGGCGAGGAGCGGAATCCGACTCTGGGGCACGATGCAGTTAGGGATCGCAAACGCGAAAATGAGGTCACAGCAAGCCGACGCTCAGGATGAGCCTGCCCAGGATGAAGCGCCTTGGTCTCTGGTCACTCATGCGGTCCAACGCAGAGGTGAGCGATGGCGGCGGGAAACCAGCGCGCGAATTTGTAAACAGGCACCGCCCGCCGCCATTCGCTCAACCGAAAAGTTGAACTAAGCCGCTACGCGGCGAGCCTGCAGCTATGGATGGGGAGTGGACACCATTGCAGCACCGCTTCATGTGCCAAGCCTACTATGATTGCGGTACATGAAAAGTACCAATCATTCACTTAACATTCATAACACCAACGACTCCACCCCCAACCCAAACCCCTGGCCCCCGCAGTCGCTGGCCAGCATTCGGACCACCGCGCGGGACTTCGCCAACCCGGTTGACTACCAGCACCCGTACCCGTCCATGGCCCGGTTTGCCGACCACCTGGCACTGAGCTATGACGCCAACCGCACCCGCCACTCCTACTACCGCCAGCTCCGGCTCATCCACCAACACCTGGGCTGCGATCCGGCCACGATCACCGAGTCCCAGTTGCGCGACTACTTCCTGTTCGTAAAACTCAAGAAGCATTGGACCCCCAAGTCCATCCGCCAGGCCCGGGCTGCCGCCAGCATGTTCTTCGTCAAGCTCCTCGGGCATGAGGACTGGACGCTCTTCTCCCAGATTCGCACCAAGGACCACGACACGCTGCCCGCCGTGCTCACCCGCCAGCAAGTCCACGATCTGCTCGCCCACATCCGCCTGCGCCGCTACCGCACTCCCCTCAAACTCATCTACTGTTGCGGGCTGCGGCTGAGCGAATGTCTCGGGCTCACCATCCACGACATCCTGGGCAAAGAAAACAAGCTGCTCATCCGCCACAGCAAGGGCCACCAGGACCGGGTCGTGCCGCTGCCCACCTCCCTGTACCACGAACTGCGCCGCTACTGGGCCTTTCACCGTCACCCACTCCTGCTCTTCCCCAACGCCGGCCGCGGCGACAACAACTCCCTGACCTCGCTGGCTCAGCGCATGCATACCGCCACCGGCCCCATGCCCTGCTCCTCCCTCCAGCGCCTGGTCATCGTCGCCCGCAAACAGCTCAACCTCCCTGCCGCCTCCGTGCATTCCTTGCGGCACTCCTTTGCCACCCATCTCCTGGAAGCCGGCGCCCACTTGCACACCATCCAAAAGCTCCTGGGCCATAAACAGATCACCTCCACCATGGTGTACCTGCACCTGACTCATCAGACCAGCCAGGACGCCTTGCGCCTGATCGACCAGCTCTGCCGCGCCTTGCCGCGCTAAAAGCCCCAAGCTCTCGCAAGCCTCGTGGGCACTCCCGCCACCGTGCTGGGAGCGCTGCGCCGTTTTATTCCCCAACTGCTCCAAGCGGCTCCGGCACTCTCGGCGCCGCAACGTCGCGCCGTCCGGGCCATGACCCGCTGCCGCACCTCAGCACTGGGTGGCCGTGCCTTTGCCTGCCCACACTGCGACCACGTTCACTTCGCCTACCACTCCTGCAATCACAAGGCCTGCCCGCAATGCGGCGCCCAAGCCGCCCACCGCTGGGTCCAGCGCGAAGTAGGCAAACTGGTTAATGCCCCGTACTTCCTGGTCACCTTCACCCTGCCCGCAGAACTGCGGCCCTGTTTCTTCGGCCATCGTGCCAAAGAGGCCTACGACCTGCTCTTCGCCGCCGCCGCCGCCGCGCTGAGTGAAAAACTCGCGGCCGACAAAACCCTCCGGGCAGAGGTCAATGGTTTCGTGGCCGTCCTGCATACCTGGACCCAAAAACTCGAGTTCCATCCCCACCTCCACTGCCTGATCCCGGGCGCGGGGTTTAACGCCCGAAACCAATTCGTGCGCGTCAAAAACCCACAGTTCCTCCTCCACCTGCCGCACCTCCAGGCCGCCTTCCGCCAGCACCTCTACCGCCGGCTCAAAGAGAAGCATTGGCCGGTTGATCCCCGGGTCTGGCGCAAGGACTGGGGGGTGCATATCCAACCCTGCGGTTCCGGAGCCAGCGCGCTCAAGTACCTGGGCGCTTACGTGACCCGCACCGCCATCACCAATGCTCGCATGGTTCGCGTGGACCACCAGACCGTGACGTTTCGCTGGAAGGACCGCTCCGACCACAACCGCACCAAAGAACTGACCTTGCCCGGCGTCCAGTTCGTGCGCCGCTACCTGCGCCATGTCCTGCCCACCGGCTTGCGCTCCGTCCGCTATTACGGCTTCTGCCATCCCGCCGCCAAAGCCAACCGCCTGCGCATCCAGTTGCACTCGGGAAGGTCCGTGCAATTCGGTGACGCCATGACTCTTCTGCCGGAGCGGACTGATTCGCCTTTCCCGCCCTGTCCCCGGTGCGGCCAGCCTACGCAACTGCTCTTGCGCCTGGCGGCCTGCCATCCCGAGCGCGGCCCGCCACCCACTCAACGCCCGCTCCCTACCTCCTCCTTTGCGGCATGAACCACCTGTGCACCAAGAGATCCTCTTCACGGGCGCGCACCCCTGGTACTGCGCACCAGCTCGCCGCCGCCCGGAACCACCACGAGCACCTCCCAGCGACCTCCGGTGCACCGACTGATCTTCGCCAAGCCACACTCCAGGCCACCAGACGCCTGCCGCAAGGCCATGCTCCGAGACGATTGGATCCCAACCTCCTTCCCTCAGAACGGACCGCCCCAACACAAGCGCCATACGGCCACAGTCACTAGCGACCTCCCCGGGCTTGTTCAACTATGGGTGTAGTTGCTGGCTCCGCGCGCCGGTTCCGCCCCTGGCCATTCCTACGCCCTCAGCCGGCGCGCTCCGCAGCAATACACCCTTTAGGGTTGGGCATCTTCATGGGGATGAATAGTCGATCTTGCCAGCCGCATTTCGATAAAAAAGGCTTTTGCCCACTGACTGTTCGTAGCGCGTACCGCACTCCTGACTACAAAATATTCCGAAATTGGGAACCAACACCGCGCCAGAGGCGATGACCTCCTCCATCGGCGGAATACAGGGGCCCTCGGGAGCCTCGGCTCGGGTGAGGAATCTCCCACACTGGGCACAATGAATGTCTGCAGCGCCCTGACTGATGCTGACGCCAGTAGCGGAGAGTTGGTCATTTGGCGGCTGGTTCGATTCGAGGATCTCGACGTGTCCGTCGTGAAAACCCACAAGGCCTGACGCACCGGGCGTGCCGGCCAGCGCAACCTCCAGCACTGGAGTATCCGCCCTAATTGGCGTTGGACTAAACCCGTGGAACCGAACCCGAGGGCTCACAATGAACGCGGCAGTTCGGGGCGAGAGGGCGCCACTGGCGACTAGAGCCTCGATGTTCTCTCCGCTGAAGTTCTGCGCAGGGTGAGTCCTCCCACAGGCTTGAAGTTCCAGCAGGAGTTGCTTAACCGTATGCAGTGCCTCCATCCCGTCTTGGTCAAGAAAACAGCTCATATAGCGTCTTTGACCGCGCAGGCACAAAATGGTCACGCATCACACCATTAATTAGCATGGAAAGAACTCCATGATATTAGATATTAGGGCACAAACATGGAGTTGCCCCCCCGGCCAGCCTCAGGATTAGGCTCATGGCTCAAAGCTATGGGAACGTATAAGCGCAGTCAAGGCCAGGTTGGGCCGCTGTCGCAAGCAGCGCAGGGCGGTTGACGAAGAAGAGCGTAAGGTTATTGGGCTCAGGGATTTAGCACTAAAAGCTGGCGCTTGGGAGACTGGCTTGGTGAAATGGCGTCATGTCTGTTCATCTGGCTGATATGATCGCTGCCGGGCTTCCGCCCGAACCCCGGCTTCTGAGTGCTGTCACCCTTCGGTTGATTACCCCGTCGGAACGGGAGTGTTTCGATCACTTAATCGAGACCGAACATTATCTGAAGAACGCCACGGTGGTGGGCCAAGTGCTGCGTTACGTGGCCGAGTATCAAGGCCGCTGGGTGGCGCTCTTGGTGTTCGCTTCACCGGCCCTGCACCTGAAGCCGCGCGACCGCTGGCTCCAATGGTCACCCCGCCAAGTCCAGGAGCGGCGGCACCTGATTGTGCAAAATGCCCGGTTCCTGGTGCTGGCCGCCACGGGTCCGTGGCCGAATTTGGCTTCGCGCGTCTTGAAGTTGGCCTGTGCCCGGCTGACCCAGGACTGGCAGGAGCATTTTGGTCATCCGGTGTTGGCCTTGGAAACGTTCGTGGACCCGCAACGTTTCCAGGGCACCTGTTACAAGGCGGCCGGTTGGCAGCCGTTGGGACCGACTCAAGGATATGAGCGGAGTTGGCAGGACTTTTACACCGACACCCAACATCCCAAAGAGTTGTGGGTGCGGGCGCTGAGTGCCGCCGCCCTGGAGCAACTCCGGGCGGCGGAGTTGCCGCCCAACTTGGTCAACCCGGCTCGACCCCGACCGCCGGCCTGCCCGGTCGCCACGCCCAAATTGGCTTCGTTGTGGGACCGTTTTCGCGGGGAGATGACCGACCCCCGCAAGCCCAAGGGCGTGCGCCATGCGCTGGCCACGGTTCTGACCCTCGTCGCTTTGGCCGTAACCGCCGGCTGCCAGGGCCCACACGCCATCGCCCAATTCATCCAGAGCCTCAATCACGGACAGCGTCGCCACTTGCGTTGCCGCCCCCGCCCAGGCACCCGGCGGGAATATGATGTCCCCAGTGAGCGCACCTTGCGGCGGATGTTGGAAAAGGTCGATCCGGAGCCACTCAAGGCCGTCTTGGTCCAATGGATGCAACAACAGAAACCCGCCCCGGTCCAACTCCTCCACTTGGATGGCAAGGTGCTGAAAAATGCCCAACCCGCTCCCCCCCACCCCACCACCGCCCCGGCGCCATCCGCTCCGCCAGAGCCTTGCGAAATCCCGCCCGAACTCCAAAAGCCCAAAGCGGACAAAGCGCTAACGCTGGTCAACTTCCTCACCTCGGAACAGCAGCTCCGCGATCAAATTGCCGTGCCCAGCAACACCAACGAGGAGGCCGCTGTCGCCGCCCATCTACCCCAGATGGACTTGGCCGGCGTCTGTCTGACCGCCGATGCGGCCCATACCACCAAAGCCAACTGCCGCCAACTGAGCCAGAACAACGGGGCCGAATTCTTACTGTTCTTAAAAGCCAATCAACCCTTGGCCCTGGCCAAAGCCCAGCAACTGTTGCCGGGCGCTTTTCCCCCCTCAGGCCAGCAGCTTGGACAAGGGCCACGGACGGATTGAGGCGCGGGACCTCTGGTGCCAGCCCATCAGCCCCGCTACGCTCGGTCTGGCCGGCGCCGCCCAAATCATTCGGGTCCACCGCAAGAGCCAGACCCTCCGCCGCGGCCAGGTGGTCAAGGAAACCAACGAGGTGGCTTTTGCGCTGACGACCTTGTGGGCGCAGGAGACCGACCCCGATCGCTTGCTGGACTTGGTCCGCAGTCACTGGACCATCGAAAATGGCCAACACCACCGCCGGGACCGCACCCAAGATGAAGACCGCTGCACCGTCCGCCACCCCACCGCCGCACGCAATCTCTCCCTGTTTCGTTCGCTGTCCATTTTCCTCCTAGAACTCCAGCGCCCGGATCAACACGCTAAAAAATCCCTGCCCGACTTCCAGCGCCACAACCACCGCCGACCAGGAACCTTGATCCACCGCCTTATGTCCGGCTGAACCCCAGACGCCCCCCTCCTTGAAATCAGCGCCCCAACCGCGGACCTCATGGCGGTAGCGGCGGCCTTTGCCCCGCCACTTCCCGCTCAGCCATGGTGGGGCGGCCCAACCTCCAGCCAGACAACCCTACGGTCGTCCAACTCTCACCCAAACCTGCCTGGGGCTCACACATCAGCCAACTGCGAACCCCAGATTACCCCACTCAGAACCTTGGCATTGCCCCTGGCAAGCAGCGGTGGTCTACGAGACGGTGATCCCCAATCCCAAGCTCAAGCTGCTGGACCAGGTGCGAGAGGTGATGCGGCTCAAGCACTACTCGCTGCGGACAGAGCGAACCTACTGCGAGTGGGTGCGGCGATACGTGCGTTTCCACCAAATGAGGACGCGCGAGGCGATGCTGCCGGCCGAGCCAAAGATGGAGGCGTTTCTGAGCGACCTGGCGGTGAGGGGGAAGGTGGCGGTCTCGACGCAAAACCAGGCCTTTAGCGGCCAGCAGGGACGAACGTCGAACATTGAACTTCGAACATCCAACGTCCAAGATCGAATGCCGATGAGCGAACCAGGAGAAGCAGGAAGCATCCATGAATACGAATTACGACCTGGAAGAACGGCTGTTGGAGTACTCGGCGCGGATCATCCGGCTGGTGGAGCGGCTGCCCAACACGCGAGCAGGCAACCACATCGCTGGCCAACTGCTCCGCTCAGGCACGTCGCCGTTGCCGAACCACGGGGAGGCGCAGGCGGCCGAATCGGCCAATGACTTTGTGCACAAGCTCAAGATCTGCCTTAAGGAGCTGCGCGAATCCCATCGCTGGCTGCTGCTGATCCAGCGTGTGCCCCTGCTCCGCCCCCGGCTGGTGGACCCTCTGGCCAAGGAGACGGACGATTTGGTGCGCATTTTCGTGCGCAGCATTCAGACTGCCGAGCAGCGGAAGCGGTAACCCGTCTGGTTCAGAGTTCGATGTTCGGCGTTCGATTTCCTTCGACTGCTGCCCTCCGGAGGCGGATATTCGGACGATTCAGGAGTTGCTGGGCCATAACGACGTGTCCACGACGATGATTTACACGCATGTGCTGCGCCAAGGCGGCAGCGGGATGAGAAGCCCGCTGGATTGCCTGTAGGGGGGAGATCAGAACATCCAACCTCCAACCTTCAAGGGTCGCCGAGTCGAGGGCGTTCGAGGTTGGATTTTTGGCTTCCTCCCTGCGCATTGGATGGGTGAGTATGGCCGGCAAGCGCAAACATGAGAGAACCCGAATCACAACCGAAACTGGAATTGAAGGCCGTCGTCCTCGCGGGCGGCAAAGAAGCGTCCCACGGGGAGCCACCGATAGTGCTGCACAAGCTGGGGGACCGCACGATCCTGGACTACGTCATGGCGAACGCGCGCCAGGTCGTGTCCGCCGACGAGCTTTATGTCGTGGTCGGCGACAGGCAGGAGGAGGTGCGCGCCCAACTGGGAAGCGAGTGCCACTATGTCGTTCAGCCCGAGCCGCTGGGCACCGGTCACGCGGTGCTGCAATTGTTGCCCACCCTCAAGGATTACCAGGGTAACCTGTTGATCCTTTACGGCGATACGCCCCTTTTCCGGCCCGCGTCCATTCGCGGGCTGCTGAACCGGCATGCGTTGCGGCAAGCGCACCTGACTTTGCTGACCGCGATCGCGGACCGGCCCCTGCCTTACGGCCGCATTATTCGCGATGCCGGCGGCCGCATCGTTGACATTATCGAGGAAACGGAAGCCTCCCCCGCCGTGCGCGAAATCCGCGAACTCAATGTCGGGGCATATATCGTCTCCGCGCCGGCGATCTTTGCCGCGCTCAGCAAACTGCCGCCTTCCCGGAACGGCCGGTATCAACTGACGGATTGCGTGCACCAGCTTATCCGCTCGGGGCTGCGGGTCGAGAGCTACCAGATCTGCGACCCGGATGAAATCCAGGGGATCAACACGAGCCAGGACTTGGAGCGGGCCGAGTTTATTTTGCAAAAGCGCCTTTTCCGGCCGCGGCGCGAGGAAGAGCAGCACCAGGTGGCATTCGGCACCGGCGGCTGGCGCGCCATCATCGGCGAGGGTTTCACGCTCCACAACGTCCGCCGCCTGTCGCAGGCGCTCGCCAATGAGATCACCCGCCGCGGCGATGAAAAACTCGGCGTTCTTATCGGCTATGACCGCCGCTTCCTGTCCAACCGCGCTGCGGAGGCCGCCGCGGAGGTGTTTGCCGGCAACAACATCCCGGTGACGCTGTTGAGCGAAGACGCGCCGACGCCGCTCATCACCTACGCGACGGCGATTCAGAAGGCGGCCTATGGGCTGGCATTTACCGCCAGCCACAATCCGCCCGAATGGAATGGCCTCAAGGTCTTTCATGGCGACGGCTCGCTGCTGCTGGACAACGAGACGGAGCAGATACAGGCCGAAACCAACCGGCTCGCGCTCGAGGAGGTCATCAAGATTGACCTGGATATCGCCCTGGAGAGCGGCATCGTCCAGCGGAAGGATTTCACGAACGAATACGTGGACGCGGTGGAAGCCTTGATTGATCTGGAGGCCATCCGCCGGGCCGGGCTCAAGGTTATCGTGGACCCGATGTACGGCGTGGGCCAGCTCACCTTGGGCACGATCCTCACCGAGGCGCGCTGCCGGGTGACCTTCATTCACGAGCGCCACAATCCCTTATTCGGCGGCCGCTCACCCGCCCCCAACCTGGAGGCGCTCCGGCTGCTGGCGACACACGTCGTGGAAGACGGCTACGACCTCGGCTTGGCCACCGATGGTGACGCTGACCGGATTGCCATCGTGGACGAGCGCGGGGAATACATCACGATCAACGACATCCTCTTGCTGGTGTACTGGTATTTGCACGAGGTCCGCGGGGAGGCGGGCGGTGTGGTGCGCAACCTCGCCACCACGCACCTGCTGGACCGGCTGGCGGCGCATTTCGGCGAGCCGTGCATCGAAGTGCCGGTGGGCTTCAAGCATATCGCCGGCGCGATGATTGCCCATAAGGCCCTGCTCGGGGGCGAGTCGAGCGGGGGTCTGACGATTCGCGGGCACATTCTGGGCAAGGACGGGATCTTTGCCTCGGCGCTGGTCGTCGAGATGCTGGCGCGTACGCGCCAGAAGATTTCGCAGTTGCAGCAGCGTGTTTACGACATCACGGGCCGCCTCTACAGCCTGGAAGAGGGTATTCCCTCGACGCCCGAGATGCGCGTGGCGGTTCCGCGTCGGCTGGTTCAGCAACCGCTGGAGCGGATCGGCCCGTGCCCCGTTGTCAAAGTCTCCCACGCGGATGGGACGAAGTTTTACCTGGGCAACGATAACTGGGCGCTGGTGCGCTTTTCCGGGACCGAGCCGATCCTGCGGCTATTCGTGGAGGCGGATTCGCCCGAGAAGGCGAGCGCGCTGATTCAGCATCTCCGGGAATTTGTGACGGGGTGAGCCGCCTGGTCGTGATCAACGGCGGCCCGGCGCTTGCCAGGGGGCATCGGTGGTGGTAAGAGTAATGGGTAGTTCCGAGGAAATATTATGCGTGCCTTCAGATCAGGCCGGCGCGGTTTCACGCTCATCGAACTGCTGGTAGTCATTGCGATCATCGCCATACTGGCGGCATTGCTGTTGCCGGCGCTGGCGAAGGCGAAGGTGGCGGCCAAGAAGGTGCAATGCATCAACAACCAGAAGCAACTGGCGGCCGTCTGGGTGATGTACGCCGGGGACAACAATGACTTGCTGGTGTCCAACGGGGAGACCTATCCGCCCAGCACCACCACCAAGCTCTGGATCCAGGGCGCGTTCTATTACGCGGAGGCCAATACGAACTTGACGTATATGCTGGACCCCAAGTACGCCCTGTTCGCCAATTACCTGCGGGCGGCGAAAATCTATTTCTGCCCCACGGACCGCGAGATGGTGACCGTAGGGGGCAAGCCTTACCCGAAGATTCGCAGCTACTCACTCAATGCCTACCTGGGCTGGACCGGGTCATGGGACAGCCGCCTGAGCTCGGTGTACCGGGTCTTCAAGAAGCAGAGTGAACTGGTGCCGCGGCTGCCCGCAGGGTTCTTCACGTTCCAGGATGTGAACCCGAACAGCATTTGCTGGCCTTTCTTTGGGGTGCAGATGGCGCAGGAGTGCTTTTTCAACTGGCCCAACAGCTCCCACAACCGGGGCGGGGTAGTCTCTTTTGCGGATGGGCACGTGGATTACCATCGCTGGCGGGATCAGCGCACTATCACAGCCTACTCGGCCGATTATCACAAGCACCAGGATTCCTCTCCCAACAACCAGGATCTCGCCTGGCTGCGGGAACGGACCACGGTGCGGAAGTAAGCCCGCTCGCCGTCTTTCAATAAGAGCGTTGCCAGGCAGGCGGGGTTGGCGTAAAGGAACTGTCAACCATGATGCTTCGATTTCGCCCATTGATGACCAGAGTTTCCGTCTATCTTGGCTTGGGGGCCGCTGCCTCGAGCCTGCTGACCGCGGCGGCCGTGCCCGTGCGGAACGCGCCGATCACACTGGACGTGGATGCCACCGATGCCCCGCGCAAGATCCTCCATGCCCGCCTGCAAATCCCGGTCCAGCCCGGCAAGCTCACGTTGGTGTACCCCAAATGGCTGCCGGGCCAGCACGCCCCCACCGGCCCCGCCACCGACCTGGCCGGGCTGAAGCTGAGCGCTGCCGGCCAGCCCGTCGAGTGGCGGCGCGATTCCGAGGACATGTACGCCTTCGCCGTCGAGGTGCCCGCCGGCGCCACCTCGCTCGACGTGGCACTGGATTATCTCTCGCCCAGCGGCACGGACAGCTCGGCCACGGCGCAACTGGTAGATCTCAGTTGGAGCGACGTGCTGCTCTATCCGAAAGGACCCAAAGCCAGCGAAATCCAATTCGCCGCGGCGTTGCGCCTGCCGGCGGGGTGGCGGTTCGGCACTGCGCTCCCGCCCGCCAGTCAAGCCGGCGGCGTCATCCGATTTGAGCCGGTATCGCTGGAGACACTGGTGGACTCGCCGGTGATCGCGGGCGCCTATTTCCACACAGTGGACCTCAGCCCCGGCGGTCAACCGCCGCACCGCCTCCACATCGTGGCCGACAGCGCGGCGGCCCTGAAGCTGAAAGCGGAAGATGCAGGTCACTATTCCCGCCTGGTGCGCGAGGCGGACGCGCTCTTCGGCGCGCACCATTATCGCGCCTACCATTTCCTGGTGACACTCAGCGACCACGTCGCCCACTTCGGCCTCGAACACCACGAATCCAGCGACAACCGGATTGGCGAAAAGTGCCTCATTGACGCGGACTTGCTGAAGGTCGAGGCGGGCCTGCTGCCGCACGAGATGGTTCATTCCTGGAACGGCAAGTATCGCCGGCCCGCCGGGTTGGCCACGCCGGATTTCCAGCAACCGATGCAAGGCGAGCTGCTCTGGGTTTATGAAGGACTGACGACCTATCTGGGGCCGGTCCTCACCACTCGCTGCGGGCTCTGGACCGAGGCGGACTTCCGCGAGAAGCTGGCTTTGGAGGCTGCCAGGCTTGATCATCGAGCCTGGCCGCACCTGGCGTCCGCTGGCCGATACCGCGGTGGCGGCGCAACTGCTGTATGGGGCGCGCAAAGAAGGCAACGCCTGGCGGCGGGGTGTGGATTTCTATCCGGAGGGCGCGTTGATCTGGCTGGAAGCCGACGTGCTGATCCGCCAGCAAAGCCAGGGACGCCGATCGTTGGACGACTTCTGCAAACGATTCTGCGGCGGCCAGAGCGGCCCGCCGCGGGTTGTCCCTTACACCCTCAGCAATGTGGTTGTCGCGCTCAACGAAGTCGCCCCGCACGACTGGGGGCAGTTCTTCCGGACACGGGTTTACGAGACGACCCGGCGCGCGCCGCTGGGTGGCATCGAAAAGGCCGGCTGGCGCCTGGCCTACACCAACGCCGTGCCGGCGATGCTCAAGTCCCTCGAAAGCGCCCGGAAGTTCACCGACCTCCGTTTTTCCCTCGGCTTGATCCTCGCCGAGGAAGGGGCGGTGCAGGACGTGATTCCGGGTTCCCCCGCTGACCAGGCGGGCGTCGGCCCCGCCATGAAGATCGTCGCCGCCAATGGCCGGCGCTGGACTGCGGAACGGCTGCGCACCGCCATCCAGGCAGCCAGGACGAACGCCGCGCCCATCGAATTGCTGTTCGAGAATGACGACTACTTCCGGTCCTGCAAAGTGGACTATCACGAAGGCGAGATGTATCCACTGTTGGAGCGTGACCCGGCCAAACCGGACCTGCTCGCTGAAATCCTGAAGCCGCTTACCGCGGCGCCGTAGGTCCCTTCGGCGCTCTGCGCTCTATGCGCTCCAGGCGTTAACGGCTGCATCCAATCCCTGCCTCCGACTCGGCAACCTGTTTCTGGGGTTGGTCCATTTGAGCGGATAATAAGGACCGAGCTTTGCCCACCAAGCCAGGATAGCAGGGGGATACTTGTGATTGTGTTCCTGCACATACATTTCCAGCGCCAGGCTCATTTGGCGCAGGTGGTTCTTGCAGGCGATCGAGTTTGCCTGAGCTTTGGCCTTGGAGAGCGTCGGGAGCAGGAGGGCGGCCCGAATGCCGATGATGGCGATGACGACAAGCAATTCGACTAAGCTAAACGCCTTTCGAAGGGCGCGGCAGCTTTGCATAGTCATACCTGGTTGGACAGTTCGGAGGGTCGTCGCTCACGGGGCGCGGGTCACCCGCCTCAGCCGGCGGCTTCCCGGCTCCGGCCTAGCCGTGCGCCCCCTGCTTCAATCTAGGGAATGCACGTTTGGCGGTAGTCCCCGTCTGTTTGGCCTGCGCTTGATTCGTTCGCGTCGATTCGCTCGTTCCCGACAACGCCTGCAAGCGCTCCACCAACGCCGCATTCAATCCCTTGCGATACTCATCGAACGCCACGCGGCCTGGTGGAGTCAGCCGTAACAACGTCTGCGGCACTTTTCCGCGATAGGTCTTCTCGATTTCCACGTAGCCGGCCTCCTCCAGCTTCGCCAGGTGGCTGGACAGATTACCCTTGTTCAGCTCTGTCTCGCTCAGCAGGTAAAGGAAATCGCATTCCTCCACCGCCGCGAGCAACGCGACGATCATCATCCGCCCCGGTTCATGAATCACCCGGTCCAGCCCCGCGATGGCGCGAAGTTGCTCGTTCATGCGGCCTCCGCGGGAGGAAGCGGGTTATGCCGAATGAACGAAATCAGCGTGGCCGCGCCGGAGAGGAACCACACCAGGCCCATTGACAGGATCACCGGGGGGAACGATTCCATGAGTGAAAACAACCCGAGTTTGACGGCGGGATAAGGAATTGCGGGGGCGACCACGACCGGCCCGATTAGAATGATCGCCAGCATCAGCCACTTCCACCGGTGTTGCTTGATAGCGACGGCATTGGCCATCAAGTAGAGAATCGCATTGGGCGCCACCAGCAGGCTCAACATGCCAAGTTGAGCCCAGTCGAGCTCGGTATGGCGCATGATCGACTTGTTCAAATAGATTAACCCGAAGACGACGCCACCCACCAGGATCGGGATGCCAATGAACATCAGGAGCAACGTGAACCTCACCGTTCGCAGGGTCATTCTGCCTGCGGCGGTATGCTTCAGTCCCAGATTGATCAGCGAGGCATCATAGGCCGCAGGCAACGGTTGGCGCTTCCTGATGGTCTTGCGGCCCAGGTACACCGCCAGAGTTGCGCAAACCGCCAGCTTAATGCCGTGCCAAATGATGCTGTGTAAATCGCTGTGCATTCCCGGCCGGCTGATCGCTTCCCGTATCTCCGACACCAGAATGAATGGCGTGACGAGACAGTAACCGAGCGCGGCACCAAAGACCATGATCATCACCAACTGGCTCAGCTTAATGTCGCTCGGATTTGCGACATAGCCGGTGCGCGGCCAGGTAACGAACCGTTTGATCATTCTTGGAACTCCGTAGGGAGCAAAGCCGAAGCACAACAGCGGCAGATAGCCGATCCAGACAGTCCACCAGGATGTCCATACGGATTTCGGCAGGAGGGCGTTGAAATAAGGAACCAAACCTCCGCAGAGAAGCGCCGTTCCCCAGCCAAGCTCGAAGCTCCCGTCCATATTCACATTCTTCGCGGGCCGCTGCATCTGGGCTTGGAGCTTGGCGAGTTCTTCCACCTCGGGAACATTCGCCAGGCTTTGCACATTATCTTTCATACCCAACCAGTTTGCGCCACAAACCGGTTGGCGTCAATACCGAAAGCGAAGAATCCAGCGGGTTGCCACAGCTCCAGCTTGTGGGGCACCGCGTATTATGCTTCACCCGCTCCACTTCACCCCGAGGGGCGGCTCGTAAGTGAACCGCCCTGCCAACCCGGACCGCACGCGCGAAGTTCTCCCGCCCGTGCCGCCCCCGGAGGGCCGCCGCAAGTGCTGGTCAAGGTGCGCCCCGAATGCTCTCAGCACTTCGTCAGCTTCCCCATGCGCGTCCCGCAACGCGGCCAAGGGCCGCCGTGAGGCCCGGCAAGGTCTTTGCAGACGGCACCTGCAAGGACTGTGACGGCATGAGGCTTGGCAGCGTGAGTGAGCGGCTTGGGGTCCGAGAGAACGGCCAGTGCAGGGTGGCGAGCCCTGCCGGGTTCAGGGCGGAGCCCAGCCGCCGGAGGCCGGGGGCGCCCGATGAGCCAAGCGAGCGGTAGTAATACCGTCGCGGCCCGGGGGAAGGCGGGCGTCGCGGAAGCGATGGCATCCCGCTGCGCCCCCATCCCCCGGGCCTTTATGCGCATCACTAATTGCTGTCTCGCAGGCACTTCCGGATCCGGCCCGGTGCTAATTCGGGAACAGAATGGCGTTCGGTCCGGGCGAGGACGGCGCGCCGCTGGTGTCGCCGGTGTTCCGCAGCAAGTCACGGAGGCGGGCGCTCGTCACCTGTTGCGCGCTCACGTCCGACAGGAGCACGTTGCCGTTTCCGCGATGCAGCTTGTCGGTCCAGGCCGGCGTCTGGGTTCCGGCGGTGAAGTTGGTGCCTAGGGCTACTGCCCCGACATTGCCATATCCTCCGCCTGGCACCGGGTCGGGCAGGCTGCCGCCGGGCGCCTGGCCGACGATGTTGCGATCTCCCACCATCAGCATCTGCGGATTGGTTTCCAGCGCGTCCTTGCCGGCAAAGAACGAGATGTTCGCATTGGCGAGATAGGCTCCGGCGGCGGAGTTCCCCGGCAGCATGTTGAAGTTGGTGTGAGCGACGCGTTCGTCCGAGGGGCACACCAACATTCTGGGCGTGGTCAGCTCATTGGAGAGCACACCGAAGACTTGATACGTGTAGGGTGCCCCGTAAGGCGCCGTGGCAAACGCGGACTGATCGGGCGGTCCCCCCTCGCTGGCTGGCACTTGCGTGGGGTACCGATCGTTGAAGTCCATTGCCCAGGTCTTGAGGCCCAGCCCGATTTGCCTCAGGTTGTTGGTGCAATGGATGCGATGCGCCTTTTCCTTGGCCTTGGCCAGGGCGGGCAACAATAAGGCTGCCAGGATTGCAATGATGGCAATGACGACCAGCAGCTCGATCAGGGTGAAGGCTCTTTCCTTATTCTGCAGCGTTTTCATAGGCCGTTAGTCAGTTAACAGGTTCTGGGTCGTCCCTCGTGCGGCTCCTCCGTCGCCTGATGACGACCGCGCTTTGATTGACATTGGGCATAGCGCGTGCCAAGTGGGAAAAAGCCCGAAATGCTGCGGTTTCTGATTGTGCTAGCGTTCCGCCGCGCGTGAGCTTCACGCGTTCGGAACAGATTCCTTACCGGACGGTGAGTCAGACCGCGAACTGGCGTGCCGTGTTCACAAAATGAGCGGGGGAAGCCTCAACAGGAGGAAACGGAGGAAACGGAGTGTTGTCTCTGTTCTCTCTGCTTCTTCCTGTTGGGGAATTCGACCACCGTCTTGATGAATGCCACATCAGCGTGCTGTAACAATCCCGGCCGTGTGAAGCTCAAAAGGTCCGCGGCAACCGTAGGCGGCCCTCCACCCACCTCTCGCGTTGCTCTTCGCCCGGCCAGAACGCAGCGCGCTCCTTGGTGAGCGCGCCTGCCACCATGACGAGTGAGCTTGTGCTAACGCTCCGCCACGGCTGCAAATCGTAGGTGCTGGTAGAAACCAGCTTCTTGGCCTGCGCCGGCATGCATCGGCAGATGAGAGTGCTGACCGCCCGTGTGCCGGCGCTCAGATAGACAATCGGTCCCATGACCACGGGGCTGTCGTCAAGCACGCGCGCGACAACGACGTGGGGTGCTGCCTCCAGGCTGCGCTCGATGGCGTAGCGCCGTCCGGGCAGCGGCTGGCCAAACTCGGCCCTCGCCGCGGCTTCCACGTGCTGCGCAACAAAGAACACTTTCGCCCCGGAGTCGTCCGCCAGCACTTCCCAGATCGCAGGGTGGCCAGCCGAGTTGAGTGTGATCCGGATGCCCTGTAACGCCAACCCAGGATTGGCATGGCCGAGCGAGACAGTAGGTGCAGATTGCCTGCGCTCTGGCTCATCAGGCCCCGGGGAGTAACACCAAACATAAGATAAGCGCGTGTGTGCCTTACCGTTGAGTTGCACCGTGTCGGCGTCCCAATAAACCGTCGGCTGTGACACGTCGAACACGGGCGCTCCGTTCGAGAAGGTCAGTGCACCAAACAGTTCCGGCAGTGAGGGATGCTCCAATGGACTGCCGGTCTGCTGTAGAATCAAGGGAGCTAGAACGAAACCAACAGTGTTGGTACCGGCCTCGGTCGGCTTGAAGAAGGCGGCACAGGCAAACTCATTGGTCGAGCGTTGGTAGATCTCGGCGTAGGGTAGACGCAGGGTCCGACCGACTGGGTTGCAGCCCGGCGCAGCCCGCGGCCCATAACCCGAGCGAACCTGCTAGAACTACCCCTGCTTTCATTCCACGGGTTACCGGTTTGCCTGGGAGATTCGTGCCGTGATGATCGGGAGACCGCGAGCCCGGCACAGGTTCGCATTCCGTGCCCGGGGATCTGCTTCGGACTTCGGACTTCGGACCTCGGACTTCACTTCACGTATCCATTCCGCCGGAACCACTCGGCGGCGTCCGCCAGTGCTTGCCGGGCTGGGGTTTGCGGCAGGCCCAGGTCGCGAATCGCTTTGGCGGGACTGAAGAACATCTTGTACCTGCCCATGCGCACCCCCGCCAGCGGCACTCTGGGGGGGTGCCGTGTGAAGAACGACAGTGCCTCGTTGCCATAAGCCCCGGCCAGCGCCACCCAGTAAGGAAGCCGGAGCTGGGGAGCGGGAATCCCGCTGACTTCCTCCAGCACATTCAGGACCTCCTTTAAGGTCCAGTTACCCTGCGCGTTGGCCAGGATGTAGCGCTCGCCAATGGTCCCTTTCTCCGCCGCGAGAATGTGACCGATGGCGACGTCGCGCACATGGACCCAGTTAAGCCCCGTATCGAGGTAGGCGGGCATCCTGCGGTTCAGGAAATCCAGAATGATCTGGCCGGTCGGAGTTGGCTTCCCGTCCCGCGGACCGACCGGCGCGCTCGGGTTGACGATAATCACCGGCAGGCCCTCGCGGGCCAGGCGGATGGCCACCTGCTCCGCCTCCCATTTCGAGCGCTTGTAATGGTTCTGCATCTGCGCCTCGGAAACCGGCGTCGCTTCGTCCGACGGCGTGACCTGGCCGTTGGCCGCCGCGGGCAACCCGATGCAGCCCACCGTGCTCGTGTAAACAATCCGCCGGCAACCCGCGGCCGCCGCGGCCTCGATGATGTGGCGCGTGCCCTCGACGTTCGCGGCGTACATCGGTCGATAATCCCGCAGCCAGAGGTGATAGCTGGCCGCGAGGTGAAAGCACCAGTCGCAGCCGTGCAGCGCCGCCTTGAGCTTCGCTCCGTCGCTCAAATCGCCCTCGACCCGCTCAAAGGCGGCCCCGTCCAGTCCGCGCAGGTCGCTGCCTGGCCGGAGCAGCGCCTTGACTTCATGACCGCGCGCGTTCAGTTCATGTACCAGGTTCGCCCCGATGAAACCCGAAGCGCCGGTAACGAAGCATCTCATGGCCGGATTGGTAGCGGTTTTCTGCCTCCGAAGGAATAGAAATCGGGCGGGCGTTAACGTGGCGACTGCTCCATACCCGCGCGCCAGTTACCCACCGCCTCGCTGGTACGCAGCGCGCGATTGTAGATGCGCAGCGAAGCCACCGCCGGGGCAATTCGCACCTTCGGCTTCGTGTCCGGGCCAACCGCTGGGTCCGGGTTCGGCGCGCGCAAGTTCGGGCTGAATCGTCCCCAGCCAAACTGGCGCTCCTCGCCGCCGTCGCAAAGCACGCCGTCCACCACGAACGTAATGATCTTGGGCCCGCCATCTACCACGATGACGACATGGTGCCGCTGGCCGGCCCGCACTGAGCCCGCGTCACCGTCCCAACGGCATTCCGTCCGACCATCGTTGAGCGTAATGTCAATGGTGCCGCGTGGAGTCGTCGCTACTAGCCAGCCCTTGCCGCTGGGATCACGGCTGTCGAGTAGCTGTTGGCCGGGCAAAAGAGAATCGAGCCGGAGCCACAGGTCGAACGTGAAGCCGGCGCGCAGGTCTTTGCCGCCGTGGTCGGTCCGTCGCCCATCGCGGGCAAGCAAGTCCGGCAGCGTCGGCACTGCCACTTCCTTCGGCATGGGCTGGTTACCGGGCAGGTTCAACACCAGACCCGTGCGCGCGATGTCCTGGTTCTCCGCCTGGTGGAACAACCCGTCGAGCAACGCCGGTGGAATCTCATGCACCCGCCCAATGTTCTTCTGCGTCTCGGTGACGAAATCCTTGCCGCCGTCCTCAACGAGGTCGGGATAGCTCATGCGGATGAATGGGTCGTCGTCGTAAAGCAGAATTTCCGGTTGCGACCAATGGATGACTTTGCCCGCCGGTGAGTCGTGCTCGGTGCCAGCGCACAGCCAGGCGGGATTGCGATCGTCATACGGGCTGCCTCCGCCGGGCCAGCCGGGCGTCAGGCGCCGAACGAATTGCCCGCCGTGGTTGTGGAACCAGTAAAGGTATTGTCCGTTGGAACACCTCCACACGAAGTTGGCGGCGCGCGGATGTTTGAAAAGGCGTCCCCCGGGTGTGTAGGGCTTGTAGGCGGGCGGTGACCAGGTGCGCCCGCCGTCGCGGCTGTAGGCGTTGCACGGATGTCCATCCACCGTGCGATACACGCAGTAGATCGAACCATCGCTGAGCGCGACGATGCTCTGTTCCTCGGCCACGCGTCCGCCGCCTGGCGGCGTCCGCAGACCCACCACGCCTTCGGGCAGCGTCTCAAACCTGATCTTCGACGGGTCGCGCTCGGTGAGGATGTTGTCGCTGCGCAGGAAGGCGCCTTCGGACTGCGCGAAAAAGCCGTGGCCCATCGCCCCGACCTTGTGCAGCACGAGCAGCGCAGCGTCGCCGTGAATCAAAGGCCGCCCGACGTTCCAGAAGAAGCGCAACTTGCCACCATAGACGTTGGTGCGGTCGCAGTCGAACTCGCGCACCGGCACTTCATAACGCCGCGCGGACCAGGTGCGGCCCTGGTCTTCGCTGAACTTGAAGACGTAGTGGCCGAGAGAATCCACACGCTTGAACGCGCCGCCGTCCTCGCTTTTCACCTCCCGCACCTTGTCGGTGTTGTGATTGTAGAAGGCGTAAATGCGACCGTAGGGCACTTTCAGCAGCACGGCATACGAGGCTTCCGGCCCAGTGGCCGGCTCGATGTCCACGGGCGTTTCCCAGCTTAGTCCCTGATTCGTGCTGCGCGTCGAGATGACGTGCTGGCCCGTCGCGCCTTCAACGCCCTTGCCAGTGGTGATGACGCACAGCCACGCGCCGTCCTCGGTCTTAACGATGTAGGGCTGGTCGGCGTAGCCCTCGCTGGGGATGGGCCAGCCGTTGGCGATGTGGCGCGGGTCGGGTATGGCCGCGGCGGGGCCAGCCGGCCTTTGGGCCGCTTCGGCTGGCAAAATCGCGAACAAGCAGAGCGTTAACCACCAGGCGGTTTGGATCATACTTGGACGGATGGTTGCAGTGATGTCACGGCGCGGAAACATATCCCGGCAGGTTGCCTGCCGCGCGCAGGCGAAGCAAGCCGTTGAACCCCTGTCCGGAGCTTGACACCCGGCTCGCCTCGCCCTAGCATCGTTTTAACAAACAACAACCCTACTGCTGTTCCGTCGTATTCCTGGCCTACTAGGCAATGGTGCTCTAACCGGGGAAGCGGCGGGAGTCCAGTCAAACACGGTCTCCACAAATGAAAACGCTGAAATCGGTCACTTCTATATTAGCGCTGGCATGTGCGGTTCTCGCGGCCTCCTGTTCGTCAACAACCACGGCGCACCGTGGGTCCAAAGGGGGCGCACTATACCTCTGTGGCTGCGGTGCCGACTGCAAGTGTGCGACAGTCGCGGTGAAGCCAGGCAAATGCGGCTGCGGGAAAGACCTGGTGGCGGTCCACCCGCTCAAGATCGAGGCCGGCTCGGTCGTGGCTTGCTCATGCAGCGGCGACTGCAAGTGCACGCTAAACACCCAAGATCCGACCAAGTGCGGCTGTGGGAAGCCCATCCGCAAGGCATCGCTCAAAGGCAGCGGCCTGTATTACTGCGGGTGCGGCGGCACCTGCTGCGCCACTATCTCCGACAAACCCGGCAAGTGCGACTGCGGCAAGGACCTGAAGAAGGCCGACTGACGCCGGTCCAGCCGGCTTCCTGGCTAACAAGGCCCCGCTCCCGGTCATTCAGGCGTGTGCCGGCTGCGCGGACAAAGCAGAGGCTGAGGCGGGAGAAAAGGAACCCGCGGAAACCTGCCTGCGACGGGCGTCTTTGTAGGCCGACCTTGACCTCAGCCTCGCGATTCGGAATACTCCAGGCTGTCGTATGCCGGAAAAGTCTGACGCCCAGAGCAAGCCGCTGACCCGCGAAGAGACCAGGGAGTTGGATGTCAAGTTGTCTTTCTTGGAGGGACTCGTTCGCGGCGACCCGGAGTATGTGGAAGCGCTGCAGATGCTTGGAGACTTTTACATGAGGCGTGGCAGGTATGATTCCAGCCTGAAGGTGGACCTGCAGTTGTCCCGGCTCCAGCCCGGCGACCCGCTCGCCTTTTACAATCTTGCCTGCAGCCACTCCCTGAACGGCGAGTTGGATCAGGCGGTGGCCGCCCTCGAGCAAGCGCTGACACTCGGCTTCCGCGATTTCAACTGGCTGGCCCGGGACCCGGATCTCCTCGCGCTCCGCCAGCACCCGCTGTATCGCGCCATCGAGAGCCGAATCCGCAAACTGAAGGTGGAGATCACTTGAACGCCACCGTTGACGGGCACACCCGCCATTACCGCACGGTGACATTCGACGCCGGGCGCAACGCCGTGCTGCTTATCGAGCAGCGACTCCTGCCGCACGTATTCCAAGTGGTCGCCACGCGGGACTTTCGGCAGACCGCGCGCGCGATCACGGACATGGTCGTTCGCGGCGCGGGCGCGATTGGCGCCACTGCGGCCTACGGTTTGGCGCAAGGCGCGCGCGCCTTCCGTGGAAGCAGCCGGCAAAAGTTTTTGCGGCACATCGAACGCGTTAGCCAGACCCTCAAAGCCGCCCGACCAACGGCGGTGGATCCTGTCAACGCGGTCAACCAGGTGCGCCAAGCCATGTGCGCCGGCCGAACCATCGAGGAGCAGCAGGCGCTGGCGCTGGCCGCAGCCGAGGAATTCGCCGAGGAGGACGTGCGACATTGCGAGGCGATTGGTCGGCATGGCGCCAAGCTTATTCGCAATGGGATGAACGTTCTCACGCACTGCAACGCGGGCTGGCTCGCTTTCGTGGACGTGGGCACCGCGACTGCGCCCCTCTACGCCGCCCAGGCCCAAGGGCGAAGCTTCCACGTCTACTGCGATGAAACTCGCCCGCGGTCACAAGGTGCAACACTCACCGCCTGGGAGATGGCACAGCAAGGCGTTTCCCACCAGATCATCGCCGACAACGCGGCAGGTCACCTCATGCAGCGAGGCAAGATTGACTTGGTGATTGTAGGCAGCGATCGCACGCTCGGGCGGACCGGCGAGGTCACCAACAAGATCGGCACCTACACTAAGGCCGTACTCGCCAAGCGCCACGGCATCCCCTTCTACGTTGCCATCCCGCTCTCTACTATCGATTGGAACCTCAAGTCCGGTTTCGACATCCCCATCGAGGAACGGCACGAGAGTGAAGTCCTTGGCGCCTGGGGCGTCTTGCAGAATCCGAACTCCGGCCTCCCAACTAAGAACTCAAAACCAAGAACTCAGAGTTCTTACATCCGCGTCGCCAACCCCGCCAGCGGAGCCGTGAATCCCGGGTTCGATGTCACGCCTCCCGAGCTAATCACCGGCATCATCACTCCTGCCGGAATCTTCAAGCCGAAGGAACTTTGGCCGCGCCGCCGCCGCCTGGGCTGGACCGGCTTCTGATCGCCGACCACCGCCCTCCGCCCTCCGCTTTCCCAATTTCAGCTCTTCAGCAGGACCTTCCCCCTTCTCCGACCCTCTCTGCAAGATGGGGTTACCTCACCACTTGGATTCGGTAGTAACGATTCCCGTGCGCCGGTGGCCCGCCAGTCAGCACGAAATCATCGGTGAAACTCATAGTCCCGGGCGCGCCCACCGGGTTGGGGTCCATCTCTTGTGTCACTGGCTGCGGCACCGGCGTAAACACCCCGTTAAATCCGCCCAGGTTGTCCCCGTCGCTATATAGAATCCGGTAGCGCGTGCCCCCAACCGACGACCAGACCAGCTCGAACCCCGATTGCCCCCGGTTGAGGCTGACGATCCGCAGCCACGAAAGTGCGTTGGTGGGATTTGTGCCCGCCTGATACTCGTGGAGGTTGGAAACCCCGTCGTCGTCAGCATCGCCATTCGGATCGCTGACTCCGTACTGGGCTTCCCACGCGTCCGGCAGGTCGTTGTGGTTGGTATCCGCGGGCGGCAGTACCCTGGATCGTGACCACGCCCAGCCCGCCGGCAAGCTGTCCGTCGCTGGCCACAAACCTGAATACGTCCTGGTTGGTGCTGCCGTGCGCGGGTGTGTAAAGGACCGTGCCGCTCGCCGGGTTCAGCCCCGAAACTAGGCCGTTCGTCGGCAGGCTGCTTAGGCTGAATGAAAGGAGATTCCGATTCACATCGCTCGCGGTCAGCGAAAGGCTGGTGGAGGTGTCCGCCGCCACCGTCAACACCAGGTTGCTCGCCACGGGCGCGCAGTTCGTCTTGATGATGGTGAACCAGTCGTTCGTCGCGCCTGTCTCTCGCAGGAAGACGGCGTCCAGCCGGTTCGAGGCGATGTCCAGCACCATTGACCCCAGCAGATTCAGGGAGACAAACATCGCCGGGTGGTTGAGCGAGCCGCCGCTCGTCTGCCCCGAACTGCCCGCTACCGCGTACACCGTCCCTCGGTTGGGGATCGGCGTCCCGGCGTAGTTTTCTGGCTTCACGTAGGCGCTGCTCCCGCTCGCCTCGCGACCGCTGCCCCCGTCGGCCACCATCGCCGGCCTGAGCGTGTCTGACCCTCCGTAGTGCC
>CAWGGD010000016.1:0-7631 GCA_963822005.1 uncultured Verrucomicrobiae bacterium | reverse complement strand
CCTTGGCGCGACGCCCGGCCTTTGCTAATCTCCGCATAATTCGATGAGCCCGGCAAAGACCAACCCGCGTCCAGAACTTGAAGAGCGCCTCCGCTTCGAGACGCTCATCGCCGATCTGTCCTCGAAGTTCATCAATCTGCCCGCTGGCGAGGTGGACCGCGAAATCGAAGACGCCCAGCGCCGCGTGTGCGAATGCCTCGGCTTCGATCTCTGCGCGCTCTGGCAATGGACACAAGACGCGCCGCGCTATATCACGATCTCCCATCTGTATCGCCCCTTGGGCGGGCCGCCCCCTCCCGGGCGGATCGACGGGGAGGAGATGGCTCCCTGGACCTTACGGCAGATCGCGGCGGGAAGGATTGTGGCTGTGGCCTCCATGGAGTCACTGCCGGCAGAAGCGGCCCGCGACAAAGAGGTTTGGCTCCACTACGGGATCAAGTCCGCCCTGAATTTCCCGCTCTCAGCCGGCGGGCAGCTCTTTGGCGCAGTGACCTTTAACACCGTGCGCGAGGAGCGCGCGTGGCCAACTGAGATCGTCACGCGTCTCACCGTGGTCGCCCAGGTCTTTGCCAACGCGCTGGCCCGAAAGGTGACCGACCAGGCCCTGCGGGAGTCGATGGCCGAGAACGAGCGCCTCAGGGAGCGGCTCCAGGCCGAAAGCGATTACCTGAAAGCGGAGATCAAGGTCACCCAGGCTCACGGCGAGGTCATCGGCCGCAGCCGCGCCATCCGGCAGGTGCTCAGTCAGGTCGAGCAGGTCGCGCCCACGGATTCTTCGGTGCTCATCCGCGGCGAAACAGGCACGGGCAAGGAACTCATCGCCCAGGCCATCCATCGCCTCAGCCCGCGCCAGGCGCACTTGATGGTCAAAGTCAACTGCGCCGCGCTTCCCTCGGCCTTGGTGGAAAGCGAACTCTTCGGCCGCGAGAAGGGGGCGTTCACAGGGGCGTTAACGCGACAGATCGGACGTTTCGAGGTAGCGGACGGCTCTACGATCTTCCTGGATGAGATTGGCGAGTTGTCGCTCGACGTGCAGGCCAAGCTCTTGCGCGTCTTGCAGGAAGGCCAGTTCGAGCGATTGGGCAGCCCCAACACCATCAAGGTGAACGTCCGCGTCATCGCGGCCACCAACCGTGACCTGGCTGAGGATTTGCGCGCCGGGCGTTTCCGGAAAGATCTCTTCTACCGGCTCAACGTGTTTCCCATCCGCGTGCCGCCGCTGCGTGAGCGGGCCGAGGACATCCCGATGCTGGTCTGGGCTTTTCTCAAGGAACTCTCCTCGCGCATGGGCAAGAAGATCACGCCAGGTGCCGCGCCAGACCATGGAGGCGCTTCAGTCCCATCCTTGGCCAGGCAACGTGCGCGAATTGCGGAACGTCATTGAGCACGGCGCCATCGTCACTTCCGGCGATACGCTCCGAGTGCCGATGCTTCTGGATGCCGACGCCGGAGTGCCGCCAGCAGAAACGCTCGCCTCTTCCGAGCAGGAGCATATCCTCAAGGCGCTCGAGAAGAACCGGCTGGCGCATCAAGGGACCAAGAGGTGCGGCTACCATGCTGGGAGTTAATCCCTCGACCCTCTACAGCCGCATGCAGAAGCTGGGTATTCCCAATCGCCGCCAGAAGAAGACCGCCGGCACCTGAGGTGCCAGGCTGTTCGCACCGCCATCCGCCCGCGAGGGGCATCTGCCCGCGCTGTGAGGCCAGGTCCTCAAGGAAAAGGACGAAAGTCGAAAAAAGGACGACAATAAGACGGCAGTTCGTCCCTTCATTGCCTTCCATCGTCCTTTGACCAGAGTCCTATCGATTCATCGATCCCACTATCCGTTAAATGGTTTAGGACTCTTCAACTACAGCCTTGCAAGGCTTTGGTACAGCTCCGGCTAAGGGCGATGACGCATGCTCATCTCGACTCTCAGATTCGTGCCCTCAGCAAAGCGGCATTCCGAAGTGCTGGAGATCCTGCGGTCTGTCGTCGGTCCTGCTGAGAGCCAGCCGGGCTGCCTGAGTTGCCACATCTACGAAGAGGACGGGCCAGACCAAGCCACCGTCTTGTGTGGGCATTGGAAAACTCCAGCGGCGTTGCACGAGCACATTCTTTCGGATCTCTATCTCAGCGTCTTGGCTGCGTGTGAGCTCTCAGACCAGCCTCCGGAGTTCTGCTTTCACCATGTCTCCAGGACCCAGGGCATCGATCTGGTTCACAAATTGCGCGGGCGCAGCGCAGAGCAGTCTCCCAGCTCATAAGGAATCCAAACCCATGCAACTGAAACAAGTCAGCGACAACTGCTTCGCCGTCCTCAACGAGAAGAACCGCGTGTGCGACGCCAACTCCGGCCTCATCAACCGCGCCGGAGGTGTGGTGATCGACACGCAGTCGGACCTGCCCCACGGACGCCAGATGATTGAACTGTTCGGCAAGGTCTGGAAGGCAATGCCCAAGCGCGTGATCAACACGCACGAGGACGGGGACCACGTCTGGGGCAATCAACTCTTCGAAGGCGCCGAGATCATTGCCCACCGGTCGGTGCCCGAGCGGATGAAACACGTCGCCGATCCGGAGGAAACCCAGAAACTGCTGCACGGTGTAGCCCATCTGCCCTCACGGCTGGCACTCAAAGCGCTCCACCCGGGCGTCGCGGCCGCGGGGGAGCAACTGGCGGAGGACTATAACCTCGACGGCGTCGAATTGGTACTGCCGACGACCTTGTTCGACACACGCTATGAGCTGGACCTCGACGGCACGGAAGTCCACTTGATCTACGTTGGGCCGTGCCATCAGGTCGGGGATACCATCATCCATGTCCCCAAGGAGCGCGTGGTGTTCGCCGGCGACGTGGTTTTTCGGCAGTGCACGCCGATGGGCTGGACGGGGTCCTTCGAAAAGTGGTTTCAGTGCCTCGACCTGATCATTCAACTCAAGCCGGAAGCCATCGTCCCCGGCCACGGCCCGGTCTGTGGCATCGAAGGGGTGACGGAGCTGAAAGCGTACCTCCAGTACGTCCGTGATGAATCGAAAAAGTGCTTCGACGCCGGGAAGACCTCACTGGATGCGGCCAAACAGATCGAGTTTGGCCCCTATGGTGAATGGCGTGCCCCGGCCCGGCTGTACATGAACGTCGAGCGCGCGTATCGCGAGTTCCGCAACGACCCCCCGGACGCGCCCTGGGACACGGCAGGAACCTTCGACGCCATATACAAGGTGGCGAAGGCAAAGGGGATCGAAGTCGAGTTCTAACCTGGTCCAAACACAGCAGGAAAACGTCGCCATGAAACTGATCCGCTTCACCACCGCCGAATCGCCGACCCCTTGCTTCGGCATCGTCATTCGAGACCGGGCCGTCCCGTTCGCCGTGCTGCAAGGCAAAGCGGGGAAGTCCTCCCCCCACCTGACCGACAGCCGCTCCTACCTCGCCAATCTGCCCGACAGCGAGCGGGCGGCAAAAGACCTGGCCGCCTGGGGCGAGCAGCATTTCGGTGACCTTGCTAATGGCGAACGCTTTCCTCTCAACGCCGTCCGCCTCCTGGAGCCGGTGGAGGTTGCCGCGCTGTTCGACTTCGGTCTTACGCCGCGGCATCTCAAGAACTCCGCCGAGACCATCATGAAGTATGAGAAGGACAACCCCCAAACCGCCCCGCTGTTGCAGGCCTTCGCCAAGGCCCTGCTGGCCCCGAAACCCAAGCCCGCCGCCGGTCAGCCCGTGCCGCTGTCCTATTACAAGTCCAACAGGAACACCATCGTTGGCGACGGGGAAACCATCCCGTGGCCGGCTTACACGTCGCGGCTGGACATCGAGCCTGAACTGGCCGTCGT
The DNA here is from genome assembly GCA_963822005.1 of uncultured Verrucomicrobiae bacterium. Taxonomy (GTDB): domain Bacteria; phylum Verrucomicrobiota; class Verrucomicrobiia; order Limisphaerales; family UBA8199; genus PALSA-1440. Next base: position 3,817 of record CAWGGD010000016.1, on the reverse strand, counting down.
GTATGGCAACCCAAAGCACCCGCTGGCCGGCTTCTGCATCTTCAATGACATCTCGGCCCGCGACGTTCAAGCCCCGGAGTTCATCGGTGGCTTCTGCCTCACCAAAGACATGGCGAAGGGCAACCAGCTCGGGCCTTACCTGGTCACGCCCGATGACGTTGGTGATCCTTACAACCTGAAGGTGACGGTTCTGGTCAACGGGCAGCTCAGGTATCAGGGGTCCACCTCGGAAATCAGCCACAAGGCCGAAGACGTGTTCGCCTGGTTGGGGTCCATCGCTCCCCTCAAGCCCGGCTCCGTGATGGGCTTTGGCACCATCCCCGACTGCACCGGCTGCGACCACGACGACTTCATTGACCCAGGTGCCGAGATCCAAATCACTTTCGAGCGGCTCGGAACCCTCCGCTGCCGTTTCGCCGAACCAGCGGGCAAGCTGCTGCCGAGCCGCTGGCCTGTGCGCGAGCCGTTGCAGAAATACCACCGGTAGTCCCGACCGTTGCGCCAGACCTATGAAAATGAAAATCACAGACAGGAAACACCTCATCCGCGCTGCCTTGGTGACCGCCCTCGTGGCGGCCACTGCGGCCTCGCAAGCCGCCAGCCCCTCGAGCACCGGCACGGAAAAGCGACCTAACATCGTGATCATTCTCGGTGATGATCTGGGCTTTTCGGACATGGGCTGCTTTGGCAGCGAGATTAAGACGCCAAACCTCGATTCACTCGCCCAGGCCGGTGTGCGCTGCACCCAGTTCTACACCCACGCCAGTTGTTCGCCCACTCGATCCATGCTCCTGACCGGCGTGGATACCCACCTCAACGGCCTGGGCAACATGGACGAGTGGACCGCGCCCAACCAGTGGGGCGTGGACGGCTACGAAGGCTACCTCAACAGCCGCGTCGCGACCCTGCCGCAACTGCTCAAAGATGCCGGCTACCACACCTATATGGCCGGCAAATGGCACATGGGCAAAGCCACCAACCAAATCCCCGCCGCGCGCGGGTTCGAGCGCGACTTCTCGCTGCTCGACGGCGCGGGCAGCTATTGGGACATGTGGAATTTCACCGCCGCCAGCCCGAGATCCACGTTCACCGAGGACGGCCGTTACCTCAAAAAGCTGCCCCGGCACTACTACGCCACGAAGACCTACACCGACAAGATCATCGGCTACATCGAGGCGAACCGCCGCGACGGCAAACCGTTCTTCGCCTACGTTTCCCACCAGGCGCCCCACGACCCGTATCATCTGCCGCGCGATTGGCGATCCCGGCACGTCGCCGAATACGACAAGGGATGGGACGCCGTGCGCCAGGAGCGCCTCAAGCGCCAGATCGAACTCGGCATCTTGCCGGCGGGCACCCAATTGTCCGAGCGCATGTGGTTCGTGCCCGATGCCTCCCTGCTGGCGCCCGCTTCGCGAGCGATTCTCGGCAAAAAGATGGAGCTCTACGCCGGCATGGTGGAGAACATGGACTTCCACGTCGGGAGGCTGGTCGCCTACTTGAAGAAGATCGGCGAGTACGACAACACGATCTTCATCGTGTTCGGCGACAACGGGGCCGAAGGGACCGACCTCTTCAAGATGATCGCGGGCACGCCCGGCACCCGCGATTTCCTCTTCGCCGCAACCCAGTGGTCGCAAAACAACCCGAATGCCTGGGGCGACCCGCATTCCTACGTCGGCTACGGTCCCGATGTGGGCCCAGGTTTCGATGACTCCCTTCAGCCAGTACAAGGGATGGCTCGCCGAAGGCGGCATCCGCAACGCCCTCATCGTCAGCGGTCCGATCGTCAAGCGGCCCAAGGGGAGCATCGATCGCGGCGTCATGCACGTGGCGGACATCATGCCCACGCTCCTCGAAGTTGCCGGCGCCGCTTATCCGGGCACCGTCAACGGTCAGGAGGCGCCGCCGCTGATCGGCAAGTCGTGGGTCAGATTGCTGGCGGGCGAGGAGGAGTCGCCGCGCTCCGGCCAGGACTACCTGGCGTGGGAAATCTTCGGCAACCGCGCGGTGCGGCAGGGTGATTGGAAGTTGCGCTGGCAATACAAACCGTATGGCACGGAGCAATGGGAGTTGTTCAATCTGGCCGATGACGTGGCGGAGCGCCGCGATCTTGCCTCCGCGCAACCCGACAAGGTCAAGGCGCTGCTGGCGCTCTGGGACGACTACGTCCGTGCCAACAAGGTGATCCTGCCCAGCCGCGTGCTCTCTGAAGGGATGGTAAAGAAACTGCCGGACCGGTATCCGGTTGAAGAAGGTTTTCCGCCGCTCATCTACAAGCGCCAGTTCATCCCGCCAACGAACATGCTGGCCGACCCGAAGCCGTGATCCCACCCGAACTCAAAAATGAACTTAATTCAACGCACCACCAACCCCATGAACAATGAAACCAAACGACACCGCGAGGGGGATCACTTTCCATCCGCGGCGCGCTCGCGCCGTCTCGGCACCGCCATCCTCGCTCTAGCGATCATCTGCCCGATGTTCGCGCTCGCGCAGGTGCCACCGCGCTTCTATTGGAAAAGCCTCTCCGACGCGAATGCGGTGCCGGTGATCTTCCAATCCTTGAGCGGCAACGCCAACCCCATGGACCCGGCGCACCTCGTCTCGGCCAACAGTCCGACATCGATGCCAATGTCCTTGTGGCCGGTTACGCCAAGATGCTGCCCCTGTTCGACCGCACGCTCACCCTCGCGGTGCTGGAGCCGATGGGCCGGATTTCCAGCTCAACCACGGTTCGCCGGCCGGACCTCCCCCCAGGACGCCAATGGGTTCGGCGACCCGATGGCGGAGGTGGGCCTCAACCTCATCGGCCCCAAGGCCATCAGGACCATCCCCGACCTGTTGCGTTACGAGCCCAAGTTCTCGCTCGACGTCATCGTGGATGTCGCATTCCCGATCGGCGAGTACAACAGTGACCAACCCTTGAACCTCGGCCAGAACCGCTGGTATGGCCGCGTCGGCGCCCCCATCGTCTGGCAGATCGGCCCGTGGGTGCCAGGTCGGCGCACCACCTTCGAGGTTCTTCCCTCTGTCTGGGCCTTCACCGATAACAACGACTACATGGGCCAAAACGCTGAGCACCGACCCCATGTTCCAATTGGAAGCGCATTTGACCCGCGACCTCACCGACAAGTTTTGGGCGTCGCTCGACTCGACCTACATCGCTGGCGGTAAGTCGAGCATGAATGGAGTCAGCGGCGATTCGCTGAATAACTGTGGGCGTCGGTTTCACGCTCGGCTACCAGATCAGCGACAACCTCTCCCTCACCGCCGGCTACATGGCGACCGTCAACGACAGCGCCCCCAACGATCTCCGGATGGACGGCTTTCGCATCTCGATCACTTACGGCTGGCACAAGATCGTCGAGGGCCAGAAGCGGCTGAAGAGCGAGGAATAACCAGAGTGCTCCTAATCAGAAATCTGCTGGATGGCCCGCAGCAAGGTATTCCTTAGGGACTCTGACACTAAGCAGTGGTTCGCCGGGCTGGACCGGTGGGCTACAGCACGTGCCGACGCTCGTGAATTTGCAACGGTGGATGAGGCGAGTGCTTTTGGCAGCGGGCTTGGCGTGACGTCCATGGAGGTCGTGGTGCATTTTGCTTCCGACGACCAGGAACTGGTGTTGCCTCTACGGAAGAGGCCGACATAGGCGGGCGCCGTTGAACGCGCTCATGTAGTTCAGCGCCGTTGCTCTTAGAGTGGAATCTCGCCCCGCCTGCCGACGCTGGCGCGATAGGTTCTCGGCAGCGCTGCCCCGCATCCTTGCCGCTGATGTGGACACGCCTCTAGCCCTCCGGCCGGGCAGGCCACCGC
>CAWGGD010000015.1:0-586284 GCA_963822005.1 uncultured Verrucomicrobiae bacterium | reverse complement strand
ACAACCGCTGGAACAATCCGGACTACGTCCGGGTGTTGCAGGGGTTGAGCGGGTGGCAGAAGCGGGCCTGGCTGGATGGGGACTGGGACATTGCCGCGGGGCAGTTCTTCACGACGTTTCGGCGTGAGGTGCATGTGGTGTCGGACTTCGACGACACCAGGGCGCGGGAGTGGTTTGCCGCGCTGGATTACGGTTTCGCGCATTACACCGTGGTGCTGCTTGGGTGCCGGGATGGTGACGGCAACCTGTTCGTCGTGGACGAGCACGCGGAGCGGCTGTGGCTGCCGCAGCGGCACGCGGCGGCCGTGCGAGCCATGCTCGCGCGGCACCGCGTGCCGGTTCACGTCCTGGGCGGGCGTGAGGAGAGGCCGCTGGAGCTGGGCGACCTGCGGCGGTTTGTGGCCGGGACGGATGTGTTCAGCCGGCAGAGCGATGGAACGACCATTGCCGCGCAGTATGCGCGGGAGGGAATCACGCTGCGGCCGGCGAGCATGGACCGGGTCAACGGTTGGGCAGAGGTGTTGCAGGGGTTCGGTGATCCTGAGGGGGGCGTTAGGCCGAAATTGTTCATTCATCGGCGGTGCGGGCGGCTGGTGGAGACGCTGCCGGCGCTTCAGCACGATCCGAACCGGCCTGAGGACGTGCTGAAGGTGGATGCGGACGAGGATGGCGTCGGCGGCGACGATGCCGCCGACGCGCTCCGGTATCTGGTCGCGACGAAGTCGCGGGGGGTCACGCAACGCAAGTTGCGGGGGCTGTGAGGTGGGGCTATTTGTGGAAAACGAGGACGATGACCACCACCGCGACGCAGAGAACGAAAAGAAAGATTATGAGGTTGCGGAGGTGGTAACGGCGCAACTTGGAACGGTCGCCGAGCTGGGCCGCGTGAAGGGCTTCCGCGAGCTTCTCGCTGTCCTTCTGAAGAATGTGCATGGGCTTCGTAAATGTACAGGGCCTAGGGTGAAGGGTTTACTCGGTGTTGGTGCGGAGGGCAAGCGCGTTCTGGCTTGGGCCGCCTGGCGGCTCGGGCGCAGACCCCCTGGGGATGGAAGGGGGTCGAGCACTGGGGGATGGGTGGGGGAGCGAACGGGAGCAGCAAGCTGAATGACGGCGCGGCCTTGGCACCGCAAGGATGTGACGGCGTGAGGCTTGGCAGCGGGAGTGAGCGCCTTGGGGTCGGAAAGAGACGGCCGGTGCAGGGCTGGGCGAGCCGCTGCCCAGGGTCCAGGGCCGAGGAGCCCTGGCCGCCGGAGGCCTGGGGCAGCGCATCCAGCTGGCGTGCTTGGTGCGGCCCGGCCGCCGGACTGGCGTCCGGGTGGCTGCCGCCTAAGCTCACTGCCGGCGACCGGCGCAGACCTGGGGCTTGGCGTCGGGGTCGGTGGTGTAAATGAGGGCCTGGCCGCACTTGTGGCAGTGGGTCCAGCCGCTGCCCGCGGGATACCAGTTGATGCCGCACTGGGCGTGGCCGGGCGGGTGCTTGCGGCGGTATTCGGCCTCGCGCATCAGGCGGCGGGTGGACTTCTCGCGCTCCTCCTTCTCCTTGGCCTCGGCTCGGGCCTTGGCGGCGGCTTCCTTGGCGGCGCGTTTGGCGTCGATCGCGGCCTGCTCGGCGTCGCGGGTCTGCTGCTCGAAGAAAAGGAAAGTCTGGCTCATGGTGAAGGGCTGGCCCGGGTCGGCCCGGGCCAGCGGTGCGGGGTCAGTCCTCGTCCGGCAGCATCAAAGTGATGGCAGGCGCCGGGTCGTCAACGTCCACCGCGCCAGCGGTGGCGATCAACTTGGTGAGGCGGGCCGGGTGGGTGTCGGAGTTGCGGATGTAGAGGGCCACCGTCAAGCGGCTGGTGCCGGGGCGGGAGCGGATGATCGCGAAGCGGAGCATCCAGACCAGGTCCCACAACCTGCCGGACTCGTCCTGGCCGGTGACACCGGGCGGGACGGCGACGCACTGCTCATAAACGCCGCGCGTGATGAACACCGGGAAGCGGATACCGGCCTCGGCTGCCGTCTTGGTGACTTCGATCTGGAACCCGTCGGCGATGGCCTGCGAGCGGGTGTACTGGTAGATGACCGGCCCGAAGGGCTCGGCGGTGTTTTCGGTTTGATTGTTCATGCTCATGTAAGGGAAGCGGGCGCGACCCGCGAGGGGCCGCGCCCTGGGTGAATCAGGCGGCTTTGAGGTCGGCGGCGAACCGGCTGCCGTACTTCTGGCGGGGGTCCTGGCCGCTGCCTTCGGTGGCGAACTGGCCGCAGGGGTGCTGCCAGCACTTGCGGGAGTTGTTCCAGTGGAAGCCGAACTGGGAGAGCTGGCCGCGAACCTGCTCGGCGGGCTGCTCGGGGAAGGTGACCCAAACCCACTTGCCGACAACCTCGGCCAGGTCGTACACCGTGGGCAACCACTGGCGGAGAAGGTCGAGAACCTTCTCGGTGGCGAGGGCGCGATTCTCCTCGCGCTGCTGGAAGTTCACATACGGGAGTATGCGGGCGGCTTGGCCTGCTCTGCCGGCGGCAGCCTGGGGTTGCTCGGTGCTGGTGTTTTTGTCTGTGCTCCACTGCTCATGGACGGCTCTGGAGCCCTGAACTCTGATTTTTTATTTGATTTGGTTTTCATGATGTTTTTTTTGTGCTCTGCTGCTCAGTCCGGTCTCTCGCCCTTCACCCATCAGAAGCCCGCGCATCAGGGCGGCGGCGGGAGGAATCTTCGGAGGGCACCGCGCTTCTGGCCCCCTGATGAGGAAGCGGGCGGGTGAGGGCGAGAGACTGGGCTGAAGCAGGCAGAGGGAGCACAGAGCGAAAAAACATCTGAAGACCAACTGACCAGCCCCCCCCAGTCCAGTATTCCGAGCGAAGCTCGCGCTGGCGTGGCGAAGCCTCGCCCGAAATGAAGCGCAGCGGAATGATCTCCCCGCGCGCGCGTAACTGATCAAACCAGCGGAGTGAGGGGCTGGCGTGAAGGATGCCGGAGCGACTGGCGCGAGCACTGCGCGGCCGGCGGGGGCGCAGGGTCAGGGCAGCCGGCCGCAAGCAGTGATTCGTGCCAGGCGCGGACAGGGTCTCTGGCCACAAGACGCTGTTATCTTTAGTGCCGCCAGCACCGGGGGTCCTGCGAGCGGGTGCCGGTGCGGTCTGTGCGGCACTATATATAACTGCTCTTGTGGCTGGAGCCGGGAGCATCCTTCATGACAGTCCCGAACGAAGCGAAGTCGAAGCTGGCGCGCGCGGTGTGTGCCTCCGAGGTCCGATCGTGGTGGGTCGCGGGGGCCGCGCTGTCCCCACTTCTGGCCGGGAGTGTGCAGCGCCGGGCCGTGGCTTGAGGGCGGCAGGGCAAGCCGTCAGGCCCAGCGCGGAACACGGACGGCCAGAGGTGGGGCTGACATTGGGGGCGGTAGTGAGTGCGGACAGTTCTGTGTAGGCGGCGCTGTCTTCGTTCCCGCGCCGCCGGAGCAGAAGCTGGCCGCTCTCACGCCGCGGGGTACATGTCAGCTTCCGACCGAGGCGCGCGGGGTACATGTCGCGCATCCGGTTTGCGCCGGTCCAGCGAGCCGAACCGGCTCGTCCGGTTCGGCTCGCTGGACGGGCGCTCCGTGTCCTGGCCGCCAGTCTGCGAGACTCAGCGCGCTGAGCGCTCGCAGTCTGGCGGCCTTGGCTTCGTGTCGTGGGGCGCGGGGTCGCGATGTTCTGGCTTCTGGACGGGCAGGCTGAGGAGGAAGGGGAGCAGGGACGAGTTGGCCTGCCCGGCCAGAGGCCAGACTAACATTGGGGGCCAGCGCATGACCGAGGCCGCAGCGGAGGCCAGCGAGCTCGCGAGCGTTTCCGGAGCTAGGACCGGTGATGCGCTGGCCGGGGGACCCGCCTGTCTCGGCGGTTTTCACGAAGTGTAGCGCAGCGGAGTCGGAGGGAGGCATCGCGCACCGCGCTTGGGGGCAGTGCCGCCGCGTCGGTGCTTCGGCGGCGCGGTGGGGGTGCGCGAGGGCGCGGGGCCGACCGGAGCGTAGCGGAGTGGAGCGAAGTGAAAAGCCGGCGAGTCAGGCGCCCTGGGAGGCCGCCAAGTGCCGTGAGTTGGCGCGGTGGCTTGCCACGGCCTAGCGAGCCTGCGAGCGACGGGCGAGCGCAACCCACGGCTCTTGGCGGCCGGTCCTCCGGGGTGGCTTCGTGTCCAGGGCCGCGAGGGCGCGCTGTCCGCTCCAGGTGGAGGCGCGGGCCTGGGCGCCGGAAGCGGAGCGGCTGACGTTGGCTTTGCGGCGGAGTGGCGCTGGCTGCCGAGTCTGCGAGGTAGCCATCTGGCGAGCTGTGTTGGCCGGCGGACTGCAAGGAGCACCTACACAGCGAGCCTCCGACGCGCCACGGAGCCGCTGTTGTGCGAGCGCGAAGCGCGAGGCGTCGTAATTGGCAGCGCGAAGCGCTCTGACATTGACGTTGCCCGCGAAAATGGGGGAGGGGGGCCGCGTAGGCGCGCTGAGCGGGGCGGAGCGTGCCCCCCTCCCCCCTCCAGGGTAAAGGGGATTACTGACTTTTAGGGGGGAGGGGGGTGTTAGCGGAGCCTGCCCCGGCGAGTCTTCGAGGCCGGGGCACCCGAAGGGCCGCAAGCGCCGGAGCGGGTGGGACGCAGGAACGGATGTAAAAGGTTGGACGCGGGAGTTGGCGTTCGATGAGTCGGAGCCGCTGAGATTCGGAGGGAGCGCAGCGGACGAGGCGTCGCAATGTGCTGACTTCTCTGCGGATGCGAGCCTTAGCGATTGGACTACTTGCCCGATGGTGGTGGTTGTATCCTGGCTGTCTCCGCTTGCCTTCAATTTCCGCTCCAGAACTTGGCACGAGCTTCGGGAGTCAGGCTGTTCAAATAGTCTTTCAGTTCCTTGGCGTCGTGCGGCGACTTTTCGCCTGCTGGATCTGTTGCGGTGTTTGTGTTGCGGGTGAAAGTTGGAAGGGGAACATGATTGGTCGAATAGTTGAAATCAGTCCAGGCTGCTGACTGCCTCACGGAGAAGACCGCTTTGATCCCGGCCTTCAATCCGTGAATCGCGTGCTTCATCTCACCGTGATTCTACAGTGCCTTTGCTTGGAGGGCCATTACGAAAGATGGTTGGATTTGTAGGCGTGTTTCGGTCGATGGCGCAACTGGGTGAGAGGCTAACGCAGCCAGCCGCTGAGAACGAGCCAACGCCAGACGAACGGCTGCCACCACGGGAGACGAGGACGGAACTGAGGAGGACAACCGCACGCACGCCACCACTGCACGGGCAACGAAACGCGCTGGAAATAGAACCCAGCAACCCGACACTGAAACCGCTGCCAACGAACGCCGACCAGGAGATGCCAACGCCTAGCGGCCCTACCGACCTGAAAATGCTCTCTCACACTTTTTTATTGAGAGAGCATTCTTCAGGGCGGTAGGGACGCGGGCAGCGCTGGACGCGTAGGAGAACCCACGACGCCCGACAGCCCGAAGGAGTCGTATCAACTAACTTTGTCTTTGTCCGGAGCGCAGTGGCAGGGCGCATTCCAATTGTTGCAGTAGGCGTGCCAGCCTGCGGGGTTAAGGGGAGGCTGGCGCGACTACTGCATCGTAAACGCGCCCGAACGAAGCGGCTCCGGGGGCGTTCGTGGTTCTGCGGGCGTTGGTTTCGCGGCGGGCGTTCGTGGTCGCGAAGCGGTGGGGCGTTCGATGTGGAACGAGCGGAAGCAGCCAGCGTGACAGGCCGGGGTTGAGGGGGCCTGGCGCGCTGGCTGCGCCGCGGACGTTGCGAATTGGGAGGGCGTGTTCGAGGTCGCGCCAGCGGGGTGCTGGTCGAATCCCTGATCGTGAGCCGCAGGCCCCGCCAGCCCCCGTTGCGAAGCACAGGGGGCTGGCGGGGCCTGCGGCGGTCGTGCGCCTGGGCGCGGTCGGCGGGGTCGTCGTGGTGGTTGTCCACTCCGCCACAGGCGGAGTGGCTGACGTTACCCCGACGGAGCGAGCACGACGAGCGGAGTCGTCCACCTGGTTGTCCACTCCGCCACGGGCGGAGTGGCTGACATTGCCCCAGCGGGCGCGCGTCGAATTGAATGAACGTAGGGAGCAGGCCTGCCCCGCCACTCCCCGTTGCGAAGCACAGGGGGTGGAGGGGCAGGCCGCGACCGGTCGTGGTGGCGTGAGCGACTGGCAGGCGGAGCGCCGGTTGCGCCGCCGAGGCGCATTCCGGCGCGGAGCCTGACAGGAGCGGATGCAGCGTCGCTGGAACTCGTCAACAATTTATTTTCAGAAATTTCTTCCTGTGCTTCCCGGTAAGGGGTGCGCGTTTCCCGTTGCTGCCTGATGGGTTTGTGGGGCCTGGCTGCTGGTGAAAAAGTGTGTGGTAGCGTCGCCTCGTGCCGGCGAACTCTACACATGCTGACTACGATGCGTCGCTCCCTGGGTGGATCAGGGCGCGCGACCTGTTGGCTGGTGAGGACGCCGTGAAGGCGGCGGGCGCGAAGTATCTGCCGCGGTTGGATGGCCAGACGCGATGAGGATTACCTGGCCTACCAGTCGCGGGCCTGTTTCTCCAACGCGACGCGCCGGGCGGCGGATGCGTTTGTGGGCCTGGTGTTCCGCAAGGCGCCGTTCGTGAAGATCCCCGAGAGCCAGAACGGCATTGGGAAGGCGATGGCCGGGTTCAGCAACGATGCCGACATGCTGGGCACGTCGTTGTTCGGCTATGCGAAGAACGTCGTGCGGGAAGTGATTTCGGTTGGTCGGGCAGGGACGCTGGTGGATTGGGAGGGGGACTTCGAGCAGCGAGCCTACGCGACGGCGTACCGCGCTGAGGACATTCTGAATTGGCGCGTGGGCGGGTGAACGGCCGCAACGTGCCGACGCTGATCGTGCTGCAGCGAGAGGGCGGAAGCCGCCGAGCGGGCCGAGCCGGCGATGAGTTTTCCAGTCGTCCGTGGTGGAGCAGGTTCGGGTGCTTGCGGCTGGAAGCCGTGAGCCTGGGGCTGATGGGACGAATGGCTGGCGGTATCGTGGTGGAGATTTGGCAGCCGCGGACCGTCGGGCGGTCGTGGTTCGGATCTGGGCAGGCAGCAGGCCAAGGTGGAGTGGGTGCTGGTTGAGTCGCGGGTGCCGCTGCGGCTGGGCAAGCCGCTGCCGCTGATCCCGTTTGTGTTTCATGGGGCCTTCCATTCCCGGCCTGAGATTGGCTGGATGCCGCTGGCGGACTTGATGGTCCTGAACCTGGACCATTACCGGCTGGATGCGGACTACAAGCATGGCCTGCACTTCACGGCGCTGCCGACGGCCTGGGTGGCCGGGTTCGACAAGCAGACCACGCTGACGATCGGGTCGAAGGCGGCTTGGATGTTCGAGGATGCGGATGCGAAGGCGGGGTTCCTGGAGTTTCGCGGCGACGGCCTGGGGAGTTTCGAGCGGGCGCTGGAGCGCGATGAGCGCGTGATGGCGGTGCTCAGCTCTCAGATCCTGGAGAACCAGAACCGCGTTGCCGAGACGGCGACGGCGATCATGCTGCGCCAAGCCGGCGAGAACTCCGTGCTGGCCAACATCGCGACGAGCGTGAGCGAGTCGCTGACGCAGGTCATGCGCTGGGTGTATTGGTGGAACTCGACGGAGAGCATCCCCGAGCTGGTGACTGATGGCCAGGTGTTGGTGGAGCTCAACACCGACTTCGGTGTGAGCGGGATGCAGAGCGGCGAGTTGGCCGCGGTGGTGAGCGCCTGGAAGGATGGCGCCATTTCCCAGGACACGATGCTGGAGCTGTTCCGCAAGCGGGAAATGCTGCCGGAAGGGCGCTCCAACAAGGATGAGATGGCTTTGATTGCCGGCGGCAGGGTGGCGGCGGAAGCCGGGGCCGGCATGGGCCAGGAGGGTGCGACGCCGCCGTTGAAGGTCGTTTGATTGAACGCTTATGGCACTGAAATCCAAATACGATTCGTTGAAGGAAATCCCGGCTGAGGATGTGCGCCTGTATGTCGAGCGCGATGGCGCCTGGCATCTGGATGTGGACCAGCGGGAGCTGAAGGCCAAGCTCGATGAGATGCGCGGCAACAACATCGCGCTGAGCAAGCAGCGTGGCGGACTACGAGAAGCGCTTCGAGGGGATTGATCCCGGAGCAGGTGCGCAAGCTGGCCGAGGAGAAGCAGCGGCTCGAGGAAGAGCGGCAGCTCAAGGCCGGCGAGGCCGAGAAGGTGATCGAGTCGCGCGTGGCGGCCGTGCGCGGCGACCTGCAGAAGCAGGTGGCGGCGCTGACGTCTGAGCGCGACGCGCTGAGCGCGCAACTGGTGACCATCCGGATTGACCAGGGCGTGGTGGCGGCGGCGACGAAGCGCGGGCTGCGGGCGACGGCGATCCCTGACATCACGGCCCGGGCGCGAAGTGTGTTTCGATTGGTGAATGGCGTCCCCACGCGCCTTTGACGCGGACGGCCAGACTGTGCGCGCTGGGCAAGGATGGCGTGACGCCAATGACTTTGGACGAGTGGGTGGACCAGCAGGTTGCTGATGCGCCGCACTTGTTTGAAACGAATGCCGGTGGCGGTGCTGCCGGCAACGGCTCCGGTGGGGTCGGTGGAAATCGGTCCGTGAGGAACCCGTTCCGGAAGGAAACGTGGAACCTCACGGAGCAAATGAAACTGCAGAAAACTGATCCGGCGCTGGCGGCGCGATTGAAGGCGGCGGCGTGACGGGTCACAACTGGAGATTGTGAGTTATGGCTAAGACTGGAATTGCAGACATCATCATCCCGACGGAGTTCGAGCGGTACGCGATTGAGCGGACGGCGGAGCTGAGTCGCGTTCGGGCAGTGCGGCATCATCGAGAGCTCGCCCGTGTTCGATGAGCTGGCGAGGGGCGGCGGGCGGACGGTGGAAATGCCGTTCTGGAAGGACCTGACGCGCGACGCGGCAGCTCCTGAGCGACTCGGCGTCGCTGACGGTGAACAAGATCACCGCGGACAAGGACATCGCGCGCATCCACAACGATGCGCAGGCGTGGAGCGTGAATCACCTGGCGAAGTGGCTCTCGGGCGACGACCCGATGCAGGCGATCCTGGACCTGGTGGCGGAGTACTGGGCGCGGACGGATGAGGGGCTGGTGGTGTCCTGCCTCAAGGGCATCTTCGCCGCGGCGAGCATGAGCGGCAACCTGCTGGCGATTCACTCGGAGACGGTGGCGGGGCAGTCGGCGAGCACGCGGCTGAACGGCGCGACGTTCGTGGATGCGACGGTGAAGCTGGGCGACCGCGGGGACCGGCTGACGGCGGTGGCGATGCACTCGGCCACCGAGGCGGCGCTGCGGAAGCTGGATCTGATTGACTTCGTCCCCGACAGCGAGGGCAAGGCGCAGATTCGGACCTTCCAGGGCCGGCGGGTGGTGGTGGATGACAACCTGCCGACGCGGGCGGGCACGACGGACGGCGTGGTCTATACGACCTACCTGTTCGGGCCGGGCGCGTTCGCGCAAGGGTGCCGCGCCGCTGGACAGTGCGCCGCTGCAGGGCGGCAGGGGACGGAGGGCGTGGAGATGTTCCGTGATGCGCTGGCCAGCGACACGGGGCTGATCAACCGGCGGCGGTACATCCTGCATCCGCGGGGTGTGAAGTTCACCAGCGCCAGCGTGGCCGGCGACTCGCCGACCAACGCGGAGCTGGAGACGGGCGCGAATTGGACGCGCGTGTTCGAGAACAAGAACGTGCGGATCGTGGCGGTGACGCACAACAACTGAGCATGAGCCGGGGATGGCAGACATCGCCCGGCGCTTGCCTTCTTGCTGAAAGGACACAAGTTATGGGCAAAGAGATTCCCTGGAGTTTCCAGAAGATTCGGAGCGGCGAGCAACTGAACCTGAAGAGCCGTGGGTTCACGAATGTGGCGTCGCTGACGGCGGCGGGCATCACGGCCGGCGAAGTATCCGGGCGCGATCATCTACCTGAGCGCCGGCGGCACGGGCAGCGTGCCGTGCGTGGCGATCAGCGATGGCACCAATTGGAAGCAGATGGCCATTGGCGCGAACTGCATCTGATGAACGGCTTGTATCCCATCATTCGGCGGGTGAGGCGTCCGCTGCTGCCGGCTGGAGGCGGCAGCGGATGCCAAGCCTGCGGTGGTGCAGGCCGCGCCTGCGCCGGTGCCGACGGCGGCTGTTGCCGAGCGCGCCGCGAAGTGACACGCAACCCAAACGAAAGGACAAGCGTGGCAAAGCTGCTGCATCTGAGCCGGCCAAGTAGGCGCGTGCGGGAACGTGGTGCGGACCTGGTGGGCGCTGCGCTGCCAGAAGCGGCGGCGGCAAGCGGGCCACGCGCGACTGCGCCGACGCCGCCTGTGCCGGTTATTACCGGTGGCGACTACTGGTGGGAGGCGTCGGAGCCGGGAACGTATGACGTGAGCATTGCCTGGACGATTGACTACGGGACGTTTCCCGTGGCGAGCGTTGAGGTCTTTATGAGCTGGGGTGGTGAGGGCGAGCAGTCGCTGGGAACGGTGCCGAGTTCGGACCTGGGGTTTTACCATCCGAGGGCGACGGAGGGCGGTCAGACGCTGTGGTACCGGGTGCGGTATGTGTTCGAGGACTACGCTGGGCCGGTGGTCGGCGATTTCTCGGACGTGTTTGAGATTTACGTCCCCACCGAGGGGGGCTGAGAACGATGGCGCTGACACTGGCTAAAGACGGTAGGCGCTTCGCAGGGGCGGATCGGCTGCGAGCGCTGGTGGGCGCTGCGGCGGCAGAAGCGGCGGCGCTGTGGCCTGGGCACGCCGGCGGAGCCGGTGATTACTGGCCTCAACCTGACGGAGAGCGACGGGGGAGCCGCTCTACTGGTTCGACGTGCTGATTGATTTCACGTTTGAGCAGGGTGCGGTTTCCTGACGGCACCATCGAGCTCTATTGGTCTCGGGGGTCGCAGGGCTGGGTCGAGAACTACGTCGGCGCTGTGTCCAGCAACGTGCGGCAGTTCCGGCACGTGAGGGCGTTCAGCGACTTCGAGAATGACGATGTGTCCTACCGGATGCGCTACCGGTGCGGCACGGAGATCGTCGGTCCGTTCGGGCCGGCTTACGAGTGGTACTGACTGCGCGCCGTAGGAGTGTATTCGCATGGCTCTGACACTGAACAAGGAAGACGGGACGGGCATGGCTGACGCCAACAGCTACGCGGACGTGGCGGACGGCGACACGTACCACGAGGCGCATCTGTATGCGTCGGCGTGGACGGCGGCGACGGAGGCGCGGAAGGAAGCGGCGCTGATGATGGCGACGCGGCTGATTGACTCGCAGTTTCAGTTTCGGGGCTTTCGGGCGCACAGCGAGCAGGCGTTGCAGTGGCCGCGGACGGAGTGCCCGGACCCGGACCGCGGCGGTGTGGTGTGGGGCGTGCGGACTCCTGAGTGTGTGGAGCCGGACGTGGTGCCGGCGGCGGTGGTGGCGGCGACCTGCGAGATGGCGCGGGAGCTGTTGATTGCGGACCGGACGGCAGCGCCGCCGGGCGAGGGGATCGCGGCGACGCAGAGCAGCACGGCGACGCACACGGGCACGAGTGGGTCGAGCAGCATGTCGAGCACCACCTACGACAAGAGCGACACGCGGCCGGTCATCTCGCGGGTCGCGCAGGCGATGCTGGCGAAGTACGGCGCGCTGGTGAGCGCCAAGAGTGGGGCGGTGGCGCTGGTGAGGACATGAGGACGTGGACCTTCAACCTGGTGGCGTTGCTGGCCGTGGCCGTGGCGGGCCTGGCGCGTGGCCAGACCGTGACGCTGGCCTGGGATGCCTCGCCGTCGGCGGCGGTGGCGGGCTACCGGGTTTATTGGGGCACGAACTCGCGGGCTTACTGCTGCGTGACCAACGCGGGGCTGGTTCTGACGCAGGCGGTGGTGCTGCCGCACCGCGGGCGGTGGTTCTTTGCGGCGACGGCTTACGACACCAACGGGCTGGAGTCGGACTTCAGCAGCGAGGTGTCGTGGGAGAGCAAGCCGGCGCCGCCGGTGATGGCGGGCAAGGCTTGGGTGCGGCTGACGCCGGTCTTTGGGCGGAGCACGAACCTGGCGACCTGGGGGAGCGTGACGGGCGAGGCGACTTGGTTTCCGGCGACGAACCGGGCGGAGTTCTTCCGCGTGAATCGGCTCCTGATGGAGCGAGTGATGGTGCCATGACGAACATGACGGATTTGATCAGCAAAGTGGATCACGTAGCGGCGATGAACGACCGCTGGCTTTTCATCGCGAGCCTGGTGGTGGTCGGAATCTTCGGCGCGTGGGTGATGCGGTATTTCGTTGGGCAGCATGAGCGGCTGCTCGCGGACCATAAGCAGGCGCGGGACAGTTATCAGGAGAGCCTGCGTGTGGTGGTGGCGGAGCAGAGCGAGGCGAACGCCAAGCTCATCATCTGCCTGGATAACAACACAAGAGTCCTGGAGCAGTGCAGGGATGAGCTGCGCCTCTCCCGGATGGAAAGGAAACAGACATGAAGAAAATGAGTCGTGGTGAGAAGTGTGTTTGGACGTTGGCTATCGGCGCGGCGCTGGCCCTACTGGTGGCCTGCGCGGGCGGGTGTGCGGGGCTGGACCGGGCGGCCTACAAGCAGGAGGTGACGTGGACCAACGCGCCGGTGGTGCACGTGTTCACCAATACCGTCGTGCTGACCAACACGGTGCCGGTGGTGACGGAGCGGACGAATGTCGTCTATGTCACCAACGCGGCGACGGGCGCGGTGTCCGGGTACATGGCGCGTGAGCCGGTGGCGACGAACCTGGTGGCCGCGGTGGTGACCAACTTCGTGCCGGTGTTCTACACCAACGTCGTGCAGGTCCCGGTGACCAACCTGGTCGCCAAGCCTGAGGCCCTGGCCACCATCGAGGCGACCGGGTCCATCGTCAACACCTTCGCGCCTGGCATTGGCAGCATCCTGGCGCTGGCGCTGGGCGGGCTGTATCACGGCTACCGGCAGGTGCGCAATCGAAGGGTGAATGAGGCGCTGGTCCAGGGCGTGGAGACTGCCCGGGCCGTCCTTACCACGACGCCGCAGGGGCAGGCGGCTGATGCGCAGTTCGTCAAATGGCTGATGGAGCATCAGAAGGAGGCCGGCGTCTTTACGACGGTGTCCGGCCTGGTGGAGCAGCTCACCGACAATCCGGCGGCCAAGATGACGGCGCAGGAGATTGCGCAGCGGGTCCAGCAGGCGCAGCAGCAGCGGACGGCCGGGCAGGCCGTGGCGGCGTAGGTGCTTCAACCCTGTCTTTGCTGCCATGAGAGAAGATCAACATCGGTTTCTGACGCTGCTCGGGCAGTTGCCGGCGCGGCTCACTGCGGAGCAGGCGGCCTGGGTGCTGAACTGCCAGGCGCATGACGTTCCCATTCTGGTCGCCACGCGCCTGCTCAAGCCGCTGGGCAACCCGCCGCTTAATGGGGTCAAGTTCTTCGCCACGGCGGATGTCCTGGAGCTGAGCCGGGACCGGGCCTGGCTGGTGAAGATGACCAACGCCGTCTGCCAGCATTGGCAGCGGCAGAATGTGCGGCGAAAGGGCCGCTCGGTGACCAGTTCACCGAGCGGCCCGTCGCCGGTCGTCGCCCTGGCGTCTTAGGCGACGGCGGTCAGCGGGAGCGGCACGATCGCGGGAGCGGCTGCCGCTCTCTTCTCGTACTCTTCCAGCGTCGCGATTACCACCTGGGCCTTCTTCGCGTAGGCGCGATGCACCGCTTTGGACTGGTGGCCGAGGGCCTCCAGGGCGAAGCGCTCGGGGTAGCCGCAGGACCGGGCCCGCTCGGCCCAGGAATAGCGGTAGCTGTGGAGGGTGATCCCGGAGATCTTCAGCCGGCGGCAGGCGCGCCGGAACTCCGTGGCCCGGTGCGCCTCGCGCATGGGCTGGAGCTTGGGGAAGAGCGGGCCGGTGCGGGGCAGCGAGAGGAGGATGCGTTCGAGCTCGTCACCAAAGCGGATGATCGAGGCCGTGCCGGTCTTCTGGCGCGAGAAGCTCACCGTCTTGGTCTGCCAGTCGATGTCCTCGGCGCTGAGGTTCGCCACGTCGGACTGGGCGCCGCCCAGGTGCCAGCAGAGTTCATAGAACGCCCGGCGCTCGGGGTTCTGCTCCGCGGCGACGATGGCCTGGTGCTCCAGCGCGGTGACCGCCCGCTTTTCTTTGAAGCGAACCTGGGGCCAGCGCTTCTTGGGAAGGACGGGCCACGGCAGCCAGCTCATGTCCAGGGCGAAGTTGTGGACGCGGCGCAGGAAGACGTTGGTGGAGACTGAGCCCGCCTCCAGCGCTCTCAGGAAGTGCGTGGCGTTGGTTTCGAGGATCGGCAGGTTGCGGATGGTGTCGAAGGCCGGGTCCATCATCGCCCGCTCGTGGCGGACGCGGGTGGGGCCGGTCTTGGTCTTGGTCATCTCGTCCATCGGGAACTGCCAGGTGCGGCTCGCGACCTGGGGATCGGAGCCGGCCAGGTAGGCGCGGGCGATTTGGAGGTTTAGCACGGGCTGCCGGACGGATTCGTTTTTGGCGTGGAGGAGGGTTTGGGCTTCGGCTTGGTCTTTGGTTCGGAGGCTGAGCTGCTTGCCGGTGGTCGTGTCCTCGTAGTAGAAGACGCCGGCGCGCCGGAACAGGATGTACCGCTGATTCATAATAGTGCCTTTCACGTTATGAATCGTGACCCGTGTCCGGCACTACCGCGTTAGCTCGTAGTGGGCGAGTTTCAGTGGAGTTTTGTCGAGTTCTGGCGAGTAGTGACGGAGCACGCCGGTTTACTGACAATTTCACTGACAGTGGCCCTTCCGCCCTGCTTAACTCCTTCTACTTCCGCACATTACAGATGGAGGCGAGGGTCGGAATCGAACCGACGCATAAGGCTTTTGCAGAGCCCTGCCTTACCACTTGGCTACCCCGCCATCGGCTTGGTGCAAAGACTAAACTAAGGCCGGAGGCACGCAAGTGAAATCTCGGCGCGACAGGGAAATCTCGGCGCGTAAAATCTCGCTGCGCCGAATCTCCCCCAGCCGCCGCGTCTCCAGCCCCCGAGCAATGGTTACTCTTGGTGCGCCGCGCGCAAGCTCCTGCTTGCCTGACGACCGGACGGTGCGTTTGACAGCATTCCGCGCCATCAATAACCTCGAAGACGTGAGCCGCAATCACGTGCATGAAAACCAAGGCCCCGCTGCCGGGCCAGTCTCCAAAGAGCAAATTCCCCTCCGTCTTCTGGCGGATGATGCGACATCGGCGGATCAAGTTGCCTTGTCCGTTAGTGAAGTATTGGCCGGCAAGGTTATCACGACAGATGCCCGGTCGTTCTGTCAGAGGGAGGCGTCGCTGGATAAAGACTGGGTTTGGGTCATCAACAGCGGGACAAGGGCGGTGTCTCAAGAAGACGCCTATGTTCGGAATCAGCTTCTCGCCGCCCGCATATGGCTCGGAGAGAACAACCTTCCATTCCTGCAAGTTGATTCGAGACTCCGCGGGATTGGGAATGCCCTGAGGGGCCTTTATGAGTTGCTGGACTTTGCTTTCCTGCTGTTCGTGCCGGCAGAGCCGGAATTGGGGCGCCTGGTTCAAAACGGGACTTATTACCATGTCGAGGATGGCCGGCTGACACCTTTTCATCAGAGTCTGTTGGCAAAGTCCGGGGAGCGTCCTTTCGAGACTTCCGATCTGCGAGATTTCATCGCGGGTGAACTGGGGATTGCTAAGGAAAAGGTCTTTTCCATCAGCGACCAGGTGGTGTCGAGGGGCCCCGAGGCTGTAGTGGAGTCTATTCGCGGCCTTCAGCAGCAGGGGAAATTCGTGGTGATACCGGACATGAGCACGGCGGAGCATTTTGAAGCGGTCATCTCGGCAAAGAAGACGTTGGGGCGAGAGAAGATCCTGCTGGCGGGCTCGCGGGCTTTTCTTCGCAGTTTCTTTGCATCGTTTGCGGCCGGCAGGGCGGGAACGCAGCGAACGATGTTGCTGTCTCAGGCCGTCGACAGACAGAAGAAAGGCGCGCCTCTGGCAGTAGTGTGCTCCCTGGAGCCAGCCATGCAGTCCCAGATTGAATACGCCCAGGGAGCATTGGGACCCAATCTGGTTACGGTGGCCTTTGATTCCTGCGTCATGCTCAGGGATGACCAAAAGATCCGGGTGGAGATGGACCGCGTGCAACGCTTGGTCCGGCAGTCGTTGAAAGCAATGAGGCCGGTATTGCTCCAGCCATCGAGGGTCCAAGCCCGCACAGATTCCGCCATCCAGCAGAAGCTCCTCGATGCCATCAGCCAGGTGGTGGCCGACGAAGAACTGCATCGGCACGTGACCGCGCTTTTCGTCTCGGGGGGCCAAACCGCCGAGACAATAAGAAACGCGTTGGGGATTGCCGCCGTCGAGATCCAGGGCGCCTTTCAAGAGAGTATTCCCTGGGGCAGGTCCAGGGAAGGACCTTACAAGGACATACCCTTCGTGACGAAAGGCGGGCGGTTGGGCCACGAAGAAGTCCTGTTTGAGTTCTTTGAACAAGGCCACCCGCTGCCCAGGGCCAACATTCTGCCGGTGGTTACCCCCTTGACCAGCGGCCGGGAGATTGACGAGGCAGGAATTGAGAAGTTAATCCACCATTTGGTTGGTTTGGGAACCACAGACATCTTTGCTGTCGGCAACGCGGGAGAGTTTCGCTTTCTGGCGAACGAAAAGAGGCTCCAGGCGCTCGAGATCTTTGCTCGGAAAGCGCAAGGCAAACTGCGGGTTTTTGCAGGCGTGACGGGCGACAATGCAGCGGAGACCAGAAGCAACTACGAAGCCGCGGGCAGGCTGGGGGTATTTGCCGCGGTGATCATGCCGCTCTGCTTTCTGAAAGGCTCGGAGGAGATCGGGCCGTTTATCGAGAGTCTTGGATCAATACGGCCCGCCTTGCCCCTCGTTCTGTATAACAATCCGGAGCGCACAAGGGGACGGAACATTTCTTTTGAGGCCGTGGAAGCTTTGGGGTTTCCGGTCATGGCGATCAAGGACAGCTCGGGGGACCTGGACCGGCTTGACCGTTATGTAAGGGCTTTGCCGGTGTATGAGGGTCAGCAGCGGCAGTTTCTTGAAGGGTATCTGCATGGCGCACGAGGAACGGTTGGAATCATTGGGCACGTGAGTCCTTTGCCGAATGAGTTCTTTGCTCCAGCGACCACAGCCGCCAGACGCGAAGAGATTGCCAGGGGCATCAACGACCTGAGCAAGCGGGTTAAACAGGGCGGGGCCGAAGTCGCCGCCTACAAGTTTCTGCTATCCCTGATGGGGGTGATGGGAGACACGGTTGCCTCGAACGAGCCAGCCCGGGACCTGACGGGCGCGCAAAGAGAGCTGATCCGGGCAAGCAATACGGAACTGATGGCCGCAGGACCCGGACAGGTTGCCAGTTCGCGGCGCGTCGGGGACTGCGGGCCCCGCCCACACATTGGTCCGGGTGATGGCGCGGGCAAGCTGATTTCGTGAACCAGATCCAGCAGTGCTGGTTTTTGCAAAGCTGGTCCGCTTATGTTATTAGTAAGCGAGTCTCAATGCGATACCGGCACGTGCCACACCCCAGGTTCACCTGGATTCGATACCATCCGCGGTGGATCGAAGCCAGAGCGGCAGCGGTGGCGCTGTGCGTTGCCGGGGCGCAGTTAACCGGGTTCGGGCACCCGGATCTGGAGCAGCAGGCCAGGGACCTGACCGCGCAGATCGAACAGGACGCGACCAACGCGGAATTGCTATTGCGAAGGGGTGACGTCCTCAGGCTCCACAAAGAGTTCGAGCTTGCGCTGGCAGATTTGGCAGCGGCGGCTCGATGCAAGCGGGGCTGGGGGATGGTCACGCTGGTCCGGGCGCAGACCCTTGAGGATGCGGGACGGACGCGCGAGGCGCTCGCGGCGGCCGATGAGTTTCTGAAGGAGCAGTCGGGCCACGGCGGAGCCTTGCTGGTGCGGGCCCGATGCGAAGTCAGGCTGGGGCTCGGGCCAGAAGCCGTGGCGGACTACAATGCGGCGCTGGCGGTGCTGGTGGAGCTTGCACCCGACCTGTTCCTGGCCCGCGCCCGGCTGCAGGCTTCGCTAGGGCGGTTGGAGGCGGCTGTGAAGGGATTGGACGAGGGAGAACGGCGGCCGGGGATCGCTTCGGGCACTGCAGTTGGCGGCGATCGAGTATGAGCGGCAGCGGGAGGGGGGATTCGGACGGGCGCTGGTGCAGGTGGGGCGGGCAGCCGAGGAGTCGCGGGTGAAGGAACCCTGGCTGGTGCTGAGAGGGGAGGCGCTGGAGCAATGTGGCCGACTGGCTGAGGCGCGCGTGGTGTTTCAGCAGGCGGTGCGGGGCATCGAAGGCTACGCGGTATTTCGCCGCGGCCTCCCGGCAACTCAGCAACTCGAGACACGGTCGCGCGAGGAGTTCAAGCGACTTGAAGCGAAGCTTGCCGGGGAGACAAAGGCGACCAAGGGACCCGCCTCCTGATCCGAAACGGCCGAAGCATTCCATGAGCGTGACAAGACAACTGATGCTAGCCCTCGCGGCCTGGGTGGCGGCGACGCAAGGCGTGTCAGCGCTCCCCGCCACGAACGTGGTCGTGGCGATTACCGCGCGCTGGCGTTACACGACAAACAATATGGATACGACGGACTGGAGGGCGAACGGCTACGACGATTCGGCATGGTCGGGCCCGGGGAACGCGCTGCTGTACATCGAGACGGCGGCATTGCCGGCGCCAGCGAACACGACACTGCCGCCCAAGGCCGGCGGGGGGCCGACGCCCTGTTAATATTTTCGCACCAGCTTCAGCCTGACGAACAGCGCGGCCACGACGCGACTCATGTTCACAACCTGATTGATGACGGGGCGATCTTTTACCTGAACGGGACCGAGATCCAGCGGGTGCGGATGAACGCCGGCGCGGTGAGCTACACGACGCTGGCGAACAGCCAACCATCCCGGGGGCGACGCGACAGCTTTCGAGTGGTTCACGGTGAGCGGGGACCTGCTGACGAACCTCGTTTCGGGCACGAACGTCTTGGCGGTGCAGGTGCATCAGCAGGCGACGACAAGCTCGGACATCGTGTTCGGGTCGGCGCTGGCGGTGGTGAGCGATCCAGAAGCCGTGCCCCAGTTGGCGCGGGGGTCGTACCTGCAGGTGGGCACGCCTGCGAGCATCGTGATCCGCTAGCGCACAGACCTTATCACGAGCAACCGGGTTGTTTACGGGACCAACCTGGCGACGCCGAACCTGACCAACGACAACCCCCAGTTGGTAGCGGAGCACGAGACGTGGCTGACCAATCTCGTGCCGAGCACGTTGTATTATTACAGCGTGGGCTCGACCACCCAGATGCTGGCGGGTCCGGACACGAATTGCTGGTCTATCGCGCATCCGCCGCCCGGGACGCCCAAGCCGCTGCACCTTTGGGTGATCGGAGACGCCGGCACAGCGAACGGGAGTCCAGAACTCCTGACATAACTTCCACGAAGTTTGCCAAGTTTCGGGTATTTTTGACCATCTGACGCGTCACCGGGTGCGCACCCAAACCTGTCCGCTTTTTCCCACCGCGGATATTGTCCTACGGTATGGCCTTTGTTCAAGGGGAGGATCTGTTTCCCGATACTCGGAATCCGGAGCACACCCGCGTTATCAATGATCGGTGCTTGTTGAAAAGGCGGGTGTTGGCGTCGGTGTTGCCGGTGCTGTCGGGGATGGGGACAAGCCAGCAAGGGCCAGTGATGAGCGCGGCCATTTCGCGGGGTCGCGTATTTGCGGGCGGCAAGGATATTCATGGGGAAAAGCTGAAATCTGGTGCGCTCGGAGAAGGCGTGCGTAAGCGGGGGTGAAAGCCCCTCAAGTCTGGAAGCCAGGCTTCCGGAGTTCGGAACGAAAGTGATGAATGGAAAAGTCTAACCAACTGCCCAAGACCGAGGGTTGCTCGGCGGGAGGAGAACCGGTGGACCTTTGGTGCCACCGGGTCGAACGACCGTCGAGAAGCGTATCCCGGGATAAGCGCGAGCCGCAAGCGGGACCCGCATCCTGCTTAAGCAACTCAGCCTCGATACGAGGGCCAAGCAGGAAGGGCGGCGCAACGACAAGAAGTGCCGCCTGAGTCTCCGGGAGTCGGATCGGCCCATAGTATCCAGCGGCAAGGCGCAAGCCCCGAAGCTGAAGAAGGGGCCGACAGGTCAACGCAGCCCGCACAGGTAACCAGAGCCGTAAGACCTATTGCGGGCGTGAAGAATTAGGTGCGATGTCATTTGTAGCCTTTATTGACAGGGCTGCGAGTCACTTTTAGCCTTCTGACCCTTACCTCACTTTTGGTGAGGTAAGGGTCAAAATGCGACGATCGCCGCGAAACTTAAGAATCGCCTGTAACCACACGGGTTTGACGCATTATGGCGGGCTTTACTTCTTCCACGAATTTATTCAAGTGCTGCAGTTGCGGCGATTCCTCTGCCGGCATTTGGCTTACCCACGGCGCAACCAACGCTACACCCTGTCTCAGATGACCCTGGCCTTGGTCTACCCGATCCTCCTGGGCCTGGGGCGTATCGAGACCGCTTCTTTTCTCCGGTCCAACGGTACCTTTCAGTATCTGACCGGGCTCCCAGACTTTCCGGATCCCCAAACCCTGCGACGCTTTCTTAGAGGAGCACCCCCGGATTTTCGCCAGCAGCTTCATCGCATCAACGACCAGCTCCAGCAACAATTCATTCACTGGTGCGGGCATCGCTCGCGTTTAATCCTGGACTTGGACAGCACCGTAGTCACGGTCTTTGGCCATCAGGAACAAGCCGAAGTCGGCTACAATCCGCGTTACCGCGGCAAGCGGTCGTACAACCCCTTACTCTGCCTGGAGGCCAATTCTTCGTTGCTCTGGGACGCGGAGCTTCGGCCCGGCAATGCGGGCACCTGGGAGAGCAGCGTCGAACTGCTGGCAAGCTGTTTTACGAGCCTGCCGCTCGACGTGCGTGAGTTGCGGGTCCGGGCCGACGCGGGATACGCCGGCACGGCGGATCTGCTCGTCGAGCACCAGCAGCACGGGTTGACGCTCGTGGACTACAAGACTCAGGGCGTGAAACTGGGCAACAAGGCCCGGGCTTACGGGTCCTGGTGCCAGCAGTTGTCCAACTTGATGCCTCCGGCAACAAACGACTTGTAAAACGCGCTCGGCGCCTGCCGCGACGTGAACACAACGACCTTCTCCCGCAGGTGCGGCACATCGCAAAGCCCCGGCTGCCCCTTGTCATCGGGCCAGAAGTACTCGCCATCCGGGTCAAAGATGATCGTCCCCACCGGCACCTTCTTCCCGTGGGCCTTCGTCACCGTTGGCGTCGTTTCGTAAAGCTGGCTGAACAGTAATTTGTTCAGATTCGACTTCCCGAACCCTGCCCGGGCAAACATGAAGGAGCGACGCGACACCAGGTCCCCAATCCGGAACCTCACCAGAACCTCCGGAGACTTCACCTGCATCCATTCCTTCTTCACCAGATGTTTACTGTCGCCGGCGAACACGTAATCGCCCAGGGCATAATGTCCGATCACGCACGCCGGCAGATCGCTGTCCGGCTTCTCATCCCCCTTTTTCAGGTTGTGGCCTGCCAACTCCTGCAAAATCTTCACCGACGGAAAAGCCACCTAGCCTCCCACGTGCGGTAACCGCCGATGCGAGGGAACGAAAGTCAGCCCGCCGTTGTCTCCGTTCCGCAGCACGCCAAGCGCTCGGATATCAATCCGGTATTTCAGGTAATCCTCGCGCAGGCCTTCAGGAATTGGCCGCCCCTTACGCACCGCACGGATGTTAAAATCCTCCCCAGCGCCAGACGACAACTTGCCCTCTGATGACAAGGAGGTGATGCGGCCCAAAACGGCCTCCTGCGGCGTCTCCAACTGGACCAGCACAAACTGCCGGTGCATCGGGCTGTTCTAGAAATCGCTACGGTAGGGCAACACCAGGTCCGCATGAAACTCCAGCCCGCCCTCGCGGAACCCCTTGAATACACCAACCACCTGCTCCTTAGGGAATAGATCTAGTGACATAGCTTTCCGATTCTTAATACCGTCTTGCCGCCGGGTCGCGCTCGCGCAGCCGGAAGATGTCCAGCTCGTGCGCTTTGTCGCCAAGGACCTCGCGAATCCCGTCGAAAATCTCATCCTGCAGAATATCGAAATCGAAGTCCACCAGTGCCGCATTTTCATGCGCCTTCTGAAGGCACTGCGGATAGTGCGGAATCGGGAAACCGTCCATGGCGTCTGCCAACAGGCACCCCAGGACCGTCTGGGCCTCGTTCACCTGCGGCAAGAAGATGTCCACCGGCCAAATCGGGTCACGCGGCCGGTTGCCGAACTTTACAAAATACAACGACCCGCCCACGAACTTGTTCGCCTCGCCGCCCTCCTCGGCCGCATCAAAATCCCTCGCGCTTTCCTTCCAAACGAACGCCTTTGCTTCCAAATCACGGGGAATGGCCAGAGTACGCTGGGAAGCTCGTGCTCATGACGTTCTCCAACATCATCGCCAGCCGGTACCGGTCGAGCACCTTGCTCGACTTGTAAACCCCTGCCACGTACAGCCGGCGCTTCGTCTTCTGGTACTGCTCCTTGATCGCCTCCTTTAGCCCCTTGACCAGCTTTGAAAAGCAATCCTTGGCGAACACCTTGCTCCGCAGCCAGCCATCGCACACTACAATGGTATCCGTCCCAAACTCCCGGTCCTTGACCAGGCTGAACAGAACCGCCCATTCCACCAGCTCCCGGTAAACTTGGACCCAGGTCGGACTTGGCGTCTTCGTCGAGCCCGGCTTGGGAATCATGAAACTCAACTCCCACAGATTCTTGACCCCGAGGAACTCCATCAGGCGCCCAAGAGGGCGCATCCGTCCGCTCTTCTCCCTCTCGAACTGGCGGGCCGTGAGCTTCGCCACATCCGACGTCGGCGACACAACATCCAGGAACAGTTCATAGTCATCAAGGAAACCCCCGGCTCTGCCGGGGGACTCCCAGAGTTTGACAGCTCCGGGAGTCGATTTGGTTTCCTACGTGTGAACCGCTCAAAGCACACACGAAAGGAAACCGAAAATGGAAAGCATTGTTTACGAAAGTCTGAAGCACACGAAATGGGAATGCAAATATCATGTGGTCTTCATCCCGAAATACCGAAAGAAACGGTTGTATCATGAACTGCGGCAACACTTGGGGGCCGTGTTCCGGGATCTGGCCCGACAGAAGGAGTGCCAGATTGAGGAGGGGCACTTGGATGCCGGACCATGTGCACATGCTGGTGGCGATTCCGCCGAAGTATGCCGTGGCGCAGGTGATGGGGTTCTTGAAGGGCAAGAGCGCCATTCACATCGCCCGGGTGTGGGGCGGACGCAAGCACCAGTATGTCGGCCAGCACTTCTGGGCGCGAGGCTACTGGGTGTCGACCGTGGGCCGCGATGAGGCTGCCGTGCGGGCCTACATCGCGGAGCAGGAAAAGGAGGATCAGCGTCTCGACCAACTGGAGATGTTCGAGGGCGCGCGCCGCTTTGAGCGGCTCTGAGACTAACCCGCTTTGAGCGGTTCATAATTTCAAGCCTCCGGCTTTGCCGGAGGTCGCTGACTTGCCGCCAGGGGTTCGAACATCATGTCGCCATGGTGCGCGGACATTGGGCGCCCGTCATCGCTGAAGCCGTCTCGCAGTACCTGCGTTGGGAGCTGTACCAACACCCCACCGCGTGAACCATGAACCCAGTTTCTGATCCCACTGCGGCCACTTACGGAATCGACCCAAATCGGTTCGCCGCCTGGGGCGCCTCGGCCGGTTCTCATTTTGCTGTGTTGCTTGGGGTCACTGACGACCAGGCGACCATCTCTGACAACTTCTCACTAGGCAATACTAACGTCTCCCGCGCGGTGCAGGCGGTTAGCGGGCTGGCCTGTTCCGGAATCTAACTGAGCAGCGCCTTGAGATGCTTGATCGAGCGCTCGGCCTGCTCGACGGTGCCGCACTCGACTGAGAGCACGATGTCCCGCGGGCATCCCTGCGGATGATCTGGATGACCCTCTCCCAGTCAATCACGCCGTCGCCGCAGGCGCAGCCCACGGGCGTGCCGGTCACCTTGCCGCGTTCGGCGCCGGATTGCTCGATCGAGATGTCCTTGGCGTGCAGGTGCACGAGCCGTTTCACGACGCGCTTGAGCCACTGGTAGGGATCGTGGCCGCACAGGAAGGCGTTGCCGGTGTCGAAGTTGATGCCGATGCCGGGACTCTTGACCAGCTTCTGGATGCGGTCCAGGCCGTCGGGGTGCTTGCTGTACTGCTGGTGGCACTCGAGGCCGATGAGGATGCCGCGCGGCTCGGCGACTTTGGCCGCTTCCATCAGCGTGTAGCGCATCAGGACGAGATCCTCGGCCTCGGTGGTCCAGGCCTGTTTGGGGCCTTCGTCGGTGTTGACCACGGGCGCGCCGCACTCGGCGGCGAAGCGGATGGCCTGCTTGAGGTATTCGATGCCGATCTCGGGCTTGGTGAGGGGCGTGTGGGCGGACAGGCCGGACAGCTTCACGCCCGCCCGCTGGCAGGCGCGCTTGACGCGCAGCGGGTCGTCGAGCATCGAGACGCTGTGAAAGTAGCCGGCTTCGCTGAGCAGCTCGCGGCCCAAATGGACCATCGGCTCGACGTGGGAGTAGCCGAGCTCGGCGGCTTTTTCGACGCCCCATTCGAAGGGCTTGTCGTGGTGACGGACGAATTCGAGGTTAATGCCAATGTGGATTTTGCTCATAACTGGAGGTGGATTGTTGGATTGCTGGATGAATGGAGTGTTGGAGTGTTGGACGTTTGCACAGGCTGGAAGTCACTTGCGTTCCTTCTCCCACAGTTCGCCGCGCTGCCGGATAAACTGCGGGGGCTTGTTCTCGGCATAAACCGTCAGCAAGTAGCTCAGGGCGAACTTGTCGCCGGCAGCGTGTTCCAGCGGCTGCTTGTCGAGCCCCTGCGTGGCCGACAAATAGGCAAAGGGATCGAGCATGGTGAAGAAGCTGGCGTCGCCCCTGGCGTTGTCCTTGCAGCCGTACATGACCAGCATCACGTCATGCCCGTCCATCACGCCGGAGACGCTCGTCCACCGGGCGGGGATGGCGTCCAGGGTGGTCGGCTTCGTAATAAGCAAGGGGGAAGGCTTCTGGAACCGGGCGACGTGGTTAAAGGACTCGGGCAGGCGCAAAC
Source organism: uncultured Verrucomicrobiae bacterium (assembly GCA_963822005.1). GTDB lineage: Bacteria > Verrucomicrobiota > Verrucomicrobiia > Limisphaerales > UBA8199 > PALSA-1440. The sequence goes on along the minus strand of CAWGGD010000015.1, from coordinate 561,178 downwards.
CGAGGCCGTTGTAATTGGGGCCATGGAGGGTCACCTTGCCCGCGCGCGGCCCGACTCGAAACTGCGACTCCCAGCGGAGGGCGACTTCCTGATCCTTTTCATTAACTGTGAGCGTGAGGGTCCGCTGCTCGAGGAGCAAGGCCGCCTGCGCGGAATCCGTGGCGGTGAGGTTGGTCGGCGCGAGCCAGTGGATGATTTCGGTAAAGGACGCCAGCGGCAGGCCGTTGGCATCGGTCCGGGCAGTGTGAAGAGGAAGTTCGATATGCTTCTGAATGCCCGGCGCGCCCTTCTCCTCCCAGAAGTTGATGCCGTTGACATAGACGGCATACATCAGCCCGTGATGGTGCAGGTGGTCCGGCGGCGCGTCGCGCAGGACGTTCTCCCCGCGCAAGGTGTAAAGCTCCCGCACGTAGGACTTAAACTGATTCGTCGCGAAGGCATAGACGAGCAGCTTGCTGCCCCTATACCGGACCTCCAGCTCTCCCCGGCCTATCTTCGGTTCGAGGCTGATAGGCGGGTTGGCGGCGGAGCAGTCCAGGGCAAAGGCCAGTCCGAGTCCGGCGACCAGCTTGAAGGCGTAGCGCAGATTTGCAATCTGCGCTACAAGGCTGGCCGCTCTCCGGAAGTGAAACATCCCCGCTATGGGTGGTGGCGTTCGGCGATTGTTCATGGCCTACTTGCTGACAGGTTGAGCGGCTGGTTGTGCTGCCGGCGCCAAGCCGGCCGCCCAGGCGCAGCCGCGCCGGTAGAGTTCCTGCACGCCCGGGAAGCTCAGTGCCTTGGCGTCGTGGCCGAGCACACAATGGAACGTTCTTCCCTTAGCGTAGTGCGATACGAACGCCATTGGATGATGCTTCCCGTCCACCTTCGATCTAGCCTGCGCCACGATCTCGACGGGGTGATCACCGGCCAGGCAGGTGTATAGCTCGTCCTGCGTTTCAAAGTCCGTCATGCCGCGCACAACCGGGTGCTCGGGTTTCACCAGTTCGACGCGGAAAGGGCCGAATGGGTCATGTTGCTGTTTGCCGGGGCCGGGATTCAACCCAAACCAGGCGCGTCCGGCGATCTTCGCGAACTCAGGCCATTCGCCATACCACGCGCCACACGCAAAGTGCACCAGCGCCACGCCTTTGCCGCCTGCCACGAACTGGCGCAGGTTCTCCCGCGCCCGCTCGCCCGGTCCCGGCTGCTGCCAGTTCTGAAAGTGCAGCAGGATGAGATCGTACTTGTTGATGGCCGCAGAATCCAGGAACCCCGGGTCTTCCACCGTGACCACCTCCAGCCGCGGGTCTTTTTGCAGCGCCTCAGCCAGCGCCGGTGCCGTTTGCCGCCACAGGTGGCCCGGATAATCCACGCCCGTCACCAACAGGATGCGCGCCTTATCCTTTGCGGCAGCCGGCGCCGAACCCGGGGCCGCGCCCAACCGACCGCCGAGCACAACGGTGAGCGTCGCTGTTAGTGTGAAGGCAATTATGTTTCGCTTTATTGGCAGCCACAGGCGGTCGGACGCGGTGTTCCCCCTCACCCCAGCCCTCTCCCTCAGGGAGAGGGAGAACACTTGGCCACGCCGATTCAAACCTGACGCGCCGGGAGTTGTCGAGAGGCTGGCTTCGGTTCCCTGTCCCCATGAACCCAGGCCCTTCTTATCCGTGTCCATCTGAGTCCATCTGTGGTTAAACATCTTTCCCCTGTTCAAATCATCTTGGTCCGCCCCGGTACTGGCACCGGGTAGCTGCCGTTCGGTCCCGGTTTGGTCGGCGGCTCCATGTCATCCCGGCAATCCTCCGGCTTGGGCGGATAATAATAATCAGAGGCCATGATCTGCTCCCAGGTTACCTCCTTGCCCGTGTAACAGGAGATCTGGCCCATGACCGTAATCATCGTGCTCCGCGCCATGTAATCCCCGCAGTTGATGGGTTTGCCCGACCGGATGCCGGCAAACAGTTTATCGTGCTCGATCTGGTAGGGATCGCATTGCCCCTGCCAGCGCCAGGTGCTCTCGCCCCAGATGCGGCAGTTCAGGAGGGACGCCTTGCCCTTGGTGCCGAGCACCAGGCTCGAGGTTTCATCATAGCAGCCTGCGGTCGTGCGGCAGAAAGCATAGACCCGCACACCCTTGTCAAACTCGTACACCACGGAGTGATGATCGAACACGTCCCCGTAAAGCGGCTCCACCATCGTGGACCGCCCTCCCAACCCATGGCACTTGATCGGCGCCGCGTTGCCCAGCACCCAGCTCGAACGGTCCAGGTTGTGCACCAGCGACTGCGGCACGTCATCGCCCGACAGCCAGCGGAAGTGGTATTGCGTGCTGCACTGCCATTCCAACTCGCTGTATTCCGGCTTGCGCTCGGTCACCCCGTAGGGTGGGCGGAGGAAGTTCTCCTCGATGCTGACGATGTTGCCGATGGCGCCGTCCTGAATGCGCTGCACGGTCTCGATATAGCCCGTGTGGAAGCGGCTCTGCAGGCCGGAGACGATGCACAGCCTCTTCTCCTTGGCCAGGTCGCAGGCCTGCTGCATCAGCCTGACGCTCCGCGGGTCAACGCCGTGCGGCTTCTCCACAAAGACGTGCTTGCCCGCCTGGATGGCCGCCATCGCATGGAACGGATGGAACTTCGCCGCGTTGGCAATCACCACCACGTCCGAAGCCTCAATCACATGCTTGTAGCCGTCGAAGCCGGTAAAGCAATGCGCGTCGTCCACGGTCACTTGCGCGCCCTTGGCCTGCTTGACGGCCTCGCGCGCTTTCTCCACGCGCTCACGCAAGATGTCGCACATCGCGACCAACCGCGCGCCCGGATCGGCGCTCAACGCCTGCCCCGCCGCGCCCGAATTGCGCCCCCCGCAGCCAATCATGCCCACTTTGATGAGGTCGCTGCCCGCGGCGTGGGCGCTGCGGCTCAGGTCGAGGGTCCCCACCGCGGCAGCTGACGCCGCCACCGCCGAAGTCTTCAGGAAGTCACGCCGGGTGAGCGGTTGAGGGAGGGGAGTTTCGTTCTTCATATTCTCATTCAGCTATTGGTTTGCAGGCAACATAAGAGCCACGCTCTCATGCGCCGCATTCAAGCCCAGGTGCCGCCGCCTGGCAAACGCAAAATCAACAGCCGTTGAGTTGCCGACCTGCTCTCTTAAGCCTGCCTTTTTAACTTTGACCTCGCACGAGCCTGGAGGCAGGTTCTGTGTGTCTGCCGAGCGACCATTTGCGGCAGATCTGAAAGTTATGACCTCACGTGAACGAGTGCTCGCCGCGCTGAATCACCAGGAGCCGGACCGCGTGCCGATTGATTTGTCCGGACATCGCTCCTCGGGCATCGCCGCGATGGCTTACGCCCGGCTGCGCGATCAACTCGGCCTGCCGAAGAAACCCATCCGCGTCTATGACCCGGTCCAGCAGCTCGCCATCGTGGATGAGGACGTCTTGCAGCGGTTCCAGGTGGATACCATCGAACTGGGCCGGGCCTTTGCCCTCGAAGACAAGCATTGGGCCGAGTGGACGCTGCCCGACGGCACGCCCTGCCTGATGCCGGCTTGGGCGCTGCCCGAACGGGACAATGGCGACTGGGCGATCCGTTCGCAGGTCAGCGGCCGCGTCATCGCCCGCATGCCGGAGAATGTCTGGTATTTCGAGCAGACCCACTGGCCGTTCCTTGAACAGGATGATCCGGACCAGATCGAGGCGGTGATTCCCGAAAGCATGTGGACGGCCATCGCCTCTCCGCCGGGGCCCATCGCCGCCGGCCCGGACGGCGCGCGGGTGCTCCAAGACGGCGCTTGCCGGTTACGGCAGCAGACCGACCGCGCCATCATCGGCCTGTTCGGCGGCAACCTCCTCGAATTTGGCCAGTTCCTCTATCGCAACGACAACTTCTTCATGGTGCTGGCCGGCGAACCCGAGCGCGCCCATCGCTTCCTGGACAAGCTGGTCGCGATGCACCTGCGTAATCTCGACCGGTTCCTCAGCGCCGTGGGGGATTCCATTGATGTGATCCTCTTCGGCGACGACCTGGGCATGCAATCGGGCCCGCAGGTGTCGCCGGCGATGTATCGCGAGTACTTCCAGCCGCGCGAGCGCGCGATGTGGCAATTCGTCAAACAGCGCGCGCCTCACCTCAAGATCATGCTGCACTGCTGCGGGGGCGTCCGCGAGCTGCTCCCCGGCCTGATTGATGCCGGGCTCGACGCCATCAACCCGGTGCAGATCACCTGTCGCGGCATGGACCCCGCGGGCCTCAAACGCGACTTCGGTTCCCGCCTCACTTTCTGGGGCGGCGCTTGCGACACCCGCGACATGCTGATCAAGGGAACCCCGGCGCAAGTTCGCGACCACGTTCGCCAGCAGGTGAAGATCTGGCGGCCCGGCGGCGGCTTCGTCTTCCAGCAGGTCCACAACATCCTGGCCGATGTGCCCCCCGCCAACATCGTCGCCATGTACGACGCCGTGCTGAACCCATGAACAGCCCCCGCAGACATTCCCGGGCCGACTTCCGGCCAGGCGCCGTTGCTGCGGCCATCGGTTAGCTGCCTATGCGTGCAATCGCGTCTAATCCCTCCCAACGCTCCGCAAAACCGGCAGGTGCTCTTGGTTCTAAGGGCGCCGCGGGTTTCGTTCGCCCCCGCGCGGGCTTCACATTGATCGAACTCCTGGTTGTCATTGCCATCATTGCCATCCTCGCCGCCCTGCTGCTGCCCGCCCTGGCCAAGGCCAAAGCCAAGGCCCACACCGTCCAATGCGCCTCCAACATGCGCAACTGGGGCACTGCCCTGGTCATGTATATGGGCGATAACAATGACTGCATCCCTTTCTTCGCCGAAAGCTTCGCCAACTGGACGAAGGAGTACATTTTCGACTCGCTCGCTCCCTACGTCGCCAAGTCCACCGGCAACTCCAATTACACCCAATCCGCCGTCTATCGGTGGGAGTTGCGCAAATGCCCCGGCGGCTTCATCGGCGCTGATCCCCCCAGTGGCCCCCCGAGAACCGACTGGAATTGCTGGATTGGCTGCAACTTCGCCAGCACCGCAAAGCCGCTCTACGCCCCTTTCTACTACCACGTCGCTGGCTCCCAGGTCCGCCCGCCCTGCAAAGCCGCTGCCATCAAGAAGCCGTCCGAGGCCCTGATGCTCATGGACACCTCCTTTTACTACGTTTATTCCCCGGCGGACCCGGCCTACAAGTTCAACGGTCATTCGGATGATGACGGTATCGTGGACACCTTGAGCAGCTACGGCCCCTACAGCCACGCCCGGCCCACCGTCCACAACAACGGCGCCAACCTCATCCTGCTCGACGCGCGTGTCGAGAGGGTGCCCTTCAAGCGGTTGTGGAAAATAGACGCCCAGGGGAACATGACGCATCCCTACTGGTACATGGACGGCTCACGTTGAGCCCGCACTCCCCGCCCGCCCGCTCGGTCGGTGGTGGGTTCGGACTTCGACCCTCCGAGTTCACGAAATCAGGGCAGCCAGTGATCCCGCCACCCGAGAGCCACAGGGGGCTCCCATCGGAATGGGAACAAACTGCGTGGCCGCCTCAGAACCCCGCTCGCAGGCGCTGGGTGTAACTGCGGCCCGCGTTGTAGTTGGTCAGGCGGGTCTCCAGTTGCGCGGCCAGGGCGGCATCGCCAGCCGCCGTCGCCAAAGCAAGGGCCTTCTCGGTCAATGCGACGGCCTCCTTGAACTGTCCTGCCTCGGACTGGGCTACCGCCAACGTATCGAGGTACATCGGTCCGCCGTTTCGGGTTAGTTCGCAGGCCCGTTGCGCCAGCCGAACAGCCTCAGGCACGTTTCTGATTTCGGGGTCCGGCTGGGTGGCCAGCAGCCATGCCAGGTCGTTTAAGGCGGACGGATAATCGGGCTTGGCTCTAATAGCGGCACGGAAAGCCGCGGCAGCTTCAGCAAACTGCTTCTGCCGGGCCAGAGCGGCAGCCAGGTAGTAATGACCTTCACTGTAAGTCGGCTCGACTTTGACCGCCTCGCGCAAATGCGGCATCGCTTGCGCCACCAGGCCTTGCAGCAGGAGCAAATTGCCCAGCTTGGTGTGCGCCTCGGCGTAATCCGGTTTGTAGCGCAAGGCAGCCAGGAAATTGCTCTTGGCCTCATCGAATCTCGATTGCTGCGCCAGGGCCTTGGCGAGGTTGCAGTACGCCTGCTCGTAATCCGGCTTGCGGCGAATCGCCTCGTGGTAATCGGCCATAGCCTCCTCCAGCCGTCCCCACACCCCATAAATATTCCCTCGGTTAAAATGGGCCTGCGGATAGCCGGCCTTAAGTTGGATCGCTCGGTTGAAATGCTCGATTGCCTCACGCTGGTTCCCAACGAGCGACAGCGCATGGCCGAGGTTGAGCTCCGCCAACGGATTGTCGCGAGTCACGGCCAGTGCATGCGCGAAGAGTGTCAGGCTGTTCTTCCAATATCCAACCTGGAACTGCGTGCAGACGAAACACCCCGTTAGCACCACCGCGCCGCCGAAGCTGAGCGCCAGCCGCCGCCCAGGCCACCCGGCCGTCAAGTCCGCCACGCCCCACGTGAGCGCGACAAACAGGCCGATGTGCGGGATATAGGTGTAGCGGTCGGCCAGGGCCTGGCTTCCCACCTGCACCAGCCCAATCACCGGCACCAGCGTTCCGACAAACCACAGCCACCCGACCAACACCGCCGGCGCTCGCCGCACAGCCAAGACAGCCAACACGGTCAGCACGATCAACACCACCAGCCACAACACAACCTCCCCAATCCACAACTCTGCCGCAAAGGGATAGAACACCGACAGTTTTGACGGCCAGGAGGTCTTCAGCAGGTACTGCACGTAGGCAACCGCGGCGTTGCCGAGGCGGTCCGTAAGGGGCATCGTCTCCACCGTAACCACCGCGCCGCCGGTCTTCTGCGCCAGGAACGTGATCGCCGCAGAGACAATGGAAAGCGCGAAAAAGGGCGCCTTCTCGCGGATCAGGGGGAGGAGAGTCTTGAGTTTTGAGAGTTGAGTGTTGAGTTGGAATCGTTGCAAAGGCCAGAAGTCCAGCAGCACCATCACCAGGGGCAGCGTCACCAACATCGGCTTGCTCATCAGCCCCAGGGCAAAGAACACGACCGCCAACAGATACCAGACGGAGGCGGGAACAGATGTAAACCATGGAACCCGAAACGTGATGCGCGATGCGCCGTCGGAGGCGCCGGCGGCTGATTGTTCTACTCTGCATTCTGCATTCTGCATTCTGCATTCCCCGTACCGGGCGTAGGCGAGCAGCGTGAGCAATCCGAAGAATGCGCTCAGCACATCTTTGCGCTCAGAAATCCACGCGACCGACTCGACGTGCAAGGGGTGCAGGGCGAACAACGCGGCCACAAACCCGCTCCGCTCAAGCGCACCCGTCATCCGCCACAGCAGCAGGAACAACAGGCACGCATTGGCAGCATGGAACCCCACGTTCGCCAGGTGATGCCCGCCCGCGTTCTCGCCGAAAATCGAGCAATCCACCATGTGCGACAGCCACGTCAGCGGGTGCCAGTTGCTGGCATGGGTTGTCGTAAAGGCCCACTCCACCCCGTGCCAGGTCAGCCCGCGGAACACGTCCGGGTTGTTGGTGACATAGTCCGGGTCATCGAAATTGAGAAAGCCCGCGCGCCGCGCGGGCCAATACGCGGCGACCGTCGCCACCACCAGGGCGACACCAATCAGTGCCGGGCGCTGAAGGACCTTCAACATCAGTGGGGCCGATGGTGAATTTGCCGGCGCCCGTTTGTCAACTGGGCGCCCCAACAAAAAGGCCCAGCCGCCAAGGCTGGGCCGCTGAAAAAACCTCTTCCGCCGCTCAACGGCGACGCGCCCGACGCCATGCCACCAGCGCGCCCACGCCAAGACCTACGAGTGCCGCGGAGGAGGGCTCCGGCGTCACCTCAGCCCATGAAGTGCCAATCCGCAGTTCGTCGGCGATAAGCGAGTTTGGCTGATTGCCCGCGGTTCGCTCCATGAACACAAAGCTCAGGATTGGCGCATTAGTGGTATTCTGGGTCAGGTCATTGCCAAGGTTGTTAATCAGGTTGTACGCCGGCGCACTCACATTCCCGAAATCGCTTGAACTTGGATCGATCCAAAGCCTGGTGCTGTCGTCCGTCGTATTGGCGCCTATGAGTCCGAAGTCGTAACTGCCCACCACAAAGATTTGCTGGTTGGCGGTATAGAGGCCCGGAGCCCAAACCCAGCCACTGGCAGAGCCCGAGCTCTTGCTTAGGCCGATGTTGAAACCAAGGGTCGTGCCACCCCCGTCAACCACCCGGCGCAGATTCACGCGGGCGCCTACCACAGAGGGTGTTACGGTCGTGCTGGCGGGAGCGGTGTTGTTAAACCCGGCGAAGAACGCCCCACTAGTGCTCAGGCCGCCAATATCCGGCACCTTGAACGCAAACGAGTAATACAGGGAGCTATTGGCCTGCAGGAAGGTCTCGCCCAAAGACAGCCGAGCGCTTGGGCCCGTGCCGGGCACTAATTTTATGCTGTTGCCGGACGCACCCGCATACAGGCCGCTGACCGAAAGGTTGCCGGCTTCGATCGTGGGCGTTACGGCCCCCGACCCCGCATACCCCCACCATCGCCCGGCCGCATTGGTCTGGCCGGCTAGGGTGGCGCCAACGGTGTAGCTGGTGCCGCCGCTGCCAGTCGCATCGGCAAACGGTTCGTAGATAGGGAGAGCATAAACAGAGGCGGCGAACGTCCCTGCGACAATGACCGCAATGAGGCTTTTCATAGTGTTATGAGCTATGCTAAGCAGCAGCTTACAGAATCCGCCCGCGCCGTCAACACTTTTATTTAAACAGCGTCGCCGGGCGCGTTGCCTCAAATTAAATGACACCGAAGGGGGGTCAAAAGCTGAGCGAAAAGCCATACGTTGCCTCATGGCAGAAAGACACCGAAGAGAAAGCGGTGTATATGCAACGAAAGACCGAACGAAACGACGAATTGGAACGGCTGCGCCGGCGTTACGCCGGCCGAGCCAAAGCAGGTAAAGGCCGGCTGCTGGACGAGTTTTGCGAGCACCACGGCTACGAACGGAAGTATGCCATCAAGCTGCTCCAAGGCGGAACGGCGGCAGTGGTGGCCCGGTCGCGCCCTGGGCCGGAGCGCAAGTATGAACCGGTGCAGGAGGTGGTGGAGCGGATTTGGACGGGGGCTGAGCAGTTGTGTGGCAAGCGGCTGGCGCCAGCACTGGAACTATGGCTGCCGCACTACGGGCGGCACTATGGGCCGCTCTTGCCGACGCAGAAGAAGCTTTTGGGCTCCATCAGCGCGGCCACGCTGGACCGGTTGCTGGCCTCCTCCAAGGCGCGGGTGGGCGGCGGCTTGAGCGGGACGCGTCCGGGCACGCTCTTGCGTCGCCAAGTGCCGATCCAAGGCGAGGTGTGGGACGAGCAGCGGCTGGGCTTCCTGGAGGCCGACAGCGTCGCTCACTGCGGGAGCAGCCTGGCCGGCAGCTTCATCTGGAGCCTGACCTACACCGACCTGGCCTGCACCTGGACGGAGGGCCGGGCGGTGTGGAACAAGGGCGCCCACGGCGTGCTGGAACAGACCAAAAACGTTGAACAGACGCTGCCTTTCGCGATTCTGGGCTTCGACTTCGACAACGGCGGCGAGTGGCTCAACTGGACGCTCATCCGGTATCTGCAAGTGCGCCCCAAGCCGATCCGGGTGACGCGCTCCCGGCCTTACCACAGTGACGACAATGCACACGTGGAGCAGAAGAACTGGATGTGGCCACGGCAGCTCTTGGGCTACGGGCGCCTGGAGAGCGAAACGCTCCTGTCCCCGATCAACGCGCTCTACACGGAGGCGTGGGGGCCGTTGCACAACTTCTTCCTGCCCTCCATGAAGCTGGTGGAGAAATGGCGCGAGGGCAGCCGGTGGGTGCGGCGGCACGATACAGCCCAGACGGCCTATCAGCGACTCTTGGCTCATGGAGACTTGCCGAGCAAGGCGCGGCGAGAGCTGCGGGATCGCTATGAGTCGCTGGACCCCTTTGTGTTGGCGGCGGAGGTGGAGCGAAGATTGAAGCCGATCCTGGGGGCGGCGCTGGTCGAATGAGGAGTGGCCCCCCCGCCACGCTGGGCGGGTCGGCTCCGCAGCGACTCGCTACGCTCGCCGCTGCTCCGCCGACCCGCCCAGCGCCCCCCGCTTCGCCAGCAGGGAACCAACAGAAATAACTAGAACCAGAGACCTAGAAACGTTAAACCCATGGTGTCATTTTGCTGTGAGGCAACGTATGAGCAATTGACTCAACTCTACGGTGTCATTTTCCCGTGAGGCAACAGGCGGGGACAACCTCGCACGTCCGGGGGCTTACCTGTCGTCGGGAAGACACGGGCCCGGGCCGGGGCACTCAGGCGGAATCCGACTCAGGATAGCGCAGGCAGCCGCGACTGCCCACAGGCAGAGATGAAGTGGACGCTGCAATGACGATGCCAGGATGTTGACAACCCCGGCTTGGAGTGGTCCATTGATGCTGGTTCGAATCGTGTTTCGCACTCAACGTTGATCACGGCAACGCGACTTCCTATGAAGAATGGCTTCTCCTTGACCCGGCTCGCACCCGTGACGGCTGGTATGGTTCTCGCGCTGGTGGGCAGCGCTCGCGGGGATGCGCTGGTCTATGAGCCGTTTGATTACCCCGCCGGCCAATTGCTCACCGGCCAGACCAACGCCTCCGGCCAGGGCTGGATCAACGGCGGATCGGGCGTGGATGACGCGACGATTGTTCCGGGCGGCCTGACAATTCCGGGTCTGGCCCCGCCGCACGGCAATTGCCTCACTAACGGCGGTGCCGGGCCGGGCAACCGGATTCTGTTCAACACCTCCCTCAGCAGCGGGACGGTCTATTACTCCTTCGCCCTGCGCCTGGACAAACTTGGCGCGAACTTCACCGGGGGCACCAGCTTCATCACTGCGTTCGGCTACCAGCCGGGGAGCACACTGACCCAGGTGGCGCAGTTGTTCGTGCGCACCAATGCCGCCGGCACAGGCGGCTATGTCTTTGGCATCACCAAAGCCGACGCCAACTCCGTCGTCTTCTGGCCGACGGTATTCACCGACGGCCAGACGTTCTTTATCGTGGCGAGCTACACCTTCCTGGCCGGCAGCTCTACGGATGACCAGGTCAAACTGTGGATTAGTCCCGATCCGCTCACATTTGGCTCAACGTCGCCGCCGCCAGCCACCGTGACCGCGACCATTACGGGTTCGGATATCGAGCAGATTGACCGCCTGAATCTCCGGCAGAACCTCGCCAGCAACATCCCCGAGGCCATGACCTTCGATGAACTGCGGGTCGCGACCAATTGGGCCGGCGTCACTCCGGCGGCGGCGCAGGTGCCGCTGCCCTTCACGATCACCCGTGTGGGCACCAACGCGGCGTTGTGCTGGCCCGCCAACCGCCGCGGCTTTGCGCTCGAAACCACGACGAATCTCGCCAGCGCCGGCTCTTGGCAAGCGGCTACCAACAACGTGGCGGTGGCGGGCTCCAGCTTCCTCGTCGCGGTGGAACCGGTCGGGGCCGGCAGCTTCTTCCGGCTGCGCTATCCGGGACTACCGGGCATGAGCGTGGAAAACGTGCACTTCGGGTTCAACGCGAGCTATCCGGGCATGACGGATGCCTTGCGGCTCTCGCAGCGCACCGGCCCCAACTGGTGGTCGCTGAACACCACCCGCCAGAATCCCGAGAACGGCGCGGATATCCCCTACGCTTATCATGACGGCTATGTGGAGTGGATTGGCGCCACCAATACGCCGACCCGCACCCCCGCCGAAGCGGCCTTGCGCTGGTATATGATTCTGCACGAGCAGGGCGACCCATGGACCGGCGCCACCCCCGCCACCGTCGGCCATCCCGCGATCATCCTCCTGGATGAAGTGACCACCAATTTCAAGGATACGCAGCAAGGCCCGGCCCTGCAGGAGGCCCTGCGACTTTACCTCAACCAATACGGCGGCAGCCGCGATGACATCATCGCCTACCTGCAACGCTCCGCTTCGCTCACCACGACGCCCAGTGCCTACAGCCACCTGGTTTTTTGCGTGAACAACTACCTGCGCTACCTCGCCCTCGAAGTCTATTGCTCGCACCAGGGGTTTGTCACCGGCGCGGATCCCGACGGCAACGTCGGCCTCACCGACGACGCCTATCTGGCGAGCCGCCTGGCGCTGCCCATCAAGCGCTGGGCCGATGCCGGCACATCGCCGCTCCGGCTGCTGCCCGTTTTGGCCCTGAGCAATTTCGCCAGCTACAGCGGCTACGCCAAACCGTTTCAGAAGTTTCTGAATCGGCAGTTCTGGTTTCTGGCCAACGGCTGGTATGACGCTGGTCACACCGCTGTGGACTCGAATATCAAGACGGCGCTTCGCAATGGCGTGGCCACGTACACCTGGGGACCGGGCACAGGCGTGTGGCAGTTGAACAGCGCCGAGCTCAGCCGCGACATGTACCTCGAGCAATATCTGCGGTGGTATTGCGTGGACGGCCACCTGGACGCCCACCCCGACGGTGTGGACGCGCGCTGAGAGCGTGTTTGGAAAGGCGTGGTCCCCCCGATGCTTCTCCGACATTGTCTGCAACTATCCATGAAAATCTTCGCAGCGCGCGCACATTTTCTGTCTGCGCGTCCGGCTCATGTAACTCATTTAACCCGTTTAACTTATGTAACTCTTTGGTTGCGGCTCTGCCGCGCTGTGCACATGGAGGCGCGCCGGGCAACTGCTTTTCCCCTTGGCGAGTACCATACTTGTTGGTATGGTTGGCCGATATGAAGCGCAAGAGCGCCCGTGCAAACGCCAGAATTTCCCCGACAGCGGTGGAAATGCCGGAGCGGCTCGCCGCCAGCGCCTTCACCCTTTTCTCTCAGCGCGGCATCAAGAACGTGAGCGTGGACGACGTGGCCGCGCATGCTCATGTCACCAAAGGCAGCCTCTACTGGCATTACGACTCCAAGGACGCCCTGATCAAGGCTGCCTGCACTCATTACTACCGCGCCTACCACCGGCGCATTCACACCGAGCTGGCGCACATTACTGACCCGGTCAAGCGACTTGAACGGACCCTGGACACTGCCGTCAGCACGTGCCTGGAGGATCGCAGGAACCGCATCTTCACCACGGAGGTCTTCAGTTTGGCCGTGCATGACGACGAGCTGCGGCGGAGCTGGCGGCAGTTCTCCGACCAGGTGCGCGAGTTCTACATCGGCCTGGTCAAAGCCGCCACCCGCCTGGTAACCAGGGAGGTGGAACGAAGGGTGGATTTCCTCCTCTCCGCCATGGAGGGGCTCAAGCTGCGGGCGCAGTATGAGCCGCATCTGTGTATCTCGGCCAGCCACAAGACCATTGTCGCCCAGCTCAAGCGCGTCGCCCTGTTTGCCTGATGAACCCTGCGGATGTAGAATTAAGCATGTACCCTCCAGTATGGACCTACCGTCTCAGGCAGGATTTCTCCACCCGCCTCCTCTTCCCCCCAGCTCTTTTCGAAACCCATTCCTAAACCAGAACCCACAAATCACGTCCACCAACAACATCAACACCATGAAAAAACTCCTTGTTTCACTCACGACGGCATCCGTCGTCTTCATCGGCACTTCCGCGCAGGCCACGCTGTTCTTGTATGAGCCCTTTGATTACCCGGCCGGCACGCGGCTGGGCGGGTCGGGGACGAATCTGGTGGGCTACGTCGCTCCTAACGGCCAGACCTGGATCACCCGCAGCTATGTCACCAACAGTGGCGGGATTAAGGATGAAAACCGGGATGTCCTGATCACCGCCGGAAGCATGTCGTATCCCGGTCTGGCGCCCAGCCTTGGCAACTCGGTGCGCTACGGCTCAGGCCAATCGACAGCCGCGACCAACCTCTACACGGATGCAATCGCCCTCCCCGAAATCATCACGCAAGGCAGCGTCTATTACTCGATGATCGTGCACTTTCACAGCTCGATCCCGACGGGTGGCGGCCGCACCAGCTACGCTTCCCTGAGCCGCGAAACCGCCGATCCCTTGACCGATGCCGGTGTAGGTACCGGAGCTGCGGTTGGCACAGGCGGTTACGCCCTGCCGGCCAGTGCGTGGATACGGAATGCGGTCACCGACTACCAGCTCGGTGTCGGCAAGCAAAACTCGGACGGCGTAGGCACGTCAGCGAACTGGCCTACTTGGCAGTATGCGACTGCCTTCCCCAACCAGCAGGGCAACATCCCCGGCGCTGGCCAGACCTGGGCGACCATCGAAACTAACCCCTATCAACCCTACTTCATCGTCATGAAGTACACGTTCAACAACTTCAGCGATAGCGACGACACGGTTTCGATCTGGGTCAATCCTGTCGCTTCCACCCTCGGCTACGATGAGGGCGAAGCCTTAGCGGGAGCGGCTGGCGGATCCTACTACTCCGCCACCAATGGCTACACGACCGCGGCCATTGATACCGACCAGATCCGCAGCTTCATGTTGATCGCGGTTGCGCAGCAGTACTCGAGTTTCACCAAGACCATCGACGTCAGCCTCGATGAACTCCGCATCGGCACCAACTGGGCCGATGTCACGCCAGTGCCGCCGCCAGCGGCTCCACAGATCATCTCGATCGCCGGCGCGGGCACGACTAGCGTCACCGTCACCTGGACCAACGTCCAGAGCGGAACGAATTACGTTCTGCAGTACAACACGAATTTGGCCACCACCAACTGGTTGAACCTCGCGCCCGTAACGGCGGCGGGGCCCACCGCTTCCCAGACCGACAATCCGCCCAGCGGAGCTGCGGCGCGCTTCTACCGGGTGTGGAAGCCGTAACGGGCTGCGTGAAAGCGGCTATCTGCGACCGCCCGCTTGGTCCTCAACATATCGCCGGAAGATGATTCTATCCGCAGTTATCAACAAACGAATTCGTGGGACCCACGCGTTCACCCTCATTGAACTGCTGGTCGTCATTGCGATCATTGCCATTCTGGCCGCCCTGTTGCTGCCAGCTTTGGCCAGGGCCACAGAGAAGGCCAGGCGGGTTGGCTGCCTGAACAACCTCAAACAAATGGGTTTGGGCAGCATGATGTACGCCGAGGACGACTCCAAAAGCCGCCTCACCGGCTCGCTCAAAAGCTCGCCCAATGACCATACGGACGATGACATGAATTGGCTCTACCCGAGCTACATCAAGTCGCTTGGATCTTTCATTTGCCCTTCCTCGCGCAATTACATCCGTAGCACCAACACAACCGCAAGCGGAGCGTTGGTGGACTTGCAGAACAACGCTTCCGACAAGAACACGGCAGGGCACAGCTACGAAGTCTTCAACTGCTGGCAAGCCGTCGGCGCTCCCGAACAATATCCGCGCCGGACCCAGCAAAGGGTTTTGAGTTATCGGTGGCAAAACACCTTTGCACCTTACACGCAGGCAGGCGGTTCCGCGGGCGGCGCCATTGCCACGATCCTCATTTTTGACATGATGGAGCCGCACGGATTCCGGTGGTCCTATGAGAATTCACCGAATGATTATGACGGTCACGGCAGGGACGGAGGCAATGCGACCTTTGCTGACGGCCACGCCAGTTGGGTTCCGACCAAGAAGTGGAAGGATACCATTGTAAAGTCCCAGGACTACCCCTCCACTTACCCGCTGGCGCCGTGAGCCGCTCACCGCGCTCCCATGGCGTCTTGCAGGTGGTTTAGCCGCGCCGGCCTGCCTTCAGGAACCCGCGCGCCAATGCAAACTTCCGCGCTGAGCCGGTGTTTTGCGCTCGCCATCACGCTGCCCGGCTGCCATATTCTCTAACCAAACCCGCTGAAGGGCCAACCTTAGCCCAGGTTATCACGGCCTGGTTCCCGGCCCCTCGGGTTGCCGCGTGACAGAGATGAATATGAATATTGAAAAGAAACAACTGATCGAAAAAGACCCGAAGCTGAAGAAGGACGACTTGATTGTGATCGGCGGCGGCGGGGGCTTCATCGGCGGATCACTGGCCCGCTATTTTCGCAGCAAGGGCTTCACCCGCATCCGCGCGGCGGACAGAAAACCGCTGCCGGAATGGTATCAACGCGTGCCCGGCGTGGAATGCCTCCACTTGGACCTGAGCGTCGAAGAGAACTGCAAGCGCCTGTGCGAAGGCGCGGTCGAAGTTTACAACTTGGCGGCGGACATGGGCGGCATGGGTTTCATCAAACGCTTTCGCATCGCCTGCCTCCGCAGCGTCCTCATCAACACGCACATGATCGAGGCCGCTTACCGCGCCGGCGTGCGCCGGTATTTCTTCTCCTCCTCGGCCTGCGCCTACAATACCGATCTGCAAGAGGACCCGCATGTCCGGGCGCTCAAGGAGTCCGACGCCTACCCGGCGATGGCGGAGCGCGGCTACGGCTGGGAGAAGCTGATTTCCGAGATGTTCTGCCAGGAATACTGGGTCGAGCGCGGCCTGAAGACTGCCATCGCGCGTTTCCACAACGTCTATGGCCCCTGGGGCACCTGGGACGGCGGCCGCGAAAAGGCTCCGGCGGCCATCTGCCGCAAGGTCATCGCCGCGATTGACGCCGGCAAGCCGACGATCAGCATCTGGGGCGACGGCACCCAGACCCGCAGCTTCATGTATATTGATGACTGCGTGAAGGGCATTGACAAGATCATGCACACCGACGCGCTGATCGCCACGCCCATCAACCTCGGCAGCAGTGAGCTGGTCTCCATCAACGAGCTGGCCTCCAAGGTCGAGCGGATCGCCGGCGTCAAGCTCAAGCGCGAGCACGACCTGACCGCGCCCCGGGGCGTGGCCGGCCGCAATAGCGACAACACCTTCATCCAGAAGATGCTCAAGTGGGAGCCGGATACCCCGCTCGACGTGGGCCTGCGCGCCACCTACAAGTGGATCAAGGCCCAATACTTCGCCAAGAAGGCCGGCCAGCGCGTGGTGGATTAAGGGGCCTCAGGGCTTCAGCACCGCCGCCCCCGCCGCAGGGCGGGAAACAAAAAGCGTGGGCTTGATCCTGGTGCGGCGCTCGTATTCGGCGGCGATCCGCTCGGAGACTGCCGCGACCGCGTCCGTGCGCACCAGCGCCACCGCGCAACCGCCGAAGCCGCCGCCGGTCATCCGGCAGCCGCTGACGCCGCCCTTGGGCCCAATCGCCTGGGCAATCTCCACGACCGCGTCCAGTTCCGGGCAGCTCACCTCGTAGTCGTCGCGCAGCGAAGCGTGGCTGGCATACATGAGCTGGCCCACCGTGGGCCAGTTCGACGCCCGCACTCCCTCAGCGGCATGAACCGTGCGCTCGATCTCGCTGATGACATGCCGCGCCCGCCGGAAGACCACTTCCTCCAGCCGGCCGCGCGCCCGTTCGAGCATGTCCGCCGTGGCATCCCGCAGCGACGCCACGCCCAGGACCTTGGCCGCCTGTTCGCACTGCGCCCGGCGCTTGGCATATTCCCCGCCGGTCAGTTCGTGCTTCACATTCGTATTAACAATCAGCAGCGCCATCGAAGAATCCGTCATCGGCACCAGCTCCGGCCGGCGCGAGCGGCAATCGAGCAGCAGCAGGTGGTCCTGCTTGCCCATCACCGAGATGAACTGGTCCATGATGCCGCACGGCATCCCGGCGTAATCGTGCTCGGCCTTCTGGCAAAGCAGCGCTTTGTCCACCGGGTCGAGCTTCTGGCCGGTGATGGCCTCCAGCAGAGTCGCCGTGGCCACCTCCAGCGCGGCGCTGCTGGACAGCCCGCCGCCAAGCGGCACCGTGGAATGCAACACCGCGTCGAAGCCAACCAGCTTGAGCCCGCGCGCCAGGAAACCGGCGATCACGCCCATGGGGTAGTTCGCCCAATAGCCTTTCGGGCCGGGCTTCAGTGGCTGCGTCAGGTCCACGCTCGCGATGCCATCGCCGGCCGCGCTGCGAAGCGTGATCTTGTCCGTACCATTCGGCGACGCGGCGATAACCGTGTAACGGTCAATGGCCATCGGCAGAACGAAACCGTCGTTGTAATCGGTGTGCTCGCCGATGACGTTCACGCGCCCGGGCGCTGCGGCAACCCATTGCGGGTCGCGGCTGAATGCTTTCTTGAAGTCATGGGCGGTCGCTTGGACGAGTTCAGGGAGTGTCATGGTGCGTGATGCTTGAACGGCAATAAGTGCGGCGTCAGAGAGTGGAGAATCGGTGGATGGTCAACTGGCGATAGGTCTCGCCGGGGCGCAGAACCGTGCCGGGGAAATGCGGGACGTTGATCGAGTTCGGGAAGTGCTGGGCTTCAAGACAGAGGCCGCAGTGCCGGCCGTAAACAACACCGCCCTTGCCGACGAGCGAGCCGTCCAGCCAGTTCGCAGTGTAAAGCTGCACTCCCGGTTCAGTCGTGAAAACCTCCATCACCCGGCCGGACCTGGGCTCGACCACCCGGGCGCAGAAAGCGGGCTGGCCGGAGTTCGTCGCGTCGCCGCGCAGAACGAAATTGTGATCATAGCCCTGTGGCCTCCCGCCGAGCCTCGCAAACCGCGCGCCAATCGCCGTCGGCCTGGTGAAGTCGAGCGGCGTGCCTTTGACCGGGCGGACTTCGCCCGTCGGCACATTGGTCGGGTCGCTCGGAGTATAGAAATCCGCCGCGATCATCAGCTTGTGGCCCTTGATGTCGCCCCCGCCAGCCAGGTTGAAGTAGGAATGGTTCGTAAGATTGATCGGCGTTGGCTTGGTGGTCGTCGCTGTGTAGTCAATCAGAAGCTCGTTGGCGTCGGTCAGCTTCAGGATGACCGTCACCGCGAGCTTGCCGGGGTAACCTTCCTCACCATCCGCGCTGGTGTAATCGAACCGCACCGTCGCCCCCCGGAGTGGCGTCGCTTTCCACAGCACCTTGTCAAAACCCTTGCTGCCCCCATGCAACGCGTTTGGGCCGTTGTTCACCGCCAGCGAATACGCCTTGCCCCCGAGCCTGAACTTGCCGCCGGCGATGCGGTTGGCCACCCGCCCGGTCGTGCAGCCGAAGTAGGGATGGCCCTTGAGATACTGCCCGAGGTTGTCGAACCCCAGCACCACGTCGCCCAGGCGGCCTTTCCTGTCGGGCACGTGCAGTTCGGTGAGGATGGTGCCGTAGTTCGTGATCCGGGCGATTAGGCCGTTGGCGTTCGTCAGCGTAAACAGCTCAACGGCCCGGCTGGACGGTAGCTTGCCGAACGGGGACCTGGCAACGGTGGCCTTCATGGGCGAGGAGCAAAGAGGGTCAACGTCGGATGCCTTGGAGCCTGTTTGAAAATGGTCGTCGGGGAGGGCGAGCATCCCCGCGAGCCCTGACTTCTGCCCCTTTCCCCAAAATATTTGGGCTCGCGTGGACGCTCGCCCTCCCCAGATTGAGTTTTCACGCAGGCTCTCAAGTTACTTCGGCCCGGGCGCGCCCGCGTCGTCCTTCTTGCGCATGGCCATGACGAGCATGAAGCCGCCGAACAGGAGCAGAATGATGCCCCAGATGAGGTTGATGTTGATGTCGAGCGAGCGCTGGTACATCTCGGCGTCGCCTTTGGTGGCGAAGCCGAAGATGGTCAGCAGCAGCCCGACCAGCGAGAACATGAGGCCGATTGGCCAGCGGATGTCGAGACCCATAAGGTTTTCCTTTCGTTTACCAGAAGATGATGTTGAGGATGACGCAGGCGGCCAGCAGGACGGTGCCCACAACGGCCGGGCGCAGATACCACGCCGTGCCCTCGTCTTTGATCTTGGCCGTCAGCGAATAGACCAGGCCCTTGAGTTCCTCGTCGGTCTTGGTGCGGCGTGTGGCCAGCGAGATGACGAGGGTCAGCGTGAAGCAGACGAGGAAGGCGAAGCCGGCCAGCCAGAAGTTCTGCGCCATCTCGCTCGGGAACGTCTTCAGCACGCCAAGGTAGCCGCCCTTGACGCCCGGCGCATTGCCCGCGGCGATGGTCAGCGCGTGGAAGATGGCCGAGCCGCCGATGCCGCCGAACAGTCCGAGGAACGCGCCCGTGCCCGTGCAGCGCGCCCAGAACATGCCCAGCAGGAACGTCGCAAACAGCGGCGCGTTCACGAAGCCGAACACGAGCTGGATGATGTCCATCGCGTTGTTGTAAAGCGACGCGAAGTAAGCGGCGCCGATGCTCACCAGGATGCCCACCACGGTGGCCGCCTGGCCCATCCAGAAGTAATGCTGGTCGCTCTTCCCCCGTCCGATGTAGGCCTGGTAAAGATCGTAGGTCCAGACCGTGTTGAAGGCGGTCACGTTGCCCGCCATGCCCGACATGAAGGAGGCCAGCAGCGCCGTCAGCGCCAGACCCAGCAACCCGGTCGGGCAGTACTTCTTCACCAGCGAAAGAATCACACCGTCGTAGTCGTACTCGGCGACGGCATTGTAGAGGCCCTCTTTGATCTGCTCAGCCTTGAGGTTCCCGGCATCCTTGACCAAAGCGGCGACCTTCGCCTGGTCCATCTTCCGGCCGATGGCATCGCTCACCGCCTTAAACGCAGCCGCGGAATCCATCGTGCCGGCGGTTTGGACCACCGCCGCCGCCCGGGCATAAACCTCGTCGCTGATGATCGGCGGGGGGATGCGGTAGTTCTTGTCCGGCATGGACGTCAGCGCCACGGCGATCATGCCGGGCACAATCACCAGCAGGGGGAAAAACATCTTCGGCACCGCGGCGACCAGGGGCGTGTTCCGGGCGGCGGTCATGTTCCGGGCCGCCATCGCGCGCTGCACCACGAGGAAGTTCGTGCACCAGTAGCCGAACGACAACACGAACCCGAGGCCGAACACCATCGCGAACCAGTCCACGCCCATCGGGTTGTGCGCCGGACCGGCCAGCAGCGGCTGCCAGGCGCTGGACCAGGCATTACCGGCGTAGGTCGTGCCGGCTTCCTTCAGGTTCAGCGCCGCCGGATTTGCCGCCACGCCCTCCAGCGCCTTGTTCATCGAGCCCCAGCCGCCGACGTCCTTCAGGCCGAGATAAACCACCGGCGCAAACCCGAGCACGATCATGAAGAACTGGAGCACCTCGGTGTAGATCGCGGAGGTCAGGCCGCCCTTGAGGACGTACACCAGCACGACGCCCGAGCAGATCCACAGCGCGACGTGATAGTTCCAGCCGAGGAGCTGGTTGAGCAGCTTGGCCAGCGCGTTCATCGAGATGCCGGAGGCGAACACGGTCATCACCGCGAACGCGATCGAGTTCAACGCGCGCACCCGTTCGTCGAACCGCATCTTCAGGTATTCCGGCACCGAGCGCGCCTTCGAGCCGTAGTAGAACGGCATCATGAAGATGGCCAGGAAGACCATCGCCGGAATCGCGCCCACCCAGTAGAAATGGCTGGTGGCGATGCCGTACTTGGCCCCGCTGGCCGCCATGCCGACGAGTTCGAGCGCGCCAAGGTTCGCCGAGATGAACGCCAGCCCCGTCACCCACGTCGGAATGGAGCGGCCCGACGTGAGGAAGTCCGACGAGCTTTTCAGGTACTTCCGCAGGGCGAAGCCGATGCCGATGACAAAGCCCGTGTAGGCCAGCAGGATGGTGTAATCAAGCCAGGTGAGCTGTACGTGCATAGTTGTTTAAGATTCGGGCAGTATTTGGAGTTCATGTGCCCGTTTGGCAAGGTCAAAAAATGCTCAACAACATTTGCCAAACGGCCGGCTGCGGCTTAATGGGAGGGGGCATATTTCGATGATTCGGAACCCCGAACCAACGCGGCGCCGGCGCCGATGGCTGCTGGCGCCCGCCCTCCTGCTGGCAGTGCTGGCGATGTCCGGCTGCCAAAACCTCAGCTATTACGGCCAGGCCATCAAAGGCCATTACCAGGTCGTCGCCCAACGGCAGAAGATCGAGAAGCTGCTGGCGGACCCGCAAACGCCCGCGCCGCTCAAAGCCAAACTGCAGCTCGTCCAGGACCTGCGCGCATTCGCCGTCAAGGACCTCCACCTCCCCGTGGACGGCCATTACGAGAAGTATGCGGACGTGCAACGCCCCTTCGTCGTTTGGAACGTCGAGGCCGCGCCCGAGTTTTCGCTTGAACCGAAGGCCTGGTGGTACCCGTTTGTCGGCAGCCTCGAATACCGCGGCTACTTTACGGAGCCGGGCGCGCGGAAGTACGCCGCGTCGCTGGCGAAGAAAGACGATGATGTGTATGTGGGCGGCGTGACGGCGTATTCGACGCTGGGCTGGTTCAAAGACCCGGTGCTCAACACGTTCGTGTTCGACCCCGAGCCCGACCTGGCGGAGACTCTCTTCCACGAGTTGGGCCACCAGCGCGTCTTTGCCAGCGGCGACACGGATTTCAACGAGGCCTTCGCCACGACCGTCGGCCAGGTAGGCGCCCGCCGCTGGCTGCGGGCCAAGGGCGATCCGGCTGCCCTGGAGAAATATTTGGCCAAGCTTCGGCGCGAGGCCCAATTCGCGCACCTGGTCATGAACACGCGCGAGCGGCTGGAGAAGCTCTACGGCGACCAGCGAACTGACGCGGGCAAGATCAAGGCCACCAGGGAGCCGCGTTGGGTTCCGCTCGAGCAGTTGCGGCGGGGGAAGCAGGAGTTGCTTGGCCGCCTGCGGCAGGAATACACCCAACTCAAGGCCCAATGGGGCGGCGTCACGGACTACGACGCGTGGTTCGCCCAGCCGCTCAACAACGCCCAGCTCAACTCGGTCGCCGCCTACTACGATCTGGTGCCCGGCTTCGAACGGCTGCTCGCACAGAACGGCGGCGACCTGGAGAAGTTCTACCAGGCTGCCGACAAGCTGACGCACGAGTCGAAAGCCGAGCGCCACCGCCGGCTGCGGGCGTTGGGCGACGGCCACAGCTCGACACTGCCACCGGACCGCGAGCCGTCCATCGGCTCGCGGTCCGTCATCGTTGGGCGCTCCAACCCTTGGTGGCAGTGTCGAGGGCGTGTCGCCCAAAGGGATTCAGGGGTAGGGCGCGCACTCCGCTGCGCGCCGCGAGCACCCGGACCCACGCGGAATTATACACAGCGACTTAACTCGTTGCGCCGGCGCTTTCGGCGAAAGCGCCCCACCCTGGTGGGGCTGCCTCGCCGAGGCAGCCGGGACTTGTGACGCTGTGTATAGCCGCTTTTCGCGACCACCCGCGGCGGAGGGGCCCGCCACACCTCGATACAACGTCCTGTTCGTCGCGATAGACGACCTGAACGCTTCGCTCGGCTGCTACGACCACCCAACATTATTTGGATTATTACCAAACACCGTTCCGGCCAATACTGATGGTGTCTCTCTGAGGTTCGCGGTTGTGCTGCCGGGGCGGTTCAAGGCGGGGGGGGTGTATTGACCGAGTAGTGCCGAAGCGCGTAAACTTCTCGTATGCAACGGCTTGCACGTAGAATCTGCCGGGGTGGATATACGGACGGCTCCTTGTATATCCATTAAAAGTTAGCGCAACTTCGATTGAAATGTTCATTGTTGACATTAAAGGTGTAGCGAGAAAGAAAAAGTACGCACCGGCCTCGTAAACCAGGGCAGAAGGCAGTCAACTCAAAAAACTGGTTTCAGCAGGGCACAGAGTTTCTTGAACTGATGCGCTACGATGAGGCGCTTTCTTGTTTCGAGGAAGCTCAGCATTTGGGTCATCCTCAGGCAGCAAAGGCGATTGCTCTTTGCCGTAAGGAACTCGCAGATGGATTGCGGGAGGATTGAGCCTAAAAGCCGCAGTTGACTTGTTTCCGCGGCTAAGAAATGGCCCGCGAACCACGCTAAACACGCGAAGAACCGCAACCTCGCCCCCCTGTCTTCGCTGCGGTCACCGTTCACCTCCCGGGTGAAGCCGCTTTTCCTCACGCACCTTCGTCTTGCCCTTTGTTTTAGCATGTTTAGCATGTTTAGCGGGAAATCCAATTGCGGTTTCTAGGTTGAGAGATAGCAAAGACGTGGCCGAATCGAGTCGCCGCGAGGGATAGGCGGCCGGCGCATCACAGAAGTCTTCAGGCACAGTCGCTCACGGGGTTTTCGGCCCACCCGTATCTTCCTGCGCATACAGCATATCTCTGCCTCCTTCGTTTCCTTCGTTTGCTTCTGTTAAACCATTCCCCCGTCCCGGTTCGCGCCGGAAGAGCGGATGCATTTGACTCTTTTGCACCAAGCAAACAAAGGGAACGAAGAATTCTGTCCTGTGCCCTTGGGCAGCGCAGAGATGAGATTCGATTTGCCGGAAGCGAAAGGCCAGGCTTATCCTCCCTCATCCAGAGAACATAATTCCAATGCTCACGAATAAGCCACAAATCCTCGCCGTAATGGAGCGATCGCTCCGTTCTTCATCCAATCTCTTGCACGCGGCCCGAGCGGTGTGTTGCAGCGTGGTGCTGTTCGGAAACTGCTGCCTCTCGGCCACCGCGGCGGAGAAGCCCGCCACACCCCGATACAACGTTCTGTTCATCGCCATAGACGACCTGAACGTTTCCCTCGGCTGCTACGACCACCCGCTGGTCAAGTCGCCGAACATTGACCGGCTGGCGGCGCGGGGTGTGCGCTTCGACCGCGCCTACTGCCAGTACCCGCTGTGCAATCCCAGCCGCAGCTCCCTGTTGAGCGGGCTTCGGCCGGACACCAGCCGCATCTATGACAACAGCACGCCGATCCGCAAGCCGTTCCCCGACATCGTGACGCTGCCGCAGATGTTCAAGAACAACCGCTATTTCTCGGCGCGCGTCGGCAAGCTCTACCATTACGGCGTCCCGGGCCAGATCGGCACCAGCGGCATGGATGATCCCCCGTCCTGGGACCAGTTCGTTAACCCGCGCGGGCGGGACAAGGACGACGAGGCGGACATCATTAACTTCACACCCGACCGCGGCCTTGGCTCTGCCCTCTGCTGGCTGGAGGCCAAAGGCACCGACGAGGAACAAACCGACGGCAAGGTCGCGGCCGAGGCGATCCGGCTGTTGGAGGAGCGCAAAGGCAAACCGTTCTTCCTCGCGGTGGGCTTCTATCGGCCCCACGTGCCGGACATCGCCACCAAGCCCTACTTCGCCTTGTATCCGCTGGACAAGGTGACCTTGCCCAAGGAACCGCCCGAGCACCTCGCGAACATCCCGCCGGTGGCGCTCACCACCAAGCCGCTCAACTACGGGCTCGAAGCAGAGAAGCTGCGAATGTTCAAACGCGCCTATTTCGCCAGCATCAGCTTCGTGGACGCGCAAGTGGGCAAGGTGCTCGATGCGCTGGACCGAATGAAGCTGGCGGACAAGACCATCGTGGTCTTGTGGGGCGACCACGGCTGGTCGTTGGGCGAGCATGGCCAATGGCAGAAGCGGTTGCTGTTCGAGGAAGTGGCGCGGGTGCCGTTCATCATCGCGCTGCCCAAGGCCAAGGTGACCGGGGTTTCGCCGCGCACGGTCGAGTTCGTGGACATCTATCCCACCCTGGCCGATCTGTGCGGCCTGACTCCGCCGTCCAACCTGGAAGGCAGGAGCCTGCGTCCGCTGCTGGAGAATCCCCGAGCGCCCTGGTCCAAACCGGCCATCACGCAGGTGGTCCACCCTGACGGCGGCAGACAGATCATGGGCTACAGCGTCCGCACCGAACGTTGGCGGTATAGCGAATGGGACGGCGGCGCCGCCGGCGCCGAACTCTACGACCACGAGGCCGACCCGCATGAATATCAGAACCTCGCGAAAGACCCGAACTACGCCACCCAGGTCGCCGAACTCAAACGGCTCCTGCCGAAAACCCAATCGGCCGACCTTCCGGGCCGCGCGGGGAAGAAGAAGAAAAAGGCGAACTAAGTGCCCTTCGGTGGAGTAGCGGGTTCGGCCAAGCTGCCGGGCCCGATGCCAGCCGCAGAATCTTCGAGCCTGTTTGAAAACTGGCCGTTCGGGAGGGCGAGCGTCCTCGCGAGCCCTGGCTCCCACAGATTCCTGGAGATATTTGGGCTCGCGAGGACGCTCGCCCTCCCAGGGTTGGCTTTTCCAAACAGGCGCTCAATCCTGAGAAGCTGAGTTGCAGAGCACGCCCTCCCGGGCGTCGCTGGAGTAGCCTCGCGTCCAGCCCTCCAGAGAGGGGGGATTCTGCAGAGACTCTAACCCGCCAGGTAAGTCTTGATGAGGCGGATGTTGGCGGGGGGAGTTTCGAGGGGGAGGGCGCCGGTGCCGAGCAGGCAGTTGGGGCGGCCGCCGGCGAAGGCCAGGACGCGGTCAATCTCGCGGTAGATACGGTCCGGCTCAGGGCAGGTGACGATGACCGGGTTCATGTTCACGCGGACCTTCACGTGCGGATGAGTGCGGGCGACGGTCTCGACGAAGGCCGGCTGGTTGGTTTCGACGTTGCAGACGAGGAAGCTGGTGCCGGTGGAGAGGAGGTCGGCGACGATAGGATAGGTGTTGCCGCCCATGATGCAGGGGACGGGATGGCCGACGCTGGCGGCGGCGAGTTCGAGGATGCGGCGGAGGGCGGGCAATTCGACTTCACGAAACTGCCGGGGGGAGAGCATCGGCGGCGCGGCGGCGGATTCGAAGAAGGCAACGTCCAGCCCGGCCGAGGCCACGGCACGGCAGAGGACGGCCTGGTTTTCGGCCAGACGCCAGAGGAGCTTGGCGGTGGCGTCGGGCCGGTCGGCGACGTCTTCGCAGAGGGCGTTGATGCCGCGGAGGTTGAAGGCGACGGAGAAGGGGCCGGCAACGGGGATGCGCACGTCGGCCTCGGGGAACTCCTGTTTGAGGCGGCGGCCGACGGCGAGGATCATGGCGATCCGGCCATCGCGCTCCGGGTTGAAGGGTTTGAGTGCGAGGCCGTCCTCGAGGGAGGTCAGGAGGGGCTGATGGATCGCGGGGATGGCGTCGCCTTCACCCAACTCGACCTTGGCGCCGTAGGCCTCGGCTTCGAGGTTGTAGATGTCAATGCCGACGGCGATGGGCTGGTGGCGGTATTCGAGGTAGGCGCCCCGATGGGCCTGGAAGAGAAGCTCGGCATCCCGGGAGACCTCGGCTGGGGTGCGCCCGACGAAGCGGGCCGCGTGCTCATAGACGGCGGGGGTGAAGGCGATTTTCATCTGGTGCCACCTCGATCAGCATCGTCTCCCCGGCTTTGAGCTTGACGGGCAGGCCTTCGGCCAACTGGGCGCCGGACTTCTTCTCCGGCGGGGCAGAGCCGAGTTTGACCTGGTAGCGCGCGTCGGACTGGACGGTGAACCATTCGGGGAACTGGTTGATGCGGGTGTAGTCCAGGGGCAGGTGCATGAGCAGCTTGTGCCGGGGGCGGTCGAAGAGCAGGCGCCCTTCCCAGGGCTGGGTCGCCGTGACGCAGAGATAGACGGTGCCGGCGTCACGGACGGCGCCGAAGCGGACATCGGCGCGCCAGGGTTGGACGGTTACGCCCTGGGTCTTCCAGAGCGCATACATCAGGGAGGTGCGGGCGAAGTTGCCGTCGCCGTGCCAGGCTTCGATGATGCCGTCGGGCTTCTGGATGGACCACATCATGCGGGTCTGGGTGTCAGTCCAATCGGCGGCGGAGTCGTCCGGCTCGCGGTTGAAGAGGTTGATGGCGCCTTCGATGGAGTCGGCGAAGCCGTCGGCGCTCTTGTCGGCCCAGCAGGCGCCGATGTATTTGCCCCGAAGATTGCCCAGGGCCTTGCGAACGGCGTCGCGGTAGGCCTCGGTCTTGTCGAGCAGCCAGAGGGTATAAACGCCGTCGTAGTCGTAGCCCCAGGTGTCGCAGAGGTCGGGGGAGTGTTCGCCGGTTTGCGGATTGAACCAGACATAGAAGAGGCCGTCCGGGTTGCGGCCTTTGGCGAGGATGCAATCGAACATCTCGTGGATCGGCTGCTCATAGGCCTTCTTCTTCTCGGGCATGGCATAGGAGACGGCGACATAGAGCTCGCTCAAGCCGTTGATGACCTCGCAGCCGTGATCGCTCAGGCGAAGCTGCTTGAGGTTGCGCGTGGGGTGATTGGTGCCGAGCAGGAAGAAGTCGCCCAGGCGCACGGCGCAATCGAGGTATTTGCGCTCGCCGGTGAACCAGAACATGCGCGCGGAGGCCTGGAGCATGTCGCCGCAGACTTCGAAGTTGAGGGTGGGGATATTGCCGTAAGGCGTCTCGATGGGCGCGTATTTCCAGATGTCCTCGGTGATGCCGACCATGCGGTCGGTCCACGGGCTGGGGCCGAGCCACTCGGCGATGTAGAGCAGGCCGTCCTTCACGTATTCCGCGCCGTCGAAGATGATGGCATCGAGGTCGGGCTTCTCACGACGCCAACTGTGGGTGGCAAAGGAGTAGTCGTCGGGCAGGCGGCCCTGGCGGCAGGTCAGGCGGGTCTCGGTGCGCAGGATGTCGAGCAAGCGGCCCTCCATGAGCGGCCGGTCGGTCATGGCGGCGGTGAGAACCATGAAGGGGTAATTGTCGGCGGCGGAGTCACGGCCATTCCAGTAGTTGCTCTCGCGCAGGTTGCGGGGGAACAGACCGGTGGCGGGGTCGCAATGGGCCAGCCAGCCGTCAATGTAGCGGCGGCACCGGAAGAAGGCTTCGTTGGCGAGGCGGCCATTCTTCTCGGCTTGGCGGAACAGGGGCCGGGTGCGGTCGCTGCCTGGAGACGAGTCTGCTTCCTTTCCCCTCACCCCGGCCCTCTCCCTTGGGGAGAGGGAGGGCCACTTGGCCGGGGGTTGGGTATCCCAGGCTTTGCGCATTTCAGGAAAGGCCTCGTTGGGCGGGGGAATCAGAGACGCAGAAGCCGGGGCGCCGAGGGTGCGGCGGAGCAGCGGCCAGAAGTCTTCGCCGCTGAAGACATGCGGGCCGGGGTGGACGGTGAGGGTGAGGTTTGACTCGGCATTGAAGACGCGGTAGGCGGCGCGCAATTGCTCGAAAGCCTCCCTGCCGATGGAAACGGGAAAACCCGCGGGCGCCTTCTCCTGCAGGCCCAATTCACAGACGAGCAGGCGCGGCGCCACGCAGGCGAAGATGTCGGAGAACTCGAAGTTCTCTTCCAGGCCGGGGAAGTTGTAGCAGACGCAGTGGCCGTTCTTCATGTTGGTGATGGTGGTCAGCCATCCGCTGCTGCACGCGAGTTTGAGGCGCTCGTCGAGCGCGGCGACATACATGGTGGTCTCCCCGCCCAGCGACAAGCCGGCAACCGCGAGGCGGGTGGGGTCCACCTCCGGCAGCGTGACGACGTAATCGAGGCAACGGAGGGCGTCCCAGGTGCGTTCGCCCATCAGGGTCCAGTTGGTGTGCTGGAGTTCGTGCTGGCCGATGTCGGGCGAGATGACGACGTAGCCGCGCTCAATCAGTGCGCGGCCATACCAGTAAAGGCTGGCGCCAGTCACGATCTGCTCGCCGCTGCCGCCGTGGCCATGCAGGGCGAGCACGGCGCCGACCTTCCCCTTGGGCTGCGTGGGCCGTGCCAGCCAAACGTGCGCGCGACGGTCAGGGAGAGTTTGCAGGGTGATCTCCTCCAGCACGCAGCGGCTGGCGGGCACCTCGATGGTGCGGAGGATCTTGGCATCCAGCGGGACGCGCTCGGGCTGGCGGCCGCCCATGAGGAGCGCGAAGAGCTTGGCGCGGGCGGCTTCCTGCCAGGCGTGGCCTTCGGCAGGGGTCTGGGCCTGGAAGCGCATCGCGCGCACGGAGTTGGCGGCGGAGGCGATAGGGATTAAAGGGCCCGCGAAACACGCGAAACATGCCAAAAGCAGACCCGTGATGTTTCGTGTGCTTGGTGTATTTCGTGGTTGCACAGGCTGAGCCGGGTTACGTCGGCTAGAAGCTCAGCAGCAATTGCCAGATGTACATGTTGCCGAAGCCGTCAATGTCTTCCCAGATCTTGCGGATGAGGTCGGGGCTGCCAGTGATTTGGGGCAGTTCTTTGACGCGGTCCTCCCAGGGGAAACAGACGCCGGGACGCACGCGCGGCTGCGGGCGGCCTTTCATGCCGCTGAGCTTCTGACGGTCGGCCACTGACGCCTGGCAGTTCGCACGGTGGGGTGGGCGCGGGCGGCGGGTAGCTGCCGGCGGAATAGACGCCGTGCTGGCGCGCGGTGTCGGTCATCACGCGCATGTTCTCGATGCTGGTGTCGTCCTGCATGATGGCGCCGGCGTCCATGATGTAGCCGCCTTCGTGGGCAACCTCATCAATCACACGCCGGCAGAAGGCGCGGACTTCGTCGGGCTTGCCGTAGCTGAGCAGCACATTGGGAATGCCGCCGCTCAGGGCGAACTTGTCGTGCAGCTTGCGGTGGGCGTGGAAGATGTCGTCCTGGTCGCAATGGAAGACGATGCTGCGGTCGGGCAATTCGCGGAAGGTGTCGAAGTGGTGGTGCCATTTGCCTTCGGCGTAGAACAAGGTCTGGTGGCCGTTCTTCCAGAACTCCTCGATGATGGGCTTGAGGGTCGGCCAATTGTGGGAGGCGAAGGTCTTCGGGTTGATGAAAGGCACGCACCCGCGGTGCATCCAGAAGCCGATGGGCACTTGCTTGCCCGGGTCGGCGGTGGTCAGGCCCACGTGACACAAGTGCGGCATGAGTGCTTCGCAGGCCTTGAGGACTTTGTCGGGTTGCGTCGCCATGTCCATCGTGAGGCCGACATATCCGCGCAGCTTGTCGGCGATGATATCAAAGGGCGCCTTGAAGATGCCGGCGATGGCCGAGGCGGTGCCGCATTCGGAACGGAGCCGGGCGATCTGGGGGCCGAAGGCGTAGAAGTAGGCGAGCATCGCCATGGCGCCCTTCACGAAGGAGAGGTTGTTCCGGTAGGTGGCGGGCTGGCCGATCTTGCTGACCTCGGTGGAAACGCGCGGGAGCCAGACGTTGTAAAGGAAGCCGGTCGGGTCGGCGATGAGGGCGTCGTATTCGTCGGCGCGCATCCAGGCCTGGTCCTCGGGCGGCTCGATGTAGTTGAAGCCGGTCGTGTGCGGAATGCCGAGGCCGGGGATGCCGTAATAGCGCAGCCCGACGGCCTGCGCGAGGCCGGTCCAGACATAGACCATGTTCGGCACGACGGCCTCCCAGCCGAAATCCTTGGCGGTCTTGAGGGCAGCCTCGAAGGCCTTGTTGTAATCGTGGGCGACCTCCTGGCAGGTGTAGCCGGCGTACTTGGCGGTGAACTCGGCGACGAAAGGCCGGAGCGGAATCATGTCTGGCTTCTCGTTGCGCATGGCGGTGATGTAGCGGTTGAGGCGTTCCTGGTAGAGTTGTTCCGTGTTCATAAGGCTGTGCAGCAGCGTAGCCGCCGGGCGGCGCTGCCGCCTAGCAAAATCGCATCGCAGAACCCCACTGAGCTGGCACCCAGAAGCGAAACAACCTGCCTGCCAGAGCCTCTTCAGCGAATTCTTAGAGCCCCGAACAAAAACCACCCGCCGAAGTCCTCCGCCGGCGCTGCTTTATCAACCCCGGTAGGGCGCTCTGTGAACCTTGTGCCATGGCGGGCCAGAATACGTGAACAAGCCCGGAAAGTACTGGAGTGAAAGCAACCAGCGAATGCGCCCGCAGCGCCCCCTCATCCGAAGTCCCCTGTTGCATTCACTCCGCGAACCTTGTATATGCGGCGGCGGACAAAAGTTAACACTGACCCAAATACTACCATGAAAACACGCTTCCTTGTTTTTGGACTCGCGCTCGCGTTCTGCGCGCAGGCACTGGCTCAACTGTCACCCGGCAACCCGCTGGCGGGGCTGGAAAAGCTGAAGGACTTCGAGGCCATGCGCGCCTCATCGTCGGACTTGGATTGGCGCAACGGGAACGGCGACGCCCGGCCGATTCCACCCGGCGGCACGCTGGTGGTGGCGGACCTGCAAGGCCCGGGCATGATCGCGCACTTCTGGAACACGATCTCGCACAACGTGCCGTTCTATTCGCGGTTGCTGACGCTGCGGATCTACTGGGACGGCGAGAAGAACCCCAGCGTGGAGTGCCCGATTGGCGATTTCTTCGGCATCGGCCACGGGCTGGACAAGCCCTTTGTTTCACTGCCCATCAAGGTGTCTTCGGAGGGCAGGGGGCGGAATTGCTACTGGCCGATGCCGTTCCGGAAATCCGCGCGCATCACGGTGACCAACGAAAGCAACCGGAAGTGCGGCGCCTTCTACTACTACCTTGACTGGCAGGCGTACAAGTCGCTGCCCAAGGACACCGCCTACTTCCATGCCATGTACCGGCAGGAATATCCATGCGTGATGGGCCGCAACTACCTCATCGCCGACCTCGCGGGCCGCGGCCATTACGTGGGCACGGTGCAGAGTGTGCAAAACATGTCCGCCGGCTGGTATGGCGAGGGGGATGATTTCTTCTTCATTGACGGCGAAACCGAGCCGCGCTTGCGCGGCACGGGCACGGAGGACTACTTCTGCGACGGCTGGGGCTTCCGCCAGCATGACGGCCCGTTTTACGGCGTGCCGCTGTGGGAAGGGTATGCGGCGGGCAATCGCGGCTCGGTTTACCGCTTCCATCTCACGGACCCGGTGCCGTTCAAGAAATCCCTGCGCGTGGAGATCGAGCACAAAGGCTCGCAGGATTTCCCGGACAAGACGGGCAGCGGCTTCATCGAGCGCGATGACCTGATGTCGTCGGTCGCCTTCTGGTATCAGACGGAGCCGCACAAGCCGTGGCCGGCACTGCCGCCGGGGCCGGAACGGTTGGCGGAGCAGACGTTGCAGTTGATTACCGGCTGGCGCGCGGTGGCGAAGGCCAAGCACTCGGACGCTCCCATCCAGGTGCAGGACCTGCCCGGCATTTCCAAGGAGGACAAACAACTATTCTTCACCCCCAAGGACGACAAGGGCTGGGTGGAGCTCTCGTTCAAGGTGGACAAGGACATCACGGCGCACCTCTGGGGCAAGTTCATTCATTCCCATGACTACGGCATCTACCGTGTGACGCTCGACGGCCAGGAACTGGCGGTAGTGGACCTTTATAGCGCAGAGACCAAACGGCAGTCCGACCATTGGGGGGTGCACAAGCTCAGCGCCGGGCCGCATGTCCTGCGCTTCGAGTGCAAGGGCAAATCGGACCACTCCACCGGGTATTATCTGGGGTTGGATTCGTTCGCGGCGGTGGTGCCGGCGTATGAGCGGCCGCCGGGCTTCGATTTGAGAAAGATACAGAAGTAGGCGTTAGCGGGGGCATTCCGAGGGCGTATTGCCCCGAAGGGGCCTTTAACGGTTCCCAGGTCAACCCGTCATTGTCTTCGGCGGCGGCAACTGCTAATCCGTGCGGCATGAAATGTGCCGCGATGGTTCGGTGGGTGGGCTGCGCGCTGCTGGTGGTCCTGCCGGCAGTCGGGGCTTGGCGCGGCGGGGTGGATTACGCGGAGTCGCGCCACGCTGGGCTGTGGCTGCAGCACCCGGTCTATGGGCGGGCCGTCGTTCGATGCGTTTGTGCATGCGCCGCGGAATCCGCTGCACCGCGGCGCGGCGCCGTTCGAATGGCCGGTCAACAGCTTCTTCTTCGCCGACCCGGTCAGCGGCAACTGGTATATCTATGTGGGGGATTATCCCGAAGGCTACGCGGCGCGGCCGAGCCGTTGCGTGCTGCTGCGCTCGACCGACCGCGGCCAATCGTGGTCGAACCTCGGCGTGGTGCTGGAGGGGAGCAAGGAGATGTTCGACCAGGGCGGCTCGACGCCGGATGTCAGCATCGTCTATGCGGACGGGCGCTATCACATGGTCTATGATTGGGGGGAGCCGGACTGGTCGCATGACCGGCGGCCTGGGCTACGCCTGGGCGGAGAAGCCGGAAGGGCCGTTTCACCGCGCGCCGCAACCCATCACGCTCAACAAGGAATTGACGCCGCTGCTCGGGCAGATACCAGCGCACCTACGCGGCGACGCTGCTGCGCCGGAAGCACGATTGGATGATCGTCGGCCATGATGGATCACGCGCCGAACAGTTGGGCGCTGTTCGGCATCACGGCGCCCAAGCCGGAAGGCCCCTACGGCGAGCGGGTCCTGCTGCGGAACGTCGAGGCTGATGGGTTCCATCCGCCGCTGCTGGAGTATTATCCGGCGTTCGTGCATCGCGGGTTCGTGTATGCGCCGGCGACTTCGGTGGCGTTGAATCGCAATTACAACGCGCTCTTTCGCGCGCCGCTGGAACGGGCGGCGGAACCCGGGCGCGTGGGAGCTGGTCCAGAACGGCTCGGTGTGGCACGCGGATGATGTGGAGAACGAGGCTTACGGGTTGTGGGGGCAGACGTTCTCCGGGTGGGTGGATAGCGAAGGGCGTGTTGCAGGTGTCGTTTCACAGCCGCGACCCGAAGGGGATGGGCACGGTCAACGTCGCCGCCCGGCCGTGGAACCAGCCGCTGCGGAAGAGCGGATTCGTGATGTCGGGTCATCAAGGGCCGAGCCTGACGTTGCTGCAGCGCGCCTTCGCGGGCTTTCGGCTCGACGCGCGGCTGCGCATGCGCGGCACGGTGCGGCTGCTGGTGGATTATGACGGCGTGCTGGGGCCGAATCTGCCGCAATCGGACGCCACGCTGCATCCGCTGGCCCTGAGCCGCTGCGACGCCGTGGAACTGAACGACGGGCAGTGGAAGGTGATTCGTTTCGGCGCGAGCGGCGAGCAGACAGTGCTGGCCTCGGGCACCCGCCCGGGCGGAAAGACAGTCGCGGTGGGGCTGGACCGCAAGCCGGGCGGTGAGAC
Source organism: uncultured Verrucomicrobiae bacterium (assembly GCA_963822005.1). Lineage (GTDB taxonomy): Bacteria > Verrucomicrobiota > Verrucomicrobiia > Limisphaerales > UBA8199 > PALSA-1440. The sequence continues at coordinate 526,637 of CAWGGD010000015.1, read as the reverse complement.
GAGCTTGTTCGTGGATGAGCGGGCGCTTTGGAGCGGGGAACTGCCGCCGCGGCGGGCGAGTGGCTTGTCCGTGCTGGGAATCGCGGTCGAGCCGCACAGTCACCTGGTGGTGGAGCAATTCACCATTCAAGGCAAGCCGCAGCCGGCGGTGATCAACTTCCTCTTCAGCGAGGCGATCCTCGGCGCCGGCGGGAGCCGGAAGGATTGGCAGGAATTGCGCGGGACCGGAATTCCGCTACGGCCTGGCCGCGCTCTCGAAGGCCCCGGGGGCGCGCGTCAAATGGAACGTGGAGGGCCGCGCAGTTCACGTTGTGGAGTCCGCGCGGCCCGGAGTTCGGCAAGGCGCAAATCAAGGTGGACGGGCGCGTGCTGGCGAACCTCGACCTGCACGCCGAGCGGCTCACGCCTTCGCAGCCGGTTTGGAAGAGCCCGCGCTTGAAGGACGGGCCGCACGCCGTCGTGCTGACCGCGACGGACGGCCTGCTGGTGGTGGATTCAATTGAAGTGACGAGATGAGAACTGTATTAGAATCCGAGCTCGGGAGGGCGAGCGTCCCCGCGAGCCCATACTGCGCGGGGAACCTGGGAAGATCAGAGCTCGCGGGGACGCTCGCCCTCCCAAACAGGCGGTTCTGACGCAGCCTCTGACATCGGCGGCTACAGTCGGTGGGTGAATCGGGCGGGACTGATGGCTGGCGGCGTTGCTGGCGGGGGGTGTCTTCAGTGGCGCAGCTGCTTCAGCGCCGTTGGAGCAAACGGATGTCTTTGTCTCGGGCCAGGGCGGGTATCACACGTATCGGATTCCGGCGTTGATCGTCGCCAGCAACCAGACGGTGCTGGCCTTTTGCGAGGGGCGAAAACACGGCGCGTCCGATACGGGCGACATTGACCTGCTGCTGAAACGCTCGGACGATGGGGGCAAGACCTGGAGCGAACCGCAGGTGGTTTGGGATGACGGCCCGAACACGTGCGGCAATCCCTGCCCGGTGTTGGATGCACAGACCGGGATCATCTGGCTGCTGCTGACGCATAATCCGGGCAACACGGGCGAACGCCAGATCAGAGAGCGGAAGCCGGGGGCGGCGCGCACGGTTTGGCTTTCCCGGAGCGAGGACCAGGGCAAGACGTGGAGCGCGCCGGTGAATATCACTGCCTCGACCAAGGACCCGTCCTGGGGCTGGTATGCGACGGGGCCGGGGGTCGGGATCCAGATTCAGCAGGGGCCGCATCGGGGCCGGTTGGTTATGCCTTGCGATCATTCTTTTGAGGGGCCGAACCGTGACGGGGGCGTTCCTGCCGCTGGAGACGGCTCGCATATCATCTACAGCGATGACCACGGCCAGAGTTGGAAGCTCGGCGGCACGGTGCGTCCGGAAATGAACGAAAGCCAGGTCGTCGAACTGTCCGATGGGCAAGGCGGGTTGCTGATCAACATGCGGACCACGTCGAAAACCAACCGCCGCGCGCAGGCGTTCAGCCGCGATAGCGGGCAGACCTGGACGGCGCCGGAATCTGCGCCGGAACTGGTCGAGCCGCGGTGCCAGGCGAGCATCTTGCGTTACAACTGGCCGAGCGGGAACGAACCGGGGCGGATTCTGTTCTCGAACCCGGCGAGCACGCGCCGGAACAACCTGACGGTGCGCGTGAGCCGCGATGATGGCAAGGCGTGGCCGGTGTCCAGGACGTTGCACGAGGGGCCGTGCGCGTATTCGTGTCTGACCGTGCTGCCCGATAAGGATATTGGCTGTCTTTACGAGTGTGGCCGAACGAATGCCTATGAGAGAATCAGGTTTGCCCACTTTTCGCCCGAGTGGCTGGAGGACCAGGTCCTTCAGCTTGGCTCACAGCGGGAGTTGTTTGTGGACCATTACCTGATTGCGAAGATGGAAGGCGTGGAGTTGAGGCTGCATGAGCCGCGGCGGGAAGGCGTGGCGTTGAAGTTTGACCGGCCGTGGGAGGGAGGATTCTCCTGCTATACGACGGTCATCAAGGACGGCCCGACCTACCGGATGTATTATCGCGGCTTGCCGATTGCGACCCGCGACGACAGCCCGGTGGCGGTCGTCTGCTACGCGGAATCGAAAGACGGCATCACCTGGACGAAACCCGACCTGGGATTGTTTGCGATACGCGGCACGCGGGAGAACAACGTGATCCTGACCAACGCCCCATATGCGCACAACTTCAGCCCCTTCCTGGATGAGCGACCCGAGACGCCGAAAGCGGAGCGGTACAAAGCCCTGGCCGGCGACCATAAGACGGGCCTGCACGCCTTCAAATCCGCCGACGGGGTGCACTGGAGCCCGCTGCAAGCCGAAGCGGTTTTCACCAAGGGAATCTTTGATTCGCAGAATGTAGCCTTCTGGTCAACGGCCGAGCAGCAATACGTCTGCTATTTCCGCACCTGGAAGAAGTTCGGCAAGGAAGGCTTCCGCTGGATTTCGCGGACGACCAGCAAGGACTTTGTGCATTGGACCGAGCCGGAGGAAATGGAGTTCGGGGACACGCCGCCGGAACATCTTTACACGAACGGGACGCATCCGTATTACCGCGCGCCGCAGATTTACATCGCGCTGGCCAAGCGGTTCTTCCCAACCAAAGCGGCGCTGCCGGCGGACCAAGCCCGGGCGCTGGTCAGCGAGCCCGGCTACCGCATTGCTTCCAGCGACTCAGTCTTCTTCACGAGCCGCGGCGGCAACCATTACGACCGCACGTTCATGGAGGCCTTTCTCCGGCCGGGGCCAAGTGCGGAGGATTGGGTGGCGCGCGACAACACGCCGGCGCTGGGAGTGGCGCCCGCGAATGCGCGGGAGATGTTCATTTACCGGGTGTCGCACTACGCCCAGCCGACGTGTCACATGGCGCGGTATGCGTTGCGCACGGACGGCTTCGTTTCGGTGCATGCGCCCTTCCGGGGCGGGGACATGGTCACGAAGCCGTTTGTGTTCGCCGGCAGCAAGCTGGAGATTAACTTCGAGACCAGCGCCGCGGGCGGAGTGCGGGTGGAGATCCAGGATGAGGGCGGGAAACCTTTCCCCGGCTACGCGCTGGCGGATTGCCCGGAGATCATCGGCGATGAGATTGACCATGTCGTTGCGTGGTCGAGCGGGCCGGGAGTGGCCGGGCTGGCGGGCAAGGCGGTCCGGCTGCGTTTCGCCCTGAAGGACGCCGATCTCTACTCGCTAAGATTCTTCTGATCTATGCTTCTTGCGATGATGGCGTGCTACCAGGCGTCTGGTCAGCACGAACGCGATCGGCGAGAACGGCGCCGGGAAAAGCAGTCCGCCGACCAGCAAGGGCTTGCCCACGCCGCATAGAAACCCAAGCCAGTTGCGCAAAGAGATGCCTTCCCACTTCAGCTTGGGGAGTGTCGTCGGCCAATGGTGCGGCTGGCTCAAGAGCCAGTAGCCCAGGCTGTATTCCCAGACGTAGAGTGCCGGCATGAGAAAAAAGCCGACGTCGTGCGCCGCCTGCGCGATCACCGCCGCGATGATGTTGCTGCGGGTCAGCCAGGCGAAAAGGATCGTAAGGGCCGTCTTGAGGCCGACCAGGGGAGTGAAGCCGAAGTAGATGCCGATGGCGACGCCGCCGGCGATCGCCTCCGGCGTGTCGCGAATCGCCAGCAGCTTCAGCGAGTGCTCATGGAACCATTGTCGCGGGCTCATGGCTCATGGCCGCCGTTGATTGAACGCCACAGCATCCTCATACCTCACCCCCCTGCCGCCGAAGATGTCGAGCGCCGAGCCGATGGTCAGGTCAATCCTCCCCTGGCCCAAGCGGGTGACCGCTTCCAGGTCGGCGAGCGAACTGGCGCCGCCCGCGTAGGTGGTCGGAATCGGGGACCACTGTCCGAGGTTGGAGACAAGCTCCTGATCAATGCCACGGCACTGCCCTTCGACATCCACGGCATGAACGAGGAACTCCGCGCACCACGCGGCAAGGTTTTCCAGGCTTTCGCGGCTGATCGCCAGATCGGTGAACTTCTGCCAGCGGTCGGTGACCACGAAGTAATCGACGCCGCGGCGGCGGCAGCTCAGGTCCAAGACCAGGCGCGCTTTGCCAATGCCCTGGACAAGCTGCGCGAGGCGAGCCCAGTCCACCTTCCCGCCCCGGAAAACCCAGGAGGTGACGATGACATGCGAAGCGCCGGCGTCGAGCCAGCCGCGCGCGTTGTCGAGATTGACCCCGCCGCCGATTTGGAGCCCGCCGGGATAAGCCTGCAATGCCGCGCGGGCTTCGGTTTCGTTCCCCGGCCCGAGCAGGATGATGTGCCCGCCCTGCAGGCCGTCCCGCCGGTAGAGTTCGGCGTACCAAGCCGCGGGCCGATCCGAGACGAAGTTCGTCTGCAACCGTCCCGGCTCGGCCCCGAGCGTGCCGCCGACGATTTGCTTTACTTTGCCCTCGTGCAGATCAATGCAGGGCCGAAACATACCGAACTCTAAAGTCCAGAGTCCAAAGTCTAAAGTCTAAAGTCTCCGGCTAACCTCCCGCACCCGGTCCTGCGGGTCAACTGGCCGATGGGTTCCCGCCTCGACTGACGGTTTCATGAATGCTTGAAAGGTTCCCCGAGAGCTGCCAAAACACTTCGGTGCGCCGCAGCCTGACATCGCTCCTGCTTCTGATGCTAGCCGGCTGTCAATCCCCGCGCGAAGCACAGTCGCCAACTCAAGCCGGCCTGCAGGAATCGCGGTATCCAAGCCATTGGTGGGCGGCGGTCCCCCGCGAAGGCGCGCCGGCGTGGGAAATCCTGCCGCAGGAGGCAGGCCCCGGGGAGGTGATTCTCTCCAAACGCAACGAACTCGGCCTGCTTTCCAACTTTGCCGCGACGCCGTTTGTGTTTCATGGCCAGCGCTACGCCAGCCTCGAAGGATTTTGGCAGATGATGAAGTATCCCGAGGACCCCGATGACCCACGCGCCACCTTTCCCGGGCTGCGCTGGACCTTCACCCGGCAGCAAGTCGCGCAGTTAACCGGGTTTGAGGCCAAGCGGGCCGGCACCCTGGGGGACCAGAACATGAAAGCGATGGGCATCGCATGGGTGACCTTTGAAGGAAAACGAATCGAATACAAACCGACCGCCCCGAGGGAACACTACCGGCTTATCGTTGCGGCGACGTGGGAAAAGGTCCGCCAGAACCCACAAGTCAAAAGGGTTTTGCTCTCGACGGGCGACCTCGTTCTCAAACCGGATCACCATCAGGAACCCAATGCCCCGCCTGCCTGGCGTTACTACGACATCCTCATGCAGATCAGGGCCGAGCTTCAGCGCAAGAACTGAGGTCAGTTTCCAGGAAAATGCTCTCTCAACGGCTGGCGGCTGCCAAGACGCGGGGGCGGATGCCCAGGTCGGCGGCGATACTCCGCACGATCATGCCCAGGTTGTGGGCCATGACGGTTTCTTTGTAGTCTCGTGTCAGTGCCAGTTTCAAGCGGGGACCGGGTGCAAAGCGGCCAGCGGCTCGATTTCGCGCTCGATAATTCGCGCCTTCCGGTAACGGGCCAGGCGCAAATCGTAATCGGCCTGCAAGCCGGTCCACATTTCCGCGCTGGTGCCGAAGTAGCGCGCCAGCCGCAAGGCGGTGTCCGCCGTGACGCTGCGCTGTTCCAGGACGATTTCGTTAACACGCCGCGGCGGCACGTTCAACGCCCGTGCCAGGGCATTTTGGGACAGGCCACGCGGCTTCATAAACTCCTCACGGAGGATTTCCCCTGGATGAATCGGGGGCAGTTTGTTCGTTTTCATAATCTTCAATGGTAGTCCGCTATTTCGACGTCGAACGCATCCTGGCCCTGCCACCGAAAGCAAAGGCGCCACTGGTCATTGATGCGGATGCTGTGCTGGCCGGCCCGGTTGCCTTTCAAAGCTTCCAGATGGTTGCCGTAGGGCACGCGCAAATCGTTCAGGCCCCGAGCCTGATGCAGCAACAGCAGTTTTCGCCGTGCCGCGCGGTGAATCTGCGTCGGCAACCGCCGCGAGGATTCATCGTTGAACAGCCTTTCAGTTTCGTGGCAGGCGAAGCTGCGAATCATCTGTGGCAACTATAACGCTAAGCGTTATACGTGTCAACATGCCCGCGCGTATCAGTGCGCGCCCTGGTGTGCGGGCAGGGGTATGATGTTCGCGGCTCCGGCTGGCGCGACGGCGAACCAGGCTTCACCGTCTTTCTTGTTCATCAGGCCCTTGTAGTTCTTGTGAACCATTGCGGTGCTTGATCTTCTTTGGCCATTTCATGTCTGGCTCGGCGGATTCGGGCGGATTCTGTGTCAGGGCTGTGTCAGCGGCGCCAACGCCCTCAAATCTACAATCGCCCTGACCTTCACTTTCTCCAATGCCATCTGTATCGGAATAGTGGTCGGAGCGACAGGATTTGAACCTGCGACGTCTTGGTCCCAAACCAAGTGCTCTACCAGGCTGAGCTACGCTCCGGCAACTGCGCGTCCAATATCCCACAAGGCTGCCAGGGCGCAATAACAAATCGGGCCGCCTTCAGCGTGTCAGCTATCAAGCATTAGTCATCAGCGGCCGCGGCCATTGCGTCAACCAGTGCTGGATGACCGCCTCAGGGTCGTGTGCGCACCTGGCTCACCAGCGTTTGGAGCCGGTTCAGCAACCTGCGTCTCAATCTCGCCGCGAAAAGGGCCGTAGTAGCCATAGTAGATCATCGAGGACTCGGTCTCGTATCCGCCTTCCTTGATCAGGCGCGCGGAGGGGATGTAGCAGGGCACTTCGTAGGCATAGCCGATCGGCCACGGGTGATCGGCGGCCAGCAGGCGCTTGAGGCGGCGCGAGTAATCCACCACCACTTCGCCGCGCCATGAGCACGAAGGTGAGATCGTCGCCGAGGCGCAAGACGGCGATCGGCAAGTTGACCGACTGCGGCAGCGGTTGGCCCGCGTTCAGCGACTTCAGGTAAGCCTCAGCCCGCCGCTTCAGATGGACGTCCTCGCTCCGCGCGTCCTGCTCCAACTGCTCGCGGGTCGGAGGAGCCGCCAGCGGCAGTTCGACTTCGTCGTAGGCCAGCTTGAAGGCGCCGCGGACCGGGCGCATGGGACGGTCCAGCACGCCGATGACGGCGCCGGCCAGTTCCAGGCCATGGCGTTTGGCGTCGAGCAACCGGCCCCGCGGCGCCGGGTCGGAATCCGCGCCCATGCCCGTGAGGAACATCGCGACGGCGCCGGGCTGGTGGGCTTCGAGGTGCTGGCGGGCGTAGGCCATGTATTCGCCGGAGACCACATACCAATCGTCGCCGCCGCGAACGGAGGTGCCATGGCAGGCGTAGCCGAACAGAATGGCGCGGACGGCGCCGTTGGTTCCCTTGACCCGCAGCACGGGCACGTCCCAGTCCACCGGGCCGTCGGGGTTGTCGCCGAAGACGACCTTGTCGCCCTGATAAACGCGGCGGTTCATGGCGAAGGCGGCGCGGCCCAGGCCGTGCTCGAGCGTTGCCGGCTGGCAGTCGGCCAGCGCGGCGCCGACCACTTCCACGAGTTTGGCCCGCAGCAAGCGGCTGTATTTGGCGATCTGCTCGCGATCCGCCGGGCGGCGGCTGGGCCATGTCGGTCAGCGTCTGTTCCAGCACCGGCGCCGAATGGGTGTGGCTGGAGACGACGGCGACCGCGCCGCGGCCCAGTTGGAACTGGTCGGCGAGCTGTTGCAGGACGCGGCTGCATGAAGGCGCGGCTCACCTCGCAGTTGTCGAGTGCCACGAACACGAACCGCTCGCCTGACCCGTTCTTCAGCGCCAGGGCCTGGACCAGCAGCGGATGGTCCAGCTTGTCGGCAGCCTGCTTCCGCCCCGCGTAACCGGCCAGCCGGATGGGCAGCTCGGGGGTGATGTCGCGCACGGCGATGCCGACTTCGGGGGTCGAGTTCTCTCCCGTGATTCCAAGTGCCGGCACGAACAGCACCAGGGACAGAATCAGCCCGAGGCAGCAGCACCGGCAAAACAGGCGAAGAGTTTTCATCGGAGCGCTCTCACAGGACGGACCGCCGAATGAACTACACATAGCGCCCTCTCCCCTCCCGCTGCGACGGCGCGACAGCGCGGCGAGTCGGAAGGGCGAGGGAGAATCATGGTCAGGTTTGAGGCGCAGGGCATATTACGGATTTCCGGGCAACCTCAGGCTTTCGCCAGCTCTGCGCTGTGGGCCTGGATTTTGCGAATGGCTTCGAGGATGTCGTCCATGCCGCTGCGGTCGGCCAGGAGCATGTTTTGGCCAAAGGAAACGGTCGTCTCGCAGACCTGCTTGTTGCCTTTCAACTCGTGGAAGCTGTCGCGGTAGGCCTTGAGGCGTTTGGCGCTCCAAAGCCGCTTGAAGCCGCGCGAGGCGATCGCCTCATCGAGCAGGCCGTCGTAATACTGCTCGCGATAAACGCCGCCGCAAGGCACACCTTCGGCCGCCATCGCCTTCGAGAACTTCTCACGGGACAGGCCGTTGAACTGCGCGGCGTCGTAGCGGAACGAGTAGAGGTGCCATACTGGCCGGCTGTTGTCGGGCAGGCGGACGGGTGTGATGCCGGGGATCTTGCCGAGGTTAGCGCTCAAGTAGTCGGCGTTGGCGCGGCGGACTTCGGTCTCCTGCACCAGCTTGTCGAACTGCTGCATAAGCAGGACCGCCTGCGCCTGGGTCATCCGGTAGTTGTTGCCGCGGGTGAAACTTCCATTCCCCTTGTTCGTGCCGACAGCGCGGCCGCAATTGTGGAAGGAGTCGCACTTGTCAATCAGTTCGTCGCTCATGCCCGTGATCGCGCCGCCTTCGCCGGAAGGAATGTGCTTGGATTCCTGGAAGCTGAAGCACCCCAAGTCGCCGAGCGTGCCGCACTTGCGGCCTTTGTATTCCGCGAGCCACGCCTGGCAGGCGTCCTCGACGACGGCCAGCTTGTGCTTGCGAGCCAGGGCGTTGATCGGGTCCATGTCGCACGGCATGCCGAAAATGTGCACCGGCATGAGGGCGCGAGTGCGGTCGGTGATGCGGCTCTCGATGGAGGCCGGGTCCACGGTGAGCGTGGCCGGGTCGGTGTCGGCGAACACCGGCAGGGCCATGCTGGTGAGGATGGCGTTGTAGCTGGCGATGAAGGTGTAGGGGGAGACGATTACCTCGTCGCCGGCGTCCACGTCCATGACGTGGAGGCTGACGATCAGGGCGGTGGTGCCGCTGGCGGTCGCCAGGCAACGTTTGGCGCCCAGCAGCTTGGCGTAGCCGCGCTCGAAGTCCGCCACGTGCTCGGCGGAGCCGCGAAACCAATGGCCGCTGCGCCAGACCTTCAGCAGCTCCGGCTCCCAGGCTTCGCGCCACTGTGGCCAGCGGGCCCACCCGCCCTGGTGGACGGGCGTGCCGCCGAGCAGGGCCGGCTTGGCCGCCTCGGCGGCGTAGGCCCGGGGCGCCCGGCCCGCGCCGAGCCAGCTCAGCGCGACGGACCCCGCGGCGGCGGTACGAATGAAACTACGTCGTGTGAGTGTCAGATTGTCTTTCATGGTTGTGCTTCCTTGTTTTGTCTTGTTCAGGCACGCAGCATCGGATTAATGGCGGATGCGGTTTCACTGCTTCGCCAGCCTAGCCCTGGGCGGGCGGGGCGGCAACCCCAATATGCAATTCACTGAGGCGGCGGCGGGCTTGCTGCTGGACGACGAGCGGGTTCATGGTAGAGTGGGGCAGGTATGTCAACCGAAGCGCCTCCCGCGCCGCAGAAAATCAACCTTCGCCGTCCCGATGTCATGGCGGCGGTTCAGGCCCAGGTGCTGTCGCATTATCGCAGCGACGTGGTGGAGCGCATCCGGGCCGGCGGTCATCTGCTGTCGGCCGGCGATCTGACCATCAAGCTCGCGAAGCAGTTCGGTTTTTGCTACGGCGTCGAGCGGGCCATTGACCTGGCCTATGCCGCGCGCAAGGTCTTTCCCGGTCAGCCGATCTATATCCTCGGTGAAATCATCCATAATCCGGAAGTGAACGACCAAATTCGCGCGATGGGCATCAAGTTTCTGTCCGGCAAAGAGAAAGACGCGGACATTGCGGATTTGCAGAAGGATGACATCGTCATCATTCCCGCTTTCGGGACGGAGGTTTCGATGCGGGAACAGCTCGAGGCGAAAGGCTGCCGTTTCGTGGATACGACCTGCGGGGACGTGATGAGCGTCTGGAAGCGGGTGCGGCAGTATTCCAAGGACAAGGTGACGAGCATCATTCACGGCAAGGCGTGGCACGAGGAGACCAAAGCCACCAGCTCACAGGCGATGGCCAACGGCGGGGGCCACTACCTCGTCGTGTTCACACTGGCCGAGACGGACTACGTCTGTCACTACATTGTGAACGGCGGGGACAAAGCCGCATTCCTGGAGAAATTCAAGGGGGCGTATTCCGAGGGTTTCGATCCCGACGTCCATCTGCAGGCGATCGGAGTTGCCAATCAAACCACGATGCTCCGGGGCGAGACCGAGGAAGTGCAGCGGCGCCTGCGCCGGGCGATGGTGCAGAAATACGGCGAACAGGAAATCGGCCGGCACTTTCGTTTCTTCGACACCATCTGCGGGGCGACGCAGGACCGGCAGGACGCGCTGGAGAAGCTGTTGCAGGAGCCGCCCGACCTGCTGCTGGTGATCGGAGGATACAACTCGTCGAACACCTCACACCTCGCGGAAATGGGCGAGGCGAAGCTGCCGACTTACTTCATCAAGAACGCCGCCAAGATGAAATCAGACCAGGCGATTCAGCATTATGACCAGCACCGGCACGAGGAGGTCGAGACGGCCAACTGGCTGCCGGCAGGCAAGGTGACAGTCGGCATCACGGCGGGCGCATCGTGTCCGAACAACCTGATTGAGGACGCCATTCGGCGGCTGTTCGAACTGCGAGGGATCTCGGTGCAGCAACTGCTCGGCACGCGGACTGAGCCGTCAAGCTGAGATTCAGCCGTCCGTGCCGCCAACGGGCGGGATCAGTGATTGAGCTGCTCGCGCAGGATGGCGGCGACCAGCTTGTGGCCTTCGGGACCCCAATGAGAATCAGCCGAAGAGTAGGGCATTCCGCCCTGGCGCACCGATTCCTGGAGCGGGCCGGTCAGGTCTAGAAACTGTATTTGGGCGGCGCGACAAAACTCGGCGAAGTCGGCCGGTAGCGGCCAGAGCGTCCATTGCTGACAGGGGCTATCGGGTGGGAATTCGACGAATGGCCGATAGACCCGGAACTTGTCCGGCACATAGCAGAGGATCAGATGGATGCCCTGTTGGCGACAAAAGCGGGCTCCTTCCTCGAAGGCCACTTGGGTTTGGCGCCAGCGATCAGCCAGCCATGGCGACCACGCGACCGAGGCACAATCGGAGAAGGCGATGGCTTGGCGATCGGTTGGCGGTGTGGTCAGGCACCCGAAGTACGGGACCCGGTTGGGGACCAGGGGATCACTCCAAGCGCGAAGGAGGCGGAGGAAATTGCCTGCCAGGGACCGTTGGCGCCAGGTGTGCGCCCGGGTTACCGGCTGGCCTGGGCTGTGGCTGCTGGCCTTAGCCCGAGCGAGGCCCTTGATCGCTCTTTCCCACCGCCAATCATCGTAAAAGTCATTCCCCTCGAAGAAGAACCACACGACCACTGCAGGGCGGAGACGCGGCGCCTCCCGTTTGAGCACGATCAGCTCCTGCATGGTTCCGTAGCCGGCCACGCCAAGGTTGGCGACCGGCTGGCCCAACGCGGCTGCGAGCACGCTGGCGGTGGTTTCCTTGTCCGTCACATACCAACCATCCACGAAAGAGTCCCCCAACACGACGATTTCGGCCCGGTCCGGGTCGGTGGCATTGCGATAACCCCGCGCATCATAGGTGAAGCTGAGGAACCGGGAGACACTGGGCCGCACCAACCACTGGGCTTCCAGGTCGGTGGTGGCGGGGCCCGACCAGCGGACATGAGGTGGCCTCCGAAACTCCAGTTCCGGGTCCAGGACGAAGGCAGTTCGATACTGGTGATTGACGGCCTGAGGAGCTATCAGCCGATCCAGGAGGACGCCCCAATTCAGCAGGTTCACTGCGGCTGGCAATTCCAAGCCCAGCCAGGTAATGACCACGGCCAGATTGACCAGGACGCAGCGGAACCAGGCTTGCCGCTCGGCCCAGCGCGGGGCCAGCCACCAGGCCCACAAGCTCAAATAAGTAAGCAGAACGATCCATCCAAACAGACGGTTGGTCCAGAGGACGGCGCTTGACGCAGGCCAATGGCTCAAGAACACCAGCCCGCCCCATCCTGTCAGAGCCAGCCCCGGCCATATCCACCGCCATAGTCGCTGACGTGCGTAACTGGAGCCTGCCTTCATCGTGGAGAATTGAGAGGGTGTTGCCCCCGGCTCGGTCGAGCACCTTCGTCGCGACCTTCAACGCAACAATTGTCGAGAAACAGCCCAGCCGACGAAGGTGGCGACAAAGGCTGCGACAAAGTCTTTGTCTTAGCCCGCCCTTGCAACGGGCTCTCGCACCAGCGATACCTCTCCCGTTTCACCAAGCACGACTCCCCGTCACTGCTTCTCTTTGGGCTCGAGCACCAGCTTGCCGTCTCTGACCTGGATATCCTGGAGTCCTTGCAGCACTGCAACCGCATCGGGCTCGTTGACCAGGCCGGCAGCGAGGTTCTCCTTGCGGATTTCCCGCATGTAAAGCTCGGGCAGCGGCTTGCCTTTCACCAGAATGCTCTGCGCCGAGACAAAGGGCACGCCGTTGCGAAAAGCCAGGTCGAACGTGGCGCTGCCATTCAGGTAGCGGCCTTTGAACATCCTCAACCCGACATCTTGCAGCGGCAAGCTGACCTCGCTCTTCAACTGGTTGGCTTCGAGGCGGACATAAAACTTGCCCTTCAGGGCCTGCTGGTCCGGGCCGCTGGCGATCAGCGCGTTGATCTCGTCGGCGGTCAATACCAGCGGCTTGGTGGGGCGCCGCTCGCGGACCGCTACCCGGAAGGCCTCGAAGCGCTCCTTGACCTTGTCAATCTCCGGCCGCGACATCTGGAGGGTTGGGAGCGCCATGGGCTGGGTGTCGGTGAAGCGATTGACCAGCTTCTTCACGTAATGCAGCCCGAGCAGCAACGCCCCCAGCAACAGAACCAGCAGCACGAGGCTGGTGATGCACCCGTAAAAGAAACAACCCTTGCGGGGCTTTGGGGTTTGCTCGGTCATTTAGGTCCCTTGCGAAAACGGAGTTTAGGCGCGAGCGGCGGCGGGGCAGGGGATTCCGGAGGTGCGGCAACCTTCGCCCGCTGCCGCTCCCGGCGCCAGGCCTCGGCGGAAGCCTGCAGCACCCGAATCTTCGGGGGTGCGGCCGGCGCTGCGGGCGCGGCCGGCGGTTTCGTTTCGAGTTGCTGGAGCTTGCCGGAAAGCCAGTCTTCCGCCTGGGTGACCGCTTCGCCGATCTTGGTTTCGGGGAACTTGATCCCGCCGATCTCGAAGTCGGTCAGCGACTTCAACGCATCCAGCGTGTGGCCGGCGGCCGCCACGGTCTCCTTCAGGCGCGTGCCCATCGTGTCGAGCGATTGATAGCCGTTGACCAGCCACTCGACCTTTCCCGTCTCGATATCCACCAGCAACCCGTGCACGGGAATCTTCGCCCCGATTAGCGTGCTCTGGCGCGCGATGTCCACCGCCTTGATGACATTGGCCCGCTCGCTGGCGAACATGCCGAAGAACTCGTTGACGTTGGCGGGCAGCAGATGCCGCTCGACCCCCAGGGCGCGAAACCGGTCAATCAGTTCCATCGCGGTCGTTTTGCCGACCAGGCAATCGGTGTGCCCGATGATGGCGATTTCCTTGCCGCCCTTGACGGCGCAGGCCAACGCGAGCGAACGCATGGTGCTGCTCAGCGGACCGGTGATGATGTTGCCCGCGTTGCGCAGCCAGATGAATTGGCTCTCCGGCACCCCCAGCACCTCGGGAATAAGCGGATTGAGGCGGGGATCAATACACGTCAGCGCCACCACCGGCAGCTCATTCTCGAACTCCGCCGGGTGCAGGCCGGCTTTCTGGTCACCCTCCACCGCCCGGTGGTTGGCATCTATGATGGCTTCGAACAGGCGCATGGTGACCCCCGGTTGAGGTCGCTACCCGGTCGCTTTGGGGCGGCCTATGAAGAAGTAGATTAAGGCCCCGAGGACATGCAGGAACAAGACGACCAGGACCCAGGCGATCTTCTCTCCGTCCGTCAGCCCTTTGTTCGTAATGGCGTGGATCAACATCCAGATCCAGAAGGCGAACGCCGCCACTCCCACCACGAGTGCTACCAACAGAAACAGCAATCCTACGATCCCCACAGCTCCTCCGCCATGCAGCGCTTCCATAGGTATCTTCTCCGGCTACTTCTTGGCTTCTGACCCGCCGGTTTCCGTCGTCTTCTTGAGACCGGGCACCTGTTCGAGCAGCTTCTCGAACTTGATGCCCGTGAGGCTCTCGATGATCGGCGGAAGCTGGGCCATAATCTGCGTCACGTCGCCGGTCAGCTTGCTTGCGCCGCCGCCCACACCGCTGCCGGAGTTGATGATGACCATCTTCTCGGTCTTCGCCAGCGGTTCGCTGATCTTGCCGGCGACCTCGGGCAGCACGCGGATGATCATCTCGACCACCGCCGCCTCGTTGTATTGCTTGAAGGACTCGGCCTTGACGCGCATCGCCTCGGCAGTCGCTTTGCCTTGCGCCTCGATGACGGCTGCCTGGGCCAAGCCGCGCGCCTTGTTCGCATCCGCTTCCGCAATACCGGTCGCCTTGACGACGTCCGCAGCCGCGAAACCGGTCGCCTTGGTGGCCGACGCCGATCCGGCGGCTTCGGTCTCCAACTGGAACTTGCGGGCGTTGGCCAGTGTTTCCACCTTGTAGCGCTCGGCGTCAGCGGGCTTCTGCACGTTCGCTTCCAGCTCGCGCTGTTTGCGCATGATTTCCTGCTGCTGCAGCTCGATCTGCTTCTGCTTCTCGATGATGTTGACCTGGACCTCCTCGGCCTTCACCAGTTGGCCGGTCTTGTACTTCTGCAAATCGTACGCCAGGTCCGCTTCGGCTTTCTTCTGGTTCACCGCCGCCTGGTATTGGGCGACGTTCGATTGGTAATCCCGCTGGGCCTCGGCAATCCTGGTATCCGCCGCGAACTTCGCTTCCTGCCCCGCCTGGATCGCCTGGGACGACTTGATCATCGCGTCGCGGTCCGCCTCCGCCTGGGCGATCTGCGCGTCGCGTTTGACCTGGGCGATGCGCGGCTTGCCCAAGGCGTCGAGGTAGCCCTGGCTATCCTTGATGTCCCGAATGGTGAAGCTGACGATGCCCAGGCCCATGTTCGCCATGTCGCCCGCCGCCACCTCCTGGACTTTCTGGGCGAAGGCATCGCGGTTCTGGTAAATGTCTTCCACCGTCATCGTGCCCAGAATCGCGCGCAGATGCCCTTCCAGCGTCTGCATGGCGATGTTCTTGATCGCCTCGGTGTCCTTGCTCAGGAACTGTTCGGCGGCGGTGGCGATGGAAATGTCGTCACCCTTCACCTTGATCTGCGCCACGCCATCCACGCGCACGGGCACGCCTTTGCTGGTATAAACGTCCTGCTCCTGCTGCACATCAATCGTCAGCAGCTCGAGCGACAGCCGGTCCACTTTCTCGATGACCGGAATGACGAAGGTGCCGCCGCCTTTCCGGATTCGGAAGCCGCGGCTCTGCACCGAGCCGTCAGGGTCCGTGTAGCGATGCTTGCGGCCGGAGACGACGAGCACCTCGTTCGGGCCGACCTTGATATAGCGGCTGGCCCAGATGGCCGCGAAGATCACGACGACAACGACAAGGCCGACGGCCACCATGGCAACGGTTCCCAGGCTGCTGAGGGACGCTTGGGCGAGGAGAATGGTATGGTTCATAGATTGGATGGTGTTTAAGGGTTAATGCGTTTCGGTAAAATCAAATGGGCGCCACGTAAAACTGCGAGCCGACGATGCGGACGATCTTGACGGTTTGGCCATTGGCGACCGGCGCTCCGCGCTCATCGCGCGCCGGGGCGCTGTAGCGCGAGCCCGCCTGCACGTAGGCGATCTCCCCGACGCCATTGGCCGGAATGGGCGTGATGACCGTCGCCGTCATCCCCACCAGCGTGGCGACGCGCGACTCGCTCGAGCTATCCACCTTGTGAAAGACCGTCCCGAAAAGCCAGACCACTCCGGCCGCGATGATCAACGCGCCCAGGATCGCCAGGGGCGCGCTGAGCCAGGGGCTCCGCGTCGCTTCAATCTTCGAGAAAACCAACCCCAGGCCGCCAAACGCGGTGAGAAAGGCCGTGATGGTGGTGGGGCTGAACGGCGACAGGCCCGGCATGCCGGTGTCCTGAAACCCGGCTTCGGCATGTCCTCCAGTTCCTACGTCCACGTGCGCGTCGTGTCCGCCGAAGAGGTGTCCGAGGAACGCGCTGACGATGGCGAACAGAAGGCCAACGCCGAAACAAACGGCATAGACAAGAAAATCCATAGGTCCTCGCTAAGTTGTTGCCGACATTAAAGAACCAGTCCATCCGTCAGGCAAGCACGAAACCTTGGTGGGAACAGGCGCGCCATTGGCCGTCAACTTGAAGTGTTGAAGGCCGGCCGCGGGTGCGGGCTGTGGTCGGGCATTGGGTTTGGTTTTCATCTGGTTGCCTGAAGCAAACACCACCTGCGGCTCGGTTGCACTTATAATTTGCCAGGGCGTTTATAAGGCGCGTGTCCGACAGTGGATTTCGGGTTTGACGCGGCCCCGGCCCTCGGCGACACTGCACTAGTCACAAGTAAATGGAGACTTCCTTCGCGGTGTGCTGGCCCGGTGCCGGATAACACAGAGCGGTGGGTGTCTTCGGTCGGCCATGCTGGCCGAGGGCGCAACTGCCGAATGGACGAAAGGACAGTGACCAATGAGCAGAAGACGATCAAAGAAGCCGAAAACACAGACCTTCCGCTACGCGGCGCCGGACGCCACCAGCGTGATGCTCGTGGGGGATTTCACGGAGTGGCAACAGGGCGCGCTGGTGATGGAGAAGGGCGCCGATGGGGCGTGGGCGACCAGCCTGAAGCTGCCGCCGGGCAAACACAGCTACCTCTTCATTGTGGACGGGCAGTGGTGTGAAGATCCGGAATGCGCCGTCCGGGTGCCCAACCCGTTCGGCGGCCACGACATGGTTCGCGAAGTTGCCTGAGCGGCGAAGGAGCGCGTCGCGGGGGTGACGAGCGGGCCACGCTGCCGGCCCGGGTGGAAGGGGGGAACCGGGGACGGCAGCAGCACCATGGAGCCTGCGGAGTGAACGCGCTGGTGGACGAATACCGAGCCAGTTGCTGGTGGTTTCTGCGTGAGGACTACTATCCGCGAGACGCTCGCCGAGGCGTGCCGCGTGCTCGAATCCATCGAGCGGCATGCTGACCGGGCGACCTTTCAGTTAAGCGGGAGAAAGCTACGTGGCCGGCGTGGAGTTTCCTTGAGCCGGGCTGCGTGGCTGGAGGCGTGAGGCGGATACGGAGCGTTCTTCCTGCGCATGAGGCGAGGGTAGAGCAGCGCGTGCCGGGCAGCAACGCTTTTGCCGGGCGCAGGGCCACGGCGTGGCACCCAGCCAGGAGGGTATCAACGGATCGCCGGGCGCTGGATGCCGAGCTTCTTCATGCGGGAGTAGAGCGTGGCGGGATTGAGCCCCAGGGCTTTGGCCGCGCCGTCCGCGCCCTTGATTTTCCAGGCGGTCGCCTGGCAGATGCGCAGGATGTGTGCCCGTTCGTGCACCTGCAGTGTGTCGTCCTTAGCGGCGTGAGCGGTGGCGCCCGGTGAATGCGGGCGCCCGGGGCCGCGCGGGCAGCGGAGCCCAACTGGATGGCCTCCAGCCGCAGTGACGTACCGGGGGAGAGAATGATCGCGCGCTCCAGCACATTCTCCAGCTCGCGCACGTTGCCGGGCCAATCATAACTCGCCAGCCGGTCAAGGACCGCGTTCGGTATCTTTTCGATCTTCCGACCCAGCCGCTGCGCCTTGCGCGTCACCAGGTAGGCGGCGAGCAGGGGAATGTCCTCGCGCCGTTCGCGCAGGGGAGGCAGGTGTATGGGAAAGACGGCCAGACGATGGTAAAGATCGCTCCTAAACCGGCCCTCGCGCACGGCCTGTTCCAAATCGCGGTTGCTGGCCGCAATGACCCGCACGTCGGTTTTCAGCGGCCGCCCGCCGCCCACGCGCTCGAACTCGCCGGACTGCAGCACCCGAAGCATTTTGGCCTGGGTTTCCAATGACAGCTCACCCACCTCATCCTGAAATAGCGTGCCTCCATCAGCCTGCTCGAACCTGCCGGTGCGGCGGGCTACTGCTCCCGTGAAAGCCCCTTTCTCATGCCCAAACAGTTCGCTTTCCACCAGTGTCTCCGGCAGGGCGGCGCAATTCACAGCCACAAACAGGCCCTTCTTGCGGCCACTGCGTTGGTGGATCGCACGGGCCACCATCTCCTTGCCGGTGCCCGTTTCGCCGCTGATCACCACCGTCGAAGAGGTCCCGGCGACCAAGTCCACCTGCTCCAGGACGTGGCCCAGGGCGGAGCTGCTACCAATGATATCGGCGTCTGCCGTCTCCAATCCAGCCTCCTGCCTCAGGAAGAGGTTCTCGGCCTGCAATTTGGTCTTCAACTGCCGCAGTTCTTCCACGGACTTGCGCAGACTCTCCTCCAGCTCTTTTTGCTCCGTGACATCAATGGTGTCATGCAACCAGCGAACGTGCTTGCCGCCGCGCTTTTCAACGGAGATGGCTCGGGCCTGGAGCCAGCGCCAGCCCCCGCGGCCGTCGGACAGACGATAAACCGCTCTGAACGGCTTACCCGTGGCCACGGAATGTTCCACTCTTTGCAGGTAAGGCTCGATGTCCTCCGGGTGGATTAAGGCCAGCAGCTTCTCATGACTGCCGCCGAAGCTGCCCGGCAACAGGCCGACCTTCGCTTCGGGAGGTTCGTCCCCGAAAAACTCGAAGTTCATGCCGCTTTCAGTGATCCGAGCCTCTCCCAACACAGAGAAGGCGTTTGCGGCCAGCCTCCACAGTCTATCTTTCTCGGACCTCAACTCCGACCGGGAAGCCTC
The DNA here is from genome assembly GCA_963822005.1 of uncultured Verrucomicrobiae bacterium. Lineage (GTDB taxonomy): Bacteria > Verrucomicrobiota > Verrucomicrobiia > Limisphaerales > UBA8199 > PALSA-1440. The sequence goes on along the minus strand of CAWGGD010000015.1, from coordinate 507,585 downwards.
CAGTTCCTGCAACGATCGGCCAGCGCTACCTTTACTACGCGTTGCGGTCAAACCGCGTGATGGCACCCATCGGGCCGGCTTGGGGCTCCGGTTCTCCACCGGCACCGCGCGGCCTTCGATCCATCGCCATCCGCCGCGGCCGTCCGCCAGCCGATAGGTCGCGTCAAAAGCCTCGCCGGTGGCCAGGCAGCGTTCTACGGTCTCGCGATACACTGGAGTGTCCTCCGGATGCATCATGGCGATGGCAGCTTGGATCGTCTTAGGGAAAGTGCCGGGCTCCATTCCCAGCTTGGCCTCGGGACATCCGTCTCCCAGGCAGGTTAGGGCAATGCCAGCTGTCGGTGACTCGAGTTTCGCCCAACACGATGCAGGGATTAGAGGCCAGTTTCCAGAGCTTATCCTGCGCCTCCGTGAGCTTGGGCTACCGTTTTGTCGCGTCAATACACCATAACATGCAAGGGTTGAGGTAGCGAACCAGTTGACTAAATAACCCAGGAAGGACGGCCAGTCAACCTTGCATGCTTGCATCCCGAACCAGGCTGAGGTGGTAGGTTGTTGTATCTGATTCAAAATCAAGCACTTAGGCAGCCATCGTTCATCGGTGTGACTTGCTGGCACGGGACTAGCAAGAGAGTCTCCACGAGTGATTCGAATCACAACCCAACAAGAGAAATCGCACACTCTCATCACGATTGATGGCCAGTTGACGGCCTCAGACCTGGGAGAAATCCACCGGTTCGGAAGTCGGTACGGGGAAAGGTCGCGTTGAAGTGGGGATTGATGTCACCGATGACGGGATCCGGCTGCTGCAGGATTGGCTGGATGCGGGCCCAATGACAACGCCAATCCCTTTCTGCGATTATTGAGAAAAACAATGCGGTGACTTTACTTTTCGGGAAATGAGTATAAGGTAACAGTCATCTGGTGGTCGGACGCTCAGCAAATAGTTCCTGTGCGCCACATCATCAGGCCTGAAAGGCACAGAACAACCATCGAACATGAAAAGAAGAAGCCAATACCGTATCTCCCTCGGGGCTCTTATCGGCCTGATGGCGGTGACCGGCTGCCAAAGCGTGTCCATCAGTTCGCGTCAATATCTGGGCGGACCCAACTTCCCCCCCACCGACCCGTTGCAGGTTCAGATCCTGCGCACGGCACCGACACGGCCGCATGTGCAGTTGGGCCAGGTAACGGCCGAGCCCTCCAGCGACAGCGTGCCCAAACAGGAGATTGAGCAGGCGCTCCAGAAGGCGGCGGCCAAGATGGGGGCCGACGCGGTGGTGATCGTGGCGGACCGGACGCAGATCATGGGGACGGTGGTCAGCGGCCCCTTGTGGGGGCGCCAGGTGGGCACCATTACGGGCCGGGTGATCGTCGGGGTGGCGATCCATTACACCGGGCCCTAGTATCCTGACAGGTTAACTAATTACATGGCGTCTGAAGCAGTTCAGCGTGAATACGCAGGGCACCCTCGAGGACTTGGACTATTCGGTGCACAGGGTCGATTTCGACGTCTCGGCGCGCGCAATCGTTAGCCGGCCGAACAAGCTCCTGGCCGAGCGCAGGGGCGATCTGATCAACCAGAACTTCTACTACGACGGCAAGACAACGACGCTGTGCAACCCGTCCGACAAGGTCTATGCGACGGTTCCTGCACCCGCGACGATCGATGGAACGCTTCATTATGTGCGCGATTCGCTCGGGCTCATCATCCCGATTTCCGACCTGGTTTACAGCAACGCCTTCCCGCTGCTCATGAAGGACGTGACCTACGCGGCGGTGGTCCGCAAGGCATTCATCAACGGGGTTAAATGCGATCATTTGACCTTCAGCCGCCCGGGTGTGGACTTTCAGGTATGGGTTGCAGACAGCGGAAAGCCGCTGCCGATGAAGTACATCGTTACAAACACCGGAAGCGCGGGCTGCTCATGTAACGGTCATGAGTTACTGGAACCTGGCGCCAGCCGTTCCCGATGCCCGGTTTACCTTCGTGCCGCCCCAGGGGTGCAAGCCGATCACGTTCATGCCACTGTACACAACCACCATTACCAACCGCTAACACCAACCAGAGAAAGCATATGAAAACGATACTCAAGATTGCAGTAGTATCCAGCGCCATTACCTTGCTGGCACCCGAAGCAAACGCCGTCTTCGGCGTTCGCCGCCGCACCGCCGTCGTGGTGGCAGCAGAAGTCTCCGCTGCGGATTCGGCCAAAATGGCCCAGTCCCAACAGCAGGCCGCTGCGGCTCAACAGCAGACGATGGCCGCCCAACAGCAGACGGCCGCGGCTCAGCAGCAGACCGCTGCTGCCCAGCAGCAGGCTGCCGCCGCCAAGGAGCAACCTGCCCCCGCACCTGCCGCAGCGCCGCCTGCCGCAGCGCCTGTCGCGGCCGGGAAACCGCTCCCGGTGGGCACCGTCGTGTCCGCCCTCCCCCCGGGTTGCGTCTCCACACCGGTCGGCGGAGTGGAGTACTATTACGGCGGCGGCAACTTCTATCGCGCGGTGTTTCAGGGAAACAACCTGGTCTATGTGACGGCACAGCCGCAATAAAAGGGACAGCTCGGAAATCGAGCAAACCATGAAGAATCTCACTGAATCCCACAAGCGCGTGATCCACGCCGGCCAGTTGTCTCTCCTGGCAGGACTGATGGTGTCAATGACGGGATGTTCGACGACAACGAAAACATCGGCAGCTCGTGCTCAAAGCGCAGCTCATGTTCGTCCAGAGCGCGGAAGACGTTGCCGTCGATCCCGCCAAGAAGACGCTCCGACTGGTCAAAGTGAATCAGCAGACGCTGTACTTCTCCGATCGTCCCGTGCGCATGGCCGGCCACTATACGATGACCGACTATCTCACGGACACCTGGACGTCAGGGGAAGGACAACTTCAGCGAGGATCCGCCCAACGCCACGCTTTCCGTGTACGAACCGAGCCGGAAGGAGCAGGTGATGGTCGTGATGAAGATCAGCAACCCCGTTGTGGACGGTGCCGATCTTCTTTACACCTACAAGGTCATCGAGGGCGCGATGCCTGTGAGCGGCGGTGCGACGGCGTTGTTCATCGACTGGGTTGCCGCGCGCCGGGGCGTGGGCGCCGGTGGGGTTGGCGGCCCCGGAGTCGGGGGGCCGCGAGGTGTTGGGTGGTGAGTTCACGGTCGCGAGAAGCTGAGGAAACAAAGAACCACGCACTATGTGCCGACGACGGCGATAACGCGAACAAACGGCCCAAATCAGCCCCCTGACGTCATCAGAACGCAAACAGAAATCAGACCAATAAACGCAAACAGAACCATGAAAGCACCGCTTAAGACCTTAGCTCAAGCCGCCCTGTTGTTAGCCTCGGGCAGCCTGGCCCTCGCTCAGCAACCCACCGCCCAGGAACGGGTCGTGGCCCTCAAAGCCTCCCTCACGGCCAGCCAGGCGGTTCTGAAGCAGTATGAATGGGTCGAAACCACCGTCGTCAGCCTCAAGGGCGAGGAGAAGTCACGCCAAATGAATCGCTGCTACTACGGCGCGGATGGCAAAGTCCAAAAAATCCCGCTCACCACGCCGCCACCGGAGGAGAAGAAGCGTGGCTTGCGGGGCAGGATCGTCGAGAAGAAGAAGGAGGAACTGACCGACTACATGAAGAGCGCCGTGAGTCTGGTGAAGACTTATGTGCCCCCCAGCCCGGCGAAGATCCAGGCGGCCAAGGATGCCGGCAAGGTTTCCATTGATGTGCTCGAACCCGGCAAACGGGCGCGCCTCCACTTCCGGGATTACGAAAAGCCCGGCGACAACCTCGGCGTGGAAGTGGACCTGGCGAACAATCGCCCGCTGGGGGTGAAGGTTGGCACCTACCTGGATGACACGAAAGATGCCGTTACGCTGGACGTGCGGATGGGCCAGTTGAACGACGGCACCACCTACGCTTCGAACGTCACGCTCGATGCGAAGGCCAAGAACATCCAAGTTACGGTGCAGAACAGCGGCTACCGCAAGCAATGACCCCAAAGCGATCCATGCGGTGACCAAGCCCCTGCCTGACCCCATGCCCCTGGAACTTCAAATCATCCGCGCCAGTGAATTCATTCGGCTGGGGGCGCAAGGTCATTTCGACCTGGCAGCCAGCAAAGCCGCGCTGGCGGAACTGGTCGGCGCGTGCCGGAAACGAGGCCTCAACCAGGCCCTGATGGATCTGCGGGCTTTGCAGCCGGGCCCCAAGCCGGTGTTCAGTCCGGCGGACTTGATTGCGCTGGTGAACACGTTCCGCGAAATCGGTTTCACCCATCAGCAGCGTCTGGCGATTCTTTACCATTCCGACCCGCACCATCGGGCCCGGCTCTTTGCGTTTCTCAGCACCGTGCGCGGCTGGAGCGTCCGGGCCTTCGGCGATTTCGAGGCGGCCCTGCTCTGGCTTTCGAGCACGGAGGAAGATGCCGCCCAGTTGAGCCGCCGGCCCGCGGGGAAACGGATTCCCGTGCGGGACTTGAAGCGGGAGGCGAACCCACCGGCACCACCGGCCCTCCTGCCGGGACGTCAGGAGCGAGAAACCAGCGGGCGAAAAAGGGCAGTTTCGGCCATGCGCCGCGCGGGCTGCTCGAGGCAGCGGCCCGTGAGCCGTCGGTCGAGGCTGTCCCAAACAATGAAAGTGAAGCGAACAACAAACACACCCATAGAAAGGCAAGCATAGACCATGAAGAGAAACACACTCCAATGGACGAGCGCAGCGCTGCTGCCGGCAGCCCTGCTCGCCCTGACCTCCTGCTCCTCCACACCGAAGATCGAACCGACCACGACGGCCGTGTACCAGCAAGGCGTGCCGGGCGGGATCATTGTCGAGACCTACAAGAACACCGCCACCGTCACGGCGATTGATACCGCCAACCGCAAAGTGACGCTGGTCACGCCGGACGGCCGCAAGGAAACCTTCAAAGCCGGGCCGGAGGTCGTCAACTTTGACCAGATCCGGGTCGGCGACCAGGTGAAAGCCACGCTGGCGCAGCAACTGGTGGTATATATGGCCAAGGACAACCCGCCGGCGAGCGACGGTGAGGCGGCGTTGGTGGCACTGGCGCCCAAGGGCGCCAAGCCGGGCGGCTTGATGGCCAACACCGTGCAGGTCATCGCCAAGGTTACGGCGATTGACCTCAAACACCACAAGGCCACGCTCCGGTTCCCGGATGGCACCACCAAGACGGTTGAGGTCCGCAAAGATGTGGACTTGACCCAGCGGCAGGTCGGCGAGGAGGTCGTGATCCGCTGTACGGAGGCGATAGCCGTTACGGTTGAGAAACCCTAGTGCCCGTTGACCTGACCAGGCTCGCCAGCCGCTCGCATCCAGGCACCAGCCAGCGACTCAAACAACCCGCAAACTGAAATGAGTACGACAATGATGAGCAGAACCTCCCTCAAACACCTCTTACAAGTGATCCTGGCCGCGGCGCTGCTCGGTGCGAGCGGCCCCGCCCGCGCCGGCGATGCCGGCCACTACGTCGGCGGCATGATGGACATCCGGGATTACTTCGTGCCGGACCCGGGCTTCTATGCCGCGCTCTACAATTACTTCTACACCTCGGACCGCTATAACGATCAGAACGGCAACCAGGTCAATTCCACCACCCTTCCGGGCGGTTCGGGCGTCGCCGGTCAGCGTGAACCTCGACATGTATGTGCTCGTCCCCGCTTTGATCTGGGTATCACCCTGGAAGGTCCTGGGCGCGAAATATGGCGCGTATGTGGCGCCCACCTTCGCCAATGCCAGCCTCAACGCCGTCGCCTCCACCGTGCGGGACCGCGGCGGCACGGCGTCCGAAGCGACCTTCGCCCCGGGGGACATGTTTGTGCAGCCGTTGTGGCTGGGCTGGACGCTCCCGCACTGGGATGTCTCCGCCGGCTACGGTTTCTACGCCCCGGTCGGCAAATACAGCACCGACACGGTCGGGCAGCAGCGACCGTGCCGGCGTCGGACAACATCGGTTTGGGTTTCTGGACGCAGCAGTTTCAGGGAGGAGCCGCCTGGTACCCCTGGACCAACCGGGCCACCGCCGTCACCCTGGTGCTGACTTACGAATACAACAGCCCGCAGCAGGGGACTGACGTCAAGTACGGGCAGAATCTGTGGCTCAACTGGGGTATCAGCCAGTACCTGCCCCTGACGAAGGACGACAAACTCCTCCTGGAAATCGGCCCGGCCGGCTACTACGAGTGGCAGATCTCCAGTGACACCGGGGGCACCAGCAATCCCAGTTCGCGCACCTCGGTCAGCGCCATCGGCGGGCAGATAGGCCTGACCTACGTGCCGTGGAACCTGATCCTGAACTTCCGCGGGATGTACGAATACGCCGCCGAAGAGCGCGTCCAGGGCGCCTCCTTCAGCATCAACCTCATAAAGAAGCTGTGAACGCGAAAAACCGGAGATTTCAACAGGAGCAAACGGAGAGAACGGAGTCTCTGACCACTGTCCCCTGTTCCCTCTAATTTCTGTTCAAGTCTCTAACAACCGCAGATTACTGAAACCAAACCAAAGAAAAAGAAGTATGCGAACTCAAAGACACATCGTGCTCACCGGGGTGCTCGCGGCTGCCGTGATGGCGGCCGCCTCCTTCGCCCGAGCGGAAATCCAAACCACCGGCACGCCGGGTTCACCCGGCGCGACCACGACCATCAGCGGCAAACAACTGCCCGCGCCCGACCCGAAATTCGGCGGCGTGATCGAGAACGACGCCCTCAAATCCAAAGCCTGGTGGGCGCCGCGCATCGTGCCGCCCGAAGCAGGCTCCCAACGTCCTGCTCATCATGACCGACGACTCGGGCTTCGGCGTGCCGAGCACGTTTGGGGGCGTCATCCCGACGCCGGCGATGGACCGCATCGCGAAGGCCGGGCTGCGCTACAATAACATTCACTCCACCGCGCTCTGCTCGCCGACGCGCGCCGCGTTGATTACCGGGCGCAATCACCACTCGGCCGGCTTCGGCGTGGTCTCGGAGCAGTCCACCGGCTTCCCGGGCTACAACAGCATCATCGCCAAGGACAAGGCGACCATCGGCCGCATCCTGCTGGACAATGGCTACGCCACCTCGTGGTTCGGCAAGGACCACAACACGCCCGCCTTCGAGGCCAGCGCGATCGGGCCGTTCGACCAATGGCCGACCGGCATGGGCTTCGAGTATTTCTACGGGTTCGTCGGCGGCGACGCCAACCAGTGGCAGCCGAACCTGTTCCGCAACACCACGCAGATTTATCCCTTCGAAGGCAAGCCGGGTTGGAATCTCGTCACCGGCATGGCCGACGACGCGATTGATTGGATGAACCGCGTCAACCAGATTGATCCCGAGCAAGCCGTTCTTCTGCTACTACGTTCCCGGTGCCACGCATGCGCCGCATCATCCGACGAAAGAGTGGGTGGACAAGATCCACAACATGCACCTGTTCGACGACGGCTGGAACAAGCTGCGCGAGCGGATTTTTGAGAACCAGAAGCGCCTGGGCGTGATTCCGGCGAACACGCAACTGGAGCCCTGGCCGACGAATGTCATCAAGAACTGGGAGGATTGCACGCCCGAGGAGAAGAAGCTCTTCATCAAGCAGGTGGAGATCTTTGCCGCCTTTGAGGCCTACAACGACCACGAAATAGGCCGCGTGATTCAGGCTGTCGAGGACATGGGCAAGCTCGACAACACACTCATCATCTACATCAACGGCGACAATGGCACGAGCGCCGAGGGCGGCCCGCTCGGCACGCCCAACGAAGTCGCGTGGTTCAACGGCGTCGGCATGATGCCCGCTGAGCTTCAGATGAAGTGGTATGACGTCTGGGGCACGGAGCAGACCTACAATCACATGTCGGCGGGCTGGTCCTGGGCCTTTGATACGCCGTTCACATGGTTCAAGCAGAACGCCTCGCGGCTCGGCGGCATCCGGCAGTGCATGGCCGTCTCCTGGCCTGGCCACATCAAGGACCAAGGCGCCCTCCGCGAGCAGTTCATGCACGTCATTGACGTGGTGCCCACCCTCCTCGAGGTCTGCGGCATCTCCGCCCCCGACTACGTGGACGGCATCAAGCAAAAGCCCATCGAGGGCACGAGCTTCGCGTACACGTTCGAGGAGAAGAACGCCAAGGAAGCCTCACGGCACAAGACCCAGTATTTCGAGATGATGGGCCAGTGGGCACTCTACCACGAAGGTTGGCTGTTGAGCACCAAGGTGAACCGCGCGCCGTGGGAGGCCTTCGGCGCCGCCAATACCGACCCGCTCAACAACCAGGTCCTCCAACTCTACGACCTGAACCAGGACTTCAGTCAGTCCCAGGACCTCGCCGGCCAGCATCCGGACAAAGTGAAGGAGCTGAAGAAGATGTTCATCAAGGAAGCGGAGAAGTATCAGGTGCTCCCGCTGGACGCCTCGGTGGCGGCTCGCATCGTGGCGCCGCGTCCGAACATCACCGCCGGCCGCACCGAGTTTGTGTACACCCGGCCCATGGTTGGCCTGCCGCAGGGTGATTCGCCGATGTTGCTCGACGCCTCATACACCATCACCGCCGACATCACGGTCCCCGACGGTGGCGCGGAAGGCATGATCCTGACCTCCGGCGGACGCTTCGCCGGCTACGGCTTCTACCTGCTCAAGGGCAAGCCGGTGTTCCTTTGGAACCTCGTTGACCTCAAGCGGATTAAATGGGAAGGCCCGGAGGCGCTCGCGCCCGGCAAGCACACGCTGGAGTTCGACTTCAAGTATGACGGCCTGGGCCTCGGCACGCTTGCGTTCAACAACATGAGCGGCCTCGGTCGTCCCGGCACCGGCACGCTCAAGGTGGACGGAAAGGACGTCGCCACGCAGAAGATGGAGAAGACCCTGCCGATGATCTTGCAATGGGACGAAAGCTTCGACATCGGTTCGGACACGCTGACCGGCGTGAACGACGCGGATTACCAGCCGCCGTTCACCCTCACCGCCAAGCTGAACAAGCTGACGATCAAAGTGGACCGCCCGCAGTTGTCGCCCGAGGACATCAAGAAACTTGAGAACACGGAAGCGGTCGCGGTTGACGGCCAGCCGATCCATCATTTGCAGGGCGGGCCGCATTAGTCCTGCATAGTAGCGCGAACAGCAAACTCGTTTCGGTTGTGAAACGCGCGGGCTGGCCCAACCAGGTCGGCCCGCGAATTCACGGTCGAAGAAGTAATGAACCCCGGTTGACAACAGAAGCAAACGCAGAGAACGGAGCGGAACAGCCCTTCTCTGTTGCCCCCGTTATCTCCTGTCAAATCTTCAATAACATAGACCAGCAACCCATGAAAGCAGACATGAAAACAACCATTACGACGGACAAAATCAACCTGGGTGTAGGGACAATGGCCTGCGCCACGGGCCTGACACTGTTGCTTACGGGTTGCGCGACCGATAACCAAACCCATTCCCACTCGGCCACCTACAAAATGACCACGCCCATACCGCCGGGCATTGAGGTGTCAGACAAGGTCGAGACGCGCCTAGGCGTGCTTCATTTCGAAGGCGGCTGCCCAGACATCGCCACCACCGAGAAGCTCTACGACAACCTCGACTTCCAGCACGCCGTGCAGGGTTATCTGCTGGGCCTGCCGCCGGTGAACCAGTTGGCCAACCGCTCCAATATCCTTAAGGAAGGCCCGGCCAACACGACCGTGCCCATTTGGGAACAGATGGTGGACTCCCGCACCATCGAACTCACCGCGAACGACAACACACCTTACACCTGGTTCTGGCTCGATCTCCACAACGGCCCGCTGGTTTTGGAAGTGCCCCCGAAGGTGTTGGGGCTGATCGACGACATGTGGTATCACTGGTCGGGCGACCTTGGCATCACCGGACCGGACAAGGGAGCGGGCGGGAAATACCTGCTGTTGCCGCCCGGCTTCAAGGGCGAGGTGCCGGAAGGTTACCACGTCATGCGGCCCGCGACCTTTAGCATTTGGGCTGGCTGGCGCAGCTTCTTGGTGAACGGCGATCCCAAGCCGGGCGTGGATGAGGTGAAAAAGGCCACAAGAATTTATCCGCTCGCCAAGGCTGCCAACCCGCCGACACCTAAATTCGTGAACATGTCCGGCAAGCCGTTTTGCATGGTCGGGCCATCCGACTACCGCTTCTGGGAAATGCTCAACCAGGTCGTGCAGGAAGAGCCGACGGATTCCATGGACGCGACCACGCTGGGCTTCTGGGCGTCCATCGGCATTGAAAAGGGCAAGCCTTTCGCTCCCAACGCGCGCATGAAGAAAATTCTCACCGAGGCCGCCACCGTCGGCGACGCCACCGCTCGGGCCATTGCCTACCGGATGCGGGAGAAGGAAGGTTATTTCTTCGACAACGCCAACTGGCGGCTTGCGTTTGTGGGCGGCTATCAATTCGAGTGTCAACCAGGGGTCGCGAACCTCAATGCTGCCGCCATGTTCTTCTTCCTCGCCACGGGCGTCACGCCGGCGATGGACACCAAGATCATTGGGGAAGGCTCCACCTACCCGTGGACGGCCGTGGACGCCAACAAGCACCCTCTGGATGGCGGCAAGAACTACAAGCTGCACCTGCCGCCGCACATCCCGGTCAAAACCTTCTGGTCGGTCATCGTTTACAGCGACCAGACCCGTTCGATGGTCCAGACGGACCAGCAGTTCCCCAGCGTAAGCAGCCAGAACAAGGATTTGCTGGTGAACACCGACGGCTCCGTGGACGTGTATTTCGGCCCAAAACCGCCGCCCGGCAAGGAACCCAACTGGGTTCAGACGATCCCCGGTCAATCCTGGTTCACCATCCTGCGCCTCTACGGTCCGCTCGAACCGTGGTTCAACCAGACGTGGCGGCCTGGGGAGATCGAGCTGGTGAAGTGAGGCTAGTTATGCCACAGGAACTTCAAAGCATCCGCGCCAGTGAATCCATCCGGTTCGGCGCGCACGGTCACTTCGACCTGCCGGCCAGCCAGGCGGCCCTGGCGGACCTGGTCGGCGTGTGCCGGAAACAGGGCATCGCCCACGCGATGATGGATTTACAGGCGTTGCACCCCGGGCCGAAGCCGGTGTTTAGCCCGGCTGACCTGGCTGAACTCGTGGGCACGTTTCGCGATGTCGTTTTCACTCGGGAGGAGCGTCTGGCGATCCTTTACGGTTCCGACCCTACCACCGGGCCCGGCTGTTTGCGTTCTTAAGCACCATGCATGGCTACGCCGTTCGGGCTTTTGGCGACTTCGAGGAGGCGCTGCTCTGGCTCTCCAGCGGCACTCAGGAATGCGCGTTTCACATCAATTATCCGTTAGATCCCGACTAATAGACAACATGAAAAAGAACCGGCTAACAAAATCACTCAAAACTGTTAAACTGATCGCCGCCTGCGGTTTAGCATTGTGGTGTCCAACGCTGCTTAACGCCGACGTGGTCATCCTGGAAAAGGGCGGGGTGCTGACCGGAAAGATCCTGAAACAGGATGACGACGGCGTTCTCATTCAAATGGAATCCGGCACGCACCGTTATCCGCGCTCCTGGATCAAGGAGGTGAAGAAAGAACCGGCCGCCGCCCCCCATGTGTCCAACAACGGACAACGAATTCCCGATTGGGCCCAGATCGTTACCCTGCTGGCAAACACCAAGTGGTCGGATGGGCTCAAACAGGTCCCGGCCACGATGATTGAAACCGGCATCTGGAAGAACGTTCCCTACATCTCGTTTCAATGCCAATTCGCCGGCTACGAACTCAACATCTTCGGTGACCTGGGCAAGCCGGCCGCCGTCCAAATCGGCGCCATGTCTTTTCTCAAGGACAGCGATCAGGCGAGGAGCAACTGCGTGAGTTTTATTTGCTCCGTGCTGGCCAACGCTGACGACCGGAAAATGGTCCGCGCCTTGAGCTGGCAACAGAAGGATGTGCAGAAAAACAAGGGGATGACGTTTGAAACCGTTATGCCGAGCGAATGGGGGGCGTATGGCGGATGGTGGGTGTCGGTTTATGCGAGGATGCACTGGCAGCCGCGCGCGCCTCGGACGAGGAACTGTTGACGTTTACGCAACCCGCCGTGCAACCTGCCGTTGCTGCTCCCCAGCCCGTCGTGGCAAACGCTCAACCGGCAGCCGCGACAGCCGGCGCGGTTGACCAGTCGGGCGCTGCCCCTCCGCCACCGGCAGCGACGACAGATCAGCCGCCGCCAGCTCCGACCACAGCCTATGCAACGTATCCCACGTGGTCAGACGAGGAACTTGCGTATGCCCGGCGGGCCACTCTGGGGCCTCCGGGTACCCCGGCTACGCGGGGACCTGTTCCAGCCGCGGTTTCACCCGCCAAGGTGTATCCACGGACCTATTCGCGAGACGGTGGAACCTACCGTCGGCCTGAAACGCGGCGTCGTTAGAATCAATGAGCACCGCCCTCACCTCCCTTATCCTGCTCGCCGCCCTCGTGGCCGCGGTGCTGCTCGGACGCACTGTGCGACCGCACCTGCCGGATCATCACCTGAGCGGGGACTCGAAGGACGCCGTGAAGCTGGCCATGGGCTTGGTCGCAACGATGACCGCCCTGCTCCTGGGCCTGCTCGTGAGCTCCGCCAAGGGCACCTACGACACCCAGCGCACCGAGGTCATCCAGATGGCCGCCAAGGTTGCGTTCCTCGACCGCGTCCTCACCGCCTATGGTCCGGAAGCGGCCGAGGCTCGCGCCCGCTTTCGGCAAGCCGTCGAGGAAGCGGTCCGGCGCATGTGGCCGCGGGAGGCGCGCGAGCGGGCCCAGTTGATGCCCAACGCGCAAGCGGGCGACGCGGTCTATGCCGCCATCCAGTCACTCTCCCCCCGCGACGACACCCAGCGCGGCCTGAAGGCGCAGGCCGCGTCTCTGGCCGTGGACCTTGCCCAGCTCCGCATGCTGTTGCTGGCGCAGATGGTCCCCTCGATTCCCAAGCCGTTGCTGATCGCCGTCGGCTGCTGGCTGATGCTCATCTTTCTCGGCTTCAGCCTGCTCGCGCCGCCTAACGCCACCACCACCCTCGCCCTGGTCTCTGCGGCCCTATCGGTCGCCGTCGCCGTCTTCCTGGTCGTTGAGCTGGACCACCCGCTGGGCGGCATGATCCGGCTTTCCAGCGAACCGATGCTTAACGCCCTGAACCATTTCGCGAAGTAAGGCCGATGAACCCCACACCCCAATCCCCCGACCCAACCGTCCCGCCCCGGTGCCAATCCGCCCTTCCGCTCGGCGCCGCTCGCTACTCCGCCGTCAAGCTCCTGGTGGCGCTGGGACTTCTCTTCGTGTCCGCGCCCTTCGTGCAGGATTTGCCGCAGGGCGACCTGCTCGAATCGGTGCTTCTGACGCTCGTCATGGTGTCCGCCGTGCTGGTGGTCGGGAGCCGGCGCAAGGTCTTGATCCTCGCGCTTGTACTGCTCACTCCCGCGCTGGCTGGGAAGTGGATCAACCACTTCCGCCCCGACCTGCTGCCTCCGGCCATATTTCTGGCCGCCGCCGTCGCCTTCTTCGCGTTTGTGATTGCGCGCCTGCTCGCCTTCCTCGTGCGCGCGCCGCGGGTGGACGCCAATGTTCTCTGCGCCGGGGTCTCGGGCTTTTTGATGCTGGCTTTGCTGTGGGTGCCGGCTTACGCCGCCGTCGCCCGCCTGAATCCCCACGCGTTCACCCTGCCTGCGGGTGCGGATGCGCCCGCCACCTTAGACGGGTTCAGCGCCTTGTATTTCAGCGTCATCACCCTCTGCACCGTCGGCTACGGCGACATCGCGCCAGTTTCCAGGGTCGCCCGAATGCTCGCGATGACGGAAGCCATCACCGGGCTGTTCTACATGGCAGTGCTGATTTCCCGCCTCGTGTCGGTCTATGCCTCCGCGCAACCTGCTGCCGGGTCGAACCTCGAGAAGGGACCGTGATTTTGGTCCCGTTCCGTATAGACACCAACCACCAACCACATCGCAATATGAAGTGTCCTATCCGCGCTCCAACTCGTGAGGCCCGGCAACCCCTTCGGCTGAAGAATTGATCTCCGCTAAGACGATGCGTGATGAGCCGAAAAAATGAGAGAGAACCCACGTTGAAGTTCAGGCGGGCCGCTGAGGAAAACGCTGGCATTGTGAAAGTTGAAAGCTAGAATCAGTAATGGGCACAGGAGCTAATGGAGCGAACGGAGACGAAAGCAATTCGTCTCCGCTCCCTTCCGCCTTCGCGGCGCGCCACCCCCTTCGCCACGGCGGCGGTTTCCTCCTGTTGAATCCTTTGATTCCGCGGCCCGCGCATTCGCGGTTGAAATAGAAGACGACAAAAACAGCAGACTCAAATCATGAAAACAGACAGAAATGCATTGTTTACCGGGGCGCTGGCTTCCGCCATCGCCGCTTTTGCCCTCCTGCTATCCTCGGCGGCGTTTGGCGCTGACCCGGCGAAAGAGACGACCAAGGATACGGCCACCAGCGGCGAGGTTCCGCACCACGATTCGGCGGTGTCCAATGACACCGCCAAGGTTGCGGGTAGTGGCGAGAAGGAAACGACGCACGTATCAATCTTGTCGAAGGCCATGACCCGAGGCGCGGTCATGGGCGGCACCGATCCGCACGGCGATTCGTTGCTGTCCATCCAAAACAGCCTGCAACAGTTTGCGCATCCGCAATTCGTGCTGCGCCTCTTCTTGAGCCTGAGCCTGGCGGTGGGTTGCGCGTGGGTGGTTGCCTGGCATCCGCGCCGCGCGACGCGGATTGATCCGCTGTCCGACTTCGAAGAGCGCAAGGCGCTCATCATCCTCGGCGTGGTCGGCGCTATTGTGGCCGAATTGAGCGGGACCAGCCCAACGCTCGCGTTTGTCATCTTCGGCATCGGCGCGCTGCTGCGGTTCCGCACCGTGCTCGACAATCCGAAAGTCACCGGGAAAGCCATCCTGGCGTGGTGATTGGACTGGCCTGCGGCATGGGATCGTGGACGATGGCGGTCTTCGTCACCGCGTTCAGTTGGGGCCTGATCTTCTGGTTGGATTCACGGGTAAGCTGCCGGATCAGGGTCCGGCTCGAGGGCACTGCGGATCCGAACCCGGTGTATAGCAAAGTGCAGCCAGTGCTCATCGCGCACGGCTGTCGGATTGTAAGTTATGCGCTGTCCCGGGGCAAAAAGCGGATGGTGTTCTTCGTCCACATGCCGGCGGGGCTTGACCTGCAAGATCTGGAAGCCGACGTGAAAGCGAAGTTCCCGAAGGCGGAGGACTCCCGGATCAGCATTCGGGTGGATTAAGCGGGCGGTCGGGAACCGCTGAACCGCTGAAAAGCTGCTTTGAAATCATTCGCGATTGTCCTCCTGTTCGCGGGGTTGATCTCCACCACGGCGGGTGCCGCTGGGCTTACTGAAGGCCGTCAGATTGCCCCGCTCACCCCGGAATTCAAGCCGGGCGACTATGTCTGGAAGCCCGAAGTCTCGCCCGCCGGGCCGGTCGTGATCATCGTTAGCATTCCGGAGCAATCCATGTTTGTGTACCATCCGTTCAGGCTCCGGCGGCCGTCTGCACTTGCCGACGGCCAAGGGATTCTTCACTTTGCAGGTCGTGCCGGCAACGGCGGCGCAACCGATGAATCGCCCTGCCACCACTCTGAAATGTGAGTAACCCGGAACATACTCGTGCGCGGCTGGCCGTTCGGCGGAAAGAGGATGGCGTCCTCGTCGTCGAAATCGCCGGTGATTGGCTGGATCGGACGGGCCTGCCGGACGTCTCGGCGGTGGAGAAGGAACTGGCTGGCAGCCGCGTGCCCGCACTGGAGTTTGATGCGCAGGGGCTGGGACGCTGGGACAGCGCCTTGATGGTGCGCATTCTGGCACTCAACGAGCTTTGCACAAAGGCGAAGGTCGAGTTCCGCACCAAGACCCTGCCGGACGGCCTGGCGAAGCTGATCGCGCTTTCCCAGGCCGTTCCGGAAAAGACGGATGCGGCCCGCCGGGACGTGAAGGCGCCCTTCCTCCAGCGGGTCGGCGAGTCGGGCCTGGAGGCCTGGACGGGCGGCACGGCGATGCTCAGCTTCCTGGGCGAGAGCGTGGTGGCGTTGCTGAAGCTGCTGCGTGGCCGGGCCCAGTTCCGCTGGTCGGACACACTGCTGGTCATCCAGCAGTGCGGGCCGGAGGCCCTGGGCATCGTGGCCCTGATCAACTTTCTCATCGGGATGATCCTCGCCTTCGTCGGCGCCACCGAGCTGACCCAGTTCGGCGCGTCCATCTACACGGCGGATCTCGTGGCCGTGGCCACCGTCCGCGAGATGGCCTGCATCATGACCGGCATCATCATCTGCGGCCGCACCGGCGCGGCGTTTGCCGCGCAACTGGGCACCATGAAGGTGAACCAGGAGATCGAGGCGTTCCGGACCTTCGGCATCTCGCCCTTCGAGTTCCTCGTCCTGCCCCGGATGCTGGCGTTGATCCTGATGATGCCGCTGCTGTGCATTTTCGCCGACCTGATCGCCATCGCCGGCGGGTTCCTGGTCTCGACCCTGATGCTGGACGTCGCCGCCGGTGCTTTATCTGGACCGCACCGTCGCAGCCATCCGCCTTTCCGGGTTTCTGCTGGGCGTTTTCAAGGGCGGGTTCTTTGGCGTGCTGGTGGCGCTGACCGGCTGTTTGCGCGGGATGCAATGCGGCACCAATGCGGCCGCCGTCGGCCAGGCCACCACCTCGGCGGTGGTGACCGGCATCACCTGGATCATCGCGTCGGATGGCATTTTCGCCGTGATCTGCAGCGCATTGCACATTTGAGCCGTGAACCCCGACGCCGACATCAAGATCGAGATTCGCGACCTGACGATGGCCTACGGCTCGTTCGTGGTCATGCGCGACATCAGCGCGAAGATGCAAGCGCGGCGAGATCTTCATCATCATGGGTGGCAGCGGCTGCGGCAAAAGCACGCTGCTGCGGCACATGATCGGGCTGAAGCAGCCGGCGCAGGGGGATGTGTTCTACGACGGCGCTCCTTTCTGGGCTTCGGATGAGGAAGCGCGGACGGTCAAGCTGCGCAGCTTCGGCGTCTTGTTTCAGGGGGGCGCCCTGTGGAGCTCGATGACGCTGGCGGAGAACATCGGGCTGGTGCTGGGCGAATACACCGAGTTCCCGCCGGCCGAAATCCGCGACATCGCCCGGTTGAAGCTGGCGCTCGTCGGCTTGAAAGGCTTTGAGGATTACTATCCGGCGGAGATTTCGGGCGGCATGTGCAAGCGTGCCGGGCTCGCTCGCGCCCTGGCGCTGGACCCGGACGTTTTGTTCTTTGACGAGCCGTCGGCCGGCCTGGACCCGATCAGTTCGCGCAACCTGGACGAACTGATCCTGCAACTCCGCGACAGCCTCGGCGCCACGTTCGTCGTCGTCACCCACGAGCTGGCCAGCATTTTCACGATCGCCGACAACTCGGTTTTCCTGGATCCCAACACCCGCACGATGCGGGCGCAAGGCAACCCGCGCGAGCTGCTGAAGAACTCCACCGATCCCGCCGTGCGCGAGTTTCTCACCCGCGGTGAAGCCGTCCCCCAACCTGCCGCCGCCAAGGCCCAGTAATCCTCCAGACTTATGAGCCAGAAAATCAACACCACTACCATCGGGCTGTTCATTGTCACGGGCGTAGCCCTGGGCGTGACCGGCTTGCTGCTCTTCAGCTCGTCTAAGATGTTCAGCAAGACCCGCGACCTCATCGTCTACTTCAACGACTCGCTGAACGGCCTGAACGTAGGCGCTCCGGTCAAGTACCGCGGCGTGACCATCGGCTCCGTCAAGCGGGTGATGGTCCGGTTCAACCAGGCCACCAACGATTACGCCATGCCGGTGATCATCGAATTGGAGGAGAAGCTCCTGCGGGCGCGGCTGGGAGATGATAATATGGAGGTCTTCACGGACCGCTCCCTGGGGCAGCGGATTCAAAGCGGCCTGCGCGCCTCCTTGCAATCCGAGAGCCTGGTCACCGGGGTGCTCTACATCGAGGTTCGACCCAATCCGAACGCGCCGCCGCCGGTCTTCCATCAACTCCAGCAGATCTATCCTGAGCTGCCCACCGAGCCGACCCAAATCCAGCAGTTGATGAGCAACCTCGCCAGCCTCGACATCAAGAGCATCGAGAAGAACCTGAATGCGCTGCTCGTCAAACTCGACACCACCGTCGGCAGTCTGCACATGGCGGAGATCAACCAAAGCATCACTAACCTGCTCGCTTCGGTTGAGCGTCTCGTGACCTCCCCCGACATCACGAACGGCTTGGCGGCCGTCCGGCCGACGCTCGACCAGTACCGCGAGTTGGGCGCCAAGCTCACCGGCAAGGTTGACCCGCTCTCCGACAGCATCACCAACTCGCTCGCGGAAGCCAATCGCGCGCTAGCCCAAATCCGCGGGGCGGGCGAGAACCTGCGGACCCTGCTCGGGCCCGATGCGCCTTTGCCCAACAATCTCGACCAGGCCCTGCAACAACTCTCCGGGGCTGTGCAGTCCTTGGCCGTCCTGCTCGACTTTCTGAAACAGCACCCCAACGCCCTTATCGCCGGTCGCCAAATCCTCCCCAAGAAACCATGAAACACGAAGTTGAAGTCCGAAGTCCGAAGTCCGAAGTGCGAATAGCGGAACCGCGCTTGCGTTGTGAAACCGCCGCTTGCGTGCCGCCAGGCAGTCGCCCACTCACCAGGCTGCTTCGGCTTTCTACTCTCACCCGCTTGGTACTCGCTGTTGCCGCTTGTGGGGGCTTGACGGGCTGCTTCGGCTTCCTCAAGCCCGCGCGCGCCACGGCCCGGCATTTCGTCCTGACCCCGCTGCCGGCTACCGGACCGGCGAAGGTGGCTCCCGGTGCTTTGGCCGTGGGCGTGGGCCAGGTGAAACTACCGGCCTATCTCTTCGACACCTCGCTGGCGGTTCGCAAGGGCACCAACGAAGTTGATTATCTCCCCTCGGTGCTCTGGGCCGAGCGCCTGGACACCGGAATCCAGCGTGTGCTGGCGGCCAACCTTGCGACCTTGCTGCCCACGGACCAGGTGCGTTTGTCCGCGTGGCGGAGCGAGGACGTCTCAGTGGAGGTCTATGTCGCGATCGAGCGATTCGACGTGGATGCCGGTGGCCACGGAGTGCTCGTCGCATGGTGGCGCATCCTCGCACCGGGCGGAGAGAAGATGCTCAAAGCCGGCCAGGTTCGTCTCGCGCGCCAGGGCGCCCCGCCGGACGCCGACCCGTCCGGGGCCATTGCCACGCTAAGCGGACTCGTCGCCGACCTGAGCCGCCAACTTGCGCAAGCGCTCAAGGAGACGACGTCGGCTGTCCCGCAAGCGCCCCCTCACAGATGACGCGCCGCGCCTGCGAACCGCGCGGGCCGTCTGACCTGAGAGCAGCCTGCGCATTCACGGATGGACCGAGAAGGTGACCCGAGTCAAAGACAGATGAAATGGCCCGGGAAACTGAACCCGCTGCTGGCGGTCTGCCTGGCCGGCTTCACCCTGCCGGCGCAAGTTCAGGCGTCGGGGGCTCCGAGCATGGCTGCCGAGGCCGGCAGTGACAATGCCACCAACTCCCACACCGATAAGGTCCTGCTATTGGACAGCTTGGGGCGCCTGGTCAAGGTGCCTACCAACGAACTGCCTTCCAAGCTGTACCCGCCCGCCGGTCTTGACCTAAAGCGCCAGATTCCCACCCCCACAAAAGGCACCAAATCGCCTCCCGAGATACGTGAGCGGTTGGAGCAGAGCCGTGAGCCCCGGGCGGGAATCCAGTTCTTTCCATCGGTTCAACCGCGCCTCATGCCCTACCTGGCGAGCCAGGATGAGTACGGCAACACGGCCGGCCAGCCGGGGTCGCTGATCGCCGTGGCGCCCTTTGAGCGCGAGGTACAGCGAGCGAAGTACTTGGCCTCGGAGATGGGGCTGCGTTACTCGCTGGAGCAGACCTGTACCGGTGTCGGCCTGACCGACGTGATGCAGGGAGACCATGCCCTTGGCTACTACACTTTTGATTTCAAGGCCAAGTGGGCGGTCTTCGACGCGCCCAACGCGGGCACCGCGGGCTGGCTGAGCACTCAGGTCGAGGCCAAAACCGGGCTCGGTTCGGGCGGCCGGACGCAGGACGCTCGCCGGAACCTCGGTTCCCTTACCGATCCCACTGGGATTTGGTCCAGCGTCAACGGCTTTCGGATTCCCGAACTGGACTGGCAGCAGTCCTTCCGCGACGGCGAGGTGGTGGTGGTGGCGGGCATGGTGAGCCAGGGCAATTACCTGGACGCCAATAGCTATGCCCAAAGCGGCCGCGGCCAATTCATCAACTCGGCGCTCATCAACAGCCTTGTGCTACCGTTGCCGAGCTACAGCTTCGGCCTGAACCTGCAGTGGCAGCCGCACGACGATTGGTACGCGATGCTCGGCGCCTCCGCTGGCAGCTCGATCGCCGGCCATGCGCCCTGGACCGATTTTAGCTGGGAAAGCTGGTCGCTGAGCTGGGAGGGCGGTTACGCCCCGGACGATGTGTTCGGCCTGGGGCCGGGCATTTACCGCATTCAACCGTTTGTGGGCGGAGCCGGCGGCAGAGTCCAGGGCGGGCTCTGTTTCAACCTGCAGCAGCAGCTTGGCCGCCATTCTCCGTTCGGCTGGTTCGGGCGGTTTGGTTTCGGCGGTTCGGAAGTGGCTGCCGCCGCTTCCGCGCAGGCGGGCACCGGTTTGGTGATGCATGCGCCTTTCAAACACGCGGGGTTGCTGCCCCGGCATAGCAACGATCTGCTCGGCGTTGGCTTTGTGTGGTCCCAGCCGGCAGCCACCTCTCAGCCGGTGTTTCACGAAAACGAGTATGTCCTGGAAACGTTCTACACGCTGCAACTGACCCCGATGATGAGAATCCAGCCCGATTTCCAGGTCGTTTGGAACCCGGTCCACAACCCCAACGCCAATGCCGCGCTGGTGGCGCAACTTCAATTTGTGCTCGTCTGGTAAATGAAGTATCTCACCGCTTAGAACGGCGATCAGCTTATGGCGCACACGACCCCAACCAGACCGGACGACCGAGCGAATCAGGGCTCCGAGACCACCGAAACTCCGACCGAGGTGGGGTGGCGCCCGGGTCAACCGCCGGGCGACGGAATGGCGTCCCTCGCGCCCCAGCGCGAAGGGCTTTTTCGCGTGGGCGCGTTTCGCTTCTCCGCCGTCGAACTGTTGGTGGCGTTGGTGCTCCTGTTTGTGTCGGCGCCACTCGTAGAGGATTTGCCAGGGGGTGATTTGATCGAGGTTATCCTACTCACGCTGGTGATGGTGTCGGCGGTGCTGGCCGTGGGCGGCCGCCGCCGGACGTTGATCGTCGCGCTGCTGCTGCTGAGCCCCGCGCTGGGTGGCAAGTGGGCCAACCATCTCCGCCCCGATCTGATGCCTCCCGTCGTCTTTCTGGCCTCCGGGGTCGTGTTCTTCGGCTTTATCGTCGCGAATCTGCTCCGCTTCATCATGCGAGCCCCCCGGGTTGACACCAACGTGCTCTGCGCCGGTCTCTCCGGCTATTTGCTGCTCGGGTTGCTGTGGATACCGATGTACGTGATGGTCTCCCGGCTGAATCCAGGCGCATTCGCGTTCCCGGCAGGGTCCAGTGCAGGAGCCACTCTGGACGGCTTCAGCGCGTTCTACTTCAGCTTCATTACACTGTGCACCATCGGCTTCGGCGACATCACGCCGGTGTCGAAGGCTGCCCGGATGCTGGCGGTGACGGAAGCCATCGCCGGACTGTTCTACGTGGCCGTGCTGATTTCACGCCTGGTGGCGCTCCATTCTTCCTCGGGCCAATCCGAGCCCACGGGTGGCCAGCACCACGGCTGAAATCCAATGAATGCCGGAGACGCCACGCCGCCCGCAGAACTCGAAGAGCGCCTGCAGTTTGAGATACTGCTCACCGAGCTCTTGGCGGGCTTCGTCAACATCGCCGGCGACAAGGTGGACGGGGCGATTGAGAACGCTCAGCAGCGCATTTGCGAAGCGCTGGGGCTTGACCGGAGCACACTCTATGAATTGCGAGAGCCGTCGCGGGACTTGGTCACCACCCATGGCTGGGCCAGGCCTGAATTCAAGCTGAATCCGCCGACGCCCCCAGGCAAACTCTATCCCTGGGGGGTTCAACAGATTCTCGCCGGCCGGCCCATTCAGTTTTCATCCGTGGAGGAACTCCCCGCCGAGGCGGCGGTGGACAAAGAGAGCATTCGCCGACTGGGACCAAAGTCAAACGTGACGTTTCCGCTGATTGCGGGCGGCAAAGTTCTGGGCGCGCTGGCTTTCGGCACGCTAAAGGAGGAGCGCCGCTGGCCGGAAGTGCTGGTTGGCCGCCTGCGCTTGATCGCGGAGATTTTCGCCAATGCCCTATCGCGACAGGCCGCTGATACGGCTCTGCGCCAGGCCATGGAGCAAGTGCGGCAGTTGAAAGAGCAATTGGAGCAGGAGAACGCCTATCTCCGGCAGGAGGTGAAAGAGTTCCATGGCCACCGGCGTCTCACCGGCCGAAGCCCGGCCCTCCAGCGCGTCCTCGCCCAGGTCGAGCAGGTGGCCCCAACCGCGTCCACCGTCCTGCTGCAAGGCGAGACCGGCACCGGCAAGGAGGTGATCGCGTCGGTCATCCACGACCTCAGCCCCCGCTCCGGCCTGGCGATGGTGACGGTCAACTGCGCGGCCATTCCCGCCACGCTCATTGAGAGCGAGCTGTTTGGCCGCGAGAAAGGCGCCTACACCGGCGCCTTAACCCGGCAGGCCGGCCGCTTCGAACTGGCCAGCGGCTCCACCATTTTCCTGGATGAAATCAGCGAGCTGCCACCCGAGGTTCAGGCGAAACTGCTGCGTGTCCTGCAGGAGAAGGAAATCGAACGGCTGGGCAGCCACAAGCCCGTCAAGGTTGATATCCGCATCATCGCGGCGACGAATCGGGACCTGGAGAAGCTGGTCCGGGAAGGCCGGTTCCGGCAGGATCTCTACTATCGGCTGAACGTATTTCCGATCAAGGTACCGCCCTTGCGCGAGCGTCGCGAAGACATCCCGCCGCTGGTCTGGGCCTTCGTGGAGGAGTTTGCCGCGCAGTTCGGCAAGCAGATCCAGTCCATTGGGCAAGCCACCATGGACCAGCTCCAGCGCTATCCCTGGCCGGGCAATGTGCGGGAGCTGCGGAACGCCATCGAGCGGGCGATGATCGTCTCGTCGGGGACCAGGTTGAAGATCGAACAGCCTGATGCCCGCGCGACGGGGGCGCAGCCCAGCCAGGCTATGGAAGAGGTCGAGCGCGAACACGTCTTGCGGGTGCTGGAACAGACTGCCTGGCGAATCCGCGGCAAAAAGGGCGCGGCGGCGATTCTGGGCCTCAAACCCACCACCCTGGAATTCCGAATGGCAAAGCTGGGCCTTCGGCGCCCGGCGTAGCCGAAACAATTCAAACACAGTCTTTCCTGCCGGGATTGACGCTGTGGGGGTGCAAGGCCCCAAGCGCCTATTTTCCACCCGAACCTTCTCGTTAAAGTGCCCCCCAGTGCCCCGATGGTACCTCCGTAGTACCTCCCTTGTACCTCCGTTATACCTAAGTAGTACCTCCGTTAGCCATACGGAGGTACTACGGACGTACTACGGAGGTACTGGGACGGAGGTACTATGGTGGCAGTATCTGGAGTGCCTGGGGGAGGTCGTCCTGGCTGCCGAGCGGGGTACTCTGGTTGCCGAGTCAGGGGCAGGGATGGATGCAGCCGTCTATCTGTGTTGACTCGCCGCGCTGCCGCGCTGTCGCAGTGGGCCTCCAGCCTGCTGTAGAGCCTCCAATAAGCTGGAGATATTTCCTAGTTCAATAGCCGGGCTCATAAACGGCGTATGTCACCTAAGTTGCTTTGTTTCAGCAAGTTAGCGATGTAGATTCATCAACCCACCGGCTTGGCATCATAAATGCCTATAGCCCATCTGTTGGTCGAATTACGCTTACAAATCAAGGCTCAACCTGTACACGCGGCGGAGATGGTCAAGGCCCTGCGGTCCATCATGCTGCCGGCGCGGGCTGAGCGCGGCTTCGTATCGAGCTGTATCTACCAGGAGGTGGATCAGCCGGAAGCGCTCTGTTACGTCGAAGAATGGGCCAGCCCGGCGCAAATGGAGGACCAGATTCGCTCCCGGCGCTTCGGCCGACTCCTGGCGGTGATGGAAACCGCCCCCAGACCGCCCGTGCTGGAGATCCGCTGGATGTCCGAGACCCGCGGGCTGGATTACGTCGGGGCGATCCGGCTCGGCTCCGGCACCCACGCCGAGCCGGCGGGTGAGAGCGCCTGAGAGGATTTCAGAAGGCGGTAAACTCACAGATAACGAATTAGCAAACAGAACAAAGAGCCAGAGACGGATACAAATACATGAAGCTGAAGCTAAACCACATCGCCTTGCCACTGCTGGCCGCGCTCGCGACCAGCTTCGACCTCCAGGGTCAGAACGTCGGCGACGCGCGCGGTCTGGATGACGGCCAAAGCGCGTTCTACCGTCCGCTCACCCTGAAGGAGGCTCCCGGTGAGACGGCTGGAGGCGGAGGCGGGGGCGAAGGCGAGGAAGGCCAGGAGGCGCTGGCCAAGGCCGCGCAGAACCCGGTCGCGAAACTCATCAGTGTGCCTTTCCAGAACGACTTCAATTTCGGCGTCGGACCGAACAACGCCGTGCAATACATTCTCAACGTCCAGCCGGTCATTCCCATCAGCTTGAGCGAGGATTGGAACCTGATCACGCGGACCATCATGCCGATCATCAGCCAGCCTCCCCAGCCCGGTGTGCGGAGCGCGTCCGGCCTGGGCGACATCAACCCCACTTTCTTCTTCTCGCCGGCCAAGTCCAAGAAGTTCATCTGGGGCGCGGGGCCAACCTTCACCTTCCCGACGGCGACCGACTCGATGCTGGGCAACGGGAAGTGGTGCGCCGGGCCGGCGGCGGTGGCGCTGACCATGCAGGGCCATTGGGTCATCGGCGCGCTGGCCAATAACCAGTGGTCCTTCGCGGGCTGGGGTGATCGCAACGTCAACGCCATGCTCGTGCAGCCGTTCGTCAACTACAACCTGCCCCACGGCTGGTACCTCGTCACCGCGCCCATCATCACCGCTGATTGGGAAGCGAACAGCGACAACCGCTGGACGGTGCCCGTCGGCGGCGGCGTGGGCAAGATCCAGCGCTTCGGCAAGCTGCCGGTCAACTTCCAGCTCCAGGCGTTTTACAACGTCGAGAAACCCGACAACGGCGCCGATTGGCAACTGCGGTTTCAAGTCCAGTTCCTCTTCCCTAAATGAACTAACCTCAAACCATCAACCATCAAATATCACCAGTAATATGAAAGCCACTATTCAGCCTATCGCAGTGTTCACCGCCGTCATCGCGCTGGTCGCCTTGACCGGCTGCAACACCGTCTCCACCTCTAACAAGCAGGATATCGGCGGGCCGAAATTCCCGCCCTCGGACCCGGCCCTGGTTCAGATTCTGCGCACGGCACCGACCCGTCCGCACGTGCGGCTGGGAGAGGTCACGGCGGAACCCTCCAGCGACAGCGTGCCCGTGGCGGAGATCGAAGCCGCCCTGCGCAAAGGGGCGGCGAAAATGGGCGCCGATGCCGCCGTGGTGGTTTATGACAGGACCCAGACCACGGGAGCGTTTGTGACCGGCCCGTGGTGGGGGCGCTCAGTGCAAACGATACAAGGCCGGGTCATCATCGCCGTGGCGATCCATTACACCGGGCCGTAGCCGAACCACCAAACCGAGCAATACAACAAAGCAAACCAACCAATAGAAAGGCAAATACAGACAAAACAAAGAAAGAGAGAAAGATACGAATATATGAAACTAAGCATAAAACACATCGGCTTGTCACTGCTGGCCGGCACGGCGGCGCTCGTCTGCGCTGTCAGCCCGGCTCAAGCGGCGGCCAAGAAACCCAACATCGTCTTCATCATGGGAGACGACATCGGCATGTGGAACATCGGCGCTTACCATCGCGGCATGATGGCCGGCAAGACGCCCGCCCTCGACAAGCTCGCGAAGGAGGGCATGTTGTTCACCGACTACTACGCCGAGGCGAGCTGCACGGCGGGACGAGCGAACTTCATCACCGGCCAATTGCCCATCCGCACCGGCTTGACCACGGTCGGCCAGGCGGGTGCCAAGGTCGGCCTGCCCGCCGAGGCTTGCACCATCGCCACCGCGCTCAAAGCGCAGGGCTACGCCACCGGCCAGTTCGGCAAGAACCACCTGGGCGACCTCAATGAGTACCTGCCCACCGTCCACGGCTTCGACGAGTTCTTCGGCTACCTCTATCACTTGGACGCGATGGAAGATCCGGCGCATCCGAACTACCCGCAAAATCTGTTGAACGTCGTCGGCCCGCGCAACATGGTCCACTAGCTGGGCGACCGACGTGGACGACCCGACCGAGATGCCGCGCTGGGGCAAGATCGGCAAACAGAAGATTGAAGACGCCGGCACGCTCTATCCCAAGCGCATGGAAACGGTGGACGACGAAATTC
Organism: uncultured Verrucomicrobiae bacterium; assembly: GCA_963822005.1. Lineage (GTDB taxonomy): Bacteria > Verrucomicrobiota > Verrucomicrobiia > Limisphaerales > UBA8199 > PALSA-1440. Next base: position 481,144 of record CAWGGD010000015.1, on the reverse strand, counting down.
GCGACCTCGCCTTGAAGTTCATTGAAAAGGCCAAGGCGGACGGCAAGCCGTTCTTCTGCTGGCTGAACCCGACGCGCATGCACATCGTGACCCACCTCTCGGATAAGTGGAATGCGACGCGCAACTCGGAGAATGGCTGGTCGGAACAGGAAGCCGGCATGGCCCAGCTCGATAACGACATCGCTCTGGTGTTGCAGAAGCTCAAAGATATGGGCGAGGACGACAATACCATCGTCGTGTTCACCACCGACAACGGCACCGAACTCTTCACCTGGCCCGATGGCGGAACGACGCCGTTCGCGCAGTGCAAAGGGACGGTCATCGAAGGCGGCTTCCGCGTGCCGTGCATCCTGCGCTGGCCCGGCAAGGTCCCGGCGGACACCGGTGCAGAACGGCCTCTTCTCCGGCCTGGACTGGTTCCCGACCTTCCTCGCCGCTGCCGGCAATACCACCATCACGGGCGACCTGCTCAAGGGCGTGAAAATCGGCGACCGGACTTACAAGAACCATCTGGATGGCTACAACCAGATGGCCATGATCACCGGCAAAGGTCCCGTCCACGCGTCACGAAATCTTCTACCTCGGCGAAAGCACCGTCGGGGCGGTGCGCATTGACGACTATAAGTTCCGGTTCATTGACCAGCCCGCCGGCTGGCTGGGTGAAAAGACCCATCCGGATGTGCCCTACATCACCAACCTGCGCCTGGATCCGTTCGAGCGCATGGGCTGGCCGAACAACGGAACCAAAGAAGGGGCGCAGCAATACTTCGATTGGTTCAAGTTCCAATTCTGGCGCTTTGTGTTCGTCCAGCAGGTGATTGGCAAGGAACTCCAGACCTTCCTCGAATACCCGCCGATGCAACGGGGCGCCAGTTTCAACCTCGACGCGGTGAAAGCGGAGATGGCGGCAAAGATGGCCGCGGCGGAGAAGGCGAGCCACGGCCCTAGCGACTAGCCGGAATGACCTTCACGGCGGGCGGCTCGCCAGGGCCGCCCGCCTATCCCACCCAAATGAACCGATCAATGGAACAGGAGCAAACAGAGATAACAGAGAACGAGAATCCACTCGGTTGACTCCGTTTGCTCCTGTGCAGTTTCCGAAACACACGGAACAAAGAAAGATAGAAGGATACGAAGATATGAAATTGAAACTTAAACACATCGGCTTGTCACTGCTGGCCGGCACGGCGGCGCTCCTCTGCGCTGTCAGCCCGGCTCAAGCGGCAGCCAAGAAACCCAACATCCTCGTCATCTGGGGCGACGACATCGGCATCCAGAACATCAGCTACAACAGCCACGGCATGATGGGCTACCAGACCCCCAACATTGATCGCATCGCCAAAGAAGGCGTGGCCTTCACTGACTATTACGCGCAGCAGAGCTGCACGGCAGGGCGCTCCGCTTTCATTAGCGGCTCTGTCCCCGTCCGCAACGGCATGACCAAGGTCGGTCTGCCCGGCGCGAAGGAAGGCTGGAAGAAAGTGGACGTGACCATGGCCACGGTCCTCAAGAGCCAAGGCTACGCCACCGGACAATTCGGCAAGAACCACCAGGGCGACCTGGACGAGCATCTGCCCACGATGCACGGCTTCGACGAGTTCCTCGGCAGCCTCTATCACCTCAACGCGAATGAGGAGCCGGAGAACCTGGACTATCCGAAGAACCCGGAGTTCCGGAAGAAATACGGCCCGCGCGGCGTGCTCAAGTGCAAGGCCGACGGCAAGGGCGGCCAGACCATCGAGGACACCGGCCCGCTCACCAAGAAACGCATGGAGACCATTGATGAAGAAATTACCGTCGCCGCCAAGGAGTTCATCACGCGGCAGGCCAAGGCCGGGACGCCGTTCTTCGTCTGGTGGAACGCCTCGCGCATGCACTTTCGTACCCATGTGAAGGCGGAACATCGCGGCATCTCCGGGCAGGACGAGTACAGCGACGGCATGGTCGAGCACGACATGCAGGTTGGCGAACTCCTCAAGTTGATTGACGACCTCGGGCTCGCCGATAACACCATCATCCAGTATTCCACCGACAACGGCCCGCACTACAACACCTGGCCCGACGCCGGCACCACACCGTTCCGCAGTGAGAAGAACTCGAACTGGGAAGGCGCCTATCGCGTTTCCTGTTTCGTGCGCTGGCCCGGCCATTTCCCGGCGGGCACGATCCTCAACGGCATCGTCGCGCACGAGGATTGGCTCCCGACCTTCGCCGCCGCCGCCGGTGCGCCGGACATCAAGGAAAAGCTCCTCAAGGGCGTGGAACTCAACGGCCGCACCTACAAGAACTACGTGGATGGCTACAACATGCTGGATTATCTCAGCGGCAAGGTGAAGGAGTCGCCCCGCAAGGAGTTCTGGTATGTGAATGACGACGGCGAAATCGTCGCGGCTCGTTATCAGGACTGGAAAGTCGTGTGGCTGGAAAACCGGGGTGAAGCATTCGGCGTCTGGCGCGAGCCGTTTGTCCAGTTGCGCGTCCCGCTGCTGTTCAACCTGCGCCGCGATCCGTTCGAGAAGGCGCAGCACAACTCGAACACCTATAACGACTGGTTCCTCGACCGTCCCTACGTCCTCATCCCGCTCACCGAAATGGCCGGCAAGTTCCTCATGACCATGAAGGACTATCCGCCCAGCGCGACGGCGGGTTCGTTCAACCTGTCGAAGATGCAGAAGCAGATCGAAGCGTTGTCGAAAGCCGACTAACGCTGCACCGACTCAATCCACCGGGCCGCACCCGTCCAAACCGGGTGCGGCTCCGGTCAACCAAATCAAATATCGAAAGGACAGAGCCAATGAAAACCACCCGCACCCAAAACCTGCTCGCCGCCGCGCTCGTTGGCGTGCTGGTTTTCACCACAACCATCGCTCGCGCCGCGGACCCGCTCCCTTCGTGGAACGACGGCAAGGCCAAGCAATCCATCATCGACTTCGTCACGAAGGTGACGACCCCCGGCTCGCCGGATTTTGTGCCGGTGCCAGAACGCATCGCCACGTTCGACAACGACGGCACGCTCTGGTGCGAGCAACCGATGCCCGTTCAATTCTACTTCGCACTCGATCGCGTGAAGGCACTCGCGCCGCAGCATCCCGAATGGAAGACCAAGGAACCCTTCGCCTCGCTGCTCAAGGGCGATTTGAAGACCGCGCTCGCCGGCGGAGACCACGCCCTCCTCGAACTCATCATGGCCACGCACGCGGGCATGACCACGGTGGAGTTTGAGCAGATCGTCAAGGATTGGATCACCACCGCGAAACATCCCAAGACCGGCAAGCTCTACACCGAAATGGTTTATCAGCCGATGCTCGAAGTGCTCGCCTACCTGCGCGCGAACGGCTTCAAGAACTTCATCGTCTCCGGCGGCGGCATCGAGTTCATGCGCCCCTGGACCGAGCAGGTTTACGGCATCCCGCCGGAACAGGTCGTCGGCAGCAGTATCAAGACGAAGTTTGAAATGCGCGACGGCAAGCCGGTGCTCCTGCGCCTCCCGGAGCTCAACTTCAATGACGACAAGGCCGACAAGCCCGTCGGCATCAACCGGCACATCGGCCGCCGGCCCATCGCCGCCTTCGGCAACTCGCGGGGCGACCAGGAGATGTTGGAATACACGCAGGGCGGCAGCGGCGCACGTTTCGAGCTGCTGGTGCTGCATGACGATGCGGCGCGCGAATACGCCTACGGTCCCGCCCAGGGGTTGCCGAACGTCAAGCTGGGTGCCTTCACGCAGGCCGTTTACGACGAGGCGCAAAAGGAGGGCTGGACCGTGGTCAGCATGAAGAACGACTGGAAACAGGTCTTCCCGGCCGGGCAGTCCCCGGTCACGGCCATCGACATCCTCCTGGAGCCGGATGCCACGATGCTCCGGCAATGCGAGGCCAACAATGCCCGCCTGCTCAAGGTCTTCCCGAAAGGTTTCGCCCTGGATGCGACGCACCGTCCGCACATCACCCTGATCCAGCGTTTCGTCCGCACGGCGGATCTCGAAAGAGTTTATGCCGCCGCCGGCAAGGTGCTCGCCCAACGCCAACGTGAACAGCCATGAAGCTGGAAGCTTTCAAATACTACTACGTCCCGAGCCGGGCGCCGTGGGCGTGGCGGGCATCTGCGCGAAGCCGACGCCGGAATTCTCAAGCTGCAAGCTGACCTCATTGCCGCCGTGCAGCCCGTTCACGGTGGAAACCGGCCACTCGGCGCGTTCATCACCCCGCACGACGATCCCGACCATCGACGCGGCCTTAATCGGATATGTTACGACGTTTGTGCCGAAGATGTTCCGGCGAGAAACTTCAATCCGCACGTCAGCACCGGCGTTGCGCCCCGCGACTATCTCGACAAGATGCTCGCCGAGCCGTTTGAGCCGTTCACCTTTTCGCCCGCGGGCGCGGCTGTTTACCAGCTCGGCCAGTTCGGCACCGCGGCGAAGAAACTCAAAGAATGGGATTTGAAGCCATGAGGCGTATGGATCATCGGCATGCAAACAGGAAACGGCGGTTGAACAACAAAGCAACGAAGGCACAAAGGTGTGAGGCAGTGAACCGGTTTGCCTTTGTTGTTCAGCTCAACTGCCGCTTTTAGGCTAAACTGCCTCCTGTGAGATAAGAGCTCAGGCCGGGAAAGCGCGAAAGCTCGACTGCGTCCCCGGGGCGCGGGGGCCAAACGGCCTCTGGCCGCCTCTGGATCATTGTGCTGGCGTTGACGGGCCTGGTTGCTGCTGCCGTCGCGTTCAGCCTCACCCGCCCGAAGCCAGGCACCGACGCGTCGCCGGCCACGGCCTCGGGCTTCCTCCCGACCAAGCCTAACACCGCCCGGCCGCTGGGCACGGCGCCAGAGGGCATGGTCTGGATTCCCGGCGGCGAGTTCTCCATGGGCAGCGACACTGCCTGCGAAACACTCTGCGGCCTGCCGGGCGTCACCCGCGACGCGGTTCCCATCCACCGGGTCTATGTGGACGGCTTTTGGATGGATAAGGCCGACGTGACGAACGAGAGGTTCCAGGAGTTTGTCAACGCCACCGGCTACGTCACCGTCGCCGAGCGCGCGCAATCCGCAGGGGCCGGACGCCCCCTTCGACCCGGCGGAGCCGGCCGAGAAGAAGCGCGTTCACCGGGGCGGCTCGTTCCTGTGCACCGACCAGTATTGCACCCGCTACATGGTCGGCACCCGCGGCAAGGGTGAAGCCACCACCGGCAGCAACCACCTTGGCTTTCGCTGCGTCAAAGGGCGCGCTTAAGCAGGCAGGCCCGCTTTTCCGCGCCGCGATCTCACTTGGCATGACGGTCAGCCCGTGTTACTAAGAGGTTGGCCGGCGCAGTTCGTCGGCCAACCAGGTAACCAATATACGCAGAACCAAGATCGGAGAAATCATATGAACAAGACACCCAGTTCCATGTTGAGCAAGCTCACCCTTGCTGTGCTAATGGCGGCCGCCCCCGCGGTTTACGCCCAGACCGCCCCCGTGAAGTTCACGGGCGAGCCAAACAAGACCCTGGCGGCGGCACATGAGTCCTTCGTCAAGAAAGACATGAACGCGTCGGCGGAGCAGATCCACAAAGCGGCCGAGTACGTGAAAAAGCAGTCGGCTAAGGTCGCCCAGGATTCCAAAGCGGGCATGAACAGCGCCGGCGACGAACTGGACAAGCTCGGCGACGGCGTGAAGGCCGGGACCGTAAAGTCGGAGGCTGAAATGAAAAAGACCTTTGCCAAGGTGAATCAGCAGATGGCCAAGTGCTGGCATCAGACCGCCGCCGAATCGAAGAAGGCCGGGAAGGAAGCGACCGCGGACCTCAAGAAGGCCGGTTCCAGTCTCGGGGCCTCGGCCAAGTGGTCGGGTCAGAAACTCGATGAGGGGGCGCAGGCTTCCGTTGATGGCCTTAAGAAAGCCGGCAAAGCCACCGGGGAGGGCGTCAAGGCCGGCAGCGAAGACGTGGACAAATGGTTCAAGGGCCTCGGCGAAGGCATCAAGAACCTGGGCGACAAGCTATAGGCGGCCGGAGACGTCGCGGGGGACCGTCCGCGCCGTGGCATCATCCAGATCAGCGAGGAACCCATCGTACACGTGAAACTTACGGTTACATTGCCCCCTTGTCGGGCCCGGCGCGGCTCCTGGTGAACTGGGAGAACGGACCAAAACAAATACGACCATGAGAAAGGAGCTTCTTACCACGCTTGTCCTCGCCGCCACGCTCGTTGTTCCGACCGTGCGCGCCGAGGAAACCAACCATTGGACTTTCGACGTCACGCTCTACGGCCTGGCCGCCAGCATGTCGGGAGACGTCGCCGTCAAAGGCATCCCCGCCAACAACGTGGATATCGGCTTCGACAAGATCTGGGACAATCTCAATTTTGGCGCCATGGGCACCGTCCGCGTGGGCTATGACCGCTGGGCCTTCTCCACCGACGTCATCTACATGGACGTGGGGGCAACCAAGGAGCCATTCAGCTTGGAGGTCCAACAATTGATGGTGCAACCGGTGATCGAATACCGCGTCCACCGGCAGGTCACTGTCTTTGCCGGCGCGGTCTACAACCGAATTGACATGCAATTGAGCGGGCCACTCGGGTTCAATCCTTCCGACACGCAAGGCTGGTGGGACCCGATCGTAGGCACGCAACTCAGCCTGCCGTTGGGGAAGCACTTCAGTTTGAACGTGCGGGGTGACGTCGGTGGATTCGGGCTCGGGTCTGACCTGGCCTGGGAGGCGTTTCCCTACGTAAGCTGGCAGTTCGCCAAATGGGGATCGCTCCAGCTCGGCTACCGCTGGATCTCTGTTGACTACGAGACCGGCAGCGGCCGAAACCGGTTCAAGTACGATATGGTCTCGCAAGGGCCGCAGCTCGGGGTCACGATTACTTTCTGAGACGACCTGAGCGAGGGCTAGAGCTTGCTTCGCGGCACCGACATGAAAGCGAAAACATATCTGAACGTGGCGTGCCTGTCCGCGCTGGCCCTGCTCGCGAGCAGTTGTTCGGTGGTGCGCACCGAAACCCAGCAAACCAAGTCCCTGGTCGAGTCGCTGGCCGGCGGGAAGCAGGGCAGCGACGCCGGGCAGCAGATGGCGGTGCTCCAGACGGTGGTGATGCGCGAGGCTGACCAATACACGGCGATGGTGGCGCAGGCGGCGGACGACTTGCACGCGAAGGTGGGCACGCCGGAGGCGCGGATGATGGCCCAGCAATGGAAGCTGCAAGAGGCTACGTCGGCCTACATCACTGCCAGCGGAGAGAATCCCGTGCTGAACGCGATTGACATGGTCGTCCTGGCTGCCGTGTCCCGCATCATAGTGCAGGACTACTGGGTGGGCGAGAAGTTCGGCGCGGCGGCGCAGCCGCTGCTCGGCACGCAGCGACAATTGGAGACGAACGCCTGGGAGGTAGCGCACGGGGTGCTGACTCCGGAGCAGCGCGACCAGTTGCGCGAACTCATCCGCGAGTGGCGCGCGGCGCATCCGCAGGAGCGAAATGTCGGCGCGGCACGTTTTAGCGACCTGGTGAAATTCATGAAGGCCGACGCCGACGCCCAGCAGGGCAAAGGGCTGGCCAGCTTATTCAGCCTGGCCGCGGTGAATCCCCTGTCGGGTCTCGACCCCGCCGTGCGCGCCGTCGAGCAGACTCGGCAGTTGGCCGCCCGGGCCATGTATTACCTCGAACGCGCGCCGAAGCTCTGGAGCTGGCAGGCGGAGTTGCTCACCTACCAGCTTGCCGACCAGCCGGAGGCGCGGCAGGTCCTGTCCAACGTGGACCGGGTCGCGGACTCGACCCGGACCTTCGCCAGGACGGCCGAGGGTCTGCCTGGCCTGATCAGGGAAGAACGCGAAGCCGCGATCAACCAGTTGCTCGCCGGTGTGGCCAATGAGCGGTCGAACATCCTCGTGACCCTCAACGCCCAGGAGGTCCAGCTTCGCGAACTGTTACCGCAGGTTCGCCAGACCCTGGCCGCCGGCGGCGACATGGCCAATTCGGTCAACAGCGCCGTGAAATCCCTCGACGCCTTCGTCCGTTACGTCTCGCCGCCGGATACCAACTCCGCTCCCGCTGACACGAACAGTCCGCCCTTCAACGTGCTCGACTACGGCACTGCCGCCGCGCAGGTGGGAGCCATGGCCCGGGACGTGAACACCCTGCTGACTTCGGTGAACCAAAGCGTGCCCCAGATTACCCGGTTGAGCGGGCAAGCCGGGGCCGACCTGGAGCGCGTGGTGCACCGTGCCTTCTGGCTTGGGCTGCTCCTGATCGGCGTCCTGCTGGCGGGGGCTTTGCTGGCCGGCCTGGCCTATCGAATCCTCGCCAATAAGCTCAAGCGGGCCGGTGGGCCGCCGTCGGCCTCGAGTCCATGAGCTGCACGGGCGGGACCGTGGCGCGGAGACGAACCAGGACCGGCTTTCTTACCTTGCTGGTTCCGGTAGTCCTTGCCAACGGCTTCCTGCACTTCTGGGTCCACGCCGCCGTCGCTTCCCAAGCCGAGGCGCACTCTGCTACCAACCATCTGGCGGAAGGTGAGAGTGGCCCGGAGGCGTTGAAGCAGCAAGTGCGCATCACCGTTGAAACCAACGCGGTGCCCGACGGGGCCGCCACCAACCGGGTCACGCCCCAAGGGAAGTCCTTCAACTGGAAATCCTCCTGGGAAGGCTGGGACGGGCTTCATTTGGAGCTATCGGAGAAGACGCCGATAGAAGACCCGATGGCCCAGGTCCGGGAGAAGATCCAGGGCACGAACGCCTACCGCATTTTCAATCTCGAAGAGCTCAAGATGACGGCCAAGATCGGCGGGAAGCTCGCTGTGGATGGTGCGGATTACGTCACGGGCAAGGAGTTCACGGGCTTTGATGCCGGAGTGGAGGTTCGCCGCGCCCGCATCTACGCCAAGGGAGATTGCATCCTCCTGCTGCCAGTCTCCTACGAACTCGAGATCGGCTATGTTCCGAACCAATTCTACATTGAGAACAGCTACCTCGCCTTCAGGAATATCCGCTGGATCGGCGACCTCAAGGTTGGCCAGTATCAGACCCCGATGGGCCTGGACCTCATCACCAGCAGCCGGGACATCACCTTCATGGAGCCAGCGGCGCCCCTCGAGGCCCTGGCGCCAGGCGTCAATGCGGGTATCCAAATCGGCCGACCGGTGCTTGACCGACGCGCCACCTGGACGCTCGGTTTGTTCACCGATGGCGTGGGTCAGGATTTGGGTGACGCTACGAAGGACTTTGGCCGGGCCATGATGCGCTTGACGGGGCTTCCGCTGTATGAAGCAAATCCCGAGCAGCCGAACTCCACCCGGCTGCTGCATCTGGGACTTAGCGCGAACATTCTCTATTCCGGCAGCGGCTCTGTGCGCTATCAGTCCCGCCCGGAAAGCCATCTGGCGCCTTACGTCGTTGACACGGGTGATATCAACGCCGACGGGGCATGGGTGGTCGGCGGCGAAGCCGCCTGGGTCAATGGTCCGTTGTCTCTGCAAGGTGAGTATCTGCACTCCTGGGTGCGCCAGAACAACGGGCAGGTGCCAGCCTTCGAAGGTCTATATGCCTCGGCGAGCTGGTTCCTGACCGGCGAAAGCCGCCCCTACGACCGGACCGAGGGCAAGTTTGCGCGTGTGATCCCGAAGCGGAACTTCGATTTCGGTCGCGGTGGCTGGGGCGCCTGGGAAGTTGCCGCGCGGTACTCTTTCCTGGACCTCGACAGCGCCGACATTCACGGCGGACGGCTCTCGATGCTCATGACGGGGGTGAATTGGTATCTGCACTCCCATCTCAAATGGCGCTTCGAGTACGGCTTCGGCCACGTCTCCGGGCGGGAACCGGCGGGCAATATCAACGTCTTCCAGACCCGCTTGGAGGTCGATTTCTAGCCCGGGCAGAAAGCGGGCGCGAAGATTACTGCCTGGCTGCTGCCGTGAAGGGCGCCGCGGGCTACTTTCGCGTCGCGGTTGACCGGGCGAGGCGGGCGAGGTCCGTGTTGCCGGGCTGCTCGGTCTTGTTATAGGAAACCTGGAAGGTCCGCTGATCGTTCAGGCGCCAGACGGAAGAGTGGCCGTCGGCGAAATTGAGTATGTAGGTGCCGCTGTGGCGATGCATGGAGGTGGTGGGGAAGTCAATCCAGATGCGCGCAGTCGGGTCGGTGACGAAGAAACCGTCGTTGATGCTGCGTTCGTCTTCTTCGACCAGGACCCACATTTGCTCGGGGTGCGGGATATCGGAATCCTTCGCATAGAACAGGACGTAGTCGGCCGCGGTTGAAGGAATCGGGCCGAGACCCGGGTTGCGCGCGCCCATGAAGCAGTTCATCGAGTAACTCCGCACGGTCGCGACCTGTCGGCCGTCAATCTTCACTCCCTCGTCGCTCGGGCAATGGTAAATGGAAACGCTCTGATTATAAGGGGAAAGTTTACCCTGCCGGATTAGGTCCGTATTGCCCGCTTCGTTGGGATTGGTCATGTCGCCCTTGACCCAGACCTCGGGATTATTGACCGGGTAGGATTCAACCAGGAAGCCCTGGTTGTCATCCGCGTAGAGCATCCACGCGATTCCGAGTTGGCGGAGGTTCGAGAGGCAAGCCGTGCGGTGCGCTTTGTCTTTGGCTTTGCTCAGAATCGGAAAGAGGAGGGTAGCGAGGACAACGACCGTGGCCACGACAGTCAGCAACTCGAGAAGCGTAAAGCCTCGGCGCCGTAATGTCTGCTGCGAATTCATGTTCGCTAATGACACGGTCATTGCCGTTTTCCGCAAAGCAATATAGCCACCGCGAGCGACCCGGTGCAAGCATTTTTTTGCTTTTTTTTCACCCGCTCGCGGCTGTCGAATCGGCTACGGACAGGGGGGGCCCCCCGGCTCAGTGCCAACCGAGCAGCCGCCCGCCAAGTTGGGTCAGGAAGGCCAGCCCCCAAGCCAGTGTGCCCATGTACAACCATTGCAGAAATGGCCACTTCCAGGAGTTGGTCTCTCGCCGGACGATGGCGACGGTGCTGACGCACTGCAAGGCGAAGACGTAGAACACCATGAGCGTGACGGCGGTGAGCGGGGTATAGACGGGTGTTCCATCGGGCCGCTTCTGCGCCTGGAGGGTCTGCGCCAGGCTGGTCACGCTGGAGGGAGTGGCATCTGTCTGGCTGCCGCTATAGACGATGGACATGGTGCTGACAAAGACTTCGCGCGCGGCAAAGGAGCTGATGATACCAATGCCGATCTTCCAATCGAAGCCGAGCGGGGCAATGATCGGCTCGATGAGGCGGCCGAGGCGTCCGGCAAAGGTCCGGCGTAGTTGTTCGTCGGCGGTTTGGCGATCGGGCGCAGCCGCGGGTGTGACCCGGGCGGGGAATGGTTCCGGCGCAGCGGCGGACGGCAGTCGAGTCTTCAGGTGGGCGCGCTCGCCACCGGCAGCAGTCTGGGGTGCCGCGGTGCGGGGATAGGTGGCCAGGAACCAGAGCAGGATGTTGATGCCGAGGATCACGGTGCCGGCGCGGCGCAGGAAGATTTTCGAGCGGTCCCACATGTGGCGGCCGACGACCCGCAGGAGCGGGCGCTTATACGGGGGCAACTCCATGATCAGCATTGGGGTTTCACCTTTGAGCAGGGTCTTCTTGAACAGCCACGCCATGAACAGGGCCACGACAATGCCCAGCAAGTACATGGCGAGCATCGTGAGGCCGGGAAGCTTGAGGAAACCGAGCACGGTAAGGTTCGGGATGCACGCGGCGATGAGCAGGGTATAGACCGGCAGGCGCGCCGAGCAGCTCATCAGCGGCGCCACCAGGATGGTTACGAGGCGGTCCTTGGGGCTCTCGATGGTGCGCGTCGCCATAATGCCGGGGATGGCGCAGGCGAAAGAACTGAGCATCGGGATGAAGCTTTTGCCGTGGAGGCCAACTTTGCTCATCAACCGGTCCATCAGGAACGCCGCCCGGGCCATGTAACCGGTGTCTTCGAGGAAGCCGATGAAGAGGAACAGCAGGAGGATTTGCGGCAGAAACACCACGACCGCGCCCACGCCGGCGATGACGCCGTCCACCAGCAGGCTGTTCAAGTCGCCGGGCGGAATCATGCCGCCAACCGTGTGACCGAGCCAGTCCACGCCGTTCTGCAAGGCATCCATGGGGATACGCGCGAAGCTGAAGATGCTCTGGAACATGAGCGTCATGATCGCCACGAAGATCAGCGTGCCCCAAGCCTTGTGCGTGAGGATGCGGTCCAGCTTGTCGCTGAAAGTCTCACCCGGGGGCGCCAGTTCAGTCGTGACGGCCTGCTGGATGGCCGCAACGCCCATGTAGCGGCGTTCAATGGTGGCGCCGCGCCAGTCAACGCCCGCAGTCTCGAGACGGCGGCGCGCGGCCGAGACAGCTCCCTGGATCGGGGCGGCATAGTGGTGCAGGCTGGAGGCCAGGGCTTTCTCATTGCTGAGGATGAGCAGTGCTTCTGCTGCTGCCTGCGCGCGCCGTTCGTGGAAGGTCTCGGCCAGCAACTCTGCCAGGGTGTCGGCCTCCGCCTGAAGCGGGGCCGGCAGCCGGGAGAACTGGCGCGGCTTGACCGGGATGGGGGCCTGGAGCGAGGCGAGGATCGCCTGGCGAAGTTCACCAACCCCCTGGCCGGTGCTGGCGACCAGCGGCAGGACCGGGACCCCGAGTCCGCCGGCCAGTTTCGCCACGTCAATGTGGTGCCCGTTCTCCTCCGCCACATCCACCATGTTCAGGGCAATGAGCGTGGGATGTCCCAGCTCAATCACCTGGGTGGCGTAATAGAGGTTACGCTGCAGGTTGGAGGCGTCCACCACCACGACGATCACGGACGGGGCGGGTAACTCCGGCAGCCGGTTGAGCAGGACGTCGCGCGAGATCTGCTCGTCAATGGACTGCGGGCTGAGGCTGTAGGTGCCGGGCAAATCCAGCACGCGGAGGCTCGAGCCGGCGGGCGCACCGAGCAGCCGGCCTTCCTTGCGCTCGACCGTTACGCCGGCGTAATTGCCGACCTTGGCGCGCAGACCGGTCAGCGCATTGAACAGCGTCGTTTTGCCCGAGTTCGGGTTGCCGGTCAGGACGATGCAGGGAGGGGAAGCGCTGACCGCTGCTGGGCGGGGCGGGGTCGCGGAGCCGGCAGCGCCGCCCGGCGCCGCGCCCGGGGGCAAGGCGGCCAGCTCCTGCGCGCTGGAAGATTCTCCTCCAGATTCAGGCATTGGGTTGTACCAGGATCTGCTCCGCTTCGTGCTTGCGCAGAGTGAGGTGGTAGCCGCGCACCTTGATCTCGACCGGGTCGCCGAGCGGAGCAAAGCGTACCAGTTCAACCGGCGTGCCGACCAGCAGCCCCATTTCCATCAGCCGCGGACGGCTCTCGGGCGGCAGCCGAATTTCCGCGACTGTGGCCCTGGCGCCCAGAGCAATGGAGGTGAGCGATTGAAGGGGGGGCGACATGGCTTGGCGGGTTTGCGGCCCGGGGCGGGTCATGCCTCCGGGGACAGGGCAGGGACGGGCTCGACCATGATAGCTTCGGCGAGCTTTCCCGAGATGGCCAGCCGGGCATTGCAGACCTCGCAAATGTAGTTGGATTGCCGGGCGAGGAGCTTAATCCGCTGCTCCTCACAGAAGCCCAGTTCGCGCAGCCGGTCGGTGACGCCAGGCTCGGTGAAGAGCCGCTTGATGCACACGACCGTCCCCGCCTGAACCCGGCTCAGGGGACAGACCTGCGGTCCGGCACAGCGGCCTTCGAGGACCTCGAATTCAGGCGTCGGCTCTGGTTTCACTGCGAGCATACTATCGCAATTGAGACGCGGTTTCAAGAAGGGTTTATTCTGCAACCATGATGCCCTGATGCGGGCGGGCTATTTGCCCTGGCGTTGACGGCTTTGGGGTGGCTCGGGGAGAGCCTTTGAATAGCCTTTCAACAGCTTGAGCCCCAAGCAGAAGGGCACGCAGCCTGTCGGCTGCGTGCCCGGGTTTGTCGTGCGCTTATGATTAGCGCGGAGACCTGCTGCTAGTCACCGCGACGGCCCGCCCGCTGCACGGTGATGCGTGCGGGGGCCGAGGTGATGGGTGTGCCGAGGTTGTCGGTCGCCCGTGCCGTCACGACATACTGGCCGACCGAAACACGGTTCCACACCAGGAAATAGAGCGTGTCGCTGGCGGGGGACACATGGTCGTCGTCATCCTCTTCTTCCGGCCGGTATGGGACGGCAACGCCAACCTTGGTTCTGCCGGAGTAGAATTCGACCTTGGCGATGCGGTTTTCGGGGTCGGTGACCTTGGCGACCAGTAGGATCCTGGCCGGGCCGGTGAAGGTGGCGCCGTCTCGCGGTGAGATCAGGCTCAGGATCGGCGTGCCATTGGGGGGCGGCCGCGGGCTGGCCACGGTAATGGTGACGGACGCGGAGGTCGCGGTCTGGCCGGCGGTGCCGGTGGCCATGGCCGTGAAGACATGGTTACCTGCCACGACATTACTGGCCGTCATCGCAAACGGCGAGGCCGTCACGATCGCAAGGAGGTTGGTACCGTCGAAGTAGGCCACCTCGGCGAGGGTCCCGCCCGAGGCGGTCACCGCCAGCGGCACATCCGCCGGGGCACTGTAAACCGCACCGTTGAGCGGGCTGTCCAGGCTGATGCTGAACGCCGGCTGCGGTAACGGGGTGACGACGAGGGTGGCCGCCGCGCTGGTCACAGAACCGGCGCTGTTGCTGACGATGGCGCGGTAGCTGCCGGCATGAGCGGTGGTGACGTTCATGAGCACCAGGCTGGGGCCGGTGCCACCAGCGAGGCTGACGCCGTCCTTCTGCCATTGATAGCTCAACGGCGCGGTGCCGTTGGCTCCGACCATGAAGGTAATGTTGGCTCCGGCAGTTGCGTTCTGGCTCAACGGCTGCATCGTGATCGTAGGCGCGACTGGCGCCGCGTTGACCGCCAGCGTGGCAGCGGCGCTGGTGGCCGAACCGGCGCTGTTGCTGACCACGGCGCGATAGCTGCCGGCGTTGGCGCTGGTGACGCTGCTCAGCGTCAGGGTGGCGCTGGTGGCGCCGGCGAGGTTCGCGCTGTCCTTTTGCCACTGATAGCTCAAGGGCGCGGTGCCGGAAGCGGCCACGGTGAAGGCGACGTTGGCCCCCGCAGTGACCGTTTGGCTGGCGGGCTGGGTGGTGATGGCTGGCGCAACGACGGCCGCGTTGACCGTGAGGGTGGCAGCGGCGCTGGTGGCGGAACCGGCGCTGTTGCTGACCGCGACGCGATAGCTGCCGGCGTTGGCGCTGGTGACGGCGTTCAGGGTCAGGGTGGCGCTGGTGGCGCCGGCGAGGTTCGCGCTGTCCTTTTGCCACTGATAGCTCAAGGGCGCGGTGCCGGAGGCGGCCACGGTGAAGGTGACATTGGCTCCGGCGGTGACCGTCTGGCTGGCGGGCTGGGTGGTGATGGCCGGCGCAACGACGGCCGCGTTGACCGTGAGGGTGGCAGCGGCGCTGGTGGCGGAACCGGCGCTGTTGCTGACCACGGCGCGATAGCTGCCGGCGTTGGCGCTGGTGACGCCGTTGAGCGTCAAGGTGGCGCTGGTGGCGCCGCGAGGTTGGCGCTGTCCTTTTGCCACTGATAGCTCAAGGGCGCGGTGCCGGAAGCGGCCACGGTGAAGGTGACATTGGCTCCGCGGTGACCGTCTGGCTGGCGGGCTGGGTGGTGATGGCCGGCGCAACGACGGCCGCGTTGACCGTGAGGGTGGCGGCGGCGCTGGTGGCGGAACCGGCGCTGTTGCTGACCACGGCGCGATAGCTGCCGGCGTTGGCGCTGGTGACGCTGCTCAGCGTCAGGGTGGCGCTGGTGGCGCCGGCGAGGTTAACACTGTCCTTCTGCCACTGATAGCTCAAGGGCGCGGTGCCGGAGGCGGCCACGGTGAAGGTGACATTGGCTCCGGCGGTGACGGTTCGGCTGGCCGGCTGGGTAGTAATGGTCGGCGCAGTCACCGTGGGTGGCCTGGACGAGGCATTGCCAGGATTGCTGGCGGTGACGTTAGGGTTCGGGTTCCCTGCAACCCAGGTCCCGTTGGGATCGCCCAACTCGGCGCCGTTGGTGAAGCCGTCGCCGTCGGAATCCAAGGCTGCAAGCGAGGAATTCCACCGCGCCCCAGCGTTCAGGAAATCGGTGCCAAAATTATTCAAAGGCGGCCCGGAAGATCCGTGGCACGTGGTGCAACTGAAGGCGCTCCCGTTAGGTATCCGGCTCACATAAGAGGATAAGCCAAATACGGTCTGAGCGGCCAGCGTGAGCGCCAGACCGCAGATCATCGGGAGGTATTTCATTCTTTTCATGTTCTTGTTCAGATGAGGTTCTGTCTGTTATGTTATGTTTTGTCCGATCGAGACCGGCCCAATCGTTGTCAGCCGGGCCGGGCACCCCAAACGGACTGCCGCCCGCTGACGCGCGGGCTATGGCAAGAGGCGTGCCAGACACCCTCGGCGGAGTGGCGACCGGGAATTTCCTAGGCTCCGCCGGACGCCAGGGAACGGGTGCCGCCGGAACGCGGGTGGGAGGCTGCGCGCGGTTTCACCCGTTGGCCCCCAGGTGATGACTTGCCAGGCCTCCATTTTAACAACAAATGCAGGGGATTAGTTCCGCTAGGGTAGGCTTTGCCGTGGGCGCCAGCCGGCGAAACCGCCCGGCAGCGGACGAGAAAGATCGCGCAGCGCTCTAGCGCCTTACCTCCCCGCGCGTCGCGACCGCTGGGGGTATGCCGATCTGCGCTGGCTACTGAAAGGCAAAAGCCGACCTAAAATTAGGCATCCTTGTCTTATGCTGTCAAAAGACTTCTCACACCCGCGCCGGGGCAAAGCGCGGGCCGCACCGCTCGGATTGCATCGCCCACGGCGTCATCCACCTCCGGAACCGGCCGATGCCGAGGAGCGGAAGGGATGGCGCAGGGCGGCCAGGGTAAACCGCAACATACGGGCACGCCGACTACGTGCGGGACAGTTGGCGACGTGGCGAACACTTTTGGGCTTCTCAACCCGGTGTGGGGTAGGGCATTGTGCCGGCGAAGAATTATGTATCGCGGCCAGAAAGTCGTCGTGGTGATGCCGGCCTATAATGCGGCCAAGACCTTGCGCCAGACCTATCAGGAAGTGCACGGGCAGGAGATCGTTGATCGCATCGTTCTGGTGGACGACGGGAGCCGGGATGAAACGGTGGCCATCGCGCGGGGCCTGGAGGGCGTGCAGGTTCACGTCCACGAGGTGAATAAGGGCTACGGGGGAAATCAGAAGACCTGTTACCGGCTGGCGCTGGAGGCTGGGGCTGACATCGTCATCATGATCCACCCCGACTACCAGTACACGCCGCAGTTGATTCCGGCGATGGTCTCCATTATCGGCAACGGGCTGCACCCGTGTGTGCTGGGCAGCCGGATTCTGGGCGGCTACGCCTTGCGCGGGGGGATGCCCTTATGGAAATACGTGTCGAACCGTTGCCTGACGCTGGCGGAGAATATTCTGCTGGGCGCCAAGCTGTCCGAGTACCACACCGGCTATCGCGCGTTCTCGCGGCAGATCCTCGAGCAGCTCGATCTGGCGCATAACTCGGATGACTTCGTGTTCGACAACCAGATGCTGGCCCAAATCCTCTGGCACGGGTTCACCATTGCCGAGGTAAGCTGCCCGACGAAGTACTTCGCGGAGGCATCCTCGATTAACCTGCGGCGGAGCATCCGCTATGGTTTTGGGTGCCTGGCGACCGGGTTACGCTTCCGGCTGGCCAGGATGGGCTTGGCGGCGTGCAGGTTGTTTCCCAGTCCTGCGCCGTCCGCAGCCACCAGAGATGGCGCCCGCTGACCGGAGCGCGTCAAAACCACCGGTTTGGGAGGGCGAGCGTCCCCGCGAGCCCAAACTTCTCGGGAGACAAGGCAAGTCAGGGCTCGCGGGGACGCTCGCCCTCCCGGGTTTGGGTTTTCGCACAGCCACTGACATCGGCGGCTGCGCCGGTATCAGACTCGCCCTGTTACTTGGCCTTGGCCAAGCGAAGGGCCAGGCGGGACTTCTTGCGGTCAGCGGTCGCCCGGTGAACGACGCCCGACTTGGCGGCCTTGTCGAAAGCCGAGCTGAGGGTCCGCAGTTGTTTGGCGGCGTCGTCCTTCTTGCCGGCGGCGAGGAGTTCCAGGTAGCTCTTTTCGAGCGTGTGGAGGCGCGACTTGATGCTGCGATTATGCAGGTTCTTGCGGGCGCTGCTGCGCATGCGGCGTTCGGCTGACTTTGTGTTGGCCATAAATCAAGGTCTAATGTCAATTACTCAGAGCGCGGAACGCTAACGCAATGATTGCCATTGTCAACGCTGAACCCGGTTGAACCCGGTTGAACCCTGCGAAAACACAGCGCAGGGCGGGGCTGGTCAAAACCCCTTCCGGACTCTCGGAAGGGGCTCAGAGGAACGTGCCGAGCCGCTAAAACTTGTAGATAACGTTCATTGCCAGCATGAATGCGTTGTCAAAGCTGGGCGGTGTGGACCCCCAAGGGTCACTGCCGTTCGTTGCATGATCCCACCGGAATTCAACGCGAGTCACCACGTTCTTCCACAAATCATACTGCACCGATTCCGTCAGGGCGAACGAGGACCCCGGCAGCCCCGCGCTGGCCAGATAGCTGCTCTGGCTGAAGTAGTCCGCCCGGGTGTTGAAACTCAGTTTCTCGGTCGCCTGCCAGTGCAGATAAACCGCCACGGCATATTGGTAACTGGAATCATGCGGCGCCCCGTTAGCTTGGTTTGGACCCAGGCGCGCATAATCGAAAGCGGCGCCGAGGCTCAGAGCTTGCAAGGGGGTCTTGACAGTGGCACCCGCGTAATAGCTGGTCTCCACGGCGCCCCCATTCGGGACCAGGGCATTGTAACCGTTGACGATGCCGGCGGACAGGGTGGAGCCAGACAGAAAACCCATGCTGTCCGGGGCAGTCAGGGTCACCGACCCCAGATAAGTCTTATAAGATTCGGCCTTGGGCGGGTTGGCGCGATTGTTGACCCCGGCGCTCCAGGTGTTCGCAATCCCGGCGTTGGCCGAAAGTGCCGGGGAGAACTGGTAGGCCACCATCAGTCCCGTCAACTGCGTCGGTTCAATTTCATAGCCGTAGGACCGGGTGTAGTTTGGATTATTCCCAGTCTGATAGACTTCGTAGCCCAAAGGCGAAGCAAAGGTGCCGAGTTTGAAGGCCAGCCCGTTCCCCACCGGCGCGCGCAGCTCCACGTAGGTGTCCATGAGGCTGAAGTCGCTCGGGGTCGTGCCGAAGGAGTTGTTGAATCCCACCGCATCGGGTCCGAAGATCAAGGTGGCATTGTAGCCGGCGGCCCATTCCCCTTCGCCCGGAGGTTTGCTGATGGTGAGCGAGAGAACGTTAAAATTGAAACCGTCCGCCTTCGTGCCGCTCGGCGCGCCGTTGGGCGTGTAAAGTGGCAGATTTTGGTTGCCTGTATTCGGGTTCCACTGCATCGAAGTGTCCACATAGCCGCTAATCGTCGTCGTCGAAAGCGCGGTCAGGACGTCATGGGTTTGTTCTTCAGCGTTGGCCACTGCGGGGAGGCTGACGAGTCCGGCACTCATCAGGGCTAGAGTCCACTTGTTATACTTCATGATCTTCAGTTATGTTTGCGGTTATTGGTTTTCGTTGCAGCACGCGCAGGAAACAACTTGACCGGCACGGCTGCCGCGCATGGTTGCGGCGTGAGGCAGGTGCCGTGCCAAAGCCAGTTGAAACGCGTAAGGTGTTGCGAACCAATTGCTTGCACATGGTTCTGGCTTGGAAGGGTGGTGGAAGCAGCGTGGATTTCTGCGCAGCGTGGTCAAAACTCGCCACACCAAAACCATTGCGATTCCCTTGGAAGGGATGCGCGCGTCCCGGGGATGCGCCAGAGTCGGGCGGGCCCAATCTGAATCCGAAATCCGAAGTCGGAAATCCGAATCCACGGATCGAGCTAGGTTGGCGTCCCGGGTTCCGGCCTTTGGATTTCAGGCCTGCAGGTTCTCTTGTCTCGACCGGTGCTGCCAATCGAAAGAAGGTGGCAAAGTCCGGCTCGGCTCCGCCTCGCAAGCGCTGGCTAAGAATTGCCTTGCTGCGCAAATCGCAACAGGCTGCTCCGCTCCAGGAAAAGACCCGACAACCGAATTCCCCAATGAAACCGGACCTTTTCGTCTGTCCCTCGAGGCTGGCATCCATGCTGCTTAGCGGGTCGGCAACTGAGAAAACTGATGATGAAACATTATGTTGAGGACCATGGGTGCAAACCTGGTTTGCTGCTCCTGGCCGGGTTTGCCGGCGCTCCTTTGCTTGCAAGTGTCTCTATGCTGATATGAAGAAAATCGAAGCCATAATCAAACCGTTCAAGTTGGAAGAAGTCAAAGACGCCCTGGCGGAAGTGGGGATCGAAGGAATGACCGTCAGCGAAGTCAAGGGCTTCGGCCGGCAAAAGGGCCACACGGAGATTTATCGCGGCAGCGAATACACGGTGGATTTTCTGCCGAAGATAAAGATCGAGATCGTCATTAGCGACGAGCATCTGGACGCCGCCGTCGCCGCCATCGTCAAATCTGCCAAGACGGGCAAGATCGGCGACGGCAAGGTTTTCGTCTCCAATATCGAGGAAGCCGTTCGCATCCGCACGGATGAAAAGGGAGTTGGCGCGGTTTAGGGCGGAACGCAATTAATCCTGGAGCCACCAATAAAATGAAAAGAGTAATCATATTCCTTAGCCTGTTGTCGGTGCTGGCGATGCGGCCGCTTGCGGCGTCGGCTGCCGATGCGGCGGCGCCCGCGCTCAAAGCCCCGAGTGTCGAGGAGCGGCTGGCTGACCTCGAGGCCTACGTGAACAACGGCGCGCGGGGCAGCGCTGCCAACGCCAATCTGGAGAGCAAGGTCGGCGGCCCCGGCCCCGGCCACAATGGATTCCAGATGATCTGCACCGCGCTGGTGCTGTTCATGACCCTGCCCGGCCTGGCGCTGTTTTATGGGGGCCTGGTGCGCCGGAAGAATGTGCTGTCCGTGCTCGCCCAATGCCTGGGCATTGCGGGCCTGGTGACCATCCTCTGGTGGCTGTGCGGCTATAGCCTGGCTTTCGCCAAAGGCGGCGTCATCAAGGGTCGTGCTCGGCAACCTCGACTGGAGCGTTCCTGGCCGGGGTGGACTCCGCGCCGAACACGGACTACGCCGCCTGGGTTTCGCACAACGTCTTCTCCATGTACCAGCTCATGTTTGCCATCATCACGCCAGCGCTGATCATTGGCGCCATCGCCGAGCGCATGAAGCTTCTCCGCGGTTCTGCTGTTCGTGACGCTGTGGATGTTTGTGGTCTATTTCCCGCTCGCGCACATGGTCTGGGGTGTGGACGGCCTGATGAACGGCGTGTGGAATCCGACGGCAAAGATCCGGGCGATTGACTTCGCCGGCGGCACGGTAGTGCACATGTCATCGGGCTGGTCGGCGCTGATCCTCTGCCTGATCCTGGGCAAGCGCCTCGGGTTCGGCAGGGAGCCGATGCCGCCGCACAACATGGTGCTTTGCATGGTCGGCACCGGCATGTTGTGGGTCGGCTGGTATGGGTTCAACGCCGGCAGCGCGGTGGCCGCCGACGGCATCGCTGCCAACGCGTTCACCACCACGACGCTCGCGACGGCGGTGGCTTCCTTCACCTGGGCCATGGCAGAATACGTTTTCCGCGGCAAGCCGAGCATCCTCGGTTTCTGCTCCGGCGCGGTGGCCGGTCTGGTGGTGATCACGCCCGCCTGCGGCTTTGTGACCACCACCGGCGCGGTCATTATCGGCGTGGTGGCCGGCCTGATTCCGTATCTGGCCTGCTGGAAGCTGAAGTCGGCCGCGGGCTACGACGACGCGCTGGACACCTTCGGCGTGCATGCGGTAGGGGGCACGCTGGGGGCGCTCCTGACCGGGTTTCTTGCCAGCGCCAAGGCCAATCCCAACCTCGTCAACAACCTGGCCGATGTCGGCAACAAGCTGGAGGCGGCCAACCCCGCCACGCAGAACGGCCTGGCCAAGCTCGTCGCCGAAGGCGGCCTGTGGGTCGAACAACTCAAGGCCATCGGCATCACTCTTTGCCTGGCTATTGTGGGCACGACGATTATCGCCTACCTTGTCCGGGCTGTTCTCGGCCTGCGGGTCGCGCCCGAAATCGAAGTCTCGGGCCTTGATTTGTCCGAGCACGGCGAGGAAGGATACCACACCGCAGGGCAGTTATGAATTTCGGCGGCGCCGCGCCGGTCCACCGCCAGGGGCGGTGGCCGGTGCGGTGACGCGATCACCGATACAACCAAAACCAAGAATACCGAGATATGAGCACACCCAAGAGCGTAATTGAGTTAGCAAAGAAGAGCGGGGCCAAGATGGTGGACATCAAGTTCGTGGACACCTTTGGCACCTGGCAGCACTTCAGTTGTCCCATCCGGGAGCTGACGGAGGAGATCTTCACCGAGGGACTGGGCTTTGACGGCTCCAGCATCCGCGGCTGGAAGAGCATCGAGGCCTCGGACATGCTGGCCATGCCCGACCCGGCGACGGCGTTTATTGATCCCTTCTGCGCCGTGCCGACCCTGAGCCTGACCTGCACCATCGCGGAGACGGGCACCAAGGAGGGTTACACGCGCGACCCGCGGGGCATCGCCCAGCGCGCCGAGAAATACCTGCTGAGCACCGGCCTGGCCGACTCGGCCTACATGGGGCCGGAGGCCGAGTTCTTCATCTTCGACAACGTGCAGTTCGACAGCAAGAGCAACGGCACCTTCTACAGCGTGGATTCGGAGGAAGCCGTCTGGAACAGCGGCAAGGAGGAGATGCCCAACACCGGCTACAAGATCCGGCACAAGGAAGGGTATTTCCCGGTCGCGCCGGCCGACACGCAGCAGGACATCCGGACCGAGATGTGCCTGGTGATGGAGGAGCTGGGCGTGGCCATCGAGCGCCAGCACCACGAAGTGGCCACGGCGGGGCAGGCGGAGATTGACTACCGGTTTGACACGCTGGTCCGGGCGGCCGACGCCATGATGGTCTATAAGTACGTGGTCAAGAACGTCGCGCGCAAGCACGGCAAGACCGCCTGCTTCATGCCCAAGCCGCTCTTCGGCGACAATGGTTCGGGGATGCACACCCACCAGTCGCTTTGGAAGAAGGGCAAGCCCTTGTTTGCCGGCAACGAGTATGCGGGTCTGTCCAAGATGGCGCTCTATTACGCGGGCGGGCTCTTGAAACATGCGCGGGCGCTCTGCGCCATCTGCAATCCGACGACCAACAGCTACAAGCGGCTGGTGCCCGGGCTACGAAGCGCCGGTCAACCTGGCCTACAGCTCGCGCAACCGGTCGGCGGCCATTCGCATCCCGACCTACAGCGAGAACCCTAAGGCCAAGCGCCTGGAATATCGCCCGCCCGATCCGGCGGCCAATCCGTACCTGGCGTTCGCCGCGCTGCTGATGGCGGGGCTGGACGGCATCCTGAACAAGATTGATCCGGGCGAACCGCTCGACAAGAACATCTACGAACTGCCGCCCGAGGAGCTGAAGCGGGTGCCGAACGTGGCCGGCAGCCTGGGCGAGGCGCTGGATTGCCTGGAGAAGGACCACGAGTTCCTGCTCAAGGGCGACGTCTTCACCCTGGACTTCCTGGACATGTGGATCGCGACCAAGCGCAAGGAGCATGACGCCCTGCGCCTGCGCCCGCATCCGTATGAGTTTTTCCTCTACTACGACGTGTAGCTAGAGGACGCTCGGGGTACAGCAAGTGGCGGCGCGGACGCAGGTCCGCGCCGCCTTCTTTCCAAGCTGGTCAAGAGGGCACTTGCGCCTACGGCGGGCGAAAGCACAATGCGGCGAATGAATCGAGTGCTGGCATGGGCGTGCCTGCTCGGCGTCGGAGCCTTGGTCGTTCCGGCGAGCGAGTGCAATCTGCAGACTCCGCCGGCGCACGGGCCGACGAACGCGCCACAGTTGTCGAGTCTGCTGACCGAGGCACGCGGTGAGCCGATAGCTTCCAAGCGAGCTTGGCTCAAGCAGCGTGCGCATTTGAAGGCGCAATGGCAGGCTGTTCTGGGCGACTTCCCGAAGGCCAAGGTGCCGCTCAAGACTGAAGTGCTCGCCACCGAAAACCTGCCTGAGTTCACCCGCCAGCTTGTCCGGTATCAGGTTGAGGATGGGCTCTTCACGGACGGTTACCTGCTGACGCCGAACCCGGCAGAAGGGAAGCTGCCCGCAGTGGTCGTCTTCCACCCGACAACGCCCCTTCAGGCCAGGGGTGTGGCGGGGTTGGCCCCCGAGTATCCCGAGGACAAGTGGCAGGGGGTGCAGCTCGTGCGGCGCGGGTACGTGGTCTGGTGCCCGCGCAATTACATCGAGACTGAGGGCACGAACTGGGCGGGCAACGCCGCGCGCGTGCTGACTCGGCATCCGGATTGGACCGGCCTGACGCGCATGGTCTGGGACGCCATCCGCGCGGCGGATTTCGTCGAATCATTGCCCAACGTGGACCGGAAGCGCATCGGCTGCCTTGGGCATTCGCTGGGGGGCAAGGAGGTCTTGTATGCGATGGCCTTTGATGAACGATACCGGGCAGGCGTGTCGAGCGAAGGCGGCGTGGGCTTGAGATTCAGCAATTGGGCAGCGCCATGGTACTTCGGCGCGAAGATCAATCAGCCCGGGTTCAGCCGCGAGAATCATGAGGTGCTCGCGCTGATTGCACCGCGGGCGTTCCTCTTGCTCGCTGGAGATTCAGCCGACGACGACCGGAGCTGGGCGTTCATCCGGGCCGTGAAGCCTGTCTATGACTTGCTGGGCGCGCCACAGAACATCGGTTGGCTGAACCATCACCGTGGGCACAGCTACCCCCCTGAAGCCCGCACTCTGGCGGAGACCTTTTTGGATCAGCACCTCAAACACTGACATTCCAAATCGATTCAAGGATATACAGAACGACAGATTATATTGCCGATCCTCTTAACAGAAGGCCGCAAAGACCACGAAGTTCTTCGTTCCCTTCTGCCTTGTGAGGTTATCCGCCAAGAAATACGACGCCATGTTTAGAACCGGGCATTGGAAAAGCGGTTGACCCTGGCCCCGGGTTCCAACACCTTAGGCTCGTCGCAACACTGTGGGTAAGCATCTTTATAATACGACCCTTGGCAAGGTGCCTTGGTTTATCAAGCGCTTTGGGGTCCGCGAGGTATTCCTAAAGCCTTTGCGGGTCGTCTTCGCTCCCGCCATCATCCCGCTGCTGCCGAAGCGGACTTTTGAGTTCCAGGGCACTTCATTTCCGTGCTTCTATCACCGCTATAACATGACCTGGGCCAGCGAGCGCGCGGTGGAGGTGCCGATCGCGAGATGGTATCTCGGACAATACCCCGGGAAGAACATGCTCGAAATCGGCAATGTGCTCTCCCATTACTTCCCGGTAGCGCATGATATCCTGGACAAGTTCGAACAGGGCAGCGGCATCATCAACGAGGACATTGTTGATTTCAAAACGCCCAAAGAGTACGACTTGATTCTCTCGATCTCCACCTTTGAGCACATCGGGTTTGATGATGAAGCCTCCGAGCCCTCCGGGCAGAAAATCAAGAGCGCCATTTCATCTTGCCTGCGGCTCCTGAAAGCGGAAGGCAAGTTGGTTCTCACCGTCCCCCTGAACTACAATCCAGAGCTTGACCGCATGATCCAGAAGGGCGAACTCAATGCGTCCCGCGAATTCTATCTGCGACGCGTTCAGCGGTTGACCTGGGAGACCAGCACCCAAACGGAGGCGTTTAAGCACCCATACAAGAGCCCCTTTCCCTATGCGAACGCCATCCTCGTGGCGGAGTTCAACAAGAACAGCCGTGCAACCTCGCCGAGCACCTGACTCAGCCGCCTCGCCCGCGGGTATTTCGTGTCTTTGAAGCGTAAGCGCGCTCACGGCTCATGGATTCATCCGCCTCCCTATCCCGGCCCCCGGTAAGCGTCATCGTCCTCAACCATAATGGAGCCAGGTGGATCGAGCGGTGCCTGGCCTCACTCCAGGCACAGACGATCTTCTCTCAAATTGAAGTGCTCGTCGCTGACAATTGTTCTCAGGACGGTTCCGACGAGACCGCCGCCAGGCTCATGATCGGATGGCCCAACGCCAGGTTCATTCAGCATGGGGCCAATCTCGGTTTCTGCGAGGGGAACAACCAGGCCGCCCTCAGTGCCCGCGGCGAGTATCTCTTCTTCCTGAATAATGACACGTGGCTGGAACCGGACTGCCTGGAAAAACTGCTTGCTGGAGCGCGGAGTCAACGGGTCGGGGCGGCCACACCGCTGGTCCTCAATTACGATGACGATTCCGTGCAACTGGTGTTCGGGGTGACCTTTGACATCTTTGGCTTGCCCGCCTTCGCGCCAAGGTCAGCCGCGTTTTGCGAAATCTTCATGCCTCCCGGCTGCTCTTATCTCGTGGAGGCGGACCTCTTCCGGCAGGTCGGGGGATTCGATAAGGAGATCTTCCTGTATGCAGATGAGTTGGATTTATCCTGGCGCATCTGGATTGCCGGCCGGACGTGCGCCGGGATTCCGACGGCGCGCCTGCACCACCGCTGGGCGGCCAACGTGAACCCCAAGGGGGACGAGAAGATCGTTGAATTTCGGACCAGCGACTCCAAGCGGTTTTATGCGAACCGCAACAACCTGATGGTTGCGCTCAAGAACGCCCAGCACCTGCTCCTGTGGATGGTCCCCATGCAGTTGGTGTTGTTTGGCCTGGAGGCCCTGGCCGGATGGCTCTTGCTGCGGCGCTGGAGTTTCTTCCAGCGCACCTACCTGGACGCCATCACGGATTGCTGGCGGCTGCGGCACCATATCGTGCGCGAGCGTCGCCGCATTAACGCCTTTCGCCGACGGTCCGACTGGTGGCTCTTGCGGTTTCTGGGCTGGCGGCTGAACCGCTGGGATGAACTCCAGCGGCTCCGCCGATTCGGGGTGCCGAAGGTGACCAAGACCTGACGTTTTTTTTTTTTTTTTTTTTTTTTTTTTTTTTTTTTTTTTTTTTTTTTTTTTTTTTTTTTTTTTTTTTTTTTTTTTTTTTTTTTTTTTTTTTTTTTTTTTTTTTTTTTTTTTTTTTTTTTTTTTTTTTTTTTTTTTTTTTTTTTTTTTTTTTTTTTTTTTTTTTTTTTTTTTTTTTTTTTTTTTTTTTTTTTTTTTTTTTTTTTTTTTTTTTTTTTTTTTTTTTTTTTTTTTTTTTTTTTTTTTTTTTTTTTTTTTTTTTTTTTTTTTTTTTTTTTTTTTTTTTTTTTTTTTTTTTTTTTTTTTTTTTTTTTTTTTTTTTTTTTTTTTTTTTTTTTTTTTTTTTTTTTTTTTTTTTTTTTTTTTTTTTTTTTTTTTTTTTTTTTTTTTTTTTTCCGACACTTCATTTCCAGGGCCATATCTGTTCAGCCGGAGATGGGGAGCGCACGCGTCTCGCGTGCTGTCAAGGGCGTCTCGCCGTTGACTGCCTCCTGCCCCTCATCGCTCACTGTTTAGTGAGTCAATCAGGCAAGCGGAGTTTGCGGCGGGACACCGCAAACCACACGCCAGAGCCATATGCTCCCCGTCCTCATCTGGATAGATACGGCCGGGGCCGACCTTCGACGATCTGCTTCCTCGGACGTCCTGGGCTGCTGGCTGGCAGGAAGAGGATTCACGAGGAACGAAGGCGCCGCCGCCGGGCCTGGTCCTCCAGCCAATCACAAGCTGGCGGAAGCACCTTCTGCCAGGTGAATGTCTTCGATCGCTCCCAGGCGGTCACGCGGAGCCGGTCGTAATCGGACGGCCTGTTCAGCAGCGCCAGCACACTGTCCGCCACCGCCTCCGGGGTCTCCTCGCCGGTCACCAGGCCGGTTTGGCCGTGGACCGTGGAATCAACCAGGCCGCCCACGGGGTAAACAATGGCCGGCGTGCCCATGGCGTTGGCTTCAATCACGTTCAGGCCCCAGCCCTCGCGAATCGAAGTGTGGATCAACAGATGCGCGCGGCGAAGCTCGGCGTCTTTTGCCTCTTCGGGAAGGGGACCGGTAAAGGTAACACCGCTGGCCAGCTCCGGTTGACTGGCCATCTGTTTCAGTTGCGCTTCCACCTCGCCAGTGCCCACGACCGTCAAATGCGCCTTGACCCCTCGCTGGAGCAGGATCTTCGTTGCGCGAAGCGCATGATCAACGCGCTTGTTGGGCGCCAGCCGGGAAACCGCGACCAACCGCACCGGGGGGCACAGCGGTTTCCCTTCCAGTTCGGCCAACGGGCGGGCGTCGGTGCCGTTGGGGAAGACCCTTACCTCCCGGACGCCGTGCCGGTGCAGCACTTTTTGCGTGGACTCCGAAGGCGTCCAGAAAGGCACCTCGCGGTAAAACCAATGCGTCCAGCGCTCCTGCCATTGGCCAATCATGTTGATCGGCCAGGGGTAAAACGCCTTCCAGACCGGGCCCAGCACCTCGTGGATGTAGGCCACACAGTTGGTCCCGGACCACCAGGGCGCATACCAGGGAATCCCGTGATGCTGATCAATGACCAGATCGAACGGCGGTTGCCGGCGATACCATCGGCGGGCTTCCACCACCGACGTGCCCTTGCCACCAGCCCGCACAATGTTGATCCCCCGCACGGTTTCCGTCGGCGCACCGCCGGGAAAGCTATTCGCAAACCACCACACCTCGTGACCTCGTTCCTGTAAAGCGCTGAGATAGGCCTGGCTCACCCGCTCGGCTCCTCCCGACTGCGGGTTCTTCAGGTCGCGCCAATTGAGCATCAGGAAACGCATCAGCTAAGGCGGGTGTTTATGGGCAAAAACTGCCCGCCAGACAACCACAAACTGCCTTCCCCTGGCCGGAAATAGGGCTTGCAATTCTTGTGCGGCCTGGCCAGAATTCCAAATAAGCGCGGATACTATGCGTACAATGAAGATGCATTCGAGGCTTATCAGGGAGAGATTATTAACTGCCACGGTTCTACTCGCGGGCGTCGCTCTGCCACTGAAGTTGCTTTCTCAGGACCTGGTGGAGGCGGCCGCGCCTAACCTGAACCTCATCAACATCAACTTTGGTGCTCATCTCAGTCCCGGCATGACCGGGATCAAGGTGGGCCTGGCGGCCACAGGGCAGACCACCAACGACTTCTGGAATTTCTACAGCCGCGACGATGCCAACGGGAATTGGCTGGTTAACGGGGCGCTGCCTGACCTGAAGAATGCCGATGGTTCGGTTTCCGGGGCGGGACTGCTCGTGAGCAATGCGCCCGGGTGCTGGGCCAACGGCTCGGCCGATGCCATGTATAACACTTTCGCGTACCCGTTCGACAGCGGTAATGCCACCGCCACGGTGACGAATCTGCCAGCGGGCCAATATGACTTCTACGTGTACGGCCATGACGGCAACTATCAACTGACCGTTGGCGGCACGGACTGCGGGATCAGGCGGACCTACGATTTGCCGATCAGTAATCCGCCAGTCTGGCAAGAGGGACGGCAATATGCGTTGTACCGGGGAGTGACGGTGGGGGCTGGGCAAGCGGCGACGATTATCGTGCGGCCGGGACAGGATGGTTATGCCGTCATTTCCGGGATGCAGATTGGAGCGACGGTTGGAGGGACGGGGACCCCGCCGAGCATTGTGACGCAGCCGCAGAGTCAGGCGGTGGGGCTTGGTTCGAATGTGACGTTTAGCGTGGTGGCCAACGGATCAGCACCCTTGAACTACCAGTGGCGGCTGGGGGGCACGAATCTGGCGGGCGCCACGGGTTCTGCTCTGGCGCTGGTGAACGTTCAACCGGCCGACGCGGGTAACTACTCGGTGCGGGTGACCAATGCCTTCGGTTCCATCCTCAGTTCCGAGGCCACCTTGACTGTGGTTCAGGGCGCTCCGGGCACCCTGATCAACATCAACTTTGGTGCTCATCTAAGTCCCGGCATGACCGGGATCAAGGTGGGCATAGCGGCCACCGGACAGAGCACCAACGACTTCTGGAATTTCTACAGCCGCGATGATAGCCAAGGCAATTGGCTGGTGAACGGGGCGCTGCCTGACCTGAAGTATGCCGATGGCTCGGTTTCCGGGGCGGGACTGCTCGTGAGCAACGCGCCCGGGTGCTGGGCCGACGGCTCGTCCGATGCGATGTACAACACTTACGCGTATCCGTTCAACGGGGGTAACATCACCGCCACGGTGACGAATCTGCCGGCGGGCCAATATGACCTCTACGTGTACGGCTATGATGGCAACTATCAACTGACCGTTGGCGGCACGGATTACGGGATCAGGCGGACCTACGATTTGCCGATCAGTAATCCGCCGGTGTGGCAGGAGGGACGGCAGTATGCGTTGTACCGGGGAGTGACGGTGGGGGCTGGGCAAGCGGCGACGATTATCGTGCGGCCGGGGCAGGGTGGTTATGCCGTCATTTCCGGGATGCAGATTGGTTCGGCAACGGTAGTGACGGGGACACCGCCCAGCATTGTGGCGCAGCCGCAGAGCCAGACGGTGGGAGTTGGCTCGAATGTGACGTTTAGCGTGGCGGCCAATGGGACAGCGCCCTTGAGTTACCAGTGGCGGCTGGGGGGGACGAATCTGGCGGGCGCCACGGGCTCTGCTCTGGCGCTGGCGAACGTTCAACCCGCCAACGCGGGTAACTACTCAGTGCGGGTGACCAACGCCTTCGGTGTAATCATCAGCTCCAACGCGCTGCTGACGATTACCTCACCTCCGGCCTGTGTGACCCCGCCCTCCGGGCTCATCAGTTGGTGGCGTGGTGAGGGGAACGGGAATGATTCTAAGGACGGAGCCAGTGGCAGTTTGTACGGCGGCGTGACCTTTGCTCCCGGGCGGGTTGGCCAATGCCTTGCCTTTGATGGCGTCAACGGCGGGGTCAATGTCCCGGATGTGGCCGCCCTTGCGCTTACCTAACTCTCTGACGTATTGAAGGGTGGCTTTTCGTAACCAATCCGCCCTCTGTGCCTGGGATGGTTTTCGTTCCGCGGAGATACTCGCTCCGGGCTCGATTCGTATCTACGCTTTCCCTTGAACCGCGGGCGGGCACTTCAGGAATGCTCGGCTTCGTCGTGTGGGGCGCGGACAATATCAACGCATGGGTTAATGCGCCCATGGTGTTCGGGACTTGGGTCCACATGGCGGCGACGCTCGACGGCGGCAGCGCCTCATGACGCTTTACACCAATGGTGTGGTTGCCGCCCAAACAAACACTACGTGACGGCCGCTGGGACCTCTAAATCCCGCGTTCCGGGCCGGGTATTGGCGTCGGGAACCATTCCAGCCAGCCGGGTCCCTTTAACTACCCATTCCGCGGGCTGATTGATGAGTTGAGCCTCTATGGTCGGGCGCTTTCAGCGACGGAGGTCCAAGCCATCTATCCTCGGCTTCGACGCGCTTGGCAATGTAACGCCCCCTCGTCAACCACCAACTGCGCTCCCGTTCCTTCAGGTCTGGTCGGTTGGTGGCGGGCGGAAGGCAATGGCAGCGACAGTGCCGGCAACAACAACGCCTATGCCATGCCAAACGTACGCTTCACCAACGGCATCGTCGGGCAGGCCTTCGCTTGCGACCCGCAGAGTTACCCGTATGGAACCTACGTCGGGGTTCGGATTGCAGACCAACCGGCTTATGCGCTCACCAACTCTTTGACTATCGAGGCTTGGATCCGGCCACGCGGCGACGGGTACGTTGTCCTTTGCCGCGGGGACAACCGCGTCGGCCTGGATCCTTACGCCTTGAGCATGGAAGCCAATAACATCCTCAATTTCACAATCACCAGCGCGAGTGGCAATTCGGCGACGGTCAGAGCGCCGCTGGTTTACAACCAATGGTGGCATGTGGCGGCAACCCTCGAGGGCGCTTCCGGCAGACTGAGCCTCTTTACCAACGGAACCCTCGCGGCGCAGATCACCACCACGGTCAGGCCGTTTGGCGACCTGATTCCCCAGGATGCTCCCGGAATTGGAATTGGCAACGTCAACGACAACTTCAACAACTTTCCCTTCTACGGGGATATTGATGAGGTGTCGCTGTACAACCGCGCGCTGTCTGCCGCAGACATTGCCGCAATCTACAACGCCGATGGCGCGGGCAAATGTGCGCCAAGCGTGGCGCCTTCGATAACCGCCCAACCGTCTAGTCAGGCGGTTCCGGCTGGAAGCGCCACGACATTTACTGTGACTGCTACAGGCACCATGCCGCTCAGCTACCAGTGGCGGTTCAATGGCACCAATGTTGCCGGGGCGACCGGGACCTCCCTCTCGCTGAGCAATGTGCAGCTCACCCAGGCGGGTAGCTACTCGGTGCGGGTGACCAACGCCTTTGGTTCGGTCCTCAGCTCCAACGCGCTCCTCACCGTCACTTTGCCTCAGACCAATTGCCTCCCCGCGCCTGCGGGCTTGGTCAGTTGGTGGCGGGGCGATGGCTCGACTCTGGACGCGGCTGACGGTAACAACGGCACGGTGGCTGGGTACGGCACCTTTGGTTATGGGCCGGGCAGGGTGGGGCAGGCTTTTGTGTTCGACGGCATACACCGGGACCGGGTGGATCTCGGGAACCGGGTCAGCCTCCGCTTGCAGGAATTGACCATTGAAGCGTGGGTTAAGCGGGCCAGCCCGATACAAATCTCGCTGGACGACAATAACGAGGATGGCGCGGTGGCCGGAGAGGGCGGGATCGTGTTCGGTTACGGCCGCGGCGGCTACGGCTTCGGTCTGCTGAACAACGGACAATTGCTCCTGAGCCGGATTGACCTCGACGGCATCTACTCCATCAGCGTGGTTGCGGATACAAACTGGCATCACGTGGCGGTGACCAAGTCCGGGGCCACGGCGATGTTCTACATTGACGGCGCCCCGGCGTCGGGCGCGATTCCCTATACCACCACCTACACTTTCGACACGTCGGCAGCGATTGGGTCGCGCGGCGACGCGCGGGGTGGGACGTTTTTCGGGATGGTGGACGAGCCGTCGGTCTATGGCCGAGCCCTTTCGAGTTCTGAGATTCAAGCCCTCTACAACGCCGCCGGCGCGGGCAAGTGTGCCGTGGGCCTAGCCCCCTCGATTACGACACAACCGCTCAGCCAGACGGTCTTTGCTGGCTCCAACGCAACTTTCACCGTGATCGCCGCGGGCACCCCGCCGCTGGGCTATCAGTGGCGCAAAGGTGGGATTGCGGTGGCCGGTTCGACGAACCCAACGCTGCGGCTCTCCAACACCACCACCAACGACTCAGGAGCCTACGACGTGGTCATCAGCAACAGCTTCGGTGCCGTCACCAGCCAAGTGGCGACGCTCACCGTGCGGGTCCAGGCGCCGCAGCTTCTCAACGTGAACTTTGCGGCCTACAGCCAGGTGAAGCTGGGGTTTGCTGGTACGGGCCAGACGCCCAGCGACTTCTGGAACAACTACACGGCTCCCTGGCAATCATTCGCCTGGCTCAGCAATTTGGTGGCGGCCGACGGGAGCACCACCCCCGTAGGGCTGACGGTTCAAAACGGGGCCGGGCACTGGTCCTTTACCCATCCAGACCTGATGTATAACTGTTTCTGCTATTCCCAGGACAACGGGGATATCACCCTGACGGTGACCAATCTGCCCAGCGGCGATTATGACTTCTACCTTTATGGCCATTCTGGAGCCGCCAACGGAAACACCGTGTTTCAACTCCTGGTGGATGGAGTGAACTATGGGAACCTGCCCACAGGGACTAATGCCGACTCGCTTTCGACCAATTGGGTGGAAGGCGCGCAGTATGTGGTGTATCGGAATGTGGCGGTGACCAACGGGGGTGCGCCGGTGACTATTAAAGCGCATCCAGGTCAGTCAGGTTACGCCATGCTCAACGGGCTGCAGATCGCGCTCGCTAATCGCGCTCCCGTGGCCCGGTGTGCCGATGTAACCGTCTCCGTCGGGACCAACTGCCGGGCCGATGCGTCAGTCAACAACGGCTCCTTTGATCCGGATGGCGACCCCATCACCGTCAGCCAGGTGCCGCCCGGGCCGTATCCGGTTGGGACCAACCGCGTCTCCCTGACCGTGTCTGACAACCGCGGCGCTTCCAACTCTTGCAGCGCCCTGGTGATCGTGCAGGACCGGACCGCACCGGTGATCCTCTGTGCCAGCAACAAGGTGGTCGAGTGCGGCACCGCCTGGACTTTCGATCCCCCGTCCGCTCTTGATAGCTGCAGCGCCACCAACCTATTCATCGGCGTCGCCTCTACGATAACCAATGCCCGTTGCGGCGGCACCTTCACGGCCACCCGGACCTGGGTAGCCGTTGACAGCTCTTCCAACGCGGCCACGTGCAGCCAGACCGTGATGGTGGTGGATACCACCCCGCCTGCCATCGTGTGTCCGGCCTCCCAGACCGTTGAATTCCAGGATGAGCATGGAGCGGTGGCGTCCTATGGGGTCACGGCCAGCGACACGTGTTCTTCAGTGAGCCTGGCCATCACGCCGGCTTCCGGCAGCGTCTTTCCGATCGGCATTACGCCGGTGCAGGCAACGGCCACGGATGCCTGCAGCAACGGCAGTCAATGCGCCTTTACCGTGACCGTGCTGGGGGCGCCGGGGGTCAAATCCAACGTCCTGGCCGAACTGGTGGCGCTGCGATCCAGTCTTAGTCTCACCAACCCGTTCGCCCTGAAGTTCGAGGACGCCATTCAGCACCTGCGCGACTCGCTCAATCCGGCCTATTGGATTGACCAGACCCACCTGCACGGCCGGGGCGGCAATACCGCCATGAACGAGGAGAAACTGGCAGCCGCCAAACTGGCCGAAATCATGGACGCGCCGGGGTGCCCCGTGGCGCCGGCGGTGCTGCAAGGATTCATTGACCGCATCGTGAAGTGCGACCGGTTGCTGGCGATCATCAGCATCCAGGAGGCGGCCAGCGCGGGTCTGAACCCCAAGAAGGTGGCGCAGGACTATGCGCTGGTGGCCAAGGGTGATCGTGAGGCGGCAGCGGGGCACTACGCCAAC
Source organism: uncultured Verrucomicrobiae bacterium (assembly GCA_963822005.1). GTDB lineage: Bacteria > Verrucomicrobiota > Verrucomicrobiia > Limisphaerales > UBA8199 > PALSA-1440. Next base: position 446,223 of record CAWGGD010000015.1, on the reverse strand, counting down.
GCCATCGAGCACTATCGCAATGCGTGGCGCCATGCGTTGCAACTGCAGCTCCAGGTTGATCTGAATGTGGACGGCAGCACGCGGCTGCGGTTTGTGGGCAATAACAGCACCTCTTACCTGGTTGAAGTGTCCACGGACATGGTGAATTGGGTGTCGCTCGGCACCTGCACCGCCGACGCCCAAGGCGAGGTGGAATTCACCGATCCAGCCGTCGCGAGCCGCTCCGCCCGCTTCTACCGGGCAGTGGAGCAATAGAGAAGCAATAGAGGAATAATAGAGGCCACAGCGCCAACAGCGAGGTTGGCCTATGCCGCCCTGCCCGTAGGTTTGGGGCGCCTGGTTGGAACGTGAGTCTTGGGTTCTGGGCACGCCCTCAGGCCGCGCATCACCGCAGAATGATCTGACATAGGCCCTGGCCCGGTATCTACAACCGCATGATCTTCTTCAGCGTTGCGGTCGTGGACTTGCCCGGCACAAAGGGAATGATCACGATCTTCCCGCCAGCCTCCTCCACCGTTCGGCGCTCGTCCTGGTTCAGCGTGTCCAAGGTGTAATCGCCCCCTTTAACGTAAACATCCGGCTGGGCGGCAGCCAGGAACCGGGTGGCTGTGGATTCGGCGAAGATGCAGACGCCGTCCACGCTTTCGAGCGCCGCCAGCACCGCCGCGCGGTCGGCCTCCGGCGTCACCGGGCGCTCCGGGCCCTTCAACTCGCGCACCGCCGCGTCGCTGTTCACGCCGACCAGCAGCGCGTCCCCGTGGTTCCGCGCCGTCTCCAGGTACGTCACATGGCCGAGGTGCAGCAGGTCGAAGCAGCCGTTGGTGACCACCAGGCGCTGGCCGCGGGCGCGCATCCCCGCCCTCCATCCCCGCAGCCGTTCCCAGGTAATGATCTTCTCGAGGAACTTCACCCGCCGATTCTGGCCAGACTGTCACCGCCTTGGCAAGCGGGGACCTTACCCGTCAACGACGGAACTGGAAGGAGGCAACCCCCTTGCTTCATTCTAACCCTCCCGTTTCTCCCCACAGTGGATACTCATCGCGCCGCCCAGCAGGTTCACCTGGCGCACCTCGACCAGCCCCAAGTCGCGTAGCTTCGCCCCCACGCCCTGCTGGGCCGGGTAGTGCTGAAGGGATTCGAGGATATAGGCATAAGCGCTGGCGCTGCCGCACAGCACCCGCCCGAGGCCGGGCACGATAAGCTTCAGGTAGCCAAAGTAGAGTCCGCGCCAGAGCGCGTTGTCCGGCTTGCCAAAGTCCAGCACCACCAGCCGGCCGCCGGGTTTCGCCACCCGCTGCATCTCGCGCAGCCCCGCTTCCCAGCTCGCCAGGTTGCGCAAACCATAGCCCACCGTCACGATATCGAAGCAGTTGTCGGAGAACGGAATCCGCTGCGCATCGCCACGGACCCAACGCAGGACAGGGGCCGCGTGTCGCAGCGCTGCCGGGTCTTGAGTTCGCATGCCGGACGACCTGGTTTGCGCCACCTCCAGCATGCGTTCGCTGAAATCCAGGCCGGCCACGCTCAGGCCGTGCCGGGCCAGTCCCAGCGCGAGGTCGCCCGTGCCGCAGCAGAGATCCAGCGCCCGCTGCCCGGGCCGCGGTCGGGCCAGTTGAATCGCGCGCCTTTTCCAGTGCCGGTGCAGGCCAAGACTCTGGAGGTCATTGATCAGGTCATAGCGCCGGGCGATGATCGAGAAGAGATCGTGCACCCGCGCGGCGTGCTCGTCGCCCGGATCGAAGAATCGGTTGGCCATCGAGTCGTCCCGACCTACCCGTTGCGGCCGGGCCGCAATCAGGCAAATGCCTGCTTCAGATACGCCAGGCTCCGGCTGGCAATGGCCTCCGCGCCTTCCTCGAAGCTGAACACTTCCACCGAAACATAGCCCTGGTAGCCGACCTCCTTCAACGTGGCAGCGATGGGCTTGAAGTCCACATCGCCGAAGCCAGGCCCTTTGAGGTTGCGGTCGTTGGCGTGGAAGTGGGCAAAGTTCGGCCAGGATTCGCGAATAATCTGCGGGATGGGCTTCGACTCCGAGCACATGGCTTTCACGTCGAGAATAATCTTGAAGCGCGGTGACGGCACTCGCAGAACGAACTGCAGCGCTTCGGCGGCGGTATTGATGAAGTTGGTTTCCGTCGGGGCCAGCGGCTCGAAGCAGATCGTGACCTGGCGGTGCTCAGCTTGCACGACCGCGTTCCGAAAGGTGGCCGCCGCCCAGTCCCAGGCCTGCTCGCGAGAAACGTTGGGCAACACATTGCGCTGTTTGGGCGAGCCGACCACCATGACCCTGCCGCCAAGATCGGCGCAGAAATCCACCAGGTCGCAGAAGTACTTCGCCGTGCGCTCACGCAGGGCGGCATCCGGGTGATTGATGTAGAGCCCCTCGGGTTTGACCAGCACCCAATGGATGCCGGCAATCTCGATCCGGTTCCGCGCCGCGGCCTTGCGGATCGCCTGGCGCTCCGTGGCGGAAATATCCGTCACCGAGTTCGCCAGGGTGAACGGGGCAATTTCGACTCCCGCGTAGCCCAGTCGCGCGGCGCAAGCCAGCGTATCGTCCAGCTTCCAGCCTTGAAAGATCTCGTTGCAAATCGCGAATTTCATCCCCGCCAGACTCGGGCTTTGGGCCTCGCGGTGCAAGACCGAATGCATGCCGCTGCGCCGGGCGCCCGGCAAAATCTTTGACAGCGGAGCCAGTTTGAGCCACTTTCCCGCTACTTGCACGGATTTGCCCCAACGGCGGACAAGGTGTAAGTGTCAATGGAATCTATGGGCAAGGCGCTAATCATTGCCGAGAAACCGTCTGTCGCCGGCGACATCGCCAAGGCGTTGGGCGGCTTCAAGAAGCACGACGACTACTACGAAAGCGATCAGCACGTCCTTTCGTCAGCCGTCGGGCATCTCCTGGAGTTGTGCGTGCCGGACCAGTTCGAGGTCAAGCGCGGCAAGTGGACCTTTGCCCATCTGCCCGTGATCCCCCCGCACTTCGACCTGCAGCCGATTGACAAGAACGCCGCGCGGCTGAAGCTGCTGCTCAAGCTCATCAAACGCCCGGACGTGGACGCGCTGATCAACGCCTGCGACGCCGGCCGCGAAGGGGAGCTGATTTTCCGCTACATCGTCCAATACGCCAAGGCCAAGAAGACGATCAAGCGGCTGTGGCTGCAGTCCATGACGCCGGCGGCGATCCGCGAAGGCTTCGAGCACCTGCGCGACGACGCCTCGATGCGCCCGCTGGCGGACGCGGCGGTCTGCCGTTCCGAATCCGACTGGCTGGTCGGCATCAACGGCACGCGCGCGATGACCGCGTTCAACTCCAAGACCGGCGGCTTCCACCTCACCACCGTCGGGCGCGTGCAGACCCCGACGCTGGCCATCCTGGTCGAGCGCGAGGACCGCATCAAGAAGTTCGTCTCAAAGGATTACTGGGAAGTGCACGGCACGTTTGCCGCCCAGGCGGGCGAGTATCCCGGACGGTGGTTCGACGAGAAGTTCGCCAAGAAGGACGGCGAAAGCGACCTCAAGCCCGAGCGTATCTGGGATGCGAAGACGGCCGAAGCCATCCGCGCCAAGTGCCTCGGCCGGCCGGGCATCGTCACCGAGGAAAGCAAGCCGACGACCCAACTGTCGCCGCTGCTCTACGACCTGACGAGCCTGCAGCGCGACGCCAACAGCCGGTTTGGTTTCTCGGCCAAGTCCACGCTGGGGCTGGCCCAGGCGCTGTACGAAAAGCACAAGGTGCTCACCTATCCGCGAACCGACTCGCGCGCGCTGCCCGAAGATTACCTCGGGACGGTCAAGCAGACGCTCGGCATGCTGGAGAAGACCAGCTACGCCGCCTTCGCCGGCCAGATTCTGAAATCCGACTGGGTCCGGCCCAACAAGCGGATCTTCAACAACGCCAAGGTCTCCGACCACTTTGCCATTATCCCGACCTCTCTCGCGCCCAAGCATCTCAACGAGCAGGAGGCGAGACTGTACGACCTGGTCACGAAACGGTTCCTGGCCGTGTTTTACCCGGCGGCGGAGTTCCTGGTCACCACCCGCATCACGCGGGTCGAGGGCGAGCCCTTCAAGACCGAAGGCAAGGTGATGACCAACGCCGGCTGGCTGGCGGTTTACGGCAAGGAAGCCGACACCGACGAGACGCCCACACTGGCGCCCGTGCAGCCGCTCGAGACGGTGCAGACCACCCACCTCGAGGTGGTGGCCACGCAGACGAAACCGCCGGCGCGGTTCACGGAAGCGACGCTGCTCAGCGCGATGGAAGGGGCCGGCAAGCTGGTCGAAGATGAGGAGCTGCGCGAGGCGATGCGCGAGAAGGGGCTGGGCACGCCCGCGACGCGCGCCCAGACGATTGAAGGGTTGATCTATGAGAAATACGTCCTGCGGCAGGGACGGGAACTGCAGCCGACCGCCAAGGCGTTTTCGCTGATCGCGCTGCTGCGCGGCCTGGAGATTCCCGAACTCTCTTCCCCCGAGCTGACCGGCGACTGGGAATTCAAGCTGCGCCGCATGGCGCGCGGGCAAATGCAGCGGCCGGAGTTCATGAAGGAAATCGCCGGCATGACCCGCGAGATTGTCGCCAAGGCCAAGCGGCATGAGAGCGATACCGTGCCGGGCGACTTCGGGATGCTGAAGGTGCCCTGCCCCAAGTGCGGGGGGGAGATTCACGAAAACTACAAGAAGTTCCAATGCCAGAAGTGCGACTTTGGCCTCTGGAAGATCGTGGCGGGCCGCCAGTTTGAGATCTCCGAGATCGAGGAGTTCCTCGTGAAACGCCAGCTCGGGCCCCTGCAAGGGTTCCGCAGCCGCCAGGGCAAGCCGTTTGCGGCTCTCATCCGGCTGACCCCGGAGCTGAAGCCTGAGTTTGATTTCGGCCAGGAGCGGCTCGAGGCGAACGGGGCGGTCACGCAGGTTGATTTCACCGGCCAGGAGCCGCTGGGAAAGTGTCCGAAGTGCGGCGCCCGCGTATTCGAACTGCCCATGAGTTACATGTGCGAACAGGCCGCCGCCGCCAAGCGCACGTGTGATTTCCGCTCGGGCAAGGTCATCCTGCAGCGGACCATCGAGCGCGCGCAGATACAGAAACTGCTGGAGACCGGCAAGACTGATTTGCTGGAGAAGTTCATTTCGCGCAAGGGCCGGCCTTTCAAGGCATTCCTGGCCGTCAAGGACGGCAAGGTCGAGTTCGAATTTGAGGCACGCGAGCCCAAGGCCCGCCGGGGCGCCGGAAAGGCCGGGCCGGACGGCGCGCCGCCGCCGAAGCTTGATTTCACCGGACAAACGTCGCTGGGCAAGTGCCCCCTCTGTGGCAAGCGGGTCTTCGAAGGGGGCGAGACTTATCTGTGCGAGCGCTCCCAGGCGGACAAGCGGCCGTGTAAGTTCAAGCTCAACAAAGTCATCCTGCAGCAGACCATTGACCGGGAACAGGCGACGCGGCTGCTGTCCAAAGGCAAGACCGACTTGCTCCACGAGTTCATTTCCTCGAAGAGCGGCCGGCCGTTCCCCGCCTATCTGGTGCTGGGGGACGAGGGCAAGGCCACCTTTGAATTCCCGCCGCGGGAAACCGAGACCAAGCCGACCTCGGCGAAGTGACCCCGGCAACTCCTCAACCACCGGTTAGCGACAAGTGGGTCAAGAAGTTCCTGCAGCACCTGGCTACCGACCGGGGCGCCTCGGCTTACACGCAACGCAACTACCGCCAGGCGATGTGGGAGTTTCATCGCTGGCACCAGGAAGAGCGGCAGCAGCCACCCGCCTGGGAACAACTGCAGCGGGATGACTTCCGCGCCTACCTGCGATTCCTGGGGCGACAAGACCTGAGCCGGGCGGCCATCCAGCTCCGCTTTTGCGCTTTGCGGACATTCTTCCGGTTCCTCATTCGTCATGGGGCGGTCGCCGCCTCTCCGATCAAGAACCTCTCGCTGCCGAAGCTCGGAAAGCGGCTGCCAAAATTCCTGACGCCGGAACAGATCGCCCAACTGCTGGGCGCCCCGCTCAAGCTCCTGCCCGCGCAGGGCGAAACCGATGCCGACCGGGCGGCGGCAACTTTTGCCTGCCGGCGGGACGTCGCGGCGCTGGAGACCATCTACTCGTGCGGGCTGCGCATCAGCGAGCTTTGCGGGCTGGCGGCGCAGGACATTGATTGGAACGAGCGCCTCGTGCGCGTGCGCGGCAAAGGGAAGAAAGAGCGCTTGATCCCTATCGGTGAGCCCGCTCTGGAAGCGATCCGGAATTACTGGAGCCTGCTGCCCCAAACCCCGGCGGGCGAGTCCCCGGTCTTCCTGGCCGGTCCGAGGAAGCGCGCTCCGGTCTCGCCGCGGCACCTGCAACTGCGCCTGAAGAAACACCTCGCGCTGGCTGGCTTGGACCCCCACCTGACGCCCCACAAGCTGCGCCACAGCTACGCGACCCACCTGCTTGACGCGGGCGCGGACTTGCGCAGCGTCCAGGAACTCCTGGGCCACGCGCACCTGGTTACCACCCAGGTCTATACCCACCTGACCACCGAACGCCTCAAACGCGCCTACGACGCCGCCCATCCCAGGGCTTGACGAAATGGGTGGCGCCGGTTCTTGGTCTGGCTTTACTGGCACCACGACACAACAATCAACAAACCCATTGATTTTGTTGGTGGGCGCGACAGGGGTCGAACCTGCAAGGATTGCTCCAAAGGATCCTAAGTCCTTCGCGTCTGCCAATTCCGCCACGCGCCCATCACCAATTTGCTTGCAAAACAAGGTTCTTCTGAAAGACCGGAAAGAAAAGAGTGACGCTGTGCTAGTAGTTGCGCTGGTGTTGCGCTATAAAATGATCCGCAACGTAGAGCAGACACACGGCTGATGTGATCAGCACCAATCTCATGCCCCAAGCTTTGCAAAGGTCCTAGACGGGCGCAAGCAACCAATTCGTGGGCTATGGGTCCGCAACGAGCGCTATTACGCGCAACTGCAGTTCGAGGACGGCAACACAGGCCAAAAGAAAACTCGCCGCGTTCCCCTCGTCAATTCAGACACCTGGCAACCGGTCACCACCACCGCCCAGGCCGTTGACGAAATGAACCGGCTGAAGCTGAAGCGGAGCGAGAGCGACCTTACCTCCCCCTTATGGCGCAGGTGTCAAGGTGCGCCCGAATGGACCTTGAGTGGCCTTAAGGAGTTGCAGAGCCTCCCATAAAGAGGCATGGTTATATTCCCTTCGGAGCAACCGGTCATGCCGCAGGTGAGTAAACCATTAGACGAAAGACGAACATTATGGGCGACAAGTCTCCAAAATCAATTAGCAAACAGGCATCGCAGAAGCAGACCAAGGCCACTAGTGCCCTGCAAAAGAAGCAGCAGGTCATCGCCGCAAAGCAAGTGGCCGGCAAAAAGCAATAGGCCTCGGCGTGGTCACTTTTGCTTGCTGGCAACGAGACGACGAAGCCACGTTGCCGGCACGAGGTGATTCTGCCGCAGGCAATGTCGGGCGTGGTTGCGCCGCGAGGGCAATCAAGGTGCCTACCGCTTGAGGCTCTGGCTCCTCATGAATAACTCCGGAGTGGCGCGGATGATTTCATGAGTGTGACAGTCATAATGCGCATTCAGGCGGCGGCAAAGTGTCTCAGCCCTCAACCGCCCGGGGGGGGCTGAGCTGGTTGGGGTGTGCCGGCTCGGCAACGGGCGGCACCGGGATTACTGCCTCATGGTCGATGTCCGGGGAATGCTCGTTCAATTCTGTAGCCAGCCGCTCCGCCTCTTCCTTCTCGAAGAGCTTCGTCCCCGTCCCGATAGCTCCGGTGACGCTAGATTTCCAGTGGATAGCGTAGGTTTTCAGTTCACCGTTCCTCCCGGAACGCCGAACGGGTTCAATAATCCATGCCGCCCTGGCCGCCAAGAGCTGAACCGGATTTTTCCTCCGCCGGAATCTCGGTGACGAGGCACTCGGTCGTCAGCAGCAACCCGGCGATGGGACCAGCATTCTGCAGGGCCGCGCGCGAGACCTTCTTTGGGTCCACCACACCAGCCTTGACCAGGTCTTCGTATTCGTTGGTCGCCACGTTGTAACCTTCGTTCTCCTTGCGGCGCTTGACTTCCTGCACCACGACGGAGCCTTCCACACCGGCGTTTTTAGGCAACGGCCGCATCGGCTCTTCGATGGCACGCATGACAATATTGACGCTGAGGATGTCATCATTGTTGAGGATCCTGTAATCCTTGCCCTCCAATTTGATTTCCGTGCCGCCAAATTTGCTGACGGGCACGTGGTCGCCCTTCTTGACTTCGATGGGAACCTTCTTGCCATCGTCGCCGGTCTTGCCGGTGCCAACTGCCACCGCCAGGCCTGCCATCGGCTTTTCGTTGGCGGTATCAGGAATGATCATGCCGCCGCTTAGATCTTTGCCCAGGACTGAGGCCGCTTGCGGCGCTTTCCTGTCGGACGAGTGAGGGCGATGATTTCGGGCATTTCGAAGCCCATTTTCCCCTCGATGATTTCACGCAAGGCAATGTCCGCGGCACCGAGATTGGTGACGTCGGCGATGAGCGGCCGGCTGGCGCGTCCCCCGCCAGAATTTAACTGGCGGACGCGTCGTGAAACCAGGTTGACCAGGACGTTGGGGTTGAGGACTTTCTCCAGGGCTTTTTTGACAAGATCAGCGTTCATAGGTTTTCTAAAAAGTCAGTTGGAGGAAACAGCCTCCCCCGAGCAAACCGGGTTAATGCTTGGCGCCGTTTCGCCTTAGTCCCTTCTTTCGAAGGATGCCAGGTCCGGCCGCACTCCAGTTCCCCTGGGGCAGAAGCCGTGCCGTCGCACCTCGTTGGCTCAATTGGGCGCGCATCGAAATGTTCGCGTTCAGCGAGCGCGAGATGGGGCAATTCGCCTTGGCCCGCAGCGCCGCATCAACAAAGTCGCACTGCGCCACCTTTGGCACGGTGGCAATCACATCCAGATAGATCTGCGTCATCGTCCATGCGGCGGCGATGTCTTCCATCGTGACGGTGGCCGTGGTATCAATTTGACGCGGCTGATAGCCAGCCTGGCCCAGTTCATTGGCCAGGGTCATCGAGAAGCTGCCGGCGTGAGCGGCCGCAATCAGCTCGGGCGGACTCGTGCCCCGCCGCCTAAGGTCGCTGCCGGAGGCGTAGGGCACTTTCTTCAACACAGCACTCGGTGTGCTGATGGCGCCTTTGCCATGCTGACGAGTTCCCAGCCAAAGGACTGACGCCTTCCGGGTATATGGTTTCATCACGCCCCCAGCATCGTCCCCCGGACGCACCCGCGCCAATACTTAGAAAGTCCCCCGGCGATACCTTTAGACTATGGGCGGGTTGTATTTCACGGGTTTTGCAGCGGCGCTTGGCTGATTGCTAACGCGTGTGAACCTGCTGAGCTGGCGCTCACGTTATGGAACTGCGTCAACTGCGGTATTTCATGGCGGTGGCTGAGAATCTGAATTTCACCAAGGCCGCCGCAAGACTGCATTTAGCTCAGCCCTCGCTCGCCCGCCAAGATCCATAATTGAGGGGTGAGGGGCACACACCGCTTTTGGTTTGTCCCGCCGCCGACCTGCTCAAAGCGCTGCCAGCCCCGTTCCCCGCCAGCCACCGCAACCCAAGAACCTCGCGGCAAGTTGCAACAGGTTCCTCGCTGACCCCACTTCAAACGCATTCAGAGGCCGCTCGCAACCTCGCCCCTTACCCGCAAAACGAGCTGTCCTGCGGCCCCTTCCTGCCGGGTCCCGTCGTCTCCAACCGCTCCAGGATTCGCTTGTGCGCGCTCGCGAACGCCAACTGCTTCAACTGTCCTGCGCTCAGCCACCGTCCTTTGCCGTCCGGAATTCTGGCTGCCTCTCGCCTCGGCAGCCGATACACCTCCAGCGTGATGCGGTAGCGGGTGATGCTGTGCTTGATGGCTGCCAATGGCTCCAGCCTCAGACATCCTGACCCCTGGAAGCTGGGTGAACCCGCCGCCGGCCCCTCACCCGCCCTGAAGGACACCCTCTCCCCCTCGGAGGGGGAGAGGGCCGGGGTGAGGGGGCAGACGCGAGTTCCTCGGCTCGTCCCAGGCCAAGCTTGCGGCTCACGAGTTCCGGGTCGCTCCGGCCGCACCCCCAAAACCCGCCGTGCCGCTCCCGCCAGGTCGGCATCATCAGGCATAACCTCCACGTTGGGAAACTCCCAAAGATGCGCGTTCACCACCCCGCCGGGTCTTTGCCGGACGAGGAACCGACTGCCCCGTTGCGCGACGAAGGCCACAAAACGCCGCGGTGTCGCCCGGATGCGTCGGCTCACCTCCGGCAGTTCCTCGACGCGGCCCTCCGCATAGGCAACGCAATGCCGCGCGATCGGACAGTCGCCGCACCGCGGCGCTCGAGGCGTGCACACCAGCGCCCCCAGTTCCATCAGCGCTTGGTTGAACTGGGCGCAACCGCACCCAGCACGCCCGCCGCCACCTCTGCGCGCGTCAGTCTCCTCTGCCTGCACTACCAGCTCCTCCGCAAGCTGCCACAGCCAGGCATTGACCTTTCCCTCGCGCGGGTTTCCCGCGATGCCGTAACACCGCGTCAGGACGCGCATCACATTGCCGTCCAGCACCCCCTTCGGCTGATTGTAGGCAATGCTGCAGATGGCGCCCGCCGTGTAACGCCCCACGCCCGGCAGCGCCAGCACCTCCTCAAAGTCGCGGGGGAACCGGCCCCCATGTCGCGCCATGATCAGCCGCGCCGCCCGTTGCAGGTTCCGCACGCGGCGGTAGTAGCCCAATCCCTCCCACAACTTGTGCAGCCTTTCGGGTTTGGCTTTGGCCAGCGCGGCGATGTTCGGCAGCGCCCGCATCCAACGCTGCCAGTAGGGCAGCACTGTCTTGACCTGGGTCTGCTGCAGCATGATCTCCGACACCCACACGGCATACGGATCACGCGTCCGCCGCCAGGGCAGATCCCGCGCCTGCCGCGCGAACCACATCAGCAACCTCCGCACAATGTCTCGATGTTTCATCCGAGTTGGGGGAGCTTAGTTCCGCCGCCCGCAATCCGAAACCCGAAATCGCTTCTACCCCATGCAGCCATGCAACTCAATGTAACCCATGTAATCCTTCACCCCGTTCCAACTCGCGCCACTTGCCCTCTTCCGCTCCACGCCCTACCATGCGACCATTCGTGTGAAACCGTTGACATCCTATACCTGCAAGCTCACCGACCCCCAGGCCACCGCCCTCCGCGCCTGGTTGCAGGCCCATGGTTACCAGTTCCGCGAGGTCCCCTACGCCCGGTTCGCCGCTGAAAAGGAAAAGACCAACCTGGTCTTCTACGAGAGCGGCAAGCTGGTCGTGCAAGGCAAAGGCACACAGGAGTTTGTCGAGTTCGTGCTGGAGCCCGAAATCCTCCAGGAAGCCCGGCTCGGCTACGAAGCCGTCCTGAATCCCGACCTGCTCCTGCCCCGCCTGGGCGTGGACGAAAGCGGCAAGGGCGATTTCTTCGGGCCGCTCTGCGTCGCCGGCGCCTACGTCAACGAGGCCGTCGTCAAGGCCTGGGCCGACGCCGGCATTCGCGACTCCAAGAACATCTCCAGCGACAAGCGCATCAAGGACCTGGCGGAGCTGATTCGCAAGACGCCCGGCTGCGTCACCACCGTCGTCCCCATCGGCAACGAGGCCTACAACCGCCTCTACGCCAAGATGAAGAGCGTCAACGCCATGCTCGCCTGGGGCCACGCGCGCGTCATCGAGAACCTCATGGCCCAGCGCCATCGCATGAACCCCCCGCCGGTGCGCGCCATCAGCGACCAGTTCGCCGCCAACAAGGAGACCGTCGCCAAGGCGCTCATGCCCCTGGGCCGCGAGATCGAGCTGGTCCAGAAACACCGCGCCGAGGAAGACCTCGCCGTCGCCGCCGCCTCCATCCTCGCCCGGCACGAATTCGTCAGCCCGCCTCGCCGCGCTGGAGAAGCAGTTTGGCACGAAGCTCCCCAAAGGCGCCTCGGCCGCCGTGGACGCCGCCGCCAAGGAATTCGCCGCCCAGCACGGCCCCGACGGGCCTCGCCAAAGTCGCCAAGATGCACTTCCGCACCGCCCTCCGCGCCCAGGGCCTCCCGGAACCGCCCAAGGTCCCCTGGCGGCGCCGCCCCCACCGCCCCGACCCTGAAGCCTCCACATAATTAGCCCGATTTACGCCGCCCCAGCCTCGGGAGTAGCATAAGTTTTCTGTAGCCATTAACGGAATGCGCCTTATTTGCAGGCCTGAATTAGCGCCCCTTCCCCGAGCACAATCATTTGCACTTGTCTTATGCGCAGCGTAAGATTAGCAGCGATTCTCCATATTTTGCTATCCTATGGCAAAATATGTAAATACAAAGGCAAGGGATGGCGAGCAGGAAATCGGCCCCAAGCTAGGCTTATTCTGTAATGCCCAACTGGCGACCTGAATTAGTGAAGCGAATCGCAAGATTTGACCACTCTCTTCTGGCCGGACGCCTGTTCGCAATCCTCCTTTCACCCCGCGCGGCCGCCACATGAAACTCTTCGTTGCCGGGTTGAGCTATAGGACCGCGCCGGTCGAATTGCGCGAGAAGCTGGCGGTCCATCCCTCCCGGTTGCGCTGCCACGGCTGCCGCCTCAAGCTGGCCGGCAACCTCGCCGAAGTCGTCCTGCTCTCCACCTGCAACCGGGTGGAAATCTACGGCGTGACCTCCAAGCTCAACGGCAACGTTCACCGGCTCTTCGCGGAGCTCGCGGCCCGCGAAGCGGATTTCGCGCCGCACCTCTACCTCAAGGAAGGGGCCGAAGCCGTCCAGCACCTTTTCTCCGTCGCCAGCGGCCTCGATTCCATGGTGATCGGGGAAACGGAGATCACGGGCCAGGTCAAGCAGGCCTACCTCGCCGCCCAGGAGGCCAAGCTCACCGGACGCCTCACCAACCGGTTGTTCCAGACCGCCCTGCAGGCGGCCAAAGAGATCCGCACCGCAAACCGGCATCGGCCGGGGTGCAACTTCGGTCGGCAGCGTCGCCGTCGAGCTGGCCGAGCGCATCTTCGACCGCGACCTTTCCGGCAAGACCGTGATGATCATCGGCGCGGGCAAGATGGGCGAGGCGTGCATCCGCCACCTCGCCAAGAAAGGCGCCCGCTCCGTCCTCGTCGCCAACCGCTCCTACGACCGCGCCCAGAACCTCGCCGCCGAATTCGGCGGCCGCGCCGTTCGCTTCGCCGAGTGCCTCCAGGCGATGGCTCAGGCCGACATCGTGGTCAGCTCTACCGGCTCGCCGGAAACGATCCTCCAGCGGGACCAGGTGGCCTCGGTTATGGCGGGGCGCTCCAATCGCCCGCTCTTTCTCATTGATATCGCCGTGCCACGGGACATCGCCCCGGACGTCGAGCAGCTCAACAACGTTTACCTTTACAACGTGGACCACCTCGAGGCGATCGTCCGCGAGAACGTCCGCCAGCGCGAACAGGAATTGGCCCGCTGCCGGACCATCATTAGCGAACGCGCCGAGGCGCTTGATGAACCGGCTGATGCCGGCGCCGGAGAAGCATGCTTGCCCCGGCCATTCCAGCATCACCCCGAATGGGCCCTGGGCGCCCTGGCAGCCTGCCCCGGCTGAGCTGGGACCGCACAGCGTGCAGATGAACACAAAGACACTTTTGACGAGAGGACGGAGCAGTGAGCGCGCTGCCGAGCCGGCCTCCCGTCGGAAACGCAGCATCGCGTGGATGCGGCGTCAACAAACTCGCGGCCGCAAGCCAGTGCCGCAGCTAATCGGTAATAACCAAGCAGAATACAGCACGTGCCAAATATGAAACACAGCAAGAAAGCCCCAACCGGCCTGATGGCGGTTGTGCTCCTGACCCTGCTCGCCGCGTTCACGGCGAGCGCCGCGGCCCCGGCTCTCAACGGCCAGCTCATCCTGCGCCCTCTCACTCCGGGGGACATCAGCGCATATAAGCTCCCCTCCACCACCGAGGCTTCGCCCGGGATAACGACGGTCGGCATCGGCAGCCCGGTCTATCTGGAGGCGGAGATCAACCTTGCCATCGCCCCGTCCAGTATTGTCAGCGTCACGTGGGTCCTGACCAACAGGCCGGCGTTCTCTGCAGCCTACTTGACCAATAGCCCCTTGGGCACCAACGTCCCCATTTATGAGCCGGCGGACCGCTTGGTCTACCAGGTGGCCGGACGCGCGCTCCTCCGCCCCGACCTCGTGGGGCAATACACCGTCGTCGCCACCATCGTGACGACCGGCAGCGGCTCCACCAATGTGACCAAGACCATCACCGCCGGCACCTACATGGGCGTCAGCACCTGCGCGCTGTGCCACAGCGGCGGCGTCGTGGCGGAAGACAAATACACCCCTTGGCACAGCACCGCCCACGCGCACATCTTCACCGAAGGCATCAATGGCGAGCTGGGTACCTACCGGTCGTCTTGTCTCCCCTGCCACACCGTCGGCTACAACGCCAACACCAATGTCATTGTCAATCCGGTCAACGGCGGCTTTGACGATGTCGCCAAACAGCTTGGCTGGACTTTCCCCACGGTGTTGGCCCCGACCAATTGGGCCTATATGCAGGCGGTCTATCCCGAGTTGGCAGACCTCGGCAATATTCAGTGTGAGAACTGCCACGGCCCCGGCAGCCAGCACGCCTACTCGCTCGGCAACACCAATTTCATCAGCAGGAGCCTCAACTCGGGCGACTGCAACCAATGCCACGACGCCCCGACCCACCACATCTACGGCACCCAATGGTACACCTCGCGGCACGCGAATGCGACTCGCACCCCTTCCGGCTCGACTCGCTGGGCTTGCGTCGGCTGCCACGACGCTCCCGGCTTCATCAACCGGATCGACAATCTCGGCAGCACCAACGCCTACGTCACGAACACGACCTACGGGGCCATTGGCTGCCAGACTTGCCACGAGCCGCACGGCGATACCACGCCGACCAACAACCCGCACCTGCTCCGGATTCTGGGCTCGGTCAAGATGCCGGACGGCACGGTGGTCACCAACGCCGGCAACGGCGCCCTGTGTCTGCAGTGCCACCAGGTCCGCAATGGCGCGGCCACCAACCAGCTCGTGAAGTATCCCGATCGGGCAGCTCACCTGGTTCGGCGGCTCCAGCTTCGGTGTGCACGACAGTTCGCAGGGCGACATGATCGAAGGCCTCAATGCGTTCACTTATGGCCAGAACATCCCCAGTTCCGCCCACCGGAACATCACCAATCTGTGCGTCGGTTGCCATATGCAGGAAGCGGGCTATGGCAGCCCGGCCTACCTCCAGGCCGGCGGACACACCTTCGGCCTGACCTACAACGTCGTCACCACCAACGGCACGACGCTGGTCACCAACACTCATGAGATGGTCGAAGTCTGCGCTGAATGTCACGGACCGGTTGAGTCGTTCAACCTGGTGCGTCAGGACTACAACGGCGACGGCGTCATCGAAGGCGTCCAGACCGAAGTTCAGAAACTGCTCAACAAACTCTCCACGATGCTGCCGAACTCGACTTACCAGGCGAACAGCAACAACTATGTCGCTGACGGTCTCGTGAAGACCAGCGTCTCGTTCAAGACGAACTGGCCGTCGAAGTTCCTGAAGGCCGGTTACAACTGGCAGTTCGTCAACAACGACCTCAGCAAGGGCGTACATAATGCTCCGTTCGCAGTCGGCCTGTTGAAAGCCGCCATCGGCGACCTGACCGGCGACAGCAACAACGACAGTTTGCCGGATTCGTGGCAGATTCAGTACTTCACCTCGCCTAACGACCCCCTCGCGGCACCTAATGCGACACCGGCCGGCGACGGCGTGCCCAATTGGATGAAGTACCTCCTGGGCCTTAACCCGCTCCTGCCCGGTATCTCCGTCACCAATGGCCTGTCTATCGGGGTAGTGTGGGCCGATGGCAAGAGCCTGCAGAACCCGTATGGCCCGACGAATACCATCCAAATCTACACGGCCGCCGAGGTGGCGTTCAACACCGAGTCGAACAAGACCTACCAGATTCAGGCCGCCTCGTCCATCAGCAGCGGCTGGCGGAACGTCGGCAACCCGATCCCTGGCACCGGCCAGGCGCTTAGCTACGTCACTCCGACGCGGAAGGACGTCCAGCAGTTCTACCGGGTATACTCGTACTGATCGTCGCGGGATCGCCCCGGCGACTGACAATCAACGTTCGGTCTCGCCAACCCCCTCCGCGTTCGCGCCGAGGGGGTTGTGCTTTGCCGGCAGATCAAGGAATTGGGAAGGCGGAACGACAGCTCCGCATCCCAGTCTCAGAGACTGGACTGCAAATGCAATGGTGCCTCTCCGTCGAGGCTGGGGGAGCATCATTATCAAGCCCCGCACCCGAGCTACGACGGGCAACTTCTGGAAGTGAACCGAGCCCTTTCCCTATAGCGAACGGTTAGTGAGCAGCCTTGAGCTGTTGGAAGGTGTCAACTTGGGCTTTGGACCGGGCGGCGATCTGCTTGAGCTTCTCGGTTTGCCCGGCCTGGACCTGCTGGAGGTGTTTCATGGCGGCTTGCTGGTCGGCCTCTGAGCCACTGTTCTGCGCCTGGGTGAGGCGCTGCTCGGCCTCCTTGACTTGCGCCTCCATTTCCTTGGCCGCCGCCTTGAAGTCCTTGACTGCCGCCTCCCGGAGAATCCGCGTGCCTTCCTCGACCGATACGGCAGCCAGGTCGGGGATCAAAGCCCTGACTTCCTGGACGGCCGTCGTGTTGATCTGGGACAGCGCCACCGGGGCCGCGGCGGTGACCGGCCCCGGACGGGCAGCATCCTGCAGCCGGACCAGGGCGCGGGTCAAATCGGCTTCCAGGGCTGGCTCCCACTCGGGAGAGAGGCGGGGCAGCGTCTCCCGCCGTCCCTTGAGGGCTAGCGCGACGCCGAGGTAGGAAGCCTCACCCTTGTCGAGATTGAAGACCTGGATGCCATCCGCAGGGGCGGCGTTTGGGTTGAGGTTTGACTGGGCGTTGAAGCGGGTCACCTTAAGCTTGCCACCGGCCGCTTGCGCGTAGGCCGACAGCAACTCATCCACGCGGCCGGCAAAGGCGGTCAGGGAGTCCGGCACCGTCGCCCGGTCGAGGATCGAGTAGAACCGGATTTCAACCGGCCCATCCAGCTTCTGCAGCACCGCCAAGGTGCTGTCGGATAAGGCAGGTGTTTGCGGGCCCGTTGGTTCGCTGCTCGCAGCCGGGCCGCGCTGCGAAGCGCGGTAAAGCCAGACCGCCCCGAGGACAACGCCTGCTAGAAGAACGACCAGCACCAGGATGGTGGTCTGAACGCGGGCTTCCCGGCCCGCGCGCCGCGCGCGGGGCTGATCCGAACCGTTCGCAACTACATGTGCCATGCCAGGTGCTTCGTGCTTTGGTGCTGATGTCGCAGTCTGATTCCAATGTGTCAGAGATGTGCGGCGGTCGCGAGGAGAATTTGGGGCAGGGGAGGAGACTGGCGGGATTAGAGCCGCCCTTTGGCCATCACCTGGGCCATCGCCAGCGCGGTCTGGGCCGCTTCCCGGCCCCGGTTGCGCTTCGGGTCCAGGCACCGCGCGCGCGCCTGGCCTTCGTTCTCCAGCAGCAGCACTTCGTGGATGACGGGAACCTCGTAGCGCACTTGAATCTCCATCAGCGCGCGGCTCACCGCCTCGCCGATGTGCGCGGCATGGACCGTTTCTCCCCGCAGAATCACGCCCAGGCAAATGATGGCGCTGAGGGGTGAGGCGTGGTGCTTGCTGGGGGGTGCCTCGAAGGAAGATGTCCGCGCCAATCGCGCCGCCACCACCGGAATCTCGTAGGCGCCCGGCACGCGAATCACCTGCACGGCTTTGGCCCCGGCGCGCTCTAACTTGGCTTTCGCCGCTTGCAACATTGCCTCGACGTAACGCCCGTTGTATTGCGAGGCAACAATGGCGAACCGCCCGCCGCCCGCCCGTAACCTCTTCGACTTGATGACTTTCAGCATAAAGATAACGGAGTGATGGAGGAGTGGAGTGGTGGAGTGATGGAATGTTGAAGTCGCGGGTTACTGGCCCAGCCCATTACTCCCTCACTCCCAGACTCCGGCACTCGGTCAGCCGCGTGGGTTCACAACAAATGCCCCAGTTTGTCCCGCTTGGTCTTGAGATAGTGTGCGTTGTGCGGATTGGGTTTCACCTTAATCGGCACCTGCTCGACGACCTCCAACCCGTAGCCTTCCAGCCCCACGATCTTACGCGGATTGTTGGTGAGCAACCGGATCGTCTTCAGGCCCAGGTCGGCCAGGATCTGCGCCCCCAGGCCGTACTCGCGCAGGTCCATTTCGAAACCGAGCTTCTGGTTGGCCTCCACGGTGTCGTAGCCTTGTTCCTGGAGCTTGTAGGCCTTGATTTTGGGCGCCAACCCGATCCCCCGGCCTTCCTGCCGCATATAGACCACCACCCCGCGGCCCGCCTCGGCCACTTGCCGCATCGCCTGGTGCAACTGCGACCCGCAATCACACCGCCGCGACCCGAACACATCCCCCGTGAGGCACTCGCTGTGCACCCGCACCAGCACCTTTTGCTTCCCCGCCACCTCCCCGCAAACCAGCGCCAGGTGATGCTGCGCGTCCAGCTTCGACCGGTAGAGATACAGTTTAAAGTCCCCGTAGTCGGTCGGGAGCTTCACCTCCTCCACGCGCTCAACTAGCTTCTCCTGTCCCCGCCGGAATTGGATCAGGTCGGCAATCGAGCAAATCTTCAGCCGGTGCTTCCGGGCGAAGCGGGCCAGCTCCGGCAGCCGCGCCATCGAGCCGTCGTCGCTCATGATCTCGCAGATCACCCCGATCGGCCGGCAACCCGCAAGCTGCACCAGGTCCACCGCCGCCTCGGTGTGGCCCGCCCGCTGCAACACTCCACCCGGACGCGCCCGCAGCGGAAACACGTGTCCCGGCTGCACCAGGTCTTCCGGCACCGCCGTCGGCTCCGCCATGATGCGGATCGTCTCCGCGCGGTCGCCGGCGCTGATGCCCGTGCTGATGCCGTGCGTCGCATCCACGCTGACCTGGAAATCCGTCTTGAAGGTCTCGCGGTTCTGGCGCACCATCCGTTCGACGCCCAATTGCTGCAGGCGCTCGGAAGTCGTCGGCACGCAGATCAGCCCGCGCCCGTGCTTGGCCATGAAATTCACGGCTGCCGGCGTCACGAACTGCGCGGCCATGATCAGGTCGCCTTCGTTTTCCCGGTCGGCATCGTCCACCACGATCACCATCTTGCCCCGCTGCAAGTCGGCGACGACGGCCTCGATGGAATTGAACCGTTGGGTCATATACCAAACTCAAGCCTACCGGATTCTGTGCTCAATGCCAGCTTCAACTGCGGCCACCCATGATTGCGGCGCGGGCCAGGCTTCTTCGTTTCCTTCGTTTGCTTGGTGTAGAGAAGAGGCATAGCTCAACCGAAGGAAATTGTCCCACCTTCTGAGCCAACTCGAACGCCTGGTGGCAGAGCCGGTCAATGCAAGGACCGAATCAGATGACCCGAATCCATTTCTGGCGCTGCTCGGACTGGAGGACCGTCCGCCAAAGCGGGAGGGGCAGGCCGCCAACAATCCCCCGCACGTGTCCTCCTCTGAATACACCTGCTTCTGTACCCCACAAACAAGTGTCACTTGGAAGGACCGACACCTTCTTGTCCTTCGGAATTGTGCGCAGGCCAAACTCGACTCTTTGTTTCGCAGTGCTGTGGCGTTTGGGCATAGCTTCTTTCGGCTAACGCTCGGCCTGAGTGGCGCGGGGCCGAGCGCGTGAATATGCAAACAGGATCGGCCATCCCGCGTCCACTCCAGGCCGCTTGTTGGACCTGAATTCTCGGATGTCCTCAGGCATAGCCAACTCCCTTCTTCCAGGGGTGGAAAAGAGGCGTGTGGAGGTGCTTCTCTTTGTGTATCTTGACCACGCGTGCGTCCGGCCCATACTTGACCCCGATGAGCACATAAAAGCACGGGAAGCCGACGTCGCAGCCCGTAATCCACACCTCGTCAAGCCCCTCCAAGGGGCTGGAGAGGAAAGCAGGTTCGCCAAGCAGTTGATGGACTTGGCTGCGCTCCATGCCCGACTTTACAGTCCGGTACGTTTGCCAGGACTGCTTCAACTCACGCTTCGTTTGCGGCGGAGCACTCGAGCAACCCGCCAGCCCCACTAACAGCACAGCGATGATGAGCCCTCTCATGTGATACGGGTCCAACGCCAAAACTCAGCGGCGGCGGGCCACTGAGCCACGAATGCAAACAGGACGCGCCATCCGCCGTCCGCTCTAGTGACCTCGTGTGCGCCTGACATGGGCGTGAACTGATGGGGTGACCTGCCTTCGCTGAAAGCTTCGGCGAGGCCGGGAAGTCCCCTATGTGTGAACACGGCTGTCGGGCCTCTCATAACGAGGGGCACGATGGCCCAAACATTAGACCGAGGCAACTGCGGAATCGCGAGGTTCCGTGGGAAGGAAGCCAGAGGTCAAAGCGGATGAGCCGACGAACAGAAAGACCATATAAGGTTGACGGAGCGGACAAGCTGGCACAACACAGCACTGTCCGGTGTTCAGTTCCGGAGATAAATGGTCCGGTTGCGCAGCGAGAGTTCACGTTCTTACTCAGGGAGACCTGCAATCGTGCCCCGTCAGAAACGGCGGGAGCGAGGGTCAGCAATGGCCCCCGAGCGTTTGCAGGAGTCAGCAGAGGCCGTAGTACCCGAGAGCAACGAGCCGGACACGAAGATACCGGAGGGCCTCACAACTCGGGAAGGGCTGAACTTGGCAGGCAGAACACGACCATCGGTGGTCTTGTTCCCGGGGCGATGAAGCCGATTGGCCGAGCACTGGGCAGCGATCACCGTGGCAGAGAAAGAGTGGCTGCTCTATCCGTCAGGACTGCCAGGAACCGCCGGACGCGGACCCGCATGTCCGGTGGTGTGGGAGGCGGGGGGAGCAATCCCCCCGCCGACCTGATTGGGCACTCTTGCACTGCCTTCTTCGGCTCACGAGCACGGAAATGCAGCCCAACGCCCACAACGAAGTCGTCGGCTCGGGCACGACCGTGCCTGCAATACCCATCGACCAATCCTCGTTGAACTCATCAGGGGCAAAATAGTAGCCCGCGGCCGGGTAGTATGTGAAGCTGTTTCCATCGTTACCCAGCGGTGCCCCGACCGCATTGGCCCCCCAAGTCTGTGAGATGTAGGAGCTCCAGTATCCGCTCGAAGGGGCATCGTTTCCAACCAGTGGGGACACGGACAGCCAGTACGTGCCAGGGGTGAGGTAGAGATTGAGCCCGCTGACCGCTATGGTGTACCCGGGAAAGCCCCACCAAGCAGTGCGCCCTGTCGGTGTCTGAGTGGCGGCTGCAATGCCAGAGGCGACAACCGTTCCTCCGTTTCCAGCAGACATGCCGCTTCGGATGCACCACGAGGCGCTGGTGACCCCCTGGTACCGCATTAAGTTGTTTGACCACAGCCTCTGGACGACCCACCCTTGCGAATCGGTCACGGTGAAGTCGTCGTAAATGTTGGCAAGGACAGAGCCCACTTCATTTACGGTTCCGCTGCCGCCGGCGTAATTACCGTTATACCAGAGGGGCGCTTCCGCGAAGCCATTCGACGCCGCGGTCAGCATGAGCACACCACCGTATGAATA
The DNA here is from genome assembly GCA_963822005.1 of uncultured Verrucomicrobiae bacterium. Lineage (GTDB taxonomy): Bacteria > Verrucomicrobiota > Verrucomicrobiia > Limisphaerales > UBA8199 > PALSA-1440. The sequence goes on along the minus strand of CAWGGD010000015.1, from coordinate 424,606 downwards.
GAATCGTTTCCAGAGTTTCATATGTTTCTTTGTGACGTAGTTTTATAGTTCGCGGCAGGGCCCAACGATCGTGGTCAGGCGCGGCGGGGCCATGCGCATCCGACATGAAACAGACCAGCCAACCCGCCCTCGCCTGCACTACGCTGTTCGGCCCGGCTGCATGAGGCGGCACACCGGCCGTGCTGTGAGTCTTTCCCTTCCGCAAGGCTGGAAGAAGCATGATCGCAAGTTGCAGGAGCCCGATGCCTACACATGCCCATGCCTGGCCACGGTGTTTGCGGCGAATGAAAAAACCCCACACGAGGCAGGCGACCGTCGAGAAGCCCCATAGTCCAAACATCTCCTCAAAGCTGCTACTATCCTGCCAGAGGTAGCAAGCTGTGCCGCATACGAACGGCACTAGCATGAACACGACGGTGGCGGTCTTCATCAGGCAACGTGCGCCGACCACTGATTAGCATGGAAAGAAGTCCATGATATTGGATATTAGGGCACAAACATGGAGTTGACCCCCGGGCAGCAGGATTAGACTCATGGCTCAAGGCTATGGGAATGTATAAGCGCAGTCAAGGCCAGGTTGGGCCGCTGTCGCAAGCAGCGGTGGCGTACGAGACGGCGATTCCCAATCCCAAGCTGAAGCTGCTGGACCAGGTCCGGGAGGTGATGCGGCCACAAGCGGTTGAGAGTTGAGGGTGCGGAGGTGGGTTAGGCCAAGTCCCGTGATCGCCGAAGCCCACTGAGCATTCGATTCTGCTGCTCAGCAGCACCATACACCTGCCCATAGGCTTGCTCGCTCAGACCTCACCATTGACACTTGTTCGGTGTGCAAATGGCGGGGTCAGCGCACACAGTCAAGAGGGCGGCCACGAGTGCGCGAAGTGTGACGCCTGTGCCCTGCATCAGGCACAGTGCCGAACGGCGGTGTGGTTTCATAGTTCCTTAGGTTGAACGAACAAAGATAGCATTGGCGCTCCGCGCGCGCGATTTCGCCTCACTTCCATTCCGACGCCCTGGACGCGCGCGCTCCGGTCAATGCTGTCTTTGTTCGTTAGCTTGCGGATCCCGCCTGAAGCCGGCCGCTTCGCCGGCAAAAGCGGGAAACACGCAGGTGGAAGGGATTAGACCGGGCAGACGGAGGGCGTTCGGCGCGCAGTCTCCCCCTGGGCATCGTTTCATGCTTCGGACAAGTGCGACTGCTTCGCCTTCCGACATGCTATACCTCTATTAAACCCACCGCGGAATGCCAAGCAGAAAAAGCTGCGAAAGAGCGCCAAGGGGGGGGCGGTGGACAAAGTCGGCTGGCTATGGCCGGAGCGCCGATTTCAATCGGCTTAGCGCTGTCTCGCTGCCTAACATGCCCGAAATCCGATCGCGCAAAGCCGATTGAAATCGGCGCTCCGACTTTGTCCACCGCCCTGGCCCCGAGTCGGCCTTCGGGTTTTGAGCTTGCCCGCGCTCGCCCTGGACATTACTGGTTTATCCATCGTGTACACCGGTCCGGTGCGGTCGTGGTTCAACACCCGTCCACCCACGGGCGGGGCGAGTGACGGCTGGCCGGCCCAGCCATGCCGTCGTTATGAGCAAAATCATCGGTCCTCCCCAATCCGGCCGTGTCGGTTCCGTCGTCTATGTCAACAGCGCCCGCTACGGTCCCCTGGTCCGCCAATACGTCCCGCCCAGCAACCCACGCACGCCGGCCCAGCAAAACAACCGCAGCGAGTTCGGGGCGGTGTCCCGCCGGTGGCGCGTGCTGCTGCCCGAGCAGCGCGGTGCCTGGCACTTGGCCGCGCTCCAGGACCGGACGGGGCTCAACGGGTATAACTACTTTGTCAAAATCAATGCCACGCGGGCGCACCTGGGCTTGAGCCGGTTTGACCTGCCGCCCCGGCCGGTGCCGAGTCTGGGTCCCAACCCGGTGGGCGAGGTGGCGGTGACCAACACCGGTGGCCGAATCAGGATCAAGCTGCGCGTGCCGAGTCCGCCGGGGGAGTGCACGCTGGTGGAGGGGTCAGGGCCGGTGAGTGCGGGAGTGCGGTGTGCGTCGCACTATCGGTTTTGGGGGTTGCTGCCGGCGGCGGCGGATGGGTGGAGCGACATTACGGCGTTGTATGAGGCGCGCTACGGTAAGCCGACGGTGGGGATGGCGATCTTCATTCGGACGCGGCAGCAGGTGGATGGGTGGATGGACGTGCCGAAGGTGACCGGCGCGATCGTTCCCAGCGCCTAGCCCGCCAGACCGACCTTCCTGGTGCCGAAACCGGCGCCGGAGCCAGTTCAGGCTCCCGCCGGAAAGGGAGCCTTTACCTCACCGTAGCTCCGATCGTCCGTTTTCCGCCTCAAACTGGCCCTGAAACCCTCGGCGCGAGGTGTTTTGGGCTCGACTCGGCCCTCCCACAGCCTATTGGGCCGACGCTGTCCCCCGCAACTCGCCAGCTTTCGATGTTTTGACCCCCCGATGCTCACTACCCGCCAGACTCTATACCTCCGTCCTTCCTCCGTTCTTCCTCCGTTAAACCTCCGTTCTACCTCCTATTAAATATCGGAGGTAGAATGGAGAAAGAACGGATATACAATGGAAGAATAATGGAGAGATAATTGAGAACTTGGCTGGACGATGGCGAACAGGGCTACAAAGTAGTTCCAGTGGCTCTGTGCCAGATGGAGTTGGGACTCACCGGCGAGAAATCAGGCTCGACGAACGGATACGGCTTTCGTGAGCATCGCCGGGAGGCGGAGAGTGCCTTTCGGAACTCACAGCCCGTTTCTTCCCATGCAGGTTTGGGGCCTGCTGCTATGGCTAACGGGGCGGCAGGAGGGTTTTGACCTGCGGGACGCCGTCGCGGTGGACGATGAAGGCGAGGACCTTGAGCTTCACGTAGGCGCCGTGGAGGAACAGGGCGCCTTGATTGCCGTCGCGCCAGATGACTTTCCACGAGTCCTTGGCCAGGAACCAGTCTTCGCCGCCGATGCTGGCCCAGCCGGTGAGGTGGATGGCGTGGTCGTCCCCGGTGGCGCCGTTGAGGAAGCGAAGCTCGCGGGCGGCCTGGGTGATGTCCCGAGCCGGAAGGTCGAAGTCCGGAACGAAGCAGTAGCGCCCGGTCGTTTGGTAGCTGGGCTCGGTGTTGTCCATCTCGACGGCGGCGGTGAAGCCGTTGCGCAAAGCGGTCTGGAGGGCGTCGTAGAACACGGGCAGCGGCACGTTGAAGAAGTTGGTGTTGTGCCGCCAGTTGTCCGGGACCTTGAACTCGGTGAACGTGTTGAAGGGCGCGGATTCGAAGGACATGACTGAGACATACTCTGCCCAGGGCAACCTCACGGCTTCAGCAAGGAATGACTGGGGCGTGCAGCTCTTCCCGTTAAAGCGGAAGGTCCGCGGAGGTTCGCCCAGGTGCCGGTTGAGGATCTGCTTGACCCGGGACAGGACGCGGGTTTCGTCCCATTGGCCGCGGAGTTTGACTTCCTGCAGGTAGTCCTCCAGTTCGGCATAGAGCCGGGTTTGGTCGAAGGCTTTGCCCTCGGGTGGCTTCTCGTAAACGCTGGCGGGCAGGGCGCCGTATTGGCGGCAAACGTCGGGCACGCCGCAGAAGATGTCGCCCGGGGAGACGCGCGAGGCGCCTTTGGTCTGGACGAATCGTCGCGCCTTCTCCACGTACTGGCAGTAGGCCGGGTACATCACCGACAGTCGCACGGACGGGAGCTTGAGGCGGGCCATCTCCGACTCCAGGAAGGAACAGGTGGCAAAGCTCCAGCAGATCAGTGTCTTCTGCTGATTCAGGCACGGCAGGCTGGGCGCGGCCTGGAAGTCGGCGGCGCTCCGGGGGTGAGGGATCTTGTCCAGCGCTGCGCGCACCCTTTCCTCCATGGTCTGGCCCGAGGCCGGAGCAAGGAGACAAAGGGCGATGAGGAACGGACCAAACCGTTTGACAGATCGGACGCCAAACTGCATGGGGTGAGTGTGCCTGCGGAAACTGCGCCAGGGAACACAAAAGGCGACAAGAAACTTTCGCTTGCCTTATGGGCGCGAGTGGAGGATAACACGCGTGGACAGGAATCTAATACCTATGAAAATGAAACTCTTGGTTAATATGGCGGTTGCGGCGCTTTTAGTTGCGGGGTGCAAAACCTCTACCCACGTGGACAAGGGTCCCATTAAGGCGGCGACGTTCAGCTTCCTGCATCCGGGTCCGTTGCCCGAGGCCGCCTTCACCGAAAAGCGCCAACAGGTCCATGCGATCGTCCACCAGGCAATCGCCAACAACCTGGCCGCCAAAGGCGTCACGGCGGTCGCGCAAGGCGGCGAGGTGACGGTCGCCTATCTGATCATCGTCGGGAACAACGTTTCGACTTCAGCTATTAACGATTACTTCGGCTACACGGCAGACGCCATGGCCCTTGTGGACAAAGCGCAGAAAGCCTACACCGAGGGCGCCCAGCGGAACTATTTCGAGGCCGGAACGCTGCTGATTGACATCGTTGACCCGCGCACGCAGAAGGTGCTGGCGCGCAACTATGTCACGAAGCCCGTTCTGCAGAACCCGACCGTCGAGGCTCGCCAGGCGCACATCCAGGAGGCCGTGAACGAGGCGCTCGCGGGCGTACGCTTCAAGCGCTGAGACCGGAAACGGACCAAGTGACACTTCGGAACTCTCATTCCAGGAGGGTTCTCTGCGGGGCCGGCAGATGGGCTGGGCGGTGTGGCCGGCGATTCGGGCTCAGGTGTGTCGGGCTTGCCTTGGCGGCTGTCGTTCTGGCGGGCTGCAAGTCTGTTTCCTTGTCCCCTTACATCTCGCCACGCGTGACCGGCCGCGTCGTGGCCGCGGACACCCGCCAACCCCTGGCCAATGTCCGCGTTGAGCGCATCCTGGCGGACGCCAGCCAAAGTTCCAATGACCAGGTCAAGGGCGGCCAGAGGCTCGACTCGCCGGCGGCGGTCAGGACGGATGAGCAGGGCCGGTTTGTGCTGGAGGCCGAGCGCGCGCTGACCTTCCTGCAACACCCAGCCTTGATTTCGGTGACGGCTTCCTTCCAGCGCGCCGGGTACCTGACCTTGCGGACCAACTTCACCCTGCTCCAGGCTTCCACCAACGCCCCCGGCGGCGCGCCCGTCGTCCATGCCGGGGACATTATGTTGCATCCGGATTCCCCATGATTGAAAAACCAACCTCTCTCATCAGCATGAAACGAATTGCCTTGGCCAGTTGGCTTTCCGCGGTTGTGCTCGGGCTCGCCGCCGGTTGCGCCACGCGTGACGTGAATCCGCCGGCCACCCGGGTTGGCCGCGGCTACGTGGATCTTTACACCGTGCCGAAGACGGAAGCCTGGTGGAAAGTGGACGTTTTTGACCCACGCCGCCAAGATTACAAAGAGTTCACCGCGCAGTTCAAGGCACCCGGCGAGGGCATCTTCCGCGTCGAGGCGCGGCCCGGGCGCCACAAGGCCCGCATCTCGTTTGTGAACCAGGCCATCGAAGCCCCGGCGGAGATCGAAGTCGAAGTACGCGAAGGCATGATCACCCCCATCCAGGTCACCCTGGACAAAGCCGGCAGCACCTATGTCCGGGTCGCCGAAGACCGGGCGCGCGACGTCCATCGCAACAAAGTCACGGATTACCAGCAGCAGCGCTGGCGGATTTCCGCCGCCGCGCAGCCGCCGCTGCCCTACGCACCCAAGGAAAGAGCAGCCTACTGGAAGTGAATGTCCGCTCCTGCAGCGGATCTTGCTCCTGCGCGCTCAAACCAGGCGATGTGATTGAACTTTAACGAGGGTCAAGCTATGAAGGTTAATGCACTGGGCGAAGCGCGATTTCCCTCGCCCCTCCGACGCACCGTCAGCGATGACCTCCGCGTCCCGGAGCAGATCGTGCGGGACCCGAAGTCGCCGGCGCTGCCGGAGGTGCTTTTTGAACTGGCCGGCCCGCGGGCCAAGCTCTTCTTCGACCCGAAGGAGACGCGCGCCGGCATCGTCACCTGCGGTGGATTGTGCCCCGGCTTGAACGATGTTATCCGCTCACTCTTTCTCGAACTGCGTCATGCCTACGGCGTGAAAGAAGTGCTCGGCTTCCGGGGGGGCTATCAAGGGCTTGATCCGGCGCGTGGCGCGGAGCCGGTCGTGCTGACGCCGGGGTTCGTGGACAACATCCACAAGGAGGGCGGCACGGTGCTGGGCACCTCGCGGGGTCCGGTGGATATCGGCCTGGCGGTGGACAACCTCATCCGGCGCGGCGTGGATATTCTCTTCACCATTGGCGGCGATGGCACGCAGCGCGGCGGGAATGACCTGTTCCAGGAAGCGAAGAGGCGCGGACACGCTTTGGCGGTAGTCGGCATTCCGAAGACCGTTGACAATGATGTGGCCTTCGTATCGCGGACCTTCGGCTACCTCACCGCCGTGCAGGAGGCGGCGCAGGTGCTCTACCGCGCGCACACCGAGGCGCGGAGCGTCCAGAACGGCATCGCGCTGGTGAAGCTCATGGGCCGCCATGCGGGGTTCATTGCCGCCGGTGCCACCGTGGCCAGCCAGGACGTGAACTTTACGCTGGTCCCGGAAGTGCCCTTCAAGCTGGACGGCGAGCGCGGCTTCCTGGCGGCACTCAAGCGCCGCATCCTGAAACGCCAGCACGCCGTGGTGGTTGTGGCGGAAGGGGCCGGACAAGACCTGCTGGAGAAGAGCGAGGCTGAGCGCGACGCCTCGGGCAACGTGAAGCTCAAGGACATCGGCCCGTTGCTGCGTGATCGGATCGAGGGGTATTTCAAGGCCGAGAAGGTTCCCGTGGTCATGCGCTATTTCGATCCCAGCTACCTGATTCGCAGCAGCCCCGCCAATTCCGAGGACTCGATTCTCTGCGATCTCTTTGCGCGCCACGCGGGGCATGCGGCTATGGCCGGCAAGACCGGGCTGGTGATCGGTTACCTGCACGACCGGTTCATTCACGTGCCGATTGAACTGCTGGCCAGCCGCCAAAAGCGCCTGGACCCGAACGGACCCGCCTGGAGCGCCGTCCTGGCCGCGACCGGCCAGCCGGAACGGTTCGAGTAACCCCATTGGCTCATGATCACTGCCGCGGTCTTCGATACCAAACCCTACGACCGCGAGCCGCTTCAGCGCGCCGCGAGCGGCAGGGCCATCGAGTGGCGCTTCCTGGAGTTCCGGCTGACCCGGGAGACCGTTCCCCTGGCGGAGGGTGCGCAGGCGGTCTGCGTCTTCGTTAATGACCAATTGGACCGGCCCTGCCTGGAGGGGTTGGCGGCCCAAGGCGTCAGGCTGGTGGCGCTGCGCTGCACCGGCCACAACAATGTCGATGTTACCGCCGCGAAGGCCTTGGGCGTCGCCGTCACGCGTGTCGCGGTCTATTCTCCCTACGCGGTGGCCGAGCACGCCGTGGCGCTGCTGCTGACCCTCAATCGTAAGATCCATCGCGCCTTCAACCGCGTCCGCGAGCTGAACTTCTCGCTCAACGGCCTGGTCGGCTTCGACCTGCACGGCAAGACCGCCGGCATCGTGGGCACGGGCAAGATCGGGCGCATCGTCGCCCAGATCCTGCGTGGATTTGGCATGAAAGTGATCGCCTATGATCCGTTCCCGAACCGGGAGTGGGCGGCCCAGCAGGGCGTCGAGTATGTGGACGCGGCCACCCTCGCGGCGCACAGCGATGTCATCTCGCTGCACGTCCCGCTGACACCGGAGACCCATCACCTCATCCGTCGGAAAACCCTCAGCCTCATGAAGCCAGGCGCGATTCTCATCAACGTCAGCCGGGGTGCCTTGATTGACACCACGGACTTGCTGAAGGCGCTCAAATCCGGACGCCTCGGCGGCGTGGCGCTCGACGTTTACGAGGAGGAGGAAGGCATCTTCTTCGAGGACCTGTCCAACCAGGTGCTGCAGGACGATGAACTGGCGCGGCTGCTCACGTTCCCCAACGTGCTCATCACCTCACACCAGGCGTTCCTCACCCGCGAGGCGCTGGCGGATATTGCGCGCACGACCGTCGCCAATCTGGAAGCGCTGGCGGCGGGCAAGCCCTTCGCCGAAGGCTCGGTGCTGACGTGAGCCCATCCGTTATTCCTATGCTGTTGCCTAACCACAAAACCAAGATCGTCGCTACTATCGGACCCGCCTCGGAGTCGCCCGAGATGCTGGAGCGCCTCATCCGCGCGGGGCTGAACGTGGCGCGGCTCAACTTCTCGCACGGCGACTTCACCGGCCACGCCGAGCGGATCGCCCGCATCCGCGCTGCGGAAGCGGCCACGGGCCGGCGTGTCGCCATCATGGCAGACCTGCCCGGCCCCAAGATGCGGGTCGGCAAGATCGAGCCGGAGCCGATCCAACTGCGCCCCGGTGAGAGCTTTACCCTGACCACGGAGGACATAGTGGGCAATTCGCACCGGGTTTCGATGAGCTTCGAGGGGCTGCCCAAGGTGGTGAAGCCGGGCGACCGGCTCTTCCTCAACGACGGCCTGGTGCAACTGGTCGTCGAGCGCGTTGCGGGTAACGACGTCCAATGCAAGGTCGCGGTTGGCGGCGAGTTGCGTTCCCGGAAGGGCCTCAATCTTGCCCGGCATTGACCTGGGCATCAGCGCGTTCACCGACCACGACCGCGCCTGCCTGGAATTTGCGCTCAAGGCGGGCGTGGACGCCGTGAGCCAATCGTTCGTGGAAAGCGCGGCGGACATTGAAGCCGTGCGCGCCGCCGCCAAAGCCACCGGCAAACAGCCCTTCATCATTGCCAAGATTGAGCGCGCGGACGCTCTCCAGCACTTTGACGAAATCCTAAAGGCGGCGGACGGCATCATGGTGGCGCGGGGCGACCTCGGGGTGGAAGTGCCGATCGAGGAAATGGCGATCCTGCAGAAGCAGCTCATCGCCAAGGCCAGCCTGGTGGGCAAGCCGGTCATCACTGCCACGCAGATGCTTGAATCCATGGTGTCCAGCCGCCTGCCGACGCGCGCCGAGTCCACGGATGTGGCCAACGCCATCCTGGACGGCACCGACTGCATCATGCTCTCGGGCGAATCAGCGATGGGCAAGTATCCCGAGGAGGCCGTGGCGATGCTGGCGAAAATCGCCGCCTACACCGAAGCGCACCGGCCGCCCACCCGGCTCAATGATCTCAAAGCGATGGCCAACCAGCACCGTCCGGCGACGGCGGCTGAAGCGATTGCCTCGGTGGTGGAGAATGCCCTGGAGACAGTACCGTGCGCCGCCGTTTTTGTGCCCACCCGGACCGGCACCACCGCGCGAATGATCTCGCGCTTTAATCCGCCGGTATGGATTGTCGCCTTGAGCCGCGATGCGGCTGTGTGCCAGGGGTTGGCCTTTTCCTACGGCGTGCAGGCAGTCCAGCTCGTCGAGGAGCCGGACGACTGGCGCGACTTCGCCCGGAACTGGCTTCGCGAACACCAGGTGCCCGGTGCGGTCGCCATGCTCGTGGCCGGTCCTTCCACGCGCAACCCGAACGCCAACCACCGCCTTGAATTCCTGCGCGTCGGCGATAATGTGTCCCCCGCAAAGAGCACACCGCAATGAAAGACGATACCAACACCGGCGCCAGCCATCCCCTCGGCGCCACGCTCAAAGACGGCGGCGCGAATTTCAGCCTGTTCTCCCGCTCGGCCTCGGGCGTGGAATTGCTGTTCTTTGACCGGGCAGATGCCAGCCGCCCCAGCCGGATCATCAAATTGGACCCGCCTGCCCACCGGACGTATCACTACTGGCACGTGTTCGTGCCCGGGGTGAAAGCGGGCCAGCTTTACGGCTATCGCGTGCACGGGCCGTCCGAACCGGCGCGCGGGATGCGGTTTGATCCGGCCAAGGTGCTGCTGGATCCGTATGGCCGCGGCGTGGTGGTGCCGCCGAAATACAGTCGCGCGGCGGCGGCCCAGCCGGGCGACAATGCCGCCACCGCCATGAAGAGCGTGGTGGCGGATCCTTCGGCCTACGACTGGGAAGGCGACGCGCCGCTGCACCGGCCTTCCGCGCGCACGATCATTTACGAAATGCACGTGCGCGGCTTCACCCGCCATCCCAGTTCCGGAGTGGCGGAGGCCAAGCGCGGCACTTACGCCGGGCTGATCGAGAAGATTCCGTACCTGCAGGAACTGGGCATCACCGCGGTCGAACTGCTGCCGGTGTTTCAGTTTGATGCGCAGGACGCTCCGCCGGGCCGAGTCAACTATTGGGGCTACGCGCCGGTGTCGTTCTTCGCGCCGCATCCGGCCTACAGCTCGCGCCAGGACCCGCTGGGACCATTGGATGAGTTCCGTGACCTGGTAAAGGCCCTCCATCGCGCCGGCCTCGAAGTCATTCTCGATGTCGTGTTTAACCACACCGCCGAGGGCAACGAAACCGGGCCCACGCTCTGCTTCCGCGGGATCGAAAACGAAGCCTATTACATCCTGGAGCCGGACCGCTCCCGCTACGCCAACTACAGCGGCACTGGCAATACGCTCAACGCCAATCATCCTATCGTTCGCCGGATGATTGTGGACAGCCTCCGCTACTGGGTGGCCGAGATGCACGTAGACGGCTTCCGGTTTGACCTGGCCAGCATTCTGGCGCGCGACCCCCGGGGCCATGTGCTGCCCAATCCGCCGGTGCTGTGGGACATCGAATCGGACCCGATGCTGGCCGGCACGAAATTGATCGCCGAGGCGTGGGATGCCGCCGGCCTTTACCAGGTGGGCAGCTTTGTCGGTGACAGTTGGAAGGAATGGAACGGGCGGTTCCGCGACGACGTCCGGGACTTCTTCCGCGGCGCCGAGGGCTCGGTCAAGCGTGTGGCCGACCGGATGATCGGCAGCCCGGAGATTTACGGTCACAAGGAGCGCGAGCCGGAGCAGAGCGTTAACTTTGTGACCTGTCACGATGGGTTCACCCTCAACGACCTGGTCTCCTACAACGACAAGCACAACGAGGAAAACGGCGAGGAAAACCGCGACGGCGCCAACGACAACCGGAGCTGGAATTGCGGCGTCGAAGGCCCCAGCGACGATGCCGGCATAGAGAAGCTGCGCAACCGGCAGGTGAAAAACTTCCTGACGGTGACCCTGCTCTCGCTGGGCGTGCCGATGATCGTGATGGGGGACGAAGTGCGTCGCACGCAGCGGGGCAACAACAACGCTTATTGCCAGGACAACGAGACGAGCTGGTTCGACTGGACGCTGCTCCAGAAACACGCGGATGTGCACCGGTTTCTGAAGCTGCTCGCGGCTCGGCGGCTGTTGCGCGGCACGGAGCATGAGCGTGAGCGGGTGAGCCTGAACCGCCTCATTCAGCAAGCGAACAAGGCCTGGCATGGGCCCCGCCTGCACCAGCCGGATTGGAGCGACCAATCGCGCAGCATCGCGTTCACAGTGGAGATCCGCCCGGAGAAGCTCCTGATGCACCTGATCCTGAATGCGTATTGGGAGCCGCTCGACTTCGAACTGCCCCCGGCCGGCAAGGGCCGCGGGAGCCGGTGGCGCCGCTGGATTGACACCGCCCGGGAAACGCCGAACGACATCGTCCCCTGGGAGAAGGCGCACGCCGTTCCCGGTCTGACTTATCGGGCTGAGGCTCGCTCGGTGGTGGTTCTTTGTGCTCCCCAAAGTTGAAGATGACCGAAGAATCACACGTGAACTGAGATCCACCGATGCCACCGCCCAATCCCACCACGCTGCAATCGCATCCGCTTTAGAGAACCACCATCCCAAAAACCAATAACCAATAACCAAACACACACCATGATTGTCACCACCGCCCAACTCTTCCAGGTCGCCTACGGCAAGTATGCGATCGGAGCCTACAACATCAACAACGCCGAGCAGGCCATGGGCTTGTTCAAGGGCTGCCTCGCCAGCCAGGCGCCATTCATCATCCAAATCTCGAAAGGTGCGCGGAAGTACACCGACAAGCGAATGTTGGAAGCCATCATCCGCTCCGCCGGCGAGATCTTCCCGGAAGCCATTTACGCGGTGCACCTGGACCACGGCGACGAAGAGACTTGTTACGATTGCATTGATTCGGGCTTCTACAGCTCGGTAATGATTGATGCCTCGCACGACCCGTTCGACCAGAACGTCGCGGTCACCAAGCGCGTCGTGGATCGCGCCCATGCCAAGGGAATCAGCGTCGAAGCCGAACTGGGCATGCTCGGCGGGGTCGAGGAGGACATTAAGGTCGAGGAAGGCAACGCCTGCCTGACCGATCCTGCCGAGGCCGAGCGCTTCGTCAAACAATCCGGCTGCGATTCGCTGGCCTGCGCCATTGGCACCAGCCACGGCGCCTTCAAGTTCAAGGGCAAACAATCCCTCCACTTCGACGTGCTCGAGAAGATCAAAGGCCGGCTGCCCGGCTTCCCGCTGGTCATGCATGGCAGTTCGAGCGTGCCCAAGGAGGAGGTGGACCGCATCAATGCCGCGGGGGGTAAGATCGCGGGTTCGATGGGTGTGGACCCCAATGAATATCTCCCGGCCGCCAGGCTCGGCGTGACCAAGGTGAACATTGACACCGACGGCCGCCTGGTCTGGACGCGCGTGCACCGCGAGTTCTTCCGCGACAAACCAGCCGAGTTCGACTTCCGCCCGCCGGGCAAGATCTTCATCGAGGAATACGCCAGGTTCATCGCCAGCCGCAACCAGTTGCTCGGCTCAGCCGGACAACTCTCTGCGGTGCGCGCAACGGTACAGAAATAGGGCCGCCGACGTGAGTGCCTCCGCATAGGCCACCAATGAGCCAACCAATAAGCTGGAAGGAATCTCTCCCCATGCCTCCAACGAAGAAGAAATCCCTGGCAAAATCGCACGAACTTTCACCCGCCGCCGGTGTCCGCACCGGCCTGAGTGTCGCCGACCTCAAACAGGCGTTCCTCGACAACCTATTCTGCGGCCTCGGCCGTGTGCCGATGGCCGCGACCCGCAACGACGCTTACACTGCCCTGGCCCTGACGGTCCGCGACCGCGTGTTCAAGCAGGGCGTGCGGACCATGGAGACTTACGCCGAGCACGACGCGCGCGTGGTGGCTTACCTTTCCGCGGAGTTCCTGCCCGGGCCGCACCTGGCGAACAACCTCCTCAACCTGGGCCTCACCGAGAATGCGCGCCAGGCGATGGCGGAGCTTGAGATGAATCTCGATGACCTGGTCGAGCAGGAAGAGGAACCCGGGCTCGGCAACGGCGGCCTGGGCCGGCTGGCGTCGTGTTACCTGGATTCGCTCGCCTCGCTCGAAGTCCCGGCCATCGGCTATGGCATCCGCTACGAATTCGGCATCTTCGATCAGGTGATCAAGGAGGGCTGGCAGGTGGAGATTACCGACAAATGGCTGCGCCTGGGCAATCCCTGGGAAATCGCGCGGCCTGAGATCACCCACCAAGTGAAGTTCGGCGGCCGCTCCGAGCCGTGGACCGATGACCAGGGACGTCAGCGCGTGCGCTGGATTCCGGACTCAGTTGTCATGGGCGTCGCCTACGACACCCCCATCCTCGGCTACCGCGTGGGCACCTGCAACCACCTCCGGCTCTGGAAGGCCGAGGCGGTCGAGTCGTTTGATTTCGCCGCCTTCAATCACGGCGACTACTACCGCGCGGTCGAGGACAAGATGCATTCGGAGAACATCACGAAGGTTCTGTACCCGAACGATGAGATCGTCCAAGGCAAGACGCTCCGCCTGCAGCAGCAATTCTTTTTCGTGAGCTGCTCGCTCCAGGACATGATTCGCGTCCACCGGGTGCTGAAACGGCCGCTCGATAAGTTTCACGAGAAATGGGCTGTCCAGCTCAACGACACCCACCCGGCCATCGCCGTGGCCGAGTTGATGCGGTTGCTGGTGGACGAGCATCAGATGGACTGGGACACGGCCTGGAACGTGACGCGTAACACCTTCGCCTACACCAACCACACTCTGCTGCCCGAGGCGCTGGAGAAATGGCCCGCGGGCCTGTTCGGTCAACTTCTCCCGCGCCACTTGAAGATCATCTGCGAAATCAACCGGCGCTTCCTCGACGAGGTCCGTGCCCGGTTCCCGGGCGACGAGGGCCGCGTGGCGCGGATGTCGCTGATTGACGAAAGCGGCGAGCGTTACGTGCGCATGGCCAACCTCGCCACCGTCGGCAGCCATCACGTCAACGGCGTGGCGCAACTCCACTCTGAGCTGCTGAAAAAGACCGTGCTGCGCGACTTCGTTGAGCTGTGGCCCGACAAGTTCTGCAACGTCACCAACGGCGTTACGCCACGGCGGTTCGTGGCGGTGAGCAATCCGCCGCTTACCCAGCTCATCACCGACCGCATCGGCGACGGCTGGCTGCGCGACCTGGACCAGCTCCGGAAGCTGGAGCCGCTGGCTGAGGACGCGAAGTTTCAGCAACAGTGGCGGGAAGTGAAGCTGACGGCCAAGCGCGGTCTCGCCGCGCTCATCGAGCAGCGCACCGGCGTGAAGGTCAATCCCGAGTCGCTCTTCGACATCCAGGCCAAGCGCCTGCACGAATATAAGCGGCAGCACCTGAACGTGCTCCACATCCTCACGCTTTACCTGCGTCTCAAGCGCAATCCGCAGGCGGACTTGCCGGCGCGCACGTTCATCTTCGGCGCCAAGGCCGCGCCGGGCTACATCATGGCCAAGCTGATCATCAAGCTCATCAATTCCGTGGCCGGCGTGGTAAACCACGACCCGGCGGTGCGCGACCGGCTCAAGGTGGTGTTTTTCCCGGATTACAACGTGAAGAACGCGCAGCATGTCTATCCGGCGGCCGACCTGTCCGAGCAGATTTCGACCGCCGGCAAGGAAGCCTCCGGCACCGGCAACATGAAGTTCTCGCTCAACGGCGCGCTCACCATCGGCACCCTCGACGGCGCGAACGTCGAAATTCGCGAGGAAGTGGGACCGGAGAACTTCTTCCTCTTCGGCCTGACGGCTGATGAGGTCCAGGAACTCAAAGCCCGCGGTTATCGGCCGCGGGAATATTTCGAGCGGAATGCGGAGCTGCGCGGTGTGCTCGATTTCATCGCCTCCGGCGCGCTGGCGGGCGGCGATGCGGGGCTTTTCCGGCCGCTGGTGGACAACCTGCTCCAGGACGACCCATTCCTGGTGCTGGCGGACTACCAGGCTTACGTCGAGTGCCAGGAGCAAGTCAGCGCGCTGTGGCGCGAGCCGCAGGCTTGGACGCGCAAGGTCATCCTGAACGCGGCGCGCATGGGCAAGTTCTCCTCCGACCGTTCCATCCGCGACTACTGTGAGCAGGTGTGGAAGGTGAAACCGGTGGCCGTGAGGTAGCGAGGTCTTCATTGCGCCGAGTGGACAGCTAGTACGGTTACACAGCCGTTAAATCGTTATATGAGCGACCCGCGCTACCGGGGTTTGTAACGATGCAACCCGTGTAGCTCATTTAACCTGTCAGGATACTAGCGAATCCCGTGGTTCCCGAGCCCCTCACCCGGCGGGCCATTACAGGTTTACATCACTGGTTCATTGCTACCAGGTGAGGATTCTTGTAGCCTTGCCGCGAGTTCATGAGGGTTGGAGAACAGTGTTGGTCGTCAGCGGTTTGCGCGGCGAACTCATGGCCCTCCCAGGCGTCGTGAGTTGGCCAGCGCGAGTTTTCGTGACGGGTGCCAGCGGGTTCATCGGCGGCCGGTTGGTGGCTGAGTTGGTGAAACGAGGGTGCCAAGTGCGCGCCCTGGCCCGCCCGACCAGCCTCATTCCCCAAACCCACGATGGCCAGGTGGAATGGGTGCAAGGGGACCTCCTGGATCGGGAATCTCTGGGCCGGGGCATCAATGGCTGCGACGCGGTCTTTCACCTGGCGGCCTGTGCCCGGAACTGGGCGCCACAGCGCGACTTGTTCTTTCGGCAAAACGTGGAAGGCACACGCAACGTATTGACGGCTGCTTACGCGGCGGGCGTCCGGCGCCTGGTCTGCACCTCCACCATCGTCACTTTGGGCCCCACGCCGCCCGGCAAGCTGGCGGATGAGTCCACGCCCCGCCTGACCAGCCGTTTCTTCACCGAATACGAAGAAAGCAAAGCCCAGGCGGAGCGGGAAAGCCTCGCCTGGGCCCAACGCGGGCTGTCGGTGGTGATCGTAAATCCAACCCGGGTCTTCGGCCCGGGCAAGTTGACGGAAGGCAATTCGGTCACCTTGATGATTGATCAATATGACCGGGGGCGCCTCCCGGTGCTGCTTAACCAGGGACGCAACCAAGGCAATTACGTGTTCGTGGAGGACCTCGTGCAGGGACATCTACTGGCCTTGGAACGCGGACGTCCCGGCGAACGCTACATTCTGGGCGGCGAGAACGCATCGCTGAAGGAGTTCTTCTCGCTGGTGGACGCTGCCACCGGGCGAAGCCACCGCCAGATTAACCTGCCGCCCTCGCTCGCGCTGGCCTTTGCCCACTTTGAGCAACTCAAGGCCAAGTGGTTGGGTATTCATCCGAAGATTACCCCCGGCTGGGTGGAGACATTCCTGACGGACTGGACCTACTCCAGCGCCAAGGCCCAAAAGGAGCTGGGTTATCGCATCACGCCGCTGGCCGAAGGAATCCGGCTAACCTGCGCCTGGCTGCGCGAACGTCAGAACAACGGGCCATGAACAGCGCTCTCTGCAGCCCTAAGGATTTGCTGGCGCCAGAGAATCGCAAACCTGCGGTGGTATTGCTGCTCACGCCATTCCTCCTGACCACCTTCAGGTATTACGGGTCCCAGGCCTTCTACCTGTCACACCTGGCCGGAACATTCGTTGGGTTTGGCGATGTTGGGCGGACGGCGGAGCTGTATCACTTTCTCTCGGCGTTTCTCTTGTTGGGTCTTGTCCCCGCGCTGGTGACGCGGTTCGGCTTCCGAGAGCCTCTCCGCACCTGCGGTCTGCAATGGGGTGACGTGGGTTATAGCTTCAAGGCCCTGCTGGTGATGCTTCCGCTGGCGGTTCTGGCCGCCTACCCCAGCGCCCAATCTCCCGAATTCATGGCCGAGTACCCCTTCAACAAGGAGGCAGGCTGCTCAGCCGGTGAGTTTATCGGCCACGCCGCCGCTTACCTGCTCTACTACATGGGGTGGGAATTCTTCTTTCGGGGCTTTCTGCAACACGGCCTCCGTGACCGTTTTGGTCACTGGAATGCGATCCTCGTCCAGACGGTCGCCTCCTGCCTGATTCACATTGGCAAGCCCGCCTCGGAAATCTATGGCTCGATCCTGGCCGGCCTGGTGTGGGGATTCATCGTCTTCCGCGCCCGGTCGCTCTGGGCGGTGCTGCTCATCCACTGGACACTGGGCGTGGCCCTGGACTACTTCATTTGCTTTCGATGAACCAGCCATTCCCGAAGCGCTGCCCAGCATTCTCCCTGCGCCGGAACCTCGGTTTGCCAGAGAACGGACGGCAATTCCCCCTCTCCCCTTCCGAAGGGGAGAGGGTCGGGGTGAGGGGTTCGTTCGCTCGCTGGGGCTCATGGCCCCGATGCGTGTCCCCTGTTGGAGGTCGAGGTTCCCCATGAACCTCGGCCCCAAAGACGGCCCCCTCACCCCATCCCTCTCCCCCTTGGAGGGGGAGAGGGTGCCCTTTAGGGCGGGTGAGGTTTGTCAGCTTCGTGCGAACACGTGCTGGGGGTGGCTGCAGGCTACGGACGTGATCATCCTGGCCACGCTCGCCCTGTTCACCGCCCTGGCCGTGGCCTTTCCCAGCCGCGTGACAGGCGGGAGCACGCTGGTCTTGAAAAACTTCGCGGTAGCAGGGGCTTATCTGGGCTTCGCCGCACTGGCCCAACGGGCGTCCTGGCAGCCGCTCCGATTCAGCCTGCGCCTGGTGCCGATCGCTCTGACCTACGGCTACCTTTTCCTCGCCACGGACAGCCTGCAGTTCCTGATCTTCGGCGGATTCCAGGACCAGGTCATCGTGGACCTGGAAAGGATGATCTTTGGGTTTCAGCCAGCGGTCTGGCTGGAACGTTTTGTGCGCCCGGCGGTCACCGAGTGGATGATGTTTGCCTACATGTTCTACTTTCTGATGTACCCGCTCCTGTGCGGCATCATCTACTTCAAGCACGGGGAAACCGACATGGAGCACTTCCTCTTCACGCTGGGCCTGACCAACATCCTCTGCGACATCTGCTTCATCCTGCTGCCGGTTGGCGGGCCGCTCACCGGTATCCCCGATCAGTTCGCCGTGCCGCTGCGAAGGCTATTTCTTCACCTGGTTGGGCGAATTGATTCGGTCCGGCCTGCAATTCCCCGGCGGCAGTCTGCCCAGCCCCCACTGTGCCGCCGCCACCATCATGTGGGCCATGGCCTGGCGCTATCAGCGTCGCGTCTTCTGGATGCTCCTGCCGCTGGTGCTGTCGCTCTACGTCTCTACCGTTTTCTGCCGCTACCATTACTTGAGCGACGCGGTGACCGGCATCGCCACCGCCTTGCTGGTGCTGCCCGTGGCGCGATGGATCGAGCGCCGGATGGGAATTCAGGGCTCCGGCACCAGCTGCGGCTCGGCCCAGACGGCCCAGGCGAATTGACCGTCGCCCACCGACTCCGTCAGGAGCGTTAATGCCACCGGCTGGCCTTTCCACTCGGCTAGGCTGATTTCCACCGGCACCCAGCCGGTATCTGGCTTCACGGTTTGGTCGAACACCTTGCGACCGTTCACTTCGATTGCAAAGCCGACGCCCTGGCGCTTTGCGCCGTCGCGGATGCCAATGGCCGTTACCAGCCGGGCGGCGGTCGCCGGCAGTTTGAGCCACCAGTCTGCAAGCGCCCTGCCCGCCGGCGGCGGATGCAGCGATAGCGCCGGGCGGTTCTGCCCGCCGCAGTTGGCCTCGATCACGCTCCCGCCGAAGTGGCTGTAGGCGGCGCGCTCCAGGCCGTCGGCGAACACCACGTGGCTGGAGAACTTTGCTTGCAGCAGGCTGACCGGCAGCCCGAGTTCAGCCGGTGGCGTGATGGGCACAATCAGGGTGTTGGGCAAGCGGCCCCGGGCCTGAATCTCAACCGGTTGCCCAGGCATGGGTGTGGGCAAGGTCATTTCAACCTCGCCGTCAGCCGCCAGCAGCTTCTCGGGCCGGGCAAACCCGGCCAGACGCACCGACTCTGGGGCAGGGACGGTGTCGTCCCGCGCCGCGATCCGTGGGCGCACGAACCGTCCCCAATCATAGGCCACCGCTCCTGCCGCTCCGGGGTCGGCTTCCAGGTGCAGCAGGATGGATTTGCCCCGCCAGGAAGAGAGATCCAACTCAAGCACGCCCGTGCTCTCCGCAGCGTGATGCACTGCGCGGCGCCGTTCTTCACCTTCGCAGGTTGCCGCGACCTTGAAAGTGACGCCGTCGGACTTGCCCCCGGCTCCGGGCTTGAGCTGGACGCCGCTGGTGAAAACCACCTTGGGCAAATCAGGCAGCCCGAGCGGATAGTCGAGGAAGGTGACGTTCTGACTCCGTCCCTCGGCGGGCTTGATCGCTTTCCACGGCGGATGAATGAACAGGCCATCGCCGTCAGGATGTGCCGTTCCCGCGGTTTCCTCGTCGGTGAATTCCAGCCCGCCAAAGGTCCGCACTTCGCCACCGACCAGGCGTACCCCGCCCGTGACGGACCCGGTGTAGTCCCACAGCGTTATGGTATTGCCGCCTCGGCTGCTGGGGAACGGGCGATCTGGAAGCGGGCGAATCCTTCCTGCACCCCGCCTCGGCTCAACATGAAACCAGCCGGCAGCGCCGCCAGGCGCGGGGCGGCGAGGTCGCGCGGTTTGGACGACCACGCATAAGCCTCGCTGGGGTTCAGGCCGATGAGCTTCTCAGCGTCGTAAGCTGGCCACCCCGGGATGCTGCCAGGCACTCGGGCCTCCGAGACGCCTTCGATGCGCCGTTCAAGCACTTGGGGTGCTTGTCCGGGAAGATGCGCCTCAAAGGCGACTCCCTGGTCGCGATGGAAGCGCGCCCGTCCTCCGCCTTTGAGCCGATAGACGAACAGATCCCGGCTCCGCCACGGCGCCTCAAAATCCGGCGCCGGCTGGTGCTTCTGGAAGAACCGCGCCTGCTCCAGCAACGCCGCCGTCGGGAACGACAGCCTGGTCCAGTTGCCCCTTGTCCGGCCAGACATAAGTGGGCAGCACTCCGAAATGCTCGTAAGCACGCCGCCACACGTTGAACATCGCGGTGTCGTTGGGATTGGCCATGCCCAGGTAACCGTAAATCTGCGTGTAAGGCGCCAGCACGGCGGAACTGATCGCGTGCGACATGGCCACCTGCCGATCGTCCCACGTGCGGTGGGCGTGGTCCATGCTCCAGATATGGCGTTGGGCGAAGTGCTCGTATTGGCAGGTGATCTCGTTCAACCCTTCGCCGCTCAAAGCCACCTGCGGCAGGGCCTCGCGCAGTTCACGGTGCAGCGCCAGGCTGCCCTCGATGCAATTCAGCCCGTCAATGATCCCGTTCTTGTCATTGTAGATGCACAGCGTCTGATCCAGGTGCAACGCGTCGGCGCCGCACTTCTCAACCACCTCCACCATGCGTTTGACGAACAGCTCCCGCCATGCCCGGCTGGCCGGGTTGATGTAGGCGAACTTGATCGGCGGTTGCGCCGGCCATTCCCACCACTGCAATTCCCCGGTGAACGGGTCGCGCACTTGCCATGGCTTGAAGGTCGCGTACAGACGGGTTCTTCGGGTCGCAGCCGAAATAATTCACGTGCAGCATCACGCGGAACCCGAGCCGGTGCGCCTCCGCCATGAACGGCCCCAGCGCCTCGCCCGCTGTGTAGTCGGGATAATTGCGGTCATACCCGTCCTTCCGCCAGCCGGCCAGGTAAAGCAGCGTCTGCGCCGGATTGCAGTGCGACGCCAGGTCCTTCAACAGCGCCGGGTCGAGGCCCATGATCACCACGAAGCCGATCTCCCGCGCCCAGGCCGGGCCCTTGTCCGCCAGCGGCACCAGCCCAAACCGCGCTTTGGCCCATTGCCGGTAGATGGCCGCGCCCGCCTGCCAGTTGCCCGCATACGCCCGCATCCGCCAGCGGCTGGAAACGATCTCCGACTTATCCTCGAACGGCGCGCAGTTGCGGCTCTCGAACCGGAGCCGGAACGCGCGCTGCGAGTGCTCGAGCATCAGGCTCTTGAACCGGTGTGTCTGGTCGTCGGCCCAGATGATCACGCCGCCGCGCTGCCCCTGGATCAGCACAAACGGCGCCTCCCACATCATCGGGTAATCGAACGTCCGCCGCTGGGCGGGCGCGTCTGCCCCGAATCGCTGGCCGCTGCAGCCCGGCACCAGCACCTCGACTTCGTCCGGCACGGAAGCAATCCCCCAGGAAACGCCCACCAGCCCGTTGGTGGTCAGCCGCCCCTCCTGCTGCACCAGGATGTCGCCCGTTCCCGGCTCGCTTTCAAACCGGGTCCGCATCCGGCCTGCCACGACCTTCTCCGGCTGCTGCCATTCTGCCGCCCATTCGGAGCGCCCGGCCGGGTTCGAGTTTGTCAGCAGAGTCGCCTGCTCCACCCGCAAGTCGCCCTGGTTCAGCCGGTGCAGGGCGCTCAAGCCCGGCTCCTGGCCCGCAGCCCGCACCAGCGTCTCGCCGCACAAACGATTGCTAAGACCCACGATGACCCCGTTGCTGATCGCGAGCCCGCAGCCTCTTGGTCTCCAGGGTCGCCGGCTGCGCCGCGGGCAAGGCAGTCGCGGCCAGCAGCAGGGTAATCCAGCTCAGAAGGCGCCGGGTGGTGTTTCCGAACAACATGCCCCTTTCCTTATGACAGGCGAAGCCGGAAGTCCACCCGGAAGCGGTCGGGCATAAGCTCGGCCTCAGTGGCCTAAACAGTCTTGAAACAGTGTCGGAAACGCGTCCCTGGCAGATTCACTTCTTGGCCTCAGCATCCAACAACTGCACTCGCCGGCGGGCGGCAAGGGCCTGCGGCGTTTGCGGGAATTCGCGGATCAGCCGCTCCAGCACCTTGCGGCCAATCTCGGCGTCGTGCCGATACCGGAGATGCCAAGCCGCGATCATGCCCAGCCACTCGGCGCGGCGGGCGTCTGGCTGGTCGGGCAGGTCCAGGAGCAGGGTCGCCTGCTCGATGCCAAGGTCGGGTTTGCCCAGCCGCTCGGCGAACAGCCGCGCCAGCCTTTCCCGGGCGGACACGTTATTGGGGTCACCTTTGAGGATTTCGACACAGTCATTGGCCTCGGTGGCGGCCTGTTTGCGGTCGGCATCTGACTCGGGGCGCGGGGGCGCAGCGTCGAGTGTGTCGCTCAGGGCGGGCAGAGGAATGGAGGATGTGCTCTGTTGCCGGCGCAGTTCCGCGACCGAGACAGGCAGTTGGTTCATGCGGAGCTGGGCCATGTGGGCCAGGTGGCTGCCGGGCAGGCGGTGGCAGATCATTTCCAGTGCGCGGCGGGCTGCCGCCGGGTCGCCCTGCCGCAAGTGCCACTCGGCCAGCCGATGGAGCGCGACGGAAAGCTGCGACGGCGTGGTCCGGGGCTGCTCGCAGATTTCGAGGACGGTCTGCTCGGCCTCGGGCAGGTCGTTGAAATTGGTGGCGTAGAGAGTGGCCAGCATCATCCAGCCCTCGAAATCGTCCTCGCTTCTTTCCAGTTCGCGAATGATTTCCCACTCGGCTTCGGAGTACTTGCCGAATTTCATGCGGGCGATGGCCCGCGCATACATCGGCGGCATCTTCTTCCGGTGGAGGGCCGTCGCCCCGTAGCCGGCCATCGGGGCGAGCACAGCGATCCCGGCCCACCCAAACAGCGGCCAGCCGCCAAGCAACGCAACGAGCAGCGCCGGCACCACCATGGCGAGGAAACAGCTCAGGCACAGCCCCTTGAACTGCGAGCGCGTTTTGCCTTCGCTGCCGCTGCCGGCCTCGACCAGCACCCAGCCCAGCGTCAGCGCCGTCCAATAGGAACTGATGATGAACAGGCCGACGGCCAGGACGCGCAGGTACTCGGCAAACCAGCCGCTGCCGCTGTTTTGGGCGGCCTGCACCTGGGGCATGAACGGCTGCAGTTTCCAGGAAAGGCCGAGGTTCATCAGCGCCCAGATGGCCAGTGGAACCAGTAGTCCTTTGCCGGCCCAGCGCAGCAGCCAGCCGCGCAGTTGCGGGTGCCGGCGTTCCGGCGTGAGCCGGTAAGACAACATCCAGCCGGCTGTGACCGCCGCGCCGCTCAGAAAGAGGAACACCAGGAAGAAAGGCACCGCTGCCGTCATGGCTCAAGATCGTATGTTCACCTTGCGGCCGCGGCGCGCCATCGGCCGCAGCCAGCGCCCCGATGCTGGCAGGGGAGTGGGGAAAGGCAAATCAGATCTTGAAATCTCTGGGGCCCAGTGCCCAGGAGCTTCCTTCTCAGATTCCCCGCTCGTTCACCACCGCATTCTGTTCCCCCAGCACGATGACCTGCGGCTTCCAGACCTTGGCCTCCGCCGCGTCCACTTCCGTGAAACTCATGATCGTGAGCCGGTCGCCGGGCTTGCCCAACCGCGCCGTGGCGCCATTGAGGATGATGTGGCCGGAGCCCGCTTCGGCGGGGATCGCGTAGGTCTCGAAGCGCTCCCCATTGGCCATGTTGCCGCAGAGGATCTTCTCGTACGGCAGCAGGCCGACCTTGTCCATCAGGTCCCGGGCGATGCCCAGGCTGCCCTCATACTCCACGTTGCCCGCAGTCACCCGCGCGCGATGAATCTTCGACTTGAGAATATGAACCAGCATAAATCAGCGCCCCGGCCGCGGCGGCGGACCAAGGACAACTGCAGTATAGGGCCGGGGGAGCCGGATGTAAAACCACTTTGCGGACGCGCGCGGGCAAGAAACATGCAGGCGCGCCAACGGCCAGTAACCTGTCCATTGACCAGACAGGCCTGTGGGCTTGACATTCCCGTCCCGGTCTGGCAGCGTAGCCCCATAAGAATGAGCGAGATTCGGAGCCATTGCCTCCTCGCCCGCATGGCCGCCACCGGGCGGCGGGGGCAGGGAAAGGTCTGCTGTATGGATTGGCCCGGCTCGCCAACACGACACTGAAGGTACTGGATGAGACTGCGTTGCGTTAAAGCCTGTCGCGCGTTTACCCTAATCGAACTGCTGGTGGTCATTGCCATTATCGCGATCCTCGCGGCCCTGCTCTTGCCCGCGCTGGCCGGCGCCAAACAGCGCGCCCAGTCCATGATGTGCATGAGCAACACCAAGCAACTCATGCTCGGCTGGCGTATGTACGCGGACGACAACAAGCAGCAACTGGTCAACAACTTCGGCGCGAATTGGGTGCTCACGACCATCACGGACCAGACCTACGCCAACTGGGTCAACAACAACATGGGCTGGAGCGCCGATCCGATGGTCACCAACGTTACCCTCATCAAGAACGGGATCCTGGCACCGTATCTGGCCCAGAACCTGGGCGTGTACCGATGCCCTGCCGACCGGTTTCTGAGCCCAGCGCAGGTCTCCGCGGGCTTCCCTTACCGCGTCCGCAGCATGGCCATGAACTCCTTTCTGGGGCCCTATGGTTACCGTGGTGCCAAAGACAATTCTTATTACTCGGGAAAGAACAACAACTACCCCGAGTACCGCCAATGGCTCAAGATCGACCAGATTCTGCGGCCGGCCAATATCTTCGTGACCATTGATGAGCACCCCGACACGCTCAATGACGGGATGTTCAACAACAACCCGGATCCTGCGACTGCAACCAGATGGTCGGACGCGCCGGCTTCCTACCATGGCGGCGGGGCGGGGGTTTCCTTCGCCGACGGCCACTCGGAAGTGCACAAGTGGCGGAGCGCGGCGACCAAGTTCCCCGTGATCTATCAGGAAATGCCGGCGCGGGCCAGCAGCATGCCGGCTTTTGATGATGACGCGCGCCGGAGGGACTTCCCCTGGATGGTGGAACGGCAGGCCGTCAAGTACCCGGACTTCTAGCCCGCGACTCCGTTTTTGGATTGATCGAGCGGGGGGCCTAACCACCCGCCGCGCGCTGAATTGGAGGCTGCCGGAATCCCGCACGAGGGCCACGGACGGGCAAACGACGCTTGGATTTGAATGGCCCCCGTGCCAAGGCCGTCTACGGGAAGCCCGAGAAGTGGGGGGCGCGGAGAAGTGAAGCAATAGAGGAACAATAGAGGAACAATAGAGGAACAATAGAGCAGCAATCGATGGGAGCGCGCCAACGGCCAGGTCGGCCCATGCGTTCCTATTCGTGAGTTCCGGGCGGTGAAGTCGAACGGGGAGGTCCAGTATGCTTTTTGTTTGCGATGGTGGGCTCACCTGTCGCATCGTGCCACAGCAAAGGGCATTGATATGGCAAACACTACACACGCCCGCCGCGGTCTGGCCGTCGTCCTGTTCTGCCTGGCAGCTTGGGGCGGACCCGCCGGCGCAGCCGCCGCCGGGGATGGTCTCCGCCGCGAGTTTGAGGCACGGTTCCTGAAGTTCTGCGACCTGGCCGCCGCCGAACTGGGCAAGGAACTCACGCCATTCACCAGCCGGACCAACGCCGACCCGGTCACGCATCACATGCCGTTCTTCGAGGACGCCCATGCCGTCCGCGCGCTGGCGGTGGCCTACGACATGACGGGCAAGCGCGCCTACCTGGACGCATGCCGGCACTGGTCGGACCGGATCATCGGGTATCAAAGCCGAATGATCCCCCAAGGCGCGTATTACATTAACCACTCACGGGCTCCAGGGCAGGACAAGGGCCAGTGGAACCTGGCGGACAGCGGGTCCATCGGGCTGGGTGTCCTGGCGACCGCGACGCGGTGCAAGGACCCGGTCGAGAGGAAACGCTACTTGGACTCGGTGAGGGCATTCGCGAAGTTGGTGATGGCGAACTACGTCGGGCCGGAGGGAGGCATCAGCAACGGCTTGTGGCCCGAGTACGCCGGCCAGTGGTGGTGTTCGAGCGCGACCTTCGGCACGATGGCCTTCGTGCTCTACGAGGAGACGGGCGAGGAGAAGTATCTTAAGGTCGCGAAGGGCGCGAGGGACTGGCTGTTGGGCCAGGATTTCCGCGAACTCAAGCCCATCACTTTCCTGCAGCGGCCCTCCGGCACCATCTTCTACTGCTTCGAGTTCTACCTGGCGGGCCTGAAGCATCTGCCGCCGGACAGTCCGAAGTGTCGAACCCTCCAGCAGCAGCTTGACCTGGCGCTCGATTGGATGGCCAAGAACCAGAAGACCCGCGGCGCCGACGTGCCAGACTACACGGAACGGAATGTGGACATGGCGGGGCTGCCATATCTGATGTATGGGTTTGCCCATCAGTTGCCGCGGCTGCGGGGCATTACTGCGGCGGCCGACGGCGAACTGGAGTACATCGGCAAACTGCTGCTCGCCAATGGCAACCCCAACATCTCCCGCCTGATGGTCTGGGAGGTGATGACGTGGGGGATGCTCTCGCACGCGGAGCGATTGGCGCCGGGAGCCCTGTTGCGCGGTTCGCAATCGCCCCGTTAAAGCAGGAATCCCGGGCGCTGACTCGCTGCCCGGGATTGCTGTGCTTCAGGAACGGCCTTAAAGGCGGGAACCGTTCCCTAATCAGGGCCCCAGACTCACAATCCGCAGACCGCCAGGGGCTGCGGGCCGCGCCCGCACGCTCAGTTGAAATGCGGTGCTGGCGGTGTCCGTCCCGTCGCTGACCGTGACCGTGATATTGGCCACGCCGGTCTGCCCGGTGGCGGGCGTGACGGTCACCGTGCGGTTGCCGTTGCTGCCGCCGAAGACAATCCCCGCATTCGGAACCAGAGTCGTGTTGTCCGAACTGCCGGAGAGTGTCAGGCTTGAAGTAGGGGTGTCCGCATCACTGACAGTGAATGGGATCACCGGGGTGGCCGAGTCCATCGCCACAATGAGGTTGGTTATGGTGGAAATGGTCGGCGGCCCGTTGACCTGGTTAACGGTGACCGTAAAGGCGCGCGAGACGACGTTGTTGCTGGCGCCGCCGTCATTGACGGTGACGGTGACCGTGGCCGAGCCATAAGCCGACGCGACCGGGGTGAACCGGATCGAGCCGCTGGTGTTAGGGCTGGTGTAGGTGACCGCGGGATTCGGAATCAGCCCCGTGTTGCTCGAGGAGGCTGTGATAGTGAGTGTCTGGGCCTCATTAGCGGCGCCGGAGCCAATGCCGGTGAGGTTGACGGTCTGCTGGGTGGCGTTCTCGTTGATGGTGAGGTTGGCCAGCGAGTCAAGCGTGGGCGCCTGGTTCACCGAATTGACCGCGACCGTGAACGTGCGCGAGAGGACGTTGTTGCTGGCGCCGCCATCATTGACCGTAACGGTGATGGTGGCCGACCCGTTGGCCAAGGCGACCGGCGTGAACGCAATGGAGCCCGTGGCGTTCGGGCTGGTGTAGCTGACCGTGGGGTTCGGGATGAGCCCGGTGTTGCTCGAGGAGGCAGTGATCACCAGCGTGTCATCTTCATTGGCGGCGCCGGAGCTAATGCCGGCGAGGGTGACGGTCTGCTGGCCTGCACTCTCGTTGATGGTGAGGTTGGCCAGCGTGTTGAGCGTTGGCGCCTGGTTAACCGGGTTGACCGTAACTGTGAACGTGCGCGAGATGACATTGTTGCTGGCGCCGCCATCATTGACCGTGACGGTGATGGTGGCCGAACCGTTGGCCAAGGCGACCGGCGTGAACGCAATGGAGCCCGTGGCGTTCGGGCTGGTGTAGGCGACCGTGGGATTCGGGATCAGACCCGTGTTGCTCGAGGAGGCAGTGACCACCAACGTATTGGTTTCATTGGCTGCACCCGAACTGATGCCGGTGAGGTTGACGGTCTGGAGGCCAGCACCCTCATTGATCGTCAGGTTGGCCAGCGTGTTGAGCGTCGGCGCCTGGTTGACCGGGTTGACCGTGACCGTGAACGTGCGCGAGATGACATTGTTGCTGGTGCCGCCATCATTGACCGTGACGGTGATGGTGGCCGAACCGGCGGCCAAGGCGACCGGCGTGAACGCAATGGAGCCCGTGGCGTTCGGGCTGGTGTAGGTGACCGTGGGATTCGGGATGAGACCCGTGTTGCTCGAGGAGGCGGTGACCACCAACGTATTGGTTTCGTTGGCTGCACCCGAACTGATGCCGGTGAGGTTGACGGTCTGGAGGCCGGCACCCTCATTGATCGTCAGGTTGGCCAGCGTGTTGAGCGTCGGCGCCTGGTTGACCGGGTTGACCGTGACCGTGAACGTGCGCGAGACGATGTTGTTGCTGGCACCACCGTCGTTAACTGTGACGGTGATGATGGCCGAGCCATACGCGTAGGCGACCGGGGTGAAGCTGATCGACCCGCCGGTGTTCGGGCTGGTGTAGGTGACCGTGGGATTCGGGATGAGACCCGTGTTGCTCGAAGAGGCCGTCACCGTCAAGGTCTGGGCCTCGTTGGTGCCCCCGGAGGTGATGCCAGAAAGGTTAACGACCTGGAGACCGGCCCCCTCGTTGATGGTGGCGTTGGCCAAGGCGTTCAGCGTGGGCGGTTGGTTGGCAGACGTAATCCGGGCCGAGACCTCGGTAGAGTAATCACTCTCCAGCCCGGAGTTGTCCGTGGCTGTGGCGGCGAAGTAGTAGGTTGCGCCTGCGACCAGGTTGGAGATGGACACCGTGAGGCCCGTGCCGGCGGAAGCCGAATTGGTGTACGTGCGGCTGGCGACACCGTAATAGACTTTGTAGTTCGTTATAACGTTGGTGCCGGAACTTGCGTCCCAGGCCAGGGTGACGGTTCCCGCGGCAGCAGCGGCCAGCGGTGTCAGGGCGGAAAAAGCGCCGAGGATAATAGTGACAAGAGCCGCGCGGCGCTCACGGGCAGAAAACACTGAAAACAACATACAAATCCCGCCCCACGCATAAATGTTGCCAATCGTTCCAAAGCCACCCCCGGGAAATCCCCGGGGCTCCGTCAACAGATGAAGTGAATCTTATGCCGTTTCATGTTGAATCCAACGGACTTACACACCTTTATGCCTGGAACTCTTGCGCCCCAGCCAGCCAACAAACCGCTCACTTAATCTGCCTCAACTGCATCTGCCGGCCCCCGACGGCAGGCTTTCAGGACAGCCTGTCTTGGAAAAGAGCAAGGCATCCGTCCCGCTCGCCCTGAGTGAGCAGGATAGCCTTTGCCGCCAGGGCAGATTGTGGTAGGTTGTAACTGAAGGACCGGACAGCCGGTGCGTCGGGATGCGTGTGAAACGTTGGAACCGCGTAGCAATATGAAGGCACAACCTGGATTGGATCGAGCGCTGACTTTTATCAGTTGCCAGTTACAGCCCGCGGGCGAGGGGCAGATTTCTACCAAAGATAGCTGGCCGCGACGCGCCGTTACCATTTCACGCCAGACCGGCTCGGGCGCACACAGCGTGGCTGAGAAACTGGGGATCCTCCTTCAAGCTCATACCCCGAAAGATGCCTGCCCGTGGACGATCTTTGACCGCAACCTGGTGGACAAAGTCCTGCAGGAACACAACCTGCCCGAGCGCGTGGCCAGGTTCATGACGGAAGACCGAACTTCCGAGATCGCGGATACCATGGAGGAGCTGTTCGGCCTGCATCCGCCCTCCTGGCTGCTGGTCCGCAAGATCGCCGAGACCATCCTCCACCTGGCGGAGTTGGGCAATGTGATCCTGATCGGCCGCGGCGCCGCAGTCGTTACCGCCGGTCTCGTCCATGTCTTTCATGTCCGGCTCGTCAGCTCCCTGGAGAAGCGCGTCCAGCGCATCCAGGAGCTGAACCGCCTGAGCCGGGAGGCCGCGCGGCAGCTCATCCAGAAGGAAGACCGCGGACGCGAGCGTTATCTGAAGAAGTACTTCACAACGGACGTGGACGATCCGCTGCTCTACCACCTGACGATTAACACCGATCTGATCTCCCACGACCAGGCGGCCCGGCTGATCGCCGATGGGGTCCTGAACCGCGCCTGATCAGGGCCTCATCTCGCGGAGGACGCCCACCATGCGGTCGAGGACAAAGTCCGTGACCTCGTGGTTCGCAATGAGCGGCAGCTTGGTGAGCACGCTGGGCGGGCAGTCGGGCTTGTAAGTCTGGGCGCTGACGTCCAGCCCCCGCTCGACCAGCAGCCTGGCAAAAGCCGTTGCCGCGCGCGTGTCACCAAAACGGAGGCAGCTCATATGCCGGCAGCCGTCCACGCCCGCGACCAGTCCGGGGAATTTTCCAGCAAGTTCCTGCAGCCGGCCGGCGTAGTAGTCGCCGATTTCGCGGGTGACCTCGCGGTTCGCGTTGGCCCAGCGCATGGTGACCAGGTAGGCCAGGGCCGCCAGCTCCTCCTGCCCGTTGGTGACCAGCGCGCCGAATTGCGGCAGGCTGTCGAACGCGGCGCTGAAGAGGAGGCGCGACGCGGCATATTCGCCGCCAGGAAAACCCTTGCCGATCGCCACGAACGCAGGGCGCAGCCCGTATTCGCGATGGAGGAACAAACCCGGTGCCCAGAGGCAGGATTGGATTTCGTCCGCCACCGCGGGCACGTCATGCTGCCGGCACAGCTCGTAGGCCCGCTGCAGGAACTCACGCGAGAGCAGGCGCCCGCCGTAGTTCATCATCACAATCTCGTGGAAGAAGCCGGCGATCTTGAGATTGTCCCGCTCGTGGTTCACGAAGGCGGCTTCGAGATCCGGCAGCGAATTGGGCCGGATGGCAGCGACGCGGAACCCGCGTTCCCGCATACCCTCGTATAGCTCCGGCCACATGCCGCGCATGACCTGCGTCAGCATGGTCGTGCCGTGGTAGTTCGCCTTGAGAGCGCCGTCGTCGTCGCCGACGACCAGCAGCACCGGGACGCGGCCGTGGTATTTGGGAAGCGGGACCGTTGCCTCGGAACGATAGAAGCGGGCCAGAACCAGCTTCAGGGCCGCTTCCGCTGCCAGGCTGCCGGTTTCGAGGTTCAGGACGCGGTTGATAACCTCGCGGCTCGGTGGAAGCCAGGACAGCCTTGAGTGCGGCAGCGTCCCCCGGGGCGAGGCCGTTCACGCTGGCAATGAGTTCCTCTTCGAGCCGGCGGGTGATGAAGCCGCGGGTGTTGTTGTGCGTGGCGTTGGGGATGCCGAGCCGGCGTGCCCGGTCCAGCAGATGATAGCCGGGAAACGAATGGCCCAGCGGCGCGTGATAGTGCTCGCTCTTGGCGATGAGGTAGAGCTGGCCGTCCTCGCCGATCCGGAAATAGCCCAGCGCGCTCGTCGGGGCCAGCTCGACCTTGGTATGGGCCTCGAACTCGCGCGTGGTCGCCCCGGCCGGTGTCTCGGCCAGCCGCGTCCCGACCTTCTGGCCGACCTTGGGCAACAACTGCAGGAGACGGCGCTCCAAGGCCTGCGGGAAGAACTCGACCCGCTTGAAAGCCGCCTCGGTCACGGCCGCCGGGGCTTCGCCGGTCAGCGCGGCATGGTTGGCGCAAACCGCCCGGACGTAAGCCTCGCCGCACAAATCCGCCAGCGACAAGGAGACCGGCAGGAAAGGGCAACGCGCGGGCAACCCCGATAGGTTGGTGAAAGGTTCAGTCATGTTTGGCTCCCTAATGAGTGACCGCAGGCAGCCGCTCTCGTCAATGGTCTTTTTTCGTCAGCGCACGCTACTCCTCCCCGATGGCCACGGTGGCGCTATGGCGCTGTGATTCCAGGGCAGCCGTAAACAGCCGGTGGCTCAGCGCGGTCTCCTCCGGCGTAACGCAGCCGGCGAACTTCTTCAGCGGCCGGCCGTGAACCAGCTCGTGCAGGAACGCCGCCCACATCTGCAGAATCGAGTCGCTGAACCCGAACTCGAAGATCGCGCCGGTGATTGTCTTGAACGCCGGCTCGTAACCCGTCTGGATCTGCTCCCATTTCTGCTCGCCGCCGGGCGTGTAATGCATGACCTCGAGCAGCCGCGGATTGGCGCTGGACCATCGGGCCGAGGCGCGGGTGCCCAGCACTTCCGTGTACCAGGTGTTCCGGTGGCCGGGCGCAATCCGCTGCAGTTTCACCGTCCAGGGGAACGGTTCCCCGCTCGCGGGATCAGGCGTCTCCATCAGCAGCAAGCCGTTGTCCCAGGTCGCGCACGGAACAACGTTGCCCCGGCCGTCCGGGCGCTGCTTCACGATCTTCGAGAGCACGGCGCGCAGGTTGCGCGGCCGCCAGCCGGCGCGGAGCGGCACGTGCAGCGCGTGCATGCCGAGGTCGCCCAGCACGCCGTATTCGCCGTTGAACTCGACCATCCGTTTCCAGTTGATCGGCTTGTTCGGGTCCAGGTCGCTGGAGTGCAGGAAGCCGGTATTGGCCTCGATAATCCGGCCAAAGGCATTCTGTTCGAGCAGGTCGCACAGCTTCTGCAAGCCGGGGAAGAAAGGCGACTCGGAGGAGCACCGCACGAAGACCTTCGGATGCCGGCGGACCGCGGCCAGGATCGCGTCGTTCGCCGCGCGGTCAATGCCGAAGGGTTTCTCGCCCATGAGATGCTTCCCGGCCTCGATGACGGCGCAATAAATCTCCCGGTGCAGGTGATGGGGCACGGCCACATACACCGCATCCACTTCCGGGTTGCGGAGCAGTTCGCGGTAATCCTCGGTGGTTTGGGCGACCGAAGGGACGTTGTCCTTGAACCAGCTCAGGGCAGCGGCATTGGCATCGCACGCCGCCACGATCTGGGGCCGGACGCCGGCTTCCAGCAGGTGGCACCAGCGGGCCGCAGCGCTGGCGAATTCGCGGCCCATCAGGCCGCACCCGATCAATGCCAAAGCGAATGGTTTCTCATGTTCTTGCTTCCGGGCCGTGATGCCCGCGATCAACCGCGCCGCGTTCGAGTGGAAGATCATCTCGATCTCCTCGCGCGCGACGATGCCGAGTTCGGTGCAGGCCTGTTTGATGGCCCGCAGGTCTTCATACATGAACAGCGTGTAGCCAGCCTCGACTTCCGGCGGCTCGCGATCACGGTTGAAATGGAACGGGTGGCTGGTCCGGTTGATGTAGGTCGCGGTCCCGGTACTGCCGGCGCCCGCGCATGTACATGATGGGATTGTCCGAACCATAGAGAATGCGCCGGGGACCCAGATGTTGCAGCGCGACCCGATGGCAGGCGGGGTTCAACACCGCCGAGCTGTCGAAGAACAAGCCCGGGGTCATCCGCAAATTGCGGCAGCGCCTCCAGCGCGTGCGGCTCCGTGTAGCAGCGCCCGAGGTGGGCGATGACCAGCGCGATGTTCGGGTAGCGACGCCGAATTTCGCGAATCTCGCGCACGTTGTCCGGGTGGCCCAGGCGCGCCGCTTTGGGGATGTGCAACGTCACCCAGGCATGGCGGTCGTTGACGACTTCGAGCACATGATGCGGCAGGAACTCGAAGATGCTGGCCTCCAGGTGCCGGTCGCGCGTCTCGCGATCGAGGCTGATCAGCGAGTAGTAGGGCTTGACGCCAATGACGCCGGGAGCGTCCAGCAGCGCCGCCACTTTCTCCTGCGACCATTGCGGGCGGATCACCACCAGGCTGTGCCAGCCCCGGCGCGCGCATTCCTGCTGGACGTAGGCGTTGCCGCCCTCGATGTCGAAGTCCAGTTCGGGCAGGCCAAACGCCACGCAGGTCAATTCCCGGTTCGGGAACACGGTGCGATAGCAGCGCTCGGCGGTCGGCGCATCAATCGGCTCCAGCAGCTCGTTGACCCAGTATTGGCGGCGCATGGCGTCGGTCATCGGCTCGAGCCGGAACCGCGCGTCGAAGATGTGCGTATGCGCATCGAGCATGCGCCGCGGCAGCCAGTGCTCGAAATGCTCCGCCCAGAACGCGCGGTCCACATCGTTGTAGTCCCAGACAAAATAGAGCGGGGTCGGGTTCATCGCTAATTCGCTTCGGGCAACGGCATCGAGCGCAGGTACTCTTTGTACTGCGCCTGGTATAATCGTGAGGCATCGGCCGCGGGTTCGACGTGGCTGGCCGCGGGCGCCATTTCCTCGGCCAGCTTCGCCAGCGGCGTCGCGGGTTCGCACAGTCCCCGGGCGATGATGGCCGCGCCCAGCGGGCTGCTCGCACGGCTGCCGGCGCAAGCCAGCGGCAGTCCCGTCACCGCCGCCAGCATCGCCGGTGTCACCCGGCTGGCCGCCGCCCCGCCGCTCAACGCCAGCCGCTCGATGGGCAAGCCGGCGTTGCGCAGCAAACCGATGTGCCGCTTCAGCTCGAAGGCCAATCCCTCGAGCACGGCTCGCACGACATGGCCCGGCCGGTGGGACAACTGCAACCCGAAGATGCGGCCCTTGGTATTGGGCGCCAGGCCGGCGACCGTCAGGGCCGCGAGCAACGGCCAGCATAGGAGACCGTCACTGCCCGGCGGCGCGGATTCGAGCAGACGATCAATCTCATCGCCTCCCGCCCCGTTGTGTCCGGTCAGTTCCAGGGCCCAGGAGAGCGCGGAGCCGCCATTCTCGAGCGAGAGGATCTGGCCCCAGAGACCCTCGGCCGCATGGTGGCAGACAAACGCATCCGGCGTGGCGGGCGCCGTCAGGCTGTCGCTGATCGCCAGCAACACCCACGCGGTCCCGGTACCGACCATCACCGTGCCGGCCCGCACTGCCCCCGCCGCCAGCGCCGCGGTGTATTGGTCGTGGATGGCGGCCGAAACGGGGATGCCGGGCCGCAGACCGGTTTCCTGCGCGACCGCAGGCAACAATCCTCCGGCCGCCTCTCGCGCGGACAGCAGGTCCGGCAATTGCGACGAGATCACCCCCAGCCGCGCCGACAGGTCCGGGTCGTAATCCCGCCGGGCGGGGTTGTACAGCAGAGTCAGCGAGCACGAGGTGCCGTCATGCGCGGCGCGGCCGCATAACCGGGAGACGATCACGTCGCCGACAAATCCAATACGGTTGGGAGCCGACAGCAGAGCGGGATTCTCCTGCCGCAGGCGCAGCAGTTGGCCGATCGCGAGGCCGGCGTGCCCATGACCGAGCCGCTGCGCGAACCACGGCCCGCCCAGCTCGGCGCCGAGCGCGTCGTCGAACGGTGCCCCGCGCTGGTCCAGCCAGCCGATGACCCGGCCCGAGGGCCGGCCCTGCGCATCGAGCATCTGCATCGCCCCGCCCTGACTCGAAACGCCCACCGCCTGGATACGCGAGGCGTCCACGGATCGAACCGCCTCCCACACCGCTGTCCGCGTGGCGTTCCAGATCTCCTCGATGTCCTGTTCCACACCGCCGCTGCCAAGTTGAAACAAGCGCGCCGCGCATGCCCCCTCGCTCAATGGGCGGCCCGCAAAGTCGGTGACCACCGCCTTGACGTTGGTCGTGCCAAGGTCCAGTCCCAGCAGCATAGGTCAGACTTCGCAGTAATCCGCCCCGAGCAGCTCGGCCGCGAACCGCAGGCGCGGCCGGGCATCGCCAAAGAACACGGCATTGTGATGGGGCCCACCCGCAGTCGCGTAGGCAGTCAGAAACTGGCGCACATCGCCGCCGAACGGCTTGAGCTTCGAGTGCGGAACGAAGAAGCCCGGCAGCGGGCCATAGTCTTCCAGCGCCGCTTCCGCCGCGATCATGCGCCACTTGCCCTGCGGGCCGGGCGTCAAAGCGGTGATGGTCGCTGGCCCGGGCTCAAAGCTGGTCACCAGCGCCAGTTGGCGGCCCCGCGTCCGGGTAATCGGCGCCGGCCGGGCCACCAGCGGGATCTTGAGGTCACGCCGCGCCATGGCTGTGTTGGCCTCGCCCATGTGGCTGAGGAACAGGCTGTCGCCCTCGAAATCAATCGTGAAGATTTCCGAGAAGCTTGCCGGGGGCTTCAGCCAGTTAAAGAACGCCGTCGCCGCCGCGGCGATAAGGTCGCCCTCACCCCCGAAGCCGATGCCTTCCGCCATCAAGCGGCTGGCGGCGACGAAGGGCAGCGTCTGCGTGCGCTCGTCCTCGCCGAAGGCCATGAATTGATAGGTCAGCGCACTCAGGCGATGGTCGGCAATCATGCCTCGCACCGCCAGCTCCGCCCGGGCTGTCAGCGCCAGATCCTCCTCTGTGAGGTCCGGCGCAACGGAGTAGCTCTGCCGATAATCCGCTACCAGACGCGCAGCCTCCGCGCCCGGCGCTGCGGCGGCGCGGTTGATGTAGTCCTCGACAGTCAGGTTCGTCCACGTGCAACCCAGCGTGGCGGCCATGTGCGTGGTATCCACGGCAAAATCGCCCATCCCGGGAAACGGGTAACCGAGGCTGCCGATCCGGGCCGAACGCAGCCGGTTCACTGCGGCGGCGGCGGCGAAGAAATCGCCCAACTCCCCCAGCCCAACCGGATCATTGTCCGGGCTGGTGACATAGTGGAAACGCACGCCGCTGCGGGTCAGGACATTGGCGAGGTCTTGCGTGCCGTGAACGCCATGGTTGTCCACCATGTTGGCGAGCGTAAATGTGCGATCCACCGCCCACAGCTCCTGCGTGTTCCAAATCACGATGGGCAGACGCGTGCGCCGTAGCGCTGGCAAGGCGAGTTGACTGGGCGAGTAGGTCACCAGGATCACCAGCAACGCATCGGCGCGCGCAGCCTCGAACTCCGTCACCGCCGCCTCGATGTCCTCGCGCCGGAACGCCGCTCGCGTGAACAGGATGTCGGCCTCGCGTTCCAGCGCTGGGATCACCGCGCGCCGCAGCCAGCCTTCGCGCGAAGCGCGCAGGTCGGGCAGCAGTGTCTCGTACAATTCCAGTGTCAGGGCCAGCAGCCCCACTTTCGGTCGCACAACTTGCTTCATAACGTCATCTTGCCGCCGCCGGTCCGGCGAATTGGAACCAGGCCATGTAGAGATACACCGCCAGCATCATCCCGATGAAGATGCACCACCACAGCGTTAGATTGCGGATGCCCCGGTTCCGCTCGCGCTCGGACTCCGGCATCTTCGCCACATTCCAGGACCAGATGATGCCCCGGATGCGTTCCGGATCTGGCGCCTGGGTGAACAACGAAATGACCACCAGCAGCAACACGCACGTCACCCACACCACAAAGGTGAGATTCATCCAGTTGCTCAACGGCGCCAGCCAGGGGACCTGCTTGAACAGGTAGCCCCCGAGAAACCAAGTATAGGGGAAGGCAAAGGCAAGCACGAAGGTTGCGGCGGCTGCCGTGGTGCGCCGCCACAACACCCCCAGCAGAAACACTGCCGAGATCGGCGCCGCTACCCACGCCCCGATTTCCTGAATCAGCAGGAAGACGCCGAGCTGGCGGCGGCTGAACCAGATCGCCAGCACCGTCGCGATTGTCAGGATGACAAACGCGCTGACCCGCCCCATGCGGACCAGGTGGTGGTCCGGTTTATCTCGCCCCAGCAGCGGCTTATAGAGGTCCATCGTGAACACCGTGCTGGACGCGTTCAGCACCGAGCTGACGTGGGAGAGCAGGCCGCTGGCCAGGCCCGCCATAACGATGCCGCTCAGCCCCGCCGGCACGAGCTCCCGCACCAGCGTCGGGAACGCTGTGTCCTTGTCGGCCAAGCCCGGGAACAGTCTGAAAGCTATGATGCCGGGGATGACGACCAGCAGCGGCATGAGCAGTTTGATGAAGCCCGCAAACATGACCCCCATGCGCGCGTCCCATTCGCTGCGCGCGCCGAGGCAGCGCTGCACGATGAACTGGTTGGTGCAGTTGTACCAAATGCCGATCGAGACCTCGATGCTCCAGACGCCGAACCACGGCCAGTCCTTGTCCGAGAGCGGGTAGATCATCTTGAACTTCTCCGGCGCCGCCAGCATCAGTTCGTGCATCCCGCCCACCCGGTTCAGGCCGATGATCGCCACCACCAGCCCGCCAATCATCATCACGATGAACTGCAGGAAATCCGTCCACGCCACCGAGATGCAGCCCGCCGTAAATCGTGTAACTGCCCGCCAGCACCGCCAGGCTCAAGATGGTCACCGTCTCATTAATGCCGAACATGCCTTTCATCGCCTTGCCCCCGGCCAGCATCACCACCGCCATCTGCGCCACGATCCACAGCACCAGCGAGCAGACCGCGAACAGGTAGCGGCAGGTGGGATTGTAACGCCGCTCCAGGAATTCCGGCATCGTGTAGAGCCCGCCCCGGATGAAGTAGGGGAGGAAGACCCAGATCAGCACCGAAAACGTGAACCAGTTGCCCCATTCCCATTGCGCCACCACGAACCCCACGGCGTAGGCGATGCCTACCATGCCGATGAAATGCTCGGTGCTGATGTTGGCGGCGATGATCGAGCCGCCGATGGCGTACCACGGCAGCCGGTCGCCGGCCAGGAAGTAGCCCCGCGCGTCGGACGTCTTGCGCCGTGCCACCCAGAGCCCCAGCGCGATGTTCGCCGCGAGATAGACCGCAAAGAGAACGAAATCGAGGCGGTGAGTCATAAGCGCTGCCGTTCAATAGGACCGTGGCTTCCGGACATCCCCGGCAGGTTTGCGGTTTTCCTCCCGCCCGTCAATCCCTTCTCAGGGTCCCACAGGGTGCACTCCTCACCCGGGCACAGCCACGACCTCGTTGGATAACCGCCCGGACCCGCGGGTTCATAGAGTCGCCCGCTTCTCGGCCGGACCCAGGGCCAGCAGCAACGCCGCGCCGCTATTGTTGGCCCCAGCGGACCCCACCAAAGGCGACTTGCCGTTCCAGCGTTCCACTGCCTGCAGCCGCAGAAACGCCGGGCTTTGCTCCGCCCCACCCGCACAAGCAGCCGTAATATCGAGAGGATGCCCCATACCCCCTCCCGACCCCACGGTAGTGCCCCCTATGCACTCCCTATGTGCTCCCTATGCACTCAGGGGTCATTTCTGGAGGCCAAAACCACCAGTTTGGGGGCTAGAACCCGCTTCTCCCCTCCATACTTTAATTAGGCTTCCTAACCTCCATCCACTTCCTCATGCCCGCCGACCAGGCTTTCAATCGGACGGGCCGGTCGGTCCACTTTGCCCTGTCGCTTGCCACTCGGCACGCTTGGGAGTATCTACTCTGCGCAAGCATGAGTAACCCTGATTGCCAGACGCCGAGACGAGCTTGGCCGCTCCTGGGCGGCCTGACACTAGTTGTCTTAACCCTCCTGGCGGCTTTCCTACTGGCAGGACTCAGATCCCGCCAAGCTCCCGGCCAGGCGCCGCCGGTCTATGGCCAGATCGCGGATTTCATGCTCACCAACCAGAACGGCAATGCGATATCGCTGGGCGACCTGCGCGGACGGGTGTGGGTCGCCGACATTGTCTTCACCCGCTGCGCCGGGCCTTGCCCGAAGATGACCCGCCAAATGAAAGAACTTCAGGACGCCCTGCCGCCTGAGAGCCAGGCCCGACTCGTCACGCTCACCACCGATCCCGAGTTCGACACCCCGCCGGTCTTGAAAGCGTATGCCGACCGCTTCGGGGCCGACGGCGCGCGTTGGATGTTTCTCACCGGCGCAAAGCCGGAGATTGCCAGGCTGGCGATTGACTCGCTCAAGCTGACGGCGATCGAGAAGAAGCCCGAGGAACGTGAGTCGCCCCAGGACCTCTTTATTCACAGCACGATGTTCGTCGTCGCCGACAAACAGGCACGCCTGCGCGGAGTGTTCGAAACCACCGGCGAAGGCATTGACCCGCAGAACGTGAAGGCCAGGATTCTCGCCACCGTCAGGCAATTGGAGCGTGAGCCGTGAGCCTGGCCGACCTGCCCGCCCTCAACGCCGCCCTCAACAGCTTGAGCGCGATTCTCCTCGGCTTCGGCTATTCCTTCATCCGCCGCGGCAAGCGGGTCGCCCACCGCAACTGCATGATTGCGGCGTTCATCACCTCCGCGCTCTTCCTGGCCAGTTACCTTACCTACCACGGTTACCGGGCGCATGTTCTGCACCAGGGCCCAACACGCTTCGCCGGCCCTGCCGGCTTTCGCCCCGTCTATCTGGTGATTCTGCTGACCCACACCGTCCTCGCCGCGCTGATCCTGCCGCTGGCGCTGATCACGCTCCAGCGCGCCCTCCGGCAGCGCTTCGACCTGCACAAGCGAATTGCCCGGTGGACCTGGCCCTGCTGGATGTATGTGTCGGTGACCGGCGTGC
Source organism: uncultured Verrucomicrobiae bacterium (assembly GCA_963822005.1). Classification (GTDB taxonomy): domain Bacteria; phylum Verrucomicrobiota; class Verrucomicrobiia; order Limisphaerales; family UBA8199; genus PALSA-1440. The sequence continues at coordinate 384,715 of CAWGGD010000015.1, read as the reverse complement.
TGATCTACCTGCTGCTCTACCAAGTCTTTCCTTCGCGATAAATCGCCGCCATGTCATCCCTTGTCCAGGTGGCCATCCACCCCAGCCAGTTCCCGGAGAACGTCCGGCGCGACTTCCTCGTATCCCTGCGCACCCGCCGGGTCAACCACAAGTTCCTCTACGACAGCCTCAAGCAAACCCAAAAATGGCTGGCGCTGCACCAGGCCTTCTCCCCCTCGCGCACGGACCCGGACTGCGCCTGCACCTACGATCGCGGCTTCGCCGCCGCCCTGATCCGCCTCGACGCCGGGCGCGTCCATCTCATCGGCTTGGGCTGTGGCGGTGGGGAGAAGGACACGCGACTGTTGAAGTTGCTTCAGGATTCAGGCCGGCAGGCTTGTTATACTCCGGTGGATGTCGGCACCTCCATGGTGCTCGTAGCGCAACAGGCGGCCACGGCCGTCATTCCGGCGGAGAACTGCTTTCCGCTGGTTTGCGATCTCGCCTCGGCTGACGATCTGCCTGCCGCGCTCGACTCGCAACCCATCTCCGATGCGGCGCGGCTGATCACCTTCTTCGGGATGATCCCCAACTTCGAGCCGCAGGTCATCCTGCCGCGGTTGGCGGGGCTGCTTCGGCCCGCAGATCATTTGCTCTTCAGCGCCAACCTCGCGCCCGGCGATGACTATGCCGCCGGCGTGCAGCGCATTCTGCCACTCTACGACAATGCCCTGACCCGCGACTGGCTGATGACCTTCCTGTTCGACCTCGGCGTGGAGGCAAAGGACGGCGAGCTGCGCTTCACGGTAGAAGACGATCCGGGCGGCAGCGGCCTCAAACGCGTGGCCGCCTATTTCCAATTCGGTCGTCCGCGGGAAATCCAAGTCGAGGCGCATGAGTTCCGCTTTGAGGCTGGCGATTGCATCCGCCTTTTCTTTTCGTGGCGGCATACCCCCGCGCTCGTTCGGGGATTGCTCGGTCAGCACGGTTTGCAAGTGCTTGACCGATGGATCACCCAGTCCGGTGAGGAAGGGGTGTTCTTGGTGTCCCGCGCAGAGTAGGCCAGGCGAGACGCCCGCCCTACTCTAGAACACTCGCAGCGTTTCCAGGACCGCCCGGATGCGGGGAACTTCGTGCGTGCGGAACAAGTCGGTCTTGCCCAGCGCCGCTAGCACCGCGAAAAAGGGCTCCGCGCAGCGTACTTCCTCGCCGAAATACTCGAAGGCGTGCGGCAGGGCGTGGCAGATCGGAAAGCCCAGTGTCCGCAGCCGGAAAGTGTTCAGGAACACCGTCATCTGATGACGCACGCGAACGGTGCTGTCCTGCAGGTTGCGGTAGTAGAAGCCCAGGCCGGGGTCTATCAGAATCTTCTCCACCCCGTTGTGGAGAGCGGTTTCGATCTGGCGCGCGAAGTAATCCTGCATCAGTGCTACCGGGTCGGCGCTGAGATCAAAATCACCTACCTCCCGCACATTCGTGCCTTGCACGTGACAGATGATCACCGCGGCGTCGTGGGCCTCGACCAGGCGGAAGAGTTCATCCGTCCGGTCGGCGCCGGTCAGGTTCAGGATGTTGGCTCCGGCCTCGAGGCAGGCGCGGGTGACGGCCGGTTGGTAGGTCTCCACGGAAACCAGAGCGCCGGACTCCCGCAGCGCCCGGATGACCGGGAGCAGCTTGCTGTTCTGTCCCGCCTCGTCCACCCGCGCCGCCTGGGCCAGAGTGGATTCGGCGCCGACGTCAATAATGTCCGCCCCCTGCTCGCGCATCACCCGACCCCGGCGCACCGCGCTCTCGGCCGTCAGGCACACGCTCTCCCGATACCACGAGTCCGCCGAAAGATTGATCACCCCCATGATGGCGGGGCGCGAGTTGAACGAGAAATGTTTGCCGCCGATGGCGAATTCCCTGACCCGGGCCGCGGCTGCGGCGCGGTTCCGTTCGAGCAATTCGGCCAGTTGTTCCAGTCCCAGCATGATGCGCAAGGTATTCCAAAGTCCGTCTGAGGGAAACTATAACTCGCTCCGCCGCTGCGCGGTGGAGGCGCTCCCGGCACGGCGGGATTCCGCCCGGATGCTCCAGCCTTGTTGCAGCCGGCTAGAATCGCGCCAGAACGACCTCGAGGTCGTAGTTGATGTATCGGAGGTAACGGCCGCGCAGCCAGAGCAGGAGGGTCTGGTTGGTTCCACTCGACGGCACAATGGGACGAATATTATCCACCGGAGAATCCCGCGTCACCGGCGTCCAGGTCCAGGTTGCGCCCTGGTCGCAGGAGTGGCCGCGATAGAGCTCGAAGCGGCCAGGCGACTTGCCGGTGGCGGGGTTGAGGTTGGCGGAGAGGAAGACGGTGCTGGGATCGTCGGGGTGTAGGCAAATTCCCCCGGCATAATCATCTTCGCCGGTGTAGAGGGTGGAGCCGGCATAGGCAATCTCGGCGTCGTGCCATTTCGAGCCATCCCACCGCGCGAAGTGGTAGCGCAAATCCTGACCGGCCTTGCCCTTGGGCACACGGGCGGCATTCTTTTGCACGGTGTAAACCAGGCGGGGGCGGCCGCGGTCGTCCAAGGCGATGCCATGTATCCAGGCAATGTTGTTTGAATTGCCGGTGAAGATGCAGGTGGCCTCGGAGGGGAGAATCGGGCCGTTGGTCAGCGAGCGGACAGATTGGCCGCGGCTGTCGCAGAGCTGCCCGGCGCGATAGACGGCGTGGTAGATGCCCGTGTCGAACTCCATCGGGTGGCCTTCAGTGAAGGCGAAATGGATCGTATCACGGCCATTGCCGGCGTATTTGACGTACGGCCGGTGCCTGCGCGCGGCCTGGAAATTAATCAGCAGGCCGCCCATTTCCCAGTTCTCGCCCAGGTCATCCGAGAACATCCAGGCTGGTTTGGACGTGTTGTCGTAGCCGCGGAAGAAATTGTAGAGGCGGCCGCGGGGAGTGTTTTCGCCACCGAGGAATTGCGGATTGGAGTAAGTAACGCGCGTGGACGGGCTGGGGACAAGGACCTTCTCTGGCTGCCACACAGTCGCGTCGTGGGGATGGACAGACAGGCGATAGTAGATGCGGTTCTCTACGCCATGCATGGCGTAAAGCGCCAGCCAGCGGCCATCCGGTCGCAGCAAGAGAGCCGGGGAGTTGTGATCGTCGGCTTGGAGATTCTTGTGCAACGTGCTGCGGACGGGCGTGCCGCCGGCCAGCTCATAGCTGACGACCTCGATGTCTCCTTTTCGGGCCGGGTCGCCGCTGCCGTTGGCGACGGACCCCATAACCAGTTGACCGCCATCCACCACCGCCCGCGGATCCTCGAACCAGCACCAGCCACCGTCGTCGTTCAGCACGACCCAGGGATCCGTTGCCGCCAATACAGGCAGAAGGAAAAGCGCGGGAGCAAGTGTAAGGACCACGTGCTGCAAGGCGTGATAACGGCTCTTTTTGGCCAAGCGGTAGCTCATAGGGATTCTGTCCTGGGGTGTTCTATATGGTCGCCTACGATCCTCAGTACAACTCGACCTCGTACAGGTCCAGCAGGTTTACGATGCGCAGCTTATCCAGGGTGACAGGTGGGGCCAGTTCGAAGGTGGCGACGGCATTGGTCGCTCGGGCATTGTTGGTGATAACCGTGGTGGCAAAGTCCTGCCAGACCCCCGGCGACGCCTCCCTCTGCAGGTGAATCGTGCGACCGATCATGGAAGGATGCTTCAAAAAGTGCACGATCCCCGTCTTGATCGTCTGAGGCTCATCCCAGGTCAATTGAAGCCACTCGCTGTTGTCGCTCGTCAGTGCGCCGGGCCAATAGAGCGTGGCCAAGTCCCCATCCACCGCGTTGCTGGGCGGGTAGATCGCCCGCCTCGGCACTACGGATGCCTTCGCCGTGGCCTTCTGCGCCAGGCTGCGGACCTGCACACTCTTGAGCGCGAGTCGTTTCATTGGGTCCGTGCAGAAGGCGCGCACGTTCTTTTCCTCGTGGTTGACCGATAGTCCTTTAGCCAGCTTGGAAAACAAGCTCTCCACGTCGCTATTTCCCCCCGGCATACTCCTGAAGCACCTTAGTAATTGTGGCAGCCGGCGATCTCCAAAGATGGGGTTTTCGTCCTGAGCCCAGCCCGTGCCCCACAGATCGTGCCAGCCGTGGGCATTGTCCCAGGTCAGATACGCGTCAAACGCAGGCAGGAGGAGCTGCCGGAGTCCATCCTCGGTCTGCTTGGCAGCGCATTCCTGGAACAGCCGCTGCTGCGCAGCCCGGAGTCGGAGTTGCATCACCAGACTCTCCGCCACCACGTTCGCGTTGGGAAAGAGCTTCCGCCCATACACCCCGGGCTGGCCGAGCCGGCCTTCCTGAATGAGCTTCTGCAGGCGGTCGGCGCGCTCGGTTATTTCACCGGGCCTGGTTGCCCTGAGCGCAGCGAAGCCGTCGGCGACAAGCGCAGCGTTCTCCGGGTACAGCAGTTCCGAGGCATCCTGCAAAACGCCTGCCTCGGAGCGGTTCTGGTAGCCCCGGTCCCAAGTGCTGGACAGGAAGTAGTGCGTACGAGGGAATTGAAGGAGCGGGGTTTGAGCATTACCCATTGCCCCCGCCGCCTCGGGGAAGCTGTGGATGACATGCAGGATGTTGCTAACGCCCGCCAGGGCAACACGCGTGGTAGGGTACGACGGCTCGCCTTCGATGGTGCTGTAGGGCAGTGCCACGGTCCGCTTGAGCACACCCGCGTCCTTGCACATCTGCAGCAGCGCTGGCCAGCCGGCGATGTACAGCAACGGACCCCGGCACTCTTGCTCAAGTCCCTGGATGATGTCCCCCATCGGGTAGTCGAGCTGCACCGGAGTGGTCCGTCCCCAACCGAGGTGAAGCCAGGCGATCTGTTTGGCCCGGGCCTGGTGAACGTTGTATTCATCGAGCAGCGACCGGCAGCCGTTGAAGATCTTGGCCCAGTCAGCTCAGCGGCGCGCCGGGCCAGCCGCCGGGGTCGCAGTCAATCGTGCAGACGCCGTCAACATTGTTGACGACCCGGTATAACGCCTTGCGCGAGTCCAGGATTTGCTGCAACTGCTCCGGGTCGCCCGGGTTCAGGTCCACCTGGTGCTCCGGCCTCCAGTAGGGACGGTCCCTGGGGTCAGCCACCCCGCAGTTGGATTTGGCGACCCGATTCGGGCTCTGCATCATCCACACCTCCATCCCATGCTCGCGCTGCGCGTAGTCCACCACCCGACGAAACTCCTCCAGGTAGGCCGCGTCAGCCGCCGAAACCGGTGCGGGGATAATCTCCATGAACGGCCAAATGTAGAGCAGGTTGACTCCCTGGCAGGAGAGCAGGTCAATATAGCGATGCCAGTCAGCTTCGGGCCACGGACGGAAGCTGTAGGGATACTTGATGGGCCAGCCGTTCAGGTGCATCCCGCGGAGGGTAACCGCCGGCCGGCTGCTCACCGCAAGCGGTAGCTCGACCAACGCCGCGCGGCCATGCGGCCGAATCAGCTTCATCAGCGCGTAGATGCCAAACTTGGTGCCCTTGGCAGTCGCCCCGCTGACAAGCAGACAGTCGCGGCCGTCCAGGGCGGAAGACCTGATGACATAGCCCTCCTCGCCTAGCGCTGCGAGTGTTGAATCAGGCAACCGTTGCCTGGCGGAGACACCTCCGATGAAGATGGCAGGCTGTGCCCCGGGCCGCAGTGACGGGCTGACCGTGGCGGGGGTGCTGGTGATCTCACCGAGGTATGACTGCAACTCACGGATGGCATGTTGCGTATAGGACGGCTGGTTCGTTTCCGCAACGAGAACGGCCCCGTTCAAGTTGATGGGTCGGGCCCCTGCCAGGCCGGTGGTGCAGAGAAACGCGGCGACGAGGCTCAAAACTCCTGAGCCGCACGCTTGACCTGGGATGAACCGAAGAAGTGACGTGCGCCCCCTCACCCGGTCCCTCTCCCCTTCGGAGGCGGAGAGGGTGCCCTGCAGGGCAGGGGAGGGGTAATGCGCAGACTCACACCATTCCCAGCGCTCAGGACGCGTGCGATTGACGCGGTTCGCGTTGGCGGAGGTGGTCGCCGCAATGCCGCGAAGGGTTCGGGCGGGACGCCCGAACCGGCACGCGAGACGCGTGCGGTCCCCGGTCATGAGCGGGGCGGCAGGGCGGCTTTCCAGCCCGCGTTGAGCTTTGCGGTAAGTTCCTTCACCAGCGCCGCGTTCTCGGGTCGCTTGGCAATGTTCACATTCTCCTGGGGGTCAGCCTGCTGATCGTAGAGTTCGACGGCATCCACCTTGGAGTGATCGTTGCGGTAGAGCCAGGCCGTGAAGCGGTAGCGGTCGGTGCGCATGGTGTAGCCCATGAGGTTCTTGCCGCCGGTGGGGCGCGGGTATTGGCTGAAGGCGGCGGTCTTCCACGGGTGATTCAGATCATCCAGCACCGGACGGAAGCTGGCGCCTTCGAGATGGCCAGGCAGCGGCAGGCGGGCCAGGTCGGCCAGCGTGGGGTAGATGTCCACGAACTCGACCAGGGCATCGGTGCGCTTGCCGGCGTTCTTCATGCCGGGCACCGAAAGGATGAGCGGGGCCCAGGTGTCGTTCTCGACGTTGCTGTGTTTGCACCAGGCGTCATGCTCGCCGAGTTTCCAGCCGTGGTCGCCCCAAAGGATGATGATGGTGTTCTCGCGCAGGCCGAGCCGTTCCAGTTCGTCCAGCACGCGCCCCACCTGGGCGTCCATGTAACTGACTGCAGCGTAGTAACCGTGCTTGAGCTGGCGGGCGAGGTCATCGGCCAGGTGGCCGCGGGGGATGTTTTCGTAGCTGCGCAACTCACCGCCTTCGAGGATGGCGTATTCGGGCGCGTCCTTGGGGCGGAAGGGATTGGGCGCGAGCGGAATCTTCGCCGGGTCGTAGAGGTCCCAGTACTTCTTGGGCGAGACGAACGGCAGGTGCGGGCGGATGAAGCCGACGGCCAGGAAGAAGGGCTGGTTCTTCTGCTTGATGTCGCGCAGGGCGGTGACGGCCATGTCCGCCAGCGCACCGTCGTGGAACGTGTTGTCCGGCACGTCCTCGCCTTCATATGCCGCCGCCCTGGCAACCCTTCGGGCTCCGTCCTCGTTCTTGCCCTCAGCGATGGCCTTTTGGCGTCTCTTGCGGACCAGGGCCTTGTTGTCCGCAGAGGCGTAAGCCTCGACTTTGGGGTTTGTCCACGGCACCGACCACGAAGGTGGGTCGTTATAGCCGCCGTGGTAAATCTTGCCCATGCCCTGCACGAAGTAACCGTTGTTCTTGAAGAACTGGGGCAGTGTGACCACGTCGGGCAGGGCCTTGCGGAAGTGGGTCTGGAGGTCCCAGACCTTCGTCGTGTCGGGGCGCGTGCCGGTCAGCAGGCTCGAACGAGACGGGGAGCAGACTGCCTGCTGGCAATAGGCGCGGTTGAAGACCACCCCCGCCCGGGCGATGCGGTCAATGTTGGGACTCTTGATGATGGAATTGCCGTAGCAGCCCAGTTCCGGGCGCAGGTCGTCCACGGCGATGAAGAGGATGTTGGGCTTGGTCTTTGCGCTGTCTGCCTTCGCCCCTGGGTCCATTTTCCGGAAGGTTTCCTTATCCGGCCCCCCACCGAACTGTTTCCAGTAAAGCTCCTTGTAGGGGTTGACCTTCGGCCCGAGGGTATTCTCGTTCACCAACTGCGGCTGCACCGAATCCCACCACTTGTCGTAGGCGGCATCCAGTTCCTTGACGACCTCGGGATGCTGTGCGGCCACGTCATGCTTCTCGCCCGGGTCGGCCTTGACATCGAACAACTGCCACTGCTTCTCGCCGGATTTCGAGACACAGACGAGGTGCCAGCGGCTGTTGCGCACGCTGCAGTTCTGGTACTTGGCCTGCGCGGCCTGGCCGCGCTCCCACCGGCCGATGTGCGTGAAGAGCAACCGGTCGGGCCACGGCGCAGCTGGGATTCTTCAGCAGTGGCACCAGGCTGCGGCCTTCGACCTGGGCCTGCACCGGGCCGCTGAGCTTCGCTCCGGCCAGCTCCGCGATGGTCGGGAAGAAGTCAATGTTGGCCGCCAGCGCGCTGACGTCCGTGGGTTTGAAGGTCCCCGGCCAGCGCCAGAACGAGGCGGCGCGCGTGCCGCCCAGCCAAGGGCTGTTCTTCCCTCCGCGCATGCCGGCGTTGAAGACCTGCAGGCCACCGGTGCCGCCGTTGTCGTTCATGAAGACCACCAGCGTGTCGCGCTCGATGCCCCATTCCTTCAGCTTGGCAAGCAACCGGCCCACGTTGTCATCAATATTGGCGATCATGCCGAAGAACTTCGCCGTGTTGGTGCCCACCTTGCCGGCGTAGAGCTGCTCGTATTCCTTGGGCACCTGCAGCGGTGTGTGCGGAGCGTTGAGGGCGATGTAGGCGTAGAAAGGCTGCTTCCCCTTTACCGACCCAATCCACTCGAGCGCCTGCGCGAAGAACACGTCCGTGCAATAGCCCCGCGTTTTCTCGAACGTGCCGTTGTGCAGGATGGCCGGGTTGAAATAGGTGTTGCCCGGCGCGTCGCCGCAACTGCCCGGGAAGGTCTGGCCGATGCCGCCGCCGCCGTGAATGAACACCTCGTCAAAACCGCGCCGGTTGGGCTGGTATTCAGCCTCATCGCCCAGGTGCCATTTGCCGAAGATGCCCGTGGCATAGCCGGCGCCTTGCAGCACTTGCGCGAGCGTGGTCGCATTGAGCGTGAGGCGCTCGCGCTCGTTGATGGTGTGGGTGACACCATTGCGGAACTCGTGCCGGCCGGTGTTCAGGGCGGCGCGCGTCGGCGAGCAGGTGGGCCCGACGTGGAAATCCGTGAAGCGCACCCCCTCATCATGCAGGCGGTCGAGGTTCGGGGTCTTGAGGATGGGGTTGCCGGTGCAAGAAAGATCCCCGTAGCCCTGGTCATCGGTGAGGATGAAGATGATGTTGGGCCGCGACGGAGCGGCAGCGAGAGCAAGGGCGGCGAGGGGCAACATCACGAGCAGTCGGCGCAAAAGAGTACGCATCATGGTGTTAAGACGCTTGGGTTTGCTCTGAGGTTTCGCAAGACAAATCGTTGTGCATGTCGGCGGGAGTTCAAAATGAGACTTGTTGTGGGAACAAAATGAGACTGGCTTAGAGCGAGAATTTTCCCAGGACATCGGGCCAGCGGTTGAGTGGGGGTCGGGGTGGCTGGGACACGACCCAAAACTGGCTCTGGGGATGGTGAATGAGGGTAACGGTATGGCGAGTGGTGGCGCTAATCGGCCAACTGCGACCGAGGAAGTCGATCTGGTGGTCGGCGTTGACGCGCCGGCCGAGGTGGAGGGCTAGATGGAGATCCAACAGGCTGGGTTCAGGACAAGGACGCAGAACGGTGCGCTCTTCTGCCAGGGCCTTGGCACAGGCGTCGTCTGGGGATAGACCCGTGGTGCGGCAGACGGTGCGATTTTGGCGGGCCAGTTCGCGGGCCAGCAGTTCCTGTGCTGGGGCGTAAGCGGTGATTTTCTCGTAGGCCAAAAGGGCGACGATGCGTTTTTGGAAGGTGCCAAAGCGGCGTTCGATTTTGCCTTTGGCCTGCGGGCTGGGGGCGACCAGATGGGAGACGCCCAGGGCGGTGAGGGCGCGTTGGAACTCGGAGCGGGGATCCCGGCCATCGGCGGTGGACTCATGGCCGAACAAGGCCAAGCCATCGGTGTAAAAAGCTACGGGGATGCCGTGGAGGGTAAAAGCGCGGCGGAGGTGCTGGAAGTGGTGCCAAGTGGTGTCGGTGGGAACAAAGATGGCGGCCAGGAGTTCGCGCGAGTGGTCATCCACCGTCAGCAGGAGGGTTTGTTTATCGGCGGCGGGCCACCACTGGTGGATGGAGGAGTCATGCTGCCACAGTTCGCCCACACGGGCCCGTTCCCAGCGGCGGCGGGGCTTGGGGGTGGGCGCGGGGGCACTGACCAGGATCGGGAAGTGATGGCGGGCGTAAGCGGCGACGGATTTACGGTCGCGTTGGAAGGCGAAACGGGTGGCTAGCTCGTCGGCGACGAGTTGATAGTTGGGCGGTCGTTGGAGCGGCAGGAAGGCTTGCAGGAACTGCTGGACCTCGGCGGGCCAGTCGGGACGATGGTCGCCGCCAGAGAGGTGGAGGGTGAAAGCGGCCGGTTGTTGAAGCCAGGCGGCTCGCAGGCGAAAGAGGTGAGCTCGACTGACACTCAGGAGTTGGGCGGCGGTGTCAGGGTCGAGCTCGCCGCGGTTGAACGCGTCGAGGGTTTGGTGGAGGAACTCTAAGGTAAGACGGTGAGCTAATTGATGTTTTGCAAGCGACCATTGAGCACGGGAGCCGCCTGCAGGGCCAGGCTTTTCGTCGGCCTCCGCTACGCTCCGGCCTCCTCAAAGCCTGGCCCTGCAGGCGAAGGGTTCCTGCCCTCCTGGGGAGGACGGCACCCCAGTCTCATTTTGTTCCCCCCAGCAGTCTCATTTTGTTCCCCCCAGCAGTCTCATTTTGTTCCCGCCCCAACAGACAAATCGTTGTGCAACGCCCCCCGCTTGGTCTAAGCCCGGTCAATTCAGAAAGGAACAGGAGGAAACAGAAGAAACCGAGGTTCTTAGCGGTCCTCATCCAAAGCAAACGCACGCTTGGCGCAACACCATTCAGTGAGTTCGCCAGCAGCTTGGGCAATTGGGTCCGACTTCGTATTCATGCCTCTGTTATCTCTTGTTCAACTGCTTGGATACGGCTTAGGATTTCCGCCGTCACGGCATTTCAAGATATGATCCGTCCGCCAAGCATTGCCTTCAAGCTCAGACCGCTCGTGCGGTTGAGTATTCTCATGATGTTAGTCGGCTGTTGCCCTCAAGGCAGGATCACCCTCTTGGGTGCCGAAGCCGCCCCGGCCAGTCGCCCCAACATCGTCTTCATCCTCACCGACGACCTGGGGTATGGCGACCCGGGTTGCTATGGCGGCAGGTTTGCCCCCACACCCAATATTGATCGCCTGGCGCGCGAAGGCATCCGCTTCACGCAATTCTACGTCGCTTCACCGATTTGCTCGCCATCGCGCACCGGCCTGCTCACGGGGACGTATCCCGCACGCTGGCGCATCACCAGTTACCTTCAGACACGTAAGGGCAACCGCGCTTGCGAGCAGGTGGATTTCCTTGATCCGCAAGCGCCTTCGCTGGCCCGCACGCTCCACGCGGCTGGCTATGCCACCGGGCATTTTGGCAAGTGGCACATGGGCGGCGGTCGCGACGTGACCAACGCGCCCCCCTTCAGCGCCTACGGGTTCGACGAACACGCCAGCACCTGGGAAAGCCCGGAGCCGCACCCGGACATCACGGCGACCAATTGGATCTGGTCCCCGCAGGACAAGGTCAAACGCTGGGACCGCACCGCGTTCTTCGTGGACAAGGCACTCGACTTCCTGAGGCGTCATCGCGACCAGCCCTCCTACGTGAATATCTGGCCCGACGATACCCATGCACCCTGGGTTCCCAGCGAGGAACGGCTCAGCGAATACCCCAACGGGCCGGAGGAGGAGCGCAAGTTCAGCGCTGTCCTCGACGAATACGACCGTCAGATAGGCCGGCTCCTGGTCGGGTTGAAGGAATTGGGTCTGGACGAGAAGACGCTGGTGATCTTCTCCAGCGACAACGGTCCTCTGCCCACCTTCCGTGGGGAGCGCGCGGGAGGCTTGCGCGGCAGCAAACTGAGCCTCTACGAAGGCGGTATTCGGATGCCGTTTATCGTGCGCTGGACCGGCCACACTCCAGCCGGACACACGGACGATCGCAGCGTGCTGCACGCCGTGGACCTGTTCCCCAGCCTCTGCGCGCTCGCGGGCGCGCCGGTGCCGAAAGACGCCGTCCTCGATGGCGAAGACCGCAGTGCCGCCCTGCTGGGACGGCCAGCCGTCGCCCGCCCTCAGCCGCTCTTCTGGGAATACGGCCGGAACGAGCGCGCCTTCGCCTATCCGAAGGGAGCGGACCGGAGCCCGAATGTGGCAATCCGCGAAGGCAACTGGAAGCTGCTGCTCGATGCTGACGGGAGCGGGCGTGAACTCTACGACATACTTGCCGACCCGAAGGAGAAGACCAACCTGGAACAGAAAGAGCCGGCCGTAGCCGACAGGCTGGTCCGCCGGGCATTGGATTGGAGGAGGTCGCTTCCCGGTCCTCCGCCTGCCTCTGCCGCGGCCAAACCCTCGCAGCCTGACATTCTCCTTATCATGTCCGATGACATGGGGTTCTCAGACCTCGGCTGTTACGGAAGCGAGATTCGGACGCCCAATCTGGACGCGCTGGCCACGAACGGCTTGCGCTTCACTCAGTTCTACAACACGGCGCGCTGCTGCCCCACGCGAGCCAGCCTGCTGACCGGGCTCTACCCGCACCAGGCGGGCATGGGGCACATGACCGGGCGCGGCAGTGGCCGCGACGACGGCTATGCCGGCGACTTAAACCGGCGCTGCGTCACGATCGCCGAAGCGCTGCGCCCGGCCGGCTACCGCACGTACATGTGCGGCAAGTGGCACGTGGCCAACGCGATTGCTCCCAATGGCCCGAAACACAACTGGCCGTTGCAGCGGGGCTTCGATCGCTTCTACGGCACGATCACCGGTGGCGGCAGCTTCTACGACCCCACCACCCTTTGCCGCGGCAACAAGTTCATCACGCCCGAGAACGACCCCGAGTATCAACCGCCGCGTTTCTATTACACCGACGCCATCAGCGACAACGCAGTGCGTTTCATTCACCAGCACGCGCGCAACCGTGCCGGGGAGCCGCTGTTTCTCTATGTCGCCTACACCGCCGCCCACTGGCCCATGCACGCGCTGGCCGAGGATATCGCCAAGTACCGGGGCAAGTATGACAGCGGCTATGGCCCGGTTCGCGCCGCCCGATTCGCCCGGCTCAAGGAACTGGGGCTGATAAACCCGGCATGGGAACTCTCGCCGCAGGCCGAAGACTGGGGAGCAGTCACCAACAAGGCATGGGAGGCCCGCTGCATGGAGGTGTATGCGGCGATGGTGGACCGGATGGACCAGGGCATCGGACGGATCGTCCAGGAACTCAAGCGGCAGGGCCGGTTGGACAATACGCTCATCTGCTTCCTCCAGGACAACGGCGGTTGCGCCGAGCAGATGGGCCGGACCTCGAACGCCGACCAGGTCAGCAAGATGACCTGCCAACCGATGGCGCCCGACGAACTCCAGAAATGCATCTGGCCCCCCATGCAAACCCGGGACGGGCGTCCGGTGCGCACTGGGCCGGGCGTCATGCCTGGGCCGGAGGACACTTATGTCGCTTATGGACGCGGCTGGGCGAACGCGTCCAACACGCCGTTCCGCGAATACAAGCATTGGGTCCACGAGGGCGGCATCGCCACGCCGCTGATCGTCCATTGGCCCAAGGGGATACCGGAATCCCTGCGCAATCAGCTTGTGAGCCAGCCGGCGCACCTGATTGATCTCATGGCCACCTGCGTTGACGTGGCAGGGGCCGCTTACCCGGCGGAGAATGGCGGGGAGAAGGTCCGGCCGATGGAAGGGGTCAGCCTGCGCCCGGCGTTTGCGGGCCAGGCCATCGAGCGGGCCCAGCCGCTTTGCTGGGAGCATGAGAGCAACCGCGCCATCCGCGACGGCCAATGGAAGCTCGTCGCCAAGGAAAGCCAGCCGTGGGAGCTTTACGACATGGCCGCCGACCGGACGGAAATGAACAACCTCGCTAGCCGGCACCCGGATAAGGTCAAAGAACTCGCTGCGCAATGGGAGGCTTGGGCGGAACGGGTCAACGTGCTGCCGCTCGGCTCGTGGCGCGGGCAGGCCGCAGGCAAGAAGAATGTGAAGCAGAGCCCGCTGCCCGAGAAGGCGGTCAAGTAGTCCCGGCGTGGCAGGGGCGTTACGCCGAAACGTCCGAAGGTAGAGCCCGCTCGCCGAGCGGGCCGCAGACGCCCCGGCGAGTCATCCCAGCCAAGGTTAGCTCAAGAATCGTTTGGTGGCCGCACGCTTCGCCTGGCCCTTGACGCGGCTTCCGGGGTGATGTAAACGTAGTTGTATGACACAGGTAGTTTCTCTGCGGATGCCCTCGGAGAAAGTGGGGGCCATTGACCGGCGGGCCACCGACTCGGGTTTGGACCGGACGAAGTATTTGCTGCGCCTGGTGGATCAGGACCTGGCGCGGCCCGCCCGCAAGTCGAAGCGACGATTTGCCAGCCTGCATTTGCTGGGACGATTCCGCTCTCGGGGCAGTTCGAATGTTCAGGTGCGCGCCGCGCTCAAAGCTCAAGGTGAAGAAGATCGCTGACGCCGGGCTGATCATCGCCGCGCTGGACGAGCGGGATGCGCATCATAGCTGGGCCGCCAGGCTGCTGCGGCGCGAATCACCGCCCTGGCTGGTCTGCGAGGCGGTGCTGGCGGAGATCTCGGCGAGTATCGGCACGCCCGAGCCGGTGCTGGAAATGCTGCAGGTGGGTGACTTGGAGCTGGCTTTTGACCTGGATGAGAACCGGGCCGAGGTGCTGGCGCTGGTCAGAAAGTACCGGGATCAAGCCGATGGATTTGGCCGACGCGTGCGTGGTCAGAATGAGTGAGTTGTTCGAAGACTCGGTCGTCTATACGGTGGACCGGACGGATTTCTCAGTTTATCGGCGGCATGGACGGCGGCCGCTTAGGTGCGTCTTTCCGGGATGAATTGTCCAGGCGCTAACCGCGCTGCCATCTGCCGGTAGAGCCAGGCTTTGGCGTAGGCCCAGTGGCGCTTGACGGTGGGAACCGAAACCCCGAGCACCTCGGCGGCTTCCTCGACCGACAACCCCACAAAGAACCGCAGCTTCACCAGCTCCGCTTTCGGCGGGTCCTCGGCGGCGAGCTGATCCAAGGCGTCGTGCACGGCCAGCAATTGCTCGTCGTTGCCCGGCGCGGCGATGTCGGCCTCCTCGAGGTCCACGCGCGCCTGGCCGCCGCCGTGGCGCGCGGCGTGTTTGCGGCGGGCATTGTCAATCAGGATGCGCCGCATGGCCTCGGCGGCGGCGGCAAAGAAATGGGCGCGGTTCTGGTAATTCGTGTGGCCCGGGCCGCTCACCCGCAGCCAGGCCTCATGCACCAGCGCGGTAGGCTGAAGCGTCTGGCCCGGCAGCTCGCGCGCCATCTTGGCGGCGGCGAGCTTGCGCAGCTCGCGTATAGACCAGCGGCAACAATTGCGTCGCCGCCTGCGGATCGCCTTGCCGGGCCGCTTCGAGGACTTGGGTGATTTCCATCATTGCTTCTCCGCTAACTCCTTCGCCTCGCGCAGGAGAATGCGGGCGATGAGCCACTCCGGCCAGTTCTCGCCCAGGTCGCCGCTCTCCAGCTTCGGGAGCTTGGTGTCGAATACCTGCGTCGCCTGCGCCAGCGCCTTGCGGACGTCTTCGGGCTGCTTGAGTTGCTGTTGCGCCATCGCCAGCACCGCGCCGGCAGAGGCGGCAGTGGTGTAATTGGTGCCGCTGCCGGTCAAGCTCTTATGCGCCCATTCAACGGCACTTTCAAACCGCCCCTGCCGATACTCGACCAATCCCTTGACCAGTTGGAAGTAAGGCAGGCGGATGTGGTTAGTGCCGCGTGTGACCGCAATCTCAGCCAATTGAGCGGGCACGGACCAGCCGCTGTCATTGGGCCGCAGGGACATCTCCATCGCCGCTTCCGCCGCTGTTTCTGGGTCTTCTCCAGGGATCACGGAAGCCACACGTCGGCGGTTGCTGTAGCCTGCCGTATCGCCGGCTTCCATCAACAAGAACCCAGCCCAAACGATGCCCCTGGGTCAAATTTCACAATCTTCGACAGGTCGTCAGCCGAGGCCCGCCACTGTCCCTGTCGGCCATACAGAGACCCACGAAACCCCATATATATCGTCAGTCTAGGATCTTCGGATGGCTTGGCTGACCGCTTCCGCGGCCTCTTCCCGACCCTGCTGGAAAGCAGTCGCATTCGTCAGGCCGAACTCGATATTCATGGCTTGATGCTTCACTTGTATGGCCTCCGCTACCTTACTTTGGTTCCAGAGCGGCGCGGCAAGAACGGTTGACGACTTAGCCACGTCCGGATGTGTGCTGCCCAGCACCTTCTTCCGCAGGGTCAGCGCCTCTCGGATTGCCCGCTCGCCTTCCGCCAGCTTGCCTTCCTTACCAGTAACACGCCAAGGTTGTTCAGACTTTTCAACGTCTCACGATCCTGCTTTCCCAGCGTGCGCTCTCGCGCCTCCAGCACCCGTCGGGCAAGTGCTTCCGCCTCAGCGTAGTCGCGCTTCTGCGCAAGGCAAACGGCTAGGTCTTCCACAATGCGCAGCGTGTCGGGGCCCTCCTTGCCCTGCGTGCGCTCTGTCACCTCCAGCACGCGCCGGAAAAGCGGGTCCGCTCCGGCATAGTCGCGTTTGTCCAAAAGGACGCTGGCCAACTGTTCCATGATGTTCAACGTATCGATATGTTCTTCGCCGTGAAACTTCCGAGCTATCGCCAGGGCCTCGCCACCCGCAGCCGCAGCTTCGTTCAGCTTGTTTTGCTCCCGCAAGAATGAAACGAAGTTCCGCAACAGGTTTAGGAAGCCGGGAATATTCTCAGGCCCGTCGCTCGTGGCTTTTCTCTGCACCGCGAGCGCTTCGCGAAAGGTGGCCTCCGCTTCCGTTAGCTTGCCTATTCGCTTGAGTGCCAAAGCTCGCCTGAGGGAAGATTCAAGGTCACGGGGGTCTGCGTGGGGAAGAGACTTCTCTTCTATTGCTCGCGCTTCACGGCTCAACGCTTCCCCCTCCGCCAATTTGCCTTGTGCACGAACGACCTCGGCGAGGAAAGCGAGCGACACAGCCACTTCCGGGTCTTCTTCCCCAAGAGCTTCTTCTGCATCACCAGTGCCTTGCGGGACATCGCTTCCGCCTCCATCAGCTTGCCCTCTGCCCAGAGAATCGTTGCAAGGCCCCTTAGGCATTCGGCCACAGCCGGGTGTTCCTTGCCGTAATAATGCTGGTCAATTTCGAGTGCTTCGCGGCGATTGCCTCTGCCTCTTGCAGTTTGTTCCTGTTTTTGGAGCACAGTCGCCAGGTTTGCCAGATTGGCCGCCACCCTGGGGTCCCTGTTGCCGGACACGTTTCCTTTCCGGTTCATGGCCAGAGCTTCCCGCAGTGTCGCCTCCTCCTCTGCCTTCCTGCCTTGTCTCCCGAGGTTGTAGGCAAGGTTGTTCAGAGTAGTAGCTATCTCCTCGTGTTCGGAGCCCCAAACCTCCCTCTGCATCGCCAACACCTGGCGCAGCATTTCCTCGGCTTGTGTCAGACTACCCCGGCTGTCTGTGATGTTCGCGAGGGTTCGGAGCGACTTGGCGGTATCAACGTGCTGGTTCCCCAGCAGACTCCGGCGGATGGCCAAAGCCTCGCGTTCTAACGCCTCCGCTTCTGATAGTCTTCTCTGAGAAAGTAGCGCCCCAGAAAGGGCATGCAGCGATTCGGCCACAGCGAGATTCTCCATGCCCAGCAGCTTTGTTTGGATGGCAAGCGCCGCTCGGAGCCGTAGCTCAGCTTTGGCGCTTTGGAACAGTGAAGAGTATGCCTTGCCGATAACGAAGTTCAGTCTCGCCTGTATCTCCGGGTGGTCTCTTGAGCTCGTCATCCACGCGCGCCGCTGCCTTGTCCATTATCTCCCTTAGTAGAAGTTGTCCCTCCCTTTGGCCTCCTCTGGCCGCACGCTGTTCAGCATGTCCTCAAGGAAGTCTGCTACAGTGCTAGCCTGCTTCTCCGCCCGCGTGGCCCGCACCGCCTGCCAGGTGCTCACCACCATGCCCAGCAACCAGCGCAGCAGCGACCGCGGCCGCCGTCGCCAACCATCACCTTGTTCCGCCGCACGAACTTCTGCACCCGGTAAGCCGCGCTCGGCGGGCGCGCCATCGACCGGTTCGTGGTTCAGGTGGCGCTCGATGTCCTGCGCCAGCCCGTTGGCCGTCTCGTAGCGCCGCGTCCGGTCCTTCTCCAGGCACTTCATCACGATCCAGTCCAGGTCGCCCCTGCAGCAGCTGGATCAGCCGAGTGAGGCGGCTCCGATCTGCCGCTGCTTGGCCGTCGTCGTCAGCTTCCTGCTCCTGCAATCGTGCTCAGCCGCGTCGAGGGCTGCGCCGGTTCCTGTCTCCCGGATGATCCGCCGCATCTCGTCCAGCCCGGCCTGCCAGCAGCGTCTCCGGCGTCGAACGGCGTCTTGCCCGTCAGCAATTCGTAGAGCAGCACGCCCAGGCGTAGATGTCGCTGCGCGTGTCGATGTCCAGCCCGCTCATCTCCGCCTGCTCCGGGCTCATGTAGGCCGGCGTGCCGATGAACTGCTCGAAGGCGGTGAAGACCGTCTTGTCCGTCAGCCGCTGCTGCGGTCGCCTTGGCGATGCCGAAATCGATCACCTTGGGCACCGGCACGCCGTCGTGCAGCGTGACCAGGATGTTCGAGGGCTTGATGTCCCGGTGGATGATCCCCTTCTGGTGGGCGTGCTGGATGGCGTGGCAGACCTGGATGAACAGCTCCAGCCGCTCGTCGGTCGACAGGTGGTTCTGGTCGCAGTAGTCGGTGATCCTGATGCCCCGCACCAGTTCCATGACGAAGTAGGGCCGGCCGGTGTCGGTGGCCCCGGCATCGAACACCTTGGCGATGTTCGGATGGTCCATCAGCGCCAGGGCCTGGCGCTCGGCCTCGAACCGGGCGACGACCTGCTTGGTGTCCATGCCCAGCTTGATGACCTTGAGGGCCACGCGCCGGCGGACCGGCTCCTCCTGCTCGGCCATATAGACCACGCCGCAGCCGCCTTCGCCGATCTGCTCCAGCAGCTTGTAGCGGCCGATGCGGTCGCCGGGCTTCTCGGAGACGGGGATGGAGTCGGGCGAAACGTATGGTGGCCCGGGCTCGGGGCAGTTCCTCATCTCTGCCTTCTTCCTTCACTTCCTCTCTGCATTCGGCTCAGCGGCCGGCTGTTCCAGGAAATCGTTCGTGGGCTGGGCGGCCTGGAGGAGGGCTTCGACGCGCTGGCGGAGTTGGTCGTCGCCAGCGCAGGCTTCGCGCAGGAACGCCGCCCGCGCCTCCGGCGTCGGCAGCGCCATCGCCTCGTTAAACAGGCTCTCTTCGCGTTGGCGGTTGTCGTTCATTTGGCTTTCAACTACCCCTTTGGCCTCGCGCAGGAGAATGCGGGCGATGAGCCACTCGGGCCAGTTTTCGCCCAGGTCGCCGCTCTCCAGCTTCGGCAGCTTGGTCTCGAATACCTGCGTCGCCTGCGCCAGCGCCTTGCGGGCGTCCTCGGCCGGCTTGATCTGCTGTTGCGCCATGGCCAGCACCGCGCCGGCAGAGGCGGCAGTGGTGTAATTGGTACCGCTGCCGGTCAAGCTCTTATGCGCCCATTCAACTGCACTTTCAAACCGCCCCTGCGATACTCGACCAAGCCCTTGACGAGTTGGAAGTAGGGCAGGCGGGCGTGGTTCGTGCCGTGCGTGACGGCAGTCTCAGCCAGTTGCGCCGGCACAGACCAACCGCCATCCTTAGGCAGCAAAGACATCTCCATCGCCGCTTCGGCAGCCGTTTCGGGGTCGTTTCCCAGCAGAAGTGACAGACACAATGCTTCGGCGCCTGTTGTAGCCGCTAGTGTCGCCGGTCTCCACCAACAGCGGTCCTAGAGCAAACGACCCACGCCGCTCAGACTTCAGAGCATTGGACAAGTCTTCAGCCGCCGGTTGCCACTGGGCGCGCCGGCCATAAAGGAACGCGCGAAAGAGCAGTTGTGCCGGGGAGCCGTAATCCTGGCGGCTTGCCTCGCCCGTCGTTTTGAGGGCCTGCTCGAGTCGCGCCCGAAGGTGCTGCCGTCGCGCAAACCAAATTGAAGGTAATTAGCTTGCCGCACTAGTCGGGCCGATTCCACGAACCGTTGTTGCCTCCAGAGGAACGACGCATAGTTGGCCAACGGCACTCTCAAGTCCAATCGTGCGTTTTGCGGCCGGCTCCCCATCCCCACCTCCAGCGCCCGGCGGTACACCCGCTCCGCCCCCTCGTAATCACGTTTGTCTTCCAGCAAGCCGGCCAGGTTACACAGGCCCGCCAGGAAGATGGGATCCTCCTTGCCCGGCTTGTGCTCGCCTGCCGCCAGCACTCTTCGGAACAGCGTCTCGGCCCCGGCGTAGTCACCCCTGGCCTGGAGCACCAGTGCCAGGTTATTCACGGTGGTCAGGGTGTAGGAATGCTCCTGGCCCAGGATGCGCTCCTGCGCTTCCAATGCCCTTCGGAATAGCGCCTCTGCCTCGGTGTAGTCGCGCTTCGCGCGAAGCAATTCGGCCAGGTTGTTGACAGCGGTCAGCGTGTTGGTGTGCTCTTTGCCAAGCGTGCGCTCATTCACCTCTAGCATCTGCCGGAGCAGAGGCTCAGCCCCGGTGTAGTCACCTCTTGCCTGAAGCACGAGGGCCAAGTTGTTCAGGCTGCCCAGCCTTTGAGGATGCTCCTTGCCTAGCATGCGCTCCTGCGCCTCCAGCACTGTTCGGAATAGTAGTTCAGCCCCCGTGTAGTCACCTTTGGCCTGAAGCAGGCTGCCCAGGTAACTCAGGGTTCCTAGCGTGAAGGGATGCTTCTTGCCGAGCTTGCGTTCACTAGCCTCAAGCACCTGTCGGCACAAGGCCTCTGCCCCAGCGTAATCGCTTTTGGCCTGAAGCAACTTGGCGAAACCCGCCATGGTTGTCAGGGTTTCGGGGTGTTCCCGACCAAGCGCACGCTCTTGCGCCTCCAGCGCCCGCCGGTAAAGCGGCTCCGCCCCAGCGTAGTCGCCTTTTCATAAAGCACGTTGGCCAGGTTATTCACGCTCCTCAGGGTGTCGGGATGCTTCCTTGCCCAGCGTGCGCTCTTGCGCCTCCAGCGCCCGCCGGAAAAGCGGCTCCGCCCCGGCGTAGTCGCCTTTGGCCAAAAGTAAGCCGGCCAGGTTGTTCACGGTCACTCAGCGTGTCGGGATGCTCCTTGCCCAGCGTGCGCTCCTGCGCCTCCATCGCCCGCCGGTATAGCGGCTCCGCCCCGGCGTAGTCGCCTTTGTCTTGAAGCAAGCCGGCCAGGTTGTTCACGCTCGCCAGCGTGTCGGGATGCTCCTTGCCCAGCGTGCGCTCTTGCGCCTCCAACGCCCGCTGGTAAAGCGGCTCCGCCTCGGCGTAGTCGCCTTTTTCAAGCAAGGCGGCCAGGTTGTTCACGCTGATCAGCGTGTCGGGATGCTCCTTGCCCAGCGTGCGCTCTTCGCGCCTCCAGCGCCCGCCGGTAAAGCGGCTCCGCCCCGGCGTAGTCGCCTTTGGCCCGAAGCAAGACTGGCCAGGTTATTCACGCTGCTCAGCGTGTCGGGATGCTCCTTGCCCAGCGTGCGCTCTTGCGCCTCCATCGCCCGCCGGAAAAGCGCCTCCGCCCCGGCGTAGTCGCCTTTGGATTGAAGCACGGTGGCCAGGTTATTCACGCTGCTCAGCGTGTCGGGATGCTCCTTGCCCAGCGTGCGCTCGTTCGCCTCCAGCGCCCGCCGGTACAGCGGCTCCGCCCCGGCGTAGTCGCCTTTGGCTGCAAGCAGGCGGCCAGGTTATTCACGCTGTTCAGCGTGTCGGGATGCTCCTTGCCCAGCGTGCGCTCATTCGCCTCCAGCGCCCGCCGGCAAGCGGCTCCGCCTCGGCATAGTCACCTTTTTCCCGAAGCAAGACGGCCAGGTATTCACGCTGTCGCAGCGTGTCGGGATGCTCCTTGCCCAGCGTGCGCTCACGCACTTCCACGGCCGCGCAACAGCGGTTCCGCGTTGGAATACTCGCCCAAGCCTCGTATAGACCGCCCCAAGGATGGTCTTCAGCCAGGCCTCAGTCCGAGGTTGGGCCTTGAGTTCCTTCCTTGTCCACCCTTGCCGCCGCCTTGTCCACTATCTCCAGCATCAGCTTCGTATCCCGGCCTTTCGCCTGTTCCGGAGTCACGCTGGTCAGCATTTCCTCCAGGAAGGTGGATACTGTGCGGGCTTGTTGCTCGGCTTGCTGAGCCTTTTCCTTCTCCTGTTCGGTCAGTTTGAGCTGCTGCTCTTTTGCGGCTCTCGCCTTCTCGGCTGATTTTCGCTGCCGAGCCTCCCCTTCCCGTGCGGCATTGGCTCCGCTTTTCGGCTCTGGTTGCCCGCACCGCTTGCCAGGTGCTTACAAGCGACGCCTGCAACCAGCAGTAGTATGATCGCAGCTGGCGGTCGCAAAGCCGTAGCGATGCCGCCGCACGAACTTGCCCATCCGATACATCGCCCCCGGCGCTCCCGCCGTCACCGGCTCACTGTTCAGATGCCGCTCGATGTCCTGCGCCAGGCCGGTCGCCGTCTCATAGCGCCGCGCCCGGTCCTTCTCCAGGCACTTCATCACGATCCAGTCCAAGTCGCCTCTGATCTCCTGTAGCAGCCGACGTAAGGAGGCTCTGTCCAATTCTGCTTTCTGCTTTCCGCTTTCTGCTCTTGAATGGAGCGTAAGCTTGGTCGAGGGCTTGGGCGGCTCGGTCTCGCGGATGATCCGCCGCATCTCGTCCAAGCCCGCCTTGAGCAGCGTCTCCGGCTCGAAGGGCGGTTTGCCGGTCAGCAGTTCGTAGAGCAGCACGCCGAGCGCGTAGATGTCGGTGCGGGTGTCTATGTCCAACCCGCTCAGCTCCGCCTGCTCCGGGCTCATGTAGGCCGGGGTGCCGATGAATTGGCCGGAAGGCGGTGAAGACGCGTCTTCTCGGTCAGCGGCTGCTGGGTGGCCTTGGCGATGCCGAAATCTATCACCTTGGGCACCGGCACGCCGTCGTGCGAGCGTGACCAGGACGTTCGAGGGCTTGATGTCCCGGTGGATGATGCCCTTCTGGTGGGCGTGCTGGACGGCGTGGCAGACCTGCATGAACAGCTCCAGCCGTTCCTTGGTCGAGAGGTGGTTCTGGTCGCAGAAGTCGGTGATCCTGATCCCCTTGACCAGTTCCATGACGAAGTAGGGCCGGCCCGTCTCGGTCGCCCCGGCATCCAGCACCTTGGCGATGTTGGGATGATCCATGAGCGCCAGGGCCTGGCGCTCGGCCTCGAAGCGGGCGACGACCGACTTGGTGTCCATGCCCAGCTTGATGACCTTGAAGGCGACCCGGCGGCGGATGGGCTCGGTCTGCTCGGCCATATAGACCACCCCGCAGCCGCCTTCGCCGATCTGTTCGAGCAGCTTGTAGTGGCCGATGCGGTCGCCGGGTTTCTCGGAGACGGCGATGGAGTCGAGGGAAAGGTGGATGGTGGCGCCGGCTCGGGGCAGCTCCTCGTTCTGCATTCTGCCTTCTTCCTTCTGCATTCGCTCAGCGGCCGGTTGTTCGAGGAAGTCGTTGGTGGGTTGGGCGGCCTGGAGCAGGGCCTCGACGCGCTGGCGGAGTTGGTCATCGCCAGCGCAGGCTTCGCGCAGGAACGCCGCCCGCGCCTCCGGCGTCGGCAACGCCATCGCCTCGTTGAACAGACTCTCTTCGCGATTTCCCTTACCATTCATGCGGCACCTCAGTTGGGTTTGTAGCCTTTAGTTCGGCGCGGATAAAGGGAAAAGTTGCCCGGGTGCGGGCATGACCTGGCCAGTTTGGGAGGGCGAGCGTCCTCGCGAGCCCTGACTTTTCCCGCTTTACCCGAATATTTGGGCTCGCGGGGACGCTCGCCCTCCCTGGCTGTCTCCAGCTCGGGTTTGGATGTTCATTGGGGCACATGCTATCTGTCCGGAATCGAGGGTCATCGTAAGCCGGCTGGAAGCCAGCGCTCCGGCCCTTCGGCCAGAGCTGCCGGCCGGCCTCAGAACTTGAGGGTCACCACAACGAGTCCCTCCCGGGGCTCGGTCCGCTCGAAGGCGCTCCTGGCCAACGGGTTGGCATCGGCCTTGTCAGCCCAGGCCGGCCTGGCGGTGGTGCAGCCTTGCAGGAGCAGGGCAATCGCGGCCAGGAACAGGCTGGGGCCGAGGCTCTTGCACACGGTTCGGCGGGTGGGAGTGGTGTTGGCAGTGTTGATTTTCATAAGTCTCTCTTTCGCATTATCGGTTTTTGTCGTCGGTTCTCATTTCACAGCGGAAATGCCTTTCTACCCAACAATGCGTAATCCGGGGGCAAAAAGGATCAGGTGATTGCTTAATCTGGCCGGGTGTTAGGTCAATCACCGTCGCGAGACAGTGCCTCAATTCTGGCCACTGACCGCGGGAGATTGTCCTGAAAACCCAGCGCCGCAGGTGTCCGAGCCGGCGCCGGGCAGGCTAGGAAGACCGGCGGACTTCGTGCGCGCGAGATGGCCGACCTGGCCGAAATGTGTCACATCCTGCGGCAGCGGATGGGGGGTTAAGCCGTAGCAACCAAATCGGAACCTAGCAGACTCGGAGGTCTGCGCTACGAGTGGAGAAACACGTGGGCTAGGGGGCCGGAGGCGCGGCCGCCGGAGTCGTATCCTGGGTCAGAACACTGATCTTTACCGGATGCGGCATATCCGCGCGCCCCCCCTTGTCCGTCGTGACGCTCAGCTTCCGCCGGGGCAGGACGGCCTGGATGACAGGTGGCCGCATCTGCGTCAGGAGCTGTTCGGGAGACCGAGGTTTGGGACGCCGGTTGGTGATTTCGGCAAAGCCCGGCGCCTCCTGCAGCAGCTTCAACATTTTGATTCGCGCAGCCATATCTGTGTCACATTTGTGCCCGCAGGTCACGTGCCATGAACGCGGCAGGCGGAACGGCGCTTCGCTGAAATGCCGCTTGGCAGCCCCGGTTGGTTCTGGTTAGCTCACCCCGCCGAATGACACGACTGCGCTCCATGCTCGCGCTCGCCCTGTGCGTCCTGGCCTTTCCCGCCACGCTCCGGGCGCAGCAGCAGTCGTCGTGGGAAATCGAGGCACTCAATGACCAGGGCTGGGCCGAGTTCGACTTCCAGACCGGCCTGGGCATGGGCACCAACGGCGTGCTGGTCCGCTACGGCAACGCCTTCGTCACCGCCGAACGGGTCAGCGTGAACCAGCAGTCGGGCGAGGTTGTTGCCGACGGCAACGTTCGCATCCAGAGCGAAGAACAGATCTGGGCGGGCGAGCATATCGGCTACAATTTCAAGACGCGCCAGATTCAGGCCGAACAATTCCGCACCGGCCAGGCGCCCGTCTTTGCGGCGGGCGAGGGGCTCCATGGTCAGATCACCAACCGCGTCTATGTGGCCACCAATGCTCTCCTCACCCTCGATGATGTGGCCGAGCCGGCGATCAAGGTCCGGGCCAAATCCATCAAGATCCTCCCGGGCGACAAGGTGGTCGCGCATCACGCGACGCTCTATCTGGCCGGGGTCCCGGTTTTCTACACGCCTTATTACTCGCGCACACTCGGGGCGCGCGCGAACCACTTCGGCCTCCTTCCCGGCTACCGCTCCAGTTGGGGATCCTTCGTGCTCGGCAGCTACTACTTCTTTATGGGCGAAGAATTCGACGGCATCGCGCACGTGGATTACCGCGAGCGGCGGGGCGTGGGACTGGGGCCGGACCTGAACTACGACCTCGGCCGCTGGGGCAAGGGCACGACCAAGTATTACTACATGCACGACGAGGACCCCGCGGCCGGGGGGAACCCCCCGAACATGGACCCCGATCGGCAGCGGGTCTATTTCTCCTACCAGGCCAATCCGGCTACCAATCTGAGCGTCAAGGCCCTCGTGCAGTACCAGAGCGACACCAACCTCGTCCGCGAGTTCTTCGAAGGCGATTACCGCCTGGACCCGCAGCCGAAGACCTTCATCGAGATCAACCGGTTCTGGCAGAACTTCAGCGCCGACGTTTACGTGCAGCCGCAGGTCAATTCCTTCCTCGACACCATCGAGCGCCTCCCGGAAGTCCGGTTGACCGGCCAGCCGCAGCAATTGTGGGAATCCCCCCTCTACTACCAGAGCGTGAGTTCAGCCGGCTATTATCAGCACCGCTACGGGGAAACCAACTCCATCCCCACCGGCCCCGATTACGCCGCCACGCGCCTGGACACGTACCAGCAACTGCTGCTGCCCCACACCTTCTTCGACTGGCTCAACGTCATCCCCCGCGTCGGCGGACGCTACACCTACTACGGCGACGCCTCCGGCCCGGGAGCCACGACCGGCGAGGTCAACCGCTGGGTGCTGGATACCGGCGCCGAAGTCTCCACCAAGGCCTCGCGCGTCTGGCCGGGCACCCGCAACCGCTTCCTCGAGGTGGACGGGCTGCGCCACATCCTCGAACCCTCGATCACCTATACCTACATCCCCACCCCCAATGCCTACGGCACCAACGAGCTGCCCCAGTTCGATTTCGAGATGCCGAGCCTGCGCCTGCTCCCCATTACGTTCCCCGGGTACAACTCCGTGGATTCCATCCAGGGTGACAACGTCCTCCGCTTCGGCCTGCGCAATAAGTTGCAGACCAAGCGCGAGGGCAAGGTGGTCAACCTCCTGGATTGGAACGTGTACGGCAACTGGTACCTGCACCCCCAGACCGGCCAAGGCACCTTCTCCGACCTTTACTCAGATCTCACCCTCAAACCGCGCTCGTGGCTGACGCTTGAATCGGTCACCCGTTATGAAATCGAGGGCGGCCAGTTCCGCATGTCGCTGACCACCGCCAGCTTCCATCCCAACAACACCTTGGTCTGGACCGTCGGCCAGTTCTACCTGCAGGATGATTACAGCAGCTCGCCGACGGCGCTGGGCGAGGGCAACAACATCTTCCTCAGCACTCTGTTGTTCCGCCTCAATGAAAACTGGGGTTTCCGGGCCTCGCACTACTACGACGCGCGCTCCGGCACCCTGCAGGAGCAGAGTTACTCGATCTACCGCGACATGCGGAGCTGGACGGCCGCCCTGGCCTTCCGCATGCGCGAAAACTCCAACGGCTCGTCGGACTTCACCGTCGCCTTCACCTTCTCGCTCAAGGCCATGCCGCGCTACGGCCGCGGCGCCGAGGTCGGCACCCCCTACTGGCTGCTCGGCGGATAGAGGCCCTGCCTGCGACATGAGCCCCGCTCGGTTTTCCCGCCGCGAATGGCTTCAGGGAGTGCTGGGTGCCGGCGGAGCCTTGGCGCTGGGCGGCTGCGCAACCTGGCCTGACCGATCATCTGCCGCACCCGCCTCCGACGCGCCTCCCGACCTCGTTCGGCGGGAGAACCAGCGTCCCGGCACACGCGACTGGATGCTCACCAGGACAGGCACCGATCCCGCGACCAAATACCGCTGCCCCTGGATTGAAGGCTATTGCTCCCACACCAGCATTCGCGGCGGCGACACGTTGACCTTCCACGTCAGCACCAATCCCCCTGCCTCCTTCACGCTGGATCTTTACCGCCTTGGCCACTATGGCGGCGCCGGGGGCCGGCTGATGACTCAACTCGGCCCGTTCCAGGGCATCACCCAGCCCGACCCGCCCATCGGCCCCAAACGCCTGCGCGATTGCCAATGGGAGCCCTGCACGTCGTTCCAGGTCCCCGCCGACTGGCTCAGCGGCGTCTATGTCGGCAAGCTGACCACGCAGCCCACGACGCTGGCAGAGCTACGTCATTTTCATCGTCCGGGATGATCGCCGCGCCGACTTCCTCTTCCAGTGCTCGGACACCACCTGGCAGGCCTACAACCGCTGGCCCAGCCAGTTTGCCCTCTATGACAACGGCCGCACCGTGTGGTACTGGGGCAACCAGGTCGCGGTCAGCTTCAACCGGCCCTACGCCAAGTATTGTCAGATTCTCGACGCCCCCCTCTCCACCGGCTCGGGCGAATTCTTCCTTTGGGAGTTCCCGCTCGCCTTCTGGCTCGAAGCGCACGGCTATGACGTCACCTACATCTCGAACCTGGATACCCACGCCGACCCGGGTGGACTGCTCCGCGCGCGCGGTTTCCTCTCCGTTGGCCACGACGAGTACTACTCCCTCGAGATGTTCAACCATCTCAAGCAGGCCATCGCCCGCGGCCTCAACGTCGCTTTCCTGTCCGGGAACACCTGCTGCGGGCGCATTGAATTCCAGCCCGATTTCCGCGGCCGGCCGCGCACCTACGAGCGCGTGGACTTCTACGGCCCGCGCGACCCCAAAGCCATCGCCGGCATGGAAACCCTCCCCCACCGGAGCCCGAGCTCGGCTGAACTCGTCGGCGCCCGCAACCTCGGCCCCTTCACCGGCGGCGCGGACTGGACTTGCTTGAAGCCGGACCACTGGCTCTTTGCGGGCACCGGCATGAAGCAGGGCGAGGGCATCCCCGGCCTGGTCGGTTGGGAATGGCACGGTGATCCGGCGAGAATCGCCGGCCTCGAAATCGTTGCCGGCGGCCCGACCCAAAGCGCACCTGGCAGACTGAACGGCGGCCATTACACCGCCACGGTTTATCCCGGCCCGCGCGGCAATTTCGTCTTCAACGCCTCAACCTGCTGGTGGGCGGACGGCTTGAGTGAACCGCCCGGCTACGTCCGCCCGTCGGTTTACACCACGCCCCGCGGCCCCGACCTCCGCGTGCAGCAAATCACGAGAAACCTTCTCGAACGCATGCGCCGCCCACCCCGCTCGTAACCCGCCCCGCCCTACCCACACCTCACGTTTCACGCACTTTCACGCATCACGTTTCACCCTTCACGGCACCTGTTCCGCCCGATAGAACCGCCACCCGTTGGTGAACGCGCCAGCGTCCAGCAGGCGCCAGATGCCGTTGGTGGGTTCCATGAGCCCGAGAGGAATCCAGTTCGTGCTGTTCAAGTCCGTGCTGGCCAGCAATTGGTAGTTCGATCCCGCCTCGCCCGCCATGCAGAGCTTGAACGCGCCATTGGTGCGGAAACCGCCGGCCACCAGCCAATGCAGCGGACACGACACCACCGCCACCTCCTGCGTCGCCCACGTCGTGCCGCCCTGGTCGTCCTGCGCCCGGGCGGTAAAGGTGTAGAGCGCCGGGAAATCCAGATCCAACGTCGTCACCACCGGCGGGGTAGCCGACCTCCACCAGGCATACATCCATAGCACCTCCGTAGTACCTAGGTAGTGCATCCGTCAGTACCTCCGTAAGTTATACGGAGGTACTGCGGGGTACTACGGAGGTACATCGAGACGTACTACGGGGTTACTAGGGGGGTTGCGCCGATTTGACGGACGCAGGTTAAGAAACACCGTTGAATACAAAGCATATGACCGAACCTGAAGTCCAAACCAAGAGAGTCCGTAGGAAGTTCGATGACGCCTTCAAACGCCAAGCCGTGGAGCTCTGGCTCAATAGCGGGCGGGCGGCCACGCAAGTGGCCGCCGAACTGGGGATCCGTGCCCAGCGTCTCAGTGCCTGGAGGGAGCGCTTCGCGCCGCCGCCCCCAGGGGGGAAGGGGGCGGCGGCGCGAAGCGCCGAGCCGAACAACTGGAGGCCGAAAAGCCCCCGCCTGCGGCGCGAGAACCTCTATCTGCGCCAGCAGCGGGATATTTTAAAAAAAACTTTGGGCATCCTCTCCGAACCCCCAGCCAACGCTTCGAACGGATTGACGCCATGAAGACCCAACAGCCCATTCGCACGCTGTGTGCAGCCTTCGAGGTCTCCCCCAGCGGCTATTACGACTGGAGCCAGCGCCAAACCCAACCCGGTCCCCGCGCCCAAGACAACGCGCTGCTCTCGGAGCTGGTCTTCCAGATCCACCGGGACAGCCACAAGACCTATGGCAGCCCCCGCATTCAAGCCGAACTGGCCAAAGTCGGTCGCGCTCATGGTCGCAACCGCATTGCCCGCTTAATGCGCCAGCAAGACCTCTGTGGCCGCGCCAAAGGCCGGTTCCGGGTCCGCACCACCGACAGCGACCACGACCAGCCCATTGCCCCCAATCGCTTGGCGCAACTACCTGCCCCCAACGCCCCCAACCAAATCTGGGTCGGCGACATCACCTACATCCCCACCGAAGAAGGTTGGCTCTATCTGGCCGGCGTCATGGACCGCTACAGCCGACGGATCGTCGGCTGGGCCATGGACCCAAACATCGACACCCAACTCATTCTGGCCGCCTGGAACATGGCCCAGACTCAGCGCCAGCCGGCGCCGGGCCTGGTCTTCCACTCCGACCGCGGCTGCCAATACGCCAGTGCGGCCTTCCGCCAAGCCCTGGCTCATACCCAAACCCTCCCCTCCATGAGCCGCAAAGCCTGCTGCTATGACAACGCCGCCATGGAATCCTTTTGGAGCACCCTCAAACACGAACTGGTTTATCGCCGCTCCTTCAAAACTCGGGCCCAGGCTCGCCAAGCCATCTTCGAATTCATCGAAGCCTTTTATAACCGCCGGCGCAGCCACAGTTCCTTAGGCTATCTCTGCCCCGTTGACTTTGAGAACCAAACAAACTAACCAATGACTCCGCTAGCCCTAGCGTCCGCTTTTTCGAAGCAAGCCCACTAGGGGGGCGTTGGCGAGAGCGTTGGGGTGGAGGACCGCTGCGGCGGCCTTGATACCGCGCAGGGTCAACCGAGGCGGCACCAGTCGCCGGTTCTGATCGGCTGCCTGAACCAGGCCCACTCAAAACGACGAAGAACCTAGCCGGTCGCTGCAACCTGCTGTGGTATGGCGAGTTGCGGACTCAGAAGGTGGGCGAGAGCCCGGGGGGCCGGGGTGTAAGGTCTTCAGGCGCAAAGAGTTGCGTAAGCCTCCTGGCAGTACAGCCATCGTAAAGCCGTCGCAACACGGCGGGAACATGGGGGGGACAGATGCCTTGGGCCGGGGGTGTGCGCCGGTGGGGCTGGGAGGCCTCAGGTCAGTCGCGAGGGAGGTGATGAAAGCGGAAGCGGACGGGCTGGCGGGCTTCAGGATCGAGTTCGAGCGTACAGATAGCCGCCGTCTTTCAGCAGCTCGATGCCGGCCAGGGCCGGGCAGAGGCGGACATGGAACGGACGCCAGTAGCGGGCTTGGCTCAAGGCGGTGCTAAGACGCTGGATGGTGTGGCCGAGGAAGCGAATGGGCGGCATGCCAGCCAGGAGACGGCTCTTCCACAAAACCAGGTTCGAGTGCAAATGGCCGATCATGGTCTGCTCGACCTGCGGCAGCCACGTGCGGACAACCTCGTCGCGCCAGAGGAAGGGCAGGGCGGTCGGGTCGTGGCAGAACAGCAGCACGCGCTGGGCGGGTTGCAGGGCGGCGAAGGCGCGGCGAATTTCGGCCAGGTGTTCGGCGCGCAGTCGTTCCCATTCAGGCTGCTCGGCGGGCAACATTTCGCCCTCGAACATCGGCAGGGCCACGAGTGTCGAGACAAAGCCCAGCAGGACGTAGCTGCCGATTTCGAGCCGCCAGAAGGGTTCCAGGCCCAGCTCCTCCCGGAGGCGGCGCCAACTGGCCAGGCGCAGGCCGCCGTTGGCGCTGAACATGGTGCGCTTGCCCAGTTCGTGGTCGCCGTAATTGGCGCGGAGCCGGTCGCCGAATCGGTCGCGCAGTTTGCCCAGGCACTCCCGCGCGCTCTGGCAGGCGGCATCGTCGCTCAGGCCGACGAAGGCCGAGTTGCACGAGTAATCGCCGTTGGCGATGACGTAATCGAGGGCGCCGGCGCGTTCGAGGAACTGGTCGAGGAGATGGTTCTTGCGCAACGGCTCGCGCAGCCAGATGTAGTGGCGATAGAAGCGGGCCACCGCGCGGCGGAGGGGGTGGTGGATTTCCCGCAGCTCGAAGTCATGGCCGCGGGCCTGTTCGCCGGGCCCGGCGTAATGGATGTCGCTCAGGATACCGAGCGTGCACGTGCGAGCCATGCCGATAGCTTGCGGCCCGGAAAGGGCGGCGTCAATCAGCTCGCCGCCGGCAGCAGGATTTGGAAGGCGGTTCCCTTGTCAGGCTCGCTCTGAACCGAGATCGCGCCACGATGCTCCTGAACGATCCGTTGCGTGATGAGCAGCCCCAGGCCGGTGCCGTAGGGTTTGGTGGTGAAGAACGGCTCGAAGAGCCGCGCCAGGTTCTCCGGCGCGATGCCGATGCCGTTATCCTTGATGGTAAGCCGGAGTTGCGGGCGGTCGGCGGTGCGCGCCGGTCCGGCGGCGGTGGCGGCGGCGGAGAGCCGATCCGTGGCGACGGAGAGGGTGCCGTCGGGTCCCATCGCCTCGAGGGCGTTCAGGAACAGGTTCACGAACGCCTGCTGCAACTGGTATTCGTCCCCGTCCAGCGCGTCCGGGGCAGCCAGGAACGATCGGTTGACCGAAACGAGTTTGCCTTCCAATTGAGGCTGCACGAGACGGAGGGAATGCTCCAGGACTTCATGCAGGCGCACCGCGCTGAAGGCCGGGCGCGCCGGCCCGGCAAACTTGCGCATCCGGCTGACGATGGCATCAATGCGGGCCATTTCGCGGCGGACGACCTCGACGAGTTCGGCGTCCTGGTGTTTCTCGAGGAGCAGATCCACGAAGGTCTTGCCGGCGACGAGGGCATTCTTGATTTCATGGGCCATGCCGGCCGCGAGCGTGCCGAGGCTGGCCAGGCGATCAAGTTGCTGGATGTGCGCTTCGATTTGCCGCGCGGGGGTCAGATCATTGAGCACGAGCAACACGCTGGAATTCTTGCGTCCCCCCGGCACCGGCACCGCGCCGGCGCGCAGCGTAATCGGCCCGCGGCGGCCAGTCTTCAGCTCGAACTGGCGATCGGCCGGTGATCGGCCCGAAGCCCGCGCCTCACGCACCATCGCCCGCAGCGCCGCAGGCAACGCCGCCAGGGCAGGCAACCCCGGCCGGTCCGGGCTCAAACCCAGCAGCTCCTTCGCGCGATCGTTCAGCGAGGCAACCTTCTTCTTGCCGCCAACCAGAATGACCCCCGTGACCAGACAATCATGGAGCGCGTTGGCGAAACTCAGGCCCTCGGGAATCTCCTGGCTTCTGGGTGTCGGCTTCTGGGCGGGCCCGTTCACCCCGGCCCCGGCCAGGCTCGCCGGAGAACGCTCAAACGAGTGGCGACGTTTGCTGTGAGAACCGGTCATAACAAAGATGTGCTGCTGCGGCAACGCGGACGATAGGCGCTGCTGGCCGAGGTGACAACAAAAAAGGGACCGGTGGACATGAGCTGTTTCATCGTTTTTGACCCGCGCCAATCATTGCGATTGCCCTGAGCCACCCTGTATTTGGGTCCGTTTGCTGGTACGCTTCTAGCTCGTTTCCGGCACAATGACGAAGACGTTTGTCGCGCTTAACGACCCGGTTCACAGCTTGATCCGGCGAGTCACGCGTCAGACGCCCCTCCACCCCGGGCTCTCGCCCGACCCGCGCCTGCTTGTGCAGTACAGCTTCCGGGCCGAGGACTTGCCGGAGGCCTATTACTCGCTGGCCCTGTTCCACAGTCTGGGCGGGATGCCGCTCGAATCGTTGCGCCGCACGCGCTGGCGCGCGCGCCCCGGCGACAAGCCCGGCGTTCCCGGGCGGGTCAACTACTTCGATGCAGTCAAGCTTGACCGGCGCTGCGCCCGTGACCTGCGCCTGAAACTCAAGCGCCATGGCCCCGGCCTCCTGGCGGGAGAGTTACTGTGCTTCGGCGTGGGCATGTTGCGCGCCCGCAACGACGACCCCGTCGAGGAGATCCACCATTACCTGTGGAGCCGATATGGCCGGCTCCAGTCCCGGCACGAGATCGTGCATGCCCGCATCCGCGCGCTCCATTGGAATTCGCTGCCGGTCATCTACCAGAAGCAGAAGGAATCCTTTGACTCGACCAATGTCATCTATGGCGACACGTTCGGCGAGTTGGAGCAGCTCTGGGAACGGCGGGCGGACACGGCCTTTCTCGGGCAGGTGGCCGAGGCGCTGCAGCGCATGCGCCGGCAGGCCGAGATCGCGGCCTTCCTTAACCCGCCCTTGAACCTGGAAGCGGTCATGAAGCTGCACTTGCGTTGCCAGGGCATTTGGAAGGTCCCGCCTACCACCCCGCGTGCCCTGTTGCGCCGGGTCGAATACCTCCTCGCGAATACTACCCTGGACAATTCGCCCACAACTCGGTTCCGCTGGCAGCCGCCCGAGCAGGAAGCGCAGTCAGGCTCGCGCGCGGGCCGCCCCGCGGGCTGGAAAGCCGACCGCTCGGGCTATGATGGTTGGCTGGCGGGAGCCGGAGACGACGCCGGCAGCCCGGCCTGAGCCGAACGCCCAAACGCGGCCCCGCCTCAGGCCGGCCCCTTCAGCAGCGCGATGAACTGCTTGATGGCCGGGGACAGCACCTTGTGCTTCTTGTAAATAATGGCCAGCGGTCGGGAGTAGGCGCCATTCTCGAGCTGCACCGCGGTCAAGGTCTGCGTGGCTACCTCCTCGCTGATCGTCTCCTGCGGCACGATCGCCACCCCGGAGTCAATCTCCACCGCTCGCTTGACTGTCTCGATGTTATCGAACTGCATCACCTGCTGCACCTTCACGCGATGCTGCTTGAAAATCTTATCCAGCGCCAGGCGTGTCGGGATGTCGGCTTCGAAATTGATGAACTTCTCCCCGCGCAGCATCTTGACCTTGACGGACTTCCGCTTGGCCAACGGGTGCTGCGGATGGCAGACGAGGACCAGCGTGTCCTTTCTTATGGGGACGATTTCCAGCTTGGCGTCGCGGGTCGGATAGGCGACCAGCCCCAGGTCCACGACGTTGCCCAGCACGTGCTCGTAAACCTGGTTGTCCCGGCGGTATTCCACGTGGACATTGACTGTGGGGTAGCTCTGTAGGAAGTTTTTGACATAGGGCGGCAGGACATGCAGGCCGATGCTGTAAATGGTCGCCACCCGGATGTTGCCTGAAATAACGTTGTCAATCTCCTGCAGCTTGCTGGTGAGCGCGTCGCACGTCGCCAAAATGCGTTTGCTGTAATCGTAGAACACCTCCCCTTCCGGTGTGAGCCGGAAGTTCTTCTTGCTGCGCTCGATCAGCAGCGCCTTGAATCGCCGCTCCAGCACACTGATGGTCTGGCTGACGGCGGACTGGGTGACGGTGTTGATCTGCGCAGCCTTGGTGAAGCTCCGGGTCTCGGCCAGATCACAGAATACCTTTAAGCTTTCGATTTGCATGGCCAGATTAAATACTATAATCATCTGCCCGTCAAATATGAATCATAACCTCAATCGGCGGCAGTTTCTCGGCACGACCGCGATCGCCGGAGAGCGACTGACCTTCAACTCTTCCCAAGTGGCGCCGGTCCACTCTTCGCCGCCCGCTCCTCCACGCTAACCCCGCCATCCGTCCACACTTGCAGTGACAGTCGTCGGGGCGACGCGGACTGCGCCGGCGCGACCGAGCCGCATGACAAATGGTTTCCCACTGTCCTGTTGCATCCGGCGTGTTCGAAGCCGGAATTCGCTGGGGGTCAGGCCGGTGATCTCCCGGAATCGGCGGTTAAAGTTGGCCAGGTTGTTGTAACCACTCTGGAAGGCCACCTCGGTGATGCTCGCCTGTCCGCTGGACAGCCGGGCACAGACCATGGCGACGCGCAACCCGTTAAGATGCCGGTGGAAGACACACCCAACATGGCTCTTGAACCAGCGGCTGAACGCCGCGGGCGACATCCCCACTTCGGCAGCAGTCTGCTTCTGGGTAATGGGCTCCGCCGCGCGGCGCTGGATCCACTCCAACACCTGCTGCAGGCGCGGGTCCCTTTCCGTAACACGCGCTTCCACGGGGAGGGCATTGAGGGGATAGTGCGGCGCGCGGACCAGGCGCTCGCAGATGCCCAGGAAGCCGATGAAGGATTCAAAGTCGTGGGCGGGCCGCGCGGCAAGGTTTTCAATCGCCCGGCCGACTTTCCACGCCGTGCGCCCCGTGAATCGCAACCCGCGCGCGGCCTTGGCCAACAGCCGGCGCACCTGCTGGACTTCCGGCAGTTGCCAGAACTTCGCGCCCCAAAGTTCGGGGAGAAAGTGGATGACGGTTGAGACAGCTTCGGCGTCAGCCGCGGCCCACATGTGAGGCAGGTTGGCGCCGATCAGGACCAGGTCACCCGGCTCGAAACGTTCAAAGGAGCTGCCCACGTACCGCAAGCCTTGCCCCCGCCAGGTCCAGACCAATTGAGTTTCGGGATGGTAATGCCAGATGAAGTGACCGGGCGGCCGCCGGCGCACGCCGGTGGTGAACGCATGGATCTTGGCCTCCGCCAGCGTAAGGAGGCTCGGGTGATCGCTAAACGTCCCCCGTCGAACGGTTTGCATAATCGGAATCTGAAACTATCAACGCAGTGCCATGTTAAATGAGTATGCGTCTTTCTGCAAGGGAGCAGATGCGGCCCGCCCAGCTTTTCTCGTAAAATGAAACGCACTGGTGGCCTATAATAGGCATTCAGCTGAATTAGACTTAACCATAGATTGTAAGTGAGTAAAAGCATCATGAAAAACCAAGCCTGCACATTCAGAATTCTCACCACCATCGTGATCCTCGGCCTGGCGACCGGCTTCGCCAGGGCGACTACCACCAACACCTGGAGCGGTGGGGGGGGTGTCGGCGACAAAAGCTGGGGCAATAGCGCCAACTGGTCCGGCGGCGCGCTCACCTCCGACAACATAGCCCTGTTCGGCAATATCCCCGCCCCCACGGGCACGATTGGCCCCAGCGGCACGCCGAATAGCATCGTTGATTCCGCCCAAACCATCCAGGGGCTCTACTTGCAGAACACGAATACGGTTGCGGGATTCGGCCACACGATCCAGATCGGTTCAGGCGTCTCGCTCAACATCACGGGGGGCACCGGCCCGACTGCCCTGATTGTCGGAACCTGGAGCACCGCCGCCGCCGACCGCTTCCCCGCGAACGGGACAAACTATTCCACCATACTGGGCGAGGGTTCGCTGGCCATCAACTCCAGCGGCAACTTCATCGTGCGCGGGCAGTCAGACGCGGCTGGAAAACGTTGTGCGACACTGGACATGTCGGGCCTCAATAACTTTACGGCTATCATCTCCGGCATGCAGATCGGGACGGGCAACGAGTCGACCGGTATCGTGAAGCTGGCGAAGACTAATACCCTCGTCTCTGCCGGCAGCGTGCAGTTGTGCAACGCCACAGGGCAGCCTGGGGTAGGCACTCTGTACCTCGGCCAGACCAATGCCATATTCGTTTCCGGCGGCCTTACCGTGGGCCAAACAAAGGCCACTGCCTGGGTCGGGTTTAACACTAATCTCGCCACCCAACCTTTCGCGCTGTTCCGCGACCGCTACGGCACTGGCCGTCAAAGTTCATGGCTCATTGGAACTCATGATGGTTCTGCCACCGGCACCGGCAACAAAGGCACAATTGATTTCTCCTATGGCACCGTTGATGCCATGGTGGACACGATGTACGTTGGCCGAGGACAAACGGGCGCCGCCAGCGCCGCCGGACAGGGGTGGCTCTTCTTCACTAATGGCACCATTGACGTCGATAACCTTAACATCGGCTATCAACGAGCCGACAACGCTTCCGGCAAAGGCTGGGTGTATGTGGATGGCGGCGCACAACTGGTTGTGAATAACAACCTTTATCTCGGCCGTAGCCTCGGCATTTTGAGGCCTCCGGTAGGCGTGCTTTGCCTTGGGACCAACGTTCCTGGCGGCTCGGTCTGGGTGAAGGGCGACATCCTGGAGGGGGGGCTTCTTGGAGCTGCGGACGCCACAAACGATCTGGTCTATGTGAATGGTGGGAGTTTGAAAGTGGGCGGCACAGTGGGCGCCACCAACGCGCTGCAGAACATGGCGCTGACCAACGCCACCCTCACCTTCGACCGCGGCAAGAACGGCAACCCAACGGCGCCTCTGTGGCAGGTGACCAAGCTTAAGCTCAACAACGTGACTGCGAATGTCGAAGGATCCGGATTCGTTGTGGGGCAGTTCTCCTTGATCAAGTATGGCACTTGCGACGGGGACCTCAACACCGTGGCATTGGGCAGTCTGCCACCGCACGTGGACGGATACCTTACAAACAACACCGGCAACAACAGCATCGACGTCATGATCACCAACGTGGTCGCGTTGAAGTGGAACGGCGCAACCAATGCCACACCGATCGGAAACTGGGACGTCGGCCTCACCGCCAACTGGCTTACCGTGGGCGGCGGCCTCCCAACGACCTACGCACAAGACGACCAGATCTCTTTTGACGACAGCGCCGCGGGCACGACCACGCTGGATCTCACGACGGTGCTGACGCCTGCCAACATGAGCATCAGCAACTCTTCCAAGGACTATACCTTTGGCGGCAGCGGCAGCCTGAGCGGAACGACCGCCCTTACCAAAGACGGCAGCCGCGGTTTGACGATCTCGAACACCGGCAGCAATGACTTTACCGGCTCCGTTACCATCAACGGTGGCGCCGTGGTGCTGTCGGGCAGTCCGGATCGCCTGCCCACCAACGCGGTAGTGACGCTGGACGACGTGGCAGACGCCGCCCTGAACCTGAACGGCCTGAACCAAAGCATTAGCTCGCTCTCCGGCGGCGGCAGCACCGGCGGTAACGTCTCTTTGGGCGCTGGAACGTTGACCATCCAGGGTGCCGGCACTTATGCGGGCGTCATTGACGGCGCCGGCGCGGTCGTCAAGAGCGGCTCCGGCACCCAGATCCTCAGCGCGGGGAACACCTACGGCGGTGGCACGACGATCAGCGGCGGCATGCTGCAGGTCTCCAACCCGGATGGCAGCGCCCTCGGTTCGGGCAGCGTGGTTGTGCAAACCAATGGGTCCCTGCGCATCGGCGACGGCGGCGCGAACGGGAGCTTTACGGCAACCACGATTACCAACAACGGCACGGTGGGAGTGAACCGCAGTGACAACTTCGCCTGGAGCAAGTTCATCACCGGCACAGGCGATTTCTACAAGTACAACGCCAATACCATCACCATCTCGACGGCAAATGATTACTCGGGTGCAACCTATGTCACGGGTGGGGCCATTCGTATCAGCGATCCCGGCGCCCTTGGAACTACCGGGTTGATCAGCATCACCACCGAATTCTCGCGGCTTGAACTCACCGGCGGCATCACGCTGCAGAAGCCAATCACCTTAGGCATGAAGCCAGGCGGTTCGCTGGCGCCGGGGATTGTCAATGTGAGTGGCACCAACACGCTGGCCGGGGCGATAAATCTGGCCGCCGGCGGCTCACGTTGGATCTTCTCTTCCGATAGCGATGAGTTGGTGATCCTCGGTGATTGCACCTCTACCGTCACCGGCGCCGGCGACAGCATTTACCTGCTTGGCGACGGCAATGGCACTATGCGAGGCAGTTTTGTAGGCAACGCCGGTCACACGGTGGGTCTGAACAAAGAAGGCTCAGGGACCTGGACGCTGTGGGGAACCAACACGCTCACGGGCAATACACGTATTAATGCAGGCACGCTCGTCCTCAATGGTGCTATGGTCGGAACCGCCAGTATTACCGTTGGAAGCACCTCGGTCGGTACACTGACGGGCAATGGACTGGTTAATGCGCCCGTATCAATTACGGGATACGGCATCTTGTGCGGTAACAGCGCCACCGCCTCAGGCACGGCATCCGGCGCCCCCGCAGGTGGCCTGACCATCGGCAACTCGCTGGCATTTGTCGGTTCAGGCGCCGCCATCGTGGGAGTCTCATCCACAGGTTATGACTCATTCAAAGGCATTAGCAGCGTGTCCTTCGGGGGCATGGCCTCCCTGAAGGTGGTGCTGACGAGCACCAATCTCGTGGGCGGTGAGGCCTTCAAGTTGTTCGATGCCGCCTCGTACGACGGCACGGACTTCGGCTACTACGATCTGCCCGACCTGAGCGCCATGGGCGCCCCGGAATTGTCATGGGACACCAGCACCATGAAGACTGATGGCACGCTGCGGGTGGCGGGGAGCGTCGTGCCGCAGGTCCTGAGCGTAACCTCCTCCGGGCTGGGCAACTTCCAGTTCAGTGGCTGGGGGCCAACGAACTGGACCTACAGCATCCTGGCCACGACCAACGTCACCGAGGCGCTGAGCAACTGGGTGCAGGTGTCGAGTGGGACGTTCACCGACGGGACCTTCACCTTCACCGACCCGAACGCGTCGCTTTACCCGCACCGCTTTTACCAGGTGGTGACCCAATGGCCCTAACGCGAATTGCCCGGTAACGTGCCGGGTGACCGGTGCAGCCGAATCCGTGTATGAGAAGACAGTATTGCGTTAGTCGAAAGTCTGCGCGGGTGGGAGGTTCCCGCGCGGCTTTTACCTTGATCGAACTGCTGGTTGTAATCGCCATCATCGCCATCCTCGCCGCCCTGCTCTTGCCCGCCCTGGCTCGGGCCAAGCAGAAGGCCGTGACTATCGGCTGCGTCTCCAACCTGAAGCAATGGGGCATCATCTGGCGTCTCTATTCCGACGACAACCAGGGCTCCTTCAGTCCTGGAACCACCAGCTCGGGCTTTCCGCGGGGTGAATGGGTGCTGACGCTCCTGTCGTATTACGGGAAGAAACCCCCGATCCTGCTCTGCCCGGCGGCCAAGATGCGGCGGGGATCAAACACAGGCACGCAGGAGGCCTCGGTGGACCCACAGGCGTCGTCTGTCGTGCTTAACGGCGGCCCGACCACGGCGGTGGACATGGCGGTGGACGATCCCACCCTGCCGTCCACCGCCGTCAACAAGCATCTCATCTCCAGCTACGGCGAGAACTGCTGGGTGTATAATTGCCCGCCGGGCACGACCACTCTCCAGGGCCGGGCCACCAGCAAGAACTGGCGCAAAATCGAGGCGGCAACGCATCCCACTGACACGCCGCTCTTTGGCGACTGCATGTGGCGCGGCGGCGGGCCAGACCTGACCGGCGTGGACGGCGAGCGTCCGGCGTTCAATGGTGAGTGGTCAGGCTCCGGCTACGAATTTAAGCACTTCGCCATGGTGCGCCACGCCAAAGGGATTGAGATGTTGAGCTTCGATGGCTCGGTCCGGCTGCAGCGCCCGCGGCAACTCTGGCGGCTCTACTGGCACAAACAGTTCGACGTCACCTACGCCGACCGGCAGGGCGCATCCTTCTTTCCGGCCTGGATGCCGTGACCCGAAGGCTCCTGCACGCCAATTCTGTTCGAACAACCGGAACTATGAAGGCTTCTCCTGCCCTGATCTGGTCCAAAACCCTGTGGTTCTTCACCGTGGCTTTCGCTCCTCTGATCGCCACGCTACAGGCACAGGAATCCAAACCTGCCCCTACCGCCCAAACGGATCGAGCGATGGCGCCCGAACAGGGCGAAGAAGAGAGCGAAGCGGTAAAGCCGCCCAAACTCGCTTGCGCCTGGCTGCCGTTCCCCGACACCGAAAAGTTCAAGGTGCTGGGGCTCTGGTGGTTTGAGGAGAACAAGTCAAACCTGTGGCGGATGCCCAAGGCCCAGTTCGATTCACTGCCCAAGGGCGTGAAGGCGCGGTCCCGGTGCCCGTCGGGCGGACGCATCCTGCTCAGATGCGACACGTCGCAACTGGGGCTGAAGGTCCTGCCGCAGAACAAGGGCGCTCTCAAGGGCTTCGATGTGTATGTCAACGGCAGCTTCGTCCGGTCGGCGGGGGCTGAAGAGCCCAAGGTGGAGACAGAAGTGGTGCTCTTCCGTGACCTGGACCGGAAAGAGAAGGAGATCGTCATCTACATGCCCTACCACCAGGGAATTCTCATTCGCGGTATCGGGGTGGACAAAGACACCAAGTTCAGCGCACCGGAACACAAGTTCGCCCGGCCGCAGCCGGTGGTCTTCTACGGATCATCCGTTTGCCAGGGCAACGGGGCGCTCAAGCCCGGGATGACCTACCCGGCCAAGCTGTGCCGTGACCTGAACCTTGACTTCGTCAACCTCGGCTTCGGGGGTGCCGGCAAGGCGGAGGCGAACGTGGTGGACCTGGTCAACTCCATCCCCGCATGCTGTTACATCTTCGACCTCGGGAAATCTTATGGGATGCAGGATGCCACGGCTTACAAGAAGATGCTGCAAACCTTGCGCAAGTCGCATCCAAACGTCCCCTTGATCTGTCTGACTCCCATAACCTCAGCCCGGGAAGTGTATAGTCCAGCCTATGCCGATCGCAGCCGGCACACTCGCGACGCGATGCGCGAAGCGGTCAATGAGGTCATTCAATCCGGTGAGAAGGGGGTCTACCTGCTCGAAGGCACTGATCTGCTGGCTTTCAACGAGCATGATGGCCTGTCGAGGGACGGGGTGCATCCGACCGACTATGGATACAGCATTATCGCGAGGAAATTGCTGCCCGTAACCAAGAAGGCCATCGGACTTTGATTGGATCGGGCCAACTCCCAACCGATGTCGTTCCCTGTCTTGTTGTGGATACATGGCCGCAGTTCGCGACAGCTCCCTTTATCCATCTCCGAATTTATGGAAGAGCTGCCGGGTCATGGCACACCTTCCAGCTTTCGCTTTGCATGACCACCCGAAATGCAATAATCACAGATCAGTCAATATGAACCAGAACATGAATCGGCGGCAGTTTCTCGGCACGACCGCGATCGCCGGCGCGGGAGTCACACTCAACCTTTCCCCGATGGCGCGAGCGCAAAGTCGCGGCCCTGGCACCGGCGACAAACCCGCCCTGCTCGGCGGCAAACCCGTCCGCACCCGACCGCCCCGCGAGTGGCCCATCATGGACGAGCGCGAGGACAAAGCCATGCTGGAGACCGTCCGCAGCGGGAAGTGGTTCCGGGGCAACGGCAAGAACGTGTCGCGGTTCGAGGAGGCGTATGCCAAGGCCACCGGCGCGAAGAACTGCCTCGCCACCAATAGCGGGACCAGCGCCCTCTTCACCTCACTGGCCGCGGTAGGGGTCCAAGCGGGCGACGAAGTTATTGTTGCCCCCTACACCTTCATCGCCACGGTGAATGTCATTCTGCTCCACCACGCCCTGCCTGTCTTCGTGGACAGCGACCCGGAGACGATCCAGATTGACGCGCGCAAGATCGAGGCCGCGATTACCGACCGCACCACGGCGATCATTCCTGTGCACCTGGGCGG
The DNA here is from genome assembly GCA_963822005.1 of uncultured Verrucomicrobiae bacterium. Classification (GTDB taxonomy): domain Bacteria; phylum Verrucomicrobiota; class Verrucomicrobiia; order Limisphaerales; family UBA8199; genus PALSA-1440. Next base: position 341,913 of record CAWGGD010000015.1, on the reverse strand, counting down.
TTCCGCCGCCGACCTGGATACCATCCTCGCCGTAGCGAAGAAGCACAAGCTGCCGGTGATCGAGGATGCCTGCCAGTCTCATCTCGGCCAGTGGCGCAATCGTTGCCTCGGCACCTGGGGCGACACCGGCTGCTTCAGCTTCCAGGCCAGCAAGAACCTCAATTGCGGCGATGGCGGCGCCATTATCACCAACAACGACGAATGGGCCGACCAGTGCTATTCGTTCCACAACCAGTGCCGGCCTCGACGGCCATCCGGCGGCGAAGTGGCCGCCAGGAGCAGTCGCGGTGGCAATCTCCGCATGACCGAGTTCCAGGCCGCGATCCTGCTCGCCCAGATGACCCGGCTCGAAGAACAGATGAAGACCCGCGAGCAGAACGCCGACTACCTGCGCAGCCTGCTCAAGGAGATCCCGGGCATTCTGCCGGCCAAGATGTATGACGGCTGCACGCGGAACGCCTATCACCTGTTCATGTACCGCTACCAGAAGGAGCACTTCGCCGGGATGCCGCGGAAACGCTTCCTGGAGGCGCTCAAAGCCGAAGGCGTGGATTGCAATGCGGGCTACGGCCGGCTGAACAAAGAAGCCTTCATCAAGCGCTCGCTGGCCTCCCGCTCCTGGCAGCGGCTCTTCCCGGCGGAGACGCTGGCCAAATGGGAAGAACGCACCGAGTGTCCGGCCAACGACAAGCTCTCCGAGGAAGCCGCCTGGTTCACCCAGACGACGCTGCTGGGCCCGCGCACCGACATGGACCAGACGGCAGAAGCCATCCGCAAGATCCAGAAGCACGCCGGCGAGCTCGCCAGGACTTAGCGACCCCTTTTCCCAGCCACCTCAGCTTTCAGACGCTGCCAGGCGAGGAGCAAGCCGCCTAGGGCGAGCAAACCAAGCGTGGACGGTTCAGGAACCGCTGTGGCGTTAATGGCGAGTTAGAGATAACCACTCGTAGCCCGCCACTGTGAACCGTCGCTCGAAGTCCAAACATATGCAAGACCAGCCCAGCCATCCCTTGGATTATAAGAGTTTCCGCCTGCCAGGCTCCACTCATAAGCGCCATCGGCAACCGGTGTCCCAGCGGTGAGGACAATGTGATACGGAGTGTGTGGTGATAGTGTCCGACTGGAGGCGGGGCTATAGGTGTAAATGCCGCTTCCCACGGGCTCCAAAGAACCGTTCAGAGTCCCGAGACTGCTGCCGGGCGGAGAGCCACCTACTACGGGGGCAGCGTCGTAGATCATGGCCGTGAAGCCGCTGGGATTACCCAAGGCATCCGCCATACGCAATTGAATCGAGTCGAATGAATATCCGGCCGAATTCGTTCCTGTACGAAAAGTCATTGCCAGCCATGAATCGCTTCCCACGGCACGACTGCCAGCGGATGGCTGATCCAAGTTGGACAGGTACGTCACAGTTCCCTGCGCTTGAGTGATTTGGGGTGCAGACAATGCCCCCGCCAAGAGAATGATGATGCTTTTCATCCAGGCGTTGCCTTTCTCCATTACGTAGGCTGTGACTTCCAGCGGTGCCGGACGAGGAGCAAGCCTCCTAGCGCGAGCAAACCAAGCGTGGACGGTTCCGGGACACCGCGTGGCGTTTATGGCAAATTGAGGGAAAGCGCCTCCAGTCCCAGTCCAAGGTCTAAACCATTAGCTGGAAGACCAAACACCTCCGAACGTGGACCAACCATCACTTGGATTGTAGGAGTTTGTGCCGGCGTAGCTCCAACCATAAGCGCCAGCGCCAACCGGCGTTCCGGCGGTAAGCACAATGGAATAAAAGGTTTGTGGCGCTAGGGTGAGGTTTGTAGCCGGTGTATAGCTGTAAATGCCACCGGCCACTGGGCTCAACGAACCATTCAGGTGCCGAGATACCTTCCGGGAACGAAGAGCCAGCCGCGAGTGCGTAAAGCATAGCCCTGAAGCCGCTAAGACTGCCGACAGCATCGGTCATCGCCAGCTCAATGGAGCCGAGCACATACCCGCCGGCATTGGTTCCCGTTTGATACACCCCTGCCAGCCACGAATCACTTCCCACCCCAAGACTGCCCGCGGGTGACTGAGCCAAGTTGGACAGGTAAGTCACCGTTCCTTGCGCTTGAGTGACTTGGGGTGCAGACAATGCCCCCGCCAAGAGAATGATGATGCTTTTCATGCGGGCGCTGCTTCAGTCCGTTACATAGGTTATGATTTTCGATCGCGCCAGACGAGGAGCAAGCCGCCCAGGGCGAGCAGACTCAAGGCGCCCGGTTCCGGAACCGGCGTCGCGTTTAGGGCGAATCGAGGGAAAGAGCCTCCAGTCCCAATCCAATGTGTCAAACCGTTACTGGAAGACCAGACACCTCCGATCGTGGACCAACCATCACTTGGATTGTAAGAGTTTGTGCCCCCATAGCTCCAACCATAGGCACCATTGGCAACCGCCGTTCCGGCGGTAAGCACAATAGAATAAGGGGTGCGTGGCGTTAAGGTGAGGTTTGAAGCCGGCGTATAAGTGTAAACGCCGCCGGCCACTGGGCTCAACGACCCGTTCAGAGTGCCGAGACTGTGTCCAGGAAGAAAGGAGCCAATAGCCGGTGCGTAGAGCATCACCGTGAAGCCATTAGGACTGCCGATAGCATCGCTCATTGCCAGTTGAATGGAGTCGAGCACATAGCCGTCGGCATTCGTTCCCGTCTGGCACACCGCTGCCAGCCATGAATCACTTCCAACCGCAAGACTACCGGCCGACGACTGAGGCAAGTTGGACAGGTAGGTCACGGTTCCCTGTGCTTGAGTGATTTGCGGTGCAGACAGTGCGGCCGCCAAGACGATGATGATGCTTCTCATTTAGGTTCTGTTTTATCTCACGACGTGGGTGGTCATTTGACCATGCCGCCAAAATACCCATAGGCATCAGGGATTCCCCATCCGTAAACTTGCACGCCCACGGGCTGGGAACTGGTCACGGTGTGCGCACCACTGTTCGTGACTGCCAGTTGCGCCCCATAGTAGCCACTGGTTCCGATTGGGACGAAGTTGGTGGGGTCCACAGTTAAACCATCCACCAGGGTGTTGGTTAACGCCACCTGTGGCATACACCGGCGTGTCCGGATCGGAGGGCGGGCAGGGGAGTGGCGCACCCGTGCAAGGGAGCCCGTTGCGCACGTCCCAATACGTGCCGCAGGGCTGACGGTCCAGCGCCGGCACAAAAGCCAATCCTTCCGCCTCCGCGAATGTCGCCACAAAAGAGTCAGTCGGTTGGCTGGATCGGAGTTGGGTTTCACCGACAGCGAGGAAAGCTATGGCAACGAGCATCCCAGTAGTCAGTCAGCCTGGTCCGGCTGATACCAAAGCGATTCCACGTCCGGCATGCGTTGCCGGTAAAGTCGCTTGTTCACGTCTCGCCGCTAGCATAGCGTGCTCTGAATGGCTACACATTAGTTGGCAAATACTCACCTTCATTTGCGAATCCCTAGCGGGGTCAGAAGCGCCTATTTTCACTATGCAGATTCTGACCCCGTTACGCCTCCAAGCCGCAGAGCCAAGGCCGCGAGGTCACCAGTGACTACCGCTTCCTCGGCACCCTCCCGGCCGGCGGCAGCGGCCACAGTAACATCACTTCGTTTTATACTGCGAAGTTCTAAACGCCTTTTTGCCTTTGTCTCTGCCTGTTACCGCGAGACGCCTGTCCAGGAGCGATTAGTGCTCCTAATGCATGTCCTGTTTCTCGGGTCGCTCGTCGCGTTCGCGTTGCTCCCCTTCGGGTGCGCCACGACTGAGCAGGGCATCCAGCGAGAACACGCCATCTATCAGGCAGCCACCAACATCGTGGCGGAGGTGCCTCGGGTCACTCCCTGCCTGCCCGCCCCTGGCCGATCCGGGGCCAGGGCGCATTATTCCATACCCGCGTAGCCGCCGACGTCAATCGGCGCCATCTTGGCCTCGCGCGGAATGCGCCGACTGACGTCCGCGGCTGCAGCTTATCGGCGAGCCGTGCGCTGGAGAATGGGCTCCTGACGAGCAGCTTCGCTCGCTGTCTGCAGCGCCGCGCCCCGGATGGCGCCGGTCGGGCGGCTTCGCCACTGTGCCCGGAGCTGGTTGGCGAGATCGTCGAGGAGCGAATACGCCACCGGGGTCACGACCAGCGTCAATAACAGGCAAAGCGCCTGTCCGCCGATCACCACCACTGCGACCGCCCGGCGCTCTTCGGCGCCCGGCCCGGTGCCCAGCGCCAGGGGTAACATGCCGGCGATCAACGTTATCGTCGTCATCAGAATCGGGCGGAGGCGCTCCCGGTTGCCCTGCAGGATCGCAGCGGCGCGGTCCAGCCCGGCGGCGCGGAGTTTGTTCATGTGATCTATCTGGAGAATGGCGTTCTTCTTCACGACGCCGAAGAGCACCAGCAGGCCCAGGGCCGAGTAGAGGTTAATCGTCTGGTTGGCGGCCAGCAGCGAGACAAACGCAAAGGGCACCGAGAGGGGCAGCGAGAGCAGGATCGTAAACGGATGCACCAGGCTCTCGAACTGGGAGGCGAGGATGATGTACATCAGGACGACCGACAGGGCGAAAGCGAACAGGAATTCCCCGAACGTGGTTTCCAACTCGCGGGCGCGGCCCGAGATGCGCGTCGAGTAGCCGGTCGGCAGGCCCATCTTTGCCACCTCGCTTCGCAACGCGGCGATGCGGTCCGCCTGGGCGTAGCCGGGCGCAACCGCCGCGCGCAAGCTCACCTGCCGCTGCCGGTCCAGCCGGTCAATGCGCGAGGCGGTCTGCGTCGGCACAACCTTCACCACGTTATCCAGGCGCACCAGCCCGCCGCCCTGCCGGGGCACGAACAACCGCCGGATCGGCTCCGCTTCGTTGCGGTCCCCCGCTTTGAGCCGCACCTCGCACGTCGTAATCCTCGTTCATCGAGTCGTCGCGGAAGCGAGTCACGCGCTGGTCCCCGCCCACCATCACTCGCAGCGCGTCGGCGATGTCCGTCGTGCTGACGCCCAGATTGGCCGCGCGGTCGCGGTCAATTTCGAACGCGCAGCTCGGGTTTATCGAGTTTGAGCGTGGTGTCGGCATCCAGCAGCCCCAGGGCCGTCGCGTTGGTGCGCAGCCGTTCGGCATACGTGTTCAGCACGTCCAGGTCCGGCCCGAGCAGCGAGAAATCAATGTCGAAGTTGGGGCCGCCGCCCACGAAGGTTTGCGGGTTGCGGACGGCCACCCGGACGTCCGGCAGTTTCCGCAAGCGGCGGCGAATCTCCTGCTGGACATCGCTTTGGGAGAAGTTGCCGCGAAACGCGTTCCACGGGGGCCAGTGGAGCAGGTGGCCCCAGCGGAAGGTGCGTTCCGCGTGCGGGACAAGCTGGACGAAGAAGTTGGCGCCATTGACGCCGCCCAGGAAACCGCTCCCCGCGGTGCCCAGCACCAGGCGCACGCCGGGAATCGCGCGCAGCTCCTCCTCGACCTGCAAGGCCACGCGGTTCATCGCCGCGAGGCTGGTCCCTTCGGGCGCGGTGACCCGCACGTCGAATTCGCCCTCATCCACGTTGCTGGGCAGATACTCCTGCCGCACCACCTTGTAGAGCGGCACGGAGGAGGCGATCACCAGCAGGGCCAGCCCGGCCACCACCAACCGGTGCGCCAGGGCCCAGCGCAACACTCGCATGTAACCGCGGTCAATTCGGCCATAGAAACCGCTGCGGGAGCGCGGCTCTGCTCCCGCGGACTTGGACTCCCGCCCGTTCCCGCCGCGCAGCAGCCGGGCGCTCATCATCGGCGTCAGGGTGAAGGAGACCAGCAGGCTCACCAGCACCGCCACCGCCGCCGTAAAGCCGAATTGGTAGAGAAAGCGCCCCGAGATGCTGGACATGAAGGACACCGGGATGAAAATCACCACCAGGCTGAACGTCGTGGCCATCACCGCCAGCCCGATCTCCGCCGTGGCCGCTCGCGCCGCCTCAAACGGCCGCATCTTCTTCTCCTCGATGAACCGGAAGATGTTCTCCAGCACCACAATCGCGTCGTCAATGACGATGCCCACCATCAGCACCAGCGCCAGCATCGTCACGCTGTTCAACGTGAAATGCAGCGCCTTCATCATGCCGAACGCCGCAATCACCGAGGTCGGGATGGCCACCGCGGCGATCACCATCGCGCGCCAGTTGCGCATGAACAGCAGCACCACCAGGCACGCCAGGATGCTCCCCATGATCAGGTGCCGCTGGATCTCGTGCAGCGCCTCGTAGATGTAGCGCGACTGGTCGCGCGTCACCTCGAGCTTCACGTCCCCGGGAAGCTGCCCTTCCAGCTCGCGCAGCTTCTCCTTCACCCCTTCGATGACGGCCACCGTGTTGGCGCCCGATTGCCGCAGCACCTCCAGCGCCACCGTCGGCGCGCCGTTGAGCCGGGAAATGGACCGCTGCTCCTTCGTCCCGTCCTCCGCCCAGCCAACGTCCCGCACGCGGATCGGCGAGCCTTTGCGCGTGGCGATCACCAGGTCGTTGAAGGCGTGCGCGTCCGGCAGCCGCCCCATCGTCCGCAGCGTTTCCTCGCGCAGGTTGCCCGTGACGTTGCCGCCGGGAATGTTCGCGTTTTGACGCGCCACCGCGTCGCGCACCGCGGTGATGGGAAGCTGGTAGGCGGCCAATCGGTCGGCGTCCACCCACACGTTGATCGCGCGCGCCAAGTCGCCGACCAGCTCCACCTGCCCTACCCCCGCCGATCGTTCGATCTGCTTTTTGACAATCTTGTCCGCAATCTCCGACAGTTCGCGCTGTGAGCGCTTGCCTGAGAGCGCCAGTGTCAGGATCGGCGACTGGTCCGTGTCCGACTTGGCGATCGTCGGCGGGTCGGTATCCCGCGGCAAATCCCGCACCACGGTGGCCACGCGGTCGCGCACGTCCTGCGCGGCCGCATCAATGTCCCGATTCAAATTGAACGTGACCACGGTGAACGCGGCGCCCGAACCGTTGATGGAGCGCAGCTCCTGGATCCCCTCGATCGTATTGAGGACCTCTTCAATCGGCTGGGACACCTGGGACTCCATTTCGGCGGGCGAGGCGCCGGGCAGTCGGGTGCTGACCCGCACGGTCGGCAGGTCCACCGACGGGAAGCGATCCACTTCGAGGTGCAGGTATCCCGCCACCCCGACCACCACCAGGCTCAGCACGATCATCGTGGCGAAGACCGGTCGGCGGATGCAAATCTCAGCCAGCTTCTGCATCGGTCACTTGGAGGAAGGTTCCTTCGCTTGCTTCGCCTGGTTCGCCTCCTGCACACTCGGGTGCCTCTCCGCCCCGTTTCTTGCCATCACCCGTTGGCCCGTGCGCAGGCTGCCCGGGCTCAACACCACGGTTTCTCCCGCTTCCAGACCGGACACGACCTCGACCCAGTCCGGACCGCGGCGGCCGGTCGCGATGACCTTCTCCACCGCCTTGCCATCCTGCACAACCACGACCTTCTCCAGCCCGGCGAAAGTGATAATCGCATCGGCGGGCACCGTTACCGCCTGCTCCTGCTCGGTCACGATGATCCGCGCCCGCGCAAACAGCCCGGGCCGCAGCGAGCCCTGCCTGGGCACGTCGGCCTCCACCCGCAGCGTGCGGGTTTGTTCGTCGAGCGCCGGACTGAGCCGGGCGATCTGGCCGCTGTAAGTGTTGGTATCCCCTTCGACGAACAGTTGCACCACTTGGCCCGTGCGCACCAGGATACATTCCCGCTCGGGCACCTCCAGTCGCAGCCGTAGTGGGTCGGTCTTGACCAACTGCACAATCGGCGTGCCCGCCGCCACGTACTCCCCGACACTCGCCGGCCGGGCTTGCACCGCCCCGTCAAAAGGGGCGCGCACCGAGGCGTCGGCCAGCCGTTTGCGGGCCAGCTCGAATTCCGCCCGCCGCTGCACGACTGTCGCCATCCGTCCCCGGGACTCTTCCAGCGCCGTTTCGTAGCGCGCCAGCGCCACCGTGTAGGCGGACTCAACCGTGTCCACCTCCGACTGTGAAGCGATGCCCGAAACCGACAGGCTCTTGACCCGCTCCCGGTTCTTACCCGCTTCCTCCAGCACGGCCTTAGCCTGCTTGACCGCCGTCACTCGCTCCAGTTCGATACGGTCATCTTCACCCTCCAACGGCAGCCCCAGCGCGGCGCGCGCCTGCGCGAGCGCCGCCGCCGCCTGTTGCAGGCCCAACTCGTAATCGCGCGGTTCGATCTGCGCCACCAGGTCGCCCTGGCGCAGCACGCTGCCGATGTCCACACTCAGCCGCTCCAGCCGCCCGGTCACCTTCGCGCTGAGCGTGGACTGCTCCTGCGCCGCCAGCGAGCCGGTTACGTGAATGGCCCGCGGTATCGCCCGCACTTCCGCGCGCGCGACACTCACCGGACGTTCAGCCATTTCGGCCTTGCCCGAGGCCTTTGACCGATCAGCTTTGCCGCAAGAGGCAAGGATTGTGATGCCCAGCCCGGCCATCACCATGAGCCCGCAAGGACCGACTCTCATCCGGTCATGCTATGCCGGCGCTCGGGCCATTGGCGAATCAAAACCAGCCTGCCCGCTAATTTCAGTTTGACTGGCTGCGCGTTGCCGTCACAATCACCGAAATCAGTTTGATCACTCGGTTCGCCAATAAAGTCGGAGTTCCACTATGAAAGAGCATATCTCGCGTCGGCATTTCCTGGAAACCGCATCCCTCGCGGGCGCAGGCTTGTCCCTCGCCCTGCCCCAACTGGCCGGGCAACGGCGGCAGCGCGTTCGCCGCGGAAATCGCCACCGATAAACCCGCCAAGCTTGGCGGCAAGCCGGTTTGCTCCGGCGGCTGGCCCGGCTGGCCGGTTCAGGACGAAACGGAGGAGAAGGCCCTGCTCGGCACGTTGCACAGCGGCGCACTGGTATCGCGGCAGCGGCAAAGCCGTGTCGGCATTCGAAGACGCCTATGAGAAGCTCACCGGCGCCAAGCATTGCCTCGCCACCGCCAGCGGCACCGCCGCGCTCTACACCGTGCTCGGGGCGCTGGATATCGGGCCGGGCGACGAAGTCATCATCCCCCCTTACACCTTTGTGGCCACCTACAACGTGGTGGTGCTGAACTACGCGCTGCCGGTCTTCGTGGACTCGGATCTCGAGAGCTTCCAGATTGACGCCAACAAGATCGAGGCGGCGATCACCAAGGACACCAAGGCCATCATGCCGGTGCACATCGGCGGTTCGCCGGCAGACCTGGACAAGATCCTCGCGGTCGCCGGCAAGCACAAGATTCCGGTCGTGGAAGACGCCTGCCAGGCGCACCTGGCGGAGTGGCGCGGCCGCAAGGTCGGCACGTTGGGGTCTGGCCGGCTGCTTCAGCTTCCAGGCCAGCAAGAACCTCAACTCCGGCGAGGGCGGCGCCGTGCTCACCAACGACGACCAGTTCGCCGAGGTCTGCTACAACTTCCACAACCAGGGCCGGGCCCGGCAGGTCAGCGGCTACAACTTCACCTACTCGGGCACGCGCGGCTCGAACCTGCGCCTGTGCGAGTTCCAGGGCGACCTGCTGGTGGCCCAGATGACGCCGCGTCGTCGAGCAGTCCAACCGCCGCAACGAAAACGCCCTCTACCTGACCAAGCTGCTGAGCGAGATCCCGGGCATCAAACCGGCCAAACTTTACGACGGCGCCACCCGCAGCGCCTATCACCTCTACATGTTCCGCTACGACCCCGCGCAGTTCGCCGGCCTCGACCGCGCGAAGTTCCTGGCCGCACTGGCCGCCGAGGGCGTGCCCGGCTCTCCCGGCTACGGCGTGATGAACAAAGACGCCTACGTCTCCGGCCTGGCCAAGAACAAGCACTTCCTCAAGCTCTACGGCGAGAAGCGGCTCAAGGAATGGCTGGCACGCAACCAGGACCTGCCCGCAGAACGACAAGCTCTGCGCGGAAGCCGTCTGGTTCACGCCAGACCATGCTGCTGGCGGAGCGGGAGAAGATGGACCAGATCGCCGAGGCCATCCGCAAGATCCAGAAACACGCCGCCGAGCTGGCCAAGAGCCTGAACCCTGAATCCGAGTGAGCGAACCGATCATCACCGACCGGACGCGCGCGCTGGCCCAGCGCAGTGTGAACTGTGTCGTCTGCCAGCGCGCGCGGCGCAAGCAGGCCGGCCTCGCCTTCTGGCTGGTCAAGACCTTCGAGGGCCTCTGCCCGTTCTGCCGCGCCTACGAGAAGGTCTATGGCCGCAAGTCCCACGAGCCGGTTCCTCCGGCCCCATCCAAGCAATGCCACAGGGCGGAATCCTCCGAGCCTGGCCGAGGGCGAGCGTCCTCGCGAGCCCTGATCTTCGCAGGTTGCCCTGAGAAGTTTGGGCTCGCGGGGACGCTCGCCCTCCCATTACTGCAGGCACGAACCCATTAACCAAATCATGAAAACACGCACCTCATTTAACTCATTTAACCTCTTCACCCATCCTCTGTGCTTTGCGCTAGCGCGCCCTCGCCTACGGCGCACAAGAGGCCGCGCAGAAACTCGTCGTCCCCGACGGCAAGGCCTACAGGGGCAAGAAGATCACCGCCAAGACCTACAACTCCGGCTTCGCGCTCGGCCACGACAGCTACAACGCCATGGGCACCGGCAGCGACGGCAGGATTTACTACGTGCTCAGCTCGGACAACATTGACCAGGGCGCGAGGATGTTCTGCCTCGACCCCAAGACGCAGCAGATCAAGGAACTGGGCGACCTGACCGAGGCCTGCGGCGAGAAGGGCAGCAAGGCCATCCCCCAGGGCAAGAGCCACGTCAACTTCGTCGAGGCCAACGGCAAGCTCTACTTCGCCACGCACGTCGGCGTCTATAGCATCGTCGAGGGCAAGGAAACCATGGGCATCCCGCCCGCGGGCTACAAGCCTTACCCGGGCGGCCACCTGCTCTCCTACGACCTCAAGACCGGCAAGTTCGAGGACTTCGGCATCTGCCCCGGACGCGAGGGCGTGCTGACGTTCAACATGGACACCAAGCGCGGCCGGATGTTCGCCCTCACCTGGCCCAGCGGCATCTTCTACCGCTACGACCTCGCCACCAAGGACCAGAAGAGCTTTGGCAAGATGTGCGCCCTCGGCGAAGACGGCGTCGGCGCCCGACTACCGCACCGTCTGCCGCTCCATCGCCGTGGACCAGAGCGACGGCTCGGCCTATTTCACCAGTTCGGAAGGCACCATCTTCCGCTACAACGCCGCCACCGATACCGTCGCGCCCGTCGAGGGCGAGGACATGAAGAAGGATTACTTCGGCCTCTACGACCCGACCAACCCGGGCCACATGGGCTACAACTGGCGGCAGACGTTCTGGCGGCCCAGCGACGGCATGATCTACGGCGTCCACGGCAACTCGGGCTACCTGTTCCGGTTCGACCCGCGCGTGCCGCGCATCGAGGTGCTCGAGCGCATCACCTCGGAGCCCTCGAAGCGCTGCGGCATGTTCGACCAGTTCAGCTACGGCTACCTCGGCTTTGCGCTCGGCCCGGACGGCAAGACCATCCATTACCTGACCGGCGGCCCGATCTACATTGACGGCAAACGCCTGGCGGGCAAGGCCAAGACCGCGATGGGCGAAGCCAAGGGCCTCGAAGACCTGCACCTGGTCACCTACGACATCGAGACCGGCAAGTACACCGACAACGGCGCCGTCTTCTACGAGAACGGCCAGCGCCCGCTCTACGTCAACGCCATCACCATTGGCAAGGACGGCATGGTGTACACCCTCCCGCGCATCACGGAGAACGGCAAGACCCGCTCCGACCTTGTTGCCTTCCCCGGTCCGCTGAAGGGCACCCAGGACCAAACCGCCGCCGCTGGGGACCTGGTGCCGCTGGCCCTTAAACTGCCCGCCCCCGCTTTCAAGGGCACGCCGAAGGACATCCAGACCAACTCCTACACCGAGCCCTATGACCCGAGCAAGCCGCGCGCCCCCATGATGGTCCCGGCCGGCCTCAAGAACATCGCGCGCGACAGCAAGATCACCAGCAGCGACAAGAACGTCCCCGCCGACAACCTGGCCAAGATCACTGACGGCGACAAGGACGCCTCCGACCAGAGCATCATCTTCCTGCGCAAAGGCACGCAATGGGTGCAGCTGGATCTGGGCAGTCCTCAGGAGATCTTCGCCATTGTGATCTGGCACGCCCACAACATGGCCAAGATCTACCGCGACGTCGTCGTGCAGGTGGCCGATGATCCCGACTTCATTGAGAACGTCCGCGCCATCTTCAACAACGACCAGGACAACACCTCCGGCCTGGGGGTCGGCACGGACCGCGAGTACTTCGAGACCCACGAAGGCAAACTCATCAACGCCAAGGGCGTCAAAGCCCGTTACATCCGCTTTTGCACCAAGGGCAGCACCGAGAGCGCCCTCAACGAATATACCGAGCTGGAAGTTTACGCGCGCCCGGCCAGGTAATCCGCGCTGAGGCGAGGCGGCCTCACAGGCCGCGCCGCCGTCAAGACTTTCCCGGCTTGGTTTCCCAGCGTCGCCGGCGACCAGCCCCTTGTAGGGAATTTCCTCACACCGAACCAAGGGATCTCCCAGTAACCGTGTCCGCGCATTCTGTGATAGCGTCATGGACGGAATATGGACAGGAAGAAACGGAAGAAGCTGCTGGAGCGCAGGGCACAGCTCCAGAGACAACGTGACGCAGAGCTGAGAAGGTGCCGAGCCAGGTGGCGAACCAGAATCAACGCCGTTGACCGCTTGCTGAGGGCAGCGGCCACCGCAGACGATCTTACATCCCAGACCAAACCAACCCCGGCTTCCCGAGTCGCGGCGTTTGCAAATGCCCTCGAAGGAAAAGTGAACGGGGCCCGGAAGGAGGGCGTGATGGAAGTCGTTCGGCACACCTTGCAGCACAACCGGGGGTTCTTTACAGGAAGGGCGCTCGTCGAGTTGATCAACAAGACTGTGCCGTTGTCCGTCACCGCGCGGGAGATTAACCATCCTCTCTGGATCCTGCGTAGGCTCGGTGAAATCAAACTCGTCGAAAGAGGTTCCGGCGGGAAGCCGCACATGTATTTCAAGTCTTGAGGGAGAAGACCGGTGATATGCGCTGCCTCGCATCGCAGAGGACCGCCACCCGCGCTCTGACCTCGTCGCGTCCCCCGTCCCCCTGAAGAAACAAAGGCGACCTGCCGCAGCAGGCAGGGCCGACCCACTATCGGCGGCTATTAGCCGTTTGCCGGGGGATCATCGGGCGCCGGGGCGGACGCTGCCTGGCGTTTGATGTCGTCGAGCACCGCCAGGATTTCGTTCCTGAACTCCTGCGGCGCCTCGATATGTCCCCAGCCGGCGCGAGTCTGGAACAACCCATCCAGGGCGGAGTCATAGTAGCTGCGCATCAGGTGCGGGACGCCCCGCTCCGACAGCACGCTATCCGCCAATTCCGCCTGAACCTCATTGTCCAGGACCGCAATCTTCTCAAGTTTGTCCATACGCTGCTCCTGATGTTTCAATGCTGCTCACTGGAGCTGCAGTGTCGCATCAACATACACCGTTTGGGGGCCGAAGCGAACTACCTGAGCATTGCCGGATAAAGCCATCCCTCAGTTGGCAGATCGGTCAGCCGGCAGTAGTTGCCGCCCGTCTCGGACCGAAGAGGAATCAGCTAACTGGCTAGCCGGGCTTGAGAATAGCTCGTGAAGAGCCGTGCAAGAGCCGGTGAAGAGCCGTGCAATAGCCTTCGACGGCGGCTAAAGGCTCTTCCTACCGCCGCTTAACCGGCAGAGCAGGGATGTTCCGGTCGGGAGCTTGGGTTTGGGCCAGGCGTCGAAACTCCGCATAGAACTCCGGTGGCATTCGGTACAAGCGCGCGCCCTCGTAGGACGATGGGTTCGTGGAATCAAGCACATCGAAGCAGTGGCTGCAGAACGACACCCGAATCTCTCCCGCCGGCCTTTGGAAAACGGCTTCGAAAGAGTGCCCGCACGCACAGGGGTGCTTGCGCTGCAGACGGATCAAGGAAACCAGGTGCGCGACCTGTCCCGCCTCGGTTACCTCCATTTGCCGCCTCTGGTTCTCAGGGCCGCGCCCAGTGAAGATTATGTTGGTCACGCTGCTGAAAGCAGTCGTGTCCTCAAAAGATGGGCCAACCACCACGCGGCTCGCGATGCTCAGGATGACACCCAAAGCCACAGCGGCCGCAAGCAGTGTCGCAAGGCGCCGCTTGTTCATACTCACGTTGCGCAGACCCAGCACCGGATGCCCCCGGGGTGAAAACCGAGAGTGAGCCGCGACGGGCAAACGACCCTGTCGTGAGCCACCCAGCGAAGTTGCATCCGCTCTGCGATCCATCCCAGCGGCATCGGGTCTCCGGAGACCGCCGTTCCGCCGTGGCCCCGATTCATCACATGATAAATCGCCCCAGGGCATTCAACGCGCACGTTCCGCGCCATGGCCCAAGCCTTACCCCCCTCCACCTCGGGCGTCAAGGGAGTAGGATCAGCTCGTTAACCCAATTTGGTTTTTGCCTTGGGGCGGTTTTGGCTTCATGCTGCGGGCATGGCGTCCGGGCCACTCATAGCGGTGGTGGTGGTTTTGATCTTTGCGGGGGCGAGCTTCTTCTTCGCGCTGGCAGAGACGGCGCTGTTTTCGCTGAGCAAGTGGCAGGTGCGGCAGTTGGCGGAGCGGGAACCGCGGGCGGGGGGCATCGTGGCGCGGTTGCTGGCGGAGCCGCAGGATCTGCTGGCGACGATGGTGCTGGGCAATACGTTTGCCAGCGCGGCGATGCTGGCGGTGGCGCTGTGGATGGCCATCCACGGGCGCTGGCCGCTGGCCGGGACGGTGGTCGCGCTGCTGGCGCTGATCCTGATCGGCGGCGAAGTGCTGCCCAAGACGCTGGCGGTGCGGCGGCCGGAGCGGTGGTCGCTGCGGGTGGCGCGGCCGCTGGCGTTGGTGCTGCGGTTCAGCCTGCCGCTCTGCCGGGTGGCGCAGCGGCTCAACGCGGCGATTCTCCGTGCCGCCATTCCGCGCACGGTGCGGCCGCACGCGGCGCTGACCGACGCGGATTACCAGGAGCTGCTGGAGATGGCCTTTCAGCAGGGCGCGCTGGCGCAGTCGGAGAAGGAGATCATCCTGCAGATCATCAGCCTCGACCGCCGCACGGCCAAGGAAGTGATGAAGCCCCGCTCGCAGATGGCGGCGATCTCGGATGACTTGTCCGTCGAGGAGATGCTCGCCGCGGCGCGCAAGCACAAGCATCGTCGGCTGCCGATCTACGACGAGACGCCGGATACCATCGTCGGCATCCTCAACACGCGGGCGCTGCTGCTGGATCCGCAGATTGACCTGGCGGATGCGATCGAGTTTCCGTCGTTCGTGCCGGAGACGATGAACCTGCTGCAGTTGTTCAAGAGCCTGCAACGGCAGCAGCGGGGTCTGGCGATCGTGCTGGATGAGTTCGGGGGCACGGCCGGCATTGTGACGATGGAGGACATCCTGGAGGAGCTGATCGGCAAGATTCACGGCGAGGCGGAGGCGGAAGGGTTCGTGATGGAGAAGCTCGGGCCGGGGCGCTGGCGCGTGGCCGGCACGCTGCGGCTGGACGATTTCCGCCGTGAGTATCCGGCACTGGGGGAGGTGCCCGAGGTTGAAACCATGGGCGGTCTGCTGACGAGCCTGCTGGACGTGGTGCCCGCGCGGGGCGAGTCCGCGACGTTCTGCGGACTGAAGCTCACCGCGCAGGTGGCGGACGAACGGCGGGTGAGGGAGTTGCTCGTGGAAGCGTTGAAGTAAATCCGAGAAGACCGAACATGACCACGGACATCATAATCTGGGCGACCTTCCTCGCGTGCCTGGCGTTGTCGTTTGTGTTGTCGGGCATGGAGGCGGGGGTGTTTGCGTTGAGCCGGCTGCGGATCCGGCAGCAGATGCGCGCCGGAAAACCCTCGGCCAAGGTGCTGCACGACTACCTGGAGAACCCGGAGAAGTTCCTGTGGACCATCCTGGTCGGCAACACGGTGGCGAACTTCCTGATCCTGGGCTGGCTGGTGGCGCAACTGCATGAGGCGCTGGGCGACTATCGCTTGTGGTTCGTGGTGGTGTTCGCGATGGCTGTTTTCCTGTTCTACGCGTTCTTCGATTTGCTGCCGAAGATGCTGTTCCGGACGTATCCGAACCGGCTTTGTCTCAGGCTGGCGCGGCCGTTCCGGTTCATCCATCTGGCGTTGCGTCCGCTGGTGGCGCTGGTGGAGGCGTTTTCCGGCGTGCTGCTGCGGTGGCGGGGCGGAAAGGCTTTCACCGGCCACCTGTTCGGCAACCGGGAAGAGCTGCGGCTGGTGATGCAGGAGTCGGCGCAGACGTTCACGTCGGAAGAGCGGACGATGATCAACCGCGTGCTGGACCTGCAAACGCTGACGGTGCGGCAGGCGATGAAGCCGCTGGAGCAGGCCGTGGCCATCACTGCGCAGACGCCGGTCAGCGCCGCGCTGGCGCTGTGCCGGGAACGCAAGCTCACCCGCTTGCCGGTGTGGGAAAGTCGCGAGGGCGGACAGCGGATCATTGGTTTGCTGGCGTTGAACACGCTGCTCTATCAGCCGGCTCTGGATCCGAACAAGCCGGTGGGGGATTACGTCAAGCCGGCGCTGTTCCTGGATGAAGACCTGCGGCTGGAGGTGGCGTTGCGGCGGCTGCAGCGGAGCGGGCAGCGGCTGGCGATTGTGCTGGGCCGCGAGCGGCGCGAGATTGGCATCATCAGCTTGCAGGATGTGCTGAAGGTGATCTTCGGGGAGGTGAGCCTGTAACATGGACTGGGACGCCCTCATTTCCATCGTGCTGCACGTCCTGGGCGTGGCTGGCGCTTGTCGCTGCTCAACGGGTTCTTTGTCGCCGCCGAGTTCTGCGCTGGTGAAGGTCCGCGACACGCAATTGAGTCCGCTGGTGCAGCAAGGCCACCGGCGGGCGCAGGTGGCCGGCTTCATCCTGCAGCGGCTGGATTCGTTCCTCAGCGCGGCGCAGCTGGGCATCACGCTGACCAGCCTGGGCCTGGGCTGGATCGGCAAGCCGGTGTTCGCCCTGCTGCTGCGGCCGGTGTTCGGCTTGCTGGAGGTGGAGTCGCCGGAACTGCGGGAATTGCTGGCGTTCATCATTGGCTTCTCGGCGATCACCTTCCTGCACATCAGCGCGGGGGAACAGGCGCCCAAATGGCTGGCCATCCAGAAGCCGCTGGCGACAGCGCTGTGGATTGCCTACCCGCTGCTGTGGTTTTACCGCGCGTCCTATCCGTTTGTGGTGGCGCTGAACTGGTCTTCGCAGTGGATGCTGCGCCAATCCGGCATCGAGTCTGACCGGCGAGAAGGGCCGGGCGCATTCGGAGGAAGAGTTGCGCCTGCTGCTGGCGACAGCCCAGAAGCAGGCCGGCGGCACCGCCTTGGGCCGGGACATCGTGCTGAACGCGCTGGACCTGCGGCGGCGCGTCGCGCGCGAGGTGATGCGGCCGCGGCAGGAGATCGTGGCGCTGGACACCGAGGCCAGCATTGCCGAGTGCCTGGATGTGGCGGAGAAGACGCGCTACTCGCGCTTCCCGTTGTGCGAAGGCGGGAACCTCGACAAGACGCTGGGGGTGGTTCACATCAAGGACCTGTACGCCATGCGGATCAAGGCGCGGAGCGGGGCGGACCTGCTGCCCGCGGCGCGCAAGCTGATCTACATCCCCGAAACGGCGCGGCTGGAGAAGCTGCTGCAGTTCTTCCTGGAGCGGAAGCTGCACCTGGCCATCGTGGTGGATGAATACGGCGGCACGATGGGCATGGTGACGCTGGAGAACATCCTGGAGGAGCTGGTGGGGCAGATTCAGGACGAGTTCGACCAGGAGAAGCCGTTGCTGGCGCGGACGGGCGAGAACACCTGGGAAGCGGCGGGGACGCTGCCGCTGCATGAGCTGGAAGAACTGGTTGGCGCAGCCGTTGCGGGAGGAGGGCATCAGCACCGCCAGCGGCTGGGTGACGCAGCGGCTGGGCGGTTTTCCCAAGGCGGGCGATGTGCTGGCGATCGGCGCTTGCGAGCTGCGCGTCGAGGAGATGGACGGCATGCGGGTTGCGCGATTGAAGCTGACCAAGGGACAGTCTAAAGCCCGAAGCCTCGAGTCTGAAGTCCAAGGTCCAAAGTCCAAAGTCTGAAACGGGGAAGAGGAGGGCAAGGGCGGGACAGGGCGGGGAAAACGCTCGCCGGGGGAGGTGGACTCATGGTAGTTTGCGCGCACGTGAACCGGCGTTTGTGGCCTATTCATTTGGTGAAGTCGGCAGTGCTCCACGCGGCCTCCTGGCTGCTGGTGTGGGCAGCGGTTGCGTCCGCCAGCGCCCTGGCGGCGGACGGATCTTACACCGTCAAGCGCGGCGACACTATTTACAGCATTGCGCAGCGTTATGGACTTCCGCCTGCAGTGCTCGCCGAACGCAATGGCCTCAGCCGGAATGCCTACGTTTACACCGGCCAGCGCTTGCTCATCCCGACGAAGTCTGCGGCGCGGCGCCCGGCATCATCATCATCAGCCGCCACGGCGCAGAACAACGGCCGGGTTTCGCTGCCGCGTTCGATCCAGCAGGCGATTGACAAGGCGCCCGTGCAGCCCGGCCGATGGCAGTACATCGTCCTGCACCACAGCGACGTGGACACGGGAACGGTGAAGGGGATGGACAAGTATCATCGCGAGGTGCGGCACATGGAAAACGGGCTCGCTTACCATTTTGTCATCGGCAACGGCAGCGGCATGGGCGACGGCGAAATCGCCGCTTGCCGCCGCTGGACTGGACAGCTCGATGGCGGCCACCTCGCCAGCAATGGACAGAACCAGGTTGCCCTGGGCATCTGCCTGGTCGGCAACTTTGACCAGCACCCGCCCACCAGCCGGCAGATGGAGAGCCTCCGACTGCTGGTGGAGGCGCTCCTGGCCCGGTGCCAGCTCACGCCGCGCGCCGTCAAAACGCACCAGCAGATCAACATCGTTCGCACCCGCTGCCCGGGCAGCAAATTCCCCACCAATAGCTTCCTTAGCTCACTCCCAGCGCCAGGCCGCTGAACCTGGGCCCAGGGTGCGAGTGACCCCGGCCGCGCCTTCCTGGTTCAAACGCGACCTGGCTGGTCTCCGGATCAGCCTTGCAATACTCCGGCAGAGGCGCATAGTCGCGGGCGAGAATTGCGTAATGAGCAACCTGAGCAAAGACCTGAAAGGGCCGAGCATCATGAGAAGGAGCCAGAGCACGCAAGTAGCTCGTGAGGTCTCCCGACGGCCAGGTTTCACTTTGATCGAACTGTTGGTGGTTATTGCGATCATCGCCATCCTGGCGGCGCTGCTGCTGCCAGCGCTCGCCAAGGCCAAAGAGAAGGCGATCCGCGTCCAATGCGAGAACAACGTTAAGCAAGTCACCACGGCCATGCACATGTACACCGGCGAGTCGCGGGATTACTTGCCCGAGCCGAATTGGAATTCCCCGTGGCTGCGGCCCGGGTGGCTCTACGATGCTTCCACCGGAACGGTGCCCGACCTCACGGCGGCGCCCTACGCTGCCAATCCCCAACTGGCTTACCGGTCCGGCCTGTTGTGGGACTACATCAAGAACATAAATGTCTATCGCTGCCCGCTGGACAGAACCAACCTGCCGGCCTGGAAGTCGCGCGCGCAGAAGCTGACCAGCTATTTGATGAACGGCGCCGTGGGCGGCTATGGGAAAATCTCCCCCAATTCGTACAAAGCCATGCAATTCCGACAGGATGCCATCATCTTCTGGCAGGCGCTGGAAACGAATCCCGCCGATTGGAACGACGGCTCCAGCAGTCCGGACGAAGGCATCACCAAGCTACACTCGCTGGGCACCACGGTTGGAGTGGTGGATGGCCATATCGAGTATCTCAAAACCGCGAAGTTCTTCACCGAGATTAACATTCTTACCAAGAACCGGCTTTTCTGCAATCCGGGCACGGTGAACGGGCGATAGGCGCCTGGTGAACTGGAACGGACCGAAGAATGAGCTTCAACTTCCCAACCATGATGGTCTGGGGCACGAGCCTGTTCGTGGCGTTGACCGGATGCGCCCGGAAGCCTGACGCCAATACCGAACTCGAGAAGGCCGCTAGCGCATTGGAACAACCGGCGCCCGCTCAACCCCCGGCGCCCGCACCGGTCCATACGGCTGAAGCGCCCCGACCCGTGCCCACGCCCACCGCCGCACCCGCCCCCGCCCACGAGATGAAACAAGCTCTGGCGGCGTATAAGAGTGGAAACCTGCAAGATGCCGTTACCAGGCTGCATAAACTGCGCGCCACCCAGGTCATGACCCCGCAGCAGCGCATCGCCTTGAATGACGCCATGGCCGCAGTCATGACCGAGATATACGACCTCGCGGCCAAGGGTGACACCCGGGCCATGCAGGCCGTCAAGCAATACGAGAGGATGCAAACCCAGCCCCGTTAAGGGAGGACATCACGCCCAATCTTTGGGTCGCAGAATGACCAGCATTACCGCCTTCTGGTGCCCGCATTGCCGCAGCCTGTTGAGCACCTCAACCACGTTTAACGGCTGATGTCGGGAAGGCTGAGGCTAAACTGTCCCAGCGTTCCGTGGGAAAACTGGCTGTCCGGCATGGATTCGAACCATGACAAAGAGCTCCAAAGACTCTTGTGCTACCATTACACCACCGGACAAGACGGACACAAACTAGCGGCCGAGCTGCCCCGGCGCAAAGGAAAAACGTACACCAGGACGCGTACTGAGCTACTTTCCGTAAGCGTCGTAGAGCAGTTTCAACGTAAGGGCGAGAACGACGGAAATGAAGACCGGCCGAATGAACTTCGTTCCCCGGGCGATGACCATTCGTGAACCCATTTTCGCGCCAAGGACCTGGCCGAGGCCCATCGTCAACCCGGCGGCGAAGTGGACGTTTCCGCCTGGAAGAAACAACGCCAGCGAACTCAGGTTGCTGCCGAAGTTCATGACCTTGGCGTAGCCGGTCGCCCGCGTCATGTTGAACCCCAGCCCGAGCATGAAAGCCATGGTCCAGAACGTGCCGGTGCCCGGACCGAAGAAGCCGTCATAGAAACCGATGAGGAGGCCAAAGATGAGATCAAAAGCCCCCCGCGCCAGGCGCGGGTGCAGGTCTTGGGCGCCCAGCCGCGGTTTGAGCAGGGTGTAGATCGCGACGCCGATGAGCAGGACGGGAATGGCGCGCCTGAGAAATGAAGGATCAAGCTGCTGCACCGCCAGCGCCCCGGCAGCCGCGCCCAGGAGCGAGAGCAGAAATCCACGCAGGCAATCCCTGAGCACGAGGGTCCCCGCCTGCGCATAGTGCCAGGCGGCGCTGCCGGAGCCAAACGTTGCCTGCAGCTTGTTCGTGCCCAGGGCATGCTGCGGATCCAGGCCGAAACTCAGCAATACAGGCAGAGTGATCAGCCCGCCGCCGCCGGCGATGGAATCAACAAACCCGGCCACTAATCCTGTTCCGAACAGGAGCGGCAGGTGCCAAAGGTTGAACATGGCCGCTATCCTACCTTGGTCCAGCCGCGATTTGAAGACCTGGCGCGGCCGGTCGCTCGAAAAGATTTCCCGCCGTTGTGTTTGGTGCTAAGCTGCGCGCCAGTGCAATCTGCTCTTACAACATGCGTATGAACCTCGGCAGCACTCTTGTCGCCCTGCCTCTGGCCGTAGGGCTTTGCCTTGCTATGTTGCTCGCGCTGGAGGTTGGACGGCGTCTCGGCAAACGCCGGCTGGCGCGTGACCCCGAGGGTGCCCGCTCCGGCCTTGGGGCGGTGGAAGGCTCCGTGTTCGGACTGCTCGGCCTGCTGATCGCGTTCACTTTCAGCGGGGCGGCGTCCCGGTTTGACACGCGGCGCGCCCTCATTGTGCAGGAGGCCAATGCCATCAGCACGGCCTATGCGCGGCTCGACATGCTCCCGGCTCAGCCGCGGGCGCCCTTGCGAGATCTGTTCCGGCGCTATCTCGATTCACGGCTGGAGATCTACAGACTGTTCCCGGACGTCGCGGCCGCCAGGGCGGCTCTGGCGAAATCGAGCGGCTTGCAGCAGGAGATCTGGAACGCCGCCACGGCCGCCTGCCGCACCGACGAAGGGCGCGGTGTGACCATGTTGGTGCTTCCACCGCTGAACGAGATGTTCGACATCACGACCACCCGAACCATGGCCGTGCTGCATCACCCGCCGACGATCATCTACGCCATGCTTTTCTTCCTTGGCGTGGGCTGTTCCATGCTGGCGGGCTACGGCATGGCGCCCGGCCGCGAGCGCAGTTGGACGCACATGCTCGGCTTCGCCTTCATCACCGCCATCGCGGTGTATGTCATCCTGGACCTCGAGTTCCCACGACTCGGCTTCATCCGCGTGGACGCGGCGGACCGTGCCCTCATTGAATTGCGACAGAGCATGGATTGACGGATCGGCAAAGGCCCTCTTCTCGGCACTCACCGGCTGATGGACTTCTTCGAGCAACAGGAACGGGCCCGCCGCCAGACAACGCTGCTGCTGGTCTATTTCGCGGCCGCGGTGATCATGATCATCCTGCTGGCCTACCTGATCTTTGCCAGCCTCGTCCTGCCCTTCCGGAAGCCGCTGCCGCATGGTCCGAGCACCCACAATGTGCCTATCGCATTCTTCTGGCTGGTGGGGGAAGCGATCTACCATCCGGTGTATTACTTGCGCTGGGCTTGGGACCCGGGCCTCTTTGCCGGCTTCGCGGCGGGAATGGGCCTGGTGATCGCCCTCGGCAGCTTCTGCAAGATTCGCCAGCTTGCCGCCGGCGGACCGGTACTGGCCGAGTTGCTCGGTGGCCGGCGAATCGCACCCGACTCAGTGGAGCCCGACGAGCAGAAGTTGCGCAACGTCGTTGAGGAAATGGCCATCGCCTCCGGCCTGCCGGTGCCGGAAATCTACGTCCTGGATCAGGAGCGGGGCATCAATGCGTTCGCCGCCGGCCACACACAAAGCGACGTGGCCATCGGCGTCACGCGCGGCTGTCTGCAACTGCTGAGTCGCGACGAACTGCAAGGGGTGATCGCCCATGAGTTCAGCCACATCCTGAACGGCGACACTCGCCTCAACATGCGGCTGATGGGCATCGTGCATGGAGTTCTGTGGCCGGTGATTCTTGGCCGCGTGTTCATGCGTGGATCGACGCTGCCTGCCGAGCCCGGCGAATCCATTTTCGATGGCCAGATCTCCGTGATAAGGCTGCCATCTATAATCCTCGGGGTTCTCCTGGTGGGAGCCGGCTCCCCGGGTCTGCCGTTCCTGCGGCTCCTCAAGAGCGCCATCTGCCGCAAACGCGAGTGCCTGGCCGACGCCGCTGCCGTCCAGTTCACCCGCTACCCGCCCGGTGTCGCCGGTGCCCTCAAGAGAATCGGCGGGCTTCACAAGCAAGGGCGCCTCGACACGCCTCATGCTGAAACCGCCAGCCATCTCTATTTCGCGAACTCCTCCTTCACCCCCTGGTTTGGATTCCTCTCCACGCACCCGCCGCTGGTGAAGCGCATACAGGCGATTGAACCGGCTTTCGACGGCCAATTCCCCAAAGTCAAGATGCTGCCCCGCTCGCAGCTCGAGCTGGAAAGGTCGTATGAACGCGCGGTTGGTCACGTCCTTGCGCTCGACCAGGCCGATCCCGATTTGTTCATTTCGACCACCGGTAATCGGGCGGCTGAGCATATTCGTCGCGCCGCGACCCTGCGACTGGGTTTGGGAGACACCCTCACGGCGGCGTCCCGCTCGGTGGCCGGCGCCAGGGCCACTATTTACGCGCTGCTGCTCAGCGCCGACGACCCAACCCGCGCCGGCCAGCTCGAGCTCCTCCGGCGGGAGCTGGATTCTGCCATGCTTCAGCAGGTCAACGATCTGTGTGCCGAGATTCAGCGCTTGGATACGCGCGTCAAGCTGCCCCTGATTGACCTCACGCTGCCCGCCCTGCGCCATCTTGACCCGGCCGATTACCGCCAGTTTGCTCAACTCGTGCGGGACCTCATCGAGCATGACCGTGCGATTGATCTTCTCGAATACACCTTGCAAAAGGTCCTTTTCCGGCACCTGGAGCCGTATTACGGGCGGCCGACTCCACGCCAGCGCCGCTGCTCTTCCCTGAGCTCGCTCTTGCCGGAATGCTCGGTCCTGCTGTCGGCACTGGCACACGTCGGGCAGGAGGATGAGGCCGCAGAAGCGGCCGCCTTCCAGCGCGGAGCGGCCTATCTTGACATCCCGGAGGGTGCTGTCCAACTCCTCGCCGGCGACGCGCGCAGCCTGGCGCGCGTGGACTCCGCCCTCGACCAGCTAGCTCAGGCGGCGCCCAGCGTGAAACGAAACCTGCTGCTCGCCTGCGCCCAAACCGTTGCCGCCGATGGCCAGGTCCTTTACCGCGAGGCGGAACTGCTCCGGGCTGTCGCCGATACACTCGATTGCCCCATCCCACCCTTCGTCGAAGCCCTGGCAAGCCAGGCTACTGGGGAGGGTGAGCGTCCGCGCGAGCTCTGATTTCCTTTCCCCTTTGCCTGAATATGTGGGCTCGAGAGGACGCTCGCCCTCCCTGGCTTAAGGGCTGGCGCACAGCGTCCAGAGCAGAATCGCCGAGGCTGTGCCGTCCATCGTCGGCTCGTTGGAGGCGTAATCCTGCACGTCGTCATGATAGACCGCCTGGCCCTGGAACGCGGCCAGCGGGTCCGGCTCGGTGATGCTGACGCCTTTGAGTGACTTGAAGATGCGCTCATAGACCGGCCCATCCACCAGCCCGCCCCGGATCGGGCGTTTGGTCAACTGCATCGTCATCAGGTGCGGGTCTTTCGGATACACGCTGCCGATCCCGGTGAACATGGTGTAGCCCCAGGGATTTTGGCCCAACAGCCAGTCGCGCTGCCGGGCGGCGAAGTCCTGATAGCTGCGATCGCCGGTCATCCGCTCGTAGAGGAGGCACTGGGTGGCCAGGGCGACCGTGAGGTTGTCAGAGCACCAGATGAAGGGCACGCCGATCCGGTAAGGGTTTCTCTGGCCGGCGCGCACGCACTGCTCGATGCCCTCGCGGTAATAGGCCGCAAGCGCTTTCCGGAATTCGCGGTCAACCAGATCGTAGAGCCGGAAATGGCCGGCGTTCATGAAGGGGTAATACTGGTAATGACCGGTCTGCTCCTTGCCCATCCAGGACTCTGCGGCGGCGAGTTTCGCGTAACGCTTGGCCTCGTCAAGATACCGGCGCTCGCGCGTCGCGCGGAACAGCTCCGCCGCGCCCCATTCCATATCGTCAGCCCAGGTCGTCTCCTCGTACCGATACGGGGCGCCATAGGAATTACCCTGCTGCACGCCCTCCTTCGCGCGGCCCAGTTCATAGACTTCTTTGCCGGCCTGCAGGCAGCGCTCAGCAAAGGGCCGCTGGCGCGTGTCATCCTTCCAAATCTGGTATGCCAGGGCCATCGCGGCGGCGTAACGGCCGGCCAGATTCGCCAGCCCGGTGGACGCGCTCTGGTATTGCCGCAAGCCCTGCGGCCGGCCATCGGCGAAATACACTACCCGCGCGCCGCCTTTGCCCCAGCCATAGTCGGCGATTTCATTCTGGGGCAGGCGGCGGCCGATGTGGTCGCGGTCGTCGGCAACCTGGTGATAGAGCTGGTCAGGCGCCGGATGCAGCTTGAGCATCCATTCCAGGCCCCAGCGCGCCTCATCGAGGAGGTCGGGAATGCCGTTCGCATACGGCTGGCCCAGGGCGTTCACTCTGTCCGCAAGTGGGGCGGCTTCCTGACTCGACCGCGACCCCGAGATCTCGCCCCCCCACTTTAGACTTCCGAGTTCGTATGCCAGAAGCATTTGCGCCGTGGCGTTGCCCGAGGTGAGCAGATATTTCAGCAGGTCCGCTGCGTCATGCCAGCCGCCGCGCGCGTCTAGGTAGGTGCCGTTGGTCAGCGACCCGTAGGCCGTGCGGCCATCGAACGAGTGGCACACCGCATCCAGCCACGGATTGTAACCGCACCGCTGCTGGCGCATGAATTCCAGCAGTTGATCGGGCAAGACCCCGTAAGGATCCAGGCTAATCGTGAATGGCAGCGACTGGGCATCAGCGACCCGGAGCATATAGCGGCCCGGCGCCCGGAGGGCGGAGAAGTCCAGCTCAACGTGGTTCTCAAACTGGCCCCACTTCACGCCGAGTACGGGCCCGGTCCGGCCCTCGAACACGGCCTTCCCTGTGTCCGCCGTGACCACCGCAAACGAGGCCGGCAGGCTCGCCTTGGCGAACGCAACGGCGATCTTCGCATCCTGGGGCCGGCAACCGACCTGGCTGGCGCGGATGAAGATTTCCTCGGCTTGTGCGGCGAGCGCGGCAAGCCCAAATCCCAGCACGGCCGCGTAGCGGCAAATCGCAGCCCACCGGGGCGAAAGACCATAGCCTCCCGTGATGGTGCTTAAAGCAACTGCTGACCCCATGAACCTCGCTTTTTCAGACGGCCCCCTCACCCCCTCGGAGGGGGCGAGGGTGCCCTTTAGGGCGGGTGAGGGGTTCGGGGGGACCAAGCGCGAGCCATCGGTTCGGGGAATCCTCTCCCGCCGCACGTTCGCATTCCCAAACCGCAGGCCGTCAGGGCGAAAGACAATAGCCCCGCGCTTTAGCGTGGAGTTCGAGGCAGCAAGCCCAAAAGTCCCGTAGGGACGGCAGATCTCAATCCCACAACATTGCTTCATCATATTCCATGCCATGCTTCACTTCGTCTCCAACAAGGTGTCCACCCGCGCAAATTGGTAACCTTTGCCCGCCAGGTGATCGAGCAATTCGCCGAAGCGCGCGGGGAACTTGTCAGTTCGGCCCGGCCCGGAGCCGATGTGGAGCAGCAGAATGAAGCCGTTCAGCCCGTTCGGGTCCTGCTGCTCCTTGCGGAGAATGCTGTCAAAGATGGTCTTCGAAGAGGTGAAGTTCTTATCGCCCTCACTGGTGTAGTCCGCGCTCGAGCGTGTGCCGGGGGTGAAGTTCACCAGCCTCAAGCCCATCGCCTTGGTCCAGTCCACGATTTCCTGATTGTAATGCTCGTAGGGGGGCAGGAAATAGCGAATCTGCGGGCCCTTCACCCCGAAACCCTCGATCTTCCGCAAGTTGCTCTCCAGGTCGGCCTGAAACTTGGCGTGGGTGACCAGGGTCTGCTTCGGCCCCTCCCAGGGGCAATAAAGCAGGTGCTTGTCTGAGTGGGGGCCCAGATAATGCCCCTCCTGGACGATCCGCTGAACCAGCGGCTTGAAGTTGGCGTTGGTGAGGAAATCGCCGGTGAAGAAGAACGACCCCCGGCTCTTATGCCGGGCCAGCTCGTTCAGGATCACTTCCCCACCCTCGGCATAGCTATGTCCGGTGAAGACCAAAGCCAACCGCCTGGCCGCCGTCGGTCCTCGCACGATACCGCCCTCTCGCAATTCCACGTCGGGCCGCACCGAACTCTGGGGTGTAGTTGTTACGTTCGCCGCGGTCTGTCCGTAACCGGTCAGCACAAGCACAGATCCCAGGCACCCTAGTATCGCCATAAAAGGCGCTGTTTGCCGAAACTTGTCCAGGACGTCCAGATTGGCGTCTCGCCGTTGGCGCGAGCGGGCGCATTGTGAGACTGACCGCATCCGCAGGTAGGGCCGTTTCGCCGAAACGGCCGCCTTCGTGCGGGAGCGGATGCCTCGGCGAGGCGTCCCTACCTTTGTTGGGAGCCGGAACATGGCGGCAGTATCGAGACGCCCGCCGCGGAGGCGAGAAGAATCTCCCCTGGCTATACCCCCCCCGGTATTTCAGCGCCAGAAATAGTGCCACTGGTAGCCCAGCTCTTTGGTCTGGTTCGGCTCGAAGGCGAGGTTCCAGGTGACGCGGCCGATGCCATTGAAGTAATTCCACCAGTGCGGCCAGCCGTACCAGTTCCACCAATAGGGATAATCCCCGGCGGTGAAGTATTCGCCGTTTTCGAAGATGTTAATCTTCTCCACCTTGCCGTTCGCGTCGGCGCTGTCGGCGGCGCCGAGCACATAGCGAGTGATTTCCAGCTCGGTCGGCTGCGCGCGGTGGCTGGTGACGGTGATCTTGCCGGCCAGGTCAACGCGTGTATAGCGATTGCCATTCTCCTCCACGGCGTTCGGCGTGCGCTTGGTTTCGAGGTCGCTCTTCTTCACCTGGAAGTCCACCGCCGTGGTGATCGGCAAATCCACGCTCGCGCCGGTGGAGGTGTAGGTCATCATGCCTTGCGCCAGCACCCGACCGGTCCGGATGATCAGCGCAGGCGCAGTCGTCAGCGGGTACTTGCTGTTGTTAGTCAACCGGACCTTGTGCATGACCTTCGGCGCATTGAAGAGGCGGGCGAGCTCGCGCTGCTGTTCGTTGTTCAGGTTGCCACGGACTTCCGGCGGCGGGCCGAAGGGAAGTTCGAGGGTGAACACGTCCTTGTAAGGCAGGGTGAACTCGGCGATCGGCAAAACCATGCGCTCGCCTCGCTTCAGGGTTACGTGTTGCACGTTGAAGATGAACAAATCCTCACTCTTGCCGGCGTCGCCGATTTCGGGGCCGAGCTCGCCGGCCAGGCCCGGCCCGGGCGCCCCGCGATAATCGCTCATGCGCACGGCCTGCTGTGACATGATGGCATTGCTGAAATTCGAGGCGAGCGGGCTGTTGCGGCTGCCGGTGTCGGTCCGGAAATACTGCGACAACTCCGCCAGGTTTTGCTGGAGTGCCATCGGGTCAAGCGTGTCCTTGAAGGCAAAGGTGGGCACGCCCACGACAAGATTCACCGAGACATTGTCCAGGTCCGCCAGCTCGTTCAGGAGCGTGGCCTGGAATTTCACAACGGCGTTGCTCGCACCGTCCAGTTCGACTTTGTAGCTCGGAATCCACCGCACGCCCTTTTGCAGATAGAACAGACCGACGTTGGCGAATCTCGCCGGTTTGGCTTTGCCCCAGTCGAGTTTCAGACTCAGCAGGTTGCGGAACTCCTCGCTGGCGGCGGCGGGCTTGTGGGCATGCTTGAAGGTAACCTCCTGAATGCGATCCAGTGCGAGGGCCTTCACCCCTTCGGCAGTCTTGAGCAGGATCAGGTTCCCCTTCTCGGGGAGTCTCTCGCCCGCGTTCGGCGGACTGGTTGCCGCCTGTTCTTCTGCGCTGCGCGCCGGCAGGCCGAGGATTGTGGCGGTATAACGGTTGGTGCCGGTTTCGGCGATGAGGGCCTCGGCGCCGATGTTGGCCTCTAGCAGCTCGCGCAGGTTCAGCGCGGTGCGCTCCACCAGCACCCGCTTTTGGCTGGCGACCACGCTCGTAAGTTTGGCGCGCTTCTCCGCCGAATAGGGCCAAAAGGTGCCGATCACGGGCGCAGGCAGGTAGTCCATCACTACGTTGCCGCGATCATCGGTGGGCAGCTCGCCTTCGTGCGCGACGAAGGCGTGACCGTCCTTGAACACGGTGATTTCCTTGAGGGGCAGCTTGCCGAACGTGCTCAGGGGAGCCGCTTTCTCGGCGGCGAGAACAGGAACGGACAGCACAAAGGCCAGGACAACGTCCGGCCAGAGCCGACGGTTGAATCGTGCATCATTCATGCCGGCACTTTGGCACGTGACGCCGTCGGGGTTGTCAGGGGCAGGTAAAGGTTCTGTAAAAGATTTGTGAGGGCTGATTTCAGTTGCCCCAACCGATGGCTTCCCTACCATCGCCACACTGCCGCATGAACCAACCCTCGGACATGGTCGCAGCCGACAAGATCGGACCGCTCATTTGCCCCATTCTTCTCGCTTTAAGATCGCAGTTTGCGATCTTAAATCGGCGAACTACCACAACACGCTTACCTCATGAACCGAATGCTCTGCCTGGCCGCCTTCCTCCTTTCTGCGCTCGCGATCAACGCCGCGCCTGCGGGCAAGGCGAAGTCAGAGGACTGGGCTGCGCTGAATGACCCGAGGCTGGAGGATTACTTCCGCGCCGAGACCGCCGCGGTGGCTGGCCATTGCCTGGCGGACATTCACACGCTCGCCGACTGGAAGGCGCGGCGGGAAGAGTCTCGGCGGCAGTTGCAGGAGATGCTCGGGCTCTGGCCGATGCCGGACCGCACAGACCTGAAGCCGGTCATCATGGGCAAACTCGAGCAGGACGATTTCACCGTTGAGAAGCTCCACTTCCAGGCGCTGCCGAAGCTCTACGTCACGGCCAACCTGTATCTGCCCAAGAAGCTGCCGCAGCCGGCGCCGGCGATTCTCTATGTGTGCGGCCACGGCCGGACGATGACGAACGGCGTTAGTTGCGGCAACAAGGTGGGTTATCAGCGTCACGGGGCATGGTTCGCCCGGAACGGTTACGTTTGCCTGGTGATTGACACCGTGCAGTTCGGCGAGATACTGGGCCGGCACCGCGGCACCTACAGCGACGGGCGTTGGTGGTGGAACAGCCGCGGCTACACCCCCGCCGGCGTCGAGGCGTGGTTCGGCATCCGGGCCCTGGATTACCTCTACTCGCGGCCGGAAGTGGACAAGGAGCGCCTCGGTATGACGGGCCGCTCGGGCGGCGGCGCCTACACCTGGACGGTCGCGGCGCTGGATGAGCGAGTCAAGGTCGCCGCCCCGGTCGCGGGCATCACGGATTTGCGGAATCAGGTGGTGGACGGCTGTCTCGAGGGCCATTGCGACTGCATGTTCTTCCTGAACACATACCGATGGGACTTCCCCCAGGTGGCGGCGCTCATCGCCCCGCGCCCGTTGCTGATCGGGAACTCGGACAAGGACCGAATCTTCCCACTCGACGGCGTGTTGCGGCTTTACGAGCAGGTGCGGCGCATCTACCGGCTCTACGGCAAGACCAACGAGCTCGGCCTGCTCATCACAGAAGGCCCGCACGAGGACACCCAGGACCTGCAGTTGCCGGTGTTCCGCTGGTTCAACCGCTTCCTCAAAGGCCAGGACCCGCTCATCGAGATGGCCGCCCGGGACTTCTTCACCGCCGACCAACTCAGGGTCTTCGACAAGCTGCCCGAGGATCAGATCAACACCACGATAGACGAGTGCTTCGTGCCAACGGCCCCGTCCTCCAGCCCGCCGACCACCCCAGCCGAGGCCAAGCAGCGACTGGCTGAATACTTGAGCGCGTTGCGCGAGAAGGTGTTCGCCGGGTGGCCGGTTAAGAACGAGGCGCCCACCTTGAAGCTGACGCGTGAATCAACCGAAGGCGGCCTTCGCTGCCAGAAGTTCGCCTTGGAAAGCCAGGAGCACGTAAACCTGTGGCTGCTTGTGGTACAGGATCCGAAGGTCAGAAAACCCGAGAAGCTCCTGCTAACAGTGCTCGATACGGAAAGTTGGACCAATGCGCCCGGCAAGTGGCTGTGGCTGGGCGGCGGGACGGAGGAAGCCATAGCACCTTTGCGGCAGGACATGCAGACGCGGAATCTGGCCCTGGCGTACTTCGTGCCCCGCGGCATCGAGCCTGTCAAGGTATCCAGCGACGTGAAAAAGTGGAACCAGGTCCGGCGCCGTTACATGCTGCTAGGCCAGACGCTGGACAGCATGAGGGTTTGGGATATCCGGCGCGCGACGCAGGGAATCAAGGCCCTGCCGGAATTCAAGAATACGCCGCTTTACGTCCGTTCGAAACGCCAGATGGCCGTCAACGCCGCCTACGCCGCCCTCTTCGAGCCCGAGATCGCCAAACTTAAGCTGGAGGGCGTGCCAGCTTCCCACACCGAGGGGCCGGATTATCCCAACGTGTTGAGGATATGGGACTTATCCCGATTGTGGGAGATGCTCGGCCAGCGCGCGGATGTGAAAAGACCGTGAGATGGGCCAGATTAGCCGCGTAAGACGTATCTCACGGCTCTCCAGGCCTTAACGGCTGCATCCCTGCCTCTGACTCGGCACCCAGACCCCGTTCCGCCGCCAGTACGACCTCCACCAGGCACTCCAGATAGTGGCCAAGCTGCGGAGATTCTCGTGGATAGTAGCACAGGGAATGAAGTCGTGGCACATAGCCACCAGCCCGAGAGGATCAGCACCTCTGCTGCCGTATCGCCTGCCACCAGGGAAGAGGGCTGCAGGCCCCAAACCGTAGTTTCCTTCAGATTCCACCAATATTCTGCAAACCGGGGGCTTGACGAGGCCGGGGTGGTTCAGTAGACTTACGCCAATGTTCGTGAATATTCGACAAGTGGTTGTGGCGGTCGTCGTCGTAGTCGGCGACGCCGTTGGCGCTTGTCGAAGGTAACTTGAGTTTCGACAAGAACCCACGGCTGGCGAACGGTCGTGGGTTTTTTTATGCACCCGCGGCAGCCAGTCATAACCGCAATACCTATGAGCAAGACAACTGAAACTAAGAAGAAGGCGCCGGCCAATAAGACCGTGGAACTCGGCCCCACGATGTCCGGCAGCGAAATCCTGGTGGCCTGCCTCGAACGCGAAGGGGTGGACACGATCTTCGCCTACCCCGGCGGCGCGAGCATGGAAATCCACCAGGCGCTGACGCGCTCGAAGCAGATTCGCACCGTCCTGCCGCGGCATGAGCAGGGGGGGGCGTTCGCCGCGGGCGGTTACGCGCGGGTGACGGGGCGGGCGGGGGTGTGTATGGCCACCAGCGGTCCGGGGGCGACCAACCTGGTCTCGGGCATTGCGGACGCTTACATGGACTCGGTCCCGCTGATCGCCATCACCGGCCAGGTGCCGCAGGCGATGATCGGCAAAGGCGCCTTCCAGGAGACCGACATTTACGGCATGACGCTGCCGGTGGTGAAGCACAGCTATCTGATTACCGACATCGCCGACATCCCGCGCATCGTCAAGGAGGCGTTCCACATCGCGCAGACAGGCCGACCGGGCCCAGTGCTGATTGACCTGCCGAAGAACGTGCAGCAGGCGCGGACGCAGCCGGTCTTTCCAAAGGAAGTCCGCCTGCGCGGCTACCAGCCGGACCAGCGGGCGAGCGAACTGGAGCTGAACGAGATCATCGGGCTGATCGAGAAGTCCGAGCGCCCGGTGTTCTATGTGGGGGGCGGCATCATCACCGGCAACGCGAGCGAGGAGTTGCGCCGGTTGGTCGAGGGGACGCAAATCCCGGTGACGACGACGCTGATGGGCTGCGGGGCATTTCCGGAGACGCACGTGCTCTCGTTGCGCTGGCTGGGCATGCACGGCGCGGCCTACGCGAACTGGGCCGTGAACGGCGAATTCGAGCCGCGCAAGAGTCCAACTGATCCGATGAAGCCGATCGCGCCCGGCGCCGATTTGCTGCTGGCCTTTGGGGTGCGGTTCGACGACCGCGTGACGGGCAACGTGAGCAAATTCTGCGAGGGCGGCACGATTGTGCACGTGGACATTGACCCGTCCGAGATCAACAAGAACAAGCCGGCGAACCTGCCGGTCATCAGCGATGTGAAGTATGCGCTGGGGCGGCTGGCGGAGATGGTCAAACGGCGGCCGTTGCAGAAGAAGTTCACGGCCTGGCACAAGCAGATTGCGGCGTGGAAGGCCAAGGCGCCGTTCGGCTACCTGGTGACCGAAGAGGTCATGAAATCACAGCACATGCGCGACCATCTGAAAGGCCGGGAGAGTGAAGTCATCCTGCCGCAGATGGCGATCGAGATGCTGTACGAGCTGACCAAGGGCGAGGCGATTATCACCACGGGCGTGGGCCAGCACCAGATGTGGGCGGGCCAGTTCTACAAGTTCAAGTACCCGCGGCAGTTCGTGACCAGCGCCGGCCTGGGCGCGATGGGCTTCGGTTATCCCGCCGCGCTCGGGGCCAAGGTGGCGTTCCCGGACCGGCAGGTGGTGGATATTGACGGCGACGGCTCGTTCCTGATGAACATTCAGGAATTGGCCACGGCGCACATCGAGAAGATCGCGGCCAAGGTGATCATCCTGAATAACCAGCACCTGGGCATGGTGATGCAGTGGGAAGACCGGTTCTACGCGGGCAACCGCGGCAACACCTACCTGGGCGACCCGGAAAACCGGCAGCAGATCTACCCCGATTACACCGCCGTGTGCAACAGCTTCAACGTGAAGTGCGAGCGGGTCATGTATAAGAAAGACTTGCGGGCGGCGGTGCAGCGGATGTTGGACGCCAACGAGCCGTACGTGCTCGACATCATTGTGCCCTACACCGAGCACGTGCTGCCGTTTATCCCGGCAGGCAAGACTGTCGCCGACATGATCTGGCAGGCGTAGGAACTCGTAGCGTCAGGCAAGGATGCCTGACGCTACGTTCGTTCGGGCGGAGCGGGCGGTTCCGACTTTGCGGCAAGCTGCTTCTCCAGCTCTTTGACGCGGCGGAACAGTTCGGGCAATTGCTGCAAGGCGATCATCTGGCGCTTGGCCTGCCGGTCGGGCTGGGCCGGGGTCCAGATCCATTTCTCGCCGTCCGGGATGTTGTTCATCACGCCGGACTGGGCGGCGACGGAGACGCGGTTGCCGATCTTCAGGTGGCCGGCCAGCCCGACCTGGCCGCCGAGGATCACGTAGTTGCCCAGCTTGGTGCTGCCGGCGACGCCGGCCTGCGACACGATGATGCAATGCTCGCCCACGGTCACGTTGTGCGCGATCTGGACCAGGTTGTCTATCTTGGTGCCTTTACCGACAATGGTCGGCCCAAGCGCGCCGCGGTCCACCGTCACATTGGCACCCAGCTCGACGTCGTCGCAGATGATCACGCTGCCGATCTGGGGCACCTTGCGGTGGGTGCCGTTATCGAGCACGTAGCCGAACCCGTCCGAGCCAACCACCGTGCCGGAGTGGATGCGGACGCGGTGACCGACCTCGGTGCGGGCATAAAGCGTGACGTTGGGGAAGAGGTTGACGTCCTCGCCGAGCAGGCAGTCCGCGCCGACGCAGTTGAGGCCCTGCAACACCGACCGCGGCCCGACGCGCACCCGCTCTCCCAGGATGCAATACGGCCCGATGTGGGCGGTCGGATCCACCTGGACGCTGGCCGGCACAATCGCAGTGGGATGGATGCCGGCGGGGAAGGCCGGCTCGGGGAAGAACAGCGGCAGCACCTTGGCGAAGGCGATGCGAGCGTTGGGAACGCGGATGAGGGTTTTGCGGCTGGAAGCCAGGGGAGCGTCAATGATGATGGCGGAGGCGGCGCTCTGCTCGGCCCGGGCGAGATAATTCTCGTTTTCGGCAAAGGTGAGGTCACCCGTTTGGGCGCGGTCCGCGGGGGCAAAGCCCTGGAGGACCAGCGACGCATCGCCCAGGACTTCGCCTCCGAGGAGCTTGGCAATTTCAGCAGCGGTATAAGGCATAGACTATGGGCTTGGATCAGCGCGGGCACTATAAGGGCCGCGGCGGCTAATTCAACCCCAACTTTGATGGTGATCTGGTCTTGAACTCATCCCGGCGCCCTACTAATCTGCGTTCAGGTTTTGGCTGAAAGCATTGCACATTAACAACAGTCAATAGACGGATCACTAATCACGAGCTACCAATCGCAAAGACAGGAGAATCAAATATGTCCAATAGACCCCTCAATGTCGGTTTAGTCGGCGGCGGCAAAGGCGCTTTTATCGTCCATCCGCACCAGAAGGCGATTCACTTTGACGGCACCCGGCGCGTGGTCGCCGGCGCGCTGTTCCCCGATCCCAAGATCGCCCTCGAAGAGGCGGCTAACTGGCCCTACCCGATCAAAGGCTACGGTTCCTACGACGAGATGATCGCCGCCAACGCCAAGCTGCCCGAAGACCAGAAGCTGGACTACGTCCTGATCGTGACGCCCAATTTCGTGCATCACGACCCGGCGATGAAGGCCATGAAAGCCGGCATCGCGGTGTTCTGCGAAAAGCCGCTCTGCATGAATCTGAAAGAAGCTGACGATCTGGTGAAGACCGCGCGCAAGCTGAAGATTCCGTTCGGCGTGGCCCACACCTACCTCGGGCACTGGACGAGCCGGCTGAGCCGTTACATCGTGCGCAGCGGTTTGCTAGGCGAAGTGCGCTGGGTGGACAGCTATTACATTCAGGGCTGGCTGGCAACCAAGCTCGAAGCCACCGGCCAGACCCAGGCCGTTTGGCGCGTGGATCCCAAACGCGCCGGCGGTTCGGGCTGCGGCGGCGATATCGGCACGCACGCCCTCATGCAGCTCCGCTACGTCACCGGCCTGGAAGTCGCGCAGCTTAGCGCCCAACTCGAGACGTTTGTCGAAGGCCGCATGCTCGACGACCATTTCACCATCTACTGCAAGCTCAGCAACGGCGGGAAGGCGCTGGTGCGCGCCTCGCAGATTTGCATCGGCCACAAGAACGACCTTGGCATCGAATCGCCGGCACCAAGGGCACGCTGGTCTGGCGCCAGGAAGACCCCGAAGTCCTCACCATCATGCTGCCGGGCCAGCCGGACCGCGTCTATTGGCGCGGCGCCGTCACCCCGGGCGACGGTTTCCTGCCCAAGGACGTGCCGGCCGACCTGATGGCCGAGCCGACCATCCCGCCGGGCCACCCGGAAGCGTTCCACGACGCGTTTGCGCGGCTGCATCGGTGCTTCGAGGCCGACGTGCGGAAGTGGAAAGCCGGCCAAGCCTTCCAGTCCGACGGCTCGAAATATGCCAGCGTCGAAGACGGCTGGACGGGCATCGCCTTCATCGAGACCTGCGTCGAGAGCAGCAAGAAGCAAGGCGCCTGGACGCCGATGCCCAAAGCAGGATAAGTCCAGCAGGACGGCAGTCCGCAACAGTCTGACTCTGGGCATCCCAGCCGCGCCATGGCTTTCTCTTCAAAGGCGTTGATAGGCATGCTCACCGTGGCCGCTGCCGCCCCGCTGGTGGCCCAGGAGGCTCCCGACGTTCTTTGGTGGAAGGGCGGCCACCCCGGCGTGATCCGCTCTGTGGCGTTTTCACCCGACGGACAATGGCTGGCCTCGGGCGGCTACGACAATACCGTCAAGCTGTGGCGCGCGGCTGACGGTTTGCTGCTTCGCACCATTACCGCCGGCACAGGCAACCTCAACGTTACCAAGCTGGCTTTCAGCGCCGACAGCCAAACCCTGGTCTCCCTCAGCTACAACGGCGCCTGCTGTGTCTTGAACCCGGCCGATGGCTCGCTGCGGCGGTTGATCACGAATTCCTTCGGCGTCAACTTCTCCGCCATCTCACCCGATGGCGCCCTGGTGGCTTGCGCCAGCGGCGGCGGGGTGATGCTCTACAGCACAGACAGCGGATCACTCACGCGGACGCTGACGAACGAGACGCTCACGGTGAGCCTGGCGGCCTTCTCCCAGGACAGCGCCACCGTGCTCGTGTCCTACTCCGATCAAACGGTCATCTTCTGGCGGGTCGCCGATGGCACGCAGGATCACAGTTGGAACGGCTGGCTTACCGGCAATGTCACTTATTCGCCCGACGGTCAGACGCTGGCTTACGGCGGTGGCTCAGGTTTCGGGTATGTGGGGCTGCGTCGGGCGAGTGACGGCCAGGTGCTATGGTGGAATAGCACGGCAACCTACGGGAGCGTGGATACCGTGGCCTTCTCGCCGGATGGCCAGATCATCGCATGCTGCGGCAACGCCAATAATGGCGACCCCGCCATCAGGCTTTGGCGGGTCAGCGACGGCACGCTGCTGCGCAATGTGCAAACCTCCGACGCCAATGCGCGCTGTATCGCCTTTTCGCCGGACGGCACCACGCTCGCTTCCGGCGGCCAGAGCGGCTCCGGCCAGACGTTTCTCCGGTTCTGGAACCCTGCCGACGGCACGCTCCGTCGCACGTTGACGGCGCACCACAGCACCATTACCGCCTTGGCCTTTTCACGGGACGGCGGCCTCCTCGCTTCGGCCGGCAACTCCGCCGATCGCACGGTCCGATTGTGGCAAGCCAGCGACGGCACGGCAGTCAGGTTTCTTTCCAGCCAGACCGGCGCCAAGGGACTGGCGTTCTCCCCGGATAATTCGCTTGTAGTTGGCTGCGGTGGCACGGGCGGTAACTTCACCGGCTGGCGCGTCTTAAACGGCACCCAGGCCTGGGCCACCAACACCTATCCCTGGCAGGACCTTTGCCTGAGCGGCTCCCCCGTCAGCAACCTTTTCGCGGCGGCCCAAACCTATTACGAGTTCGCGAACCAGGCTCGGGTTACCCTCCGGCGCTTTACCGACGGCCAGGAAGTGACAAACATCCTCGGCTTCACCAACCTCGTGCCCTCGCTGAGCTTCTCCCCCGACGGCACCCTGCTGGCGTCGGCTTGCTTCGACAAGACAGTGAAGCTTTGGCAGGTGCCAACCACCAACCTGGTCCGCACCCTCAGCGTCGGCTCCGAGGTCTGGTCTGTCGCCTTTTCCCCCGACGGCACCTCGTTGGCCACCGGTAGCAGTAATGGCGTCATCAAGCTCTGGCGCACGGTGGACGGCGCGCTGCTCCGAACGTTGAGCGGCCACACGCAGGCGGTCAGGGGCGTTATCTTCTCGCCCGAGGGCGCAAACCTCATTTCGGCGGGCTGCGACGGCACGCTGCGCGTCTGGCGCGTCTCCAACGGCGTGCTTCTGACCACTTACGACGGCGAGGTGCTGCAGCCCGCCTCGCTGGCGTCAAGCCGGGCCCAGCGACTTTTCGCCTATGGCCGGACCGACGCCACACTCCTGCTGTGCCGGTGGCCGACCCCGCGCCTCCAAGCCTGGCCCGCGCCGGCCGGATTCCAGCTCCAGCTCTCCGCCTTGACCGGCCAGGTTTATACCATTCAGGCCTCCTCGAACCTGTACCATTGGAGCGACTGGACAAATGTCACGCCCACGAACGCCTTTGTTCCGTTGACCGATCCAGAGACTCCCCCACCCGCGGTTAAGTTCTACCGTGCCGTCTGGGCGCCGTGACAGAAGTCAAGTTAAGAGGATTGTCCCGCTAAACAAGAACGCGAAAGCCGCCGTTGGGGTACTACTCCGCTATGAGTACGAGGGATGACGTTGGCTGCCATCCCCTGCTCTTTCCCTTTATTATGGGCGGGTCCTGCGCAGCAGCTGCTCACCCGAGCAAGATCCATCCCACCGTCCCGCGTGGGTCAGAATATGCTCCTGCAGGGCGTTGCGAGCCGTCTTCCTCCCTGATTTGACGTGCTTGGCGACCGTCTGCCGCACCACGGCCCTGGGTGTGGTCAGGGCTACTGGAGCCTTGGTCTTCAATCAAGCGCCTCCCAGGCCGCTCATTCCCA
The DNA here is from genome assembly GCA_963822005.1 of uncultured Verrucomicrobiae bacterium. GTDB lineage: Bacteria > Verrucomicrobiota > Verrucomicrobiia > Limisphaerales > UBA8199 > PALSA-1440. Next base: position 302,862 of record CAWGGD010000015.1, on the reverse strand, counting down.
ATCCCACCTCTTGAAAAGGTCCGCAATGGGGTAGCGGAAGCCGGGGAGGAGGTGCTCGCCGTCCAGGTCGGCCTCGGACCCGAGAAGCTTGCGCTGGTCGGGCGCATGGCAAACCTCGACGCATTCGGTGTCCGGGTTGATGATCCAGGCGATCTGGGTGCCGCTGGCAAAGAAGTCCTTGAGGCGTTCGTCAATCTCGGCGCGGGTATTGTTCGGCGCCAGCACTTGGACCGCCAGGTCAGGTGCGCCGGGGAAGAACTCCCGCGTATGCCGGGTAATGCCCAGGGCCTGCAGCCGCTCCCGGCTGACAAAGGAAACGTCTGGCGCGCGGCAGTTGCGGTTGTGCATCCAGAAGCCGGTGCCCGAATTAAACACCGCGCCCAGTTTGCGCGGTTTGGCAAACAGCCCCAGCGTCGTCAGTATTCGGACGCAGATCTCGCCATGATAGGCACCGTTCTTCGGAGTCAGGACGAGTTCGCCACTTACCACCTCGCAATCGTAGCCATCGTCAGGCAGCACCTCTAACTCCGCCTCCGTCCAAACCTTCCGCTCAATGCCAGCAGCGGTTGTCATAGACGGAATCTAGGCGTGGACAGGCCGATTGTCGAGCGCCGCGGGCGCCTCAGATGAACTCGTTGATCAGGTTCTCCAGGAACTCCTGGCGGCCGCTGGTGTTCGGGGCGGCGTCGCCCTTCTTGAGCATGTAGGCTTCCAGGTCCTTGAAGCTCGGCCTTGCCCGCCTCGATCTTCGCGCCGATGCCGCTGTCCCAGGAGCTGTAGCGCTGCTTGACGAACTCGGCCAGGCGGCCGTCCTTGCGGATGGCGGCGGCGATCTTCAGGCCGCGCGCGAAGGCGTCCATGCCGCCGATGTGCGCGTAGAACAGGTCCACCGGCTCGAAGCTCTCGCGGCGCACCTTGGCGTCGAAGTTCATGCCGCCGGTCGTGAAGCCGCCCATGCTTCAGGATGGAGAGCATGATCTGGGTGGTCAGGTAGATGTTGGTCGGGAACTGGTCGGTGTCCCAGCCGAGCAGCAGGTCGCCGGTGTTGGCGTCGATCGAGCCGAGCGCGCCTGGCGGCGCCGGCCACTTCCAGCTCGTGCTGCATGGTGTGGCCGGCCAGGGTGGCGTGGTTGGTCTCGAGGTTCAGCTTGAAGTCGCGCAGCAGGTCGTATTCGCGCAGGAAGTTCAGGCACGCGGCGGCGTCGGAGTCGTATTGGTGCTTGGTCGGCTCCTTGGGCTTGGGCTCGATGTAGAACTGGCCCTTGAAGCCGATCGCCTTCTTGTAGTCCACCGCCATGTGCAGGAACTGGCCCAGGTGGTCCAGCTCGCGCTTCATGTCGGTGTTGAGCAGGGTGCTGTAGCCTTCGCGCCCGCCCCAGAAGACGTAGCCGGCGCCCTTGAGCGCGTGCGTGACTTCGATGGCCTTCTTCACCTGGGCGGCGGCGTAGGCGAACACGTCGGCGTTGCAGCTCGTGGCGGCGCCGTGCACGAAGCGCGGATGCACGAACAGGCAGGCCGTGCCCCAGAGCAGTTGCACGCCGGTGCGCTGCTGCTCCTCCTTGAGCACCTTGACGACGGCGTCCAGGTTGCTGGTTGGTCTCGCGGCAGGTTCTTGCCTTCGGGCGCCACGTCGCGGTCGTGGAAGGCGTAGAACGGCGCGCCGAGCTTCTCCATGAACTCGAACGCCACCCGCACGCGCGTCTCGGCCATCTTCATCGAGTTGGTGCCGTCCTCCCACGGGCGCACGGCGGTGCCGACGCCGAACATGTCGGCCAACTGGCCGCGGATCGTGTGCCAGTAGACGACCGAGAAGCGCAGATGCTCCTTCATGGTCTTGCCGTCGACCAGTTCGTCGGCGTTGTAATGCTTGAAGGCGAGCGGGTTCTTCGAGCGCGGCCCTTCGTACTGGATTTTCGGGATGCCGGGAAAGAATGCTTTGGATCGTGTCTTCATGGTTCGAAATAATTGGGCGCGAGGCTAATGACGCCTTGTTGCGGGAGCAAGCGAGGAGTTGGCCGGTTCAGTCCTGCGCCAGGCTCTTGTCAAACGCCTGGAGGACTGAGTCAATCGCCTCCCGCCGGACGGGGCCGAGCTTGTTGTTGTCGCGGGTGGGATGGACCGCGTTGGTTAGGAGAATGATGTACATCTTGCGACTGAGCTCGACCCGGACGTAAGTGCCCGTGAAACCATTGTGGCTGATGGCCTCCTTCTCGCCCCGCTCAGCGCCCCAGCCCAGGCCGCGGCCGGAGTTTCCGCCCAGCTCATGCGGGCGGGCAAATTCCGCAAAGACGGATTGAGCGAGCCACTTGCTTTTCCCGTCAGCCGCGCGCAACAGCTCAGCGGCGAGCCTGGCCAGGTCCTCGGCGGTCGAAAACAGACCGGCATGGCCTGTGATGCCCTCGCCGGCACGGGCGTTCTCGTCGTGGACGATGCCATGCACGAAGTTCGTGCCGTCCGGCCACCGCTCGGTGGGGGCGATGCGGGCGTGAAGTTGCGGAGGGGGATTGCGCAGCGTGTTGGTCATGCCGAGCGGCGCGAAGACCAGCTCCCGTTCCAGCTCGGCCAGGGGTTTCTTGCCGGCGCGCGCGGCGACCTCGCCGGCCAGGAGCATCCCGAAGTCGCTGTAGCGGGTCTGGGCGCCCGGCTCGCGCTCCAGCGGTGTGGTGAGGATGGCGCGGAGCATCGCCGCGTAATTGGTCTGCGAGCGATAGTAGGCCTTCCAGGCGATCAGGCCGGCGGTGTGCGTGAGCAGGTGCTCGACGGTGACCTGCTTCGCGCCGCGCGCGGTCCTCGGCGGTCGGCGCCAAGTCAATGAACTCCGGGAGGTAGTTGCTGACCGGATCGGAAATCCGCACCTTGCCTTGTTGCACCAACTGCATGAAGACGGCGGTCGTGCCGGTGACCTTGGTGACTGAGGCGAGGTCGTAGAGGGTTTGCTTTGTAACGCGCACGTGCTGCTCGTAATCCAGACAGCCGAAGGCTTCTGACCAGAGGATCTTGTCCGCGGTGCCGACGACGACGGTGCAACCGGGAAAGGCGCGGTCCTCGATGCCGCGCCGCAAGATGGCAGCCGCGTCCGAGAAATCCGGGTTGCCCGCCGCCAGGCTGACGGTGGCGCACAACATAAGACCCAGGACACATAACCGCCACGCGGCCTGTTCCGCCGGACCTTTGTCAGCCGGCGCATTCATGGGAGTTGTTGGAAGGTCTGGCAGTCATGAGTCGCTTTGCTGCCGCAGTCTGGCGCGGTCTGCGGTGAGAATCCACCCCAAATCCGCCGGCGCACGGGTTTGCCGTTCTCCCACCGAGCCTCATGATGCGCCTCCTGATGGCTGCCGAAAGTTAAGGCTGTTATCGCCGGCCCTGGGTGTGCTACACAATTCCCTATGACGTCAGAACGATTCCTGGCGGGGATAACAGGCCACGACAACGACTTCCAACTTGTCGCCGAGGCGCTGAAGGCGGCAGGGGAACCCTTTTGCCTGATCGGCGGTTTGGCCGTTAACCATTACGTGGAACCCGTCGTTACGCTGGACGCCGATTTCGCCGTGGCGGGTCATTGCCCAGGCCGCCGGGGCGCTGCGGGAGCGCGGTTTCAAAGTTGAGGAGCATCCCCATTCGCTCAATGCCCAACTGCCCGGCAGCCGCCTACGCGTGCAGGTCACGCTCGATGCCCGCTACCGCGCGTTCCCCTCTCGCGCGGTCATGGGGGAGGTCTTTGGCGTCCGCCTGCCGGTCGCCGCTCTGGACGACCTTGTGCAAGGCAAGTTGTGGGCCCTGGCTGACCCGCAACGGCGCGCTTCCAAGAAGGCGAAGGACAAGGCCGACCTGATTCGGATCTGTGAGTCACACGCGCGCATCGTCAAGTTGATCCCGCCCGGCCTCCTGCCGGAAGTGGATGAACTGCGCTGAAGGCGCACGGGAATCCCCCAACCGCCGCGTCCCCTGGCCACAGACGCCCCAGGCTTGGCCGCCATTGAAACGCCAACCCCTGCTGGGGCCGACCTACTCCCAGCCGGCGCCGGTCCCTCACCCCCGCCTGGCGATTGTCATCCCTCTGGGCCCCCGCGTTCCCCTTTGATAAAGGCCTTCGTCCTCATGCACTGGTGTGATTTCACCGGGATCATGCCTTCCGGGGCGCCTCGGCTGGTTGTGGGAATAAGCATTGAGATTGGGAATCATGCAATAAGCGTGTCGCATTGACCGTTGACAGGGATTTGGCTTGTGCTAATCTATAACCAAGGTGGTCTGTGCGCGGCACGCATTGGGGGCGGGCGCAGACTCTGGTGGCCTGGATCTCTGGGTCGATGAAATCGTCAGCCAACAGCGGCGGTGGGATCGACGAGTCTGAGACAACGTTGTATCTGTCCCGAACCCGCCAGGGGGATCTGCAATCTCGAAGGAGCGCCGGTATTGGCGCACCCAACAATCTCAGCATGAATGAGAGAAAGGAGTCTTCGATGAACACGAAAGCAAGCCTAAGGAAATGGCCGTGGATACAACCAAACCAATATCGGGTCGCACGAGCGGGCATGGTGCCATACCTGGCGGCATGGCTGCTGTCAACCCTGGTCACCGTGCAACTGGCGAACGCACAAGGCACGGTGTCCTTCAGCAACACGACCATCCCGCCCGAGAGAACACACGTGTTTGCCCCTTGCCCGACCAATCCGGCCCTGTCACTCATCGGAAACGGCACCTCCGATATCCCGCCCGGCACGGTGGACTGGAGCGGTTTCACGAGGATCGGGGCCGGTGGTGTGGCGGGGCAGTACGGCGCAGCCGGAACTTTTGCCCAGCTCTTGTCCGCCAACGGGGCAAACCAACCTGAGTCGCTGCTCACGCCTCAGTCGCCGACCACCACGTTTCGTACGGGCGGCGCCGCTGGATACGTCGCTGCTGTAACGGCTACGTTGAACAATGTGCCGAGGGATGCGCCGCTGGCGACGATCCAAATGGTTGCTTGGGATAACAGCAGCGGCATTTATCCGACCTGGGCTGAGGCCTTCCCTGCCTGGGTGGGGGGTCTCATTGCCGCTGGCAAGGGGATTGTGGTCAACGTCACCAACATCGGCGGGCATGTCAACCCTTCTCCCTATATTCTCGGCCTGCAGAGCTTCAATCTGTTCTTTGTGCCCTTCGCGCCCCCCACGATTCTGCACCAGCCTACCAACCAGGCCACCTTGATTGGTTTGGGAGCTGACTTCACCGTGGCGGCGGCAGGCAGTGCCCCGCTGTTCTACCAGTGGTATTTCAACAGCACCAATACGGTCAGCAGCGCCTCCACCAACTGTTGCCTCGAGCTGGCCAATGTTCAACCCGGGCAGGCGGGTGCTTACACCGTGGTAATTACCAATGACTATGGGGCCGTAACCAGCGCCCCGGCCCTGCTCACCGTAAGGGAGGCAAGCCCGCCCACGATCGTCACCCCGCCTTCGAGTCAGACGGTCTTGATCGGTGCGACGGTGGACTTTTCTGTCGTTGCCACCGGCTGGCTTCCGCTGACCTATTCCTGGCTATTCAACGCCACCAATGCGCTGGGCACCGGGACAAATCTGCACCTGGCGAACGTCCAATTCGCTCAAGCGGGAGCTTACTCCGTGATCGTCAGCAATTTTTTCGGTGTGGTGACCAGTGCGCCGGCTTGGCTGACCGTAACTGGGATCCCACCGGTCATCGTAGGTTCCCCAACGAATTTGGCGGTTGCGGTTGGGGCCAGGGCTGATTTCCGGGTTGGGGCCACCGGTTTGCCGCTACCGGTTTATCAATGGGCGTTCGGTGGCACCGGGGCGATCACTGGCGCTACGAACTCCGTTCTGAGCCTGGCGAACGTCCAATTCGCTCAAGCGGGAGCTTACACCGTGATCGTCAGCAATGTTTTCGGCGTTGTGACCAGTGCGCCGGCCTGGCTGACCGTAACTGGGGTCCCCCCAGTCATCGTGAGTTCTCCTACAAACCAGAAGGTTTGGATTGCAGGCACAGCGACTTTCTCAGTGGTGGCCGAGGGTACCTTGCCATTGGCTTACCAGTGGTTGCGCGGCGCCGATGCAATCCTGCAGGCAACAAACTCCGCCTTACAACTGACAAATGTCGAGCCCTGGCAAGCGGGCGTTTACACTGTCGTCGTCACCAATGCTTACGGCGCTGTGACCAGTGCGCCGGCGGCGCTCGAGGTTTTTCCTCCGGGCACCGTGGTCATCGTGAGTTCTCCCACAAACCAGAAGGTCTGGATTGCAGGCACAGCGACTTTCTCAGTGGTGGCCGAGGGCACCTTGCCACTGGGCTACCAGTGGTTGCGCGGCGCCGATGCAATCCTGCAGGCAACAAACTCTACCTTACAACTGACGAATGTTCAGTACCGGCAAGCTGGGGTTTACACTGTCGTCGTGACCAATGCCTACGGTGCTGCGACCAGTGCGCCGGCGGCGCTAGAAGTTTTTCCGGCGGGCACTGTGCTGACCGCTTCGGAGGCGGATTTGCGGGCAGCTATGGCTGGGGGTGGCGTGGTCACTTTCGCCTGCGATGGCACGATCTTCCTGGCCTACTCTATCAGTATCGTGAGTGATACCAGGCTGGATGGCAGTGGCCGCCAGGTAACCGTCAGCGGCAATCGGCAAGCGGGGGTGTTCATCGTCAATACGAACGTCACTTTCACGGTAGTGAGGTTGACGATCGCCGAGGGTAGCGTGGTGTGGGGGCGTGGGGCGGCGATCTTTAACAACGGCGGGACCGTGGATGCCAGTTACTGTTCCTTCTGGGACAACACCACGTTTGCTCCGGCTCCGTATGACGACTCCCAGTATGCCGTGTACGGCGGGGCGATTTATAATGGGGCTGGCCAGGTGAATCTGCGATCGTGTGCTTTCGGGGGTAACCGGGCCTCCGGTGGTAGCGGTTTCGGGGGTGCCATTTACAATAGCGGCACAATGACGTTGGACTCGTGTACCTTTACGGACAACTCCGCGAGCGGAGGAGATGGCGCTGGTTGGCCGGACTTCTACGCTTCTGCGGGCCGCCCGGGTGGCGAAGGTTCCGGCGGGGCGATCTTCAACGAAGGCACGTTGACGGTCGATCGGACCACCCTTTGCGGCAATACTGCGACGGGTGGAACCGGCGGTGCGGGCCCAAACGGTGTCCCGCCTCCGCCTTCCGGTGGCAGTCCGGACGGGTTCCCTGGAGGTAACGGCGGCAGTGCGAACGGTGCCGCGATCTGCAACCTGGGCACGTTGCGGGTCACCCGCAGCACGTTTGCCGCTAACGTTGGCACGGGCGGAGATGGTGGGGCCGGTGGGATAGCCACTCCGCCGTTGACTTATGGTGGCGCTCACGGAGGCGCTGGCGGGAATGCAGGCTCGGGACTAGGTGGGCTGTTCAACAGCGGAGCGGCGAGCCTGGTCAACTGCACCATTGCGTTTAACACCGGCCGTGGCCGGGCTGGAGGCGCGGGTGGTGCGGCGCCTTACGGCTTCTACCATGGCGGCACGGGTGGCGCGGGCGGGAACGGCGGCTCGGGTGTTGGTGGTGTCGGCGGGACGTGCAACCTCACCAACTGCACCATAATCTCGAACCTGGGCCAAGCCGGTTCCGGCGGCGCTGGCGGCGTCGGCGGCCCAGGTTGGACACAGCCCGGGTCCTAACGGCCCGCCTGGAACGAATGGCGTGGCGTGGGGCGGTACGGCGTGCAGCGCGTTGGTGAACACCCTGATCGCTTCGAACACCCCGGCGGGCGGTGACTCCTTCACCGATCCCAAACTCGGCCCGCTCGCGGACAACGGCGGTCCCACGCTGACCATGGCGTTGCTGTCCGGCAGCCCGGCGATTGATGCCGGGAATACCTCGCTCGCCCCCGCAACCGATCAACGCGGTTTCCCGCGTCCAGCCGGCCTGGCCGCCGATATCGGCGCCTTCGAATACGGCTCCGTGATGCCGGCTATCGCCATCAGCCGGTCCGGCACCAACGGCCTGAACCTCCTGGGCAGCGGCAACGCCGGTCAACCCTGCCGGCTGCTGTCGAGCCCGGATTTAACGAGCTGGGTTCCGCTGGCCACCAACCAAATCGGGAGCGACGGAACGGTGCTATTCTACGACACCTGCGCTCCTGGCGGCGCCTGCCGGTTCTATCGCCTGGTGATGCCCTGAAGACAAACGAGGCTGTTCTGTGTATCCGAGATTGTACTTTGGCAACCGGCTGCGGAAATGCCGCAGGCAACTTGTGACGGCAGGAGCGGCATGGCTGCTGGCGTTGCCTCTGGGGGCTCAGGCCGGGGGCGTGGTGACGAATTGCACGGAGTCAGCCCTGCGGGCGGCGATGGCCGGGGGTGGCGTGGTCATCTTCGCCTGCGACGGCACGATCCTGCTGGGCTACTCTATCAGCATCGAGAGTGATACCAGGCTGGATGGCAGCGGCCGCCAGGTAACCATCAGCGGCGATGGGCAGACGGGGGTGTTCATCGTCCATACGAACGTCACTTTCACGGTAGTGAGGTTGACGATTGCCGAGGGCAGCGTGGTGTGGGGGCGTGGGGCGGCGATCTTTAACAATGGCGGGACCGTGGATGCCAGTTACTGTTCCTTCTGGGGCAACACCGCGTTTGCTCCGGCTACCGTAACAACGACTGCCCAGTATGCCGTGTACGGCGGGGCGATTTATAATGGGGCTGGCCAGGTGAATCTGCGATCGTGCGCTTTCGAGTATAACCGGGCCTCCGGTGGTAGCGGTTTCGGGGGTGCCATTTACAATAGCGGCACAATGACGTTGGACTCGTGTACTTTTACGGGCAACTCCGCGACCGGTGGAGATGGCGCTGGTTGGCCGGACATCTACGCTTCTGCGGGCCGCCCGGGTGGCGAAGGTTCCGGTGGGGCGATCTTCAACCAAGGCACGTTGACGGTCGATCGGACCACTCTTTGCGGCAATACTGCGACGGGTGGAACCGGCGGTGCGGGACCACTCGGGCTCCCGCCTCCCGCTGGCAATCCGGACGGTTTGCCTGGAGGTAACGGCGGCAGTGCGAACGGTGCCGCGATCTGCAACCTGGGCTCGGTGTGGGTCGCGCGCAGCACGTTTGCGGTTAACGTTGGCACGGGCGGAGATGGTGGGGCCGGTGGGATAGCCTATCCGCCGTTGACTTATGGCCGCGCGAACGGAGGCGCTGGCGGGAATGCAGGCTCGGGACTAGGTGGGGCGCTGTTCAACAGCGGAGCGGCGAGCCTGGTCAACTGCACCGTTGCGTTTAACACCGGCCGTGGCCGGGCTGGAGGCGCGGGTGGCGCGGGTGACGGCTTCTACTATGGCGGCTCGGGTGGCGCGGGCGGGAACGGCGGCTCGGGTGTTGGTGGTGTCGGCGGGACGTGCAACCTCACCAACTGCACCATAATCTCGAACCGGGGCCAAGCCGGTGCCGGCGGCGCCGGCGGCGCCGGCGGCCCGGCGCACGAACAGCCCGGTGCTAACGGCCCGCCTGGAACGAATGGCGTGGCGTGGGGCGGTACGGCGTGCAGCGCGTTGGTTAACACGCTGATCGCTTCGAACACCCCGGCGGGCGGTGACTCCTTCACCGGACCCCAAACTCGGCCCGCTCGCGGACAACGGCGGTCCCACGCTTACCATGGCGTTGCTGCCCGGCAGCCCGGCGATTGATGCCGGGAATACCTCGCTCGCCCCCGCGACCGATCAACGCGGGTTCCCGCGGCCCGCCTGCCTGGCCGCCGACATGGGCGCCTTCGAGTTATGGCCCCCCTTGCGAGGCCAGTCAGCCGGTCCGGCGGCACAGTTGAACATCCTGGGCTACCGGCATCAGCTGGCCAAACCTGCCGGTTGCTGTCGAGCCCGCGATCTATCGAACTGGGTTCCCATCGCCACCAACCAAATCGGCACAAACGGAACTATTCTATTCTACGACACTTGCGCTCCCGGCGGCGCCTGCCTGTTTTATCGCCTGGCGATGCCATGACCGCCCCTACATCCAGCAGATAGGAAAGGATGCAATACGCACAAGAGAGCCAGGCCGTCGGCTCACCCAACAATCACAGCCGAAATAAGAAAGGAGTCTTCTATGAATACAAAAGCCGGATATGAAAACCAGTCGTTGATGAAGCTCAACGGACGGGGGCTAGAGGGGTTGTATTGCTGCTGCTCCTACCCGTGGCCGCCGGGCCGGGGGCGTGGTGACCAATTGCACGGAGGCCAACCTGCGGGCGGCCCTGGCCGGCGGCGGTGTGGTACCTTCGCCTGCGACGGGACGATCTCACTGGGCAGCACGATCACCAACGAGACTGACACCAGGCTCGACGGCACCGGCCGCCAAGTGACGATCAGTGGCAAGAATGCCGTGCGAGTGTTCCAAGTCAACACAAACGTCACTTTCACGTTGGCCAACCTGACGATCGCCGACGGCTATAGTCGGGGCGGCTCCGCCATCCTGAACCTCGGCGGCACCGTGAACCTGGCCGGCATTACATTTCTCTGGAATACCGCCCCCATCCATGTCAAAACGATGCCCTGAGTCCGGAGCCCAGCGGCGGGGCCATCTTCAATCGCGGGGGGACAGTGAATGGCACTAACTGTTCCTTCGCGGGCAACCCCGCGCAGACCCTGGGGATGATTCGATTCATCCCCTGGTTCGGCGGGGCCATCCGTAATGAGGACGGACAGTTGATCTGCAATCGTGCACTTTGGTGTTTAACCAGGCTTCCGGGGGGCAGCCATCAGAGCGGTCCTACCAAGACGGCTACTCGAGTCGGGGGGGCGCCATCCACAATAGCGGCACGGCGACGCTGGACCTCTGCACCTTGGCGGGCAACTCCGCGACCGGCGGTGCCGGCAGGGTGTTCGGCTCGGTCGCCGGGGTCTCGGGAGGCGAAGGCTCCGGCGGGGCCATCTTTAACCAAGGCACTTTGACCGTCGATCGAACCACGCTTTGCGCCAACACTGGAACAGGAGGAGCCGGTTCGGCGGGCCGGCAACGACCCTCAACGACTTAAATGGCTATCCTGGAGGTGCGGGCGGGGCGGCAACGGTGGGGGATCTGCAACTCGGGCGTTGTGGGTCACCCGGAGCACATTTGCCAGTAATGTCGTTACTGGCGGAGCCGGTGGGGGACGGCGGGACGGCAGGGTCTATGGGAGGATCGGCGGGAACGGGGGCGGCGGCGGGAACGGAGGCTCCGGCCTTGGCGGGGGGGTGTTCAATAGCGGGGCGGCGAGCCTGGTCAATTGCACCATCGCGTTTAACACTGGCAGTGGCGGGGCCGGCGGGGGCGGCGGGGCGGGCGCCTATGGCCTCGCACTATGGCGGCTCAGGTGGAACGGGCGGCAACGGCGGTTCGGGTTTTGGTGGTGTTGACGGGACGTGCAACCTCACCAACTGCACCGTCGCCTGGAACCTGGGCAACGCCGGTTCGGGCGGCTCGGGCGGTGCGGCGGCATCGGCAACGTCCCGGTGCTCCCGGCACGAATGGAATGAATGGGGCCGCCTGGGGCGGCACGGTTTGCAGCACCGCTGGTGAACACCCTGATCGCTTCGAACACCCCCGCGGGCAATGACTCCTTCACGGACCCGAAACTCGGCCCGCTGGCGGACAACGGCGGTCCCACGCTCACCATGGCGTTGCTGCCCGGCAGCCCGGCGATTGATGCCGGGAAGACCTCGCTTGCCCCGGCGACCGATCAACGCGGCTTCCCGCGCCCGGCCGGCGCTGGCAGCCGATATCGGCGCGTTCGAATACGGCTCCGTGATGCCGACTCTCGCCATCAGCCGCTCCGGCGCCAACGGCCTGAACATCCTGGGCAGCGGCAACGCCGGCCAACCCTGCCGGTTGCTGTCGAGCACGGATTTGTCGAGCTGGGTTCCGATTGCCACCAACCAAATCGGGGGCGACGGGACGGTTCTATTCTACGACACTTGCGCGCCTGGCAGTGCCTGCCGGTTCTATCGCCTGGTGATGCCCTGAATGGAAAACAAGCCCCCCCTTTTTTTTTTTTTTTTTTTTTTTTTTTTTTTTTTTTTTTTTTTAAAAAAAAAAAAAAAAAAAAAAAAAAAAAAAAAAAAAAAAAAAAAAAAAAAAAAAAAAAAAAAAAAAAAAAAAAAAAAAAAAAAAAAAAAAAAAAAAAAAAAAAAAAAAAAAAAAAAAAAAAAAAAAAAAAAAAAAAAAAAAAAAAAAAAAAAAAAAAAAAAAAAAAAAAAAAAAAAAAAAAAAAAAAAAAAAAAAAAAAAAAAAAAAAAAAAAAAAAAAAAAAAAAAAAAAAAAAAAAAAAAAAAAAAAAAAAAAAAAAAAAAAAAAAAAAAAAAAAAAAAAAAAAAAAAAAAAAAAAAAAAAAAAAAAAAAAAAAAAAAAAAAAAAAAAAAAAAAAAAAAAAAAAAAAAAAAAAAAAAAAAAAAAAAAAAAAAAAAAAAAAAAAAAAAAAAAAAAAAAAAAAAAAAAAAAAAAAAAAAAAAAAAAAAAAAAAAAAAAAAAAAAAAAAAAAAAAAAAAAAAAAAAAAAAAAAAAAAAAAAAAAAAAAAAAAAAAAAAAAAAAAAAAAAAAAAAAAAAAAAAAAATTTTTTTTTTTTTTTTTTTTTTTTTTTTTTTTTTTTTTTTTTTTTTTTTTTTTTTTTTTTTTTTTTTTTTTTTTTTTTTTTTTTTTTTTTTTTTTTTTTTTTTTTTTTTTTTTTTTTTTTTTTTTTTTTTTTTTTTTTTTTTTTTTTTTTTTTTTTTTTTTTTTTTTTTTTCTGTTCTATGCATGCGAGACTATCGTTTAGCAACCGGCTGCGGTTTTTTTTTTTTTTTTTTTTTTTTTTTTTTTTTTTTTTTTTTTTTTTTTTTTTTTTTTTTTTTTTTTTTTTTTTTTTTTTTTTTTTTTTTTTTTTTTTTTTTTTTTTTTTTTTTTTTTTTTTTTTTTTTTTTTTTTTTTTTTTTTTTTTTTTTTTTTTTTTTTTTTTTTTTTTTTTTTTTTTTTTTTTTTTTTTTTTTTTTTTTTTTTTTTTTTTTTTGGCGGCCAAATCCTGGTGGCGAGAAGCGACCCGTGGAGTCGGACTCTTCGAAACTGGTTTGTCTCCTTGCCGATGGTTCTTTGGACAACTCGTTCTTCGGCAGCAGCCTGGACCGAATCGCGGCGTCAGTTGCGTGAGCCCGCAACCAGACGGCAAGATTGTCATTGGGGGATTCTTTACGACCGTCAACCAAACCCCGCGCAGCTATGTGGCTCGGCTGGCGGGAACTTCCAGCCACCCGCCATTCTCGTTCCACCGAAAAGCCAGACGGCTGAGGCGGGGTCGGCAGTTGGCTTGTGGGTGCAGCGCGAGCAGCCCATTGCCGCTGTTCTACTTGTGGTATCTCAACGCCACCAATCTCCTCAGTTCCGGCACCAACTGGCTGTTGGAACTGACCAACGTGCAATTCTCTCAATCGGGCGCCTACACCGTGGTGATCAGCAATGTGCTCGGCGCCGTCACCAGTGCGCCGGCCATGCTCAATGTGATTGCGGCCAGTCGAGCGCAGGCCGGTTCCGGGCGTCAAGGTGACGGGCGAAGCCGGAAGTTTGTTGAACGTGGATTACGCCGACTCCCTCAGCGCCACGCCGAATTGGACTCCCGCTCGGTTCCGTCAGCCTGACCAGCACGTCGCAATATTACTTCGATCTTACCCTGCCGCTCCCGCCGCAGCGGTTCTACCGGGCGTGGCAGACGGGAACGCCAGGCGTGATTCCGTCTCTGGACCTGCACCTGGTTCCGGCGATCACGCTGACGGGCAGCATTGGCGGCTCTGTGCGGGTGGATTCCATCAACCAGTTTGGCCCGATCGACGCCTGGGTCACGCTGGACACGGTGACGTTGACCAACACGTCGCAGCTTTACTTCGACACCTCGGCGCCCGGGCAACCGCAGCGGCTCTACCGGCTTGTTCCGTTACCATAAGGGGCTTTCCACAATCCCGGAGGAGCGCCGGTACGGGCTCACCTTACCCATCACAGCACACAATGAGAAAAGGAGTTCTCTATGAACACAAAACGTGAATACAAGAACCGATCGCAGACGAAGCTTAACAGCCGTGACGGCAGGAGCCGCTTGCCTGCTGCTGCTTTTGCCTTTGGCCGCTTAGGCCGGCGGCGTGGTGACGAATTGCACGGAGGCGGCCCTGCGCGCAGCCATGGCGGGAGGCGGCGTAGTCACCTTCGCCTGCGACGGGACTATCGATCTAGCGGGCACCATCAGCAACACGTTGGATACGGTGCTCGACGGCAGCGGCCACCAGGTCACGATCAGTGGGGGTAACGCCGTGCGCATTTTCTATGTCGCGACGAATGTCCAGTTCACCGCGGCCAACCTCACCCTTGCCAATGGCTTTGGCACGGCCGGCGCCGCGATCCTGAACTGCGGAGGGCGGGCCAACCTGAGCGGGGTGACGTTGCGGGCGAACGTCGCTAACGACGCCGCCCCTTACGACGGGTGGACCTCCCACGGCGCGGGTGGGGCAATCTGCAACCTGGGCGGAGTGGTCGCGGCCATCAACTGCTCCTTCAACGGCAACGCGGCACTGAGTTCGGGGCTATCCGGGCAGGCTCGGGGCGGCGCGATTCGCAACGAAAGTGGCCAGGTGAACCTGGAACGCTGCAATTTCACGGGCAACCAAGCCTTGGGAAGTTCCGCCTCGAATCCGCAGTCTCAGGGAGTCGGCGCTGCTGGGGGTGCAATTCATAACGGCGACGCGCTGGTGGCAGACCTTTGCACTTTCGCCCGCAACTCGGCCAGCGGCGGGGCTGGTTATAGCGTTTACGGCACAGCCGGGGCTGCAGCCTTCGGTGGAGCTGTGTGCAATGCAGGCGCTTTGGCCATCAGCCGCAGCGCGTTTGTCAGCAACAGTGTCACCGGTGGCAGCGGGGGCCAGGGTTATAACGGTGGCGTGGTCATGGAACAGGGCTTGCCGGGAGGAAACGGCGGAGCTGGAGGGGCAGGGGACGCCGGAGCGCTCTTTAACGGTGGAACGGCCAGCCTGGTGAATTGTACGATCGCGGGGAACACGGGGCTCGGAGGCTCGGGCGGTTCAGGCGGTCAGGGTGGCGGTGGGGCCGTGCACTGGGGCGGCAACGGTGGCAACGGTGGCAATGGCGGCAACGGTTTTGGCGGTGTTGACGGCACGTGCAACCTGACCAACTGCACCATGGCGTGGAACGTCGGGGTTGCCGGTTCGGGGGGGGCGGGTGGGGCTGGGGGTACGGGAGTTAACGGCCCGGGCGCTCCGGGTGCCTCTGGGGCGAGCGGAAGCGCTTGCGGTGCCACCGCCTGTCCGCCCATGGCCAACACGTTGATCGCTTCGAACACCCCGGCGGGTAATGACACCTTCCCGGACCCCAAGCTGGGTCCGTTGGCAGACAACGGCGGTCCCACGCTGACCATGGCGCTGCTGCCCGGCAGCCCGGCGATCGATGCCGGAAACACCTCGCTTGCCCCCACGACCGATCAACGTGGCTTTCCTCGGCCCGCCGGCCTCGCCGCCGACATCGGGGCTTTCGAATACGGCTCAGTGATGCCGGCCTTGACTGTCAGCCGTTCCAGCCCCATCAACCTGAACCTCCTGGCCATTGGCAACGCCGGCCAAACCTGCCGACTGTTGTCGAGCACGAATGGGTCAGGCTGGGTTCCGATGGCCACCAACCAAATCGGCACAAACGGAACGGTGCTTTTCTACGACACCTGCGCTCCTGGCGGCGCCTGCCGGTTTTATCGGCTGGTGATGCCGTGAGCGGCAACCTGAACGACATGTGCCAGGCATAATACAAGACTATCAGCTCATCCAACCATGACATAATTCAAGGAAGAGAAAGGAACCTGTTATGAATAGAAGACTCACTCTGAGGATTCTGGGAGTTCGTCGGCCCTTCGGTTCGATTCGAACGTTGACCTTAATGTGTGTGCTGGCTTTTGGCAGCGCGGCCCATCCAGCCACGAACACAGTGACCTCGCTGACCGACAGCGGTGCCGGCTCGCTGCGGCAAGTGATGGCAATCTCTGCAGCAGGCGACACGATTGTCTTTGGGGTTACCGGGACAATCACGCTTGCCGGCAGCGAATTGGTCGTGGACAGGGACCTCAACATCGTTGGGCCGGGCCCCGCCGCGCTAAGGATCAGCGGCGCAGGGGCGAGCCGAGTCTTCAACATCCGCTCGAACGTCACGGCCTTGCTCGCGGGCCTGACGATCACGAACGGGCTGGGTAATAACGGCGGGGGCATTTACAACGTCGGCACACTCACCTTGGACAACTTGATCCTCAGTGGCAATAAGACGGCCAATGGGACCAACGGCGGGTATCCCCCGCCAGGCCAACATGGTGAGTCAGGGGGGCCGGGGGGAAACGGGGGCGGCATTTGGAATGGCGGGACTTGTTTTGCGAACCGCTGCGGTTTCAGTGGTAACTCCACTGGAGGAGGCGGTTGGGGAAGCGGTGGAATAGAAGGTTATGGTTATGGCGGAGACGGGGGAAACGGAGGCGGCATTTATAACGTCGGCACGCTCTGCCTGGAGGCCTCAATCGTAAGCGGCAATCAAACGGGGTCAGGTGGAACGGGAGGAGGCGAGGTGGGAGGAAAGGGAGGGGACGGGGGTGGCATTTGGAACGGAGGCACTTACTCCGCAAGACGATGCATCTTCAGCAGTAACATTGCTGGTTCGGGAGGCCAGGGGGGGTCTCCTGGGAGTGGCTACGGTCGCCCAGGGGGACAGGGCGGCAACGGAGGCGGCATTTTCAGCGGCTGGATGGCTCTCAGTGATCTCAGCGATTGCACAATTACCAATAATTTCGCAGGTAGTGGTGGCCAGGGCGGTTACTTCCCGTTTGCAGGTGGCTCTGGAGGTTGGGGGGGCATCGGAGGCGGCATCTATGGGGGCAGTTCCCTAGTCGGTTGTACAATTGCAGGGAACCGAAGCGGCGACGGCGGGCCCGGCGGGTACGATGGGGGGGGCGGCGGCTGGGGCGGCATCGGAGGGGGCATTTGGGGTCGTGCGGCGCTGACGAACTGCACAGTCGCAGGTAACTCCGCTGGCTCCGGAAGCATCTCCTCCCCGCCGTTGTCCTATGGTGGTGGCTATGGAGGAAAGGGTGGTGGCTTCTACTGCGACGGGGGCACGGTGGTATCATGCACGATCGTGTCTAACGTGGCCGGCTCGGGGCCTTGGACGTCGCCTACCAACAGTGGATCCGGCGGCGGAGCTCATGGATGGGGATTCTTCCTGAGTAGTATTGTGGCCCGCAATACCGTGCTCACCAATGGGCAAGGGCCAGATGTCTGGGGCACCTTCAATTCACTCGGACACAACCTGATCGGCGTCACGAACAACAGCGGTGGATTTACCGCGCCGGGCGACCTGACCGGCTCCAAGGCATCGCCGCTCGACCCCAAAGTCGCGCCCCTGGCGAACAACGGCGGACTCACGCTGACGATGGCGCTGCTGGCCGGCAGCCCGGCGATTGATGCCGGGGATACGTTGCTGGCGCCCGCGACCGATCAACGCGGCTTTCCTCGGCCGGCCGGTGCGGCCGCCGATATCGGCGCCTTCGAATACGGCTCGGTGATGCCAACTCTAACCGTCAGCCGTACTGGCGCCACCGGCCTGAACCTCCTGGCCAGCGGCAACACCGGCCAACCGTGCCGGTTGCTGTCGAGCACGAATTGGTCGAGCTGGGTTCCGATTGCCACCAACCAAATCGGCACCAATGGAACGGTGCTATTCTATGACACTTGCGTGCCGGGCGACACCTGCCGGTTCTATCGGCTGGCGATGCCTTGACCGCGGACCTAGGTTTCCGTCTTGGTGGAAGCGCGCAAGGATTTGGCCAATCTCACCTCCTCTCCGGCTGGGATAAACAAGCCAGCCGGCGGCTCATCCTATTTTAGCAGTCCCGGCGGAAGGAATCATGCCTCTCCTCTGTACCTCATCTGCTCGCCGTGAGGCGAGGACGCGACTTGGCGGGTCAGAGCCGCCGCCTGAAAGGCGAGAATACTCAAGCCCGGGCAACGCCCTGGTAATAGAGTCGCCATGTGATCCCGAGCCCTGAAAGGGCGTCACAGGAGGTAGACCGCACGCACCCATCCGCCACAACATCTCGCGTAGGGTTTCCCATGGGGTCGGGTGTGGCCTATACCGGCCTTGCAAGGCTCGGAATGACGTTAACGGGGCCATTCCCAGGGTGACGCCCTGGGCTGGATTATCCGGGTCTTTCAGGCGGGAGCCCGCGCTGTTCTCTCCGTCACGTCTCCAGTCCGCCTTCGAGCGAATGAGCAAAGATCGCGCGCCCGGACCTGAGTCGGTGGAGGAAATCATGGCCGTTGTCAGGAAGGTGAAAAGGGAACGCCGCCGCAAGTGAAGAGCATTGCTGTCCTGGATTCCTTGGTGGTGGTGTCGGCCACTGGCTGGCAAGGGGATCCGCGCGCGGTTCCCAACCTGCTGGCGCGCCGGGGCTTTCTGTTCGTCTGCACACCCTGGTGCTTCCTGGCCCACTCCAGGAAGGCAGCGGGCTTGAAGGTTTGCGGCGGCTGCGGCTTGGGCCCAGCCACCCTCCGGACCACCACGAGCCTGGCGGCGCGGTCGTCCAGCGCCGGCTTGATCTGCTGGTATTGGGGCAGGGAGGAGGCTTTGCTTGCGACTTGCGCTCCGCAGGTTTGACGCAGGTTTGAGCGCTTGACCTGCTCTTGCGATGATGCATAGTGCTGATGGACTGGCAGCTTTATTGCGCGTCCGCCAGCACGCATGCCGGGTATCCGTCTTGTGGTTTTGAGGACCAAAGTGCTGAGGTGGGCGCCAACGCACGCCAGGATCAAAAAGAAAGGCCCAGTTGTGAAGAACGCAAATCAGTTGATGCGGGTGGAAGGGTGGTTGATTCTAATTTCGGCGTTGAGCCTCGTGACGGGGAGCTCGGCCGCGACTTACACGGTCTACATGGAGTCGTATGGTTTCATCAATTTCCGATTCAGGCCGAGCTATCTGGAAATCCAGGTGGGTGACACGGTCACCTGGCGGAACGACGATTACACGCAGTGGGGTTACGACGGTTATGACGCAACCTACTATTGGGGGTCGCAAATCCTCTGGAGCACGGGCCTGGTTTACCCGGGCGAGAGTTCCTCAATTACGTTTCCCTACGTCGATACTTACAATTACGAAGACAGCTATTACGGCGCCTACGGGATGACGGGCACGCTGGTGGTCAAGAGTGCTCAGCCTCCCACCGTTGAACCGGTGACACTGCTGGCGCCGCAATGGCTTGTGACGGGGCAATTCCAATGCGTGGTCAGCAACCTGGTGGCAGGCACAAATTATGTCATGCAGGTTTCGACGAACCTTGTTGATTGGGTGAACTTGGTGACCAACACTGCTGCCGCAAGCGTGGAGACCTTTACCGATAATCCGCCGACGGCGTCACGGCGTCGGTCCTATCGGGCTGGCTACCTGCCTTAGGGGCAATTCAGAATCCGCGGCAGAATCCGACTAACGAGGGAATGGTTCCCGGGTGGTGGAAGTCGTAGCCTCGGGCCCCCTGGCGCTGTGGAAGATGAGTGAGACGAGGTGATGGAGGATTGGAGTAAGCTATTGGAGTGAGGGAGTGAAGACCGCAAGCGCTCCAGCGCAAGCTCGAGCGGCTGCCAACCGGAGGAGAGCTATGAAGCAGCGGGGTTGTCATATTCCAGGACTGACAAGAACAACAGCCGTTATCACTTTCCCATCGGCCCACAATCCCTTATGAACAATTGGTGGCAGCGTTTGACGGGAGATTGAGCTATGAGAAAAGTCGGGATGTGGATGGGTTGTTCGGTCGCCGCAGCTTTGTTGGTTGGCGGCGTGAGGGCGGAGGAACGGTTCGACCAACTCGCGCGGGACTTTGCGCAGCCGCCAGACACGGCCAGGCCGTGGGTTTACTGGTGGTGGCTCAACGGCTGCGTGACCAAAGACGGGATCGCCCGGGACCTGGACCAGATGAAAAGCCAGGGGATCAGCGGCGCGCTGGTTTTCCACGCCGGCGAGGGTGAGACCCCGTGGCGGACAGAGTTCATGAGCGAGGCGTGGCGCGAGCTGTTCAAGTTCGCGGTCAGGGAGGCAGCCCGGCGCGGGATCGTCATCGGGCTGAACCTGTGCGCCGGGTGGAACGCGGGCGGGCCGTGGGTCAAGCCCGAGGAAGCGGTCCAGACGCTGGGCTTCAAGTTGGCGGAGGCGCGCGGCGGGAAGACCCTGATCCTGACCATCCCCGCGCCCAAGCCGAAGGCAAGTGCGGATGTCGCCAGCCAGCTCCGGCGTGACGCCGGCGTGACGACCCGCGTGCCTGCCCCGGAGAATGGCGGATACTATCGCGACATCGCCGTGCTGGCCTGGCAGATGACGAGAGATGAAAAGGCCAAGACGACCGTTTGCCGGCAGGACACGTTGGTGGACCTGACGGATCGGCTGCAGGGGGACCAAGTTACCTGGGACGCCCCTGCGGGCGACTGGGTCGTCGTGCGCTTCGGCCATTACGTGGGCCGGCGGGCACACACCAAGTGCACGGGGGGCGGCGTTTACCTGGAAATCGATCCGCTGCGCGCCGATGTGATGGACCGTCACTTCGCGGCTACCGCGGGGGTCCTTATCGAAGACGTCAAGGAACACGTCGGCAAGACGTTTCAGTATGTGCATATTGACAGCGGCGAGATCGGCCAGCCGGACTGGACGCCGGCGTTCCGCGAGGAGTTCCGCAAGCGGCGCGGATACGATCCGCTGCCTTACCTGGCCGCCCGGGCGGGCCTGGTCGTGGACAGCGCGGAAATCACGGAGCGCTTCAACGAGGACTACGAACGGACCCTGGGCGATCTGATGGTGGACTGCTATTACGGGCGGCTGAACGAGCTGGCGCGGCGCCAGGGCCTGGGGACGCACTCCGAGGCGGCGGGGTTCCAGAAGCCTTGCGTTGACGCGCTGGCCTCGCTGGGGGTTAACGATATCTGCATGTCGGAGTTCTGGGCGCGCCGCTCGGAGACGGGCGACAACTATATTCACCAGCTCACCGAGGCGATGTTACGCACCCACGACGGGATAAAGACGGCCGCCGCCGCGGCGCACACGTCCGGGCGCCGCATCGTCCAGGCCGAAGCCTTCACGGTGATGCGCGGGAAGACGAACTGCCCCAATTGGGACAAGGATCCCTTCGCGCTCAAGGACATCGGCGACCGCGCCTTCTGCGCCGGGCTCAACCGCAACATGCTCTGCTTCTGGGTCTCGCAGCCTGATGAACACGCCAAGCCGGGTTACGAGTGGCCGCGCGTGGGGAACGAGTTCGACCGTCACGTGACCTGGTGGCCGCTGGGCGGGGCCTGGCTGACTTACCTCGCGCGCTGCCAGTCTCTCTTGCAGGCGGGGACGTTCGTGGCCGATGCCTGTTATTTCCCCGGCGAGTATGTCCCCAATTACGTCCCGGCGCGCTGGGGGATGGACCCGGAACTGCCGCGGGGATTTGATTGTGACATGGTCAACGCGGAGATCCTGAAAGGGAGCGCGCGGGTGGAGAATCGGAACCGACTGGCCCTGCCCAGCGGCATGACTTACCGCTACCTGGCGCTGAATCAGGGGGGGCGGTGGCAATACGACCCGTTCTTTGTAAAGCTCCTGGGGATCAGGCCGCCGCAGGGGGCGCGGGGGCGTGATGCCGCGGCTGAGACGGCGCCCAGGCCGCTGGCCGTCTCGCCGGCGACGCTGGCGAAGATCAAGGAACTGGTTGAAGCCGGCATGACACTCATTGGCCCACCGCCGGCGCGGGCCATTGGCCTGACGGATTATCCCGCGAGCGACCAGGGAGTGGCCCGGCTGACGAAGGCGATCTGGGGCGCCCAGCCGTCGGCCGCGGGGGTGCGCAAGGTCGGCCAGGGGCGGGTGATCTGGGGCAAACCGCTGGCGGAGGTCTTTCAGGCCGATGGCCTGACCCCGGACTTGGAGATCAAGGAAGACGAAGCAACCGCCGGGTTGCCCGCATCCACCCTGAGCGGCATCCCCAATCCCGGCGGCAGCTTTGACTGGATTCACCGCCGCCTCGGGGAGGCTGACGCTTATTTCATTGCCAACCTGCGCAACGCCCGCGCCGGCGGGGAGTTTACGTTCCGCATCGGCGGGCGCCAGCCGGAGTTGTGGGACGCCGTCACCGGGGAGACGCGCGACCTGCCGGAGTCTGCCGCGACTGAGGATGGCCGCACGCGCGTGGGTCTGCGCTTCGAGCCGCGCCAGAGTTTCTTCGTGGTCTTCCGGTCGCCGGCCGCCAACGCGGCGCGCCGCGGTGGAAGGAATTTCCAGGACCTCAAGCCGCTGGCGGAAATCGGCGGGCCGTGGGAGGTTTCTTTCGATCCCAAGTGGGACGGGCCGGAGCGGGTGACCTTTGAAACGCTGGTGGACTGGACGAAGCGGCCGGAAACAGGGATCAAGTATTACTCCGGCAAGGCGACTTACCGCAAAACGTTCGATCTGCCCCAATCCCCAATCCCCAATCCCCAATCGGCAATCTTCCTGGATCTTGGAACGGTCAGGAACATCGCGGCGGTGCGGCTCAATGGGAAGAATCTGGGGATCGTCTGGACGGCGCCGTGGCACGTCGAGATCACCAAGGCGGTCAAGCCGACGGGCAACGCGCTGGAGATTGACGTGGTCAATCTGTGGCCCAATCGCCTGATCGGCGACGCTGGGCAGCCCCAGGAAAAACGGCGAACGGTGACGAATGTGACCGGTTTCCTGCCCGATACGCCGCTGTTGCCCTCCGGCCTGTTGGGGCCGGTGACGGTGCGGGTGGCGAGGTGAAAAGGCACTTTGAACCCGGCTAACCCGGTTTATGATGAAATCATTCATGCGAGTTCCGCGGTTGGCAATGGTGATCATTCTCGCTGGCGATGCGGTGGTGCGGGGGGCTGCTTCAGACTCCCCTCCGTCGCTATCCAGCGGGGACGCTTACGTGCGGATAGAACAAGGTCCGGGCGACCAGAGGAGCTGGGTGCTCGGCACCGCTCGGGTCGAGAAGCGCCTGAGCCTGGATCGGGGTCGGTTTGCGCTGGTGTCGTTCCTGAACAAGCGCGCGGCCAGCGAGTATGTGCAGAATGGCAGCAGCCCGGAGTTTCGCCTGCCCTGCGGTTCGGCAGTGCTGACGGGACTCGAGGGAGACTGGGCCTTCGTGGCGCAGGATATCCGGAAGGGGAAGCAAGGCGAACTGGAACTCACCCTGACGCTGGAGCACGCCGGCATCCGCGTGGCACGCCATTATATCGCCTACCCGGGCACGGGGATAATCCGCGAGTGGACGGGCGTTGAAAACCGCAGCCCCAAACCCGTCGCGCTTGACTGCCCCTTTCTTCTTCACCACCACGGTGCTGAGCAATTCGGCCCGAGCCGGGCTTGAGCTGTCGCATTTCAGCGGCGCTTACCATAAGCCGGACAGCCAACGGCTGCTGACTCAGAAGGTGGGCGCCGATTATGCGCATGAGTATTCGTCACCCTATGCCGCCATGAACCACATGCCGCTCATGATCCTGTCGCCGGCCGGGGCCGGGCATGGCCTGTTCTTCGGCTGGGATTACCTGGGACCGTGGTCGGCGCCGATGGGCGCATTTGAGGGAAGCGATTTCCACTGCGGCTTGCGCCTCGATCGCTATCACCGCGACCTGGCCCCGGGAGAGTCGGTCGAACTGCCGCAGGCCTTCACGGGCGTGTTCATGGGCGATCTGGACGACCTGGGCAATGAGATGCTGGATTGGCAATATGCCTTTGCCTGGGACCACAAGAATCCTGCCTATTTCGCCCAGCCCCGGATTGCGGTGGATTTCCCCACGCCCTGGGTGGCGGAAGGAGGAACGGCGGAGAATTGGAGCTGCCGGCTGGCGCTCGATCTGTATTTCACCGACCTGGCGCGGTATCTGGGCGCGGGAGTTCTGTGGGACGACGCCGGCTGGTATGACGAATGGGGCAGTTGGAATGGCCCCGCCTACGGCCAGGTCACGCACTACCTCCGCCAGCACGCCATGACGCTGATGGTCTGGCTGCCGACGTTTATGAGCCGGCCCGGCTCCCAGGTGGCGCGAGATCTGGGCGCCGCCGTTGCCCTGCCCAAAGGCGCCTGGGGATACGCGACCGGCGTGGACCAGTCGCGGCCCGAGGCGACCGCCTGGCAACGCAAGCTGCTCGATCAAAAGGTGCGCCAGTGGGGCGATTTCCAATGGCGGCTGGATGGCGCCCCGGGGTGGGGGCTTGACCCGCTGGCGGCCGATCAACAATTCCGGCTGCTGCTGCGCGATTTCCTGGCCGATCACCCGGGCTGCGCCATGGACGCCAGCAGCCTGGGCGGCGCCAGTCTCATGGGGGTTGATCTCGGCCGTTATGCTTGTTCCATACAGGTCACCGACGGGGACGGCGTGCGTGACCACAGCGGGTATTACGGGTCGCTGATGCTGCCGCCGGACATGTGGCATTGGATCATTCTGGCCGCCCGCGGCAAAGAATCGCGGAAGAATTACGACATCCGCCTCGACCGCATGCATCTGCGCATGAACCCGGTCTGGTTCGCTGATCCGGGAACGAGCATCCCCTACTGCAAACACAATACGAGCCAGGACTATCCCGCCGAGGCGATCACTGGACTGCGCGCCCGGAGCCTGGGCGACCTGGAAAAGATTCGCAAAGATTGGGACCTGTATGCCTACCTGCGCCAGGAAGGCGTGGCCGGACGGTGGGGCCATGTGTTCCGGCCAAAGGTCGAGGGGGATGACGCCCGTTCTCTACTTCCAGCGCATGAACCGCGATGGCACCAAAGGCGTCATCCTGACGACGCGTTCCTGGGAGCATCCTGAAGAAGGGCCTCCGGGCACGGTTCGCGTCTTCCCCAAAGGCCTTGATCCCAAAGCCGATTACGATGTGCGCTTCGACCTCGACAAGACGGTCTATAAGGCCAGCGGCGCCGATCTCATGTCCGCTGGGATCCTGCTGGGGACCCCACAACCGGGCGAAATCATCTTTCTGAATCTGCCCCACCATCCCGGCTCCGGCACGGACAGGAAACCTCCAGACGCACCCCGCAAGGCGCGCCAGCGTGTGGCGGACTATGTCTTCACCCAGGGCGTCGAAGTCTCCTGGGAGCCGGCGGCCGACGACAACTGGCTATCGGGATACCGGCTTTACCGGATCGGTCCCGAGGGCGGTGAAACAAGTCTGGGGAGGGTCTCCCGCGGCACGTTCTACTTCGACCGGTCGGCGCCCGCCACCGAACTCGCTCGGTGCCACTACGAAGTTGAATCCATTGACGGCGATGGCAACACCTCCAAACGGACCCGCGCAGCGGTCGAGCCCGGCGAACCGGAGCGCCACTACGGATTCAGCGGTTTTGGTCGGACCCAGGGTTATCGCGGCTGGATTTACGAGTGGACCCTGGACAACCGGCAGTTCAAGCGCCTGACGTGGTCGCCCGCTGAAGGGTACGAAGGGCGCTGGACCACCACCGGCTCGCTGAACGCCCCCGGAGCGGGCTTCATCGGGAGGACGATCATGAGTCCCGAGGCCAACGCGGACATTGCCCGGACTTTTGTTGCGCCACGTGATGGGACATGCACCCTGAAAGGCGCCATCCGGCGGGACCTGCCTCCCGGCCTGACGCCGGCAACGGATTGTCACGTGCGCCTCTGCCTGAATAACGAACAGTTGTGGCCCACCGAAGGCCTGGCCCAAATTCCCGCCGATGGCGCACCCGTCGAATACCAATGTCGTGGCCACCGTGCACAAGGGCGACCGAATCGTGCATCTCCTGGAGCACAATGCCCAATACAAGTCGGTGGCCATTGAGTGGAATCCGGTGATCGAATATCGGTAAACGTCCTGAGAAAGGTGGATGAAGATGAAAACAGGCAGGCTTGCGGTTCTGTGTTTCGTGGTTTCGAGCTGTGGTTGGTGGGGTGGCGTGTCCGAGGCGAAAGCCACGACGACTAATCTGACGCGCGGCTTTACGGCGGTCGTGGCGCCGTCGCGGCGACACAGTGGTTCTGAGCGACGCCGAGGGCCGCATCGTGACTGAAAAGAAGGCCGGCGAGGAGGACGCACGCCTCATCCAGCAGGCCGCCGAGCTGTGCCGCCAGGGCGGCGAACTGCGCATCATGGCCGGCCAATACGATCTGAAGGAATCCATCGTGCTGGATTTCCCCTGCACGGTGTCGGGCGAAGGCCGCACCACCATCCTCGTCCCGCCCACCAACGACTACGCCATCCGCATCATGAAGACCGATCGCAGCCCAACCATCAACGATTGGGTCTGGGGACCTGAACGCGCAACGATCCCCCAGGGGTTGATCAAGCTGTGCGGCGAAAGGCTCTACGGGGTTTATGTGCGTTCGCTGGCGATTGTCGGCAATGGCCGGGGCAAGGGCATCTATTT
The DNA here is from genome assembly GCA_963822005.1 of uncultured Verrucomicrobiae bacterium. Lineage (GTDB taxonomy): Bacteria > Verrucomicrobiota > Verrucomicrobiia > Limisphaerales > UBA8199 > PALSA-1440. The sequence goes on along the minus strand of CAWGGD010000015.1, from coordinate 276,473 downwards.
GTCCGGGGTCACCGAATGCATCTGCGACGATCTGGCCATTCACTCGACTTACGACGGCGCCGCCATCTATGCCGACCAGACCGTCATGGAGACGGAGTTCCGCAGCATCGTCTGCTATGTGAACGGCAGCATCAGGAATCGCGAGGCCACCATCGTCGTTGCCTCCCAGGACGGCGGCGACGGCAACAACAACCTGCAGTTCACCCGTGTGCACGTGCTGCTGCCGAACTATATCGGCGTCCAGATCGGGACGGACAAGACCTCCCCGCCGCGGCTGATCTTCTTCACGCAATCATTCTTCCATGGCTGGCTCCCCTTTGAGCGCACCGCGCCCTACGATCTCTTCCTCGTGCATGCGGCAGATCCCGACCGTGGCATCGTCATCTCCGCGAGCCGTTTCACCAACACCGGCAAGACCAATGCCATGTTGCACGTCGAGAAGGGCGCCGTTGACCTTACCGACTCCGTCCTGGGCGGGGGCACCGGCAAGACAGTCATCCTCGCCGATCCAGACACCAGGCTCTCCATCCGGGGCAATACGTTCCACCATGTCATGGCTGGCCAATGGAGCCTCGATGCCACCCGTGCCGATGTCATCTTCGCCCAAAACATGCTCGATCCTCAGGGGCGGATACGGTTGCAGGACGCGCGGACCGCCGTAGTCACCGGGAACCGGTTCGGCCGCCCCGAAACGGAGGCCATCGTGGGCGTGCCCGAATCGCTGTCCCGCACGAAGCGCCAGATCCAGGTGTCCGGAAATGTATTCGCGCCGGCGCCCAAGGCGCAATCGGGGTCTCGGTAGCAGTCACGGGCAGGAGATTCTCCAGGATGACCAGGACTGGGAGCAACTCCGGGTCAGTCGGCAAACAGGAAGCGGAGGTCGTCGAGGGTGAGGCTTTGGGCGAACTTCTCCTCGCCGAGCACGTCGGCCACCAGCGCGCCCTTTTGCTTCTGGAGGGCGCGGATCTTCTGCTCGATGCTTTCGCGCATCAACAGGCGGTAGGCCATCACGTGGCGGGTCTGGCCGATGCGGTGCGTGCGGTCAATGGCCTGGCTTTCCACCGCCGGATTCCACCACGGATCGAACAGCACCACGTAGGACGCGGCGGTGAGGTTGAGGCCGAAGCCGCCGGCCTTGAGGGAAATCAGGAACACGGCGCCGCCCTCCGCGGCTTGAAAGCTCTTCACGAGGTCGCCGCGATTTTCGGTGCTGCCGGCGAGATAGAAGTGCGGCCACTCGCGCTGCTTCACGGTTTCGCGCAACCGGTCGAGCATGGTGACGAACTGCGAGAAGACGAGCACCTTGTGGCCTTCCTCCATGAGCGGTTCGAGCAGGTCGAGCAGGGCGTTGACTTTGGCGCTTTCGACCTCGTCCAACTGGTCGTTCACGAGCGCGGGGTGGCAGCAAATCTGCCGCAGGCGGAGCAGCGAGGTGAGGACGTTGAAACGTTGTTCGTTGAGCTGTTCGCGCGTCTGGACCCCGAGCAGCAGCCGCTGGGCGCGCTTCAACTCGGCGCGGTAGAGCTTGAGCTGTTCGCCTTCCATGTCGCAGAACAAATCTTCCTCCACGCGGTCGGGCAGCTCTTTGGCGACCTGGCCTTTGGTGCGGCGCAACAGGAAGGGGCGGACGCGCGCGGCGAGCCGGCGGCGGGCGAGGGGATCGTCCTGCGCGTTGAAGCGGCGGAGGAACTCGGCGCGGTTGCCGAGGACGCCGGGCATGGCAAAGCCGAAGATGCTCCAGAGATCGAGCAGACGATTCTCGATGGGCGTGCCGGTCAGGGCGAGGCGGTAATCGGCTTTCAACGCGCGGGCCGCCTGGGCGGTTTGCGAGTCGGGGTTCTTGATGTATTGCGCCTCGTCGAGGATCGCGGCCTGCCAGGAAACCTGCGCGATGGCCGGCGAGAGCGAGCGGAGCTGCGCGTAGTTGACGACGATGATGTCGGCTTCGTCCCGCGCGGCCGTCAGCGCGTCGGCGTCTTCACCCGTCCAGCGGCGGACGCGCAGGCTGGGATAGAAGCGTTCCGCCTCGGCGACCCAGTTGTCGGTGACGGATTTGGGGCAGACGACGAGGCTGGGCTGGGCTTTGCCGTTCGCCTCGGCGCGCAACCACGCGATCCACACCAGGGCTTGCAGGGTCTTGCCCAGGCCCATGTCGTCGGCCAGCACGCCGCCGAAACGATTCGTGGTGAGGTAGGCGAGGAAGTGGTAGCCCTCGACTTGATACGGGCGAAGCTCGGCGCGGATCGGCTCCGGCACGGGCGGCGTGACGCGGGTCTTCAATTCACCGACGCGGCGATGGATCTGCTCGACGCGCTCCGGCGCGAGGAATTTCTTCGCGGCGTTATCGGCGAGTTGCAGGGCGTGGAAGCGCTGGGGTTCGGCGGTGAAATCGCGCGGGGCGAGGCCGAGCCGGGCGAGCTGTTCGTCGTCCTCGGGCGTGAGGTTGAACTGCAGGCGCCGCCAGCCTTTCTTGCCCAGGCGCACGTAGCCGCCGCGGGCGTTGAGGAGCAGTTTGGCTTCCTCCGGCGTGAGCACGAGGTCGGCCACGTTGAGGATGACCTTGAGATCGAACCAGTCAATGCCCGCCTCCTGCACGTCGAGGGACACGGTGCCGCTGATGGGCGCGTCGCGGAGGGTGGCGAGTTCGCGGTCGAGCTCGACGGTGATGTCCGGCGGGAGGCTTTGCAGCCAGGCGACGAACAGCTCGGGCGTCTTCCTGGTGAGCCGGAGCGTCCAGCCGCCGCCGTAGTTTGCGTGTTTGGCGCCGAGCGCCTCCAGCACGCGGGGAAAGTGCGCCTGCGCCGAGCGGTCGTGAATGGGGATGCACCCTTTCATCGGCTTGGGAGGTTTTGTTGGCCCCCAGCCCTGGTTGGGCGTCTGCCAGCCGTTCAGGCCGAACTCTTCCTTCTCCAATCCTTCCGCCCGGGCGGTGGCGCGCAGGACAATGGATTCGGATTTGCTGCCCGGATAGGTTTCCTTGAGCGCGCAGGCCAGGGTGACCGCGACGGGGATGATTTTGGTGCGCCCGGCGAGGTGCTCGGGCAGCGGCAAATTCAGCGCGTGAAGAAACCGGATGCCGCCGGCGGTCTCCATCGCGGGCGCGGGGATGACTTTGCGCGTGTCATGTTCGAGGGCGTTCCTGGGCGGGCCGGCGTAAATGGCCGTATCGGTGATGTAGAGCGTGGGGTGTCCGCTCAGGACGAAACGAATGGGCGGCGGCTCCTGACCGTCGGCGGTGGTGAGGCGGAGTTCGTAATCCTCGCCGCCCTTGGGCGGCGGAATCAACTGGAGGCGAAGCGGTTCGGCGGGGCGCGCGAGCGGTTCCCCGTTGGCGTTGACGAAGCGCTCGGGCGGCAGCGGGAGGCGGAGCACCCGGTTGAGCGGCAGGCAGGAGGCCTCCGAGCTGTAGCGCAGGGTCCACCAGCTTTCGTAGCCCCAGGGTTTGTGGAGGGCGCCCCACAAGGGCATCGCGCCCGGCGCGAGGCTCAACGTGCCGTGCTCGACGCTTTCGCTGAAGCGCTTGGCCTGCGCCTGCTTCAGATCGGCAAACGGCGCGTCGGGCTGGGTGCGCCATTGCAAACGGGCTTCCTCGGCGGCAAACGCCAGCCGCAGGTCGAGCGTTTCCGCGGCGGGAAGCAGGCTGGGTTCGTTGCTCTCGAACCAATCCTGCCAGTGGGCGACTTCTTTCTCCCGCTCCCACTTCTTGAGGGCAGCCTCCAGCGTGGCCGACTCCGTGATCGCCGCCATGTAGTGGGGCAGGGCAATCTTCCGGCGGCGTAATTCGACGGCCAGGTAGAGCCAGAACTCGTAGTCGTCCCTGGGGGGCTTCGGCCACAGATCGAGGCCCGTCCAGCCGTAACTGAAATGCTGGGGAAACAACAGCCTGAGGTCGCCTTCCGTAAGCTGGCGATAAGCGACGTTGGAGTAGAGGGTCTGCACCTTGCGGATGAAGGCGGCTTCGGAGTAGTCGAGCGGGCGACCCAGATGCTCCACCAACCGCTCGTAAAGCGGAGAGGCCGGCGGCTGCGGCACGATCAGCTCGGGGAGGCGCGCGGCCTTCTTCTTGGCGGATTTGGCGTTGGCCGACCCCAGGGCGGGCGTGGCCGGGGAATCTTTGGCCCACAGCGTCTGCAATTCGAGCATCGCGGCGACGGTATGCTTGCAATCGTAACGCATCGGGCAGGAGCAGTCCGACGCCCAATTCCGATCCGAATAATTCAGCGTGACGGCATAATCCTCGCTGCCGCGCACGACGGCGGTGTAGGTCTGATCGGGGTGCACGCAAGTGAGAGTGATCACGTGGCCGGTGGCGTGGTAGGACCGGCCGCGCTCGCGCGTTTGCACCGGCACGAGTCTCAAGAACCGTTCCGCCGCGCGCATCAATTTGTCTCGCTCGCTCATTTGCCGCGGTAACCATGAGGCCGGATGCGACCGCGGGCAAGCGGGAGTTTGTTCGAGGCGGGCCCCGACGGCTGCCCGCTAAAGAAAGCAGCACAAAAGGTGCCGAACCGGACAGGTAGAGATGCTTGTAAAGGGCTCAGACATCCGCCGCCGGAGACGAATTGTCCGTCTCAGGGTGTGGGAGAGGGGGAAGCCGCAGCCAATCTCTCGTCAACCAGCGTCTGGAGATCGCGGCGGGGGGATTCCCAGGCTTTCCGGGCGGCGGCGGCGACGAGGTCGCGAACTGACCGGTAGTCGGGGTCAGTGGCGTCCTTATAGACGGGGCCTGGGCAGGCCTGGGTGCCGCCGGCGGACTTGCTCAGGGGGGCGCGGAGGAAGAGCGTGCGCTCGGGCTGGCGGAGGTCAATCCAGTCCAGGCGGGTCACTTCGGCGGGTTTGTGGCAGGCGGCGCAGCGGCGTTGCGTGCACGGCGGTGATCTGCGCAGCGAGCGCCTTGTCGGTGGCGATGTCGTAGGCTTTCTGGCTGGCGCGCTTGTTGACGAAGCGGTCGTGGTAAGGCGCGTTGGCGTCCATCCACATCGTCATCCGCAGCAGCTCGTCGGCACTCAATCGGCCGCGCTGGCGTTGGGCGGGGCTATCCAGCGCCTTGAAGAGTTTGCTCGCGTGCGCGCCGTAGGCCAGAGGCGGGGTGATGCTGGCATCCTGGAGGTTGGGTTCGGCAGTGGCGACCAGCTTGGCCTGGGTGATGGTCTCGAAGGCGCGGTTGAAGCCGTAGCCGGGCACCAGCCCCCACCACTGCTCGACTTCGCGGGACCAGTCGGTCAGGCCGCCGCAGAAATCCAGTCCGCCCGCCGGCTTCAGGCCGCCGTGGCACTGGACGCAATGCCGGTCGAGGATGGGCTGAATGTCGCGCAGGAAGCTCACGGGCCGATCGCCCCAAGGCGGCGGAATGAGGGCGCGGGGCGGAAGCGAGGCGGCCAGCGGCGGCGGGGCCGGCACGCGGGGTAAGACCGCGCGTTTCGTGGCAGCCGGCGCAGGCGCGCTTTTCGCCGGGCTGGAAGCTGATGAAGCTCCGCATGCGGCGCAGTTCCATGCGGTTCTCGTCCAGCAACTGGAAATAGACGGCGGTGTCGGCGGGCACCTCGAAATGGGCGCTGCCGTCGCGCTCGACCGGCACGTCGCCCAGGATGCGGATGGGGGTCCAGTTGATCAGGTGCGGGCCTTTCTCGCCGTAGCGCTGGCCGCCGAGGCTGGTTGTCGTAGGGCCAGCCGATCGGCTCGGCGATGCGGACATAGCGGATGCGCTCGGCGATTTCCTCCGAGCCGAAGCTGACGTCGCTGATGACGCAGGTGGCGCGGTTCTGAGCCAGGTCCACCAGGTCGGGCATCACCGGCGGCCGCGGCCGCGGCCGCAGCGGCATCGGCATGAAGCAGGAGATGGCCGGGTCGCGATAGATGAGTTCCTTGTTGCCGAACACATCCACCAGGTAAAGGCCGTAACCCGTGGCATCGGTCTCCTTGTTGGAGTAGGTGTAGGAAGCCAGGAAGCACTTCTCGGAGAGCGCCCAGGGCGTGGAGTAGAGCCCGCCGCCGTCCTGCGTGCCGCCTTCGGGCACGGGCACGCCGTCCATGCCGCCTTCGGGGGGTTTCACGTCGGGGGTGACGATGGCCATGCCCTTGGGTTCGTTGATGCCGAGGGAAGAGTCCACGACGACCACCGGCCCGACGGCCAGCGTGTGGTGGCCGGCGGCGACGCAGACGAGCTTCCGGCTGCCGGGGATGGAGCGGGCGTCCTCCAGCGCCCACGGATTGACGAAGTGCTGCTTGAAGATGGCGTCGGCGCCGGTGCCGTCGGGCCGGATGGTCCAGATGGACTGGATGAAGGCCCAGCTCCGCTCGTGATATTCCCAGCGCAGGTAAGCGATGGTGCCGTCGTCGAGCGTGTGGGGCAGGTAATCGCCGTCCTTGTTCACGCTCAGGCGCCGGATGCCGGTGCCGTCGGGCTTCATGACGTAGAGGTTGCAGCTCGTTTCGTCCTTGTCGTATTCGTTGCACTGGAGCGAGGTGCCGCAGCGCTCGGAGACGAAGACGATGTCGCCGTTGGGCGCGTAGGTCGGGTCGAGGTCGCTCCATTCGCCGGAGGTGAGCTGGCGCAGGTGCCGGCCGTCAATGCCGATCTCGAAGATGTGGGTGGGCTCGACCGTGCGGCGGAGATGGTAGCTCTTGGCGCGGTCGAGCCAGCCTTCGGGCGGCTCATCGGTCGGCGTGCGCGCGTAGCCGAACACCACGCGGCTGCCGTCCCACCACAGGTCCATGCCGTGCACGTGGCCGGGGCCGAGCGCGCGGTTGAGGATGGAGCGGAGGTTCAGCGGTGGGCGAGCCGCACCGGGCGCGGCGAGAACGGAGGCGAGCTTCTGTCCCTTGGCGGCGGAGAGGATGCACAGGTCGCCGCCGGGGCGCGAGACCCACGGCATGTGGTTGAGGCAGACATCGGGATAGGTCTCCTGGGTGAAGCGCTTGACGAAGAGCAGGCGGTCGAAGTCCAGCACCGGATTGGCGAACACCAGGCCGCGCACGATCCAGCGGACCTCCAGGTAAAGGGCGCGGCGGACATCGTCCGGCGCGTCCTTGGGCAGCGCTGCGAGGCGCTGGGCGGCGGCATCCAGTTTCCGCAGCGACGCCGCGCCATCCACTGCCGCCGGGCGCAAATCCGCCGCCAGCTTGCGGCCCCGCGCTATGAATCCCGCCGTTGGGAACTCGGGCGGCGCATCCGGCGGCTTGAGCGACTTGGCGGTGGACCATTGGCTGAGGCTGCTTTGATTCGCCGGGCGGTGCAGCGCAAGATTGCGCTCGGGCGCATCGGTCCCATAGACCTCGACCTCATCCAGATGGAAGAAGATTGGCGCGGCGCTGGGAATCTGCAGCCGCACAAAGCGTCCGCGCACCTCGCCTTCCTTGAACCGAACCTCCAGCGGCGGCGCGCCGCTGATGCCGCCGAAATGCTGGCCCTTGTTCTCGTGCCGCAGCGTCCACTGCTTGCCGTCCTCCGAGGTCAGGATGCGCAGGTTGTCGGCATTATGCAGGCCGGGCGCGTAATCGAGACGGTTGAACACCACCACGCGGCCAAGGGGGACCACCTTGCCCAGGTCCACCTGCCACCAGGGATTGGGTTCCTGACCGGTGTGAAACGCGTATTTGCCGTCCTTGATACCGTCGCAGGCGCCACGCGCGTCGGTTTCTGTCGTCACCGGACCACCCACGCCGTCCTCGATCGCTTTGCGCCTGCCTGAGCCAATCCTCCTCGACCTGCCGGCGAAGCGCCTGGCCGCTTAGCGCCTCGTCGCGCGGCTGCGAGGAGGACGGCACCGGCGCCAGGCCGGCCCACAGCAGCGCCGGCCCGAGCAAGCCGAACAGGCCGCCCAGGACAAACCTGCCGCGCCGCGCTGCGTTGGATGACGGGCTCATACGCACCGTGTTGTTCTACCAGTCAGTAGAATCAAAGCAATGCTCGAATCCGCCTGGTCTCGGCCCCCGGGGGGTTGACGGTGCGTCGGGAAAGAGGATATTGGCCCCAGCCGCGACGAACGGTGTGAGCTAGCCGTTCAGAGCGCGGCGCGTAATGTCCGAAATACACAGTTCGAGCAGCCCTAACCGGCGCATCCTCTTCCTGGCGGTTGTGGGGGCCGCGCTGGTGACTGTGGCCGCGCGTGCTCAGTCCGCCCGCCCGGGCTGGGGTTCGACTCCCTACCGCACGGGAGGACAAACTGGAGTCACTTTCCGAGTTTGGGCGCCGAATGCAACCAATGTCACCGTGCCAGGGGAGTTCAACACCTGGTCCACGACCGCCAATCCTCTGGTCAAGGAGGGCACGAATGGCGTTTGGTCGGCGGACGTGCCAGGGGCCCTGCCCGGTCAGCAATACAAGTATCTGCTCAACGGGAACCTCTGGAAGCGTGATCCACGCAACCGGAAGTGCGTTTCGTCCGGGGGCAATTCGATCGTCTATGACCCCGCGGCGTTCAACTGGGGCGGCGACGGTTTCCCCGCGCCCGCCCTGGAGGACCTGGTCGTTTACGAGCTTCACATCGGCACCTTCTATGACTCCAATACGGGCAACTCCTTGCCCGGCACCTTCGCGAATGCCATCGCCAAACTCGACTATCTGAAAGACCTGGGCGTCAGCGCCGTCGAAGTGCTGCCGATCGCCGAATTTCCCGGCGACTATAGCTGGGGCTATAATCCCGCCGACCCATACGCGGTGGAAAACGTCGGTTACGGCGGTCCGGATGGATTGAAAGCTTTCGTCAAGGCCTGCCATGCTCGCGGTCTGGCCGTGCTGCTCGATGTCGTCCACAACCACTATGGGCCATCCGACCTCGACCTCTGGAATTTTGACGGCTGGACTGGCGGAGGCAACCAGGGCGGCATTTACTTCTACCAGGACGCGGGCCTCTGCTGCACCTCGTATGGTTCGCGGCCCAACTACAGCCGCCAGCCGGTGCGGGATTACATCCAGGACAACTTCCGGCTGTGGCTCGACGAATACCACCTGGACGGCTTTCGCTGGGACACGCCCGGCTTGATGATGAATGCCAGCGGCTACGGCTATGTCAGCGAGGCGGCGACTCTGATCCAAACCATCACGGGGATGATACGGAGCAGTTATCCCGGTAAGATCAACATTGCGGAAGATGTGACGGGCATGGGCTTTGACAGCACGTGGGATCTGAGCTTTCCCTACTCACTGACGCCACAACTCACCAACCAGGACCTGAACGCGGTGGCCAACCTGCTGGTGAACAACGTCACTTTCGGTGGTTCCGCTGACCTGACGCGCGTCGTCTATCTGGAATCCCACGACGTGGTGGGCGACCTCAACGGCGGCGCCCGCCTGCCAACGGCGATTGACCCGACGACGCCCAACAGCTACCGCGCCAGGAAGCTTTCCACGCTCGGCGCCGCGCTGACCTTCACGGCGCCCGGGGTGCCGATGCTTTTCCAGGGCCAGGAGATGCTTGAGCATCGCCAGTTCCGTGACACGCTGCCCGTGGATTGGAGCAGGACGGTCACTTACACGAACATCGTTCAGCTCTACCGCAACTTGGTCCGGCTTCGCCGGAACCTGGACGGAGTCACCCCCGGCCTGAAAGGAGACCAATGCAGCGTGTATCGGGTTGATAATGCAAACAAGCTGTTGGCCTACCGGCGTTGGAAGAACGGAGCCGCCAATCAGGACGCGGTCGTGGTCGCCAATTTCGGCAACACCACCCGGAGCAACTACTCGCTGACCTTTCCCCGAGGTGGTCAGTGGTATGTCTATTTCAACAGCGACTCGACCCGCTACGGCGCAGACTACAGCAACGTGGGGCCGGGGCGCGTGACTGCGAGCGGGACGCCGGCTGCCGCCAGCATCACACTTGGGCCATATAGCGTTCTCATACTCTCGCAAGCGCCCCCGCCGGTGCTGACTGTTTCCCAAACCAACGGGGTGGTAACCGTTGCCTGGCCGATTTCCGCCAGCGGATGGGTGCTGGACACCAGCCCGACGCTGCTCGGTAATCCGCCGCCCTGGATTGCGGTCCCGCGTGCGCAGTACCAGACCAACGCGACCTCCACCTTCAGCACGTTCACCTCGCCGACCAACGCATTCTATCGGCTGCGGCAGTCCTGACCCGCATCGCACTTGAGTAGCCGCCGACAAGATCGTGTGAAATCTGCATGATCGGGAGGGCGAGCGTCCTTGCGAGCCCAAACCGATGGGTAGAGGGGATGAAGTCAGCTCTCGCAAAGACGCTCACACGCCCCTGTGTCGGTTCAACCGCCGAGTAGCTCGCGTGTTTTGGCGCTAATGTCGGCGTGCCTCATAAGCGACTCGCCCACCAGTATCGCTCGGGCGCCGCACTTCGCCAGCCGCTCGACATCCGCGCGGGTGTGGATGCCGCTTTCAGCCACCAGGAGGGTGGACGTGCTGCGTGGGCGAAGAGCGCAGGCGCTGCGGCGAGGCGTTCGGTCGTGGCGAGGTCCACCTTGAAGGTCTTCAGATCGCGGTTGTTGACGCCGATCAAATGCGCTCCCGCGGCCAGCGCGCGGTCCAGCTCGGCTTCGTCATGCACCTCGACCAGCGCCGCCAGGCCGGCTTCCGTCGCCAGCGCATGGAACTGCTGCAACTGCGCCTCGCTCAGGATGGCCACGATGAGCAGAATGGCGTCCGCGCCCCACTCAACCGCCTCCAGGATTTGCCGCTCGTCAATGATGAAATCCTTGCGCAGCAACGGCAGCTTCACCGCTCCGCGGATCTGCTTCAGGTAATCCAGCGACCCCTGGAAGAACTTCTCGTCCGTGAGCACCGAAAGGCAACTGGCCCCGCCGGCCTCATATTCCCGCGCAATGCTGACGGGGTCAAAGTCCGGGCGGATCACTCCGGCCGAGGGTGAAGCCTTCTTGACCTCGGCAATCAGCGCGAGCCTGCCACCGCGCGGCTGCCGCAGGGCCCCGGCGAAGTCCCGCAGTCCGCCCCGTGCTGCCACCGCGGCTTTCAAGTCGGCGGCCGTGACCGGGCGCTGCGGCAGCCGCGCCACCTCGCGCCGCTTCTCTTCAACGATAGTATCGAGGATGGTCACAGATGTTGGAGTCAGAAGTCAGGATGTCCCGGCGCGCAGGGGACTACGCGCCCTACCCGCGCCACAGGTAATTGTGGTTTCGGACTTCGGACTTCGGCCTTCGGACTTCACTCTCCCTCCTCATCCCTCACCCCCTGCATCCGCTTAAGTGGGACAGCCGGCGCGCAGCCAGGCGTTGACGAACGGGTCCAGGTCGCCGTCCATGACCGCCTGCACGTTGCTGGTCTCAACGCCCGTGCGCAGGTCCTTCACCATCCGATAGGGCTGGAAGACGTAGCTGCGAATCTGGTTGCCCCAGGAGATGCTGCCTTTCTCCCCGTAAAAGCGCTCCATCTCGGCCTTTTGCGCGTCCACGCGCTGGGCGTAGATGCGCGAGAGCAGGAGCTTCATCGCCGCGGCGCGGTTCTGATGCTGGGAACGCTGGCTTTGCGAGGCGACCACCAGCCCGGTCGGCAGGTGCGTGATGCGCACCGCCGTCTCCACCTTGTTCACGTTCTGGCCGCCCTTGCCGCCGGAACGAAAGGTGTCCACCTGAAACTCGTTGGGCGGGATCACGATTTCCTCGTCGTTCTCCTCAATTTCCGCAATCACGTCCACGCTGGCGAAACTGGTGTGCCGGCGCTTGTTCGCGTCGAACGGCGAAATGCGCACCAGGCGATGCACGCCGCGCTCGGCCTTGCAGTAGCCGTAAGCGTTTTCCCCGCTGATGACCATCGTCGCGCTCTTGATGCCCGCCGCCTCGCCCGGCAGCACGTCCTCGACCTCCACCTGCCACCCGCGCGTCTCGGCCCAGCGCTGATACATCCGCAGCAGCATGTTCGCCCAATCGCACGATTCGGTGCCGCCCGCCCCGGCGTTGATGCTCATGATGCAGTTGCTCTGGTCGTGGCGGCCGCTGAGGAAGACCTTCAGTTCCAGCGAATCCAGCTCCTTGAAGAAGCCGGCGAGGTCCCGCTCGAGCTTCCTGCTGAACCTTGAGCTGGGCGGCTTCCGGCTCGGCCTCGCCCAGCTCGACCATGACGTGGAAATCCTCGAGCTGCTTCTCCGCCTTGAGCAGCGGTTCGGTCTTGTTGCGGAGGGAGTTGGCTTCCTCGATGAGCTTCTGGGCCTGCTCGCGGTTGTTCCAGAAGCTCTCCGCCGCCATCAGGGTGTTGAGCTCGCCCAGGCGGTTCTGCGCCCCGGGCACGTCAAAGAAACCTCCGCAGATGCGCCAGTTTGTCCGCGGCGGTCGCCAGCTCGGCTTTGATGTTTTCGAACATTGCCAGCATGGTAGGCCGCGCCGGGCTGGCTGGCAAGAGAACGCCGCACCCTATTTCCCGATGCAGAACTGGCTGAAGATCCGGTCGAGCAGGTCTTCGGTGGTGGTCTGGCCGACGATTTCGCCGACGGCATTGACGGCGATGCGCAGGTCCACCGCGACGAGTTCCAGGGGCTGGGCTGCGCCGCAAGGCGTCCAGCGTGCGCAGCGTCGCCGCGCGCGCGCGATTCAGCGCGTCCTGGTGGCGCGAGTTGATCATCACCTGCAGCATCTCCGCCTTGATCTCGCCCGACCAGACCAGCTCCTTGATGGCGTCCTTCAGCGTCTCGATCCCCTGCCCGGTCAGGCAGCACACCTCGACGACCGGCCCGTCGGCAACGGCGGGCAATTGGAGCCGGGCCGGCAAATCCATCTTGTTGCGGACCAGGATGCGTTTCTTGCCGGCGAACTCCGCCAGATAAGCCTCGTCGGCGGCCGTCAGCGGCTCGGACACGTCGAACACGTGCAGGATCAACTCCGCCTGCTGCAAGCGTCTGCCGGCTGCGGCGCACGCCTTCGACCTCAATCTCGTCGCGCGCCTCGCGCAGGCCGGCGGTGTCAATGAATACCACGGGCAGGCCGCGGATGTTGGCGGTCTCCTCGATGGTGTCGCGCGTCGTGCCGGGAATGGCCGAGACGATGGCGCGGTCGTGGCCCGAGAGCTGGTTGAGCAGGCTGGACTTGCCCGCGTTGGGCCGGCCAATGATCGCCGCCCGGATGCCGCGGCGGAGGACCTGCGCCCTCGTTGGCCGTGCGCAGCAGCTCGTCCATGAAGCGCCACGCCGCGTTCAAGCCGCGCGATGAGCTGGGCCCGCGTGTCGGGCGCGATGTCTTCCTCGGGGAAATCAATGTGCGCCTCGATGTGGGCCAGCGCCTCGACCATCCCTTCGCGCAGCTGGTTGATGCGCTGCGAGAGCTTGCCGGCAAGCTGTTCGTTGGCGGCGCGCAAGGCCAGTTCGGTGCGCGAGTGGATCAAATCCGCCACCGCCTCGGCCTGCGCCAGGTCAATGCGCCCGTTGAGAAAGGCGCGGCGCGTGAATTCGCCCGGCTCGGCCAGCCGCGCGCCGCTCGCCAGCACTGCATCCAGCACCAGCTTCGCCGCCAGGATCCCGCCGTGGCAGGTGATCTCGACCACGTCCTCGCGCGTGAACGTGCGCGGCGCGCGCATGACCGCCAGCAGCACCTCGTCCACGCTCTGCCCGTTGCGCACGACGTGGCCGAAGTGGATTGTGTGCGTCGCCGCCGCCGAAGGCCGCATGGATGTCCCGCCGGCGGGCGCAAAGCACCGGTCCGCCACCGCCAGCGCCTGCGGGCCGGAAATGCGGATCACGGCCAGCCCGCCCTCGCCCAGCGGCGTCGCAATCGCGGCTATGGTGTCGTCCAGCATCGGAAACTCAGCCCCCGCACTTCATCCTTTGAAAAGCAACGGGGCTGATGAATAGTGGCGCCGATGATGCGCCACCCTAAGACAGCAGACGAGAGATATTTGGGCAGAGAGCAAGTTGCGGGCGTATCGCGCGAGTGCTGCCACCGGGAGCGCCGGCATCTCCGTCGGCGAGTTTCTAAGGAAGCGAGAATCCTCCCCAAGTATGGCCGAAAGCCCGACCCCGCCGGCATGGATGCCGGCGTTCCCGGTGTGCGGTCGCTGAGGCCGTCTCCGACGGAAGCACGCCATCCCCGTTCGATGAACCTGGACAAGCTGCCCTTGGGCGATGCCATCCGGCTGATGCTGTCGGAGGACGTCACCGTGCCTAAGAACCTGCTGGCCGAGCGCCGCCGCATCGAGCAGGCCATCCGCGCCGTCGTTTCGGCCCTCCGCCGCGGCGGCAGGTTGTTTTACGTCGGCGCGGGCACCAGCGGACGTCTCGGCGTGCTCGACGCCAGCGAATGCCCCCCGACGTTCCGCACCCCCCCGGAGATGGTCCAGGGTATCATCGCCGGCGGGCAAAATGCCTTGTGGCAATCCGTGGAAGGCGCCGAAGACGACGTCGCTGCCGGGACGCGCGCTGTCCGGGATCGCCGCGTGGCCCGCCGGGATGTCGTCGTCGGCATCGCGGCCAGCGGCACGACGCCGTTTGTCTGGGGCGCACTGCGCGAGGCCAAACGGCGCGGCGCCACCACCGTCCTGGTCTGCTTCAACCCTTTCCTCCACATCCCGCGACCGTTGCGTCCGACGGTTGTCATCGCCCCGAACCTCGGACCTGAAGTGCTCACCGGCTCGACGCGCCTGAAGGCGGGCACCGCCACCAAGCTGCTCTTGAACCTGTTCACCACCCTGGCCATGGTCCGCCTCGGCAAGGTCCGCAGCAACCTGATGGTTGACTTGAACCCGACGAACGCAAAGCTGCGCAACCGGGCGGTGAGCATCGTGCAGGAACTCACCCACGCCGGCCCCACGGCCGCCCGGCAGGCGCTTGAACGCGCCGGTTGGATCATCAAAAAGGCAGTCGCGCGGCTAGGTCCGAAATAATCGTCTGCAGCTTGGGAAACTTACCCTGCAAATAAGCCGCCGTCACAAACCGCACCAGGCCGGTCACCACCGCCAGCAGGATGGTGCTCATCAAGAACAGCCCGAAGGCATGAGGCGGATCGGGCTCCATCATCCGCGGCACCCCATGATAGAGCACTGCTGCGGACAGGATGATCCCGATGGACCAACTCACCCACGGTGAAATCCCAGGCACCACATCCAGCAAGCGCAACAGGAAGAGCGGACTCAGCCCGTAGGCAACCGCGGTGAACGCCTGCTGGTAGGTATGCCGCCCGTGAAACGTCTCCCCCAGGGACTTGAGCAATTTGGCGCCCGCGAAAGCCACCCCCACCGACAGCAGCAACCCAGCCGTTACCACCACCACCGCTTCCCCGACCGGAAATCTCCGCAGGCGGCTGATCTCGCCCTGCCACTTCCCCCATTGCACCAGCCCATACGTTTCGCACAGGCAGACCAGCAGCAGCAGCGGCAGCAAGTACATCGCCAGGATGAAAAGCGTGCTCCGCTGGGCACGGTGAATCTCTTCCCAGGTCCCCGTCGGCTCAAATATAAGCAGCAGTGCTTTAATCACCCGGCAGTAGTATTATCGGCGGGCTCCCAAGCTGGCAACCCAATAAACGGCCCACACTTTGAGTCTGACACCGGCCGGCCCTTTCCGTTCATTGCGCGACCGGCAGCTTTATTCGCTTCCGTTGCCGCGCAACCCGTGCTTAACTCGGCACGATGAAAGTGGCTCGTGGCATTTGGGACACGCTGACCCGGATGGTGATTTTCCTGCTCTTCGTGGCGGGCATCCTCCTGGTCGCGGTCTGGTATCTGCCGGTCATCAAGAAGAACCAACGCATGCGCAGTGAGATTCTCCGGCTCGATTCCCTGATCCAGACGCAGGAGGTAACCGGCAGACAATTGCGCACCTCCATTGACGCCTTGCGCCACGATCCCAAAGCCGTCGAACGCCTCGCCCGCGAACGACTCGGCTACGCCAAACCGGGCGAAATCGTCATCCGCTTCGAGCCGCCGCCACCTACTAACACGGCCCCGCGATGACAGGCCGCCGCCTGCTCCCGCCTCCGGTCCTACACCGTCATAATCTCTTTTTCCTTGTGCGCGACGTGCGCGTCAATCTTGGCGATGTACTCGTCGGTCACCTTCTGCAGTTCCTTCTCGGCGTGCTTGACCTCGTCCTCCGTCACGCCGCTGTCGTGGCCGTGTTTCTTGAGCTGGTCCATCGCGTCCCGCCGCACGTGCCGGATCGCCACCCGCCCGTCCTCGGCCATCTTCCGGATGATCTTCACAAACTCCTGGCGCCGCTCCTCGCTCAGTTCCGGGAAGAACAGCCGGATCGCCTTGCCTTGAATGGACGGCGTCAGGCCGAGGTTGCTCTTGAGGATCGCCTTCTCGATCGGGTGCAGCGAATTCATGTCCCACGGCTGGATCGTGAGCGTCCGCGGCTCCGGCGTCGTGATCCCCGCCAGCTCGCGAATACGCATCTGCGAGCCATAAACCTCTACCATGATGTTCTCGACCAGCGCCGAGGACGCTTTGCCGGTGCGGACGCCGGCAAATTCGTTCACGACCACCTGCTCGGTCTTGCTCATCTTGTCTTCCGCCTCGAGTAAAAAGTCGTCCAGTTCCATAGACGCGAGCCTAGCAAAATCCAGCGTAGCTGTATAGAGGCAAGTTAAAGCTCAGCCCTTGAGTTCCGCCATCAGCCGCCGTTCGGCTTCCTCGTTCCCGAGCTTGTGCCGGACCCGCATCACCGAAACCCCCACCACCGGCGGATACGCCTGGTCGGCCTTCATCCGCGGCTCGACGTATTCGATCACCTCGAACAGCAGGGCATTGGCGGCCTTGTAGTCCAGGCCCGTCAGCCGCTGGATGTAACGGGTCGAGCGGTCAATCAGCTTCAGGTTGCTGGGCACCACCCAGATCATGTAATTGCCCATCACCCGCCCCAGCCGCACCATCGTGCAGGTCGAAAGCGCGTTCAGCAGCATCTTGAGGCCCGCCCGCGTCACCCCGTCCAGCAAGAAACCAGTGTCCGGCACCGGCGCCAGCACCGCGACGCACTGCGGATTCCACTTGGCGAGGAATTCGTTGATCTCTTTGAGCGACTCCTTGCGCCCGATGAAGATCAGCCCGATCTGGGCGCCCGCCTTCTGCGCCGCCTCGAGCTGCCGGCGATGGAAACCGTCCGGCGAGAGCAAAGACGCCTTCTCGGTCTCAGACACGATCCCCACCGCGCTGTCGCCCTTGCCCAACCGCCGCTGCTGCAGGCCGTCCAGGCCCACCTTGAACCGCATCAGCTCGGCGGTGCTGATCTTCCGCACGATCTCGTAGGTGCGTGCCACTTTGTCCTCGGGCACCAGCGCCCGCACCTCCGCCTCCGTCCATTCCACGCACTTCGGCTGCCGCTTGATGATCCGTTCCCACGCCTTGGGCGTCTCCGCATAGGGCAGGAACAGGAACGACCAGGACTCCGTGGCGGCCACGTCGTCGAACTTCCGGAACGGCGGCGTGCAATACGTCGGCGAGCGCTCGGTCGTGTCGGTCAGCACGTCAATCCCGAACCGGTCGGCAAAGTAATTGTTCTTGTGGGCCGACCGGTAAACCGATTCCTCGAGCGAGACGATCCGGGCGAGCTGCGACCGGAACTCCGGCGCCATCAGGTTGGCGTGCATCGCCTCCAGATGCTTCAGGAACTCGGCCGGCACCGAGGCCGAGTCGAGCGCGCCGGGGCCATTCGGCTCCAGCTCTCTCATCAGGTCCCGCACCACCATCTCCAGCACCGTCAGCAGCACGCAAAGCTGGATCGTCGTCGCCTGCATCCGCGTCGAGCCGGTGATGGACATCGGCCCGGTCGTCAGGTTGATCTTTTCGATGCCCGCCTCCTGGATGACTTCCCGGCTCCGCTGCACGTGCTGGCACAGGATGTCGTCCGGGTTGTTATAGACAAAATACACCTTCGCGCCGACCTCGAACCCCTTCCACGCCGTCCCGATCACGAACGACGTCTCGCCGCCTTCGGTGATGGCGAACACCACGTCCTTGCCTGACACCCCCAGGTCCCCGATCTGCTTCTTGCCGAACGCCGTGAAGTCCTCGAACCCCTCCACCGACTTGATCAGGGCGTAGTCCCCGCCCGCCATCACGCTGAACGCGCGGTGCTCGAATTCCTCCGGCGCCGGCGTGCTCTTCATTCCCCGCGCTCGCTGTTGCTGCCAGAAATCGCGCCAGATGGACACCAGTTGGATGCTCAGCCGCCCCGTCGAGCCGCACCCGGTAAAGAACACCTTCCCGCCGCCCTTCACCACGCGCAGCACCGTGTCCGCAATGCCCCGCGCCCGCCCCGACGCCGCAAACTCGCGGTACTTGCGCACATTGTCCCCGTCCGCCTCGAACAGCAACCCCAGCCCCGCACTGACGTCGCCCTTGGCGGTGTCGCTCAGGTTGGCCGTGACCGGGTGGCTGGACTCGGTCGTCAGTGCGCCAAGCTGGAATTGATCGCTGATCTTAAGGAACTCTTCGGATCGTCGGTTGGAGGTTTCGCTCATCGGGCCAGGATATGGGTTTGAGTTGTTTTCAGTGGCGCGGAGCTTGCCTGCTGTGCGCCGCCAGTCAAGCCGGATTGCTGGGCAAATCAGTCAGCGCGAACGAGCCCAGGCCAGTGTGCCGCGCCCCCTGCGGCGACAGATCGCTCCGCATTAGCTCGATCCGGTAGGCCGTCCACTGGCCGAACAGCCGGTCTGCCATCTCCGCCGCTGCTTGTCCGAGCGCTTCCGCCTCCTCCCGCCGGATGCCCTTGATGCGTGCCAGCGTCAAGTGACCGGTGAATCGCTCCTCCTTCTTTTCCGTCGTGAACGCCTCCGTCGCCGCCTCCACCACCTGCTGCAATCGCGGCAACTGCTCCGCCGCGTCCCGCACTCCGACCCAAGCCACCTTCGGATAGCGCTGGTTTGGGAAGAACCCAACCCCCTGCGCGCGCAGATGCAACGCCCCAAACCCTCGGCACGCGCCGCGCAGCGCTTCTCCCAACGCCTCCACCCGCGCCGCCGCCACGTCGCCGAGAAACCGCAGCGTCAGGTGAAACTGCTCGCGCCGCGCCCAGCGGACGGCGCGCTCCGGCGCCCCCCGGCGCAATTTCGCCTGCACCTCCTCCATCTTCGCTTTGACGCCTTCGGGCACCGTCAACGCCACAAAAAGTCGAACCTGTCCGCTATCGCCCATAAACCCTAAACCTCACGGCACCGGCTCGCCCCGCGCCGCCACCAGCAGCCGGTACCACTCCTCCCGCGTCAACTCCAGCTCGGCGGCTTTCGTGGCCTCGCGGATGCGGTCGGGGTTGGTGGTGCCGAGGACCGGCAGGATGCGGGCCGGATGTTTCAGCAGCCACGCCAGCGCCACCACCGTCCGGCTGACGCCGCGCGCTTGGGCGACCGCCTCCAGCGCGGGCAGGAACCGCTCCGGCCGGTAGCCCTGCTGCGACGGCAACAGGCGGCTCGCGCCCCCGCCAATCAACCCGGCGGCCAGCGGGCTCCAGGCCATGGGCGTGATTCGCTCGATCAGGCATTGATCCAGCGTGCCGTCGGTGAACGCGTCCAGCTTGGCCAGGCTGATCTCAACCTGGTGCACAACCAGCGGCATCGGACACGCCGCCTGCAAGGCCGTCACCAGTGTCGGACGAAAATTGCTCACGCCGAAGCAGCGGACCTTCCCGGCGGCCTTGAGTTGCGAAAACGCCTGCGCCACCTCCTCGGGCTCCGCTAAGTAATCGGGCCGGTGCAGCAGGTAAATGTCAATCGTCTCGATGCCCAGCCGCCGCAGCGACTCCTCGCAGGCACGGGTCAGGTGCGCCGCTGAGAAGTCGTAGCGCCCCGGCGAGTCGGGTTCCGGGGCGCCCGCCGGCCGAATGCCACCCTTCGTCAGAATCACGACCCGCTCGCGCATCCCCGGCACCTCCTTGAGCGCCCCGCCCAGAATCCGCTCCGCCTCGCCCCGGCAGTAAATGTCCGCGTTGTCGAACAGCGTGTAGCCCGCCTCATACGCCGCCAGGATCGCCCGCCGCCCCGCCGCCCGGCTTTCAGCGGTAACCTCCGCCGGGTTCCAAGTCCCCGCCACCCGCCAGCAACCATACGCCAGCCGGCTGCTCCGCAACAGGCTGACTCCTATTGGAATAGCTTGCATAGTATTCGACTGAATCTGGCCCGAGCCTACGATTCTCACGAGCAGGCCGCAAAGGGAAATCGCGAATCACCGGGGGATGCGCGCACGGGCACATCAACATGGCTGCAGGGCGCACACTCTTTTGCCCTTGCCATCAGCCATTTACCATCGGCTATCGGCTATTTCCCCCCATTCGTCCTCTCCGTCCTATTCACCCCTTCCATCCCTCTGACTTCGGCTTCGGACTTCGGACTTCGGATTTGCCCCCCACTCCTCCCCAACCAAACACTTGCGCCGTCTTCGCCTCTGTGGTCTAGTCAAATGGCAAGCAACCACCATCAGGCCCAGGCACGACCATGAAGCCAAGCGTCTCCCAATTCCGGCGGCGTCTCCTGCTCGCTGGCGCCGCGTTCTGGCTGCTCGCCGCGTCTCTCCCGGCCCAGTCGCCGCCGTTGCTGAGCCTGCAGTTTTCCAACGGGTCGGCGCGGCTCACCCTCACGGCGGACATCGCCGGCGCCTGCACCCTCCAATACCGGACCAGCCTGTCCCTCACCAGCACGTGGCAATTCCTGACCAATTTCACACCCTTGTCGAGCAGCCCGCGCTTGGTCATGGACCCGAGCGCCAGCGCCGCCCCGCGCTTTTACCGGGCATTCGCGCAATCGCTGCCGCCCAACGTCCTGACCACCAACATGATCTGGGTTTCCCCCGGCGCATTCCTGATGGGCAGCCCCCCCAACGAAGCGCTGCGGTACGCCGATGAAGCCCAGCACACCGTGACGCTGACCCAGGGCTTCTTCATCGGCCAATACCCCGTGACGCAGGGACAATACCTCTCGCTGCTGAACACCAACCCGAGCTACTTCAACACCAACAACGGCTATGCCCTGGACCTTAGCCGCCCGGTCGAGCAGGTCAGTTGGCTCGATGCCTCCAACTACTGCGCTCGCCTCACCCAACAGCAGCAGTGGACCGCGCGCATTCCCACCAACTGGGCCTATCGCCTCCCCACCGAAGCGGAATGGGAATATGCCTGCCGCGCCGGCACCGCGACCGCGTTTCACTTCGGCAACACGATCCGCGGCGGCATGGCCAACTTCTACGATTACTACGAATACGACGCCTCCTTCGGCGACATCTCCGTCACCAACCCGCCCGTTCCGTACCTCGGCCGGCCGACCACCGTCGGCAGCTACCCCCCCAACGCCTGGGGTCTCTACGACCTGCACGGCAACCTGTGGGAATGGTGCCGGGACTGGTATGACGACTATCCCGCGGGCAGTGTCAGCGATCCCCAGGGGCCGGTCTCAGGCTCGCTCCGCATTACCCGCGGTGGCAGTTGGTCCGACTACGGCAGCGATTGCCGCTCCGCCGCCCGTGCCGTCAGCTACCCCTCCCAGAAAAGCATCCTCGTCGGCTTCCGAGTGGTCCTCGCCCCGGCCCAGCCGTAGCGTCCAGGCCTTTCAGGCGGACGGCCTGAGCCAAACCAGGAGCCGTGGGGGGGTGAGCAACCGGCAAGCCGCGGCGTGGGGGAGGCCGAATCTGCTGGACGAATCCTCACGGCTCGGTAACAGTATTCACTGCACACCTCCGATCCATGCATAGACAGATTCGGTTAACGGGGCGAAGCACTCGTTGCATCGCATCCAGCTCGAACGATGCCGGCATCGGCCAATAAAGAGCCTTCTCGCCAGCCCGGGGCCGCTCGGGCGTGGGTCGCCATCGCGCTCGCGTTGAGCGTGCTTGCGCCGAGGCCGTTGGTTGCCGGAAGCGCCTTGCCGAACATACTGTTGATCGTGTCGGACGACGCCGGCTACCACGACTTCAGTATGCAGGGCAGCACCAACTTTCCCACGCCGCGCATTGACGCGCTGGCGGCCAGCGGGGTGCGTTTCACTTCCGGCTACGTCTGCGGCGCCGTGTGCAGTCCCACGCGCGCGAGCATCATGACGGGCCGTTACCAGCAACGGTTTGGCAACGAGTCGAACCCCCCATCCCCAAGCACCCGCGGCCTGCCCACCAACGAAGTCACCTTTGCCAGTCTGCTCCAGAGCGCCGGTTACGTCACCGGCTGTGTCGGGAAGTGGCATCTGGGCGAACTGGCGCAGTTCCAACCCACGGCGCGGGGCTTCGATTCCTTTTACGGGTTTCTGGGTGCCGCACGTTCCTATTTCCCAATTGCCAGTCCGAGGAGTTACGAGGTCATTTCTTCCAACGGCGTGACCTTGGCCGAATCGGGCTACACGACTGACCGTTTTGGCCAGGCCGCGACGAATTTTATCCAGAAGCACGCGGCCGAGCCTTGGTTCCTGTATCTGTGTTTCAACGCGGTGCATTCGCCGCTGGACGCCGACCCGGCACGCATCAACCGATTGACGAATTATAGCTATGCGAGCACCAATCGCCTGAAGCAGGCCGCCGTAACGCTGGCGCTGGACGACAACGTGGGCCTGGTGCTCGACAAGCTGGAGGCACTTAATCTGTCCAGCAATACGCTGGTGTTCTTCGTCAACGACAACGGCGGCGACCCGGACTGGCCCTCGGACAACTCGCCGTTGCGCGACGCCAAGACCAGTCTCTACGAAGGCGGCGTGCGTGTCCCCTACCTGTTACGCTGGCCCGGGCACGTTCCCGGCGGGCAGGTCCTCCCCAACCCGGTCATCACCCTGGACCTGCTCCCGACGGCGCTGGCGGCAGCCGGGGCGTCCGTGCCGACCAATCGCCCGCTCGACGGGCTCAATCTCCTGCCCCTGGTCAGCGGCCAAACCAACGCCCTCCCCCGCGACACCCTTTTCTGGCGCACGAAGGGGAGGACATTGGGACAATCCGCCGTGCGCAAAGGGGATTGGAAGTTGCACATGACGGACGACACCGGCTTGGTGCAGCTCTTCCAACTCAACCCCGACGGCACGGGTGAGTACGCCGACCTTGCGACGAACAATCCCGCCAAGATGCTGGAACTGATGGCCGCGTTCGCGCAGTGGGAAGCCAAGACGGTCGAGCCTTTGTGGGGCCAAGGGGTCGTGCCGACCATCAACAACCCGTTCGTGGACAGCTCGGATTTGGGCTGGTTGCTCGACGGCGCGACCAGCGCCTACGGCTACGCCCTCGTCAAATTGCGCGAGCGGATCAACTGGGACGCGGATTTCAGGCTCAAGTGGAAGCTGGAGACCGACTCTGCGGGAACCAATCACAATGGCTACCTCGCCTTCGGCTCGGCGGCGAGCGAAGCCAGCGTGATCCGGGCGGGCCTCGAGCGGGCAGCCGGCCGCCTGGTCATCACCGAGCCAGGGTCGGGCGGACAAAGTGTCCTGACGGGGCAGACGTTCCCGAGCGGCGTGCTGGACCTGGAAGTCGCCTTTGCCCGCGCGGACAACTCACTCACCTTGCGTCTTGGCACAAACAGCCTGAAACGCGTCCTAAGCATTCCATACCCCGCTATCACGCACCTTGGCTACGCTGTGCGACAAGCCCGCACGCGTTTCGGTTTCTTTGAGGTTGACCCCGCCAGCAAGCTAGCGATCAAGCGGTTTGGATCCGTCCCTGGTCCCGGTGGCGGCTTCCAACTCGACGTGCAAATCGAACGCGGCTCGCCCGCGGGCCTGATTCTCGAAAGAACCGCTGCGTTGGGCACGCCCTTTGTGACCGTCACCAATTCGCCCCAACTCTATCTTGGCGGCAAGCTGTTCCGGTTCCAGGATGCCGCGGGCGGGGGAGAAGCTGCCTGCTATCGCGTCCGGGCGCAGCCGTGAGGGCGCGTACTCGAGCGCAGACAGGAAAGGGAGTGGACTGGGTGTGCGCCGTTTCAGGGCTCGGGCAGGGGTTTGTCCATTCATCCAACCATAGATGGACCCGGATGAATTCAGGTGAGAACTGTTCGATAGGTAGCGACCTATGAAGGGATAGAATAGCAGGCGCTCTCTGACGGGATTCAGCCGGCACTCTCGGCGCAAGTGCCCTACCCGGGTAGAACCAGTTCGCTCCTGAACTTGCATTTAGAGCGTTTCCCGGCAAGCTCGCGCGGGTGAACTACTTCCGGGCCAGCGCACTTGTGCGGAGCCGTTACCTGCTGGCAGTTCTGGCAGGGCTCCTGTTGGCGGCGTCGTTCCCGAAGATCGGCATCGCCGGCTTCGCCTGGATTGCCCCCGCGCTGATGCTCGCGGCCGCGCTGGGCAAACGCGGCTGGGAGAGCTTTCGCATCGGCTACGTGGCCGGCCTGGCCTACTATCTTGGCTCGCTCTACTGGCTGTTGCTGATCCCTTATCGCTGGCATTCCATTCCGCTTGGCCCGGCCGCCGGCTGGCTTTCCCTGAGCGCCTACCTCGCGCTCTTCACCGCCACCTGGGTCTGGCTCCTGTCCGGAGCGCATCCCGCCAAGACCGAAGGCGAAGCTGCCGAGCCGCCAAGCCCCGGCGTCTCGGGTGTTGCTGGCTGGCGCCTCCCCGTGCCAGGCGGTGTGCTGGCGCGAAGTTGGGGACGCCGGGCGCTGTGGGCCATTTCCGGCGCCGCCCTCTGGGTCGCGCTCGAGATGATCGTCGCGCGTCTCTGGACGGGCTTCCCCTGGAATCTGCTGGGCTCCTCCCAATACCAACTGACGCCCATGATCCAAATCGCTTCCGTCACCGGCATCTACGGGGTGTCGTTCCTGGTGGTTTGGGTGTCGCTCTCGCTGCTCTCCGCCGGCCTGATGATCGTCCTGCGGCCAACCGTGCGCTCGATTTGGGTGGGGGACATCTTCCTGCCGGTTGTTGTCGTGGCCCTGGCCTTCAACTACGGCTTTCGCCAACTTCGGCACGAGTCCGCCCGCCGCACGCACCCTCCGCGCCACGCTCATCCAGCCGAGCATCCCGCAAACGCTGATCTGGGACACCAGCCGCGACCAGGAACGGTTCCGCGAGATCATCCGTCTCTCCGAGCAGGCCCTGACCAACCGGACGGACGTGCTCATCTGGCCGGAAGCCGCCGTGCCCAGCTTCGCCCGCTGGGACACCAACATCTACCCCGCCATCACCAACCTCGTCCGCCGGCATCGCGTGTGGCTGGTGCTCGGCTCCGACGACATCGCCCGCGCCTCCGAATCGCGGTCGCGACAATGCCTACGAATTCTACAACGCGAGCTTCCTCGTCAGCCCGGACGGCGAATTCGTCTCCCGCTATCGCAAGCGCCAGCCTCGTGGTCTTCGGCGAGTATATCCCGCTGGTCCGCTGGCTGCCGTTCGTGAAGTGGTTCACCCCCATCGAAGGCGGCTTCACCCCCGGCGACCGGCCCGTCCCCTTCGCCCTGGACAACCCGGACGTGAAAACCTCCGTCCTGATCTGCTTCGAGGACATCTTCCCGCACGTCGCCCGCGAATACGCCGACGACGACACCGATTTCCTGGTCAACCTCACCAACAACGGCTGGTTCGGCGAAAGCGCCGCCCAATGGCAGCACGCCGCCGGCGCCCTCTTCCGCGCCGTGGAAAACGGCCTGCCCCTCATCCGCTGCTGCAACAACGGCCTGACCTGCTGGGTGGACGCCCACGGCCGCCTGCGCCAGGTGTTCCGCGACGACCGCGGCACCGTCTATGGCGCGGGCTTCCTGACCGCTGAAATCCCCCTGCTCGGCGGCGGGGGAAAAGCGCATCCCCACCTTCTACCACGAACACGGCGATTGGTTCGGCTGGGGGTGTGTCGGCCTTGCCGGAATCATGCTGATCGGCAGAATCCCGCGCTGGCGAAGTGCCCGGGCCGACGCCCAGGAATAGTCGCCCCCCAGCTCTTCACCTGGCGGCTCCGGTTGGCAGCCTGCCGATAGACTGGTTTCTAGCCAAAACAGGTTCTTCGCTAATTCGGTGGAATCCCTTTTGGACCGGACGTCACCCGGAGGGACCCTCCATATGCTCTGGCTTGTATCGCGGATTAACCGCGTAAGAAGTATCTCACGGCTCCCCAGGCCTTTACGGCTGAATTCATCCCTGCCTCTGATTCCGCAGCCAGGAGAACCGCTACCGGGCCCTCCAGATAGTACCTCCGTAGTACCTCCGTTATACATCCGTAGTACCTCCGTATAGCTAATGGAGGTACTGCGGAGGTACTACGGAGGGACTACAGAGGGTACTACGGAGATACTATTGGGGCACCGTAAGGCACCCTGACGAGAAGGTTCGGGTGGAGAATCAGCGCTTGGGGCCTTGAGCCCGCACAGCGTCCATCCCGGCAGGAAAGGCTGGCGGCACGAATCGGCTGCCTGAGTGGGGCCCTATTACCCCGAAAACACCTGTTGCGGTGCCGTTCAGGACGGTAACCGACGGTTACCAGGCAGCCCAAACCCTGTGGCGTCCGCAATTGCAGGACGCGGACGATGAGTCTATCCTGGAACTAGCCGTGGAAGGCGGCGCGGACGCGCAGAAGACCTAAGCATTGACTGGTCCACCGTGGACGGCGGCGGCGGCAACCAGCACCGGTGGCGTTGACACCGTCGCCGGCATCATCGGCCAACCCGATGCCGGTGCGTGGAGCGGGGGGCCGTCACCCTTCAGGGCGGCTTCTGGCGCTGAACCTCACTGCCATCCACGGACGCGCATTCCACCTTTCTTTGTGGGCCGAAGGCTTGTAGTTTTGAGGCCCGACACGACATGAACGCCGCCGCCCCGACGCAGCCCAGCACCCCAAGCCCCGCCCGCCTGATGTCACTCGACGTCTTCCGCGGCGCGACGATCGCCGCCATGATCCTCGTCAACAACCCCGGCAACTGGAGCGCCGCCTACAAGCCCCTGCTCCATGCCGAGTGGCACGGCTGGACGTTCACCGACCTCATCTTCCCCTTCTTCCTCTGGATCGTCGGCGTCGCCATCCCGCTCTCGACCGCCCGCCGGCTCGAACAGGGCCAGAGCCGCCGCGCAGCTCCTCCTCCACGCCCTCCGCCGCGCCGTGATCATCTTCGCGCTGGGCTTCTTCCTCAACTCGTTCGGCTACCTCATTGACGGCTCGCTCTTCCGCGATGGCTTTGCCGCCTGGCTGCACAACTACGCCACCACCGTCCGCATCCCGGGCGTCCTGCAGCGCATCGCCGATCTGCTACTTCTTCGCCATGCTGATCTTCCTCAGCACCGGCATCCGCGGGCAGGTCATCTGGACCGCGGGTCTGCTGGCCGGCTACTGGGTGCTGATGATCGTCGGGCCGCTCCTCGGCTGCGGCACCGGCGGCCTGGAGCGAGCACGGCAACTTCTCCGAGTACATCGATAACCTGGTGCTCAACGGCAAGACCATCGGCATGCATGTCTGGAGCGGCGGCAAGACCTGGGACCCCGAGGGCATCTTCAGCACCGTGCCGGCGATCGCCACCTGCCTGTTCGGCGTCCTGACCGGCCATCTGCTGCGCTCGAAGCAGACGCCCGAAACCCGGACGGCCTGGCTGTTTGTCGGCGGCAACCTGCTGCTGTTTGCCGGCGCGGTGATGGACCCCTGGCTGCCGATCAACAAGAAGATCTGGACCAGCTCCTACGCCGTCTTCATGGCCGGCATGGCGATGAATTGCTTCGCGGTCTGCTACTGGCTGGTGGACGTGCAGGGCTGGCGCAAATGGGCCAAGCCCTTTGCCATTTACGGCATGAACGCGATCACGGTCTTTATGCTGGCGGGTCTGCTGGGCCGCATTCTCGCTCGGCGATCAAGCTGTCACGAGCGCCGCCGGCAAGAAGGTGGCGCTCAAGACCTACCTTTACGACCACCTCTGCGCTCCCGTTCGCCAGCCCCGACACCGCGCCCGTTCCTCGGCTTCCTCGCCAGCCCCAAGAACGCTTCGCTGATGTGGGCGCTAATCTACTGCGCCATGCTCTATCTCGTCGCCTACGGCATGTACCGCCGCAAATGGTTCCTCAAGTTCTGACTCCTGGTTTGCCGGCGGACAGCGTGCCGATCATCTCCGGCGAAGCGCGCGGGCAGTCCTGGCCGAGAGAATCAAAGGGAAGAAGGCTTCAACTCGCTGTAGTTCCGCCACTCGATCCCGCCGACCTTCTGGAGCGCGTAGCCGATCTCGCGCAGGTAATCGCCGTAGCACACCACGGTGTGGAAACCCTCCATCTCGCGCGTCAGGCGGCGCCAGTCGCCCTGAATGGCGACGTCCATCTGCGAGCGGCACATGTCCAGGGCGGGGGAATCCGCGATTTGGCCGCGGAACCCAAACCATTTCGTGCACTGCAGGTTGGGGATGAGACAGGTGATCGCCTCGCCCTTGCGGTACCGCACCTTGGTCGCCGCACCATAGTCCGACTCATAGTGCGTCATGATCTTCGTGGGCTCGTAATCGCGCCCGTTCATCTTCCGCGGCGCGGCACAGTGCGCGAGCGTCACCACCCCGTGATGCGGGAAGTGGGAGTTGCAGACAAACGAGGGCTTGTTGGAGACCCAGCGCAGCAGCACGCCCGGCAGCGTGTGCGAAAGGTCCGTGTGACAGAAGGCCGTGAAACCTTCGTCATTGAGGATGGAGAGGGCCAGGCACGGCGGGGTGTCCAGGATCGGAATCAGGCCCCCCATGCAGTGGGCGACTCCCACGTTCGTGGCCCCCGTCTCCCGCATCAAATCCTGGAAGACTTTCAACGCCACATAGGTGTTTAGAACGAAGCGCCGCTCGGTGGCGAGGGTTACGTTCCGTTGGGCCAGCAACTCCGCCGTTTGCCGCTCCGCCTGCCGCATGACTGCGGGGTCGTTGCGCGCTGCCTGGATGCGCCCGGCGATTTCCTCGTGTGACACCGTGGCGAATTCATAGCCCCAACGTTGCTGGGCGTGCGCCGGACCAAGTTCCTGTGCGGGCGCGCTGTAGGCCGCCATGCCGCCGAGCGCCAGCACCTTGGTCCCGCGCGCGTTCTTCAGGCCGTAGAGCGCCCGCAACCGCCAAAGCACGTCGCCGAACTCGTCCACCACCACGTCGTCGTAGTCCAGATTCGGCTCCGCTTTGGTGTCGCCCGACTTTCGCAGCAACCGCCAGTGGGCGATCTCGTAGTAGAGATAGACCGGGCCGGACCTGTGGCGGACGAACACGATGCTCGGTTTCTTGGTCGCCGCCAGCGCCTCAATCCATTGCTGGGGACCACTCGCCGCGCACACCAGAAAGGCGTCGCACGCCGACCCGCAAGCCGCCTGGAGCTCGGTCTCGTTGCGCACGGTGCGCAGCGGCCGCAACTCCAGCGGAAACTCGGCCTGCGCGGTCAACCGCTTGAAGTCCTTTTCCAGCCGCTTCAGCTCCTGCGCCACGTCCGCTTCGCTCTGCAAACCGCCGTATCCACGCCAGCTCGTGCGTTCCTGGCGCACGGGGAGTTGGCAGACCAGCACCGGCTGGACGCGCAGGGCAACCCCCGGCGGCAGGGGCGTGCCGGCCACTCGCTTTGCGGACGCTGCGGAGGCCGGGCACTCCGCCAGCAAACCCAATCCGCCCACCGCCACCGTGGTGCCGATGCAGCCGAGGAAATGCCGGCGCGTACAACTATCCAGCCGCACGGATTGGGCCGGCTTGCCGGTGACCGCCTGGGATGCTTGCTGATGGCATTTGGGATTCATGTTTCGACTCCGGTTGTTCGGTTCAGTTCCACTCGGACATTACCTCGCGACGGTAGTCGCCCGGGCCTCGCCTGACCAGCCCAAACCCGCAGTTGAAGGCACGCATTTCGAAGCACCTCCATTTTCAGATTCAAGTCCCAGCGGGCGGCAGCAAGAGCCAATTCTCTCTCACCCGCGCAGCGACATTACAAGCGGGCGCGCCAGAAAGCAATTTCTTATCAGTTGTCCGGCAAACACCCTAAACAAGCAAAAGCGGTCCGAGCAGTTGTGCCCGAAGGGGTGTTCACCCCAAGGACGGCTCGGGAATCTGCGGCATCAGCCTCTCTTTAGCGTCATTCCGCGTGTTTGGCGGGTTGACTGCCCTTTCGAGGCTCAACCGCTTGTAAGGAAAAGGACTACAAGGCATCCGTACTCTACCCGATAGACAACAGGCACCGGGATCGAGTATGACTTGACGCGTGGTGCCGGGGTGCCGGCGTGGACATCCCCACCGTCGGTCAAATTCAACAACTATGAACACAATGCTTGGCTTCTGAAGCGGTTCGTACCCAAGAGGCATCGGCAAAGGAGAAAAACATGACAACACCAAAAGAAAGAATGATCGGAGCAGGCAGTATCGGGCGGCTGGTACTGAAGAGTGAAGTGTGGAAACAGCTTGTGGCAGTATCCACAGGCATTCTGTTATTCGGAGGGACCGCGGCGTTCGCGGACTTAAACACAGGGTTGGTGGCGTATTACCCGTTCGACGGCAATGCGGACGATACGAGTGGGAACGGCCATACCGGGCTAGTATATGGAGCGACTTTAACCACGGACAGGCTGGGCATGGCCAATAGCGCGTATAGCTTTGACGGCGCTGCCTACATTGAGTGCGCTAACACCGCCGGTCTGAACTTTCCGTCCGGTGGGCTCTCTCTGATCGCTTGGGCCCGATTTACAGACTCTAATCATGACAATGTGATTGTGTCGAAGCACATCGGCGATCAGGTGACCGGCTACTTCATCGGCGTGCTAGACGACCACTTCGACTTTTACTTGGCTTATGTCACTAACGGCACTGAGCGAATTTGGTCGCCATTGACCTACAGAGACGGCGCATGGCACTTGGTAGCGGGCGTCTATGATGGCATGACCATGACCCTGTACGTTGATGGACTTCCGGTCGTCGCCCGGGGGGCTCCAAGTCCGCCAAGTAACACCGCGTCGATTCGGATTGGGGCTATAAACCCGGGCCAATACGGGGGATTCTTCAAAGGGGAGATTGACGACGTGCGCATCTACAACCGGGCGCTGTCTGAAGCCGAAATTCAGGAGTTGGCGGTGGATGCAGATGGGGACGGCGTGCCTGACGCGAGCGACCAGTGCCCGAACACGCCAGCCGGCGAGGTTGTGAATGCCGTAGGCTGCAGCATCTCGCAGCTTGTGCCTGCGTCCTGGCCCTGGAAGAACCATGGTGAATATGTTTCGGCGGTGGCCAAGGTGGCCACGGAGTTTGTGGCCCAGGGGCTGATCACTGGGGCGCAGAAGAGTGCAATCGTATCAGCGGCGGCACGATCTGACGTCGGCAAGCGGCGCTAGGGCGGTGGCGTAAATAGCGTAAACACTCCTCGAGTTGGTACCAACAAGGTTTCCGGAATGGACAAATAACATGACAGCACTAAGAAACAAAATCATCGGAGCAGCCAGCTTCGGGCTGCTGGTCTGCGCAAGCACTACTCTGTTGGGTCAACCGACCTGGCAGCAAACAACGGGCTATCCGCTCAGCGGGTGCCAATACGACGTCGTCGAGAACAACGGCCGGATTTACGTGTTGGGCGGCTACAACGACGCGAGTCTCGCCAACACTTATTTCGCGGCCGTGAATCCCGATGGTTCTTTGGGTGCATGGACCGCTGCGACGGCACTGCCCCAGGCGGACCAGGGGCCCGGCGTGGCCGTTTACAAAGGCTGGATTTACGCCGCGCTGGGCAATGGCGGCGTCTATCGGGCCGAGACTCTAGGAGACGGCTCGCTGGGTTTGTGGATAGCCGAACCCTCGATAGAAGTGAACACTGGGTATCGGCTCGGGCTGAAAGCATACAAAGGTTTCCTGTACGCGTTTGGGCGCTACAGCTACGTGCACTACAATGTTGTGCGGATAGCGCCAATCGCTTCGAATGGATCGCTAGGCGCTTGGAGCACGATGACCATGCCTCAAGCCCGCACGCAACAAGCCGTCCATTTCTACAACGACCGCGTGTATCTGGTCGGTGGCATAACAAGTGGAAATGTCATCCTGGACTCCGTTTACTCTGCGCCAGTGAATGCGGACGGCACTTGGGGGACGTGGCGACAGGAAGCCAATCTGCCGACAACCCTCTGGTATCACAGCACCGTGCGGATTGAGGACCAGATCTATCTCTTCGGAGGCCTCACTGGCTACTCCGGTGGTCTCGTAACAAACATTTACCGTGGCACGATCAATCCAGACGGCACGCTGTCAGGCTGGGCGGCGGTGGATACGATGCCAAGCAGTTACGTCCAGGCGCCAGGGGCGGTGTTTAGTCCATCGTCAGGCCGAGTATTCGTTATCGGAGGGTATTCAGGCAGCGGTGCCACGGACGAGGTGTGGCGGAAGTCTTTCGTGCCGGTGGATGCGGATGGAGACGGTGTGCTGGATATAGACGACCAGTGCCCAAACACGCCAGCCGGCCAGGTTGTGAATGCCGTGGGTTGCAGCATCTCGCAGCTTGTCCCTGCGTCCTGGCCGTGGAAGAACCATGGTGAGTATGTTTCGGCGGTGGCCCACGTTGCCGCGGATTTCGTGGCGCAAGGGTTGATCACTGGGGCGCAAAAGGGCGCGATCGTATCAGCGGCGGCCCAATCCGATATCGGCAAGAAGCGGTAACCGATGGCCTAAACAGAGTAGGTACGAACCGAGATTACAGGACGGTCTTCGGGGCGGCCCTTTGTCTTGGTAGAACTAGACGCCGCGAAGGACCGGTAAAGGCTTTGGGTGCGGGGGTCTGGTCGATTTCCAAAACCCGAAGGCGCGTGCTCTACGCCATGTGCAAGTGGAGGCGTCAGCGCGCCGCGGAAAACGCTTGTGGTTGAGTGTTGACGTTGGGGGGTATTTCTGGTTCCATCGCTTTGGTTCACCAGAATTTATGCGGCGTGGTAATCATTTGGGTGCTCGCAGAGGAGGGGTATGAAATCAAAAGCGACCGTTGTCTATTCATGTTGCTTAATCCATATATTATGAAAGCTGGAAGTGTTGCACAATTCGTTTCCCGAGGTGAAGGTGGCGGTCCCAGCGCAAAGAAGGCTCTTCGTGCCGGCTTGGTTTCGGCTCTCACCGCTTGCCTGCTGTTGGCGGTTGATGCGCAAGCCGCGGCGCCTGTGGTGTCCAATGTCAGGGCCTCGCAGCGGGCCGGCAGCAAGTTCGTGGACATTTACTACGACCTGAGCGACGCGGATTCGAGCGCGCTCACAGTGTCCATCTCAGTGTCGGCCGATGCCGGGAGCACTTGGACCGTGCCCGCTTACAACTTCACCGGCGCGTACGGCGCAGGCGTCAGCCCGGGCGTGAACAAGTATGTCGTGTGGAGCGCCGGGGTGGACTGGGACGGCCAGTTCACCAGCCAATGCCGCGTCCGCGTCGTGGCCAATGACGCTGACCCAGATGGCGTGGTGCAGATCCCCGCCGGCTCGTTCACGATGGGCGATACGTTTGCCGAGGGAAGCAGCAGTGAACAACCAACGCACACCGTCAATATCAGCGCCTTCTACATCGAGAAGACCGAGGTCACCAAGGAGCGCTGGGTCCCCGTTTACCAGTACGCCATCCAGCACGGCTACCAGTTTGACAACGCCGGTGCGCAGAAAGCCGCCGGCCACCCGCTCCACACGATCAACTGGTTTGACGCGGTCAAGTGGTGCAACGCCCGCTCCCAGATGGAGGGCCGGACCCCGTGTTACTACACCGATACCAGCCTGACCAACATCTATAAGACCGGCCAACTTGCCCCCAATGTCAACTGGTCGGCCAACGGCAACCGCCTGCCAACCGAGGCCGAGTGGGAGAAAGCGGCGCGAGGGGGTCTGACCGGAAGGCGGTTTCCGTGGGGGGACAACATCACCACCAACCAGGCCAACTACTACGGCACCGCGTTGTTCTACAACCTGAGCGGCGCATTTGGCAATCATCCGGCCTACGCCACGGGTAGCACGCCCTACACCAGCCCGGTGGCGGATTTCTCGCCCAACGGTTACAGCCTCTTCGACGTTGCCGGCAACGTCTGGGAGTGGTGCTGGGACTGGTATGATGGTGCCTACTACAGCTCCTCGCCTGGCACCGACCCGGGCGGCCCTTCGTCGGGCACGTCTCGTGTGTTGCGGGGCGGCCCGTGGGACTACGACGCCAGCCGCGCACGGTGCGCGGATCGGCTCAACGCCTCGCCGGCGACCGCCAACAGCCACGCTGGCTTTCGGTGTGTGAGGGGGAATTAGTTTATGGGCTCTTACCTTCTAACACTCTTGATGGGAGCGTGTAACACGCGGTGTTCGCACGGCATTGCGGAGCGGGGAGGAGCGCCGACCTTCTTGTCGGCCCGCTTCTCGATGCGCCACGCCGATCCACACGCGACATGCCGACAGGAATGCCGGCGCTCGTTCTCATGCACCTTGTCAGCGCTCCTTAATTGAGCTTGAGACCGATGCCGCCGAACGAACAAGCAAGGCAACGCATGGCCGACAAGAATGTCGGCGCTCCTTGCGGTCCTCGCCCACCGAGCGTGGGAAGGCGTGTTGTCGGGCCGCTGCTCTTTGCGACGGCGTGCTTGGCGTTGGTTGTCAGCCCGGCCAACGCCTTGGGCGACATCGCCCAGGCCGACTCACCCTCATTCACCCTCGACACGGTTCAAGGGCCTACCAGCATCGGCGGGCAGGCGGCGGCGAACTCCACGTCCTTCACACTGGACACACGCGCTTATCTGGGGCCTTTCTTCGCGGGGCCAATGGCAGACTCAAGCGTCTTCACGCTGGATACGCGCGGGGGTAGCGGGGCGGTTGTCGGCGGAGGGGTTGTGGCGGTGTATCCGGCCATATCTTACAACCCAGCCACCCGGACGTTGAGCCTCTCGATGCGGGCGACTGACTCGCTGTATGGAACGGTCACCAGCGGCAATTTTGGGTGGTTCGTGGCGGTGAAGAACGGTCCAGTTGTCGCTAGCGGGGCGGGCGTATACAGCCCGACTGCCGGCCAATGGCAGGCTGGCGCCACTCTGGGCAGCGACCTTGCGGGCGGGAGCTACGAGGCCATTTACACCATTACCTCCGACCGAAATCGGCAGGGCTGGGCAATGGCCCCGCTGACCGTGGCTGGACCGGGGATTGTGGTGAATGGAACGGTGAAGGACGCGAGCACGCAGACGCCGCTCTCGGGCGCGCAGGTCGCGATCTTCCCAGCCGGGGGAGCGGGTGGGCTTTGGACGCTGGTGAGCAACCAATATGGCGGTCAAGTGCCGCCGCTGGCGACGTTGCTGGGGCAGTTGACTCCGGCTAAGCCTGCCATTACCACCGGCACGGACGGTGCGTTCTCGTGGGCAGATGTGCCGGTGGGCAATTCGTATGTGATCGTGGCTGCGCAGAATGGGTATCAGCAAAAGTGGAGTGATTC
Organism: uncultured Verrucomicrobiae bacterium; assembly: GCA_963822005.1. Classification (GTDB taxonomy): domain Bacteria; phylum Verrucomicrobiota; class Verrucomicrobiia; order Limisphaerales; family UBA8199; genus PALSA-1440. The sequence continues at coordinate 241,307 of CAWGGD010000015.1, read as the reverse complement.
GTTTAACGTGAGTGCGGCGGGCGCGACGGTGACGCGAAATTTTGAGTTGTCGGCACTGGACCAGACGCTGGCGGCACTGTTGAAGGAAGTCAGATTTGCGCGCGCCCGCCTCGAGTCGATTCTCTTTGAGAACGCAAGGGTCGTGGGAGCCATAACGGAACAGTTCTACGCAGATGAGAGGGTGAGTCTGGACGGGTGGACTGCATACAACTTCATGGGCAATGTGGGAGGAGCACTCAGCGGCGGATGCATGGGTCTTCTCTACCCGCAATCTGTGCAGGTGCCCCAGGATGAGATGCTGCGGATTATGGCGGCTGTAAATGATGCAAGCCGGAAAACGCTCCTCGCGGCGGCTGCGGATTGTCTGACTGCTTGGGGGGTCAGCATGTCCCTCCCTCAGGACTACCTGGCCTATCTTCAGGCGGAGCCACACACTTGTTACTCTAATTCGATACGACAGAGCCTGGAGTGGTTCGAGGGTGTGGCGCCTGGCCAGCCCCTAACAACCGGCTTTTCGCCGGAAAAGTTCGAGTCCTATCACCAGCAATTAATGGAAGCGGCCATGAAGGTTATAGTCGAGCAGGCCAAGTACCTGGCTTCGCCAAAGGCCTCGCAGGGCATCCACTGCCTGACGCTAAACCAGGCGGCCGATATGTACATGGAAATGTCGGAGTGGCTGCAGAGACTAAAGGAAACGGAAAAAGTTCTTAGCGCGATTCAAATAGTGGGCGGGTTCGTGTGTGTTAGCGGGGTGGCGACCTCGTGGACAGGTGGTGGCGCGGTTGCGGCCGGTGCGGCTGTTGTGGCCAGCCAGGCGGCGTCGTGTGGGAAGTGGGCGATTAGTGGCGCAAAAATCGGTCTCAAATATGCACTGGCGGGGCAGCTCCAAACTGCGGTTGGTGTAGCATATCCGCAGGACAACGCGAGCGCAGCGGCCGTCTTTGCGGACTACGTGTCCTTCTTACGGGACGAGGCTGCAGCGCCATTTTATCTGCACGCGAGCAACCGGTTTGATGCCACAGTTTCAATCAGTCTCCCCGCCGAAAACATTCGGGCGATCTATGGCTTTCCGGGATTCGAGGTTGCGGACCGCACGGCTGCGGTGACAGTTGAGGACCGGAGCACTGTTCAGACCGGGGGTAGCTCGGTCGAGGTGCGGTGCAATAGCTACTGCCTTTGGGCTCCCGTGACGTTCCGGAATTTGATCGGGGCTGTGACTGGCGGCAACCCGGAATTGATTCAAACATCTTCGGACGTTCGTGGCCCTGCGAGTGTGTCACCAGGGCGACAGGCGGAGTTTGAGGTGCCCTACCGGGGCTACACGAAGAACCTATTGAGCTATTTCGCGCCCCACGTGCTGGTGGTAGAGAGCTACGTGGGCCCGTGGCGTGCGGGCACTGCTTACAAGGCGTTCATGGTGCTGGGTCCGTTCGAAGTCATTCCGAAGGCTTTAGGGGCAGGGACCCCGATTAGCCTCACCGGTCAGGACGTGGTTGCCCCAGTCTCGACGAGCGGTGGCCGGCTTGGGGGCAAGGATTTGGAGTTCGGGCCGGAAGCCCTTACGCCGGTGGCGGTGGACAGTTTATCTGCGGGCACCCCGGAGGTGAGCGGCTCTTTCACGGCGGGAACAAACCTCTGGGCGATTGACTTTCAGTTGTTCGCTCCGGCCGAAGCCGGGGTTTCGCTGCTGGTGACGGACAGCCAGGGACGGCGGCTGGGCTACTGCTCGACGAACGGGATCACTTACAATGAGTTAACGGGGTTGGTGACCGATCAGGGGCAGCGGCCGATTTCATTGCGAGTGTTTAATCCGTCCGCGGGTGAGACCTACACGGCAACGGTGGCATTGCTGACGCCGGGGGCGCAGGGGGTTCCAGTGAGCCTTTTTGCAGAGGCGAAGGAGGTATCTGGCGCCATGATGGTGTCGATGCCCGGACGCGTCATTCTGGACAGCGCCCTCGGGACGAACCAGTCCGTGGACGTGATGGTTGGTGAAGCGTCACAGCAGCAGGCATTGACGAACGTCAGCGGGACCCTGAGCAACCTGGTGAAGTGGGGCGGGACGGCGGTGCTTCCGGTGCTTACGAATTTGACACAGAGTCTGCCGGACGTCGGCGCGGGTGAGAGCGGCGGGGTATCGTGGCCGGTGCACATGGGGGAATTGGCGGAGCGCGGGAAATATGTGGGCAACGTACGATTGAGCAGTGCTCAGACTGCTGACCTCGATGTGCCGGTGGTAGCGGTGGTGCGGGGGGCGACGAATGTGGTGAGCTTGTTCGAGGGCACGAATGAAGTGAGCGGGGTGCTCCAAACGACGGTGACCAACGTGGGCGGATCGGGGCTGACGTGGGTGCATCTGCCTAAGGGGTATTTCGTGGTCCACGGGCAGTTTGGGGTGGCAGGAGGATCGACGAACCTCCTCAACCCGACGCTTGATATTGGCGCTGACGGTTCGGTGGAGTGGGCGTTTTCGGGGGTGTTCGACATGGGTGTTGTGGTGGATAACGTGGAAACACCTTTTAACAACTACCTCGTGGCGCACCCGTCGCCATCAAACACCGTGGCAGTCCCAATCCGTTTGACCGGCAATGCCGGCGGGAGCATGCAGCTTGGCGGATTGCAGCTCTACCTGGAAACGGTTCCGAACGAGTTGCGGGCGGTCGAGGTGCTGCCGGATGGGAGGGCGCGGTTCGAGCTGTTGGGGCAGCCAGGTTACAGCTACAGGGTCGAGGCGGCGGATGACCTGGTGAGCTGGCAGTCTTTGGGGTCGGTGCTTGTGACGAACTCGGTCATGCCATTTGCGGACACGACGGCCCCGGGGCACGCGGCGCGGTTCTACCGGGCCGTGCTGGAGTGACGGAAGGCCGGCCTACGGGGAGGGCGCGAGAGGGCAGGTCGAGGTGCGGAACGCGGAGGGCAAGATGTAAAGTCTAAATTACGGATACGGCAGCCACGAACGTCGCGGCATTCTACTGGATTGAGGTGCAGTGGGAGGGGGGGGGCAGAAGGCAGAAGCTGGAAGTCGGAAGTCCAACGTCCAAAGTCTGAATTGGGGTCAGAACAAAGTTTCTCCACAATTCAGGGGTTGGGAGGCTTGACGGTGTTGGTTGAGCGAGGCAATCGCAGCTTCGGGTTATGGCCCGGAAGCTCAGAGTTCAGTATCCTGGCGCGGTATACCACGTGATGAACCGAGGGGACCGCCGGGAGCCGATTTTCAATGATGACCAGGACCGCCTGTTATTCCTGGAAACGCTGGGGCAGGCCTGTGAGAAGACGGACTGGCAGATCCACGCGTCGTGCTTGATGCGTAATCACTTCCACCTGGTGAGCGAGACGCCCCGAGGCAATCTGGTGCCGGGGATGAAGTGGCTTTGGGGCGTTTACACCAACCGGTTCAATCACCGGCATAAGGAATTCGGGCACCTCTTCAGCGGCCGGTATAAGGCGCTGCACGTGGATGGCAGCGGCCATGAGTATTTGAAGGCGGTGTGCGACTACGTCCATCTGAACCCGGTGCGTGCGGGGTTCACCCGCGCAGCGTCAATAACTACCGCTGCCCCGGCGCTGGCGTGAAATAATCCGCCCAGGACCCCTCCCCCGGCTTCCACCGTTCCGCCTCATTCGGAGGAAGCAGCAACGGCGCACCCTCGGGTACGACCTCCGTCTCGCCCATCCGACCGCACCGGCACCGGTGGACGATATCCTTCACGATCCTGGTTTCGCACGGTAGAACCGCCGCGGCGCGTTCGTGCTCGAATCGTCAATAAACTCCACCGGCCCGGTCACAATGCTCAAATTCGTGAAGGTGGACCACGCGCTGAGATCGGCGGTGCTCTCGATCACGTAGTTCCCAGGCTCGCCGCTCAGCACGAATCTGATCCGGTGGTCAGGCAGCACGCTGATCAGGTCAAACCTCAACGGTAGCGGCGGGCTCACAGTCAAGAGGGCGGCGGCGCTCGTAACCGTGCCGGCCAGGTTGGTCACCACGACCGAGTAGCTGCCCGCATCATTGGTTTGCACGCCGATCCGGGTGTAGCTGCTGGCGGTGCCACCGGAGATAGGCGCTCCGTTCAGCTGCCATTGATAGCCGGGCACGGGAACGCCGCCGGCAATGACGGAGAAGGTCGCATTTGAACCCGCCTTCACCGTCTGGCTCAGCGGCTGGCTCGTGATGTAAGGCGGGGCGTTCGAGGTCAGCCGTTCGACGCGCACGTTGTCAAAGACGCCGAAGCTCAGAGTCGTGTCGGCCGACACCGAGGCAAAATAATCATAATACCCGATGGCAATGTTGTTTCCCGGCAACGCCGCGCCGGTGACGGTCGCGATGGGCAGGCCATCAATCGCCCATCGCACGGTGGTGCCCTGTTTGGTGATCGTGACGTCGCGCCAGACAAACCCAATTGTGCCCACTTCGAGCGCGCCCGTTTGCAATTGGATATCCGGAGCGGTTTGCCCGCCGGGGAACGTCGAGGCGTAATACGAGTTCAAGTTGCCGCGCGCATTGGAGGCCGTTCCCGCAGCATACACACCCGTAGCGACCCCCAGAACCGTCGTCCCGCTGAACGCGCAGAAGTCACCTATGGCCCCCGTATCCGATGCCTGGCCTTCACCATCCACGGCGAACCAGGTCCCGTCCGCAGTGCTGCCGGAGCCCGTCCAAAGCACGCTGGTCCCGGCGGTGCCGACTCCCGCGGTGCCGTGCTGGGTCGAGCCGGTGCCGCCGAGAGGGAACGAACCGTTCGCATTCACCCACAGGTTGAAACGCAGGCGGTAATCCCCCGAGAAACTCTGCCCGACTGGAGAAAGGCTCAGCGCCGCAGCGACGCCGTTCACCATGTTGGCCTCGCACTTGAGGCCACGCGTGGTGCCGGCCGAACCGGGGGCGGACGGTATGCCCAAGGGCGCGTAGTCCCAGTTGAAAGTCACCCGCGTATCGGCCGAGGACCGGTTCAGTGTCCAGTTGCCCGATGAGTTGGCATCAAAATTGTCCGAGAACAACACGTCTGGGTACAGATAGACGACCAGGGTGGCGACCTGGCTGGTGGCCACGCCGAACGCGTTGGAGACCACCACTTGGTAATTGCCCGAATGTGACGCCTGGGCGGGGGACCGCGTTAACGCGCTGGTGGTGGCGCCGGCAACATCCGCGCCGTTGAACCGCCATTGATAACTCAGCGGCTGCGTGCCCGTGGCGGACACCGTCAAGCTGGCATTCGAGCCCTGGTAAGCCGTCATGCTCGCCGGGGGAGTGATGATCGAGGCGGCAACGTTAGTGGCCAGCGGCAGCATCAGAAAAGTCAGGATATTCGACATATACTCATTCCGCCGGGTGCTGCCGGTGATGGTCTCGAAGGGGAACCCGAAGAAGACCACGCGGCCCCCGCCGGCGGAACCGTCGTATTGCCCCGCGGCGGCCGCCGTGCCGCCGGAGTAATTCAGCGCTGCCGCCGTCCCCGGCCCGTAAGGCCCGACCACATCCGGGCTTTGCACCCAGTAAATGCCGCCCGAGCCATCATCAATCGTCGAGTTGGAACGGCCCGCAAAGATTCCACCCGCCGTGGGAACCGCTGTGTAAATCCCCGAGTTGTCGTTGGCGAACGCCACGTGGAGCTGCTCGTGCAGGAAATTGCGATCGGCGGTGGTCGGCCCCGAAGCGCGGTCCAGGTCATAGGCGATGTTCGCTCCCGAGGCGAACAACCTTCCCCCGCTCGCCAGGAACGCGCTAACCTTGGTCTGCTCGGCGGCGCTGAATGTTTCATCACCCGTGGTTTCGTTGCCGCAAGCCCAGATCACGATGGAGTAATTCGACATCTGGACGAGGTTCCCGGAGATGGCCTCGTTCTGGCAGGAATCAAAGGCCATTCCGTAGGCGCTAATCGCTTTCCCGTTCGGGACGATGTAGTCGAAGGCGTTGACTCGGCGCGGCCAGACCCGCTCGATCGCGCCGCTGCCGCCCGGGGCGTCGTAGTTTTGCGCGGTAACATCCATGCGCAGATTTGTGGTGCGATCGAACCGGTCGAAGGCGTTCACCACCAGCACCCGCGGCGCCCCAGTCGTGGCCGGAGTCCGGCAACCCACCACTTCGGAGGGCAACGACTCGCCGCCCGCGTTCGCCGCGGTGATTCTGAAGTAGTAGTCCGTTCCGGCGGCCAGGCCCGACACGGTGTAACTGGTTACATTGCCGACCGAGACGGGCTGGCCGAAGCCGTAACCATTGGTGGAGCGATAAATGACGTAGTTGGTAGCGGCCTGGCTGTCGACCACGATCGGTGACGCTACCCATTGCAGGGTGATATCACCGTTCACAGCGCCGAGCGCGCGCGGATTGGCTGGCGGCTCCGGCAGGAAGGCCAGCGGCCCCGAGCCATACGTGTTCATGTATTTGACCACCGCATGCATCGCCGCCTTGCCGACCGTCGCTCGCGCTTTCGCATCCTGCAGCAGAGCGACATCCGTCGCGTCGTCGTGGAACGCGACCTCGATAATCGTCGCCGGCATCTCGTAGTTAAACAGGCTGCCGGTGATTTCCGAGTAGCTCCCGGAATAGGTGACGGTGGTCCGGTCGTACCAGGGATACTCCAGCGGTGGCGAGCCCAGTGCCACGAGATCGTCGTTGACTTCTGCTCCGCAGATCTGGGCCAGCACGGCCTGGTTCGTCGTGGGGGTGCCCGTGATCAGGCCAACCGTCCCACGCCCGCCGCCCGCATTCGAATGAAAACTGATGTGGATGCGGTCATGCACGCTCCCGGATGTCTCCCGGTTCATCTCCGCCGATATCTTGGGCGGGGTGGACCAGCTATCGCTCTGGTCGTCGGATCCCGAGTCGTAAATGGATGTCGGCATCCCCACCCCCAGGCCCGCCTGCACCCAGTAGCGGCAGTTCTCCTCTTCCCGCGGGTAACCCGAAACGCCGCCGCCGCGGTCAATATCGCCCATACCGTTCCCAAACCGGATCGCGTCCGCGATGACCACGCTGCCGGTCCCGGTGCTCCGCAGGTTGCTGATGATGACCGAACCCACCGCCGCATTGGACCCCGCGTTGAAGTAGTATTCCCCCAGGTAAACCCAGCCGTTGCCCACGCGGTAATGCGGGATGCGCACCTGCGACTCCCCGCCGGTATGCAAAATCCGATACAATTGATCGCCTCGATTGTCCCCGTGCGGCGCCCAGCAATACACCGGGTAGTAGCCCGCCGCCGGGATGGTTGGGGTGTAGGTCGCTATCGCCGTTTCCGTATCCGCCAGGCTCGCGAAGCGGTACGGCACGTCGCCAGCCGTGCCATAGAAATAACTGGTCGCGCTGCTATTGGTCCAAGTGCCGGCGAAACTCACGCCGACGTCATCGTTGTCAAGCACCACTTCATTGTTCTGGTATCCCAACGGCCGGCAGGGAATCACGATCGCTCCCGCGTTGAAACAGTAAGTGGCGAACATGTTCAACTGGTCAATGTTCCCCATATCCTCGTTCATCTCGAGGAGCACGGGGCGGAGCAGGGTCCACCCCGACAAATACGTCCACCCGTGCCCGCAGTTCATGAAAACCAATTTGCCTGAAAGCGCGCCTGTCGGCTGCCGCGTCGCCGGCGCAATGGGGCCGTAAGGCGCTATGGGGATGCCCGAGTCCTTGGGCGGGACATCAATGCTCGACCAATCGGGCGATGGTGGCAGCTCGGGGATGGGAGATTCATCCACCATTCGGTCTTCCATGCCGGCCAGAGCACTGAACGCGACAAAAACGAAACAAGCGGGAACGACACATCGAGACATACGGCAAGACATGAAGATATCATGGCAATTCCCGGCAGAATTACAATCCTGAAACCCCGCTTAGTTCGTCACCTTCCAAACCGGATAGCACGCATCATTCACCGGCCGGGCCATCGCTCTGTCATTACGAATCGCGTCACACAGCCGACGATGCGACGAGCGTGTCCAAAGCGTGGGCGCGGGCCTGCTGGAAGATACTCAGCAACACCCCGAGCGCCGCCAGCGTCATCACCAGGTTGGATCCGCCGTAGCTGATGAAAGGCAGCGCCATGCCTTTGTTCGGGATGGTATTGGTGACTACTGCGATGTTGACGATCACCTGCAATCCAATGACGGCCAGGATCCCCGAACCGAGCAGCATGCCAAACAGGTCCGGGGAGCGGGTCAGCAACAGAATCCCGAAAACGACAAGCACACCGAACGCGACTACGACCGCCAGCGTCGCGATCAGGCCGAGTTCCTCCCCGATGATCGGGAAGATAAAATCTGTATGTGCTTCCGGGAGGTAGGCCATTTTCATGCGGCTGTCGCCCAGGCCGAGCCCATGGACCCCGCCGGAGCCAAAGGCGAGCCTGGCCACCCCCTGCTGATAGTTAATGCCTTCCAGATCAGCCCCTTGCCACCAGCGGAGGATTCGTTGAACTTGGTAGGACCCCTGGAACAGGCCGTACTGAAAGATGGCCACAAGGAAAGCCGCGATTCCCGTCACCCCTGTGCCCACGATGCCCGCCAGCCAGCGACTGGACGAACCCGCCACCCACATCAGCAGCAAGGCCACGACACCCAGCAGCAAGGTGGTGCCTAAATCCGGCTCCTTGAGAATCAACGCCGCCAGCCCGCCTGTGAACGCCAGCGGGGCTAAGATCCCCCACCAGAAATGTTGAATCCTGGGGCGGAATTGGCCCCGTCGAGCGCGCTGCATTTTCTCCAGCCAGTAGGCCAGAAAGATCACCAACGCGTACTTGGCAAACTCCGACGGTTGGAACCTGACGGGCCCGAGGGCGTACCAGCGCAAGGCGCCGTTGATCCGTTTGCCAAAGAGCAGAACCCCGAGGAGCAACACCGCCGCCGCGATGAACAGCGGCCAGGCGTACTCGCGGTAGCGGTGGTAGTCCAACCGGGCGGTGACCAGGCAAGCTGCCAGGCCGAGCACCAGCCAGATCGCCTGCCGTTTCGCATAATAGAGAGCGTCGCCATGCACGTTGTAGGCGTAGGACGAGCTGGTGCTGGTGAGCATGACGAAGCCAAACGTTAGCAGCGCCAGCACTGTCAGGCACAAGGCGACCATCACTGTCTTCATGGCCTTAGGCGGCATGGTTGGTAGTCTCACTTTCATTTCACGCCCGGCAAAAAGTCCGCTCGGATCAGCATCCGACCCCCGGGAAACTCAAACTCCAGATCGAGCACGAAGAGGATTTCATGGGGCGGATTGGGGCCAGAAATTCGGTTCCCCCACCAGCTCGGCATCGACAATCTCACGCAGATCGCCGCTGGCGACACTGCTGGGCCGGCTGGTCCTGATGGTGGCTTTGACTGGCATCCATAAAACTCGGGAGTTCTGATTGTCAGTCACGGGCAGTTCGGCATCGAGGCGCTTGACCAACCGGGCGGCTGCCAGCGTGGCCGGACCGGCCAATCCCGAAACCACCAGCCATACGCTGCCGCAGGCACGACGCTGGGCCGCAATGATGCCATACATAGTCCAGGACTTCCCCTCGGTTGGCGCGGCATGCGCAACCCCGTTAAGAATGAAGGCAGCCGCGCGGTTTTGTTTCACCGCGCCCGCCAGTGGCTTGAATTCCGGCATCAGTTCCTGCCAGGTGAGCCCAAAGGCACTCCGAAAACTGCGGGCGGCCTGGGGCACCCAAACAAAGTAGAAGGGCAGCGGCAACTTGGTACTGAATCGCGGGCGTTCGAACGGGGCCACATTGAACATGCGGGCCAGCATGACTTCGCTGCTCAGGGCCGCCAAGGGCGACCCGATGGAAATCACCGAAGTCCGTTCCATTTCCAGCAGGGAATACCATTTCTCCGACTTGATTGCCGAGGGGTCCACCGGGTTGCGCCAGAGGATATCCTCGATGTCAAACTCCTGGCGCCGGTCGAACCGCGAGGCCTCCTTCACCAGCTCCGCCAGGGCCAGCGCATCCCAGCGGCTCAGATCCACCCGCCGTTCCGCCGGGCGCGGCTTGGCGCCCAGCATGAATACCAGGCGCTCGGCGTCGAAGAGCGGCTCGACCAGTCCACGGGTCGCGAGAATGGGCAACTTGTGCAGCCCCTCGCCGAGCTGCTTAAAGTACTCGTTGAGCGCGGTCAGGAGATTGAGGGTCAGGCTGACCTTGCCCGGCATATCGCGGATCTTCAGCAGGGTGCGCCGATCCACCGCGAGCTTTGACCCGGCCTGCGCATTGGCCTCATTGACGAGCTGGGCCAGACGAGTGGCGCTCCCGAGCCGTTTGACCTCGCGAGCAACCAGCAACTGGAGCCGCAGTGTAGGGGTGGCACGCATGAGGCTATTCCCTCATAAGCCTGTTACGCTGGCAAGCGTCTTCCCAGGCGATTGAGCGCAGCGTTTGCCAGCAAAGCGTGTCATTTCCTGACAACTTGTGCGGACGCAGATGGGCTGACGCGCAACAACGATGCGGGACACGGCCCACTTCCATTGGGACAGCGGCTGCCCTTCCGGCGGACCTGGGACCTTTGCGAATATGAACACAGCTCAAGTGAACCTATGAGTGGCAGTGCCCGCATGAAAACAGCAGTCGTCCGGCCCAAAGCCGACCTCGCCGACAGCATGCCTGCCGCCGGCCTGCTTTCGGGTCGAGCGGCCGATTGGCACGCGCCGCCCGCTTTGTTCTTCCTGCCTATGAAACAGCCCAGTCGGGAAACTCTCATGCTGCGGCTCAGTGCGAGCCGAGGGGGCCGAGTGCTATTGCACGTTGGCACTTTCCTGCGCTCGCGAAAGAACTTTCAATGGCACCTGCGCGGCATGTTGCGCAGCTTCTTGCCGGCGCCCCGGCAGGGAGGTCCGCGCCATTCCTCCTCGCCAAGGCCAGCCGCCGATCGGGGACGTGAGTGGAGACGGTTTGCCGGACCCAAGGGTTGACGACGGTGGCCTCAAGGCTAGCCTGCCGCCATGTTTCGCGCATTGAGGCCGGGCTTCCGGTTCCGGGATGGCAAACTGATCGTCAGCACCGACGAGGAGGTGAAGATCATCCACACCTGGCCGGGTCTGGAAGCGCTGCGGAGAGGGTCGGACCAAACAACCTGGAGGCGTTTGGTTCCCTGCTTCCGCCTCCTGCGGCCTCTGACCAGCGGCGCGGGGAGTCAGCCCGAAGCGCCCCTGGGGCCGCCGGGCGTGCGATCGGCGGTCGTGGATCCTGCCTGGGAAAAGCAACTGGCCTTCGCTCTGTTCCGCCAGTCGATCCCCTCGGAAGTTGCCCGGGCGGTGGAACGGTTCACGAATCGGCAATGGGCGATGCTGGCCATGTGCCGGCACCGGCGGCGGGCAAAGGACTTGTTGGAACAGTCACCGGCCCTGGGGTTCAGCCTGGCGCACCACGTCAAGTTCCGGGGCAGCGTGCTGAACGGAGCGGAGACGGCGGCACGGGCGTCCGCGCTCAAACAGCGCGAGATCCTGCGCTGGCTGGGTTTCCCGGACTCGCAGGCATGGACCAGCATTTTGATCAAAATCCCGGCGGAGCTTGCTTCGGTTGACCGTTTGATTTCGCTGCGGGATGTTTCCGCAAACGCGCAGGTGGAAAAGATGCTTAGCCACGTGCCCGCCCTCAACCTGGGGGCACTGGGGCTGGTAACCGATCGGCGGTTATTGGAATTGGTTTCTCCGGCGTTGCTGGCTGAAGTCGCGGCCTCACCAGAGGAATCAGTCGCCTGCCTCACCGCCCATCTGTTGACGGATATTGTTAATCTGCGCCGCCAGATGAAAACGCCCCAGCCGCTGTCCCCGTTCCGGTCGCGGCAGCGCGTTCGGGAGAAGCAGCAGGAGACCGTTGAGGAATACGCCCGATTCCTCGAGCGGCAAACGGCCGAGCAGCAGGCCCGGCGCTTGAGGCTCGGGGAGGAAGAGTGGCTGCCCGAGCCGCCCCTGCCGGGAACGCCCGACATCGTGCCGCTCACGCAGGCGTGCCAACTGCGCGAGGAGGGGGCTGTCCAGCACCACTGCGTTGGCTCGTACGCGGGCAGAGTGAAACAGGGCGAGTGCTATATCTATCGGATTCTATCGCCCGAACGGGCGACCCTCTCCCTGGCCAGGGGCCCGGACGGCGGCTGGGAAATTGCACAACTCTACCGCGCCTGCAATCAGCCGGTCGGCGCAGCGACGCGGCAGGCCGTTGCGGCGTGGCTGGGGCAGTTCTCGCTGTCAGTATAGCAGGACGCCCCCATTGCCGATCGAGCAGGTCACAGGTTCTTCCTGCTTATCGGGGCAATGCCACTCAGGGTGATGGCGCCATCGCGGCGAAGAATGACTTCGGTGACGGGAGTTGCCCCAATTCCCACTGACCACCAATTCGCTGGTGGCGGGGCAGTTCTGGTGCACCCATTTCAGCGCCGGCACCCATGCCCAAAGCTTCTACCGGGCAGTCCCGTCTCCCTGACCTCCGGCGCGCGTCCGCCAAACACAAAAGCGCGACCTAACTGTCCCTGAGAAGAGGAAACAACGGCCCAATCAAGGATAGATCAACCGACAGAACACGGAACCGTGGGCCGGATCCATCACGAGAGTCCAGCGGTTGGTCGTGCTGGAGTTGGTGACGGTGTGCCAGCTCGTGGTGATGCCGATCCGAGGCCCATTGGTTTGGATCTGCAACTTCCAGCCAATATGGTCGGACGCCCAGGACAGGATTAGATTTGATCCGCTCACCCTATTCGTCAGCCAGGGCGGGTTCGGGTTGACGGTCGGCCCGGCGTTCGCCGCCATCCTCGCTCCGAAATCCATCGGCACACTGTTGGTCAGCAACGTCCAGCCCCCGTTATTCTCCCAATAATCCGGATAACTTCCCCCGATTACCGGTGGCGAGTAGAGGTCCACACCCGCCGAGTCATCTGTTTGCATCCCGCGGAATTGCACGCTCCACGTCATCTCGTCGACCGGCATAAAAAGACCATCGGCCGGAAAGTCTGACCCCGCGGTGAAAATCAGCGTGCTCCGCGCAGTTGGGCTGGGAATCGAAAACCAGCCGCTGTCGAAGAAACGGGTGCCTGGGGCTGCATATCCGTTGAACAGCGGCCCATCGTTTTCGTAAAACCGCACCCGAGCCTCCACGGTTCCGGAGAAGCTCGCGGGGTGTGTGGTATTGACTCCCCAGGTACTCGAAGTCGAAATACGTCAGGTGCCGCTCGGTGCCGGCCAACCCAATCTGGTCACCCACTTCCAGCGTTCCCGGGTTGAACCGGGTGTTCAGGTCATTGATCGAATTGCTGTAGATGCAGGAAGCCGCCAGGAGTGGGGACGCGAAAGCCGCCCCCAGCAGGCCAATCGCCAGAACCCCACTAGCCTTCACACGAATTCTCATAAAATGTTGTCCAAACTGCCCACCCCCGACACTACATCATCTGCCAGCTATTCGCCGCTACTCGCGAATTCTACGGACACGGCCTCGGCTGTGAACAGTATTTTCATTTTGTCACTTCCTCGAAGCGTTTCATTTCGCTGCCTGGCCACCGTTGGTCTGAGCGAGAGAACTCTCTTCACGCTTCGGCGCGTGCTGGCGGCCGCGTCGGTTCAGCTCAAAGCCTCAACTCACTTCAAATCAGCCACTTACCCGGCCAGGAGGATTTTCCGTCACCTCGCAGCTGGGTCGGGTCGGTTTCGAGGCAGTGGTGCCCAGTCCCAAGCGCAAGCTGCTGGATCACCCCTTTCAGGAATGCGAGGCACAGAGAATGCTTCCTTTCCGGCATGACAATTCTGCTCATTGCTTGGTTTGGCATCTCGCTGGTGCTTTGCCTGGCATTCCTCCGGGCGGCTGCGTGCCGAGTGCCATCCATGCTTGAGCAATGCTCACCTCCGCTCACCCTTGAGAAGAAGTCCGGTGCTTGTCTGGAACCGACGCCGTCCCTGTCCCTTGGCCAAAGCCCAGGACCGGTAACTCCCCACATAAAGAAATGCGAGCTGGCACCGATACCGCACCAGCTCCAGCCTGAATTGTCCGCCGTAGAGGCTTAATCATCCCCGCCGAAGCCGGGCCGCTGGGTCTCAGTTTGAACGGGCACACCCCGTCTCTGCCGGCGCCTTGATTCGGCTTGCCGGGCTCGGCTGGATGAATCAATTGGGTGAAAGCACCGGCGCTTGTCTGGGTGCGGTGAGCTGAAGCAGTAGGCTGTTCAACTCGCTGGGGCGGGCCGGTTTACCGAGCCAGGCAGTTACTTCGAGAGCCCTTTCCCCGTTCTCCTTCATCGCCCCTCCCCAGCCCGTCAACATGACGATCGGCGTTTGCGGAGAGGCCGCCTTGATGCTGCGTGCAACCTGAAATCCGTCCAGCCCGGGCATGCCCAGGTCAGTAATCACCGTCTCGTAGGCCTGGCTGCCCTGCAAGGCGGCGCGGAACATTTCGACACCCTGCTGCCCGCCGGGAGCCGTCGTCACCCGATGGCCCAAATTGGTCAGACAATCCTGGAGTAACTGCCGCACCTGGGGCTCGTCGTCAATGCACAGAATGCGCAAGGAGCGGTTCTGCGTGAGACTCGGTCCGGCGGCAGCCGGTTCGCTGAGCACAGCATCCACTGGGATGGGGAACAGCAGCCGAATGCAGGTCCCCCGACCTGGAGCGCTCTCGATCTCGATCTGGCCCTCATATCGCTGCATCATGCCGTAAACCATGGCCAGCCCCAGGCCGCTGCCACCGCGCTGGTGCTTGGTGGAGAAAAACGGCTCCAGGCAACGCCGGCGCGTCTCCTCGTCCATCCCCATCCCGTCGTCCCGCACCTCGATCACCGCCTGCGGCTTCGGGGTCTGGCCTTGATCTGACCCGGGACGGTTTTCCAGGCGCGTGGCCAGGGTCACGGTGCCACCCCGGGGGAGGGCGTCCACCGCGTTGAAGACAAGGTTGATCAGGGCCTCCCGCAGTTCGATCGAGTTGCTCCGCAGCATAGGCAGCTCGGGATCGAGCTCGGTCTGGATCTGGATAGCGATGCCTTCGCGCTGGGCCTGGTCGCGCCACCGCGGACGCGTCAGTTCGACGACGTCGGCAATCTGCTCATTGACATGGACCGGCATCAGTTCCTCCGCCTCCGCTCGGCGGCGGTAGAAATCCCGCAGGCGCCGGAGCATGTGGGCGATGTCCTCTCCCGAGCGGTGGATGATCCGGAGATGACGGCGTCCGCTTTCCGACAGGCCCGGAATGGTCTCGAGCAGGAGCTCCGAATAGGCAACAATGGGGGTTAAGGCGTTGTTGATGTCGTGCACCAGTCCGCTGGACAGTTGTCCCAGCGCGCGCAGGCGCTCCTGCTGTACGACTACCTGCTGGGTCTGTCGCAACTCTTCGTAAGCCCGTTGCACACCTTCGGAAAGGCGCACCTGATCGTACAAGGCGCGGCACTGTTCCTCGGCGGTCAGGATCTTGGCCTGCAAAGCCTCTTTCTCGGAGCAAACCTCGGCGATGGTGGCATGCATCTGCTCCGCTCGCGCCCGGACCTCCTCCAGGACCAGCACGACCATGCTCACCGCAATAAACAGCTGCAGCACGGCCGCCGCAAAAAAGCCGGCCGTCGAGAGTTCGACTCGGTCCCGGCACAGCGGGTAAGTAGCCAGGTAAACGCCCCACAAACAGAAGCCCAGCGCCAACAAGCCCGCACCCACGTAGGGCATTCTTCGCCTCGACCGATGAAAACATACCCCGGCAAACGCGCTGCTCGAACCGATCATGATGAAGACCGGCATTTGCACTTGCAGCGGGTCCGAGAGCACGCGCGGCGCGACAAACAGCCACACCAGCAGGAACGACATGAAGAGACCAAACAGCGTCTGCCGCACCTCCAGACCCACAAACCGGGCGCTGCCCCACAGGAGAAAAACTGCCGAGATCGCCAGGCAGCTTTGCTTCAACGGGAAAAACGGGCTGCTCGGATCGGCGCCCTGCCCCTGCAGTCCCATGGTCAGCCACAAGGCATAAAACAGCCACGCCGCCGTCCAAATGGTGAAGTAATCCCGTTTGGTGTAGCGATTGAGGTAATAGAACAGCGCCACCAACATCCACACACTGAACAGCGACACCGCGTGGGCCGCGTGCAAAGATTGGGGCGGTAGAATGGAAGTGAGACTCTGCATAGTCGTCAATGGGGCCAGTCTCGGACCCCGAGTGACCGCCCCGGCCCGGATACCCCTTTGATCAACGGTCCAGCCTCCCCAAGGTCGGGCGATGCAAACCAACGTCTCATTTCCTGTTGAAGGCTCGCTATATCTCTGTTGTTCATTCGCAACCACCCTACGCCTGCGGGACGAACCAACAATCGGGGCAAACCAGGGTTGTTTTCTCGGTGATTGCCCGGAAGATACCCCCGGGGGAAGCACCGGGATTACGGTGGTCACAGGGGCCTTGCAGCTGCAGCCCTGCATTCTTTCGAGCCTCCCCCTTTGCTCTGCGGTGGAAAGCCCCCCATGCCGAGCCCACCCGAACGGCCCACACAGTTAGTTTGCCCCGTTCAATGCCGCGAGCAGCCGGTCATGGTCTACAGGTTTCTGGAAGTAGGCCACTGCGCCAAGTTGCAGAGCGCGCTGGCGGTCGGCCGCCGAATCCGAGTTGGACACCATGATGAACCGTGCCCCTCTCGTGGCCGGATTGCCGCGCAGCCAGCTCATTATTTGAAAGCCGTCCCACGACCCCATACCCCCGTTGCAGACGTCCGGCTGGAAGGCGATATCCATCAGAACGACGTCCGCCGGGTGCTCACCCAGGGCGGCTATCGCTTCCGAGCCTTCCCGCGCTGTCCGGACCTGGAAGCCGGCTGTCTGCAGCTTCATTGTCGTAGCCGTCAAGAAGACGAGATCGTCATCCACAATTAACACCCGTTTCCCTTGGACATTCGCTTGAGTTCCCTCCGTGTCAGACGGAGCCGCCGGAACGGCTGCCTCTGGCGGAGGAGAACCCGGCGTTGTTTTCTCGCTGCGGCCAAATCCGAAAACCTTGAACTTGATCATAGACTGCACCGAACGGTTCGACTCTTTCTTCACTGCTAACCGCCTCCCTCGGCAGCACGATTTGTGCCACAGGCTGAGCCGCGGTTCTCACGCCAGGAGCGCTGATTTCGCCCCGCTGCTTTTCAGGGCTCACACCGCAGCACCCTGCCGGCAACTTCTAACTTAGTCGCTGGTCTCAATTTTGGGGTCCATTAATAGGTAGACGTCCGGAATACAACCCGGGGGATTATCCGAGGACGAGGGTGGGTTCTCGCGCGGAGTCGCGTCTCGGGCGGTGCTGCTTCCAGATGGGGGGCACGCTCGATTAGCGGAGCAAGTCAATGGCACATCATCGACGGTCGGATCGCTGGCTGCGTCAGCACTGGGTAATGGCCAAGACGCCGGTTTAGCTGGCCCAGGCTGTTGCCCCAAGCACCTCAACGTTGTCGCGCAGGCTGTCCCCGTCCAAGTCGGCGCCTTGGATTGGACCAGCAGCCCTCCTGGCGGTGCTATTCCGTTGGTGGCAGGCGAGGCAGAATCCTTGGTCGCAGGTGTGACAGGTTCAAGCGCGCGTGCCCAGTGCGGGAGCCGAGGACGCTCCTCCCGATTCACGACCACGCGCAAAGCCAGGGGAAAATCAATGTCTCTCTGGATCCACACGCTCAGATGAGAACTGCCGGGATCCTTGCAGACCGCGCAAGGAATACAGGCGCACACCAACCGTTTGACCACCCGTTCAAGGTCGTCAAGGTCTGCGGAGGAAATCAACAGCTTCATTCCTTCTCGTTGCTCTGGGCTTGCCGCACCTGGTGGAGCCGGCCAGGCAGGCGAGGGCGCATTTCAACTCCCAGCCGTCGCACTCGGTCAAGCAGACCTGGGCGGGCCGGCCGATCTTTTGGCATACCAGTGTTTACGGGGTTGCTCTCCACGTGCAGGCGATCTGCGTGCCCGCGACCGCGCGGGTCAGCTTAAGCCGTTTGGTGGACTTGCTATCTTGATAAGAAGTCACCTGGGTCGCCGGGCGGAGCTGGCGCGACCTCAACTCGAGGGCGTTGGGGCTCCTGGCGTCCAGCTCCGTGTAAGTGCCCACGGCCCCAAAGGTCCGGCTGCCGACCAGCCACAATGAGCCCGTCATCGCCACCAGCATGGAGCTCAGCACCAGGCCAACCATCACCTCGACCAGCACTCTGCCACTCAACCGTTTTGCCCGGGATAATCGGATTTTCATAATCTAGCTTCAGTTTTCTAAGAGCGACTTTACTCTCACGACGATTTTCAACAATCGGGGCCAGGCAGGATTGTTCCGCAGGTAGAACTGCGGAAGGCAGCCCCGGGGAATACCCGGGGACGAATGACGCGTCTGACGCTGCCCGCCGCATTGCGCCTGCGCGCGCCGCCTGGAGCGGAGCCCGGCTGTCACAGCGGGCCGCATTGGGGCATTGCCACCGGACCGCGGTCCGTCATCGTTGTGCGCATTCAATCCTTGGTGGCGGTGTCGAGAGGCCACCAATCACAGCGCACCATTTTACTTCGTCCGTGCGCCCCAGGGCCTTTCCTGGTAATCAAGGGCCATGGAAAACTCCGAACGCAATAGCGACACCAAGCCGAATGCTTTTCAGATCGCCATCCTGATCTTCACCCTGATCGTGCTCGGCGCGTTGACCGCGGACACCATCGGGCACCTGCCTCAGCAAGTCTCCACCCTCATCCACTGGCTGGACACCCTAGCCTGTGCGGTCTTCTTCACTGACTTCTGCGTTCGGCTTTTCCGCGCCCGGTCCAGGAGCGCATTCATGAAGTGGGGTTGGATTGACCTCCTGGCCAGCGTTCCCTACATCCCGGGCCTCCGCTTCGCGCGCCTGGCGAGGGTCCTGCGTGTCATTCGTCTGCTCCGCGGCCTTCGCTCCGTGCATCGGGTCATGCAAATCCTTTTTCAGCACAAAGCCCAGTCCGGCGCGGCATCCCTGGCCCTGATGGGCTTTCTGCTGGTCGCCTTCTCCTCGGTCTCGATCCTGATCTGCGAGCAACACGGTGATGGTAATATCAGGACCGCGGAAGACGCCGTCTGGTGGAGCGTAAGCACGCTGACCACTGTGGGCTACGGCGACAAGGTGCCGGTCACAACCGAGGGCCGGATTCTGGCCATGGCGCTGATGATCGCAGGGGTGGGGATGTTCGGAGGACTCAGCGGGCTGGCCGCAGCACTTTTCCTGGGCCAGGCCGACCGCCAACCCTCGGATACGCGCGAGATCCTTTCCCGACTCGACGCCCTGCATGTCAAACTGGATGCTCTTTCCCGCGCCACGCGCCAGCCCCATCCCTGACACCACCGAGGATTTCGGTTCGGCCTAAGGCGTCGGCTGGGCAACTCCACTCAGGTGATTTCGCGATCCCCATCTGGCTGGGCCGGATTCGGAGCAAAGTCGTAGCACCTAGCCAGCAGGCCAGCGCGAATCCGGGGTGCTGCCGCCTCCCTTCCCACCCAGCCGCCCATAACCACGTTAGGTGCGGCATGGGGTGTTTACCCCAGTGGCGTCTTGGAATGCGATGAGGTAATAGGATACATTATGCAAGCTGTTGTAAGAAAACTGGAAAGACTGTTTGAGGCTCAAGCACCGGAACTCACGTTGCTGGCGTCGCCGCAGCCGGCGGCACCCTCGCTTGACTCAATCCTGCAAACCGGCCTGGGCTTCTGGGCCTCGAAGACGCTGCTCAGCGCGGTGGAGCTGGGCGTGTTCACCGAGCTGGCCCGCGGCTCGCTCGATGCCGAGACTCTCCGCCAGCGCCTGGGCCTGCACGCCCGCAGCGCCCGCGACTTCTTCGACGCCCTCGTCGCGATGAAGTTCCTCGAACGGCACCGCGGCCAATACTCCAATACTCCCGAAACCGATTTCTATCTCGACCGCAACAAGCCGACCTACGCCGGGGGGATTCTGGAAATGTCCAATGCGCGGCTATACGCGTGTTGGGGCTCATTCACGGAGGCGCTGCGCACCGGCCAGCCGCAGAACGAAGGCAAAGCTCGGGGCGATTTCTTTGCCGCCATGTACCGGACGCCGGAATCGCTGGAGAGTTTCCTCTCCGGCATGACCGGCATCAGCCTTGGCGCCGCGATGGCCATCGCCGAAAAGTTTCCCTGGCAGGACTACCGCACCTTTGCCGACATCGGCGTGGCGCAGGGAGCGGTGCCGGTGCAGTTGGCCCTGAAACACCCGCACCTGCAAGGCATCGGCTACGACCTGCCGAAGGTGAAGCCGGTTTTCGAGCAATACGTCCGGGCCAACGGCGTCGCCGACCGCGTGCGTTTCCAGGCCGGCGACTTCTTCAGAGATCCATTGCCTCGGGCGGACGTGCTGATCATGGGCCACATCCTGCATGACTGGGACCTGGAGCAGAAGCGGGCGCTGCTGGCCAACGCGTACGCCGCGCTGCCTCCGGGAGGCGCGCTGATCGTTTACGAAGCGATGATTGACGACGACCGGCGCGAGAACGCCTTTGGCTTGCTGATGAGCCTGAATATGCTCATCGAAACACCCGGCGGCTTCGACTACACCGGCCATGATTGCCAGGGCTGGATGCGCGCCGCGGGCTTCCACCAGACGCGCGCCGAACACCTCGTCGGCCCGGATTCCATGGTGATCGGGATCAAGTAGGTCGCGGGCGCGTCCGGAGCCGCGTCTCAGTTCCGCTGCGCGAGGCGGAAGAAGCGGGCGACGTTGGTCGGTTGAGTCACGATGATGTAATTGGTGCCGCTGATGGCGGGCGTGGCGGTTTCCGTCTGCCAGGCGGGTGGCGGGGTGAGCGAGGGGGTGCCCTGGAGAACGAAGACGGGGGCGTTGGTTGGCCAGGACAGGGCGAGGGCGTTGCCGGCAGGGACGATCTTGAGTTCCGGCGGCGCGGGCGGGGTGACCTCGGCCCAGGTGAAGCCGACGCGGAGTTCATCGGTCACCAACTTCGCGGGGCTGGCACTGCTGCCGCCGGAGCGGAAGAAGAAGCGATCAATCTGCGAGAGGTCGGTGCCGCCATTGCCCACGCCGGCGATGGTGGCGGACGGGGGTGTGCTGGCGCCGAAACCGGCGCGGCCCGGGTTCAGCCACAAATCGGAAAGGTCGTCCGTCCCGCTGCCGCTATTGAAACGGTAACGGCCGACAACGAAGATGCTGTCGCCGACAATAAAGTCCGTCGCGGCCCAATCGCCATAGGTGGTCCCTGCGGCTTTGGAGACACCGAGGTTGAAGCCGCCCGTGCCGTTGACGCGGATATTGATCTTGGTGCCGAAGGAGGTGCCGGTGCCGGTGGTAAAGCCGGCGAGCGTGCCGTCGCTCGTAAACGACGGGCCGAGGCTGTCCACGCGCAGGGCGAACGAGAAGTAGAGGTCGCCGCTCGTCAGGTTCGTGCCCAGCGGCAGGCGGAGGCTCATGCTGGCACCGCTCCAAGTGAGGCGGTTGCCGGAGGCGTTCGCCAGACCCGGGACAGTGAGGCTGCCGGCCTCGATCGTGCCGCTGGTGCCGCTGTTCAGCAGCCAGCCGCCCTGGCCCTCGAGGTTGGTGCCCGGGTCGTAAGGGAATGGCTCACTGATGGGGAAGGCGGGAGGCGGAGGGGGCGGCGGATTGGTGATGGTCAGCGTGGCGGTGGAGCTGGTAACGGAACCCTGCGCGTTGCTGACCACCACACGATACTCGCCGGCCTGGTCGGATTGGAGGTTGGTCAGTGGAAGCGACGCATTCGTCCCGCTGCTGAGCGCGTTGGTGGCATCATGAAACCACTGGTAGTGAAGCGGCGGCGTGCCGTAGGCGGTGACGCTGAACGTGGCGGTGCTGTTGGTTTGGGCCGTCTGGTTCACCGGCTGGGAAACGATGTAGGGCGCGATATTGGTGATGCTGCCGGGGTTTGTGCCGCGCACCAGAATCTCCTCACCATCGCCTATGCCGTCTCCGTCCGTGTCCCAGTTGTGCGGATCGGTGCCGAACACATTCAGTTCGGCCTCATCGCTCAGGCCGTCGTTGTCGGAGTCCTTGAGCCGGACGATCACCAGGCGCGGGCCGTTGGCCGGGTCGCCCTCGCGCGAGACGAGGCTCAGGCCGTCGTCGTCCTGCACGTCGCCGTAAAACCGGACTTCGCGGGCGAGCAGGAATGAAACGTCCCAAGCGGGCGCGGCGCGGACAAAGTCAGTGACGTTAAGCGTGCGGTCCGCCAGGGTGGCATCGGCGAATACCTGCCCGACGATCTTTGCCCCATCACCGGCGCCGAGGATGAAGTTGTTGGTGTAGTTCAGGCCGGCGGGGACGTTCTGGGCCAGGTTCGGGGCGCTGACCCAGGTCAGGGTGCTTTGCGACCAGGCGTTGTTCGTCAGTGCGTACACGTGGGCCTGCGCGTTGGTGGCGCCATTCATGGAAGCGGCCCGGACGGTCAGCAGGGCGAACTGGATGTCCGGCTTGTAGATCACCGGTAGATGGAACTTCACGAACGCCGCGCTGCGCCCGGCGGCGTTGGTGGAGTTGTTGCGCACCGAGCAAGTGGAGCTGCCGCCGTAGTTCACGGACTTGTTGGCGCCGTCCTGCACCATTGCATCATTCGTCGCGACGAGCGTGAGCACCGGCGCTTGCGGTTTGGCGGACAGGGTGAAGAGCCAGACGCTGTTCGAGCCGTGCGTGCCGGCTGCCACCTGGTTGTTCGTCACGGTCGCGAGCGCGCGAACGCCACCGGCGAGGCTGTCACTGACCTCCTCGAGAAGCACGCGCTGGCCCGCCGGCAGATTCCAGGCGCTGACGTCGAGCGTGAGATCCACGCTGGCGGAATCGTTGGCGGAGAAAAGGCGGTAGGTTCTCGGGCCGGCGTCATAGGTGGCGGCAAGATCCAGCGCCGTGGCGCCGGAGCCCTGGGTGACCCGCAGGCGATCGCGGCCCGGCGCGGCGGCCTGGCTGAAGAGCCGCCACACTTCGCCGCCCTTGGTGATGCCGCCGATGTTGTAGGGGGCGTTGGTGTTGTCCACGAAATGCGTGCCGTTCTTCTTCACCGGCACGGTGCTCGAATAGAGCGTCTGGCTGAACTTGAAGCAGTAGAGTTCGTGGCACTCATTGCTGACCAGCGTGGCGGAGATGGCGGCCAGGCGGGTGAACTGCGAGGGCGAATCCAGCGTTTCGGGCATGGTGTCGAACACGGCGGCGGTGTGTGCGTTGAACTCGGAGATGCTGGTGGGCAGCCGGGGTTCCGGGGTCATGTCGGCGGTGAGCCAGCCGTGCAGCGATTGGAGATGGCTGGCGAAGGTGCTGATCGAGGAGTTGTATTCGTGGTAGTCGTACTGGTGGATCAGCGAGAAATTCGTGTCCGTCTGCCCGAGGAAATTCACGTGGCGATTCAGGATGATGGGCTGGCCCCAGCCGGTGTAGTCGCCACTGGCGTTGCCCGCTGTGACCGGCGCGAGAATGCGCGCGGCCAGCGACTTGCCGTAGCGCGCATTCACGTCCGCCAGCGCGCACTGGATCGCATCGGAGGCCAGCTTCAATCGTTCGAGGTAATCCGACACCGTGGGTCCGCCGGAGAGTCCGGCTCGTTCCACATCTGGAACCGCTCGACGTCGAACTCGCGG
Source organism: uncultured Verrucomicrobiae bacterium (assembly GCA_963822005.1). Taxonomy (GTDB): domain Bacteria; phylum Verrucomicrobiota; class Verrucomicrobiia; order Limisphaerales; family UBA8199; genus PALSA-1440. The sequence goes on along the minus strand of CAWGGD010000015.1, from coordinate 217,818 downwards.
CCGAGATAAAACGCCTGGAAGTAGTAATGCTGCCAAAGCTCCCATTTGCCCGCCCAGTCGCTGGCGCTCGTGATCGGGAACGTGCTCGCGCTGGCCTCGATGCTGATGAGAATCTGGATGCCGAGCTGCCGCAAGGACGAGCAGGTGTAATAGGGCTCGAGAATGTTCGAGCCGTGTTGCTGGGTGAGGCGGTAACGGTTGGTGAGGTAGGGCCAGTTGATGTAATTGGGGTTGAGCGGATCGGCCCGCAATGCCGCCCGGCGGCTCAGGAAACTGGCCTGATCGGTCACCCCGTCGCCCCAGCCCGCAATGTCGTCGCTGGCCTCGATCACGCCCGCGGTGAGAAAAACCCGCGCGCCGCTGACCCCGGCATAACGCCACCAGTCGCGCGTGTTGCTGCCGGGAACAAAATGCCCGGAATTGTAGGCCAGCAACCCCGGCGTGCTGCCCAGGATGTCTGTCCGCACCGTCAACGTCGCGGCGGCGAGTCTCGGCGCCGGGGTCAGCAGGGACAACAGCATCACCAAACCGCACTTGGTCAATCGCGTAGCGGGCATACAAGACAATCGCAGGCGCGTCAGGCGCCTCCATTCCAGCTCTCAGGCCTGGCAACTCTTATCGCGCCCGTGGAAGTTCAAGCAGCAGATCATGCTCACTTCGTCAGGCGAAAGAACTTGTTGGTGGGCGCTGCTTCGGTCACGGTATAGTCGGTGTCCGAAACAACCACGGGTGTGGGATCGTTTGCCCAGGCATCTCCAAAAGCACCGATCCCCTGGAGCACAAACCCAACAGCGTTCGTGGGCCAGGACAGGACGACATCCGGCGCGCTCAGCGTAATGGTCAACACCGGCCGCGGGAGGACACGTCACGATGCCGGTGCCAGCGAAGTATTCGTCGTTTTGAAAGGTGGCGGCGCTCGAAGTGCTCCCATAGGTTCCAGGCCCTTGCGTTACACCGCCGAGCACCAGGTTGCCAACGATTTCGTTGACCCCTGCGCCAAGGTCCACACAGCCGTCGTCAGCAACTCCGGCGGCGGCACCGCCGCCCAACGAGAGGGTGGCGGTATCGGCGATGGCGTTGAGCACCCCGGCCTGGATGGACAGCTTCGCGCTCGCCCCGCCAAACGCCGCATTCGCGCTGCTCACCGTGACATTGCCGGCGCCAAGGGTTGCGTTGGCCCCGCTGACCTGCAGCGTCCCGCCGTCAACTACCGTGCCGCCCGCATAGGTATTGGCGCCGTTGAGCAAGAGCATCCCGAGGTTTGCGTCGTGGGGTGTCGAGGCAAGCGTTAGCTTGCCGGGACCGCTCACGACTCCCGCTAAGGTCATCGAACCGCTCGCTGAGCCCTGGACGTGAAGCACCGTATCCGACTGAAGGACCACCGTGTTGTTAATCGTTATCGCAAGCCCGGTGTCATTGCGGATCGCGCCGGGAAACGCGGAAAAAGGACCCGTGGTCGGCCCGGCCCCGTTGAGAGTGAGAATGCCGGTGCCGAAATCAAACGTTCCGGCAGAGATCAGCGTGAGCTGACCACCAGCGTTGATCGTGAAGCTCGAAGTGGACTGGGCGCGGGCCAAAAGCGACATGCGCATCCGCCCACCACTTAGAACCGTGGGCCCGGTGTAGGTTTTGGCCCCGCTGCCAAAGGTGGCCAGGCCATCGCCTTGCTTGGTGAAGCCACCTGGCCCGGTGATCGTGGCGGTCAGGTTCAGCGCGCCAGCCGTGGATGAAGCCGTGATATCATCAACGGTCGCCACCAGGGAATCGGTGAGGGTCATGGCGGCCGAAATGGTGTTATTTCCGGTGCCGAGAACAACGGGCACGGTGATGGTTGCCGGACCCGCTCCTGTCTCATCAAAGGTGAGTGAACCGCCTGTGCCGGTGGTGACCGATGTCGTAAACGTGTTCGCCGCATCATTGTTGAAGTTGATGGAGCCCACCGTCTGTGCGGCATCAGCCGTAACCGTGCGGTTACCGGTCTGCGCGGGATTAGAACCGCTGGCCGCGTTATTGAACGTCGCGTTTGCCCCGGCGCCGTTCGGAACGCTCGCCGGATTCCAGTTTATCGCCGTATTCCACGAACCGCCTGCGGGAAGATTCCAGGTCTCTGCGCGCATCGAGAGGGCCTGGCCCAGGAGCAACGCCACCGCACTGCTCACCAGACACAGCCCAATCCGGGAACGTGAGCACGGAGAAGTAAACGACGGTGCTGCGGCGAAGCCGGGCGCCGCCGCGGGAATGAAAGGTTGATTAATCATAAAGTGCTACCCAAGTTGAGGATATTGGAGGGGTGAGTTAAACGGTTCAATATACATGTCGCCACCAACATACACACTCTATCCGAGCACTTACCCGCATGTCAAACATGCAACCCGGGCCATTTCACCAGTCGCGCGGACGGCTCGGCCTACAGCAGCGATTCGCCGCGTCCCAGGATGTCGGTTCGCACCGTCGGCGTCGCGGCGGCCAGTGTTCGGCACTGCTGTCAGCGGGACCGGGAATACTGCCCCAGCGCAATCCGCCAATCGCCAGGCAGGCGTCATGAACTTACAAGTGCGAGCGGCGTCTCAGAACGCGCCCTCGGCGACCAGAATGAGGGGCAAAGTGTTGGTTTCACGATAAAAAGCCCGCGCAGGCAACACCCGCGCGGGCTTCTCCCGAATGCAAGAAGGACTAACTGTTGCGGCGGCGAAACACCAACAGCCCCGCCACACCGAGCCCGAGCAGGGCAAACGCCGAAGGCTCTGGAATCGGAATAAACTCCAAGCCGCGCCAGAACTGGTGCGACCCCGCGGTTGCGAGGACGTCGCGGTCCCGGTAATGCCCGTGTCAACATAGCCGACCAACTTGTTGGGTGTTCCTGCGCTACTTTCACCCGTGGTGGCATAGACGACTGGATTCACACCGCTCCAATCCACCGCCAACCCTCGTGCGCCGTTAGGGCTGCCACTGAGTATGGTATAGGCCAAACCCCAAGAGGTTCCGTTAAATGTCCACTTCTGGATGCCGCCACCTGAGGCGACCGCGCGGTCATCGGCGATGTAGGCCACTGTCCCGGCCGAGTTGAACTCAAAGTCACCCGTGCCAGCGCCCGTGCCTGTGGCAATGACTTGTGTAGGAGTCGCCGCGCCAGTCGGCATGCCGCTGAATGCATAGATCCCGGGGCCGGAACCGGCGCTGCCGGTAAGCGCCGACATAAATATTGCCGTTGAAAATGTTGGCAGCCCGGAACGTCACCAGCGTGGTCTGCAAGTAGCCGGGAGTGCCCGGGGCCATGTAATATGGGCCACCCAAAGCAATGCTGCTGCCGATGCCCCAGTAGTTGCCGCTTCCGTCCGTCAGGGCAGACCGAAAGCTGTTGGCGCTATACCCCACCGTGGTGGACGCCGCCAGGGTGAAACTCCCGGCCATATCAACTTGCCCCACAACACGCGGCACGCTCGTGCCGGCGGCGTTCTGTAGATTACCAAACGTGCTGTTGGGCAGCGCATTGTATCCCGCAAAAGTCAGGTACTGGCCATTTGCAGATAGTGAGAGAAACGCGGCAGCCGTTCGGTTGCCCTCCAGGACCACTGAGCCCGAGCCGCTATTCGGAATAATCACGCTGTTTACATAGCTGCCAGCCGTTGTGAATTGGTCAATGAAGGCGCTGTTTCCATTAGCAGTAAGGGCTTCCATCCCATTCCCAACTCGCAACACAGCGAGATTACCGGGCGCGAACTGGGCGTAAGCCGAGATGGAAAGGGCCACAAAGGCCGCCAAGGTTGATTTGAATGCGTTCATAATGAATTAGGTTAACCGTTTAAACCACAAACCGGCTACCATGTCGAGAAGAATCTTGCAGGAATCTTTCGCCATTTCGCATCTTGACCGCTGGCGGGCAGCGGCGGTAGCCTGCGGGCCGTGCCGCTAACACTGCACCAGTTGACTCTCTCGCGCCGGGCCTCTCTCGTGTGGTCAGAGGCCGCCGGGCTGGGTTCTGCCTCGGCTCGCGAATATGCGGCGGTCCTCGTGCGGGTGGTGCTGGCGAACCCGGACGTGTTCTGCCGATGAGCGGCCCAGGAAATAGCGGGCTCCTGGGTTTCAATCCCCTGCTCGCGGCTTGACTCGGCGTTTGTCCCCGGAGACAATCGCAGTATTGGTAACGAATTTGTGAAGCAGCCTTCAAAACGTCCAGTAACGCTAAGAGACGTGGCGCGCGAGGCAAACGTCTCGCTCTCGGCGGTCTCTTATGTGTTGAACGATAGCCGCCATGCCCAGCGCATCAGTGAGCCGACCAAGGAGCGCATTTGGGAAGCGGCCCAGCGGCTTCACTACAAGTCGGATCCCATAGGCCGCGCCTTGCAGCGAGGTTACACCAATCAGGTCACGCTGCTGATCGTGTCGTGGAACCTCGCCACCTCCCACGCCGCCACCGCCATGGCGATAAGCCGCGCGGCCGCCCGGCACGGCTTGCAGCTCACCGTTCACGTGGCGGACGAGGACCAGGCCGCCGAATCTTTCTTAAGACGCTCCATGCTGCATAAGCAAGGCGGCGTGCTGGTGCTGTGGGATTCGCCGGCGATGCAGGAAAGCTTCCTGACGCAACTGGCCGCCGAAGGCATCCCGATCATTGATTTGCTGCCCGACAGCCCGCCAGGCATTTCGGTCGTCACGCCCGATCGGGAAGATGCTTTCTTTCGCGGCACCCGGCACCTCATTGAGCTGGGACACCGCCGGATCGCGTTGATGTGCGACCCAGTGGCACGGCAGAAGACAACGTTGCGCAAGCTGGCGGGCTATCGGCGCGCGCTGGCCACGGTGGGGCTGGATGGCGACGAGAACTGGATTGAGAAGGTCAGCGAGTTCGGCTTCGAGGGAGGCTACGAAGGGTATCGCCGCCTTTGCCGGCGTTGTCCAGACGTGACGGGAATCTTCTGCATCAACGACGCCATCGCATTGGGGGTCATTGCCGCGGCGCGAGAGGCTGGCCGCCATTGCCCGGCGGACCTGTCGGTGATTGGTTTCGGCGATTCAGACGTGGGAAACTACTTTCCTCCCCGGCTCACCACTTTTGCCCTTTCCTCCAATCGCGTGGCCGAGCAGGCGCTGGCCCTGGTGGTTCGCCAGCGCCAGAAGCCGGGCCACGAACCGCAGACGATCCTGATCCCGGAGGAAATGATTCTGCGCGAGTCCACCGCTGGGGCGGCTGTGGCGCGGGTTTCATGCCTTGCCTGGGGGGCAGCGGGAGTCGCGCAAGAAAGTACAAGAGAGTTGTTGACTTAACCACTGAATGACCCAGAATTGGCCTGCAGTTAAACGTATAACCTTATGGCAACCGTGAGAACCCTGCTCCGTTTCTCTCGCACGCCGGAGTTCGCCGCCCCTCTCATGGCTGCTTTGACGCCACCGTTGATTAGAATGAAGTTGCATTAAGTAGACTAAACCGACCTCAGCCTGAAACGTTACACCAAAACACCTGCCATTATGAAAACAACCCCTGCTTTGAAACTTACTTCCGTAGCCTGGGCGGTGCTGGCCCTGGCGGCGGCGCTGCCCGCGCAGGCACTTCAATTGGAACCGCTCACCACGTTCGGCCCCAACGGCGACGGCACGATCCGGCCCGGCGACCTGCCGTTTCTGACGGGTGACGGCAACCGTTATCAGCGCGGCATGGCCTACAACCCAACCACGGGCCATCTCATCATCGTGAATCGCAACCCGATTGGGTGCAGAAACGATCAACACCATTGACGCTTTCACGGGCGCAAGCATCGGAGAACTCGACCAGTCATCGAAGACCCTGGGCGGCAGCAGCAGCTTCGCCTACAACATGGTTGGCGTCGCGGAGGACGGCGCCATCTACGTCGGCAATCTCACCACCAGCGGTACCCTCGTGGAGTTCATCCTCTACCGTTGGGACAACGAGACCAGCCCGCAAGCCGTGGTTTATGGGCCGGCGAATCCGGGGGACACCATCGCCGGAAACTCGCGCTGGGGCGACACGCTGGCGGTGCGCGGCTCGGGAACGAGCACCGAGGTGTTGCTCGCCACCCGGCGGCACGCTCGCAGCCATCTTGAACCGAGCCCACCGATCTCAGGCTTCACAATGCCCCTCTAACGGCCGCTGTTCCGGCCGGTGGAATTGGCTATGGACTTGCATTTAACCAGGGTAACACGTTTTATGGGAAGGGTGCTTCCTGCTGAAGGTAATCCACTGTATCGCTTGAGTTATGACCCGGCGCGGGCACGACCACGCTTCTTAACACTTATGGGCTGGAGCATTTCCCGGCCGGGTCGGCGCATCAGCATTCAACCGGGCAGCAATCGGCTCGCGGCGATCGAAATGACCACGGTACCAACGCCGACCTCGTACGCCTCTACGATATTTCAAGCCCGGCTATTCCGCCCGCCTTTCAGGATCGCAAACTGGTGCCCGTCTGGACGAACGCCAACGGTATCTTCGCCGGCGCAATTACTTTCGGGACGGCTCGTTTATGCCCTGGACAGCGACAATGGTATCGCCGCTTTCACCATTTCCAACGGCTCACCGGTAAACCTTCCGCCGCTGATTTTCGGCGAACCTACGAGCCACCTTGTCAGGATTACCTCCAATACCACCTTTACCGTCGGGGCGGACGGAGCTCCTCCCATCGTCTATCAGTGGTGGAAGGGCTTGAGCGCAATGGTGGGCCAAACAAATGCCGTTCTGTCCCTGACCAATTGCGAGACCACCGATGCCGCCGAGTATTTCGTGGTGGTCACCAACGCCTATGGCGCGGTGACCAGTACTGTGGCCTCGCTTACCGCTATCCCGACTTACGGAGACCTTCTGAACTTCGATCCGTTCAATTACACCCCTGGCACCGATTGCCGGGCCAGGGCGGCTGGATCTTGAAGTCAACCGTAGATTATGGACTGATCGAGGCCGGCAACCTGGACGTGCTGGGCTTGCCTGCTTCGACGGCAATCGCTACAGCTTTGGAGGCGGCAGCCACAGTGTGCGGAGGCTTTTCGACCCGCCGCAGACCAACAGCGCAATTTGGTTCTCCTTCGCGTTGCGAGTTGAGAACATCGGCACTTCGACAACCAGTGACACGACGGCAGGACTTGCACAAGGCACGACGACTGCATTCCCAATCAAGATCAATATCGTCGGGGATGGGGTTGGAAATACCTACCAAATCGGGATGTATAAAGGCGGGACCATTACAGGCAACGGCTCGCTGGCGCCCAACACCTTCACCTCGAGCGATACGGTGTTTGTCGTGGCGCGATACATTTTTCGCCCAGACACCACATTTGACGACTCAGGCGACCTGTGGATCAATCCGCCCCCTTCCACGTTCGGTGAAAGCGTCGCGCCGACGCCGACGCTGGCCGACCAAGGCAAGGATGTGAAGGCCGACCTAGCCTTTGCCGATGGCTTCATGTGGCGCGCTGGCAGCGGAGCGTATCCCAAACGGGTGGTGGACGAGATTCGGCTCGGCTTTTCGTGGGCTGACGTGACTCCGCCGCGGCCGCCGGTGCTTTCGGTTACCGCCAGCGGCACCGATGCGGTGCTCGCCTGGTCCACGAATACCCCGCCAAGTTTCAAGCTGGAGTCCATAAAGGGATTCGATGACGTGGATGGCTGGCAGGCGGGAACCACGTCCGTGGTGGTCCAAGGGGACAACTACACGGTAACGGTTCCGGCTAACCAGACAACGAAGCTCTTCCGGCTGAAGAAGTAAACAATTGACGAACTAGTTGTGCCTTGAGCATCACCTTGTGAAGCGACTATTGAAGACGGGTCGCCGGCAAGTCACCGCCGGCTCAGAAGCGTTTACACTGATCGAACTTCTCGTCGTCATTGCGATCATCGCCATCCTCGCGGCCCTGCTGCTGCCGGCGCTGGCCCAGGCCAAGGACAAGGCCAAGCGCATCAATGCATTAGCAATCTGCGCCAGTTCGGCCTCGGCTGCCACCTCTACGCGACCGACAACAACGGGCAGTTGTGACCGACACGCGGCAATTGATACCGCCGCCGATCCCGCCACCTTGGGTCAACGATCAGGGATGACCTTACCTGGATGTTCCCGACCCTGATCCCGACGTTAAAGGCCTTTATCTGCCCGGGAACAAGGAATGATGTGCGCGACTAATGGGCACCGCCGGACGAGCTACTACGGTGAGAAGCTTCTTACGGACCTGATCAACAATGCGCCGGGCGGTGCCTTGGGCACCAATGGCCATAGCTCGAGATCATTGGGTCGATACGTAACCCCCTGGACCCCGTTCGGGGCAATAAGATCAGCCAGAACTTCTACGACAACTATGTGGCGCAGTTCAACGAACGTTGCTCGGCACCAAGCCGGGGCCTTCCGGTTTGGCTCATGTATGACTGGACGATGCGGGCGTGAACAACGTATGGGATGAAGCCGATGACCATGGCATCAAGGGCAGTAATGTGTCTACGGCGACTGTCATGCCAATCTGGGTGAAGAACTGGAAGCCCCACAACAACGAATTGAGAGTCTCCCTCGATTGGGCCAAGTCTTCCCACACCCTTGAAAGGCGATTGATAGCCTTCCCTGTCGTTGGGTTCAGTCTGAAAGCGGGCCTGGTGCGTCACCATTCAGTGCGCGCGCGCGGTGTCGTAAAGCCAGTCAGGGCTTGTGGCTGACAATGGCGGTCTTGGGGACGCTGACGGCCATGTCATCCCGCGCGACTGAAAATGCGCCGTCGTCCGCATTCAACATTCCCGGTCAGGCGCGGACACGGACGTGTGTAGCGATGAAGGGGGCGAAGGTCCCGCTGCGCTTCGCGGACGGCGCGCCGACGGGCTGGTTCGTGAACGGCGACGACCCGAGCAAGCAGGGAGGAGACCACCCGGAGTGTCCGCGCGGCACAATGGAAATGGATGTGCATGAAGTGCTCACCACGGCCGGGGGGATGAAGTTGTATTTCCATCCCGGCGGCGGCCCCACTCATTACCGGGACTACGTGGAAAACGGACAGTACGGGCACGTCGCTCTGGAGGACATGATAGCGCCGCCCGAACCGGTCGGCGATATCAATGGCAAGCCCGCGCCGCTGGCGGGCGTGCGGTATTTCATCACGCCCACCCGCTTCCCGCGCGACCTGTGGTACAAGCCCAATGTTTCCAGCGGCCAGAGCGGCTCGACCTACTACACCTATGGCAATCCGGGTTACGACAAAACAGGTGGGCGCGGGGATTGGACCTACATCAACTGGAGCTGGGTTCAGAACGGGGGCGCGAAGTCCCGAAAAACAAGTGCGGCGGCGGCGGGATGGTGCGGGCGTTGGGCAAGCGCGACACGATCTTCGGCGCCTGCCGCGTCGAGGCGATCATTGGCTATTCGTACGGCGTGGACAATCAGGTAAACGGGCGTGTGACGGCCTTCTACGGCCGAACCTTCGCCGGGCCGGGCGAGCAGGGAGCGGAGATTTACGGGTGGATGCCGCACTCGTACCAGAAGAACGGTGAGCCGATCGTGCCCTGCGTGCGGCGCGCAGAGGTGAATACGATCACGGACACCGTCCAACCGCCGATGAACGATCGGCAGCAGCGAATGGCCTGGAATCTGTTGAATCCGCTGCAGCCGAATGTGAACACACGCCAGAGGCTGGCAAAGAAGTATAAGGAAGAGCGCGCTGCAATGGCGCGGATGGAGCTGCTCACGGAATTGTCGCGGATGGATGACGCCCAGACGGTGACCACGTTGCTGGAGCTGCTTTCGACAGAAAAGGAGCCTCCCGTGCGTGAGCAGGCGGTCGCCATCGTCGGATTCATGGCATCCACTGCAAGCCAGATAAGCAATGTCGCCGCGGCATTAGCTGAGAATTACCGCCGTGCCGATCAGCGCGAGGAACTTCGGACGCTGGACGTGCTGTCGAACATCCCGGCGGCAGCGACGGTGCAAGTTGTCACCTCAATCTGGCGGGCTGCGGGGAGCGAGGCGGAACGGTCGGCGACCGCGGATGCAATTCTGAAGCTGGCGCCGCGAGTAACGATAGATGAAACGATTGTGCGCGCGGCCAAGAATCTGCGAGCGAAGGTGAAAGTGACACCCGCGGCCCTGGAATAGCGTCCGGCGGTCACCACCCGGCAGGCATTTCTACTGCCACCGCTGAATCAATTCCTGCGCCCGCATTTGGACTTTCTCCATCCTCATCGGATTCGGACTGGCGTAATGCAAGCTCGTCAGCCTTATCGCGCCCGCCCTGCCTGGCTCGATCTTCTTCGACAACGAGATGACCGCCATTCGGGGATAGACCAGATTGACGCGGGACCGGTCTCTCAGGAGGAAAGCCTTGCAGGACCTCGATGGCCTCGTGTCCCGACACCTTCCATGACACCAGCAGCTTCCGGGTGCGCGCCGACCGGATCGCGACCCAACCCGGCCCTTGCTGTCGCTCCGGCTCCTCCTCTTCCGCCAGTCCCAGCGGATAGGAGCCTTCCAGCGCTTCAATGATCTCCTGTCCCGCGGCCTCCGGCTCGGCCGCCGGCGCGGGCCGGAACGAGAGCAGATGACTGCGGTGCTCAAATTCTCCCGCCAGCCGGATCGTCGAAACGACCCGAACCTCTCGTCCATTGATCCTGGTGGACCACGTCGTTCGCACGCCGTCATCGAGCAGCTCACCTTCTTCGGGAAAGATCCGGCACGCACACCCACCCGTTGCCATATCGCGCAGAACCAGCGTCTGGTCCCAGGGCGCCCTTTTCTTGTCGCTCTGCATCACGTTAAAGGGAAAGCTGCTGGACCAGGCGAACTTGTTGTATTTGTCGCGGTAATAATCCCGCCGCGGCGTGTTGAGCGCCTGCAGCCAGCGCACTTGGCCCGAGGTTTTTGTCCCCGCGACGATCATCTTTGGCCCGGCAATCTTCACCGCATAGTCCGCTTTCTCCACCGGCAGTTCTTCCTCCGGCGCCGTCCAGAGCGGGTCCGTCGCGGGAATCGAGAAGAACGTGAACGCCAGCATCGCCCAATACGGATGCCCGTTGTCAATATAGCCCTCGGTGACCTCAGGTGTCCCCTCCGGCGACAGCCTCTCCCGCAGCTTGCCCAGCTTCTCATCATAGGCCCCCATTTGCCACCACCAGTCCAGGTTCTTTCGCATGATCCGCCGCAGCAGCCCGGGCGAGTGCGGCCAAATCCCTTGCTCATATCCCAGCACCAGCGGCGAAAGCACTGACCATCTATACAGCAACGACCTTCCGAACAACGGCACCGCCCCATCGGCGGCAAAGAAGTAGGGCGTATTCCCCAAAAACTCCCGCGCCCGGCTCCGCAACTTCGCATTCCAATCCGGATACATCTCACCCGCAATCCGCGACCAGAACAGCGGGAAATTCCCAAACGTCCAGAAGTTGTAGTAGTCATAGACCGTCAGCTTGGGATCATCCGAATACCACCCGTCGGCGGCGTTGGCCGCCAGGCCATCCATGGCCTTCAGATCGTCCATCATCCAGCCCTCGTCTCCCCTGAACTCGGGAAACGTCCGCCCCAGCTTCAGCCGGGTCGCCTGGTTAACGGCGGTGAACCAGGCATGGTTGTTCGTCCGCTCGGGCACGACGGTGCAACTGGCCAGCCACCGATTCACGTTCGTCCGTTCCTGGGCGGAGAGTTTCCCCGCAAACTCCGGCCCCATCCGCGCCAGCGCGATCGCCACCAGCGACGACTCGACGGTCCGTTGCGTCGGCTTGTTTCCGGTCGGTTCCCCCCAATAATCCGGGTGCTTCGGGTCAAACGCCGTCCGGTAAACAGACCGGATCACCTCCCCCAAATCCACCCCGTCCACCCGCCGCGGCCCGCCTGCGGCCGCGAATTCTGCCATCGCCGGCAACATCCGCGCGACCGAGGTAAACGTCTTCCCGCTGGGCGTGCAGCATCCCGCGAGCTTCGTCCCGTCTGGGAAGTCACAGGCCGTGTAACCAGGGCTTGTTGCCCGGGCATTGCGCAGGAAGCCGGCCAGGATGGTCAGGAAGTATTGATTCATCCGGGCTCGGGTATCCGCGGGCACAGGCTGCGCGTGCGGCCGCCTTGAAGCGCAGGAGCCAGCCGTTCCGGCCGCCAGGGCCGACGCCGACAGAATCAGGAAATCACGGCGATTGATGGAGGTGGTTTTCCATCGCATGGTGCTTCACCGTTGCAACGACTCATGACTTGAGGAGTTGTTCAAGCTCTTTAAGCAACTGTTCGAAGAGTGCCATGGCGGCCTCGATCGGCTTGGGAGAGGTCATGTCCACGCCGGCGACTTTGAGCATGTCGATCGCATACCTGCTGTTGCCGGTTTTGAGGAACTTCATCCATTGCTCGTGCGCGCCCGGCTCGTTACCGAGGATGCGTTTGGCAATAGCGGCCGCGGCGCAATAGCTGTCCGCATAGCGGTAAACGTAATAGCCCCGATAATAATGCGGAATGCGCAGGCATTCCACAGCCAATTCCGGGTCGATGGCAAAGTCCGTCCCGTAGTAGCGCACATATTGCTCGTGGCAGAGCTTCATCAGGACCTCGGCCGTCATCGGCTCGCCTTTTTCGGCCAGCGTGTGCGCGGCGCGATCGAACTCGGCAAACTGAGTCTGCCGGAAGATGGTGCCGCGCATGTCTTCGAGCATTTGGTTGATCAGAAAGGCGCGTTCCTTCGGATCTTTCGTGCGCTCGAGCATGGATTTCTTGAACACGATCTCCGCGGCGGTGGAGGCCACTTCGGCCGTGAACATCGGGTAACCGGAATAAATGGCCGGCTGGTTTTTACTGGCAAACCAGCTCTGGGTCGCGTGGCCCAGCTCGTGGGCCACTGTCGAAACATCGTGGAACTTGCCTTTGTAATTGAGCAGCACGTAAGGGGCGGACAGATACGTGCCCATGTTGTAGGCGCCGCTGCGTTTGCCCTTGTTTTCATAAATATCGATCCAGCGCGAGTCGAAGGCCTGCTTCATCACCCCGACGTAATCCGGGCCGAAGGCCTTGACTCCGTTCAGGACCAGGTCGCGTCCCTCTTCGAACGGGTAATCGCGCTCCGGCACATCCACCAGGTTCACATAGAGATCGTAGAAGTGAACCTGATCGAGTTTGAGCACGCGCTTCTTGAGCGCCACGTACCGCTGCAGCAGGGCCACATGGTCGTTCACCGTCTTGACCAGATTGTCATACACCCCGAGGGGCAGGTTCTCCGCATCGAGCGCGCGGTGGAGACAGGTGGGGTAGCCACGGGCCTTGGAGTAGAACCAGTCCTTCTGCATACTGCCCGCCAGGGTCGCGGCCAGCGTGCTCTTCACATCCAAAAAGCTGTTGTGCAACGCCAGGAACGCGTCGTGCCGATACCGGCGGTCCTTGGACTGCATCGCCTGGCTGAAGGACGCGCTGGTGATTTCCGATCTCCCGATTCTCCGCGTCTTTGACACTGCGCCAGCGGAGCTCGGTGTTGCTGAGCAGACCGAAGGCGTCGCTTGAAACCTCCGTGGCTTTGCCGGCCATGGCCAGTAATTCTTCTTCGCGGGCGGACAGAATATGCGCCTTGGTCCGGAGCAGGTCGTCGAAGTAATGTCCGATAAACTTTCAGATCGGCTTCCTCCAGCCAGCCGCGCAACTGAGTTTCCGGAATGCGCAACAGCTCGGGCTGGAACCACGAGCCTGCTTCGTCCCATTTGACCGAAAGCGTTTGCGCGCGCTGGTAGAGCGCCTGGGCGGCGGGGACGCGCATGTCTTCGTCGCGTTTCATCGCCGCGTAGGCATACAGCTTTTCGAGCTGAACGCTGATCTGGTCCCGCAATTGGAGGGCTGCCAGCAGGCTCTTGGCGGAGGCGCCGGTTGTTCCTTTCTTGGCGGCGAACTCGGCCACCAGCGAAACGATCTGCTTGTAGTGCTCCTCCCATTTCTCAGGCGCGGCATACATCTTGCCGAGGTCCCATTTGTAGCGGTCGTCGATGGTGGAACGTTCCGGGGTGGTGCTGGCAGCAGGCAGTGCAGAGGTCATAGCCAGAAAAACAATGCAGGTGAATCGCCTTAACCAGGCGCGCGAAAGGGTTAACGTTGTCATGGTTTGCATCACATTCAGACGCATGCTTGCGGATACCATTGGCTCAAAAAACGATTTCCCGCAAGCGGCGCGCCGCTCGATGCAGGCAGGCTACACGATTGGCAATCAACATTGAAGCGCATTTCCATCGCACTGTGCTCGACCATTAGAACAGCCATCGCGGCAGGCACGGCAAGGGTGTTCTTCGCAAACGGACGTTTCAGCGAGATCGTGCAGCATGCCCGTTGTGAGGCCTTCCACCACGAATGTCATTCTCACATTCTAAGCGCTACCGACACCTTCATCTTCAACGTCACGGCAGTGGAGGATAGCGCCCGGATGGTGCGCTCTCCTTCGGGTGCACCGTAGTCGAGCCGACGATGCCGTCCGTATTCTTCCGAATACCACTCTGTCCGCCGCCTGCTAGAATCATTGCGCTTGATAGAACATGCGCCCGCTTCCGTCGAACGCTAATGGACGTAACAACGCCACGGCTTCTTGAGTTATGAAGTTCCTGCCTCTCATTTCGTTGTGCGCGGTCTGCCTGGTGCTGCCCGCTCAAGGCCAACTGTTTTCGGATGATTTCACTCGTGGAACCGATCCTGGCCCGCTGACGCCGTGGACGACGAACCTGGACGGCGGCAAGTGGACCGTGACCGGTGGCGTGATGAAGGGCGGCACCAACGCCACCTTCAGCTATGGATTCACCTTCGTCACCAATACCTTCACCAACTTCTCGGTCCAGGCCCGGCTGCAATTCCCGGTCGGGGCGTACGGCGGCGGCCTGGGCGGGCGGCTCAACCCGGCTACCGGGACGCGTTACGCAGTGTGGGTTTACCCGGAGAACTCGCTGGGCGGCTCGAACGTCCTCAAGCTCCTCAAGTTCTCGAACTTCTCCAGCTTTAGCGTGCTGCAACAAACGAACCTCGCCGCCGTCGGCACCAGCTTCCACACGGTGAAACTGGAGTTTGCTTCCGCAAGCCAGGTCAACGTGTATTTCGACAGCACCAAGACTGCTGAGCGCAACCGATGCGTCGCCGTACGTGAGCGGGGCGGTGAGCCTGGAATTCTGGACCGACGCCGCTGGCTGCCTGTTTACGGCCGACGACGTGGTGGTGAACGCGTTGCCGCTGGGGGCGGCCAACGACACTTACACGGCGGTCTCAGGGCGGGCGCTGCGGACGAGCGCTCCGGGGGTGCTGGGCAATGACAGCGGCGGCCTCGGGCCCTTGACCGCCGTGCTCGTCAGCGCCCCAACACGTGGAACCTTCACGCTGACCAACAACGGCGGGTTCACCTATACCGCAACCAATGGTTATACCGGCGCGGACAGCTTTACCTACCGGGCGACAGATGGGGTGTCCACCTCGAGCGTCGCCACCGCCAGCATCACCGTGATCGCCAATCGCGCGCCCGTCGCCAACAACGACGCCTACTCCGTGGTGCAGGACACCCCCCTGTCCGTCGCCGCGCCCGGTGTGCTCGGCAATGACACAGACCTGGACGGCGACACCCTGACTGCCGCAGTGGTGAGCGGGGTGACTCATGGCACGCTCGATTTGATCGCCAACGGCGGCTTCACCTACACCCCAACGGCCGGCTTCGCCGGGACGGACAGCTTCACCTACCGGGCCAATGATGGATTGGCCGACTCGGCTGAGGCGACGGTGACCATCTCCGTGCTTTCGCTTGTCCCTCTCTATGCCGACAGTTTCAGCCGGACGAACCTGTCGCCGTGGATGGCCCAGTCGGGCAACTGGGCGGTGACAAACGGCGCGCTGCGCGGCGCGAGCACCTCCCCTGGGTACGGGGCTGCCTACCTGACGAACTCCTGGACGAACTACTCGGTGCAAGCGAGCATTCAGTTTCCCGCGGGCGCGTTTGGGGGAGGCGTGGACGCCTGTTTGAACACAGCGACTGGGGCGCGTTACGCCGCCTGGATTTACCCGGAGGGCTCAGGCGGCAGCCCCAAAACCCTGAAGCTCATCAAGTTCCAGGACTGGACCAGCTTTGGATATGGCGGCGTGAGCTCGGTGCCGATCCAATCTGTAGCCCTGGCCTCCGTTGGCACCAATGCCCATACGCTGAAGCTGGCCTGCGCCGGCAGCCGGATAGCGGTGTTCTTCGACGGGGCTTTGATGATCAGCGTCACGGACACCGAAACGAACCGATATTTGAGCGGGGCGATCGGTGCCGATTTCTGGACGGCCGCGACCGGCTACCAAATGTCGGTGGACGAGGTGCTGGTGGCTTCCTTGGCCAACGACGACAGCTACAGCATGATCCAGTACACGACGCTGACGGTGCCGGCTCCCGGGGTGCTGGCAAACGACACGGAGGTGTATGGCTTGAGCCTGACGGCGGCGCTGGTGAGCGGCCCGACCAACGGCATCTTGAGCCTGAGCACCAATGGCGCCTTCACTTACACGCCGGGCTCGGGCTTCATCGGGACTGACATCTTCAGCTACCAGGCTATTGACGGCCCGGCCAGCCTCGGCACGGCGACCGTGAGGGTCACGGTCACTTCCGGTGATCCCAGTAACCGTGTGTTCTTCGAGTCCTTCGATGGCGTGACGGCTCCTGCACTGCCCGCCGGCTGGACCAGCTCGGCCACCGGCGCCCAGTCAGCCTGGGTGACACGGACCACCGTCAGGGACACCGTGCCCAATGCGGCTTATGTCACTAACCCCAACGACGTCGGCGTCAGCGATCTGGTGTCACCCTCCATCGTCCTGCCAGTCGGACAGAGCCTCCTTAGCTTCAGGAACTACTACCAACTGGAGGGCAGCCCGCCCGCCGGACTTGATGGGGGCGTGTTGGAGATCAAGATCGGCGCCGGTTCCTTTACCGACATCCTGGCCGCCGGCGGCAGTTTCGTCAGCGGCGGCTACAACGCCACCATCGCGGCACCTTACGGCAATGCGCTCGCCGGCCGCCAGGCCTGGAGCGGCAACTCGGGCGGCTTCCTCACGACGATGCTCAACCTCCCGGCGGCGGCGGCGGGCCAGAATGTTCAATTGCGCTGGCGTTGCGGCACGGACAATGCAACCGCCGGCACCGGCTGGTACATTGACACGGTGGCGATCACCAACTGCCCGTGTGCCTGCTGCTGGAACACGCCGCCGTTGCTCGCGGCCCAGGCCGACAAGAAAGTCGACGAGCTGGCGACTGTGATCATAACCAACACCGCGACCGACGCGGATGTTCCGGCGCAAACGCTCAGCTACCAATTGCTCTCTCCGCCCGCCGGTGTGGTCATTGACACCAACGGCGTGATCACCTGGACGCCGACCGAGTCCCAGGGTCCGGACACCTACACCCTGACGACGCGGGTGACCGACAACGGTTCCCCACCCTTGAGCGCCACTAACAGCTTCATGGTGGTGGTGAATGAGGCCAACAGCGCGCCGACCTTGTCGGAGCAGACCGACCGTACCATCCTCGAACTGACCACGCTGACCATCACCAACCCGGCGACCGATGCGGACCTGCCGGCCAACACGTTGACCTACACGCTGCTGGCCGCGCCCTCGGGCGCGGTCATTGACTCCAACGGCGTGATCACCTGGACGCCAACCGAGGCGCAGGGGCCGGGCACCTACACCCTGACGACGCGGGTGACCGACAACGGTTCTCCAGCCTTGAGCGCCACTAATAGCTTCACGGTGGTGGTGAATGAGGCCAACAGCGCGCCGACGTTGCCGGAGCAGGCCAACCGGACGGTCCTCGAACTGACCACGCTGACCGTCGACAATACCGCCACCGATGCCGACCTGCCGGCCAATACGTTGACCTACGCGCTGCTGGCCGCGCCGTCCGGCGCGGTCATTGACGCCAACGGAGTGATCACCTGGACGCCAACCGAGTCCCAGGGTCCGGACACCTACACCTTCACGACGTGGGTGACCGACAACGGTTCCCCAGCCCTGAGCGCCACCAACAGCTTCACGGTAGCGGTGAGTGAGGCCAACAGCGCGCCGACGTTGCCGGAGCAGGCCAACCGGACGATTCTCGAACTGACCACGCTGACCGTCAACAACACCGCCACCGATGCCGACCTGCCGGCCAACACACTGACCTACACGCTGCTGGCCGCGCCGTCGGGCGCCGTCATTGACGCCAACGGCGTGATCACCTGGACGCCAACCGAGGCGCAGGGCCCAGACACCTACACCCTGACGACGCAGGTGACCGACAATGGTTCCCCCGCCCTGAGCGTCACCAACAGCTTCACGGTGGTGGTCAATGAATCCAACAGCCCACCGATGCTGCCGGCGCAAGCCAATCGCACCATTCAGCCACTGACCACGCTGAGTGTGGCGAACACGGCCACTGACCCGGACCTCCCCGCCAACACCTTGACCTACACGCTGCTGGTGGGGCCGACCAACGCCGCCCTCGACAGCAATACGGGCGTGATCACCTGGACGCCGACCGACGCGCAGGACCGAACCACGAATGTGCTGACGACAGTGGTGACCGACTTCAGCCCAGCGGCCGTCAACGCGCAACGCCTGAGCGCAACCAATAGTTTCACGGTCGTGGTGCTCAGTGCCCCGATTGTCGTGCTGGATGCGGCCACGTTAATCGGCGAGGGTTCGGTGCCGCCCAACAACGCCGTTGATCCGGGGGAAGTGGTGACGGTGGTCTTTGGGTTGAAGAACGTGGGGAAGGGGGCTGACACGACCAGCCTGGTCGCCACGCTGTTGGCGACCAACGGAGTCCTGCTGACCTCGGGGCCGCAAGCCTACGGAGTGTTGGTGGTTGGGGGTGCGGCGGTCAGCCAGCCGTTCACCTTCCTGGCCAGTGGTCCCTGTGGCGGCACGGTGACGCCAACGCTGCAACTCCAGGATGGCGCAACCGATCTTGGAAGGGTTTCCGCTTCCTTCACCCTTGGCCAGCTTCAGAATACTGTCATCTCCACCCAGAACTTCGACTCGGTCACCGCCCCAGCCTTGCCGTCGGGTTGGACGACTTCCATCACCGGCGTCGGATCCAATTGGCGCACCACGAATTCGATTGTTGACACCGCTACCAACGCGGCCTTCACGGCGGACGCCAGCAACATCGGTACCAGCGCTTTACTCTCCCCGTCCATCAACTTATCCAATGCCGTTGGTCCGTTCCGGCTCTCTTTCCGCAACAACTACAGTCTGGAATACGACAAAGATGGCTATTACGACGGCGGCGTGCTGGAAATCAAGATCGGCACCAATGCCTTCGTGGACATCACCAATGCCGGCGGCGTCTTCCTGAGCGGCGGCTATAACGCCCGGATTTCGACTAACGTGCTATACCAAAGTCCAATCGCTGGCCGTTGGGCCTGGAGCGGCACGAGCACCGGGTTTGTTACCACTACCGTCAGCCTGCCCGCCTCCGTTTCGGGTCAGACCATCCAATTGCGTTGGCTTTGCGCTGCTGACAACGGTGGCCCTAGCGGCGCCGGTTGGCGAATTGACTCCATCGGTTTGACCGGGAATGGCTACGTCTGCTCCGCCAACATCGCGCCGCTGATTCAAGCCGCCAGCATATCGAGCGGCGTCGTCACGATCACTTGGAGCGCAGTTGCCGGCCGCACGTACCGGCTGCAGTCTAAGGACGCTCCGACTGGTACCAACTGGAGTGATTGCCCGCCCGATGTGCCCGCGACCGAGTCAACGGCCACTGCCACCAACGCCGTAGGTAGCGCGACGCAGCGGTTCTATCGCGTATATCTCGTGCCGTGACATAGACCTGATCAGGCACCCGAAACTCGAATTCGGCGTGGAGAAAAGGCGGCCTCCCGCGGGGCCGCCTGAACCTAACTAACCACCATCACAAGAAACGCGCTCAATCTACCGGGCCGGACAATTCCAACGATGGGGTGAGCAGCCACACAGCAGTTGCGGCGCTGGAACGAGAAAGCGGGCACCAAACCATGGTTTGATTGAGCGCGGCACGGACACGCCCCGCGCTGGATTCCAACCCACAATGCCCTCGCGCCTGTTGTCGTAGCGGTAGGTTAGCCCCAGCCTCAAGCCCAGGAGCGCCGGCAGCCAGCCAACAGTAAACACCGCGCGTGCAAAACGGCAAAGGATCCGGTCGAGCCGATAGAACTGCGCGTACACCCAGTCGGCCCCGGCCTGCAACTCGGCCGCCGTCATCTGTGCCGGGCGGAACACCACGTGGCGGTAGTCGTAATGGCTCCAGTCACGGTCGGTCACGCGGCCGGCCTGGGCCATGTCAGCGTAGAGCGGCGTGCCGGGCAGGGGCGTCAGAATGTTCACCTGGACGGCGTCCAGTCGGGTTGCTTGCAGAAAGCGCAACGTCTGCTCGAACACCCGCTTGTCATCGCCATCCATCCCCACGATCATCCCGGCCACAACGCCGATGCCGGCGCGGCGGATCTTCCGGAGCCGCTCGGGGTAACTGCCGGTATGATTGAATTGCTTGTTCATCGCCGCCAGGTTTTCATCGCTGGCGGTCTCCAGGCCGATGAACAACCCGCAACAACCGGCGGCCCGCATCCGTTGCAGGAGCTCGGGATCATCGGCCACCAGGACCGAGCACTGGCTCACCCAGCGTTTGCGCAGCGGCGCCATGGCCCGGAACAACTCCAGCGCGTACTCCCGCTCGGCGATGATATTGTCGTCCACGAAGATGAAATCGCGTGGCAGCGAGCGCAGTTCCCCGATGACGTCCGCCACGGGTCTCCGGCGGTATTTTCGCCCGTGGAACACCGTCACGGAACAATAGCGGCAGTTGTGGCGGCAGCCCCGACCCGCCTGCACTGCGTTGATGGTCGCATAATGCCGGGCGGTGTGCTGGAGCAGATCGCGGCGCGGAACGGGTGTTTGCAGCAACTCCAGTCGGGCGCCTGCGGGGGGAATTGGTCGAGTTGTCGGCTCGCCCTGTGTCCCCCCGAACCCCTCACCCGCCCGAAAGGGCACCCCCTCCCCCTCGGAGGGGGAGAGGGACGGGGTGAGGGGGGCGTGTTTCGAGCCGAGGTTCATGGGAGAGGCGAGAAGCCCGTTGCTATTCGGTTGCCGGTAGATCTTCTGCAACTCGCCCCGCTGGAGGTCCGCCAGCAACCGCTCCCAGGCCCCCTCGGCATCGCCCACCACCACGGCGTCGAAATGCGGCGCGGCGTCTTCCGGGCACAGAGTTGCGTGATAGCCGCCGCCGACCACGATCCGGCCGCGCCGGCGAAAGTGGGCGGCGATCTCATACGCCCGCGGCGCCAGCGCGGTCATGAAGGTGATGCCGACGACGTCGCAGTCCGTATCGAAGTCCAGCGCTTCGACGTTCTCGTCCACGATTCGCACCTGGTGCTCGCGCGGCGTGAGGGCGGCCACCGCCGTCAGCGGCAGGACGCTGAAGCGGAGCATCGCCCGGCGCGGCACTTCGGGATTTTGAGCCGTTACGCGAACCTGCTCGCCCGCAGGCAGGACCAGCACAATCTTCAGCGGTGGCCGTCCCGGACTGGTGGGCAGTTGTTCCCGGGAAATTGCGCTGTTTAATGGCACTTTCATACTCCCTCCTTAACCCAGCCTCTCGGGTGCGCGTTAATTGATAAAACTGAGGCGAGTATTGAGAGGATTGATGCCGAGCCGCCTCAGCCGCGTTGTTTTGGCAGCAGCGCGGGAATGTGGGCCGACTCAGAGACCGATTACGACCTGCGCCAAGCGTGTTACCGAACGAAGAAGCAAATCCAGCGCGACGTTGAGCCTCATGCCACCTTGCACCGGCCCTGGCGCGAATCATGGCGCACAAACCACTCGATTCAGGGCGTCTTGGCCAGCTTCAAGAACTGCTCGTCGGTGACAATGGCGATGCCGAACGGCTTACCCAGAGCCAACAGGTCGGCGTCGCGCGTGATGAGGTATTTCGCGCGGCTCGCCAAGGCACACGCCAGGAACATGTCATCGCTGGCGTCTCGGCTGCGCGGTTTGCCCAGTGGGTTTGGGACAAACTGCGGACACTCGCTTTCGATCCAGCGGAGGAAGGGTGTGGGGTTGACCTGGGGGAAGCGCCGGGCCAGCACTTGGGCTTTGCGCCGATACTCTTCCAGGATTTCAGCCGTGACGGCGATGGGATAGTGGCGGCTGGCGCAGAGGGCCCAGCACTTCCGTGCCGTTCCTTTCCAGAAGGCGGCGCCGAGGAAGACGTTCGTGTCAATGACGACGGTCATTTGCGCCGGCTGAGCGTGCGGATTAGTTTCTGTTCGGCGGCAGTAGGCTCGCGATTCAGTCCCCCACCTTCGGCAAAGGCCGCCTCCAGCCGCGAAAGCGAATCCGTCTGCGGATCATATTCCTTAACAATGGCCAGCCGGCCCTTGCGGAAAATGATGGTGGGCTGCCCCTCCAAGGCTGCGTCCAGCACTTTGGCCATGTTCACTTTGACATAGCTAGGCGTACAAACTTTCATGGTCCAATAATAGTCCACATCCAGGCCATTTCAAGACTGTTGTGCTGGAGCGGGGCGGCGGCACGGCAGGCGCCGCCTGGCGGCTGGCACATTACTTTTGGCATCACCCCGCAAATGCGGGCCGGCCGGCGGGCCGAAACGCCTGCCACTCACTGTTTCGGCGCCACACCTCGTGGTTGCCGGCCTTGCGCGGCGAAGGGGGCAAACTATCGCTTGGCCAACGACCTTCAACGCCGTTGACAGACTGGACCCGATGGGCACCGGAGCTTTGACATCCTCCACGTCGCCACGGCGTTGCACCTGGGCGCGCGGGAATTCCTGACCTTTGACGTGAACCAGCGCAAACTCGCCGCCGCCGAGAACTTGAAGGTCAAACCCTAACGACCCATGGCGCACCAACGCAAAGACACCCTGGTGGCCGCTCCGGATTAGTGGCGGCACCTGCGGCCGTGCCACAAACGCCGCGTGGTCAAGAAAGAGCGCCGCCCCGCAGACCGCATCATTCAGGACACCGGTGAAAACCAAGCTCACCCAACGGAGAATTAAGGCGCGCAAAGCATCCGCTTGCGGCCTCTGCAAACCATGGAAGCAAGGCTGGGCGGACAAGAAAACCGCGCGAGACATCGGGCACGCGCAACGCGCCGAACAACAACTCCGGGAAGGTGGATTCTGACAAGGCAAGGCGTAACCGTTTCCGGTCGGGAACGAAGCGAGTTGGCATCCCCAAACTCCTGCCGCCTGCATTCTCGGCACGACACACAGCGGCTGCAGGGCTTGAACGAGAAAGGGACCAAACCAAACTACGGTTTGACCCCTTTCTCTTTCTGACCCCTTTCCCATACCGCCAGCCATTCGTCCCATCCGCCCCGGTCACGGCTTCCAGCCGCAAAACCCGAACCTGCTCCACAACTTCCGCGACGAACGGGTCTCCCTCTCCGCTCTGGGGAGAGGGCCGTGTTCCCCGTTCGATGGTTCGATGTTCGAGGTTGGATGTTCGATGTTCGCTGTTTCCCTCAGCGTAATGAGGACCGGCACGTTGCGGCCGTTCACCCGGCCCACGCGCCAATTCAGAATGTCCTCGGCGCGGTACGCCGTTGCGTAGGCTCGCTGCTCGTAGTCACCCTCCCAATCCACCAGCGTCCCCGAGCGACCCACCGAAATCACTTCACGCACGACGTTCTTCGCGTAGCCGAACAACGACGTGCCCAGCATGTCGGCATCGTTGCTGAACCCAGCCAACGCCTTCGCAATTCCCGACGCAGGCCTCCGCGTCACCCCCTCCGCTCCGGGGAGAGGGTTGGGTGAGGTGGATCCGTTTCTGACTTCTGACCTCCGTCCTCTGGCAGTTTCACGAACGGCGCCTTGCGGAACACCAGGCCTACAAACGCATCCGCCGCACGGCGCGACGCGTTCGAGAAGCAGGCCCGAGTCAGGTAAGCCAGGTAATCTTCATCGCTCTGCCCATCCAGCCGCGGGAGTTATTTCGCGCCCGCCGCCTTCACGGCATCCTCACCAGCCAACAGGTCGCGCCCCCTGATCCAGCCAGGAAGAGCGGCATCGTAGTCAGCATGTGTGCTATTAGCAGGCATCGTCGGGAGCTTTCTACTTTCTGCTTTCTGCTTTTCACGCCGCGACGCTACCATGCACTTTTACCTCCTGAGCCAGGCCCCACAAACTCACTAGGAAGCATTGGGAAGCATGGGCACCTCATTAGGAAGCGATGGGAAGAAATATTCTTCACAAACCCCTTGACGGATTTCACCCCGCAAGCGCAATTCCCCACCGACCACCGGTTCGACCACGTCCTTTCGCAGCCTACTCCTCCACCCCCATGCTCCGCAGCGGGAACTCATGCCCCGTCTGACCGGTGTGCGAGCGCCGCAAACGCACGGGCACCCCTGCGCTTTAGCCCGTTCTTCGCAACCGGAGGAGGGTGAGCGCGTGAATGCCCGGAAACAGGCCGCTGAATTCAAAAGGTCTGCACCAAACTTATTCCTTCAGCAGTTCTCCCTTT
The DNA here is from genome assembly GCA_963822005.1 of uncultured Verrucomicrobiae bacterium. Classification (GTDB taxonomy): domain Bacteria; phylum Verrucomicrobiota; class Verrucomicrobiia; order Limisphaerales; family UBA8199; genus PALSA-1440. Next base: position 193,394 of record CAWGGD010000015.1, on the reverse strand, counting down.
TGCGTGATCCGAGGTGGGGATTGGGGCGGCAGTTCCCAGCCCAGCTGGGCCAGGAGCATCTTGTGATCTTTCTCTGGTTGGGTGTAGCGGCAAAACACCAGCTCCCGTCCGTCGGTGGTTGGGAAATGCACGTCCAGCATTTGGAGGGAGGCGAATTTCTCCAGCATGGAGCGCGGGGTCAATCCCGGCGCCAAAGGGCGCAAGCGGGCGCGCAAACTCACATGCAGGCAATAGGCCAGGAAGGCCACAAGTATGTGCGCCTCGATTCGACGTTCCAACTGGTGGAAAATGGGCCGCAAACTCAAGTCGTCTTTCAAGTCCTTGAAGGCCGCCTCCACTTGCGTCAGCTGAATGTAAAAGTGCCACAACCGGCTCGGGTCCTCCGCGCTCAAATTGCTGCGCAACAGGTAGCGTCCTTCCCGCCGCCGCACCTGCCGCAACTTGTCCTTGCGTAACTTAAAACCAAAAGTCTGCGCATTGACCGGCTCTCCTTCTTTGGGCACCGTAACTGCGACCAGACGCCAGCCCGCCGGAAACAGGGCTTTGGCCGCGCCCAGTTTGAGCAGGAGCTGGTCCCGCGAGAGGTCCATTCCCCGCAGATCCTTGAGTCGCCCGACCAGGCCTCTAAGCTGGCGGCGCCGCATCGCCCTTTCCTTGTTCACCCGGTCGGTGCTTTGCGCCAGCACATACAACTCTTTGTCCCGCGGCAAGAGTTTGACCTGCACCCCTTCGCGCACTGCCTGCCAGGGCTGTTCCACCAACTGCTTCTCATAACGGCTCAGCCTCCCCTTGGGAGTTCCCACCAAATAATGAATGGGCGGGGCGCTCTGGCGCATTTCCTGGAGCACCGCTTCGGTCGGGATGCCCCGGTCCATCACCCAGACCCGCTCGGCTTTACCGTGGAGCTCTTCGATCCGTTTGAGAAAGCCTCGCAAGGTGGTCCGGTCCGAGGTGTTGCCAGCCATCACCTCGTAGGCCAGAGGAAAACCCTCGGGGGTTACCACCAAGGCGATGACCACCTGCACGCAGTCCGAACGCTTGTCCCGACTGTGGCCATAGCGGCGCTTGTCCCCTTCGGGAAAGGGCGGGGAACTCTCAAAATACGTGCTCGTCAAATCGTAAAGCAGCACCTCGAACTTCACCCCGAAAAGATCCTCCCAGCGGCGCCGCAGGTGTTTGAACAAAGCATCGCGGTGCGCCAGCAGCTTATCCAAACACCGGTACAGATTGTCCTTCTGCGCCAGGCTGAAATCCGCCTCCAACAAATCGGCCATCGCGCTGTTCTTAAACCACTCCCGGTGGAGGCGCCACTCGCTACCCGGATCAATCAGCCGGTAGATCGTCAGCGTCGCCAACACCTGACGCCAGGAAGTTCCCTCCCGTGAATCGGGCAGCCGCTCTCGCCAGAACTCGTCCAACTGCAATTGATCCCACAGTTGGCACCCTACCCAACACGCTCCCCATTGGCGCGGACGCCGCAACTCAAACTCACTGAGCCGCACCTGCACGCCATACTCGGCGGCATGTTCAGGCACCGCGCGATCCGCCGGATATAGGGCCAGTTCCCGGGTCTGCTGCTGGGTCGTATCAAAGACATCGATGACCTTGGTCCACGCCGCCTTTTGACTATCGTTGACCTCCCCGAGATAAAGCAGGTGTCGCTGCACCCAACCCCGATGCGTTCGCACCTTCTCAGCAATGCTCCAATAGCAGTGGTCTTTCCCGTTCTTGAACCGGTGATGGCATTGCAAAAATGGTCTTGCCATAGCGACGGCTCACACTCTATCACGCCAGCCAACCCAGCCGGAAGAGGGTAGGTCTGCACCAAACCGAGTTTGAGCACAATATCCCTCAAATCCTTAGGAAACTCGCCACCCGCACCCCCGAAAATAGTCAAAAACCTCTCCAGTAGCGAAAGTCGGGTTAGTGCTCAGGACATTCCGGGTCTGATTGCCCAGAGGCTCCCGGGAGCGGAGATATGCTCGATAAGGACTTCACTTCCGTGCACCTCCTCGGACTCGGCACTGCGCGCCTGAGTTGCTCACTCTCCGCCAAAGCGTGCCACGAACCACTTTTGACCCCTCCGCTTCAGGTCATTGGACCTTCACGCGGTAGAACTGCTGCGGTCTCTCCGTGCCGTTCGTATAGGGGGATACCGCACCGGTAACGTTGGTGTAGTTGCCGGTCACCTGCCCCGCCGACTCCAGGGTCCCGACGGGCCAGGTCAGCGCTACATTTGTGCCCCAACGCTGAATCGTGAGCGTGACGGGTGTCACCTCTGTACGCGGTTGCAGGGTCATGGTGACCGGTCCAGCGAGAGACGGCCACCACGTCACACCATTATCGGTAGTGACCTCGGTGTGGAGATCGAAAAAACTGTCTATCTGGTAGCCTCCCGCACCCCCCAACACCGCGCTGGAGGTCGTGCGCCCAAGGGACGCGCGGAGGGGGCTCTCCCGAATCCGCACCCCCGCCACCAGGGTACCCCCGGAAAGGCTGAATTGCGTCAACTCCGTGTCGTAGTAGTCGGTCGTGCCGTCACCGCCCGGCCTCGTCGTGATCTGAACCGTGACTGTCACCGGGGCGCTGGCATGAATGTACAAGGGCCCGCCGAAGTACGAGATATCGAACTCCGCTTGCGCGTCGAAAGTGTGGCTGGTGGTCAAGCCCGGCAACGGCGGCAGCGTGGAGGCACTAAACCGGCCGAGAACCAGGTTGGTGATCACGATGCCATCCGCGTAGCTGGCCCACGGCTGCTGCACGCTGACATACTCGCCTGTCGCCGGCGGGATTAGGCTGTTGGTGAACGTGTAAACCGGGGCAACGCGCCGCAGTTCCTCATGGACCGGTCCGTTGGTTGCCGCAGCCCAGGTCAGCCCGCCATCGGTGCTGATCTCGGTGAATATGTCGAAGAAGCTGCTGATCGCGGCTCCACCGCCCGCTCCGCCGCCGCCGTCGCCGGCCAGTGAACTGATCCCTCCTTTGCTCTGCTTCGTAGGGCTCTCCCGGATGCGCACCCCCGCCGGCAAGTCCCCTCCACTGATGTCGAGCTGAGTCACCTCCGTCTGGTAGGTGGTTCTCCCCGGCAGGCTGCCCGGCCAACCGCTGAACCCCCGCGTGTTTGTGATGCACAGCGTCATGGTGGTCGGCGCGCGGGCGGCGGTGTAGCTTAGCCCGCCGTCGGTCGAAAGCTCGAAATCGCTTTGAAGGCCAAACGTTTGGCTCTGGCCTGTCCCTTTGGGAGCCGGCGGGTCGGCCCACCCGGTGAACAGGTCGTGCCGCATGTTCCTGATCATGATGCCGTTGCCGTAGGCCGGCCCGGTGTAGTTCGCAAGAGGCGCCATGTATTGGCCGTTCGGCATCGGCAACACTGGCCGCGGGGCCGCCGCCGGAGTAATCAGGGCTGGATCCGGTCTCAGTTCGACATGGGCCGGCGAACTGGCCGGCGCCCACGTGAGGCCGTTGTCCAAACTCAGCTCGGTATAGACATCGAAAAAAGACGATATCCAATACCCGCCGGGCGTGGGATAGATGCGCGTTTGGCCTAGCGATGGCGACATCGTGCTTTGCCGGATTTTCACGCCGGCGGGCAAGCCGCTGCCGGACGCACTGAAGGCCCTCATGTTGTTGGTGTAGATCCACTCGTTGCCGACAGTGCTATTCCAGCCCACTTGAACCGTGTTGCCCACGTTGGTGACGACCACGGATTGCCAGGTCAGGCCTGTGTCCATCGAGATCTCCATCTCGAACGTGGCGTTGAAGTTATGCGTCTGTGGGGCGCCCGGGATGGGAGGCAAAATGCCTTGTGAAAATACTCGCCACGCTGTGTTGCTGATGATCACTCCATTCGCGTAGTAGGCCCACCAGGCCTGCGGCGAGGTGTAGCAGCCGTTGGTGGGCGGCCACAGGTTGATTCTGAAGAAGTTCGTGGGCGCCGCGCCAAACACGCTTCCGTTCAGCAGCAGGCTCAACGTGCCCAAGCCCAGGACTTGTCGCACGCGTCGCCCGCTCGCGCGGTGTTGCTTACTTCGAAGTCCCAACGAGGATTCTGTTTTCACGATTGCCTCCTTTCTCAAGATGCCCGACCGGCGCAAACAGATGGCCCGAAAGTGCTCTCTGCGCTGCGCCGGTGGCTCTTTGGTTTTGTCCTGTTGAAGTTCAGACCGAATTCGTGCCCCCCCAGACCACAAGCGAACTTCCGCGGCGAGCGCCCCATCCGAACCCCGGCGCATCGTGTCCAACCGTGCACTGTTAAGCAGCGACTCTTCATTCGGCCTCTCCGGGTCAACGCGGGAAATCAGCAGACCATTTTCTGATTCAGCGAGCCGACTCTTGTTGGCGAGTCTCTATCAAAAAAAGCCTCTCGTGTCAAGCTACCCGAAGAGAATTGAACCACTGGTCACGAACAACCACTGCGCGCCCCACATCTCCACGCCCCCCCCTCCGCTTCGCGACCACGAACGCAACCAGCGAAACCAACGCCCGTCGAACCACGAGCGCCCCAGAGCCGCTACGTTCGGGCGCGTTTACGATGCCGTAGTCGCGCCAGCCTCCCCTTAACCCCACAGGCTGGCACGCCTACTGCAACCATTGGAATGCGCCCTGCCGCTCCGCTTCGGAAAAGACAAAGTTAGTGAATTGACTCCTCCGGGCTGTCGGGAGTTGTGGGTTCTCCTACGCGCCCAGCGCTGCCCGCGTCCCTACCGCCCTGAAGAAGCTCTCTCAAGAAAAAGTGTGAGAGAACTTCTTCAGGTCGGTAGGGCCGCTAGGCGTTGGCAGGTTCTGGTCGGCGTTCGTTGGCAGCAGTTCCAGTGTCGGGTCGCTGCGTTCTATTTCCAGCGCGTTAGTTTGCCTGTGCAGTGGTGGCGTGCGTGCGGGCCTGCCTCGCCGAAGCGTCCCCGCGAAGGCGGGTTGTCCCCCTCAGTTCCGTCCTCGTCTCCCGTGGTGGCAGCCGTTCGTGTGGCGGTGGCTCGTTCTCAGCGGCTGGCTGCGTTAGCTGGTGGTCACGCCTCGGCTCCACCACCACAGCCGGGCCACCCCGCCCCCCAAAGTCGGCACCCCAGAAGGAGCATTCCACCCGCAAAACGTGTGATCCTTTATTCCTTATGTCCGGTTTGAGCAGTGGAGGGTACTATCCAATGAATGAACAGTCTGACCGACCAACAACTCTTGGGCGACTACGCCGAACGCCGCTGCGAAGCGGCTTTCACCGAACTGGTGCGGCGCCACGTCGATTTCGTTCATTCCGCCGCGGTACGGATGGTTTGCGACGCGCACCTGGCCCAGGACGTCTCCCAGGCTGTATTCCTGGCACTGGCACAGAACGCGCGACAACTCACCGACCGCCCCGTCTTGTCGGGTTGGCTGCATTGTACGGCGCAAAACCTCGCGGCCAAAGTTGTAAGATCCGATGTGCGCCGTCGCGCCCGCGAATTGGAGGCTGCCGCCATGAATGAATTGCTTGCCACCGAACCCGACGCCCCCTGGGACCGCATCGCTCCGCATCTCGACGCCGCTCTCGGCGAGCTAAGCGAGTCCGACCGCGACGTGGTGTTGCTGAGGTACTTTGAACGCAAGTCCGCGCGCGAAATGGCGCAAGTCCTGGGCACGAGCGAGGACGCCGCGCAAAAACGCGTCAGCCGTGCCGTGGAGCACCTGCGCGCGTTCTTCGCCAAACGCGGCGTCACCGTCGGCGCCAGCGGACTCGCCGTCGTCATCGCCGCCAACGCGGTCCAAGCTGCCCCTGCCGGACTGGCCGCCACCATTTCAACCTCCGCCATGCTTGGCGGAGCGACCCTCATCGCCACTGCAACCGCAACCAAAGCCATCGCCATGACCGCACTTCAAAAGACCTTAATCACCGCCACCATTGCCGCTGCCGTCGGCACCGGAATCTATCAAGCCCGCCAGGCTTCAACCCTGCGCAGCCAGGTTCAAACGCTCGAGCAACAGCAAGCGCCATTGACTGGCCAGTTGACTGCCCTCAAGACCGAGAACGAACGTCTCTCCAACCAGGTGGCCCAAGCCAAAGATTCCCAAGCCCTGTCTCAAGCGCAGCTCAACGAACTGTTGAAGCTGCGCGCCAAATCGACCGTGGCCCAGACCGATTCACGCGAGCTCGCCAAGCTAAAGTCCACGCTCGCACAACAAACGGGAAAGATGCCGGATATTGCTCAAGAACTCGTTCGCGGCAGGAATGAAGAAGGCACTGCAGGAGCGCGAGCTTGCCCGGCTGTCCCGGATGAAAAAGATGCTCAGCCTCACGGACGACCAAGCGCAGGCCATCAGCAACATCATGACGAACAATATTCAGCGCCAATCTCAAGTGGGGCTGGACTTGATGATGGGCAAGTTAACACCCGAGCAAGGACTAGCCGAGCACCGCGCCACGGACGACGCGGAAGCTCAAATCAAGGCCCTGCTCACTCCCGAACAACTGGCGGCTTATCCGGAATACGAGCAGGCGGAGAAAAGGGACGCCGCCGACACCTCCGCCACGTCCGCCGCCAGAACGATAGCGAACAAATTCGGCCTGCCCAAAGACCGGCAGGAACAACTGCGCGCGCTCTTTTACGCCATGAATCTGAAAGAGCCAGCCGGAGCGCCGAGCCAGCAGGCGATTGCCCAGGCGAGGAAAGACGGCAATCTGGCAGAGCTTGCCAATATGGACGTCGAGTTAAAGAAGGTTCGACTGGAGGAGAAGTTGAAAATCCTCGAGGGCTTCCTCTCCCCGCAACAACTGACCGCCTACCGCCAGGAGGAAACGGACCAGATTAACGACGCGATGAAGATGTTCGCTCCACAAAAGCCTGCTGACGCGACCAACTAAACCTGTTCGGCGACTGCGCCCCATCAATATACTTCGGCAGTGTGGACGACCCGGAGGACGACTCCGCTCGTCGGGCTTGCCCCGTCGGGACACAGTTAGCTCACGAACGTTCGACGAAACGTCAGTCCGCGCTCCACTCGCCCCCTTAACCCCCTCGTTCCGCTTCCCTTCATTTCGAGCAAGTGAACCCAACGGCCCGACCACCGGCTGAACCTACGGTTCGAAGAACCGGTTAAAGCCTTTGGCCCTTAGCCTGGCTGAATCTGGGTGTCAACGACGATCCTGTCCGGGTTCGCTCGGCGCCCTCGGGAGTGAAGCGCCGCTCGTTCGCCTGCCACCAGTCGGACTTGATGTCCTCAGACAATTTGCGCTCCTTCGCGGGCTGCAAGGGCTTGCAGGCTGGCGGAAGCTCCAGGGATTGCTTAAGGTCCGCGGCTGGAACACATGAATGATACCCAATTCCTCAAGCGACGCGGATGGTTAGCGCCCCTCTTGGTCTTGATGGCAACGCTCGAAGCTTGCCCACAGGTCCGGGCGCTCGAGTTCGACAAGCTGCTTGCATTGACGACGACCAACAGCGTCCGCATCGAGGTCGCGCCCAGGGCAGGGGAGGACTTCGCGGGGGTGGAGTTCGGCGCGGTCATCACGCACGCCGGCAACGGGCGGCTTCTCTGGGAGGGGCCGCTGGGGCAAGTTGCTCGGCGCGCAAGCAAGGGGGCCTCGTTCACCAAGACGGTTCCCAGTCTGAAGCCGGAGCTGTGGAGGCCGGATTCGCCCGTGCTGTATAGCCTCCGGGTCACGGCGGCCAAAGCTGGCAAGACGCTCGGGGCCAAGGCGGTCCGGATTGGCTTCCGTTCCTTCGAGATTCGGGACGGCCAATTTCATCTGAACGGCCGCCCGGTATTCCTGCGGGGCATCGCGATCAACCCGCCCGGGCGGACCATACCGCCGGAGGTTGGCGAGTCGCGTCCGTTCGCCGAGGCCTATGTGCGCTGCCTGAAATCCCAGAACGTGAACATCTTTCGCCTGACGACCGATGAGTCGCAGGTCTGGTTTGATGTGTGCGACGAGCTGGGCATGATGATGTATGCGGGGCGCTACGGCTCGCCCCCGGAGGCCGACGCGGGCAAGCGCGTCGCGCCCAAGGACTTCGCCCCCTGCATCGCTGGCTACCGGAAGCTGTTCGAGAGCTATGCGTCGCATCCCTGCATCGTGATGTACCTGCTGGCGAACGAACTGCCGGTGTCAGGCGAGCGGGGCAAGGCCTTCAGCGACCTGTTAACGCGCGCCCATGCCGCCTTGAAGGAGTGGGATCCCACGCGCCCGTATATCGGCAACGCGGGCTACGGTGAGGGCCGCGAGGGCGATGTGTGCGACGTGCACCGTTACTGGGGCTGGTACTACAACTCGTTCCTCACCTACTACAACCTGCGGGACAGGCTTTACCCCAAGCCGCTCTTTGGCGATCCGGTCAAGAACCAGCCGCTCACCTTCACCGAATGCGTGGGCTCGTTCACGGGCTGGCAGGGCGAGTTCAATCTCATCCGCAGCAAACAGCTCGCGCCGCAGTTGGGCTGGATCGGCCATGCCGCCAATCGCCGCGAGGACGCGCTGGCTTACCAGTCGTTCATGGTCAAGCAGGCGACCGAGTCGTTTCGCCGGATGCGGCCTTTGAACCCGCGGCTGGCGGGAATCATGCCGTTCACGATCCTCTTCCACAACTGGTCGGGCATCACGTCGTTCGACCAGATGAAGCCCAAGCCCGCCATGGAGCAACTCGGCCTTTCCTACCAGCCCGTCCTGTTAAGCTGGGAACTGTGGTCGCCGCAGGTCGTATGCGGGCACGAAGGTTCGCGCGGTTGCCCACGTGATCAACGACGCCGACAACGGCGCGCCGTTAACCAACGCCACCCTTGTTTATCAGGTTCAGGCACAGGGTGGCCGCCAGTTCTGCCAGGGCACCATCAAGCTGCCCCCGATCCCGTATTATGGCACTTGGAGCCAGGCTCTCCAGCTTGAGCTCCCGCCCAGCTCCGGCACCGGCCAGCACCTCATCTCCGGTAGCATCATTTCCGGCTCCCGAATCATCTCGACCAATTCGGTTGATCTCTTTGTTGCCAGCTCTGAGTGGCAGGAACAGAACCGGTTGGTAGCCGCCCCAATCCCTCTTTATGATCCCCCCGGCAAGACCGTTGCTGCATTTCGAAAAGTCGGCCTCGCGTTCGAGCCAATCTCCAGCCTGTCGGCCTGGCCGCAAGGGATGTCGGCGTTGGTCATCGGGGAGGAGGCCGCCGGCAGATTGCCACTCGAACAGAAACAGCGGCTGCGGCGCTTCGTGCAGGAAGGCGGCCGCATCCTCTGCCTGCGGCCGGACGTCAAGGCATTCGAGGCCGATTGGCTGCCTCAGAACGTCACCTTCCTCGAAGGCTCCGCCACCGACCCGCATTACCCGCCACGGACGCGGCCCTTTGCCGAACAGATGAACGTCAACCCGGAGCGGCCCAACCACCCCGTTTTCCGGGGGCTTGACCGTTATCGGCTGGCGCTCTGGTCGGATTACACGGGTTGGGACCAGACCAAACCCGGCTTTCCACGAGTCTATCCGGTGACGGCCGGCTTCAAGCTCCAGAAGCCGGAAGCACTGGCGCACACGGCGATTCTGGCCGATTACGATCGCGGCCTGGAAGGCGTTGCGTTATGCGAGATGTTCGACGGAAAGGGCTCGGTCATTCTGTCGGGCTTTGACCTGGTCAATCGCGCCGGATTAGACCCCGCGGCGGACCGCCTGCTGGCCAACCTTGTTGCCTATGCCCTCTCCACGGAAGGGCACGATATTCATCCGCTGATCGCCGAGCCCATCCAATGGGGCGACTTTCCGACCGAGCGCGGCGTCGTCTGCGGCTCGCTGAACGGCTTGGTCGTGAATGCCGAGTGGCTCGCGCCCCCCACGAATCCGTCCGCGACGCCTCTGCCGCCCAACACCGGCTCCTGGAACATGGATCCTGGCTCGCAATTCGTCCCGCGCGGCCGCAACCCGTTCGGGCCCTACGGCTACACCACGGCCGCCAGCTTGAAGGACCTTAACCCGGACTCAGACGTTGGGTCGGGAGTGTTCTGGGTGAGCATCCCCCCGGGCAGGAAGACGGTGCTCACCAAAGTCAAGAACCCGGCAACGAAGCCCGCCCAGCTCACCGTTGCGCTCAACGGCCAGACTGCCACCGACCCGGCCAGCATCGCCGCCGGACAAACCGCTGAACTGCGCTCGCCTTTGCCTGCGGGCGCAACGAATGTCTCAGTGCGCTACACCGGCACCAAGACAGTGGTCTTACTGGAGACCAGCTTCGAGTAAGCCCTATAGCGAATATTGCGGAATCTTCAGGGTCTCTCCGTCTTTCATGGCCGACAGATGGGCGTAGTAACCGGGGACGGTCATGTTCAACGCGTCAATCACGTCCACCGCCGGTTTGCGTCCGCGCAGAATGGCGTCTATGAAATCGTCCGCCAAATAGCCGTGCGACCCGCCGTGTCCGCCCGCCGCCACACCCGGCGGCAGAGCGTATTTCCTGGTCTGCACCCCTTTCGCTAGTGCCTGCTTGAGCCGCTGCTTGCCGGCGGCATCGCCCACAAAACCATCGGCCCGTCCGTTGTGCCAGTCATAGCCGGCATACTCGCCCCGGACCCGACCGGCTTCCAGGTATTCTCCCTGGGAACCGCAGATGATAATGCGGCAGAGTCCGCCTTCGCTGGTTCGGAATAAGCCGACCTCGGACTTGAAACTGTTGCCGATGGCATTGGGCTGGCGCTGGGTCTTGTCGAAGAGCGCCGTTCCCTGGCAACTGACCTGGAGAAAACTGCCGTGGGTGACGCCGACGTAATAAGCCGTCGCATGGGTCGGATACCACATCGGGCAGCCGTTCTTCCGCCAGTCCTTATACGAGGCCAGCGGTGGCGTTCCCAGGGAATGCGGGTGACAGTATTCCCCTTCGGAATAGACGAGGCGGCCAAAGACATCCGCCGCATACAGCTTTTCCATGGCGTAAAGATCGTCGTGAAAGACGGACGTTTCGAACATGGCATAAACCAGGCCGCGGTTCTTCTTGACACAGGCCAGCAGCTTCTCCGCGTCTTCGATGTCACCACGGAAGGCGGGAACGGCCGTGCACACGTGTTTGCCGTGATTGAGCACCTCGATGCAATGCCGGGCGTGCGACGGCGCGTCCGTGGCGACGAAGATGGCCTCAATCCGGTCGTCTTTCACCATTTCCTCCAGCGAAGGATAGGTCTTCTTGCACTTGACGTGTTCGGCCAGGGCCGCGCAACGGTCGGGAAACAAATCGCTAACCGCCACGACCTCGACGTTGGGGTGATTCTGGAATTCAAATGCCGCCGAGAACTTGCACAGCCCATAACCGACCAGGCCAACCCTGATCTTTGCGGTCGCTGAAGGGCTTCCAGGCTTTCGTCCGGTCGTAATCGGTCTGCGTTTGGTCAAATCCAGGAATCGCCTCGGCGCTGTGCGCGCGGGTGATCAAGGCCTGAGTTGCCACCATGGCCGAAGCCGTGGTTCCCAGAAAAGAGCGGCGGGTGAGTTTAGCGGGCATAGTTCAATAGGGCCCAGTTTAGGCTCGCGCGGGCCAGCGGCAACCCCGTTGTTGGCGTGGTCTTGGGCTGGCTGCCCTGATGCGCGAATTAAGGGCTTGCTACCCCCAGGTGTCCGCAGTACAAAGATAACGTGAACAGCCCACTCACATCCTTCGACTTTCAGCCTTTACCCAACACTTATGAATAAGATTCTACTGGACCTGTTGACCCTCCAGGCGCTGGACTTTGGCGAAACCACCGACAAAAAAGCCAAAGCCCAAGCGGACGAACTGCGCGGCAAGATACCGCAACCCTTCATTGGCCACTACGAGCGTCTGCGCGTCCGCGGGAAGAAGGGGGTGGCCCTTGTGCGCAACCAGGTTTGCGCCGGCTGCCACATGCACGTTCCCATCGGCCAGATCACGATGCTGATGCGCGGCGATGACATCCAACTCTGCGAAAGCTGCGGCCGTTACCTCTGTCTGCCGGACCCGGCAGCGACAGAGCCGGTGGCCGAGATGGAACCGCCCAAGCCCAAGAAGAAGGCGCCGGCCAAGCCCCGGAAACGCCGGGCTATGGCGGCGGTACTCTGAACCTGACGGCGACCGGGCTGTGAGGGGACAAGCTGAGGCTTGAGGTCTAACCCTCAGGCGAGCTAGTCCCAAACCCCCAACCTACGTATGCTTTCTGAAGCGACGGCCAGTGTTGCTACGGCAGGCATCAGCAGCAGTATGGTGAACCTGCCATCTCCTGTGCTCCTGCTGCAACTCGCGCTGTGCGCTTATGGCGTTGGAGCGCTCGGCAGCCTGTTGGCTTCGCGGCGGGAACGGATCGCCAGCCTGATCGCCTTCGGCAGCGCCACGGCGGCCTCGGTCTGTGGGATTGGGTCGGCGCTGCTCGCGCTCACCGTTGGGCCGGGGCCCGGGACGGGAGTGTTTGAGCTATGGCCCGCTCCCATTCCGTCCATCCGGCTGGTCGTCAAACTTGATCCGCTGGGCGCGTTTTTCGTGCTGATCGTCTCCGTGCTGGCGCTGGCGCTGTCGGTCTATTCCTTCGGCTATGTGCGCGGATTTTACGGCCGGAAGAGTGTTGGAGCGCTCGGGGCGCTCTACAACGCACTGTTGCTGGCAACGACGCTGGTGTTTACGGCCGCGAACGCGTTTTTCTTTCTCATCGCCTGGGAGCTCATGGCGCTGACCGCGTATTGCCTGGTCAGCTTCGAGCACGAGAAAGCCGAGACGCGCAATGCCGGCGTGCTTTTCTTCATCATGTCCCACATTGGCACGGGCTGCCTGATCGTCGGGTTCCTGCTGTTGTTCCAAGCCTCGGGTCAGGCCTTGGGAGGTTTCGGGCCGGAGGCCAGTTCGTTCGACGGCTTCCGCGCGTTGGGGGGGAAGCTGTTGCCGGGCCAGCGGGACGCGGCGTTCCTGTTGTTCTTGCTGGGTTTTGGTGTCAAGGCGGGCATTGTGCCGCTGCATATCTGGCTGCCGGAAGCTCATCCGGTGGCGCCGAGCAATGCCTCGGCGCTCTTGTCCGGCGTGATGATCAAGACCGGCATCTACGGTCTCGTCCGCGTGCTGTTCGAATTCCTGGGCACGCCGCCGAACTGGTGGGGGGTAACCCTCCTGACGCTGGGAACGGTTTCCGCGGTGCTGGGGGTGCTCTATGCGCTGATGGAGCATGACCTGAAGCGTTTGCTGGCCTACCACAGCATCGAGAACATCGGCATCATCCTGATGGGGCTGGGCGCGGCCTTGATGTTCGTGCACACCCATCATCCGGTGCTGGCGGCGCTGGCGCTCATCGCCGGGCTGTATCACACCATGAACCATGCGATCTTCAAGGCGTTGCTGTTTTTGGGCGCCGGCGCGGTGCTGCACGCGACCCACACGCGCAATATGGAGGAGATGGGTGGATTGATAAAGCGGATGCCCAAGACCGCTTTCTTCTTCCTGATGGGGGCGGTGGCGATTTCCGCCTTGCCGCCCCTCAATGGGTTTGTCAGCGAGTGGCTCACCTACCAGTCGTTGCTGCAAGGCTTTGGCACGACCGAAAGCCTGGTGAAGCTGATGTTTCCCCTGGGCGGCGCGATGCTGGCACTGACCGGCGCGCTGGCAGCGGCCTGCTTCGTGAAGGCGTTCGGGATCACGTTCCTGGCCCAGCCGCGCAGCGAGCACGCGGCGCACGCGCGGGAGGCCTCGCCGACGATGCTGTTTGGGATGGGGTTGCTCACGGCCGCGTGCGTGTTCCTGGGCCTTTTCCCGACGACCTTTCTCACCCTGTTCGGCCCGCTGACGCAACAGCTCGTCGGCCAGCCGCTGCCCGCGCATCTGAGTCTGGCCAACGGCTGGGTCCTGGGCAACACGCAGGAGCTGGGCGGCACGGTCTCGACGCCGGTGATCGTCTTAATGGGGCTTTGCCTGTTGCCGGTACCGCTGGTGCTGTGGCTGTTTTTCGGCCGGGGAACGCAAGTCCGCATTGGCCCGACGTGGGATTGCGGGCTGAAAGGCTTGACGCCACAGATGGAATACACGGCCACTGGCTTCTCCAAGCCGCTGCGGATGGTCTTCAAGGCGCTGTTCCGGCCGCGGCGCGAGGTGCAGCGGGAATATGATTACTCGCCCTATTTCACTACGACGCTCCGCTTCGAGAGCCACATCGAGGAGGCTTTCGTCAGGCGCCTCTACCGGCCGTTGAAGCGAAGCATTCTGCTGGCTTCCCGCCGGATGCGCGCGTTGCAGGCCGGAAGCATACAGGCTTACCTCATCTACATCTTTCTGACGTTGCTGTTGCTGCTGGTGATTGCGCTATGAGCAAGAGAAGTCCGAAGTCCGAAGTCCGAAGTCCGAAGTCCTTCTCGTGTGGACCCGTTCGCACTGAACATTTCTGTCTGCTGCCCGCCGCGTGCAATTGGGAATTCGGAATTCGGATTTCGGCCTTCCTTCGGACTTCGGACTTCGGACTTCGGACTTCCCTCCTTGCCTGCCCATGACCGCGCTCGGCCTCATCTCGCAGACCCTCCTGCTCCTGGCGCTGGCGCCGCTGGTCAGCGGCTGCATCAAGAACTGGAAGGCCAAACTGCAAAACCGCCGCGGGCCGCGCGTGTGGCAGCCGTATCTGGACCTGGGGAAGTTCCTGCGCAAGGACATGGTCATCTCCGAGCACGCGTCCTGGATTTTCCGGGCGGTGCCCCTGGTGCTGTTCGTTTCGACGCTGCTGGCCGGTCTGATGGTGCCGCTGGTGAGCGCGTCGGCGCCGTTGAGCTTGTTTGGTGGCGCGCTGGCCTTCGTCGGGCTGCTCGCGCTGGGGCGGTTCTTTCTGGCCCTGGGCGGGCTGGACCCGGCCAGCGCCTTCGGGGGCATGGGCAGCAGCCGCGAGATGACGATCGCCGCCCTGGCCGAGCCGGCCCTGATGCTGGCGATCTTTACGGTGGCTATTGCGGCGGATAGGTCCACCAATTTCAGCCAGATGGTTCTGGCGGCCCAGAGGGAGACCTGGACCATGCTCAACCCGGCGCACGTGCTGGCCTTTGCCGCGCTGTTCATCGTGCTGCTGGCCGAGACGGGCCGCATCCCCGTGGATAACCCGGCGACGCACTTGGAGCTGACGATGATCCACGAGGCGATGATCCTGGAGTACTCGGGGCGGTACCTGGCGCTGATCGAGTGGAGCGCCTCGGTCAAACAGCTCGTGCTGATGGCGCTGCTGGTGAACATCTTCTTCCCGGTGGGCATTGCGACCGACCTGAGCCCAACGTCACTGGGGCTGTCGCTGCTCTGGTTCGTGGCCAAGCTGCTCGCCCTGGCCGGCGCGGTGGTGCTGGTGGAGACAACCAACGCCAAGCTGCGGCTGTTTCGTGTGCCGGACCTGCTGAGCGCCGCGTTTGTGCTGGCCACACTGGCCCTGCTTTCCACGTTTCTGTTCCAATGAATCCGCCCCAATCCGAACTTGCCTCACAGTGGATCACCTTGCTGGCCGCCGGGATGCTGGTTATCCAACTGCTGATGGTGGTGCAGCGGATGCTGCTGACCAACATCCGGCTGTTCGCGCTGCAATCACTGATGCTGGCGGCGATTGCCGCCCTGGTTGCCTTCTTCCACAACGCCACGCACGTCTATTGGGTGGTGGGCCTGACGCTGGCGGGCAAGGTGTTCTTCTTGCCCTGGCTGCTAAGTCGCCAGGTGCGGCGTATGCAGATCGAGCAGGAAATCGCACCGCTGCTCAATGCTTCGGCCTCGATGCTGCTCTGCGGAGGTTTCACGCTCCTGGGCTACATCGTCGCGCGGCCCTTCACCTCGCTCGAACGGCTGGGCAACAACACGCTGGGCATTGCGGTGACGCTCTTGTTGACCGGGTTCTTCCTCATGTTCAACCGGCGCAAAGCCATCACCCAGGTTCTGGCCCTGCTGACCGTGGAAAACGGCGTGATGCTGGCCGCGGTCGCGTTGACCACCTACGGCATGCCGCTGGTGGTGGAGTTGGGCATCTTCTTCGACCTGATGGTGGCGGTGATGGTGCTGGGCCTGCTGGTCTATCGCATTCGCGAAAGCTTCTCCTCCATGGATGTGGGCAAGCTCAGCCAGTTGAAAGGATGACGCTGCTCACGCCCATCCTGATTGTGCCGGCGGCAGCGGGGCTGCTCTGCCTGTTCCTGCGGTCGCGGCGCGCCATGGAGGTGGCGAACCTGCTGGCTTTCGGCGTCACCCTCGGGCTGAGCTTGCGTTTGCTGCCAGCCGTGCTGCAGCCGCCCTATGTGGTGACGGAATGCGGCGAATTCTTCCGCGCCGACGCGCTGAGCGCGTGGATGGTGCTGCTGATCTCGGTGGTCTCGCTGGGAAGCGCGCTCTATGCCGGGCCGTACTTCCGGCGCGACCTCGCGGCGCAGGCGGTTACGCCGGGTCGCGTAAGAGAGTTTTATGTGCTGACGCCGCTGTTCAGCGCCGGCATGTTTCTGGTCGTGCTGGCCAACAACCTGGGCGTGATGTGGTTCGCGCTGGAGGCCACCGCGCTGTCGTCGGTTCTGCTGGTGGCACTATACAACCGCAACACCTCACTCGAAGCGGCCTGGAAATACGTGATGCTGGGGAGCCTGGGTTTGGCGTTGGCGCTCTTCGGCACAGTCTTCACTTACGCGGCCGCCGCCCAGCACTCCGCGACGCCGCCCGGTTTCAATTGGTCGCACCTGATGGCGATAGCCGGCCAGCTCGACCCGCGCATGATCAAGCTGGCGTTCGTCTTCGTGCTCGTGGGCTACGGCACCAAAGCCGGCCTGGCCCCCATGCACACCTGGCTGCCCGACGCGCATAGCGAAGCTCCCTCGCCGACCAGCGCCATGCTCTCCGGTGTCTCGCTCAAAGTTGCGCTCTACGCCCTGCTGCGTTTTCACATCCTCACCACCGCCTCGCTCGGTTCGACGTTCAGCCAGACGCTCTTGCTGGTGTTCGGGCTGGCGTCCATGTGCCTGGCCGCCCCCTTCATCCTGGTCCAGACCAATCTGAAGCGGCTGCTGGCCTATTCGAGCCTGGAGCATGTCGGCTTGATCTGCGCCGGCATCGGCCTGAACTCCCCGATCACCATTTTCGGCGCGCTTCTGCATATGGGGTATCATGCGCTGACGAAGCCGGTGCTGTTCTTCGCGGCCGGCAATATCCACCAAACCTGCCACACGCTGCAAATGCGGCTGATTGGCCCCGGCATGGCCAGGTTGGTGCCGCTCACAGCCCTTTGCCTGGGGCTCGCCGGGGCCGCCATAGCGGGACTGCCTCCCTTTGGCCTGTTTTTCAGCGAGATTACGGTGTTGAGCGGCGGTTTCGCTGCCGGCCACACGGCGGCGAGCGTGGTGCTGCTGGTCGCGTTGCTCGCGTCGTTCTGCGGCATTCTGTACCAGCTTACCCGCATCCTGCCGGGGGTGCCGAAGGTCCCGCGCGCAAGCGAGGCTGAGCCGGTGGATGGAACGCTGGCAATGGGCCTGATGCTGGGCGCGTTGCTGGTGTTCAGCCTGTGGCTGCCGGGGCCGTTGCTCGAGGTCATGCGGCAAGCGGCGCGAATTATCGGAGGTGCGCCATGAGCGTCCTGCCCGGTTTGCAGCCTGTCCTGGCGGATTTGGCTGAGCGCTTCGGCACGCGCATCGAGGCCGCCCGTGTTGCCCGTCCCAACGAGGTCTATTGCCACATCCCAATGGAATTGCTCCCGGCCTGCTGCGCCCTGCTTTATAAGAAGTGGGACGGGCGGCTGGTCAGCCTCTTCGCCGATGATGCCCGCGCGCAGACCGGCGTTTTTCACCTCTACTACGTGTTCGCGCTCGACGCGGCGCACGGTTTTCTCATTTTGCGCGTGCCGGTCCCCGCGGAACACCCCGTGTTCATCTCGCTCACCAATGCTCTGCCCGCCGCGAACTGGCAGGAGCGTGAGGTGCAGGACATGTTCGGCCTGAAACTCCAAGGGCATCCGAACCCGCGCCGCTGTGCGCTGCATGACGACTGGCCGGAAGTGTATCCGCTCCGCAAGGACTTTGACCTACATACGGTGTTGCCGCCGTTCCAGGGCGAGCGGCATAAGTTCCGGGAGGTCGAGGGCGAGGGCGTGTTTCAGGTCCCGGTGGGGCCGGTTCATGCCGGCATCATCGAGCCAGGCCATTTCCTTTTCAGCGTCGCCGGCGAGCCGGTGCTCTACCTCCAAATCCGGCTCTTCTACACGCACAAGGGCACTGAGAAGCTTTTCGAGAACATTCCGATAACCCACGGTGTCCGGCTGGCGGAGAGCATTTCGGGCGATTCCAGCTTTGCGCACGCGACCGCCTTTTGCCACGCGGTCGAACGCGCGGCCAACGTCGAAGCGCCGCCGCGCGGGCGCGCGCTGCGCACGGTCTGCCTCGAACTCGAGCGCATTTACAACCACATCGCGGACATTGGCGCCATTGCGACCGACGTGGCCTTCGTCGTGGCGAATGCGCACGCCATGCGGCTCAAGGAGCGTGTGCTGCGCCTGAACGAACAGCTCACCGGGAGCCGCCTCTTGCGCGGCATGGCGGCGCTCGGCGGTGTCCGGTTCGATTGGGACGCCAGCCAAATCGAGGGCGTCCGCCGGTTCGTGGCCTGATTTGCGGCCGGAGTTCGAGTCGCTGGTCGGCTTGATCCGTGAGTCGTCGTCCACGCGCGACCGGCTCGAAACCACGGGCATCCTCAAGCCCGAGACCGCCCGTGACCTGGGCGTGGTCGGCATCGCGGGGCGCGCTTCCGGCTTCGATCACGATTTGCGGCGCGACTTTCCGCATGCGGCTTACGACCAGGTGAGGTTCACCGTGCCGGTCTATCGCGAGGGCGACGTGCTGCGCCGGATGCAGGTGCGCATTGAGGAAGTGCGGGAGGCGCTTTCCATTGTCGAACAAATCATTGCGGCGCTACCCGAAGGCCCGACGCGGGTGAACCTGCCCACGCTGCCGGCCAACGAAGTGGCGCTCGGCTACGTGGAAGGCTGGCGCGGGGAAATCTTCCACTGGATTCGCACCGCTGCCGACGGCCGCCTGGCCCGCTGCAAGATCAAAGACCCCTCCCTGCAAAACTGGCCAGCCCTCAGCGAGGCCATTCTGGGCAACATCATCCCGGACTTCCCCGTGGTGAATAAGAGCTTCAACCTGTCCTATTCCGGCACCGACCGGTAATCCACCTCGCTCATGTTCGACATCCTGCGCAAAAGTCTGGCGACCGGCGTCGTGACCGCGGATTACCCGCCGGCGCCGGCTGAAGTGTCGAGCCAGGCCCGCGGGCGGCCCGAGATTGATTTCGCAAAGTGGCAGGATGCCCGGCCCGCCGTGGCGGCTTGCCCGACCGGCGCCCTGGCTTGCGAGGACAGCGGTGGGATGCGCGCGGTCACGCTGGACCTTGGCAAGTGCACGTTCTGCGGCCTGTGTGCGGAAGCCGACACCGCCATCCGGATGACCAACGCCTGCGAGCTGGCGGCCCGGCGCAAAGCGGACCTGGTGACCACCGCACACTACGAACTCGGCCCCGACCGCGCGCAGGGGAAATTGCTCGCCCCTCGCCCCTCGCCCCTCGCCCCTCAACCCTCCTCCACCGAGGCTATCGGCGCGGAGCTTAAGGCGCGCGTGACCAGGGTGCTGGGCCGATCGCTCCACATCCGCGAGGTTGATGCGGGGTCGTGCAACGGCTGCGAGATCGAAATCGTGGGGCTGAACAGCCCGGTGTATGACATCGAACGTTTCGGCATTCATTTCGTCGCCTCGCCCCGTCACGCCGATATGCTGCTGGTCACCGGCCCCGTTTCGCGCAACATGGAACTGGCGCTGCGCAAGACCTATGACGCCACGCCTGCGCCGAGATTAGTCGTGGCTGTGGGCGCCTGCGGCTGCAGCGGCGGCATCTTCGGCCAGAACTACTCCAGCCTGGGGGGCGTGGACAAGGTCATCCCCGTGGATGTCTATATTCCCGGTTGCCCGCCCAATCCGCACGCGCTCCTGCACGGGATTCTGATCGCAGTTGACAGACTATAAGACAGGAACGCAGCCAGTCCTGAAGCAGCCAGGCCGACCTCCACCAGGCACTCCAGATACTGCCTCCGTAGTACCTCCGTAGTACATCCGTAGTACCTCCGTATTGCTAACGGAGGTACTGCTAGACGGAGGTACAACGGAGGTACGATGGATGTATGACGGGGCTTACTGGGGTGTTGGCGAGAGCGTCGGGGTGGAGGACTGCGGCTGTGGTTTTGATTCCGCGCAGAGTCAACTGCGGTAGCACCAGTAGCCCGCTGTGATCGGCTGACTGAACCAGGCTCTATTACACTGAAAACGACGAAGAACCTCGGGCGGAGGTGTAACCGGTTCCGGGACAAAGAGTTAACGGCTCTGAGGAGTCCGCAATAGCGCAGATGTCGTGTCGTTCAGTAAACACGTTATCGCCCTGGCCGCCCGGCGGCTTGCGCCCGGCGCACCGAGGGACGTGACGATCTGAGCGAGCCGGGCTTTGACTTTGGCGCGGCGGGGGGCGTCGCGCAAAAGGTCGAGCGCGGCGCGGGCGAGGTTGTCGGGTGTAGCGGCGGCTTGAATAAATTCCGGGAACAGCTCCTCGTTGGCCAGCAAGTTGGGCATGGCCCCGTATTTCACTCTTACGAGGCGCTTGGCGATCTGCCAGGTGCTCCAGGATGTCTTGTAGAGAGCCACGGTCGGCACGCCGAAGTAGGCGCACTCGGTCGTGACCGTGCCGGTGGAAGCGATCGCCACGTCCGCCTCGCCCAGTGCTTCGGGCAAACCGCCAGCCCGCACTTCCAGACTGACGGGGAGGCCGAAGGCCTTCGCCTGCTTAACCAGATGCTCGCTCGGCAGCACCATGCGCGCGCAGAGACCTGGCACCTTGGCGCGGATCAACTCCAGCGCGCCGATCAGCACCGGCAGATGGCGCGTGAGCTCGCTGGCGCGGCTGCCCGGCAGGAGCAGCAGCCTGAGGGTCCCCTCGCTCCTGCGCGCCTCGCCTTTCGCCACTCGCCCATCCCCATAACGGTCCACGATGGGGTGGCCGACGAACTCGACCGGCAACTGCGGCACGCGTTTCGCGTACCATTCCTTCTCGAACGGGAAGATGCTCAGGACCAGGTCGTAGTCGCGTGCCATCTGGTAGGCGCGGCCCTCGCGCGAGGCCCAGACCTGGGGCGAAACGTACTGGATCAGCCTGGGGTTCCAAACGTGGAACCAGTCCGCGTGCGCGCGGGCGTATTGCCTGACGGCGTGCGCAAAGCGGCGGTTGAAGCCGGAGAAATCCACGCAGAGGATGGCGTCGGGCTGCCGCTGCCGCGCCAGTTCAAAGAGCTGAAGGAATAGCCGGCGGAATTTGAAATAGTGCTTCAACGCTTCGGAGAGGCCGATCACCGAATGAGCTGTCATGTCAAAGGCCAGGTCCACTCCGGCAGCAGCCATCTGTGGCCCGCCGGCGCCGAAAAACCGCGGCTCCAGGCTCGGTGTGCAGCGGCTGGTAATCGGCGGTCGGGATCGCTTCCGCATCGGCCGTTTCCCGCCGCAGAGCTCGCACGAGTTCCGCCGCCAGCATATCGCCGCTGGCCTCGCCCGCGATCACCATGAAGCTCCTGGGTTTCATCAACCGCTGGGCAACAAAGAACCACAGATGAACACAGATAAACCCAGATCCCAAAGGCCCGGCTTCGGCATGGAGTTGTTCCGCTCTAAATCACGCCCCAGTGCACTGATTCCGGGTGTGGAGAGACGCGGTTCGGAGTAATTCCTATCTGGGTCAATCTGTGTCCATTTGTGGTTGAACTGCGTTATCACGGGTTAGCGCCTCGCTGTCTCCAGGTTAAGCGCCGCCGCCTGGATTTGCCGGGTGATCTCGAACGCCAGGTCCAGTGCTCGCTTCGCCGATTCCCCGCTGACGAGCGGCGTGCGATGCGCGCGCACGCATTGGATGAAATGCTGCAGCTCCAGTTTCAGCGGCTCCTCCTTCGCAATCGGCACGGGCTCGCGCACGATCCGCTTGCCGCCGAACTCACTAACAATCGTCGAATCCTTGGTGCGGAGCAGCTTCTTGAGCAGGGAGCTTTCCGCCTCGTCGTCGCGGGCAATGCGATAGATGAATCCCTCCTGCGCGCGGTAATCGAGCGAGATGTAGCTGGTCATGGCGCCGCCGCTGAACACGCGGATCTTGCGCATCCGCTCCGGGCTGACGCGGCTGACGGTGAGGTTCGCCACGCAACCGTTGGCAAAGCGCAGGCGCGCGTTGGCGATGTCCTCGGACTTGCTCAAGACGGGGATGCCCACCGCATCCACGCTGGTTACGGGCGATTTCACGAAAGCCAGCACCACGTCCAGGTCGTGAATCATCAGGTCAAGCACCACGCCGATGTCGGTGCTGCGCGCCGGGTAGGGGGAGAGACGGTGTGTCTCGATAAAGACGCGGGTCGGTGGCCACGCTTTCGAGGTAGGTGAAGACGGGATTGAACCGCTCGACGTGGCCCACCTGCAGGATGCAACGCTGCTGCTGCGCAAGCTGGACGAGCTCAGCGGCCTGGGCGGTGTTATCGGTCATCGGCTTTTCGACCAGGACGTGCCGGCCCTGCCGGAGCAGCCCTTTGGCCAGGTCGAAGTGGGTGGTCGTGGGGGTAACGACACTCAGCGCGTCGCTCGCGGCCGCCGCCTCAGCCACCGAGCCGAAGGCGCGAACGCCGTGTTTCTGGGCGATTCTCTGCGCGGTTTCAGCCGCCGTGTCATAGACCCCGACCAATTCGACCTGCCCGGCGGCGGCCAATTCGGAGTAAACGCGCACATGCTCCTTGCCCAGCGAGCCCGTGCCGAGAACTGAGACCTTCACCTTGCCCATCCCCTGTGATCCATCTTCCGTACTCATTGCTGGCATTCTGCCACTGACCGCCGCCCGGTGACAACTGGCAACTGGCTCCAGGCCAGAACTTTGGACTTTGAACTTTGGACTTTGGACTCATAAAGTGTCGCTGTGCCAACTGTTGGTTACATCCTGACGGCGCTGATCGCCTACTTGCTGGGCTCGATTCCGACCGGCTTCCTGGTGGCGAAGGCGCGGGGGGTGGATATCCGCACCGTGGGCAGCGGCAACATCGGGGCCACCAATGTATTCCGAATCTTGGGCAAGGCGGCGGGGGTGTTCGTCTTGCTGGCCGATGCCGCCAAGGGCTGGCTGGCGGTGTTTGTGGTGGCGCGATGGGTCGGCCACTGGTGTTATCCGACGGCGGGTGAACAGGCGCTGGAATGGTTTAAGCTCGGGGCGGGTGTCGCGGCGATTCTGGGGCACAACTACACCTGCTGGCTCCACTTCAAGGGCGGCAAGGGCATTGCCACGTCAGCGGGAGTGCTGGTGGCGCTGGTGCCGGTGGCCCTGTTGATCATTCTGGGCATTTGGATCGTGGTGTTCGCGTTTAGCCGTTACGTGTCGCTCGCCTCGATTTGCGCCGCCTTTACCCTGCCGTTCGCGGCGTGGCTCATTGGGGAAAGCAAGACAATCGTTGCGGCCCTGGCCGGGCTGGCCGCGCTGGCGATCTACAAACACAAGGCCAATATCAAGCGATTGATGAATGGCACAGAGAACCGAATCGCTTTCCAGAAACCGGCGCCGTCCGACGCGCCGAAACCGACTGTATGAAGATCACCATCCTGGGCGCCGGAGCTTGGGGAACCGCCCTGGCGCGGCTGCTGTCTCAAGGCGGCAACGAGGTCACACTCTGGGGGCATTTCGCGGAGTGGCTGGACGAAATCCGCCAGAGCGGGCCGCAACGACCGGTTTCTGCCGGGCATCGAGGTGCCGCGCGAGGTGGCTTTGCAGGGCGACTTGCCCCGCGCTATCGAAGGAGCGGAGTGCATCGTGGTAGCAGTCCCTTCGCAGCCGTTTCGGGAGGTCACACGTCACCTGGCCGATTACTCGGGCCTGATTGCCAGTGTCACCAAGGGAATCGAATACGACACCGGCCTGACCATGTGCGGCATCCTGGCGGAAAACGCCCCCAAAGCCAGGTGTGCCGCGTTGTCCGGGCCCACGTTCGCCATCGAGGTGGCGCGGGATATTCCGACGGCAATCGTGGCCGCGAGCCGGGATGCCGCCGCCGCCGGCCAGGTGCAACGGCTCTTTAACCGGCCCACCTTCCGCGTCTATACCAGCGCAGACCTGCTCGGCGTGGAACTGGGCGGCGCTCTGAAGAACGTCATTGCGATAGCGGCCGGCACTGGCGACGGGCTGGGCTTCGGCGACAACTCCAAGGCCGCGTTGGTGACGCGCGCGATTGTCGAAATGCGCCGCCTCGGCGTCGCCTGCGGCGCGCAAGGCGAGACGTTCACCGGCCTGAGCGGGTTGGGCGACTTGATGGTGACCTGCTTCTCGAAGCACAGCCGCAACCGGGGCTTTGGCGAGCGCGTGGGCCGCGGGGAAAAGCCGGCGGACATCGCGGCGAGCATGCTGGCTGTCGCGGAAGGCTATCCCACCGCCCGGTCCGCCTATCGGTTGGCGCGCGGGCACGGCGTCGTCACGCCGGTGATTGATGAGGTCTATGCGATGCTCTATGAGGGCAAGAACGTCGCGCAAGCCGTTCACGACCTCATGTCCCGCGATCCGAAGCCGGAGTGACTCCCCGCAGCGCCGAACGGGCGGGGCCCCGTGCGTAGCGCAACACCCCAGTCTACCCGTATCGCTCGGAATGGCCGTGCCTCCCGACACCCCGCACTCAGTCGGATTGGGTGCCGAAGCGTATTAACCCAACCGGGTAATGAGCGGTTGGGTGGGAGTGGGGATGGCAGCACCGTGGCTCCCCCCCGCGGATTGCTGGCTATGTGCTACGGCTGTGTTAGCGGCGGGATAGTTCGAGGGCTTTGAATATGGCCATTGGGGGTGGCTTTTCGGCTTGCGCGAGCGAGGTGGAAGCCGAAAGTTGGCGGCGATGAAAGGCTTGAGGTTTCGCATGGTATGGTTGCTGGCGGGCGGGTTGCTGGCTGGCTCGCTGATTGGCGCCGAGCCGGCGGCCTGGAAGGCGGGCACTGCCCGGGCCAACATCACGCCAGCGCAGGCGTTGTGGATGGCGGGGTTCGGCGCCCGCACCAACCCGGCTGCCGGCAAGTCCATGGATTTATGGATCAAGGCGCTTGCGCTCGAAGACGCCCGGGGCCGCCGGGCGGTCGTCCTGACGAGCGACCTGCTGGGTTTCCCCCAGTCCATCTACCGGCGCACGTGCATCGAGCTGAAGAAGACGATTCGGGCTGGAGCAGGAACAGATTCTTCTGTCCGCATCGCACACGCATTGCGGGCCGGTGCTGCGCGGCGCGCTGTACGATGTTTATCCACTCGACCAAGGCCAGATCGCGCTGATCGAGAAATACTCGGCCGAGCTCGAAGTGAAGGTGGTGGAAACTGTCGGCAAGGCCCTGGCCGACCTGGCTCCGGCGCGGGTGGGCGGCGGGCAAGGTTCGGCCGGGTTTGCGGTCAACCGCCGGAACAACCTGGAGCCGGACGTGCCGAAGCTGATCGAGAGGGGCGCGCTCAAAGGGCCGGTGGACCATTCGGTGCCGGTGCTGGCGGTTTATTCGCCGGACGGCAAGCTCAAGGCGGTGTTGTTCGGTTATGCCTGTCATAACACGGTGATGGACTTCTACCAGTGGTGCGGTGACTACGCGGGGTTCGCCCAGCTCGCGTTGGAGAGGAGCCACCCGGAAGCCACGGCGATGTTTTTCATGGGCTGCGGGGCGGACCAGAACGCGCTGCCGCGACGCAAGATAGAACTGGCGGAGCGCTACGGGAACATGCTGGCCGGCGCAGTCGAGGAAGCCCTGCTGGCGCCGCCGCGCGCGCTCGCCCCCGAGCTGCGGACCACGATGGAGCTGGTGACGCTGCAACTGGGCCCGCCGCCGACCGAGGCCGAGCTGGAGAAACTGAAGACCGACAAGTCGCCGCTGACGCAACGGTGGGCGGCGCGGCTGCTGGCGGACCTGAAGGCGGGCAAGCCGTTCATCCGCACTTATCCCTTGCCCGTGCAGGCGTGGCAATTTGGCGGCCAGCAGTTGCTGATCACGCTCGGCGGCGAGCCGGTGGTGGATTGGTCGCTGAAGTTCAAACGGGAATTCGGCGCTCAGACTTGGGTCGCCGGGTATTGCAACGACGTGATGGGCTACATTCCGTCGTTGCGCGTGCTGCAGGAGGACGTGCCGCCGCTGGCGCAGTCGCGCTGGGGTTACGAAGGGGCATACTCGACGGTGGTGTATGGGCTGCCGGCGTCGCGCTGGGCCGAGGATGTGGACGAGCGGATTAACGCCGGGGTGCGAGGACTGGTGGCAGGGCTGGGCGCGAAGGAGAAGTAGAGCCGGAGGGGAGTTTGAAGTCCGAAGTCCGAAAGAAGTCCAAGATCCGAATCCCCGAAACCGCGGCGCTTACTGTCGGCTGCCCCACGATCGGATCAACCCTCGTCAAACTTGAGGTTCGCTTTCCGCCTTCGGACTTCGCGCTTCGGCCTTCGGATTTCGATCCTGCCTGCTGAATTGAGGGCACCTCTGATACCCCACTAATGCCCTGCCTTTTTTGTTCGGTTTCGGCTTTCGGCGGCTCTTTAATAGTGAATCGAAGATGACGGACAGCCGAACATTGCTGGGGGAATACGCGGCGAACGGCTCGGAACCAGCCTTTCGCGAGCTGGTCAGGCGCTACGTGGACCTCGTGTATTCCGCTGCGGTCCGGCTGGTCGGCGACGAACGGCACCTGGCGGAGGACGTGGCGCAGACGGTGTTCGCCGACCTGGCGCGCCTGGCCCGCAGCCTTCCCAAGGAAGTCATGCTCGGCGGCTGGCTGCACCGGCACACCTGTTTTGTGGCCGCTACGCTGTTGCGCAGCGAACGCCGTCGTCGCGCCCGTGAAAGGCAGGCCGTTGAAATGAATGCGTTACAAAACCACTCGGAGGCGAACCTGGCCGTGGTGGCGCCCGTGTTGGACGAGGCGATCAACCAGCTCGGCGCTGCCGACCGGACGGCCATCCTGCTGCGGTTCTTCGAGCAGCGCGATTTCCGCGCGGTGGGCGAAGCGCTCGGCAGCAACGAAGACGCCGCGCGAATGCGGGTAAATCGCGCGCTGGAGAAGCTGCATTCGCTGCTGAAACGGCGCGGGGTGACGCTCTCGGCCGCGGCGCTGGGAACGGCACTCGCGGGCCAAGTCGTCACCGCCGCCCCTGCCGGTTTGGCCGCCGGCATTTCCAGTGCCGTGCTGGCGGGGACGGCCGCGGGAACAGCCACAACATACACAGCTCTGAAACTTATACTTATGGCAAAACTCAAGCTCGGTATCGTGAGCGCCGTGGTCGTCGCCAGCGTGGCGACGCCCCTGGTGCTGCAACACAACGCTCGCGCCAAACTGCGCGAGCAGGACGACTCGCTGCGCCAGCAGCAGAGTCAACTCGCGGCGCTGCAAGCGGAGAACGACCGGCTTTCGCGGCTGGCGGCTGGCGGCTCGCTCAGCAGCAATCAGCCCGAGGATTTGCAGCGGCTGCGCGCCGAGGCGGCGGCGCTGCAGCAGCAGACCGGCGCGGTAAGCCGGTTGCGGGAAGAGAACCGCCGGCTGAAAGCCTCGGGGGCCAAGCCGCAGACGCCCTTACAGACGCGGGAGGAGGCCATAGTCAGGATGGGGTACAGCAAGAACTGGATGCTGGCGTTTATCGAGTATGCCCAAGAGCACCAGGATCAGTTTCCGGCGGACTTCGAACAGGCGAAAGTATTCGTGGACAAGGAGGCCAAGGCAGATTTGGAGGCTTCTGCTGATCAGTTCGAAATCGTTTACCAGGGAAAATGGCGCGACATCAAGAATCCCGGAAAGGTGGTGGTCCTACGGGAAAAGCAGGCCAACCAAATGCCCGATGGGAAATGGGCGAAGGTTTATGGTTTTGCGGACGGCCACAGCGAACTCCACTCGGAAGCGGACGGCAATTTCGAGGCCTGGGAAAAGGAGCACATGGTCGCGCCTGCGGCTCCCAATCAATAACCATGACCCGGCTGACACTCGGCTTTGCTAGTGCGATTGCCGTCACCGGCCTCGCGGTTTCGCTGGTGATTCAACAATCCGGTCAGGCGAAGTTCAGCCGGATGGCTGAAGCCTCGCGCCAGCAGGCCGAGCAGATCGCGCAGTTGTCGGCCGAGAACGGGCGCCTATCCAACCTGGTTACCCGGGCAGGAAATTCGCAAGCGCTCGCGCCGGAGCAACTTCGGGAGCTGCTGCGGCTGCGCGGCCAGATGGGGCGGCTGCGCCAGACCGCGAAGGAGCAAGCCCAGCTCGAAGCTGCCAACCAGCAACTACGCTCGGCGCGGGCAAGTTCCGACGAGCAGTTGGCCGAGGCGCGGGCGGCCCCGAATTTCTGGGCTAAGGACCAGCTCGCGTTCGCCGGATACGCTGAGCCGGAAGCCGCGCTCAAGACGTCGCTCTGGGCGATGAAGAATGGCGACGCGAAGGCATACCTGGCGTGCTGGGCGTCCGGGCCGGATGTGAATGAGCTGTTGGCGATTCAGGGCCGGGACAAGGCTGAGGCGGAAATGGCGACCCAAGGCAAAATGCTGTCGGAGAGCCTGGCTCCAGCCATTGGATTTCACATTCTGGACAAGAAGACGAAGTCTCCCGACGAGGTCATCCTGAACCTCTCCTTCGACGGTGAAGGCAAGGCGCGCAGATTCCTGGTCAGGCGAACCGGCAACGAGTGGAAACTGGCTTACGCGTTTCACCCGGGGGAAGACGAGCCGTGAGGGTCCGCCTATCTCAGAAACGAGAGCACCATGCACAGCGTGTGAAAAGCGCCAGAGGACAGGCGTACTCCAAGACGCTAGCGCGCCGTCGCAGGCGCCAGAAAACGCGAAGCGTCTTGGAGTGCGCCTGTCCTCTGGCGCTGTGGCCCGCAAGTGTCCACGGAATTCCGAGATACCACATCAGCGCGGGAATCAGTCAGGTTTAGGCGGGTTCCTGGCTAACCAAGCCTGCCACAAGTTCAGATCCACGTAGAGTTCGAGGAAGACCTGCGGGCGGAGCTGGAAGTAGCCGACCATGACGTGGGTCTTCTGCTCGTCGAGGCCGGCACGGAGGCCGGCGGAGACAATCATCACCGGGGCATACGGGTCAGGAGGCAGATGGTCCCACCAGCCGATCTGCTTGAGGTTGCGCAGATACCAGGGCAGCGGCCAGTAGTCGCCGTCCTCCGCCATCACTTTGAGGAGCATCTGGTTGCCCTGGGGATGCACCTGGGCAAGGGACTGGACCCGGTGGACCAGATTCAACAGGTCGGGTGAGGTTTGGGCATAGATGTAGGGGTTTCTGGGGTCGGCGACGTAGGGAATGCTGGCGAGGTGCGCCTGCCAGGCGAGGTGGCCCGCCCCCGTCACCAGCAAGAAGCCCAGGCCAATTCTCAGGAAGCGTGGCTGAGCCGCGCGAAGGAGGCAGGCGGCGCCAACGCCCGCCAGCAGGATCATGCCGTGCCAGAAACTCATCAGGCACCAGGGCGTCTTGTAGGAGATCACGCTGTAGGCGGTAGTCAGCGCGCAGGTGTAGAGCGCCAGGAAGCGGACGAAGCTGGCGCTGGCGTCGGCGAGTCCTTTGCGGGCGAAAGCCGACCAGGCGCCGATGACCGCCAGCGCGAGAATCAGCGCCTCGCTCCAGACCGGGCCTTTGGCGGTGTGGAAGAAGAGGAGCCGGTGCAGGTAGAAATACCAAGGGTGAATGTGGGGTGAATCGCCGCCGGCACGGTGAATCCACGGCAGATAGGTGCGCACCGAATCGAGCAAGCCGGCGGGGTTGCTGAGAAACGAGGAGAAGAGAAGCAACGCGACGCCCAGCCAGACGGCGAGGGCTGCGGCGAGGTGCTTGAAATTGAGGCGGGGCAGGGGGGATGGAGGGGCGGCAGCGTCCAGCCAGCGAGTCCAGAGCCAATTGAACCCGAGGGCCAGCGCTGCGGCGGCCAGGGCGATGACGAAGGTTTCCTTGGTGGCGTGCATGAACCCGACGCCGGCGCCGGCCAGGAGCGCCCAACCGATTCTGTGGCTGCGCCAATACCGCCAGCCGGCGGACAACGCCAGGAAGGTGGAGAAGACCAGCAGGACCTCATGAATGTAGTAACGGCTGTAGAAGACCATCGCCGGTGAGCAGGCCGTGAACAAGGCAGCCCAGCCGGTGGCGTTCCTGCCCAAGCCGTCGGCGACGAGCGGCAGGAATAGGATCAGGCCGACGCCAAAGAGGACGGTGGTGAACAGGAGCCGGCGCTGGTTGAATCGGTCGTAGTCTTTAGGCGCGCCAGTCAGGCGGCTGAGGGCGAGGGTGGCGTAATAGAGAGAGGGGCCGTGGTGTTCGTTGGGGTCGTATCTATAGCCGCCGTGCTGCCAGAGTTGGCCGAACTTGACGGCGTTGACGGCCTCGTCGTTGTGCATCGGGCGCTGGTCGAGGGAAGAAGACCAGAGCGCCAGTGCCAGCGCCGCCGCGAGCAGAACGAATAGCCAAGGCGTACGGGTCATCTGGACACCTTTGGCTTGGTCAACGGAAGGCCGCCGGGCTCGGACTGTGTTCCCTCTTGGTTCTTGGATTGCTGGAGGTGACGGAGAAAGGGCGACGTTTGGGGGGCTTGCCTGGTTCCTTCCCCCTCACCCCAACCCTTGGGGAGAGGGAGCCCCGTTCGCCTGCTCCTTACACGCAGCTCGGTGCTCACTGACCGAGGCGCCGTTTCCCTCTCCTCCTTTGGAGGAGAGGGGCAGGGAGAGGAGGTTGTCGTTTTCAGCCAGCACTCCAGAATGGTTGGTGCCGCAACCGGCTGGAATGTCGCCCAGGCGGCCAGAATGAGTTGGGTGTCGATGTTTGGGTCCATGGCCCAGCCGACGATCCGTCGGCTGTAGCGGTCCATGACGCCGGCCAGATAGAGCCAACCTTCTTCGGTGGGGATGTAGGTGATGTCGCCGACCCAGATTTGGTTGGGGGCGTTGGGGGCAGGTAGTTGCGCCAAGCGATTGGGGGCAATGGGCTGGTCGTGGTCGCTGTCGGTGGTGCGGACCCGGAACCGGCCTTTGGCGCGGCCACAGAGGTCTTGCTGGCGCATTAAGCGGGCAATGCGGTTGCGACCATGAGCGCGACCGACTTTGGCCAGTTCGGCTTGAATGCGGGGGCTGCCATAGGTCTTGTGGCTGTCCCGGTGGATCTGGAAGACCAGCTCCGAGAGCAGCGCGTTGTCTTGGGCGCGGGGACCGGGTTGGGTTTGGCGCTGGCTCCAGTCGTAATAGCCGCTGGGGGAGACCTCGAAGGCTGCACACAGCGTGCGAATGGGCTGTTGGGTTCCCCACGAACCACTGCCCCGAGAATAGTGACGAGCCTCCTCTCCCCAACCCTCTCCTCCAAAGGAGGAGAGGGAGAACCACTCGCCCGTGGCTCACGCCCGCCGGATCCGTGTAAGGAGTAGCCTCTCGCCGCGCCCCTCGCAATTCGCACGGCAGGATCGTTCGCGAGCCGGGCTTGAATTCCGCCTCTCCTCTGGGGCATTGGCATCTACACAAGTCGAGAAATGGCCGATTGCGGAGCATTTCTCCCTCTCCTCCTGACGTAGGAAGGAGGAGAGGGCCGGGGAGAGGAGGTGGGTTTTGTTGAGATCCCCCTCTCTCCAGCTCTCTCCCCACTCGTTCCTCGTGGGGAGAGAGGGAACTTGTGTAGATACCAATGCCTCTGGGGCCGGGGTGAGGGGGAAGGAGACGCGCGTCAACCCGCCGCGCGCGAAGTTTACTACACGGTCGCCGAACTCGGCTTTCGCGTGTCATTCACGCCATCCGTGGGCATGCACCCTTACTTGGCCGGGCGCCCGTAAACTTCCAGCTCGGTGTATTCGTTCAGGGCGCTTTCGGTGCTGCCTTTGGAGTAGAATCGGATGTAGCGGGCTTTGACGCCCTTGGCGTTGATGAGCTTGCCTTCGTAGGTCTCGAAGAACTCGCGATCGGTGCCGACGCCCAGGCCGGAAGTGTTGTCGGCGTCGTTGTTGAAGATGGTGCGGACGTTCTCGATGAAGTCGGGATCATCGGCGACCTGGACGACGATGTCGTGATAGACCTTGGCCATGTTGTGGGCGTGCCAGATCACGATGGCGAACATTTCCTGCGGGCTGCCCAAATCCAACTGCACCCACTGCGTGCCTTTGCGCAGGAAGATGATGCTCTGGTCGGAGGCGTCTTTGTCGCCGTCGGTGATCTTGGCCAGGTTGTCGGCGGGGACATTCTTGTCGCTGCAAGTGATCTTGCTGCCAGGCGCGAGGTTCTTGAGGCCGGGCGGAACCATCATAGGCGGGCGGGGCTTGTCGGAGAGCGGCTCGACGTTGGGGCCGAGCTGCAGGTCCTTGGGCGTGCCCTTGAAGGCGGGAGCGGGAAGCTTGAGCGCCAACGGCACCATATCACCCGCGGCGTCAGCAGCCGGCAGAGTTGGGGCGAGAAGGAAATTCAGGACAGCGACAGCAAGGCCACGCAGCAGGGAGAGCGTCAGGGTGCGTCGCAGAGGGTTACCAGTCGTATTCATTTTGTTCGTCATTCGTGCCACAAGCTAAACTAAAGCGGCGGCCGGCGACAAGCCTGATTGCCGAACCGCCGAGGAGGAGACGAAGCCCGGGCCGGGGATATTCGATGGGAACGCCTCAGGTAAACTGCAGCCGGGTCGTGGCCGCTTCGGGGTCCCAGCCGCGGGAGGGCTTGCTGTTGATGGAGGAGACGTCCTTGATCGAGATCTGGCGCCCGCGCGTCTTCGGCCCTTTGACTTCCACCTCGGCCGGCTTGCAGGTCTGCTGGTTGATCTTCTGGTAGGGCGCCGGTTTGTACCGGATGTAAAGCTCGGCGGGCGTGTCCGGCTCGAAGAAGAGGACGCGCGACTTGGGCGGGATGCAGTGATAGACCTTGTTCAGGATCGTGCCGCCGAAGGTGAACCGCTTCAGGTAGGTCGCCTCGCGGTTGGTGTAGGCGCAGGTGAAGACCCGGTCGCGCTCGGGCAGGCCGCAATAGACCAGGTCCGGGCCGACGAAGAACTTCTCCGGCAGCTCGATCACCTGGTAATGGCCGTCCTTGAAGACGAGGATCAGCTTGTCGAACTTGGTGCACTCGACGTTGAACTCCTCGCCGGAGACCTTGTGGCCGACGTAGCCGGACTCGCGGTCGTAGGCCACCTTGAACGCCTTGAAGGCGACTTCCTTGGCATCCACCTCGTCGTAGCGGCTGGACTTGGTGAGGCGCGGATACAGCGGCCCGTACTTGGCGAGCAGCGCTTCGAGGTGGCCGATGACGTACTTGGTCAGGTTCTTGAGGTTCTTGCGCGTCTCGGCCAGGTCGGCCTTCACCTGCTCCATCTCCTCGCGGTGCTTGTTGATGTCGAACAGGGAGATGCGGCGGATGCGGACCGTGAGGAGGCGCTCGACATCCGGGTCGGTGAGCTCGCGGACCAGCTGTTGGCGGAACGGCTTGAAGCCTTCGTACACGGCGGCGAGGACGGCCTCGTTGGTCTTGCACTGCTCGATCCGCTTGTAGATGCGCTCCTCGATGAAGATGCGCTCGAGCGTGCGGAAATGCAGTTCGTCCTGGAGCTTGCGCTCCTTGAGCTCCAGTTCGCGCTTGAGGATCTCCACCAGTTGGGCGGTGTTCTCGCGCAGCACCTCGGAGACGGTCAGCTCGACCGGCCGGTTGTTCCGGATGACGACGATGCGGCTGGCGATGGTGACTTCGCAGTCGGTGAACGCGTAGAGCGCGTCGACCAACTGCTCGGCGCTGACGCCGCTCGGCGCTTTGACCTCGATCTCGACCTCCTCGGAGGTGAAGTCGTTGATGCTCTTGACCTTGATCTTGCCCTTGCGCGAGGCGTCCTCGATGGAGCCGATCAGGGAATCGGTGGTGGTGGTGGGCGGGATTTCCTTGATGACGACGGTGGACTCGTCCTTGACCTTGATCTTGGCGCGGACCTTGATCTCGCCGGTGCCGTCCTTGTATCCGCGGGCGTCCATGAGGCCGCCGGTCTGGAAATCGGGCAGGCACTTGAAGGGCTGCTTCTTCAGGATGGCGATCTGGGCCTCGAGCAGCTCGGGGAAATTGTGCGGCAGGATGCGCGAGGACATGCCGACGGCGATGCCTTCGGTGCCGAGCATGAGCAGCAGCGGCAGCTTGCAGGGCAGGGTGACGGGCTCCTTGTTGCGGCCGTCGTAGCTGGGCACGAACTCGGTGATCTCGTCGTTGAACAGCTCGTTGCGCGCCAGCTCGGTCAGCCGGCACTCGATGTAGCGCGGCGCGGCGGCGAGGTCGCCGGTGAAGATGTTGCCGAAATTGCCCTGGCCTTCGATGAGGTAGCGCTTGTTGGCCAGCACCACCAGCGCGTCGCCGATCGAGGCGTCGCCGTGCGGGTGGTACTGCATGGCGTGGCCGACGACGTTGGCGACCTTGATGAAGCGGCCGTCGTCCTTCTCGTGCAGGGCCCAGAGGATGCGGCGCTGGACCGGCTTCAGGCCGTCGGCCAGGTTGGGGATGGCGCGGTCGCGGATGACGTAGGAGGCGTAGTCGAGGAAGCTGCGGTTGACGCGGCGATGGAGCGGCAGCTCGATCTTGCCGGGAACGAAGGGGCGCGCCGGCGCGGGCACGGCGACATTCTCGGCGAGGACGTGGGTGGCGCCGTTGCCGCCCTTGGCGGGCTTCGGCTTCGGAGATTCGCCATTGCCGCCTTTCGGGGCGGGCGCTGCGTTGACGACGCCCGGCGTATTGTCCGGAAGCTCCTCGATCGGCAGTTCCGGCTGGTTGGGATTGCTCTTACGTTTAGATGACATGCGCTAATTCTGGCTTATTCCTCCACCGGCACCACCAGGTTCTCCATGATGTAATCTTTGCGCTCGGGGGTGTTCTTGCCCATGTAGAAGCTGAGGATGCCGGCGGCGTCGTGCTTCGGCGCGTATTCCACCTGGCTGAGGCGCATCTCCTTGCCGATGAACTGCTTGAACTCGGCCGGGTTGATCTCGCCCAGGCCCTTGAACCGGGTGATCTCGCAGCTCTTGCCCAGCTTCTGCGCCGCCGCGTCGCGCTCGGCCTCCGAGTAGCAATAGATGGTCTGCTCCTTGTTGCGCACGCGGAACAGCGGCGTTTCCAGGACGAACAGGTGGCCGTCGTGCACGAGCTGGTCGAAGAAGCGGAAGAAATAGGTGATCAGCAGGTTGCGGATGTGCAGCCCGTCCACGTCGGCGTCGGTGGCGAGGATGACCTTGTCGTAGCGCAGCCCTTCGAGGTTGTCCTCGATGTCCAGGCTGCGCATCAGGTTGTACATCTCGTCGTTCTTGTAGACGATGTCGCGCTTGAGGTCCCAGACGTTGAGCGGCTTGCCTTTGAGCACGAAGATGGCCTGGGTCTCGACGTCGCGGCAGCTCACGATCGAGCCGGCCGCCGACTGGCCCTCGGTGATGAACACCATCGTGCCCTTGCCCTTGCCCTTGGCCTTGTTGTAATGCTCCTTGCAGTCCTTGAGCTGCGGAATGCGGATGGTGATGGCCTTGGCCCGTTCCCGCGCCAGCTTCTTCACCTCCTGCAGCTCCTTGCGGAGCTGGCGGGTGTCCTGGACCTTGGCGACGATCTTCTCGGCGATGTCCTTGTTGCGGTTGAAGAACTGCAGCAGCTCCTCGCGCACCCGGTTCACCAGCTCCGTGCGGATTTCCGTGTTGCCGAGCTTGTTCTTGGTCTGCGACTCGAACACGGGGTCCTTCAGCCGGATGGCCACCGCCCCCACCATGCTCTCGCGCACGTCGTCGCCGTCGAACTTCTCGTGGCCGTATTCGTTGACCGCCTTGAGCAGGCCTTCGCGGAACGCGCTCAGGTGCGTGCCGCCGTCGCTCGTGTATTGGCCGTTGACGAAGGAGTAGAACGTCTCGCCGTAGCGGCTGTTGCTGTGGGTGAAGCAGAACTCCAGCGTCTTCTCCGCGTAATGCAGCGGCGGATAGATCGGCTCGCTGCCGTCCGCCTGCAGGTCCTCCATCACCAGGTCGAACAGCCCGTTGCGGGACTGGAACGTCTTGGCCGTTGTAGACCAGCTTGCAGGCCCGTGTTCAGGTAGCTGTAATGCCGCAGCCGCCGCTCGACGTGCTCGGGCCGGAACTCGACTTCCTTGAACATCTCCGGGTCGGGCTGAAACTGGATCAGCGTGCCGTCCGCTTCCTTGGGCGCTTTGCCGCTCTTCTCGTTCTTGAGCTTGCCCTGCTTGAACGACGCCTCGACAAATTGCCCCTCGCGGAAGCTGCGCACCAGGAACACCTTCGACAGCGCGTTGACCGCCTTGGTGCCGACGCCGTTCAGCCCCACGCTGAACTGGAAGACGTCGTCGTTGTATTTCGCGCCCGTGTTGATCTTCGAGACGCAATCCACCACTTTGCCCAGCGGAATGCCCCGCCCGAAATCCCGCACCGTCACCGACTGGTCCTCGATCCCGATCTGGACCTCCTTGCCGTGGCCCATGATGAACTCGTCGATGGCGTTGTCGATGACCTCCTTGAGCAGGATGTAACACCCGTCATCGTAATGCGAGCCATCGCCGATCCGGCCGATGTACATGCCCGTGCGCAGCCGGATGTGCTCCAGCGAGGAGAGCGTCTTGATCTTGCTCTCGTCATAGACGTGCTTCTTGTCGTCGGCCATAGTCTTTAACGCGCTAAGTATCAAAGGTATCCCGTCGGTTGCCAATAAGAAAGGGGGGGATGGCGTGAAACGTGATGCGTGAAACGTGAAACGTGGCGTGTGGGAGGGGAGCCGCGGTGTCTATAAGGTCGTCCGCTGGCGATCCGCAGCAGGCGAACGGGTGGGTTGTTCCGGGCGGGGACGAGCTGCCAGGAGCGCATAGTTGATCAGGCCAAAGGCGGCCAAAAACAGCAGCGCGAGACGAAGCGTCATGCCGTAGGTCATGCCTTGCAGGGCGGGATAGCCGAGCGCCTTAAAAGCCACAATCCGGCTCCCTTCCAGGGTGCCGAGATTGAAGGGAACAGCGAAGGTCAGCAGGTCGAACCACAAGCCGAGGAACCAGACGTTCGCGGCCACCGCGAAGGAAGCGTGCGCGTCCAGGAGCGCGAAGAACAGCCAGGTCTGAAGGATGCCGATGGGGAAGGCCGCCAGGTGCCAGCACACGGCCATTCTCAAATCTGCCGGGCGCTCGCGGTAGAAGACCCGGAACGCTTCGTCCACCGCGGTGATCTGGCCGGCGGCCGCCTGGAGCTTGGAGCCGCCGATGTTGCGCCGCGCCAGCCAGCGGATGACCGCGCCGAGCTTGCCATAGATCTGCAGCAGCAAGAACGAGATGATGCCAGCGGCCAGCAGCACTGCGGCCAGGACCATGGCCGCGCCCAGCGGCGCCGGCAGCTTCACTTGCCACAGAATGACCCCCGCCCCGATGAGCACCAGCAGCAGGTGAGCAACCGCGACGCACGCCTTGTCAACGAGCAGGCCGCTCACCACTTGCGGCGCGTGGCCATAAGACGAGAGCAGCGTGGCCCGGGTGACTTCCCCACCCAGCGCGGCAGTGGGGGTAAGATAATTGATGGCGTAACCCGCCATCCGGATCCGGAAGAGAAGTCGGAAAGGCAGCGAGCGCTGCGGGCCGCTCAGGCAACGGCGCCAGCCCAGGGTGTGGATCAGCTCGCCCACCCCCTCGCTTAAGAGCAAGGGAACCAATCCCCATCCGAGCAAGGCCAGTTCGCGCCAGAGCTCGCGCACGCCAATGCTCCAGAGCAGGTAGGCCAGAAAAGCCAGCCCCAGGACGAGCAGGACGGTGTGGAGCTTCTTCATTGCCTCGCTGCGAAGGGCGCTGGCGCGCTAGCCCGCTTTGGGCTGCTGCCAGGGGATGCCGAAGCGCAGGCAGTAGTGTTGGAAACGCCACGCTTCGGCTTGCGTCGCGATTTCCAGATCGGCTGGCGTGGGGCCGGTACGAGGCTTGGGGTAACGCGACCGGACGGAAACGAAGCGGCGCATGGCCGCCGCGGCGGTCTGGGACAGCGGAATATCCAAATGCTGGTAAACGCGGCGAACGGTCGCCAGTGGATCGGCTACCAACTCGGTGTACTTCACATCGTAAAAGCGGCCGCTCAATTCCGGATGAGCCTCACGGAATTGGATGAGGCGCTCCATGGCCTCGGCCAGGAAACGCGCCTCGTGGAAGCTGAGCTGCCGGCGGTTCCGCGGGCGCCCGAACAGGCCGTGCAGTACCTCGACGAGCCGGACCGAGGACTTGAGCACGTCCATCGGGTTTCGATGGGTCTGGAGCACCACGGCGTCGGGAAAGACGGCAAAGAGCGCCTCCAAACCGAAGACATGGTCGGGGGACTTCAACACCCAGCGTTGGGTTGGCCGACGCGATTGGAGATGCTGCAGAAAGCGTTTCTGCCAGGCGTACGCCGGGCCAAGATCCGCCGCGTGCAGGAATGATTCATAGGCGGGCACATGGCCGGTGGCGATAAACTCTTCCGACAGGAACGTATAGCTGTGAATGGCGACACATTCCTGCGGCGTGTGCGCGCGAATGGGGTGAACCGAATCGGCGCCCGGGGCCAGCCGGCGGAACCACCAGAGGGAGGCCGCGGCCCGCCGCACCCGCCGATCAAGACAGCTTTGTCTTGCACCCGGCGCCGGCAGAGGAAACATCACTTCCCAGACGCGGGGGGCGCGATTGTCCGGATCTTGTACCAGCAACTCATGAAGGAAGGTGGAGCCGCTCCGCGGCATGCCCGTGATGAATATCGGGCGTTCGATGCGGGACGCAGCCGGAGCTGCCGTTTGCATCCTCCACTCCTCGACGAGCCGCAACCGGGTTGTCAGCAGTTCCCGCAGGTGCGCCCGCACCATGAACCGGCCAAGTGGGTGCAAGTCCGCCTCGCGTTCGAGGCTCTGGACCAGGACCGATAAGGCGGGTTCGAGCGGCGGGTCTCCGAAGTCGTACAGCCGGGTTCGACGGCGGGCCACGGCGCACAGAGACTCGGCATCCAGCGGCCACAACCGCCGGCTCAGTTTGTCGCCATAGGTTTGGCGTTGTGTCTTATCGCTTCTGCTGTCTGACCCCGAATCGCTCATAGGTCCTGGTGTTCCGGCTTCCTGACGAACTGCTCTGTTCGGCTTGGGGCATCCCGCTGTCAAGCCCATTAGGCCGCGCAGCCTAGTGGCTCGGGGACGAATAGGCGACAAGAAAAAACCCTTTAGAATCAATGGAGCGGGTGAAGGGAATCGAACCCTCATCTCAGGCTTGGGAAGCCCGCATTCTACCACTGAACCACACCCGCTGCCGTTAGTTTGTTTTGTAGCCGATCTTCCGCTGGGGCGCAAGGGATAATTTGCTGGCCGCGGCAATGAGTGGCCACCCATGATCTGAAGCCAGGGGTTTGGCGGTGCGTGCCGCGACCGGGCACGGTATCGGCGGTTTGGCGCGGCACGCCGATACCCACGTCTTGCAACGCTCAAGCAACTTGGTGGACTGGCTGGACGTGCTCACCAACATCGCCCTCGCCAGGGGACCGGACGCAGGCCTGCTCCAATTCACCGACACCCCGCCGCATACCCCGGCCTTTTACCGGGCCAGGTTGGCCTGCCCAACGCCGAAGGGAACGGGAAGCGCTTGCTTCCATTGGGATACCTCTCTAAGAATGAGGGCAGAGTATCGCTAGGCTCCAGCAATTGTCACAAATAGGCGATCCATGTTTAACACCGCGGACTTCGGCTTCTTTGTCGGGTATTTCGTTCTCACGACCCTGATCGGGTTTGTCGCGGCCCGGCGGGAAAAGCGGACGGTAAACGATTACTTCCTGGCGGGAAACAGCCTGCCGTGGTACGCGATGGGGGCCTCGGTAGTCGCCGCCGGGATCAGCTCGGAGCAGTTCGTGGGTGAGATCGGCTATGCCTACAAGGTCGGGATGCCGGTGGCCAACTGGGAATGGCTGGTGGTGCCCGCGTTTTCCCTCATGGTGTGGGTGTTCATTCCCATCTACTTCCGCAACCGCGTCAGCACCATGCCCGAATACCTGGAACGGCGGTTCGGTTCCCGGACGCGGACTGTCTTCGCGCTGCTGACGCTGGGCAGCTACATCTTCGCCAATTTCCCGTTGGTGTTTTACACGGCGGGCTTTGCCTTGCACCGGCTGTGGGGACTGAATCAAACCGTAGCGGTCTGGCTCGTGGTGGGCATGACCGGTCTCTACACCGTTTATGGCGGGCTGATGTCCGTGGCCTGGACCAACTTCTTCCAGTGTGTGCTCCTGCTCGGTGGCGGCCTTTATGTCTTCATTGCCGGCATGGCCATGATCGGCTGGAATTTCCAGGCGATCCTGGGAACGGGGCAACAGGCCCACCTGATCGCCGCGGCTGATCATCCCGATGTCCCCTGGACTGCGGTCGCTATCCTCGCCCTCTCCACCAACGTCTGGTATTACGCCAGCAACCAGTACATTAACCAGCGCTGCCTCGCCGCCCGTTCGGAATGGGACGCGAAGATGGGCATCCTCTTCGCGGGCGCGCTGCAACTGCTGATGCCCCTGGCGACTTGTTTCCCCGGCATGATATACCGGGTCATCAACCCGAACCTCAGCGTCGCGGATGAAGCCTACACGGGGGTGGTGACGGCGGTCGTGCCGCCTGGCTTGCGCGGGCTGATTGTGGCTGCGGTGCTGGCGGCGATCATGTCCACCATCGCGGGACTGGTCAATTCGATCTCCACCATCACCACCCTGGACCTGTTCAAACCGCGGTGGGGCCGGGACTGGACGGACGCGCAACTGGTCCGGTTCGGGCAATGGAGCGGGGTCGGATCCCTGCTGTTCGGCGCGATGATTGCCCCGGTAGTAATGCGGTGGGACAACCTCTTCCGCTACTGCCAGGACATCTGGGCGCCCATGGCGGCACCCGTCGTGACGGTGTTTCTGGGGGCGGCGTTGTGGAACCGGGCGCATGCCCGTGGCGCCAGCGCGTGTCTTTGGCTGGCGATCCTCACCATCCCCTTCACGTTCACCAAGGCCATCCTCGGCGACTACGGCATCCAATTCCTGCCCGCGAATTTCCAGAATGCCCTGGTGTTCGCCGGCACCGTTGGCCTGGTCTCGCTGGTTCTGTTTGTGGTCTGCTCGCTCGAGCGAACCTCGAACCTCAAAGCGGTGTTCTACAGCGTGCTCCTGAGCCTCCCGATCCTGATTCTCGGAGTCCTCAGTTCAGTCGGCGTGGCCCTGGCCATCGCGGCCGTCATGCTCGTCGCGATTCTGTTCCTGATGTTCCGCGCCCGGCAGCATCGCCCCGCGCAGTGGGACTGGTCCATGTTGCGTTTGCCGACCGGCGAGCAACGGCCGTGGTACGTGGGGGTGGGACTGTGGTGGCTGGTGCTCGTTTCGGTTTTCGGTCTCATTTACTACTGGTTCTGGTGATAACGAACCCCTATTGGCGGAGGATTGTGCAATGAAACTGGCAAGGTTACAGGTCTTGTGCGACAGCGAGATCCAGCAGATTCATGAGGCCACGCTCTCCCTGCTCGCGACGTGCGGCCTCAAGATCCTGAACCCGCGCATGCTCGCCTTTCTCAAGGACTGCGGCCTCACGACGCGCCCCGCGGAGGAGACCGTCTTTTTCAGCCGGAGCTGCGCTTGTCAGGTGGGAACGCCTCGCCGAGGCGTCCGCACAGAACCAAACACGGACGTTTCGGCGAGTAGATTCATGAAGCCAAGCTTTCGATCACCCGCACCAACGGCACAGTGATCCTCTCTTGGCCATCGGCGCCGGCAACCTTCCCCATCGAGCAGGCTCCGAGCCTGCCGGGTTCGGCCGGCGACTGGACCTCGGTTACAAGCGGACAATCCCAAACCAACGCCACGGAAAGCCTCATGGTCCTGCCCATTGAGCCCGGAAGCACCCTCTCCCAATTGGACGAACCATAAAGCAGCGGCTGCGCCGGTCCGCGCGGTTTATCTGCCCGTTCCATTCCCCGCCTGCAAATACTTATATGTTGTGGTGGCGTAACAAGAACAAAGGCAAGACGACTGCATGGTTAGATTCCCTGGGGATCTAACCAAAACAGCCATACATATCGAAGGTATGACAGCGCTGTGGCCAAACGCGGGTCTTTCCGGCGAGAAGGCGTCGGTTCAGCTCATCGCGCCAAGAGCCTGTTTGAAGACCAGCCGTTCGGGAGGGCGAGTGTCCTCGCGAGCCCTGATTCACACAGATTCCAGGAGATACTTGGGTTCGCGAGGACGCTCGCCCTCCCTGGGTTGGCTTTTCAAACAAGCGCTAAAAATCACGGTGTCAGGTCTCTTGCCAGTTTGCGTCAATACGGCTCCTGGCTGGCCGTTCGGCCAGCTTCACTCACTGAATTATGAAAATGCAACTTCCTATCGCGACCTTGCTCAGCGTGGTACTCCTGTGTCAGGGGGCGCAAGCAATCACCTACACCGCCTTTGGCCCGCGCAGCGCGGGAGGAGTCAAAAATGGGCAAGTGCTGCTGGTGGGCAGCGGGGGCACGGTGCAATCGGCCGGGGATGCTTGTCGAGACGGTAAGACCAGACCGGGTAGGTTTTGTCCCGCACCGGTTGGGGCCGCTGGCAGTCTTGTTGAAAGAGCGCCAGGCTGATCCGGGATAGTAGCCCCAGGACGGCTGCGCCGCTAACACTCCGGACGCGCGATTGGTCTTCGTGCAGGCTGACGTCCAAGCGCTGATGGCAGGTGGCTTCAATGCCCCACTGGCCGCGCCGCAGCCGCAGGATTTGTCCGGGGTCCAGCCGGCGGGCGGGGCGCTGGTGACAAAGTAGGTGCGCGTGGTGGTGGTTTTGCCCTTTTCGGTGAGGGTGCTGAGGATCAGGATCAGTTGCGCCGCGCCGGCCAAACCCAGTTGCACCGGAGTGACTTCGCGTACGATGATCCAGCGTTGGAGGCGGCGGCCACGGTTTTTCTCGCACAGGCCGTCCAGCCGATAGAGCGGGTGGGCCAGCGCCGCCTCAGGGGGAAAGGGTTTCGGGCAGGAGGGTTTGGGCCGTCGCCAGAATCGTTGGTTGGTTTTCCTTCAAGGGCACCAGGTAATCGGCGCCGTGGTCATAAAGAATTTGCTGCACGGTTTGGTGCTGGGTGTGCAAGGAATCCAAGGCCAGCAGTTGGCCGGTAAATTCGGTTTGTTGGAGCAACTGGCGCACGGCGATGATTTCGCTCTCGTGCTTTTGGAGCGTGACGGTGGCATGGACCCGCTGACTGGGTTGGCCAATGGCGCTGGCTATGGCCAGGCCGCCGCTGCGCCGCAGATGTTTGCCATCCAGGGCGATGAGCGGATCGGTGTCGGGTCCCAAGTGTTGGTGTTGCCAGGCCAGCACCAGGGGCTCCAAGCGCCGATGGTCCACCGCCGCCAGCGCTCGTTGGAAGGTGCTTTCGCCCGGCACCGCGTAGTGGCGCGGGCAATCGGGATCGCGGCGGCAACACAAGGCGCGGCGTTGGGGATGGGTGAGGCCGCGGGCGAACTCGGCAATTTGGCGTTGTCCCATGCGCACCCCGCAGAGCTTGGCCAGAACAATCAGGGCCAGCACCGCCCGCCACGGGTGCCAGCGCCCCTGGGCGCCGCGCGGGTCGGGCACGTCGTCGGGCAGCTTTTCCAGCAGCGACACCAGACGGCCCGGTGTCACCCGACAGCGTTGGCGCCGGGGTGGCGCTGGCTTTTCAAAGGCCACCAGCGCCGGGGGCAGCGTCTGGGCGCTCAAGGCGCTCAACGCCTTGGGCTCCAGCGTCCGGACCCACAGTTGCTTCGGTCGCTCATGCCGCTCATAAAAGTCTTCCGCCACCCGGGCGTAGCCGCTGGTGTCGTCCAGGCGCTGCCACCCGGCAGCTTTGTAAGCAGTGCCGCGAAAGAGTTGTCCGTCGACGAAGCTTTCGACGGCCACGATCGGGTGCCCCCAGCGCGCCAGCCAATCCTCCGAGAGCCGGGCGCAGTTCAAGGCCAAAGCGCGAGTGGCCAGATTGGGCAATTGATGGGGGTCGGCCAGGATGCAAAAGCGGGCATTGTTGGCCAGCAAATGGCGGCGGCAGGGCAGTTGGTCCTTTGACCACCCGACCCAGGTGTCGCGCGGGCGCAGATCGCGGGCCGGCGCCGCCCAGCCCAGCAGTGCCAGCCAAG
Organism: uncultured Verrucomicrobiae bacterium; assembly: GCA_963822005.1. Classification (GTDB taxonomy): domain Bacteria; phylum Verrucomicrobiota; class Verrucomicrobiia; order Limisphaerales; family UBA8199; genus PALSA-1440. Next base: position 149,360 of record CAWGGD010000015.1, on the reverse strand, counting down.
TGCCCTGATGTTCGGCCACGTAACACACCTGCTCCCCCACCAGAGTGGCGCTCTTGAGATAATGATGGGTGCAGACCAGTTCGTTCCAACGAGAACGCTCCGCCTCGGTGATGGAGCGGACCACTAAATGGTCCAGCACGGTCTGTTCCTGGGCATTGGGTAATCGAAGCGGTCGTGCCATGCCCAAAAAACAGCAGAACCCGGCAGTCGTGTACAGTTTCTAGTTGGGCTTTCGTCAGCCCAGCGCCGTGCCCACTCGATTTCTCGAATCAGCCGTGGACAGCCAAGGCCGTGTTACCAACATTTACGGGCCGGACAAGATCGACAGCGGCAACAATCCCATCGGCCCGGCGAATATAACTTACCAGTATGACGCTGCCGGGAACCTCTGGCGGTCAATAGCTTGCTGGAGGTTAACCCCACGAACGGCCCCGTCTATGCCACAACCACGTTCACTTACGGCAACCCGACCTTCCCGCACTACATCACGGACATCAAGGATCCGCGCGAGCTCTCTGCCATGCGCAGCGAATATGACAGCGACGGCCGGCTGATCGCCACGATTGACGTGTTCGGGCACCAGACCATTCTGAGCCACAACGCCGCCGCTCGCAGCGAACGTCTACGACCGCGCCGAGAACCCTACCCTCATCGTTTATGACGACCGCGGCAACGTCATCGCCCAGACCGACCCACTTGGCAGTACTACTCTCCACGCCTACGACGCAACGAAACCAGACCTCGTTCACCGATCCGCTCGAGAACACCAGCCGATTCACCTACAACGAGAACAATCAACGGACGCGATTATTGACCCTCTCGGGAATACCACTGGCTTCCAATACGACGCCCGCGTAACCAAGTGTCACTTACCGACCCGCGGCAACCTCTGGACCAACCAGTTCGATTCCGCCAACCACATTATCTCGATGCGGGATACCTTCGTCACACGACCCTGTTCAACTATGATGCGGCGGGCCACCCTACGTCTTATACGATGCGCAGAGCCGGCTTCTATCCAGGCCAGCTATGACCTGGCGGGAATGTCACCAACCGCGTGCTGTGGGGCGGCACGGTCCAGGTCGGCACCAATGATGCCTACGGCAACCCGCTCAGCGGGCTCACAGCGTGGGTCAACCCCAGCGACCCCACGGACCTGCGGCGCCTAACCGCAAGTCAGGCTTACGATAGTCAAGGCAACCGCATACAAAGCGTTGATCCTCATGGCAAGGTCAGCCAGACCCTTTATGACCAAAGCGGTCAACCGGCAGCTTGGAAGGACCGCCTCGGCCGAGTGACCTCGCGGATCTATGACAGCCAGGAACGCGAGATCCAGACGATCCTGTCCACCGGCGAGCGACTGGAGACCGTCTTCGACGAGAATGGGCGCGCGGTGGTGCTCACTCATCATCACCTGCCGGGTGTGCCCGCGACCGGAACGCGCTTTGTCTATGATGCCGCGGGCCGGCAGGTCCGCGCCGACAGCCTGGAAGGTGTGATCGTCAACGTGGTCACGCAGCAGTCCCTGGTCACCAGCGTCGTTATTTCTACCGGCACGGTCCTGTCTTCGAAAACGAACACCTATGACGCGGCCGGAAGGCTGGTGGCTTGGACCACACAGGATGGCGAAGCCTGCCGCCTGGAATTCGATGCCGCCGGGCGCCTGACGGCCGATATAGACGGGCTGGGCAACCGGACGGAATACGAATACGACCAGGCTGGAAACCGCACCCTGGTGCGCAGCCCGGGAGGCGACGAGGTCCGCCAAGTTTACGACAACATGGGCCGCGTCGTTAGAACAATCTTTTCCGACGGCGCCTCGGCAAGCACCCAATATGACGACGACAATCAACGTCAGATCATCACCGATCCAACCGGGGCCGAGCGGATTTACCAGCAGAACACCCTTGGACAACTGCTCTCCGTGACTCTCCCCTCAGTCCCTGACCCGGAGCAGACCAACGCCCCGCCCGACCGCAGTACCAGTACGAGTATGACGGCCTGGCCAACCTGACCTCGATCCGCGACCCGAAGGGCCGGGTCACTCGCTTCGGTTTCGACCAGCTCGGACAAGCCATTTCCCGCCGGCTCCCATTGGGCCAGGCCGAAAGCAAGGCATACGACTCGTATGGCCGTCCAGCATCGTTGACCGATTTTGTGGGCCAGCGAACCGAGGTCCAGTATGACACCCAAGGCAATGTCACTTCCCGAAACTTCTACGCCCGCGGCGCGACCAATCCCCTGGAGCAGGTCACCTGCACCTACGACGAGAAGAAACGGCCGCTCCGGGTGACAGACATGCGCGGTTCAACCGACTATGCGTACGATGAGAAGGGTCATGTCGTCTCGGTGGCGGCGCCCGAAGGCACCGTGAACTACGAGTACGAACAGCATTACGGGACGGAGGACCCGTGCGTGGACGGACAATTCCGATGTCCGCTATTCCTACGACATTCTTGGCCGGCTCTCTGCCGTGACGGCAATCAAGCGCCAGGGCCAAAACCTCTCGGTTCCTGAAAGCACGTCCTATACTTACACGCCGACGGGTAGTCGCGCCTCCATGAGCCTTCCCAATGGCGTCCACACGCAGTATGGCTATGACGCTCGCGACCGCCTGGTAAGCCTCGTTCACACCAACGCTTCCGGGTCCTTGCTCGCCGCCTACACCTACACGCTGGACCAAGCGGGGCGCCGCGTTTCCGCTCACGAGGTTATCCGCCGCAGCTCCGGGCTTTTGGTCACCAACCACCTCACCTATACCTACGATGCCGCCGGGCGCCTCACTCAGGAAGTCGCCCAGCCCTTTGGATCTACCAACGGGTACACGGCCAGCTACAGCTATGACCTGGTGGGAAACCGCCTGGAACGCCGGGTGACTGCGGGCGCGCGAACCCTGACCACGACTTATGCCTACGATGACAATGACCGGCTGCTCTGGGAGAGCAATGCGGTGGCGACCGCCTTCTCCGGTTCGGGGAAGGCGGGCAGGGCATTCATGCCCATGCGAGTTCTCCAAGCCGATGGCTCCGAGAAGGTAATCTACCGCGCCCGGCCCGCGGCCCTGCCATACTATGTTTACCGGTCGGTTCCCTGGTTCCTGGCGGCCGGCTTCCTGTTGCCAGCTTTCTTACTTCCTGTTGGCCGGTGGCAAAAGCTCCGGGTGCTCACGAGTGACCTGCATCCCGAGCGCGCCCTGTTTCCTCACTGTCTGACGGGCTTCCTGGCGGCGCTGATGGTGTTCATCTGCGTGGATTCGGGAGTTTTGGCAGATGAAGCCGCTCTCTACGCTCTATCCACAAGCACCTGGGCTGACGATGGCTCAGTGATTACCTACCAGTATGATGACAATGGTTCAGTAACCCGGAAAGTGACCACCGGCCCAAGCCCTCAGACCGTTGAGTATGCCTATGCTTTGCAGAACAAGTTGGCCTCGGCGGTCACGACCACCACCAGCGCCGGTTCCACCGTGGTGACCACGACTGCCTACCTCTATGACTACAACGGAAACCGCGTCCGCAGTGAACTCCACAAGGCTGTCAACGGCCAGGAGACCACCTCCTCGACAAACATCTTCCTCCTGGACGCACTCAACTCAACCGGGCTGGCGCAGGTGTTGGAGGAGTTGCCGGCCGTCGGCGCGACGCCCGCCACCTCTTACACCATCGGCGATGACATCATCTCTCAGACAAAGCCCGGGGCGGGAGGCCAACCGGCCACCGACTGGTTGCTCTATGATGGTCACGGGTCAACCCGCCAGGCGGCCGACGCCCTCGGCCAAGTCACCGAATCCTACAGCTACGATTCCTATGGCATGATGATCGGCGGCAACCCTACCTCGGAGCAGCCTGCCCGAACCAGTCTCCTTTATACCGGCCAGCAGTTCGATTCCGCCCTGCAACAATACTATCTCCGCGCCCGCAACTACGATCCCAGCAATGGCCGATTCAATGCCTTGGATCCGTTCATGGGTTCCACTCAGGATCCGCAGAGCCTTCATAAATACGCCTATGTTCATGGTGACCCTGTCAACGGCTCCGACCCTAGCGGCATGGTGAGTTTGACGCAGGTCGTGATGGCCACGTCGATAATAGGTACATTGGTGACGTCGTTCGGGTTTATCAGTGGCATGACGGCTCACATGTGGTCCCGAAAAGGATGGGGGAAGCTGATGCCTGATGCCATTATTCTTAGCTTAAGTTGGTCCTGGTTTTTGAAGGGCTTCACGGTGCAGCCCGGTCTTGACTTCTACCTGGAATCGCACGATTGGACCTTTAACTGGCAATTTAACATTCTCTTAGGGACTTCCCCGGCATCCTTGATCGCTCCGTTGACTCCGTTGAAGAAGCCAAAGTTCGGCTGGATGGTAGGACCCCTATTCAACAGCGACAATCCGACGAAAGACATGATGGGCTTGGGGATGTCGTTTACTGCCCCTTGGAACCTTGTTTCTGGTGCCATTCGCGTTTTCGGTGGGCTGACCAAGGCGGCACCGTTCCTCGATGACTTTCTAACAACTCTTAATACCAATACTATTACTAACCCCAGCGGTATTACCGAAAAATGGGGAAGAGAGGTTGAGGTTGGAATACAAGGCTGGAACCCCATTGCGCCACCGGTCACAATAAAGATAGGAGATATAGCGGGGAACCTGGCAGTCTGGCAATGGGGCCTTCAGATCGGAGTTGTGCAAGGGCGCATCTGGCCTATCCCTCCATGGCTCGAAAAGGTGGCGGACTCTATGCGCGCCAATTGCTCAGTGTCGGGGGTCCCTCTAATACTACAAATGCTACTTCAAACCAAACCCGAGGACCTGATTGGCATGGCAACAAGTGCCGGACTGACGTTGTGAGGTGTTACGAACTTTTTTGACATCGTAAGAATGGCCGTTTTGGCGTCGTAAGGTTTTTCGGGGGTTAGCCACGCTGGCGTCGTAATTTGTGGCCAAATAGCTGTTACGGATTTAATTGCCATCGGTACTTTGTCCCGAATTGGGGTCGTAGAAACCCCGGAAATTGAACCAACGCGGTCGCAAACAGTGACATGAGCCTTACCAATTGCAAGGTGTACGACGGGGTGCGTGGCCCAAAACTGGCATCCTTCGGACCTGGTTGGGAATTTCGGGGCGCCAGCAAAACCGCCCACATTCGCGCCGTAGCGGCTTTGCGAGATTTGCCACCACGGTCTGGTCGTAGCGCCGACGGCCTCGAAAGCAGCCAGGGGGCAACAAGCGGGACAGCAGGCCAGGCAGCAGAAGCGGGCTCGCCTCCGCTATTTTGCCGGCATTTTACGATAAAAGGCAACGCCCCTGATGACGGCGGGACTCGGTTGCGCGGGATCGAAGAAAGGGGGAGGACGGCACTGACGGCGCTTTCTACGAAGGCACTGCGGAAAGGAAGCGCTCAGGAATGGGCCAGGTACGATGCCCAAGGTCGGTTTCGGACGTCAATTCGGGACAAGAACGGCATTTTGTACGACGGCACTGCGGCACGTAACACTTGAAGGAGCCCTACCGATTTGCAGAGGATGCTGACATGCAAATGGCAAGGTTACAGGTGTTGTCCGACAGCGAGATCCGGCAGATTCACGAAGCCACGCTTTCGCTGCTCGCGACGTGCGGCCTCAAGACCCTGAATCGGCGCATCCTCGGCTTTCTCAAGGAGTGCGGCCTGACGACGCGCCCTGCGGAGGAGACTGTCTTCTTCAGCCGGAGCTGCGTGGAAGACGCGCTCGCCCGCGTCCCGCGGACCTTTGAGGTGTTTGATCGGGACGGGAAGCCGGCTTTTGTGCTGGGCGACGGCACGCCGAGGATCGCCGCCGGACACAACGCCGTGTTCTGGGTGGACTCCGAGACGGGCCGGACCCGCGAATCCACGGTGGCGGATGTCGAGCAGTTCGCCCGCATCTGCGAGCAGTTGCCCAACATGGATGTGCTCGGGATTCCGGTGATGCCGCAGGATGTGCCCGACCCGGCAAACTCCTTGTTGTATGGCGTCAAGGCCTGCATCGAGAACAGCCGCAAGCCCATCTTCTTCTCCACCGACAATCCCGCCGTGAATCGGAAGATCATGGACATGCTGGCCGCGGTGTTTCCGGGGCGCCTCGATCAACAGCCCTACGGCATCGGCCAGCTCTCGCCGACCAGCCCGCTGTTCTGGGAAGGCCCGGTGCTGGACGCGCTCCAGGACACCGTCGAGCGCAACGTGCCTCTGGCCATCCTGCCGGAACCGAACGCCGGCGTTTCGGCGCCCTACACGCTGGCCGGCCTGCTGACCGTCAACAACGCGGAATGCCTCTCGGGCCTTGGTCATCGCCCAGTTGCTCAAACCCGGCGCCAAGGTGCTCTACGCCAATTCCTGGACCACGACCGACATGCGCAAGGGCCATGTGCTTGTCGGCAGTGTCGAGACCAGCCTTTGCCGCATCGCCGGCGCGCAACTGGCACAGTTCTACCGCGTGCCGTGCCACACCACCGCGCCCAACTCCGACAACCACGCCCACGACGAGCAGAATGCCTGGGAGAAGACCTTCAGCCTGATGAGCGCTCTGGGCGCGGGCAACGACCTGATCGTCAACTGCGGCATGTTCGCCACCGGCATGACGTGCAGCCACGAGCAACTGCTCATGGACGAGGAAATCGCGGGCATGTGCCGGCGGCTGGCGGCGGGGATCGAGGTGACCGAGGCGACCGTGGCCGCGGACCTCATCGGCGAGATTGGCCCCCGCGGCACGGGATACCTCCTGTCGCCCCACACGCTCGAACGGCTCCGTTCCCGCGAGTATTTTGTTCCGCGCCTGGCCGTCCGGGGCCCACGGGCAGCCTGGGAAGCCGAAGGGAGCAAAGACACCTACGCGTTGGCGCGCCAGGAGGCCCGGAAACTGGCCGCGCGACCCGTCGCTCTCCTCGACCAGGCCCGGCAGGAGCGGCTCGCCGCGGCGATGGCGGCGTAGAAACGATGCTGACCTGGGAACTTTATCGCTTGCGGACTTCTCCGAATGTGGTAATTTCTATCTTACGGCGCTGGAGCTTCAAAAGATCAATCGTTGCCCAACGAAATTAGGCAGCGGCGGGATGCTTTAGAGAGCGCCACAAATATCAACCAACAACCGAAGAGCAGAGAGGAAAGTAGAATGAAGACTCGTTTATCTATCGCGGGAGGCGCGTTCCTGGCGTTGTGCGCCACGACCACCCTCAGCCTGGCACAGGTCCCAATCCCCAACCCACAGCGGCTCACCAACGGGCCGCCTTCGGTGCGGATTGTGACACCCCAGGAAGGAGCAGAATTGCTGTTCGGACGCACTATCCATATCTGTGCGTTGTCGCTGAACTTCACTGGCGCCGTGGCACGAGTGCAGTTCTTCGCGGGCACGAACCTCCTAGGGGTGGTAACAAACGGCCCCATCGTTTCGGGACCCCAACCTTGCGGTATGCCACGAAGGGACTACTCCTGCCTTACCTGGAGCAACGCAGCCACAGGCGCCTACACGCTAAGCGCGGCGGCCACGGATGTGGCGGGGAATTCTGCTACGTCCGCGCCCGTGGACATCACCGTAGTGACCAACCTACAGCCGCGGGTCCGCATCGTTAGGCCCTGCGACGGCGCCATTATCCGCGGCCCCACCAATATCACCATTTGTGCGTCGGCCTTTGATCCGGATGGGACGGTAGCCCGTGTGAGGTTTTTCCAGGGCACCAATAGTCTCGGCGTGGTCACGAACACTCCGACGGTCTGGGTGACGAATGACCATGGCGTGTTTCCGATCCGGCAGACCACCTATTCCCTGACGTGGACCAATGTGCCGCCGGGCGCCTATAGCCTGACGGCTGAAGCGATTGACAACGTTGGCGCTTCGACCCTATCTGCCGCCGTGGACATCACCGTGGTCACGAACCTGCCGCCCTTCGTGAGAATCGCCCAGCCACAGAACGGTGCCCGGTTCTTCTCCCCGGCCAATCTAAGCATTTGCGCGGCCGCGAAAGACCCGGATGGGACAGTGGCCCGCGTGGAGTTTTTCCAGGGCACGAACAGTCTGGGCGTCGTGACGACCGGGACCACCGTGACCAATGGTCACGATGGGGTCCAGACGTTGTACTGCCTGACGTGGAGCAACGTGCCGCCGGCGACTTACAGCCTGAAAGCCGTGGCCACGGATAACGTTGGAGCCTCCAGCGCCTCCCTCCCGGTTAGCGTAACGGTCGTTGTCCCGCCGCCACCGATGGTGAAAATTGTTTACCCGGAGAACGGCGCCAGATTCTTCGCGCCAGCCAATATTTACATTGCCACCACGACACGGTATTTCACCAATCCGATCGCCAGTGTCCGATTCCTGGCTGGCACGAACACCTTGGGCGTGGTGACCAATTCTTCGTGGCCGACTTTCTGCTGGAGAAATGTGTCGCCCGGAGCCTACAGCCTGACTGCGGTGGCAACCGATACGGCGAGCAGGAGCGCGACTTCCGCGCCGGTCAACATAACCGTTGTGACCAATCGACCGGCACCCCCGCCGATCTGGCGCCGTTGACAGAAGCACGCAACGAGCATTGATGCCTTGGCCGGCGGATGAAGTCATCCGCCGGTTGGGTTGAGGGGCAAAAGAGCGGCGCATTCGCGCCGCTCTTTGGTTTTCGCTAAGTCTGGCTCGGGCACCAGATCGTGTGAACCTGCCTCCAGGGGAGCTGCAGGTGGTTATCGAGCCCATCCGGGAGGATTGAAGGGGCGCCACAATATCTTGGGTGGGTAGCCCGTTTTCGCATGCTCTCGCCATTGTCGGCTTCCTCGACCTACTTATTTGAGCAAAAGGCTCGCCTAAACCTGTTTTTCTCAATTCTGAGATGGCAGCCATAGTGCTCTTGTGCTGCGGCGAAGATGAACAGCGTGAACCTCCTGCTGGGCAATGCAACTGGCCGCGATGACCTGCCTGGTGAAAGTGGAAGTTGTACCGGTCTGGGTCGCCGGGTAAGGCCCTCATGAATCCTGCAGACATTGAGACCTCAATGGCAGAGGCTAGGCTTGTTCGCAGGCGCATATTGCTCGTCGAAGATGAACGTGTTGTCCGGGAAGCAATCGGACGGCTGCTTGCCAGGGACGAACATACTGTGGTTGAGGCCAACAACGGGGCCGAGGCTTTCTGTTTGTTTACCCGGGGCCAGTTCGATCTGGTGATGACCGACTTTGAGATCCCGTTCCTGAAGGGCAATGAACTGGCGGCTCGAATCAAGCAGTTGGCGCCCGGCCAGCCAATCCTCATGATAACCGGGCATGCAAAAAGGCCCGGCCCCAACAACCCGGTTGACGCGGTCTTGAGTAAACCGGTCAACTTAGAGCAACTGCGAAAGGCAATGGCAAAACTCCTTCCCGAAGAGGGGGAGAGTTTTGCCGGTTGAGGGAACCGCAGGAGTCGAGAACCCATTTTCCCTTGCGGGCAGAACCGCAAGCGCGCAGGTTTATGTCAATTGGATGCCTGCGTGACCGCAACCATGAAGACCTGCTTCGAAGGTTCTTCCCTGCTCCGGATTGGACGATGGCTGGCGGCGGTGGCCTTGGCGGGGCTCCTGAGCGTCGGGAGTACAATCGCCGCACCGGCTGCCGCCCCAGACAAACGCCCGAACATTCTGTGGATTGGCGTTGATCAACTGCGGCCCGACGCCGTCGGTTGTTACGGCAGTCGCGTCTGCCAGACGCCGAACCTGGATCGCCTCGCCCGCCAGGGGGTCCGCTTCTCCAACGCCTACACCACCTGCTGCCTCTGCTCGCCGGCGCGCGCTTCGATGCTGACCGGCCGGTTCGCTTTCAAGCATGGTATGGCGACCAACTGCGACTTGTATCACAGCCTCGCGAGTGAACTGCCGTATCCGGAGATGCTGCTGCACCGTCGGCTGGCGGCGCTGGGTTATCAGCTCGGCTACGTGGGCAAGTGGCACGTTGGCACCCAAAAGGGCGCCGAAGCTTATGGTTTCGAAGGCCTGGGGCCGGCCGGTTACGGCGCCGTCGAGAAGCATCCGGAGTTTCTCAAGTACCTGAAGGATACGGGCCTCAGCTTTGGCTCGGTGAAGCACCCGATCTTTGGCAATCCCGGCGACAAGACGCTCCTCGCCGGCGAGTGGGACGGGCCGGTCGAAACCACGCCGGCTTACTTTGTCGCCGAGCGCACCATTGGCCTGCTCAAAAAGTATGCCCGCCAGCGCGGTCGGTTCTTCCTCGACTGCCAGTTCTGGGGGCCGCACCCGCCGTATCTCCCTTCGCGCGAGTTTGTGGGGCGGCATGATCGCGCGGCGCTCCAGCCGTGGGTCAACGTGGCCGACGACCTCCACGGCAAGCCCAACAGCGTCCGCCGGTTCCGCGCCGAGTTCTATCGCTGCTTGCCCCGGGACTGGGCCGGATGGCGGGAACTCGTGGGGCTCTACTACGACTACATCACCATGGTGGATCAACAGATCGGGCGTATCCTAGATGGCTTGCAGGAACTGGGGTTGGCCGACAACACGATCGTGGTGTTCGAGGCCGACCACGGAGATATGATCGGCAGCCACGGCCTCTTCGACAAAGGCTTCATGTACCAGGAGGCGTTCCGCATCCCGTTGATCGTCCGCTGGCCGGCCCGGCGCGAGCAGCCGGCGGTCTGCGACGAGCTGGTTTATAACATGGACATCTTCCCCACCCTGCTCGATGCCCTCGGCCAGCCCGATCGGACGCTGGATGGCAAGTCGTTCCTCGAAGTGCTGGAGGGCAAGCCGCTGACGACCGCCCGCGACGCCATTTACCTGGAGTTTCACGGCATACGCTACCTCTGCTCGCAGCGGGCGCTGGTGACGCGCGACGGCTACAAATACATCTTCAACGCCGGCGACTACGACGAGTTCTACGATTTGAACCAGGATCCCGGCGAGCTGGTCAACCGGATTGAGGCGCCCGAGTGCCGGGAGATGGTGGCCCGCTTGCGCGACCGTCTCAAGCGCGCCGCCGCGGAAGCGAACGACCCCATCCGCGATAACATCGCCAAGATGTTCGGCGACTGGGAGAACCTTTCCGGCCAGGTCGAGGCCGCGGGCATGATCCACGGGCAGGGGAAGAAGTAGTTCCCCCGATTTGAGTATTTACTTGCCCCAGCCCCGCTCACAATATCACCCCTACATTTTTGAATATGACTACTCCATCGAACAATGCGACCACACGCCGTGAATTCCTGAAAACTTCAGCCCTCGTGGGCGGTGTACTGGCGGCCCCGGCGATTTTGCCGGGAAACCTCTTCGCCAAGGAAAACCAGGGACAACTCAAAGTCGGGCTGATCGGCTGCGGCGGACGCGGCTCCGGCGCCGCCAGCCAGGCCCTGAGCGCCGACCCGAACGTCGTGCTGACCGCGATGGGCGACGCCTTCGAGGATCAACTCAAGAACAGCCTCGCGAACCTCCAGAAGCAGCACCCGGAGAAAGTGAAGGTCACGCCCGAGAACTGCTTCGTCGGGTTGGACGCCTACCAGAAGGTCATTGACAGCGGCGTGGACGTCGTGCTCCTGGCCACGCCGCCGGGCTTCCGCCCCGTCCATCTCAAAGCGGCGGTGGACGCCGGCAAACACATTTTCTGCGAGAAGCCGATGGCCACCGATGCCCCGGGCGTCCGCTCGGTGCTGGAATCCGTCAAAGCGGCGAAGGAGAAGAAAGTCTCGCTGGTGGCCGGCTTCTGCTGGCGCTACGAAGACGCGCGCCGGGAGTTCTACAAGCGCATCCACGAAGGCGCCATCGGCGACATCCGCGCCATCTATGCCACCTACTATGCCGGCCAGGTCAAACCGATGCCGCCCCCAGCGAGCGCCGCGCCGGCGTGGGCGACCTCGAGTGGCAGATGCGCAACTGGTACAACTTCACCTGGCTCTCGGGCGACGGGTACGTGGAGCAGGCCTGCCACAGCGTGGACAAGGTCGGCTGGGGTCTCAAAGACCAGAACCCGCTCAAGGCCGTCGCCGTCGGCGGGCGCCAGACGCCCAACCACCAGGGCAACATCTTCGATCACATGTTCGTGGTGTACGAGTTCCCCGATGACGTGCGGGCGTTCGTCGGGCAACGTCAGGTGGGCAACACTTACACCGACAACTCGGATTACCTCATGGGCAGCGCCGGCTTCGCCAAGATCCAGGGCTGGACGGGCGTGGTCATCAAAGGCAAGGAAAACTGGCGCTACAAAGGGCCCAAGACTGACATGTACCAGAACGAGCACAACGAACTCTTCGCCAGCATCCGCAGCGGCAAGCCCATCAACGACGGCGACTGGATGGCGCACAGCACGCTGATGGGCATCATGGGCCGCATGGCCGCTTACACCGGCCAGGAAATCACCTGGGAACAGGCCCTGAACTCGCAGGAGAAGCTCGTGCCTGACCAGCTCGACTGGAACATGAAGCTCGACTTCCCGCCGATGGCCATGCCGGGCGTAACCAAGTTCGTGTGAGAGAGGCGATGCATCGTCGTGAATTCCTGAAAACCGGCGCCGGCGCGCTGGCTCTGGCCGCCTTGGCCCCGGGCGCTCTGGCGGCGGAAATTAAAACGCCCGCCGCGTCCGCCAGCCGCCCGATCAAGAAGGGCATCATGTGGGGCACGGTCGGTGTCAAAGGCTCCGTGGCCGAGAAAATGAAGGCCGTCAAGGACGCCGGCTTCGAGGGCGTCGAGATGATGAGCCACCTGGACCAGGACGAAGTGCTGCGCGCGCGCGACGAAACCGGCCTGGCCATCCCCAGCGTCTGCGGGCGCGACCACTGGAAGAAGCCGCTTTCGGACCCCGACCCGAAGGTGCGCGCCGAAGGGCTCGAGGCGCTCAAGCAGACCCTGCGCGACGCGAAGCGTTATGGCGCCTCCTCGGTATTGCTGGTGCCCGGCGTCGTCAACAAGAAGATTTCCTACGCCGACGCCTACACGCGTTCGCAGGCGGAAATCCGCAAGGCCATCCCCCTCGCCGAAGAACTCGGCGTCAAGATCGCCATCGAGAACGTCTGGAACGACTTTCTGCTCAGCCCGCTCGAGGCCGCGCGCTACGTGGACGAGTTCCACAGCCCGGCTGTCGGCTGGCATTTCGATGTCGGCAACATCCTCAACTACGGCTGGCCCGAGCAGTGGATTCGCATCCTCGGCCCGCGCATCCAGAAGCTCCACATCAAGGAGTTCAGCCGCAAGAAGCGCGACAATCAGGGCCTGTGGAAGGGCTTTGACGTGACGCTGCTGGAAGGCGACAACAACTGGCCCGCCGTCATGAAGGCCGTTGACGACATCGGCTACCGCGGCTGGGCGATCACCGAGCAGGGCGGCGGCGACAGCCCGGAAGGGCTAAAGGACCTTCGTCAGCGGCTGGAGAAAATCCTCGCCTCGTGAGGGGGACATGCCGCGCGACCTGAAAAAGGGCATCTGGTACGCCGCCGCGCCGGGCGATACGGTCCTCGACAAGTTCAAAGCCGCCAAAGCCGCCGGCTTCGACGGCATCGAACCGCCCAGCCATCTGGATCAGGACGATGTTCTGCGCGCGCGTGACGAAACCGGCCTGGCGATCCCGAGTGTCAGTTGCGGCAAGCACTCGCGCGGTTTGACATCCCCGGACGCCGCCAAACGCGCCGAGGCGGGGGCGGGCGTCCAGCAGGCGTTGCGCGACGCCAAACGCTACGGTGCCTCTTCCATCCTGGTCGTGCCGGGCGTCGTCACCGAAGAAATCACCTACGCCGCGGCCTGGCAGCGCACCCGCGAGGAACTTCGGAAGACGCTGCCGCTGGCCGAAGAGCTAGGGGTGAAGCTGGCCTTCGAGAATGTCTGGAATCACTTCCTCCTCAGCCCGCTCGAAGCCGCGCGGTTCGTGGATGATTTTCACAGCCCCGCCGTCGGCTGGCAGTTCGACGTGGGCAACGCCATCTACCTCGGCTGGCCCGAGCAATGGATCCGCATCCTCGGCCCGCGTATGCTGAAACTCCACGTCAAGGAATTCAGCCGCAAGCAAATGGAGCAAAAGGGCATGCGCGCCGGCTTCGCAGTCGAGTTCCTCGAAGGCGACAACGATTGGCCGGCGGTGATGAAAGCAGTGGATGAAGTCGGCTACCGCGGCTGGGCCATTGTCGAACCCGCTTGGCAACCCAAAGGGGTGGACCCCGCCGCGCGCCTCAGCCAAATCGCTGCCAAGCTGGATCAACTCCTCGCGCTGTAAGCCGCAACTACTCGAAGAACGGGTACCACACGCCTCCGGTGTGTCGTTTGCGGCGTCGCGCCGCAAACTCCTCGCTCACGCGTCTCACCCGCCCAAGCCCCGCTGCGCGCGCGTGAGTCAAAAGGAGGGTGCTCATGGCCTGGCGGCATAGAAGAAGAACTGGAGGCTGGCATAGCTCATCTTGGGAGCTTTGATGAACAACAGGCCCTTGATCCACTCCGCGTGACCGTCGAGGTAGCCTTCGTTTGAACCCTCGGGGTTATTGCCAGCCCGGTTGAAATGGTTCACGCCGATGGTGAGCGGATCCGGGTCTCCGGGCCGGCCCCAGGAACCCAAATACTTGCGATTGATGTCGGTCCACATGAGCGGATAGTAGGCGCGGTCGGTGGTCTTGGCGGCGAAGATGGGGCGTTGGTCCCAAATCGCGGCCCCGTTGGGATAGAAAGAGGGTGAAGCGTTGAAGTCCGGCTCGCCCGGCCAATAAACATAGCCTACTACCGCCGGTTCGGTCGGGTTGGAGCCACTCTGATAGTACCAGAAGGTGTCGCGGTTCCAGCCCGGATTCGACGAGCAATAGAACTGATTGCGTTGAACCCTGTAGCTATTAGTGATGGTATTTCTGAAATCGGGGCCGATCCAATGAGGGTCCTGCTCTCCATCTTCGGGGAACATGCCACCTTTGTCGTCGGCATACAGGATGGTGGCGATGGTGAGCTGCTTGACGTTGTTGAGGCACGAGATGCGCTTGGCGCGATCTTTGGCTTTGGCCAGCGCCGGCAACAACAGGGCGGCCAGGATGGCGATGATCGCAATGACCACCAGCAACTCGATCAAGGTGAAGCCGCTGCGCCGGGCTGCCGCAGCGGACACGTTTGACGGCGGCCATGCTCGCAAGCTCCGGGGCGCTGATAATCCCCCAGGCTGCTTGCAATCAAGCAGCGCCAGTGGGCCGATTGCAGCAGGACTCATGCTTTTTATCTTAGCACGCTTCCAGGATGGGCCTAGCAAAATCGGCCGTAACTACCGCTTCCACCAGCCTCGACGGGGGGACGACGACGCCAGGGCGCGGAAGTTGCGACGCAGGTGCCAGGTCGCCTGCGCGAGAAACACGCCGCAGACCAGCAGTTGAACGCCGGCCCACGAGGCAAAGATCGTCTTGTCGCTGATGTGACGCAGAACCCGGAAGTGGCGTTGGCCAATTTCGCAAGCGAGCGCCAGCACGAGAAACAGCACCCACGGCAGCAGGCCGACTTTCCAGACCACCCTAAAGGTGGCGCGCAACGAGTTGGCTTGCAACAGCCCTTGATACAGCCCGACCCGCGCCATGGCCCAGGCCTGGACCGGAAACACGACCAGCGCCCAAGCGGCTAACTGGACCAGTTCACGCTGCCCCTGAAAGCCCTGCCAACCCCTGTGCATATGGAAGTAGGCGTAGAATACATAGGCGTCCAGCGCCAGCAGAGCCAACAGCGCCCGGCCAAAACGCTGTCGCAGAATCCGCATGACCCCGCCAACGATCTGTCGCGGCTGGATCGGCGTGCCCAGCAACAGCTCCAACGCACCGGATTCCTTGTCATCGGCCAGCCGGCGGGGGGCCTCGATGGCGATCCACAGGCACAGGATGTAGTGCGAGAACAACGGCCAAAGCACCACCTGGGCTTGCCCGGGCCATTTTCCCCGGGAGGCCAGATGCGCGATCACCGCGAAGCCAGCCGCCGCCAGAATGACCGCCCACAGCACTCGCGTTTGGAGCCGGTCGCGGCCTTCCAGCCACCGCACCGGGTTCTTGTCGAGCATGGATCGGCGCCAGGCCAGCCGCGACCGCGCACTGCCCTTGTGCCACCCTGCGAAACGCCGTGTCCAACCTGACACCGGCCCCACAGAAGTCAGGTTGCGCCACGAGGTCCGGGTCCGAACGCAGGCGATTGCCACCAACGCCCACGCCAGGCCATGCATGGCCCCCAGATTCAGCCAGGTACTGCCACAGAACCGATGCGCGCATGCCCCGCAGGCAGTGCATCAGGCCCCACACCGGCCAAAGCATATACCACCAGGCATCGGCTGGGCGGTTGATCCGAAGGCGCAGCACCTCTTCTCCCAGGAAGGGAAGGCCCACCGTCAGAAAGAATAGGAAAGCCACGGTAACGATCAGCGACGCCCGGCCACTCACCAGCAGGGCCGACGCACAGACGCCAGCCGCCAGCGACAAGAACATCACGTTCGTCAGCGTCAGCGCCACATAGCCGAACTGCGCGAGGTTCACCCCGCCCATCAGCAAGGGCAACGTCAGCAGCGGCAGCGCCGCCGCCAGCCCGAGCACCATGTCCAGCGACGCGGCAGCCATCTTGCCCAACACCACGTCGTAGCTGCGCAAGTCGGTCAGAAACAGCAGCCCCAAAGTGTCTTCGCGCCGCTCGCGGCTCAGGCAGTCCACCGTCGCCAGAGGACCCGCCAGCAGCGCATAGAGCAGACCGAAGCTGCTCAGAGCGGAGAACACCTCGCGTCCAATAAGGTTCGGGGTGGCCCAGCGGCTGGTGACCAGGAAGGTAAACCCGGCAATGGCCAACGCCACGCCCAGCATCAGCACCCGCCGCCACCAGGTCCGCCGCTGCCGTGCCGCCACCCGCAGCTCCCGTTCGACTATGGGCAAGAATCGCACCGCCCCCGGTTTTCGCCCGCGCCGCTCCCCCCGTCAAGCTGTTGTTGAACCCGGAGGGAAGTTAGGGCTTCACGGGCCCAGGGCCAGGTCGGCCCTTCGAACAGCTCCCGCAAGCACTTGAACACCGTTTAGCGTGGTTGATCTGCCCGGCACGGAGGCGGTCACGCTGTAACTGGTGCCGCCAGAGGTTGCGGGGACGAGCGTCACCACGTAATAGCCATTGCCATCGGTTTGGACTGTCGGCAGCACGCCAACCTGGACCGTGGCGTCGTCCACCGGCTGGCCGGCCCGAGTGACCCGCCCCCAGAGCGTCCCCTCGGTGGCCGTGACCGGGTTGCGCCAGGGCATCGCGGGCAGCGGGGCGGGGGTGGTGAACAGGTTGGTCCGAATAAACGGATACCAGCCGAAGTCGTTTTCCGGAGTGTTATTCGTGTCGGCGTCCACGGTGGACCAGTAGGAGTAGTTGATGATGCCGTCGGCGCCGCGGTCGAGGGCATAGCGCAACTGGGTCAGGCTATTCGT
Source organism: uncultured Verrucomicrobiae bacterium (assembly GCA_963822005.1). Lineage (GTDB taxonomy): Bacteria > Verrucomicrobiota > Verrucomicrobiia > Limisphaerales > UBA8199 > PALSA-1440. The sequence goes on along the minus strand of CAWGGD010000015.1, from coordinate 132,008 downwards.
CATGGTGTTCAGGTAATTGGCCTGGCCGATGAACATGTGACGGTTAGCCCGCCAGACCAGGCACTGGTCCACCCAGTCACGGTACCAGACGGCTTGGGAGGTGTTGTGCTCGCGATCATAGCACATCGGCATACCCGCATCGAGCCAGCCCTGACGTAGCCAGTATTCCCAGTTGGAGAACAGGCCATAGGCGCTGGAGTTGGTGAAGTTCGCGGGCGCACCGTTCCACGTGATCAGGTCGGCCGTATGACGCAGCGGCTGGCGCGGATTGGCAATCGCAGGAATCTCGGCGCGCACCCGCCGGACGAGTTCGTCAATCGTGCGGCGACGGAAGTCGTTCCACGGAACATCACCCGTCGGGGTCGGAATATCCGTTCGGGAGTAGATTCGCTGGAACCGTTTCAGGCCCGAGTTGGTGTAACTGAGATCGGCCGGGTAGCCGGCATCCTGTTGGGTGTAGCGGATGTAATCCCAGTTGATGCCGTCAATCTCGTAGCGGCTGACCAGTTCGCGCACAATGGACACAAGGTACTCCTGCGCGGCGGGCACGCCGGGATCCAGGACATAATAGCCGCCGATCTTGGCCGGGCCGAGACCCGTGTTGTTGGTGGGCACCATGAAATACTCCGGGTGGGAGCCCAGGAAGGAGTTGTTCGTTGGGGGCCAGATGTCGCAGACGCGGAACGCCACCAGCCAGGCGTGCAGCTCGATGCCGTTGGCATGAGCGCGCTCGATCATATAGGCCAGCGGATCGAAGGAATCGGTCACACAGGACGAACGGGGGACGATATCGGAGCGCCAGTAGGCGCCGTGAGACAGCGCCGCCGCCGGGTTGTCGTGAAAGGCCAGCACCTCGGCGAAGATGGCGTTATAATTGCCCGTGACCACCATGCTGATCATCTGGTCAATCTGCGACGCGTTCTGCATGCCATTATGAAAGGCGTCGGCCCAGACGGCGCGCAGCTCGGGTCGCTGCGGCACCAGCAGCCGGTAGTACTGGCTGCCGATGGCGCACGAGGCTTGGTCGGTCCAGCAGCATGGGTTGCCGCCAGGCAAGGTTAGATTCGTCAGCGTCGTCCAGGTGCTCGTCGGCGCCAGATTCGTCGCGCATTGAACCGAGACGAGCAGGCCGGCTTCGCCCGTCATGTTCAGCACGGCTTGGCCGGCGTTCCATTCAATGGCCAAACCCGGTTGCGCCTGGGCACACGCGCGCGGCGCGGGCGCGCAAAGAGCAATGGCCAACAGGAGGAATTGCGGCAGGTAGGAGAATGGTCCCTTTTGCGCCCCAGGGGAGGGAGCTTTGTGTTTCATTGTCGCATTAGGCCACAAACTTGACCCCGGCGCAAGGCGATGCGCTGCTCGCTGCAGCGCGAAAGTGCCGTCAGGATGTGAGGGCGAGCGTCCCTGCGAGCTCTGACTCGCAACGGCCACCAACGCGCAACGGGCCTCAAATCTCCTGCGCGCTCCCCGCAGGCTCGAACACGCTGCGGGGTCGGCCCAGGGTACTTCTGATGTACCTCTGTAGTACCTCTGTAGTACCTCTGTATAATCTGCTTAGGGTCCTACGGACGTACTGCCTAGGTACTACGGAGGTACTACGGAGGTACTATGTGGAGTGCCTGGTGGCGGTCGTCCTGGCTGCCGGGCGAGGGGCTCCGGTTGCCGAGTCAAAGGCCGGATGGAGGCAGCCGTTAAGGCCTGGGGAGCGGTGAGGTACTTCTTACGCGGTTAATCGGGAATACACACCGCAGCCTATCGAGAGTCCCTTCGGATGCCGTCCGGTCCACAAGGTATTCCACCGAAACAGCGAAGAAGCCTTTCAGAGTAGCAAACCGCCGGGGGGCGTGGTAGATAGAGCGGGTGCTTGGCAAAGCAGACAAGTCGGGTGTGCACCAGACTCCTTCACCGGGGCCGTTTGGCCGGTTTTACTTGCAGGAGCTGATCAACAGCGGCGGCATGGCTGACATCTGGTTGGCCACCGACGAGCGCCACAAGCCCTACGCCCTCCGCCGCATGCACGAGCGCCTCCGGTTCAACCTCCTGGCCCGCCGGCGCTTCGTGCGCGGCGCTGAAATTCTCTCCAAGATCGGCGACCACGACCGCATCGTCGGCTACGTCGAGCACGGCAAGATCAAGGGGCAGCTTTATTTGCTGATGGACTACGTCGAGGCCTCGAACCTCAAGGAGCTGCACGCGCAACAAGACCCGGTGTTGCTGGAGAACGTCGCGCAGATTCTCATTGATATGGCCGAGGGCCTCGAACACATGCATGACAACGGCTTCATGCACCTGGACTTTAAGCCCGAGAACGTCCTGGTGACCCGCAACGCCAGCGTGCGCCTGGTTGACTTCGACCTCGCCCAGCCCATTCCCGAGAAGCCGAAGAAGGCCTCCAAGAAGAATCCCGGCACCCCAGCCTACATGGCGCCGGAGCAACTGCTGGGCGAGCCGATCACGTCGCGCGTGGATGTTTTCTCTTACGGCGTCGCCGCCTACGAACTGCTCACCCACCAGAAGCCGTTTCCAGGCGATACCCCGGCCGAGATTCTGGCCAAACAGCTCGATCGCTCGAGCTTCGCCGCGCCGCGCCAGCACAACCCCGACATTCCGGCCGCTTTGGAGAAGGTCATTCTCAGGTGCCTCGAACGCGAGCCGGAACGCCGCTACCCCTTCGTCGGCATGATGGTCCGCGAGTTGCAGGCGGCGCTTTACGTTTAGCGGCGGGATTCAGTGGGTCCACTTTCCTGCTCGACACTGCGGTTGAATGCGCTATCACATTCCGCCGTCGAAACCAGGGTCATGCTTGCCGCGTGACGCTTTATGTAGAATCCTGAACATGCAAAACGAAACTGTAGCCGCTGTCACCCAAGCCAACTCATTTACCCGTCGTCAATTCCTCCGTCGCACCCTGCTCGCCGCGGGCGCGGCCACGCTCTCCTTCCCCTACCTGGGCCGCGTGCTGGGGGCCAACAGCCGCATCAACATCGCCTGCATCGGCGTCGGCGGCAAAGGCGACAGCGACAGCAGCGACGCCGCCAAGTGCGGCGGCCACATTGTCGCCATCTGCGACGTGGACCCCAAGCCCTTGGGTGCGAAGGCCAAGCAGTTCGCGGCGCAGTTCCCCCAGCTCAAGCAATACCGCGATTACCGCAAGCTGCTCGACGAGGTGGGCAAGGACATTGACGCGGTGACCGTTTCGACGCCCGACCATCACCATGGCGTGGCAGCCATCCGGGCCATGAAGATGGGCAAGCACTGCTTTTGCCAGAAGCCGCTCGTCCAGACCGTCCACGAGGCGCGCGTCCTGCGGCAGTTGGCCAAGGAAAAGAACCTGGCAACCCAGATGGGCAACCAGGGCAGCGCCGAAACCGGCCTGCGCCGGGCCGTCGAGGTTATCCAAGCCGGCGTCATCGGCAAACCGCTCGAACTGCATGTCTGGTCCAATCGCCCGATTTGGCCCCAGGGACTGAACCGGCCCGAGGGTCATGACCCGATCCCGGCCGACTTCGATTGGGATGTGTGGCTCGGCCCGGCCCGCAAGCGGCCGTTCAAAAAGGATGTCTATCATACCTTCAAGTGGCGCGGCTGGTATGACTTCGGCACGGGCGCGCTGGGCGACATGGCCTGCCATACCGTCAACATGCCGTTCCGGGCGCTCAACCTCGGCTACCCCAACGTCGTCGAATGCGAACTGGCCTCCCGCCTGTATCCGGAGACGTTCCCCAAGACTTCCCGCATCCGCTTCGAGTTCCCCAAGCGCGGCGATCTGCCACCCCTCAAGTTCTGGTGGTATGACGGCAACCCTGGGGATCCCCTCAAGCCGGTTCGCCCCGAAGGCGATGTCGTCCGCGAGGTGATCGCCACCTACGACAAGCTGCCGGGCAGCGGCGCCCTGATTGTCGGCGAGAAGGGCAAGCTGTTCTCCCCCGACGACTACGGCGCCCGGTTCTTCGTGGCGATGAAGGGCAAGAGCGAGTATGTGGCGGGCGACCAGGAAGAAGCCTGCAAAGCCGTGCCGCAGACGATTCCCCGCTCACCCGGCCACATGCAGGAGTGGTTCCGCATGATGCAGGAAGGCGTGCCCGCCTATTCCAACTTCGACATCGCGGCCTACCTGACCGAGATCATCCTGTTGGGCTGCATCGCGTTGCGCGTGGGCGAAGGCCGGCGCATGGAGTGGGACGGCCCCAACATGCGGTCGCCGAACCTCCCCGAGGCCGCCCGCTTCGTCAAACGTGAAAACCGGTCGGGCTGGAAAGCCTGAGGGGCGGCACGACTGGCAGCGGTTGCAGGCCAGTAGTCTGACAGCAACCGTAGGCCGCACCCGGCGAGGCTTGACCGTGGCCGAGGGCCAACTATCGTGCCGCGGTTGAGATGACGGATTCCATTGCCAGGCCGGTCCGGCGCGTGGGAAAGCTCCTGGTCATCATTGCCGGGATAGTCTTGGGCCAGGCCGTGCTTTACGGGCCTTCCCTGGCCGGCCGGAAGATCCTGCTGCCGCTGGACATTCTCGTGGAGCCGGGGGTGTATCTTCCTCGAACCCCGGAAGTCACCCGGATCAAGCCCCGGAACGAGTGTCTGGTGGACTTAATCTTCCTGTGCGAGCCGGCGCGGCGGTTTGGGGTTTCGGAGCTGCAGGCGGGCCGGCTGCCGATGTGGGCCCCTTACCACTTCACGGGGGTGCCGTTCATCTGGCCCAAGTTCTCCCCCTTTCTAGCGCCCCAGTTCTGCGCCCGGTCGCCGGTGGTGCTCGCCTGGACGCAAGTTCTGGCTGCGCTGGTGGCCGGCCTGGGCGCGTATTGCTTTTTCCGGCGGGTACTGGGGGTTGGCTTCTGGCCCGCGGCCATCTGTGCCTGGTGTTATCCGATAACGGCCTTCTTCGTTTTCTGGCAGGGTTATCCAACGGGTCTGGCGGTCTATTGGTTGCCGTGGCTCCTGCTGGCGGTGGACCGGGTCGTGCGCGGTAGGAGTCTCGGGGCCCCCATTGGGCTGAGCGCCGTCACGGGTCTGGTGCTGGTGAGCGGCCACCTCGATGTTGCCGGCCAGGTGCTGCCGGCGTGGTGGGGAGTGCTCCGGCGGAGGCGGTGAGGCAGAGTCAGGGGGCAAAGCCGCACGCTGAGCCTTTGGGCCAAGCGCCCGGCCAAGGGGAATGTGATTTGTAACTTGGGCGGGACAGCACCCGGATGGTGCTTGCGGCTTGGGAGTGCAATGCGGTAGGCTCCGGCTACCATGAAATCAGTCATTACTATTCTATCCGCCTGTTTCCTCGCCGCCCTGATCACGAGCGCCAGCGCGGCCGAGAAACTTCAGCACGTGGTCAGCTTCAAGTTCAAGACCACTGCCACCGCCCAGGACATTAAGAAGGTCGAGCAGGCCTTCCAGGGGCTCAAGACGAAGATTACCCAGATCGTCGCCTTGGAATGGGGTACCAACGTCAGCAAAGAGAAGAAGGACAAGGGTTTTACCCACTGCTTCATTCTCACCTTCAAGAGCGAGCAGGACCTCGACGCCTATATCGTGCACCCCGACCACAAAGCCTTCGGCAAGCTCGTCGGCCCGCTCCTGGACGATGTGTTCGTGATTGATTTTTGGCCCAAGGACTGAGCCTCGAGCCTTTCCTCCTGGAAGCCCATCACTGGAGCGACGTCTTTGTCGGCCAGGTCGGCGGGAAGGATTAGCAGAGCCTGCAAGATGGCTTCAGCTGGGGTCCGCAGATGGAAGCATGGTGGTGGTCCTTCAGGCCTCGGCCTGCAAGGCGTCCCAGGTCTCCAGGTAAAGGGCGCGAACAGCCGAGGCCACGGGCAGATTGCGCGGCAACTTGCGGCGGAGGATTAGCTCAACCACATCGGTTTTGTCTCGGAGGCGGCGCAGTGGCGAGTGGGCCGAGCTATCCAGTTTGAGCGAGACGAGTTCCTCCAGGTTCACAACCTGCAATTTCTCCGTTGCCCGGGTCGGCTGCGGAAAGGGCACCTTGCAGCCGCGCTTCAATACCTTGCCCGCGGGCAACAGATCAACCTGCACGCCGTTCCGCCGGTCCTCCACTCTGTCCTCGCAACCCTGGGCTGAAGGACACAATCCCTTCAGGATTCAACGCCGCGAATCAGCTCGCGGGCGGTATCGGCATCCGGGGCGGGGCAGTTTGCCACATTTGTGATTTTGGTCAGCAAAATGCTGTCACTCATTCCAAAATATGGACACGAAGAGCATTCTCATGGCGGCCGCGGACCCCCAGGTGTTAATGGACATCATCCAGGTTCTGGGCCCTGGGTGGCAAGCAGTTTCGGTAACCTCCGAAGCACATGCCTTGGCACAGTTGGAGCAGCGCTCATTCGATGCGCTTCTGGTGGACTTTAACCTGAGCTCACCTGACGCGAGCCAGTTGCTGAACCAGGCGTTGGAAAAGCGCCCTGAAATGACCCGATTCCTGCTTGCGTACGAAGCCGACCTGGCGCTGGTGGCTGCCTATGTTTCCGGACCGCACCAGATCCTTCCCAAACCCGTCGAGACTGCTTCACTGAAGAGCAGGATCGAGAGTGGCGTGGCCCCGCATGATTCGAAGCGCATTCAAAGCCCAGGCGACCCGTGCACTGGCGCCAGCGCATCAACGGCTGTTCCTGCCGTGTATGCCGAGGTGCTCAAGGCCCTGGACTCGCAGGGCGTTACGACGCGCCAAGTGGGAGAAATCGTCGCCGGCGATGCGGCACTGACGTCTGAAGTGTTGAGGCTGACCAGTTCGGCCTACCTGGGCATGCCCCGTGACATCACCGACCCGGTCGAAGCGGTGGAATTGGTGGGGTTGGAGACCGTGAAAGCGCTGGTGATGGCGCTGCGATTCCTGGCCGAGCACAGCCAGTTGAAACGGGGCTATTTGTCCCTGGAGAAGATTTGGCAACACAGCACCAATGTGGCGCAGCTCGCCCGGGACTTGGTGCTTTTCGAGACCCAGGATCGCGTGCTGGCCGCGGAGGCCCTCGTGGCCGGGCTCCTCCACGACCTCGGCAAGGTGGTGCTGGCCTCGAATTTTGATGACTTGTACGGACGCGTGCACTCCCTCGCGCACAAACAACCCGTTGCCCTGTGGGACATTGAGAAAGAGATGTTTGGCGCCAGCCACGGCGAAATCGGGGGCTGCCTGGTGGGGATGTGGAACATGCCCGGCTCCGTCGTGGAGGCTGCCGCCTTCCACCATGAGCCTCCCCTGGGCGAAAGCCAGCACCTGACGCCACTCGCTGCCGTCCACATCGCTAACGTCCTCGAACACCAGTTGCACCCGAGTGACGAGTTTCGGGTGGCGCCGGCAATTAGCACGGCCTTCCTCAATGAACTGGGGCTGCTCCAGCGTCTGCCGGTGTGGCGCGCCGTGTTTGCAGACCGCCCCGCCGCCCCAAAACGTCCCGCACGCCCCCGCCGCCGCGGGCGCGCCGTATCTGCAAGACGCCGGGCCGCCAGCGTCGGCCCGAAGGTCGAGCCGACCGAAACACGTCAACCGCAATGTATCCCCCCGGTGCCCTCCACCCCGCCGCCGCCTCGCACAGCGAACCAGCTCCCGGCGGCACCCACGGCCGCAACCCGGACTGCCACGTCGGGCCAGCCGGAGTGCGAAGAGGACCTGCCAGTGGCGCCTTCTTCCCGCCAAAGGCGCTGGGTTTATGCAGGTGCTATCGCTGCAGTCCTCGGCTTGGTGGTCCTCTGGCTCGAAACGCGATCCGATGAGCCCGTTCGCGCCCTGGCACCCGCACCCACATCCGCCCGGGCGCCGGTGGTCGTCTCCCCGGCTCCGGCACCAGAACCGGCTCCCGCAGAGGTGCCAGAGGCCACACCGGCGATGGCTGTTTCGGACGAAGAGCCAGCGACGGATCCTACCACTGCTCCCAACCCGGCGCCTCCCCTGCCGGAGCCCCAGCCAACTGTGGCGACTGCTCCCCAGGTGACGGCGACGAATCCCCCGCCGGCGACCCCGGCGCCCGAGGCAAAGCCGCTGCCCGTCTTCCGATTAAGCGGTATTATTTACACGGTTGCCAGGCCTGCTGCGATTGTGAACGGCCAAACGGTGTACGTAGGAAGCCGGGTAAGCGGCGCAACCGTTGTCGGCATTGACAGGACCCAGGTGACGCTGCACATCAACGGGCAGCGCAAGACCTGCGTCTTGCGGTAGCCGGGCCGTCGGATGGGCATGCGGGGCGGTATGGTTTGCCGGATGAGCTCAATCTCCGCCGGGGGCAAGCTGTAGCAGTCGCAGGAAAGACCCCTCTGCATTCAACATGCCACATTCTGCATTCTGCCTTGAACGAGCGCTCCAAGGTCAGGGTTTCGGCGGCGAGGACGCGGGCGGGCTCAATGGTGCGGGTGTACTCGTCCCGCAACGCGTGGAGGCCGGCAGAGGACAGCGGCTGCTTCTTGTCCCGGATGCGCTTCACTTCGCCAACACATCCGAAGAATCATTGCTTCCCAGCCTACGGAATCAACCTTCAGCAGGGCAATCCCGAAGGGGTTCAAGGAAGGGAATCACTGGGCCTCCGGTCCCAGAATGGGCATCCGCGACGGGGCGGTTCGCCACATGAGATCAATCTCCACCGAGCTCGGGCCGCAGCACCCTCAGGAGCATCATTCTCCATTCTGCCTTCTGCCTTCTCTTGCTGGCGAGGGCGCGGGCGGGAGCGATGGTGCGGGTGTATTCGTTGCGTAACGCCAGCACGTCGGCGGCAATCCGCGTCGCCTTGGAAGCAATCTGCGGCAATATCCAGCTTGGCGACGATGGGAGTCTAGGCTAAACTTGACGCATGAGTTCAGACTGGATCGAGATTGATCCCGAGGTGTGCAACGGGCGGCCTGTGCTGCGTGGAACACGCATCGCCGTCCAGTCCGTGCTGGAGATGCTGGCCGCGGGAGACTCCGTCGAGGACGTGCTGGCGGCCTTTCCTTCGCTCCGGCGCGAGCAGGTGTTGGCCTGCGTTGATCACGCGGCCCGGCTGATGGGCAACCAATAATCGCTCGAACGCGTGGCATGAAGGGGTTTCTCTTCGACGAGAACCTGCCGCGCGTTCCAGCCCTGCAAACCGGCCTGCCTGTCACGCACGCTTTGGATCTCGGTTCGCGTCCTACCGACTCCCGCCTTTGGGCCCACGCACAACAGAACGACCTCGCCATAGTCACCAAGGACGCGGACTTCTCGCAGCGCATTGTGCTTGGCGTGCCTCCACCTCGGGTCGTCCACTTGCGTGTCGGCAACATGCGCGGTCGCGACTTCGCCACATGGCTCGAACGCATTTGGCCGCAGATTGAATCCGCGATTTCCACGCACAAGCTCGTGAACGTGTACCGGGATCGCATCGAAGCTGTGAAGTAGGCTGAGACCGAGACGCCTCTGGAGGTCATCCTGGCGCCGGGATGGGCGTGCGGGGCGGGGCGGTTTGCCACATCAGGGCAATCTCCGCCAGGGTCAGGGCGTAGGCCTGGTTGACGAGGTCGCTGAGCGTGCGCTCCAGTTTCGAGGTTTGTGCGGCGAGGGTTCCGGCGAGGGGGGGTCGTTCAGCACTTCATCGGTAATGCCTCTCGCCCGCTCCTCACCCCAGGGCTCTTGAGAAGCTATTGAAAGGCTCTTGCAAGGCCATTATGCGGCTCTTATACAGCTATTGCACGGCGCTTCACCGGCGCTTAACCGGCTCTTCACCGTCTCCTGCACGGCTCTTCGACAGCTCTACCCAAGCTCTTCCGCGGGCGCCCAGGCGGCTCGTTGAGCCTATTTCGGCAGGGCCACGACGAACTCCGAGCCCTGGTTCACTTGGCTGGAGACGGTGGCCTTACCGCCGTGGGCTTCGACGACGGCTTTCACGAGGCTCAGGCCCAGGCCCAGGCCGCGTTGGGAGCGGCTCTTGTCGCCGCGATAAAGGCGCAGCCAGATTTTGTCCTGCTCATCGGCGGGGATGCCAATGCCGGTGTCGCGGAAGCGGACCACCGCGCGACCCGGCTCGTCCCCCACCGAGATGGTCACAGTGCCCCCGGCGGGGGTGTACTTGATGGCGTTGTCCAACAGGTTGGCTAAAACCTGCCGCATGCGGGTCCGGTCCACCGAGGCGGTGCAGGGCGCCGGCAACTCGGTCTGAATCGTAATCTTCTTGTCCTCGGCGACATATTGGTAGAGCTCGATTGCCTCCCGGGCAAGCTGGCACAGGTCCGTCGCCTCGCGCTGGAGCTTCATCATGCCGGTCTCCGCTTCGGTAATGTCCATCAGCGTGTTCAGCATGCTGAGGACGCGCTCGGATTCCTCGAGGCAATCCGCCAGAGCTTCGCGGGCGGCCACCGCCTCGGCGCCGGGCTGCAGGGCCACCTCCGCCACGCCGCGGAGGCGGGCCAGCGGGGTGCGCAGGTCGTGGGCGACGTTGTCGAGCGATTCGCGCATGGCGCGGATGAGGGCCTGGTTCTTGTCCAACAACGAGTTGAACAGGCGCACCAGCTCATCAAACTCGTCGTTGGACCGGCGGACGGGGACGCGGGCATCGAGCTGGCCGGTGCGGATGATCGAGCGGGCGGTGGAAACGATCTGGCGAACGGGCAGCATCGCGCGGTGGGCGAAGAAGGCGCCCGCCAGGAAGCCGAGGACGACCGTCACGCTGCCGACCAGGAGAAAACTCCGGCGGATGGGGTTCAGGATGGCTTCCCGGCTGTTGGTCGTCCGGCCAAGCTGGAGCAGCCAGCCGCGCGCCAGCTCCGCGCGGCCCAGGGTGTAGTCCCGTTCCGCGTTCTGGGGAATGCGGATGTAAGGCGTCTGGAGGAACCCTTCCCAGCCCGGCACGTCTCGGAACGCCACCCAGTCTCCCGGGGCGCTGACGATCAGGTCGGCGTTGTTGAAGGAGTTGACGAGGCGGACAAACATGGTATTCCGCACGTCGGCGGGCTGGCTGCGCACCCAGTTGTTCAAGGCGTTGACCCCGCCGGTTTCAAATACCACCGCCGCTTCCTTGAGGCGGGCTTCGAGCACTTCGCGGTCCTTGCTGCCGACGGCGGCGGCCAGCAGGTAGTAGGCGAGGGCCAGCAGCGCGACAGTGCTTAACGTGAAGATGAACGCGTAGAGCAGGCTCAACCGGAGCCCGATGCTGCGGCGCAGCGGTTCAAGCAGGCCGGAGGACATAGCCAACTCCCCGGATGGTGTGCAGCATCGCATGGTCCTTGTCCATCTTGCTGCGCAAGCGGTGCACCAGCACGTCCACGACGTTGGTCTGCGGGTCGAAGCTGTAGTCGAAGATGTGTTCGAGGATCATGGTCTTGGTGACCGTGCGGTTGGCGTTGCGCATCAGGTATTCGAGCAACGCGAACTCGCGCGGCTGCAGTTCGAGCTTCTCGTCCGCGCGCTGCACCTCGCGCGTCAGCAGATCCACGCTCAGGTCGCCCACCACCAGCCGGGTGGGTTCGGTGGTTTGGGTGGCGCGTCGGATCAGGGCCTGGATGCGGGCCAGCAGTTCGGAGAAGGCGAACGGCTTGGTCAGGTAGTCGTCGCCGCCGGCCTGCAGACCCTTGACGCGGTCGTCCACGGAGGCCTTGGCACTGAGGATCAGCACGGGGATGCGGGTACCCTTGGCCCGGAGCTGCTGGATAAGGCTCAAGCCATCCAGTTTGGGCAGCATGATGTCCACCACCGCGGCGTCGTAAGCGATGGATTGGGCCATGATCAGCCCCTGCTCGCCGTCGGCGGAGTGGTCCACGGCGAAGCCGCTTTGCTTTAGGCCGTTGACGATGAAGGAGGCGATCTTCTTGTCGTCTTCCACCACCAGGATGCGCATGGGATCGAGCATAGTTCGCTACCTGCCAGTTGCCAAATGAAGAAATGCGCGCCGAGAAATGCCGCTGAGAAGAGAAGCCCCCCCGCACCTGTGTGGGAGGATGCGGGAGGGCGTGGGGGGGTGGGGAAGGTAATTAGCCGGCTTTGCTTTCGTCCACGACGACGAAGCGGCTGCCGCCATCGCGCCATACGCGGAGCAGCGTGATCTTGTCGGCGCCCTTGTCCGTTAAGCGGACGGCGTCTTCGGCACCCTTGACCGGCTTGCGATTGATTTCCTGGATGACATCGCCCGGCTTGAGGCCGGCCTCGGCAGCGGCGGAGTCGGGCTTCACCTCGGTGATGACCGCGCCGTTGACCGTTTCGGGCACTTCAAACTGCTTGCGGGCGTCCTCATTAAGGTCGGCCACGCCTACGCCATTGAGAGTGCCGGTGTCGTGGCTGTCCTCCTCCGCTTTGGCGAGCTTCTCGGAGCCGGGCAGGGCCTTGACCGTAACCTCGATCGTCTTCGGCGTGCCGTCGCGCAAGACCTTCACCGGCACGGTCTGGCCGGGCTGGGTGCGGGCCACTTCGAGCTTGAGGTGGCGGCTGTCGGGCACCTTCTTGCCATTGAACTCGACCAGCAGGTCGCCGCTCTTAAGGCCGGCCTTCTCCGCCGGACTCTTGGGGGTGACGTCGCTGACGAGCGCGCCGGTGGTATCCTTGAGCTTGAACTCCTTCGCCAGGGCGGGCGTGACATCCTGAATCATGACGCCCAGATAAGCCGCGGGTGACATGGCCGTCCTTGATGAGGCTTTGCATGACATCGCGGGCCATGTTGACCGGGATGGCAAAGCCGATGCCCTGGTTGCCGCCGCTGCGGCTCAGAATGGCGGTGTTAATGCCGATCAGACGGCCGTCGGCGTCCACCAGCGCCCCGCCGGAATTGCCGGGATTGATGGCGGCGTCAGTCTGGATGAAATCCTCGTAATCCAGTCCCATGTTGCCGCGGCCTTTGGCACTGACGATGCCAGTGGTCACGGTCTGGCCGATGCCGAAGGGGTTGCCGATAGCCAGCACCACGTCGCCCACCTCCACTTTCTCGCTGTCCGCCATGGGGACCGCCGGCAGGTCTTTGGCGTCAATCTTGAGGACGGCAACGTCGCTCTTGGGGTCGCGGCCAACCACTTTGGCGGTGAACTCACGGCCGTCCTGCAAGGTCACCTTCACCTCGTCGGCCCCGTCCACCACGTGATTGTTGGTGAGAATGTAGCCGTCTTTGGTGGCAATGACGCCGGAGCCGACTCCCGTCTGGCGTGGCGTATCGAAGTCGCGCGGAGTCGTGCGGCCCTGGAAACGGTCGCCGAAGAAGCGGCGCATCAGTTCGTTCATGTCCGAACCACCAAGGAGGCCGGTCTTCTGGGCTTTGGTGGTGGTGAAGATGTTGACGACGCCCGGGATGACCTTCTTGATGACAGGCGCATAGCTGGCGCGGCCCGTGGCGTCGCGCGACACCGGACGCTCGTCCAGGGCGAGGTTGACAGGTGTGGTCTTGGGTTCGGACTTCGCGGCCGGTTTCTGGGTAAACGCCAGGGCCGTGCCGGCCAGAATCAGTGCACCGCCCAACGCGAGGGTGGACAGCCCTTTGCTGAGGTGAATTAGAATGTTCTTCATACTTTGTGTTCCGTCTATTGTTTAGTTTCCGGTCACGATTAATCTGTTCGTACCTGCAGCAATAGACCCCAGGCGGATGACAGGAGTCTTTCGGGAACATTACAGATTAGAAAGGCTGGCGGGTCCCCGCAAAACGGACTGTCAATTCTGAGGCCTCACACTAGACTGCCCCCGATGCATACCATGAAGAAAATGCTCTTCACCTGCCTGGCCCTCCTCGCTCTCACGGGCGCCTGGGCCCAAACCAATGTGGCTTTCACCCGCACCGAAGACGTGATCTACGGGCGCAAGTTCGGCACCGCCCTCACGCTCGATGTCCTCCAGCCGCGCCCGGCCAATGGCGCGGCCATTATTGCCATCATCAGCGGCGGCTGGTTCTCCGCCCACGAGGCGATCAATCCCGACCGCTTCCGCCCCTTGCTCAATCGCGGATACACGGTCTTTCCAGTCGTGCACGGCTGCCAGCCTAAGTTTGTCGTCACCGAAATCGTGCAGGACATCCACCGCGCCGTGCGCTTCATCCGGCACAACGCCGCCCGCTACGGCGTGGACCCCAACCGCTTCGGCGTCATCGGCTCCAGCGCCGGCGGGCATCTGACCCTCACTATGGCCACCCAGGGCGGCCCCGGCGATCCCAAGGCCAAGGACCCTATTGACCGCGAAAGCAGCGCAGTCCAATGCGCCGCCTGCTTCTTCCCGCCCACCGATTTCCTCAACTATAGCAAGCCGGGCGAAGATGCGGTTGGCGTCGGCATTCTCGAAGCGTTTCAAGCCCGGCTTCGGCCCGCGCTCGGACACGCCGGAAGGCCGGCAGAAGCTGGGCCGGGAAATCTCGCCCATCTACTTCGTCCACTCCAACATGCCCCCCGTCCTCATCATCCACGGCGACGCCGACAAGCTGGTCCCGATCTGCCAGGCCGAGAGCTTCGTTAAACGCTGCGAGGAGGCGGGCTCCGCCGCCAAGCTCGTGGTGCGCGAAGGCAAGCTGCACGGCTGGCCGGACATGACCCAGGATGTGGAACTCTTCGCCGACTGGTTCGACGAGCATCTGCGCGGCCTCAAACCCAAGCGATGAGGAGATGATTCCTTGTTGGGAGGGCGAGCGTCCTCGCGAGCCCTGGCTTCTCCGGAGACCTGCAGAGGTTTGGGCTCGCGAGGACGCTCGCCCTCCCTGGACTGGGGCTCAGGCCTTCTGAATCGCTGCCAGCACGCGTTCGGGGGTCATCGGCAACTGGAACAGCCGCGCGCCCGTCCGGTCGTAGATCGCGTTGGCCACCACCGCGCCCATCACGATGATGGCCGGCTCGCCGCCGCCCTGGGGCGGAGCGTCCTTCGCGTCAATGAGCACCGTCTCGATCTTCGGCACCCACGAGAAGCGCGGCAGTTCATACGTGTCGAAGTTCGTGTCCAGGACCTTGCCGCCCTTGAAATGGACCTCTTCGGTCAGCGCATAGCCCAATCCCATCGTGGTGCAGCCTTCCACCTGGATCTTGGCCCCTTCCGGGTTCACCACCAAGCCCATATCCTGGGCGCAGACCACGCGTTTGACCTGAACGGTTCCTTTCTTCGCATCCACCTCAGCCTCGACGATGGTTGCGACATAGGTCCCCGCATCCATGCCGCAGGCCACGCCATAGCCGCGTTTGCTCGGCGCCTTGGCGGGCGTCCAGCCGAACCGCTCAGCCGCAGCCTTCAGAACGCGAATCATCCTGGGGTCGGTTAAGAGCTTATCCGTAAATAGTGTTGCATCGTTTGAAACAGTATTTATGCTGGCTACATGGCCAAAACTCAATCGTGGGAGGTTTCCGATGACCTCTGGGAACACGTCCAGCCTTTGGTGCCCAAAGCGCCGCTCCGCCGGGCGCGCAAGCGTTACCAGCGGCGCCCCGGTGGTGGGCGCAAACCGATGGAAGACCGGCAGATCTTTGCCGGCATTGTTTATGTGCTGCGCACCGGCTGCCAGTGGAAGGCCTTGCCCAAGTCGTTCGGCAGCGCCAGCGCCGTCCACAAACACTTTCAACGCTGGCGCGGGGAGGGGTTTTTCTTGGCCCTGTGGCGGGCTGGGCTGGCCGAATACGATGAAATGGAAGGGATTGCTTGGGAGTGGCAAAGTATTGATGGAACTCAAGGCAAAGCGCCACTGGCGCAGGAAGCGGTGGGTAACAACCCAGTGTTCTTAAGGCGGAAGTTAACCGGGTCCATGCCCGCCGCCGCCGCCATGATATCTATCTGCGATTCGCGGGCAAAGGTGTTGGTGTTGTTGCCCGGCGCGCGCCAGGCGCCGGTGGCGAACGGATGCGATCCCGCCGGTCCCTGCCAGCCGGAAGGCCGGGCGGCTGTGCGATGATTGGGGACGGCGTAGAATTGTTTCGCGCCCCGCTCGCCCGCAAAGAAGACATCGTAGTCCCAGAGAACCATCTTCCCGGACCCATCAATGCCGGACTTGATTTTGACGATGGCGGCCGGCCGGAAGGTGTCATAGAAGAACTCCTCGGCGCGGCTCCAGGCCACCTGCACCGGCTTGCCAACCGCCTTCGCCAGTCGCGCCGCCTCGACCGCCTGCCGATTGTGCGTCTTGCCGCCGAACCCGCCGCCTACGAATGGCGTGATCACTCGGACATTCTGCGCCGGCAAGCCAATCGCCTCGGCGATCTCTCGTTGCGCGCCAAACGGGTTCTGTGTCGAAGCCCAAATGGTGGCCTTCTCGGCTTCAACCTTGGCCAGCGCGGTATGGGTCTCCATCGCGGCATGAGCCACGTAGCTGTTCAGGTAGGTCAGCTCGAAGGTCTTGCCCGCCAGCTTCCTGCCTTCCGCAAGGTCTCCGCCCTCGTCCACCACCCTGGCCTGGGGGGCAGCCTTGAGCAGATGGTCGAAGATGGTCTTGTCGTCCACCGTCGGCTCGGGCACGTCAAACTCAGCTTTGACCTTCGCCAAAGCAGCCTCCGCCATGTCAGGCGACTCATGCAACGCTGCGACGAGGTCACCTTCCTGGACGACTTGAACGCCCGCAACGGCTTTGGCGGCTGCGGTGTCCACGCTCTTCAACTTCGCGCCGTGCGCCGGCGGCCTCAGGACCCTGGCATAGAGCATCCCGGCCTCGCGGATGTCGCCTGCGTATTGGGCCTTGCCGGTGACTTTGTCCCGGCCATCCCGCCGCACGAGCGGCTTGCCCACCACGGTATGCTTGGCTACGTCTTTCAAGGCTGGCTTGACGCTCAGATGCCGCTCGATCTTCTGACCTTTGGCTAACTGGCCGTAGGTGCGACGCTGCTCCTTGTTTTGCCGGTCAAAGATCACGCCCTCCTGGGCCACTAATTGCGCCTGGGGAACCTTGAGGGCTTCGGCCGCCAACTCCAACAACACCACCTTGGCCTCGGCTGCAGCCGCTTGCAGGGCCGGGCCGAAGACGCGGGTCGTCAGCGACCCGAAGGTGCCCATGTCCCACGGACAGCGTTCGGTATCGCCCATGACGATGTCCACCGACGCCAGCGGCGTCTCCAATTCCTCGGCCAACATCTGCGGCAGGGAGGTGATCGGTCCCTGCCCCATCTCAATCTTGCCGGTGAAACAGCTCACCCGGCCATCTTCGCCAATGCGGAGGAAGGCATTGAAATCGGAAGGCAATCCACGCCCGCCGCGCTGGCGGCCGCCTTCCTGGGCCAACGCCCAGTCCCCGAGTGAGACAAAAATGAAGATGCCGCCGCCCAGGCGCTTGAGAAACTCCCGCCGTGTCTGCGGGTCGAGAACCATGTTATCCTTGAAATCCAGCGCCAGGTAATCTTCGGTTCTCATGGCTAGCGGGCTCCTTTCATCTCGGCGGCGGCGGCCTGGATGGCGTCAATGATCCGCGTGTGCGCGCCGCAGCGACATAGATTCTGCTCCATGCCGCGGATTATCTGCTCCCTCGTAGGCTTGGGGTTCGATTTCAGCAGGCCGACCGCCTCGAGCACCATGCCCGGCGTGCAGAATCCGCATTGCAGCGCATCGTGTTCCGCAAATGCTGTCTGAACCGGATGCAGCTTCCCGTCCTTTTCCAGGCCTTCGATGGTCACGACCTTTTTGTCTTTGACGTCTTTGACCTTGTACAAGCATGACCGCACTGCCACCCCGTCGAGCAGCACCGTGCACGAGCCGCAGTGCCCCTCGCCGCAGCCGTACTTGGTCCCGGTCAGCCCCAGGTCGGTCCGCAGCACCCATAGCAGCGTGCGGTCGCCGTCCACGCTCAGCCGCAGGGGTTTATCATTGAGTTTGAATGAAATAGAGTCAGGCATGATGGTCTCCAGTTCAAAGGGCGTATGCCACCCGCACCGCGCAGGCCGAACGCAAGTCCATAACAGCACCACTGTAGGCCTTCCGGCGGCGTGGCAAAAGCAGAATCCGGAGGCGCCTTGGGGACGAGGCAGGGCTGTGGACAAAGGCGGAGCGCCGATTTCAATCGGCTTTGCGCGAGAGGATTTCGGGCCTGTCCGGCAGCGGGCAAGCACGAAGCCGATTGAAATCGGCGCTCCGACCGTTGCAAGTCCACCTTGTCAACGGCCCCGGGGGGCAAGGTGCGCCGGGAAGACCATCCCCTATTGCTTAAGGGAATCGAACCAGGCCTTGGCGGCAGATAGACTGGGGAGGGAGCAACTGCCATGGTCACCCGTGGGCAGGGGGTCGATCAGTTGAACCCGTCACGATCACGTTGTTACTGCCGTCCACCGCCACGGCGCGGGCTGCATCCTCGCGGTTTGCCGGCCCGTTGTACCGGTTTGCCCAGAGGAGTGCACCCCCGCTGTCATACTTGATCGTCGCGTAGTCATGGCCGCTGCCGCTGACACTGGAGGAGCCCAGTGAGGGATGGAATGTGCGGCTAGCAAATCGGACCCCGGGAATATGTCTCAAAAGTGGACGGCCTGGCGCAGTGATGGGTGTGGGGCTGCTGGCATGACACGTCCCTGGGGTGCCGATGGGGTCACCGGGCCGCCTTCACTGGCTATCGGACGCAGATGGCCGCGGCTAGACGCCCTGAATTGGCTGACGCTTAAGCTGTCTCAATTCCTGTTGCTGGCGCAAGAGATCCAGCCGCTCGGCGTCGCCGACTTCCGGCTGGTTTGCGCGCTGCATCAAAACCGCCAATTGGCGGTCAATGAACTGGTTCCGCAGACGCAGCGTGAGGTCGGCAAGCTGCTGGGACGGATTGGGGATCGGGCGCGACTCGGCGGTGGCCTCGGTGACCAAACTCAGCGTTGCCGGAGCGGCGCACTCGTCGAGAAAGGCGGCCAGATTCGTCCAGGTTTGATTCGCATGCGCCGCCAGGCGTTGCGAAACGATTTGCCTCACCAGTGCGTGCTGGACCCATGCCGGATCCAGGTGCCCGGCGGCCCAGGCGGCGAGATCGTCGTGCAAGAGCACCAGCTTCAGCAACCAGTGTTCCTGGGTGGACGGCGGTTGTGGGGCGGCGCCTTCCTCCGCCGGCGGCTCTGCGGCTTCAGCCGTCGGAACCTTTCTACGCGACAGTTTCCTGAACTCGGCGCGCACAGCGTCGGGTGTGACGCCCAGGCGCAGGGCGGTCTTCTGCGCGTAGGTGTCAACCAGCACCACGTTTGCCGTCTTGTGCACGGCCTCGGCCATGGCGCGCAACACCGCCAGCCGGCCCTTGTCGGTGGTGACTTGATGGGTGGCGCAGAGGCGGTTGAGGTGGTAGTCGAAGAAGCTCTCGGCTTGCTCGATGAGCTGCTTGAAGGCGGCCCCGCCGGAGGCCTTGATGAAACTGTCCGGGTCATGCGGCGCGGGAACCACCGCCACGCGCACGGCCAGGCCGGAGGCCAGCAAGCTGTCGAGTGAACGGATGGCGGCGTTCTGCCCCGCTTCGTCCGAATCGAAGCAGAGCACCACTTCATCAACGTAGCGCTTGAGGATGCGGGCGTGGTCGGCGGTAAGAGCGGTGCCCTGGGGCGCGACGACATTCTGCACACCCGCCATGAAGCAGGCGATCAGGTCGAGCTGCCCTTCGCAAACGATGGCATACCCCGCCTCGAGCACCGCGCGCTTGGATTTGTCGAGCCCGAAGAACACCTTGCTCTTGGTGAAGATCGGCGTCTCGGGCGAGTTGACGTACTTGGCGGTCTTCTCGTCCCCGGACAGAACCCGCCCGCTGAACCCGACCACCCGCCCCTGCTCGTCGCAGATGGGGAACATCAGCCGGCCCCGGAAGCGGTCGTAGTAACCTTCGCCCTCCTGCCGGCGCAAGATCAGGCCCGCCTGCTCCACCAGAGCCAGTTCGTGGCCTTTGCTCTTCGCCCAGTTCACCGTGTCGTCCCACAGGTCCGGCGCGCTGCCGAGGCGGAATAGCTTCACCGCCTCCTCGGGCACGCCGCGGTGCGCAAGGTAGTCGCGCGCGATCTGCCCGGACGCTTCATTGGCGAGGGCGTTTTGCCAACGCTGGGCGATCTGCTCATGGATTTGCAGCAGCCGCTCCTTGAGGTGCCGCGACTGCTGCTCGCCGGTGTTCTTCTCGTACTCCAGCGGAATCTTGGCCCGGTCCGCCAGCCGCCGCACCGCCTCGGGAAAGTCAACGTTCTCGTATTCCTTGACGAACCCGAACACGTCCCCCCCCTTGTGGCAGCCGAAGCAGTGAAAGATCTGCCGGTGCGGGTTGACGTTGAAGCTGGGGGTCTTCTCCTTGTGGAAGGGGCAGAGCGCGACGAAGTTGGCCCCCGCGCGCTTAAGCGGCAGGTACGACCCGATCACATCCACGATGTCACTGGCGGCGCGGATTTGCTCGAGGGTCGCCGTAGAAAACAGGCCGGCCATAGTCCTTCACTCTGTCTGAATCACAGGGTGGAGGGTAGGCGCCCGCTGAGAAAAGACAAGCGTAGGCCCAGTGCCCGAGCAACCGAGCAAGGTAACAGCGTCAGACGGCCTCCTCTCCCCAGCCCTCTCCTTCAAAGGAGGAGAGGGAGCACTCCCTCACCCGGAATAGGGCAAAGACAAACCCCCGATAGGGCTCCCTGCCGAGCCCAAAAAATAGTTGAAATAGGGTGTTGACAACTTTGGCCCACTGTCCTACTGTCCTATGACAGAATATAACCGTGAGCCAAGCCTATGTTGATTCAGCTCAATTTCAAGTCCGGCAAGCCGGTTTACCTGCAAGTGGTGGACCAGGTGAAAGCCGCGGCGGCCTCGGGGGCGCTGCGGGCGGGCGAGCCGCTCCCCTCGATCCGGCCGCTGGCGGAGCAACTGCGCGTCAACCGCAACACCGTCGCCAAAGCCTACACGGAGCTCGAAGGCCAGGGGGTCATCGAGACCGTCGCCGGCCGGGGCTGCTTTCTGAAGGAGAACCATTCACCCTTCCGGAAGGATGTCCGGCTCAAGATGGTGGCCGAGGAGATTGATGCGGCCATCGTGCAAGCCCACCACTTGCGCGTGGAGGAGAAGGAGTTTCTGGCGCTGGTCAGGGAACGACTCGAAACCTTTGAACACAGCAACAAGGCCCATGAGGCCAAAGCGAAGGAGCAACTATGAACCAAGAACCATCCGTCATTGAAGTCACCCACCTCGTTCACAAGTATGGCCGCACCGAGGCGGTCAACGACTTGAGCCTGCGCGTCCGGCGCGGCCAGTGTTACGGCTTCTTCGGCCGCAACGGCGCCGGCAAGACCACCACCATCAAATGCCTGCTGAACCTGCTGCGACCCAAGTCCGGAACGGTCCACGTTTTCGGCCTCGACCCCGCCCGGGAGGAGGTCGCGGTCAAGTCGCGGCTGGCGTACGTGCCGGATTACGTGGCGTTCTACCCGTGGATGACCGTGCGCAACGTGCTGGACTACCTGGCCTCCTTCCGGCCCCGCTGGAACCGCAAAACGGAGCGCGAGCTGCTCGGGCAATTCCGGCTGGACGACGCCAAGAAGGCCAGCGCGCTGTCCCGGGGCCAGAGGACGCAGTTGGCGCTCATGGCAGCGATCTGCGCCGAGCCGGAGCTGCTGGTGCTGGACGAGCCGACCTCGGGGCTGGATCCCATCGTGCGCCGCGAGTTCATCCAGACGGTGATCGGGGCCTACCAGGAAGCCGATCCCGGCAACCGCACCGTGTTTGTCTCGACGCACCTGATCAGTGAGTTCGAGGGGCTGATTGATGAGTTCACCATCATTGAGAACGGGCGGGCGGAGTTGACGCTGGAGGCAGACGAAGCCCGGTCCCGCTACAAGAAGATTCGCGCGCGCTTTCCGGGGGCCGCGCCGGAGGTGAGCTTCCCGGAGGCGAAGCATATTCGCCGCGAGGGCCGGGAGCTGGAGCTGACCGTAAACGGCCATTCGGAAGAGATCCTGCAACGGCTCCGGTCGCTGGCCCCCGAGGAGCTGACGACCGAAAGCCTGACGCTGGAGGAAATCTTCGTGGCGGCGTTGAAGTGAGGGGAGGCGCTATGAATGCCAGGCTGATTAAGGAAACGAGAGACCTGCTGCCGATGTTTGTGACCACGCTGCTGGTCATTGTGCTGCCTTACCTCATTGTGCCCCAGCTTGTCACGCAGCACGAGTTGGCTTGGCTCCAAGCCGCGAGCATTCTGGCCCTGGGCGTGGCCTGCGTGGTGATGGGCGGAAGCGCCTTTGGCAACGAGTTCCAGCACCGCACAATGCCGTTGCTGCTCTCACAACCGATTGCCCGGTCGGTGCTATGGCGGGACAAGATGCTGGTCCTGGGGGCGGGCATCGCGATCAATCTGACAGCGCTGCTGGTTTGCCTGGCGGCGTGCTGCCCGGTGCGCGACTCTGGGGGATGGGCAGCCCTGGTGTTGATGCCCCTGTGCGCCTTCTGCGGAGCACCCTACTGGACCCTGCTCCTGCGCCAGGGCCTGGGTGGAATGGTGTTTGCCGTCGCTGCTCCCGGCTGCGTCCTGGCGCTCGGGAGCGCGGTGGGGGGGGAGTTAGTTGAATCCAATCCGTCCGGGCAGCGTCTGGCGGTTCTACTGCTTTTCCTCTACTGCGCTGTCGTTTATTGGCTGGGCTATGCCAGGTTCCAACGACTCGAAGCCCTGGACGGGCCGGCACGGGAACTGAGCTTGCCGGGTGGTCTGGAAGCCATCATCACGCGACCCCTGACCCGACTGTCTGCGCGCTTCCAGGGGCCCTTTGCGGCGTTGCTCAAGAAGGAGTTTCGCCTGCAGCAGATCAGCTTCTTGGTGGCGGGGCTATTCTTCCTGATCGCCTTGGCTGGGTTCTGCTTGATCAAAGTCCGGCCCACAGTGGCCGAGGGAATCATCGGAGGAGATTTTCTCATCTATGTGGTGATCCTCCCCTTGATTGCGGGAGCCATTTGCCTTGCGGAAGAACGCGGCTGGGGTATGGCCGAATGGCACCTGACCTTGCCGCCATCCGCTCTCGAGCAATGGTCGGCCAAGATGCTCGTGGCGCTTCCCATCAGCCTGGGTCTGGGCCTGGTGCTGCCGACGGTTATGTATGTCGCCGGCGCAGCGCTCCTTGGCCGTTCTTCGATCAGCCTATCGCTTCCGCCGGCTTCGGAGGTCCCTGCAATTTGTGCCGGGCTCTGTGGCTGGGTGCTCGCGCAGTTGTTGGTGACCAGCGTGGCGGTTTATGCGGCCTCCTTTGCCAGGAACACCTTGCGGGCCAGCCTCACTGCCTTTCTCATCCTCGCTGCCAGTGTCGGAGTGTTTACTCTCACGGTGAACGGGATGGAGGACGCGGTTGACCGGCTGGTGCGGTGGCTGCATTGGCTCGGACCAGTGCCTTTGGCGGAGGAACGGGTATTGTCAGTGGTTTGCGGGGTGCTGGTCTATCTGCTGTGCCTGATCCAAGGGTTTGCCTGGTCCAATTTCCGGCGCCACGGGGCCTCGGCCCGCCGGTTGTCAGTGCAGTTCGCCGTGATCCTGCTGTCCCTCTGGCTGCTCTCGGTGGTCTTGGCTGCGGTGCTCTTGCTCGCCCACGCCCACTAGCGTCAGAACCCCTCTAGGATCAGGTCCGCCAGGAAATCCACCCACTCGATGGAGACCGGCTCGGTCAGCTCATACGACCGGGCGAAATCCTCCTCGAACAGCTCCCGCTTCAGCCGCCCCGCAAACGCGGGGTCGGAGGTGCCAACATTGTGCTCCTGGCAGAGCCGGAGGCTGAGGTGGTTCAGGTTGGCTGAGCCGACGCAGGCCCAATCATCCACCAGCAGCGCTTTCACGTGGGTCATGCCCGGGTAAAAGTAAACCCGCACCCCGTGCTCCAGGAGGTAGTTGGCCAGGACCAGGTTGCTGCGCCCGCCGGGCTTGAGATCATTGACGCGCGGCAGCACCACACGCACATCCACGCCCCGATTCCGCGCCCGGACCAGGCCGATGATCACCCGCTTGTCGAAGAGGTAGGGGTTCTCGAGGTAAATGTAGCTCTGCGACTTGCGAATGGCCGCCTGCACCGCGGCGCTGAAAGGCTTCCAGGCCGTCTTGGTGGGCAACAACCGCATCTGGACCCAGCGATCCCCGGGCCGGGACGACAGGCTTTCCTGCGGGCCACGCGCCAGCTCCGCGACGTAGGCCAGGTCACCCAGCAGACCCTCGTGGGCCCAGTCATGCCGGAATTCGTCTTCGAGCGTGGCCACCACCGGCCCCTGCAATTCCACCATCAGGTCATGCCACTCGTAACGGTATTCGCGGCCCAGGTTCATGCCGCCGAGCCACGCATGGGTGCCATCCACCAGGAACACCTTGGCGTGGTCCGAAGAAAACCACGGATTCAGGAAGGGCCGCACTTGGACTTTGGAGTTCTCCTCCAGGTAAGAATAGATCGAGCTGGGGGCGACGAAATCCTCCGGCAACGGCGTGCCTGGAGGAGCCGCCCCGCTGGCGATGCTCCCCAAGCGGTCGAGAATGACCTTCACCTTCACTTGGCTGGAGCGCTCCTTCAGTTGGTCGGCGAAGCTGACCCCCACGTCGTCCTTGTCGAAAATATAAACGTCCACGTGGATGTGGTTCGTGGCGGCGGCAAACGCCTGTTTCAGCCGCGGGAAGAACCGCTCGCCGTCAATCAACAGGTCGAGCGAACCCTCCTCCTGCCGCGTGCCAGTGTAACGATCCAGCCAACCTTCCCATTGCGCGAGGTCCATGCCTTCGCGGTGGGCCAGCGGGGGATAATGGGTGCTGGGTTTGGGGAACGGCAGCCGCAGAAACCTGACCACCGTCTCGACGCCCAGATCGCCGAGCCGGGCTAAGCTGGAAACCGGGTTCTTGAGCAAGGCCAGCCCGTGGCTCTCCAACACCATCGCGCTCAGGCCCTGCCTGGTCGTTGAGAGCCCGAGTCCGCGCTCGGTGTTGTCGTAGAGCGCTGCGGGCGACAGCCAGATACACTGACGCTGCTTGCGGTCGAGCAACAGCGGCTGCGGGAAACGCCGGGCGTTGGGCGGCAGCAGCAAGAACAGCGAATCGCCCGGATGCTCCTGCACTAGATCCCGTTCCACCTGCCGCGCTAGTGTCGCCACTGTTTCTTCGATGGAAAGGTGGCGATCAATGACGATTCCCTTCGGCTGTTCCCCGAGGGCGGCGTCGTCGAGTG
The DNA here is from genome assembly GCA_963822005.1 of uncultured Verrucomicrobiae bacterium. GTDB lineage: Bacteria > Verrucomicrobiota > Verrucomicrobiia > Limisphaerales > UBA8199 > PALSA-1440. The sequence continues at coordinate 107,054 of CAWGGD010000015.1, read as the reverse complement.
CTCCCTGCGCGTCGCGATACAACAAGCGGTCGGCGACAAGTCCCTTGTAATAAATCCCGTGTCCCGGGGACGCCGGCGTCAGCACTTCAGCCAGGTTGGTGGTGAGCCGGCCCCACTCGGGTCCGGCGATAACAGTAGCTTCGCGCCAGCCGCGTTGGCCTTCCGGCATCCGCGGCAGTTTTTGATCCCACCGCAGCAGGCCGGCACTGACGAGATACCCGTCACCGGGGATCCGATGCCGGTCCCAACGCGCGCTAAACTCCTCCACACTTGTGGCCGCTTGGAAATAGAACCGGACCTGGTGGCCTTTGAGGAACACCCTGGGCGGCGAGGCGTTTGAAGCGGTCAGGCTCCGCCATTCATCCAGCGATCGTTGCTTGGGCGCCGCGGCGCTGGCGCACCGGTTGGCCGCATCGCCGAGAAGCATCAGCAGGGCGACGGTCGCAGCAGTCAGCAGCTTCGCGGAGGGTCCTACGATCATTCATTAACCAGTCAACAAACTTGACCGGACCAAGTCAACGGTTTCGAGGGAGGGCGAGCGTCCCCGCGAGCTCTGATTTCACCCCGCGAACCACACGAAAAGACGCGAAAGGGAACAAGCGTCTGCGCGAGGCCAAATACCCGCGCGGAGATTCGCCGTTACGCAGGGAAGGGAAGAAGAAGGTAGAACGAGGAACGGGGAGGCGGACAGGACCGCGCTGAGGGTTGACAAGGGGACTGGGGACGGGACATTATAAACGTATGGGCAAAGTCGTGGTTACCATCAAGCTGACTAACCTGTCCGACGTGATTCTGCTGAAGCGGCAGGCCTCGAAACGGAAGCCGCGCACGGTGGCGGTGGAGGCGTTGGTGGACACCGGCGCGACGCGGCCCTATTTGAAGCCGTCGGTCGTCCGGAAGCTCGGTCTGGTACGTGTGGACGCCGTCCGCTCCCAAACCACCAACGGCGAGGTGGTCCGCTTCAAGTACGAGCCGGTGCAACTCGAATTGATGGGCCGGAAGGAGAATTTCGACGTCATCGAAGTGCCGGAATCGGTGCCCAACCTGCTGGGCCAGGTGCCACTGGAGGTGTTGGATTTGGTGGTGGACAGCAAGGGACGGAAATTGATTCCCAACCCGGCGCACGGCGGCGAGCAGATGACTGAGGAGGGACCGAGGCCGGCGTGCGGTGGTCTCGGGGCGAGCGTCCCCGCGAGCCCAAACATTCGGTTGGAGGGGAAAGAAATCAGGCCTCCCGCCTTCGCTCCGCTGCGACGCGATCAGCGCGAGGATGCTCGCTCGCCCGAGGAAATGCTCGCCCTCCCGCAGACGCTTGTCCCGTTTAGCGTCTTTTCGCGTGGTTCGCGGGTTGAGGTCAGGGCTCCCGCCTTCGTTTCGCTTCGACGCGACTAGCGCGGGGACGCTTGCCCTCCCGGCCCGACCAGCGCCTCACTTCGCGAACTGCGTAATCTTCTGCGCCAAGGTAGTCGCCGACTCTGACGGCTTTGCCTTCCCGTCCAACAGAATCTGCTTGGTCGTCAGGTACTCGCCATAGTAAGCGATGTCAGCCTCGTCATCGGGCAACAGATCGCCGCCTTTGAGTGCCACCCCGCCGTATAGCCCCTCCGCGGAGCTATAGACCCGCATTAACGCTCGGCCGTCGTCGGAGAACGTGTCTTCGGCTTTGCCGCTGGCATCGCCGGCGGTCCCGCTGGCTTCGCCGCCGAACTTGAAGTTCGCTTCAATGAGCGCGCGCGTCGCGTTGGTGTTCATGAGCAGGATCACGACAAAGGACTGCTGGCCGCCGACTTGCAATCCCAGACTGGCTTCTTTGGCCCGCAGGAACGCCGGCGGACTCCACCGCCCCGATTTGGCATCCTTCAACATGGCGACCCCGACCCCGGCTTCGAACGCGAACACGAAGCCGGCCTTGGTCCGGTCCAGGAACACGATGCCCTTGGCTTTGCGCAGTTCCTCCGCCGGAATGCGCTTGTCCGGCTTGCCCTGCATGATTTCGAACTTCCCCGTCATGGTCTGGATGCGCTTGTCCAGGGCCGCTTTGTCAACGGCCAGCGTCGGCGCAGCCAAACCCAGCAGCACGATAGAAGTAATCAGGAGTTTCATGGCCCTACTTATCGCTCATTGAGGCCCGAGGCGCAATCCCGGGGTGCAAAAGCTTTGACAACCACCCCGCTTCCGCAAAAATGCGGGCGCCTCTATGCAGCAGTTCAAAGCCTGTGCTCTTGGTCCCGCGCTCCGGTTGGCATTGCTGACCGCCCCCTTGCTTTTGACCGCCTGCCGGACCCCCGATCACGCGCCGCTCTTTGTCGCCGCCGGACCCGGCTGGCGCGTGCAGGAAGGCCAGGCCCTCTGGCGGCCGCGACGCCAGTTCCCGGAACTGGCGGGAGAATTGGTCGTGGCCAGCCACGAGGACGGACGCTGCGCGATTCAGTTTGCCAAGACCCCCCTGCCGCTGGTGCTGGCCCAGACCACGCGCACGAACTGGCTCATCGAGTTTCCGGCCCAGCGCATGAGCTTTACCGGCCGTCGCTCACCCCCCACGCGTTTTGCCTGGCTCTACCTCCCCGCCGCGCTTTCCAGCAATTCGCTCCCCTCCGCTTTGCGTTTTCAGCGCAAACCCGACGGCGGCTGGCGGCTGGAGAACACCCGCTCCGGTGAAACGCTGGAAGGTTTCCTGGGCCCGTGAGGTCACTGCTCAAGCGCTGGTGGTGGCTCCTGCTGATGGTGCTGACGGCCCTCGGCTTGTGGCGCGTGCGTTTCGATGTCGAGGTCCTCAACCTGCTCCCGGATGGCCTGCCGGTCGTCCAGGGACTCAAGCTCTACCAAAAACACTTCGCCAGCATGCGCGAACTGGTTATCACGGTTCGCGCGCCGGCCGCTGAGCAAGCCGAGTCGGCCGCCCGGCAGATTGCGGAAAGCTTGCGGCGCGAGACGAATCTCGTTGCGGGGGTTGTCTGGCAACCGCCCTGGCTCGAGCACCCGGAGCAAATGGTGGAACTGATCGCCTATCTTTGGCTCAATCAGCCGCCCGAAGCCTTCGCCCAACTGGCCCACCGACTCGCCCCCGAGCGACTGCAATCAGTGGCTGACCGAGACCCGCGAGCAACTGGCCACTTCACTCTCGCCGACGGAGATTGGGCGCTTGAGCTATGATCCCTTTGGGTTCACCCGTTTGCCGGAAACCGGCCTGGGCGACAGCGCGATGTTCAGCGCCTCCGACGCCGGGTTTGCTTCGGCGGATGGCGCGTTCCGGGCGATCTTCGTGGAGGCGCGCGGCACACTTGGAGAGTTACCGGACATGCGCCGCATGGTTCGCCGACATCCAGACCGCGGTGGGCCGCTGCCGAAGTTCTCCAGGCTGGCCCGGCGGAGCCACCGTGCGCTACACCGGAGCGCCGCCCTTCACCACCGAGATTGCCAGCGGCATGGAGCGCGACATGCAAGGCTCGGTCCTGGCCACCCTGGTGTTGATTGTGTGTCTCTTCTGGTGGGCGCACCGCAGTTGGCGTCCGCTGGTGCTGCTCCTGGCGATGCTCGTTTTCGTGGTTGCGGGTGCGCTGGCTGCCGGCGGGCTGATCTTCTCGAGGTTGAACGCCGTCAGCCTGGGATTTGCCGCGATTCTGATGGGCCTGGCCGTGGACTATGGACTGGTGATCTACCAGGAGTGGCTGGCTTCGCCCCGCCTATCGGCCCGAGCGCTCCAGCGCCTGATCGCGCCTAGCATCGTTTGGTCGGCTGTGACCACAGCCGCCGCCTTTGCTCTCCTGAACTTCGCGGGGTTGCCGGGTCTGTCGCAGCTTGGTTCGCTGGTGGGCATCGGCATCTTGTTGGCCGCCGTCTTGATGCTGTACGCCTTTCTGCCGCTCGTTTTGCGCTGGGGCAAACCTTCGTCCCATACCCCTTCCCCCGCCGTAGCCGCCACGCGTCCGCGCCAAGACGGGTCACGGCTCCTTTGGCTCATTTTCACCGTGGTGAGCGCTGGTGCGGCGGTGGCAATCCTGTGCCGGGCCTGGCCGCCCGTGGAGCACTCCAACAGTCCGTTGCAGCCTAAGCACAGCGCCGCCCAGTTGGCGTTGGACGAACTGCAAGCCGAACTGAACCGCCAGGGCGATCCGCTGTTGCTCGTCGTGTCCGGGCGCGATGAGAGTGAAGTTGCGCGGCGTCTGGATGCCGCCCAGGACCACCTGGCCCGTGCTACCACCAACCATGCGCTGCAGAGCTTCCTGCTCCCGACCGCCCTCTGGCCTCATCCCGACCGGCAGCAATCGAACCTGGTCACAGCTCGCGTGCTGGTGGGCCGAGCGGCTGCGCTGACCTCCGCGGCGGCGCAAGCCGGCTTCACGCCTGACGCGCTGGCGTTGACCAAGACTCTGCTCCACACCTGGGAACTGGCGGCGGGAACGACCAAGGTGCTCTGGCCAACCAACCAGTCCAGCCGCTGGTTGCTCCAGCGGGCTACAGCATGGACGGGAAGTGACTGGCTGGCGGTCGGCGCGCTTTATCCCGCCACCAACGCCGTCTCGGCGCCCACGCCGGCCACACTGGATCCGGCGTTGCCCGGCGTCTGGCTCACGGGGTGGAGCCTGCTGGGCGAGAGTCTGCTGCAAAGCGTCCAGCATCGGCTCTGGGGGGTCATGGTGGCGATGATAGCGATGGTTGGGATGTGTCTGTGGCTGGCGTTTCGCCGGTGGCGAGAAGTGCTGCTGAGCTTCGCCGCTTTGGGGTTCAGCTTGCTGGTGCTGCTGGCGGTGATGGGGGTGGCGGGCTGGTCCTGGAATTTGATGAACCTCATGGCCTTGCCCCTCCTCCTCGGCGCGGGGGTGGACTACACCATCCACGTCCAACTGGCCCTGCGCCGGCATGGCGGCGACGCCGCGGCCATGCGCCGCGTCACCGGCCGTGCGGTGTTCCTCTGCGCCGCCACCACCGTGGCCGGATTCGGTTCCAACGCGTTCTCCAGCAACGCCGGGCTGTCCAGTCTGGGCCTGGTTTGCGCTTCCGGCATCGCGATTGTTTACCTGACCTCCGTCTTTCTGGTGCCGGCCTGGTGGGCCTGGCTGTGTCCGAACGCCGCCCCCCAACCCTCAAGCCGGGACAGGAACCTCGAGGGCACACACCCGCCCCAGTCCGCGACCCTCGACGCTCCAGCCGCGACGGCTTCCTCCTTCTATCGCGCCGGCCTGTGGCGGTTTGGGTTAGCCATCGTCCGAACGCTGCCCACGTGGCTGGTCAATGGCTTCTGCATCACAGTGGCCGAGCTTCACTTCCGGCTGGGACGGGAACGCCGTGAGGTGGTCGTGCGGAATCTTGCTCCCCGCCTGTTCCGGGGACCGGACGGCGGCCGAACGAACGGCCCGGCAGCTCTATCGAAGATTCGCCGTGAAGCTGGCGGACTTGTGGCGCGTGGAAAGCGGCCTGCGCGTGCGGAACTGGTTGACCACCCCCAGCGAGCTCGAGATCATTCAGGCCGCCGTCCGGCGAGACCGCGGCATCCTCTTCATCACGCTTCATCTCGGCAACTGGGAGCACGGCGGGCTGCTGCTGGCCGAAATGGGCATCAAGTTGACGGTGCTCACCCTGGCGGAACCGGATCAGAGCCTGACGGAAATTCGCATCGCCTCGCGCGCCCGGTGGGGGATTGGGACGCTCATCATCGGCCAGGACGAGTTCGCCTTCATCGAGGTCATCAAGCAGCTTCAGGACGGAGCGGCCCTGGCGATATCCATAGACCGGCCGCCGGAACGGGGTTCGGTCCCGGTTGAGTTCTTCGGCCAGCCGTTCCGGGCCTCAAATGCGGCCGCGGAACTGGCGCGTGCGTCGGGCTGCACCCTGATTGGGGTAACGATCGTGCGCCGGCCCGAGGGCTATGCCGTCAAGGTGCTTCCCGAGTTCGAATATGATCGTCGGGCACTGGGCAGTCACGAAGCCCGCCGCGGCCTGACCCAGCAAATCCTGCGTGCATTTGAGCCGGAAATCCGCCAACATCTCGACCAATGGTATCAGTTCGTTCCTATTTGGCCGCTGGACACCCGCCCCAGCTCATGAATCGTCGGTGCCCTCAGGGTTTGCTCGCCCTGGCCGCGCTTTGCCTGCTGGCCGAGGCCGCGCTGGCCGATCCCAGCACCGCCCTGCTTGACCGCTGGATTTCCGCCCAGACCAATCTGCACACCTGGACGGCGGATAGCACGCAGACTCGCTCGCTCAAGGTCCTCTCGCAGCCGCTGGTTTCCAAGGGCAAAGTCTGGGTCATGGTGCCCGACCGATTCCGCTGGGAACTGGGCCAGCCCGTGCAGACCGCCGCGCTCCGTCAGCCGGACCAAATGCTGATCATCTACCCCCGGCTCAAGCGCGTGGAAAAGTATCCCCTCCACGGGGTGCAAGCCGGTCCCTGGAAGGATGCCCTCGCCCTGCTGGATGCCAGCTTTCCCCGCAGCCGCGCGGACCTGGAATCGCGCTTCCGCGTTACCTCCGTCATTGAAACGAATTCCCTGATCCAGGTGACGCTTCAACCCAAGAGCGCTTTCGCCCGCAAGTTCATGGCCGAGATTCAGGTGAACCTGAGCACTAATGACTTCTCGCCGCTCGCCACCGAGCTGCGGTTCAGCGACGGTTCGAGCATGCGCAACGATTTCACCAACGGGGTGGTCAACGCGCCGCTCGCGCCGGAGCTCTTTGATGCCAAGCTCGACCCGGACTTCAGCGTGGTGGAACCCCTGCGGCAATGACTGGCACGCCCGATCCGTTGCAGGAGGCCCTGAAGTCACTCCCTCATGGCCCGGAATTCCGTTTCGTGGACCGCTTGCTCAGCCTCGATCCTGGCAAGGATGGCGTCGGTGAATACCGGGTGCGCGGGGATGAGCCCTGGTTGCGTGGTCACCTGCCAGGCGAACCTTTGTTCCCCGGGGTGCTGCTTGTCGAAGCCGCCGCTCAGTTGGCCGGCGTGGTCGCCCAGAATGACCCCCTCATCCCGCCGCTGCCGGGACTCAAGCTGACGGCGCTGCGCAACGTCAAAATCCTCGGCACCGCGCGGCCGGGCGAAACCGTGCGTCTTCAGGCCCGCATCACCGGGCGCCTGGGCTTGTTGGTCCAGGCTCAGGTTTCCGCGTATGTTGCCGCCACCAGGGTGCTGTCCGCCGAACTCACCTTGAGTGGCACAACCGGCTCGGACGTGCCCGAAGCTACCGGTTGACCGCCCGGCTGAAGATCAGCCGCCGGGAATCCAGCGTCACCACCTCCCAGCCATCCTTGGCCATCTTGTTGGCCATCCACGCTAGGCAGAACTCCTCGTCCTGCATCTCTCTGGGGGTGCGGTTGCCAGACAGCTCGAACACATGCAGAATCTCCGCTTTGTCGGGTAGGTTGACGCAGACCTTGTCAGTTCCATCCCATTTGATCACCGCATATTCGCAGCGGCGGGCGGAAGCTTTCTCCTGCGCCGTGCTGAGCAGGGAGGCGCCAAGCCAGACCGCCAGTGCGGTAATCCCGATCGCGAGCAACGTCGTCTTTCTCATAGAACTTTCTTCACCTTTCTGTTGATACCATGGCCCACCGTGCCGGTGGGATCTCCAATGGTAGAGCCATCCTCCCAACCGCCGCGCTGCGTGTCAACTCATCCGGACTGCTATTCCAAGGCTATTCCAAGGCTTCTCTTGACTTCCCAGGCGGCGCATCTGTCTAATGGCCGCGCTTTAGCGTGCAACCAACTGAATCATAACTAATGAATGCATCTTTGAATCCCGGAACGTCAGCCCAGGCCTTCGTCGGCACCACCGGTGTCGCTCTTATACTCGCCGCTCTGCTTTTGCAATCCCCGTCGCCTTGCCGGGGGGCTGCGGTTGACACCGGCGTGAAGGTGGTTCCCACGCCGGTTGCTTCTTCGTCGAAGCCGCTCTACACCGCGAATCGCGAACCGTTGTTGCCCAGCCCATTCATCAAGCTCCCGATCGGCAGCATCACCCCGAAAGGCTGGCTGCGCCATCAGCTCGAGCTCGAAGCCCAGGGCATGACCGGCCGACTGCCGGAGATCTCGAACTGGTGCAAGTTCGAGGGCAACGCCTGGGCCGACCCGCAAGGCCAGGGCCACAGCGGCTGGGAGGAACTGCCCTACTGGCTCAAGGGCTACGGCGACCTGGGCTATGTGCTCAAGGACCAGGCGATCATCAAGGCCGCGCGCAAGTGGATCGATGCCATGCTCGCCAGCCAGGAGGCCGACGGCTGGTTCGGCCCCCGCGCCAATAAGACCGGTCTGGAAGGCAAGCCCGACCTCTGGCCGCACATGGTCATGTGCAACGTGCTCCAGTCCTTCTACGAATTCACCGGCGACGACCGGGTGCTCCCGTTCCTGACCAGGTATTTCAAATGGCTGAGCACGCAGCCGGACGAGAACTTCGGCGCCGGCTACTGGCCCAAGATCCGGTTCGGCGACAACATCGAGACCATCTACTGGCTCTACAACCGCACCGGCGAACCCTGGCTGCTCGACCTGGCCAAGCGCATCCACGACAACATGCAGGACTGGACCACCGGCGTGCACAACTGGCACAACGTCAACATCGCCCAGGGCTTCCGCGAGCCGGGCGTGTATTACCAGCAAGCCAAGGAGGAGAAATTCCTGCGATGCCGCCGAGCAATAATTACCAGACCATCATGGGACCTCTACGGCCAGTTCCCGGGCGGCGGATTTGCCGGGCGACGAAAACTGCCGGCCCGGCTACACCGACCCGCGGCAGGGCTTCGAGACCTGCGGCATCGTCGAGTTCATGCACAGCTTCGAGATGCTCACCAAGATCTCCGGCAACCCGCTCTGGGCCGACCGCTGCGAGGATATCGCCTTCAACTCGCTTCCCGCCGCCCTGACGCCGGACCGGAAGGGCCTGCACTACCTGACCTGCGCCAACCAGGTCCAGCTCGACAAGGAGAACAAGGCCCCGGCGATACAGAATCGCGGCACGATGTTCTCCTACAGCCCGTTCGAGCGCTACCGCTGCTGCCAGCACAACGTCTCGCACGGCTGGCCCTATTACGCCGAGGAACTCTGGCTGGCCACGGCCGACCGCGGCCTGTGCGCCTCCCTCTACGCCGCCAGCGAAGTGACCGCGAAAGTGGGAGCGGGCGCGAGCGTGAAGATTGCCGAGGAAACCGACTATCCGTTCAGTGACACGGTCACTCTCAAGTTCGCAGCGGCGCAGCCGGTGAAGTTCCCTCTGTATCTGCGGATCCCGCGCTGGTGCACCGAGGCATCGGTGAAGATCAACGGCAAATCCGTCCGCTGCGCCGCCAAACCGCTCGCGTACGTGGTCCTCGAACGCGAGTGGAAGGATGGCGACACGGTAACCCTCCGGCTGCCGATGGAGGTCCGCGTCCAGGATTGGGCGAAGAACCACAATGCGGTTTCCGTATCTTACGGTCTGCTGACCTTCTCGCTGAAGATCGGCGAGCGGTGGGAGCGCTGCGGCGGCACCGATGCCTGGCCCGAACTGGAGGTCTTCCCCACCACGCCGTGGAATTACGGCCTGGTGCTCGATGCCAAGAAACCGGCCAAGTCCTTCAAAGTGGTGAAGTGGAGCGGCGGGCCGTTGCCGGCGCAGCCGTTCACGCCGGCAGCCGCGCCGATAGAACTCCAGGTCCCCGCAAAACGCATTCCCGCTTGGAAGCAGGATTCGCTCGGCCTTGTCGGCAAACTGCAGCCCAGCCCCGTGAAGTCCGACCAGCCGGTGGAGACGGTCACCCTCATTCCCATGGGCGCCGCCCGCTTGCGCCTCACAGCCTTCCCTGTAATCGGCCAGGGCAAGGACGCACGGGAGTGGAAGGCGGGGGAGTGAGGAGCTGACAGAAATATTTGGGACAGAAAAATAGGATGCCCATTAAGGTGCCAGCGGGATTGCGGCAACTCGATTACGAGCAGTTCGCCCAAGCCGCCTACGAGGTCATGGAAGTGGTCTTCAGGGTGAAAAGGTCCTCCAGCCGGTCGGCATATTGGTTGCGGGGGCTCAGGTTGGAAATCAAGTGCTCCGTCTGGCGGCGCCAGGCGCAGTGTTCAGAATCTCAGCCCTGGGCGAGGGACGCCAACGATATGAAAGCCACCTCCGCCGCTTTCTGGCCCATACCTCCCTGGATTACATTCAATGGATTAACGTGGGTCGGAAAGTGGTGACGTTTAAGACGATCAAGCGGTGAAGTGAACATTTGAAGCAGATATGACAGTAGAGCTCTGGATAGAGGAATGAAGACGCAACGTATTTGGAAACCGAATATGGGTATTGTTAGCTCGCGGAATCCCATGGCGCGGATGACCCTGAAGCTTGTTCTGCAGTTCATCTTTCTGTCCCTAATATTTCTGTCAGCTTCTTCCGTGTGGGCGGCTACCTGGCAGCCGGCGGGGGGGCCGCTGAAGACGCGGTGGGCCAAGGACGTCTCGCCGGACAACGTCCACCGGGAATACCCGCGCCCCCAAATGGTTCGGGATGAGTGGCTGAACCTCAATGGCCTGTGGGACCTCGCGATCACCAGCAAGGACGCCAAGAGCGCCACCTTCCAGACTCAGATCCTCGTGCCCTTCCCGGTCGAGTCGGCGTTGTCGGGCGTGATGCGCCCGGTCAGCGAGAATGACCGCATCTGGTATCGGCGCACCTTTGAGGTGCCGCTCAAATGGCGCGGCAAGCGCTGGCTGCTTCATTTCGGCGCCGTGGATTTCGAAGCGACCGTCTGGGTGAACGGCAAGGAAATCGGCCAACACCGCGGCGGCTACGACGCGTTCAGTTTCGACATTACTGACGCGGTCAATCCCTCCGGCGTGAACGAGTTGATCGTGACCGCCTGGGACCCGACGGACGCCGGCACCCAGCCCCGCGGCAAACAGGTGCGCCAGCCTAAGGGCATCTGGTACACCCCCACCAGCGGCATCTGGCAGACCGTTTGGCTCGAGCCCGTCAATGCCGGCTACATCACCGGCCTCAAGATTACGCCCGACGTGGACAACAGCGCGGTCACGGTCCGGCCGATCACGACCCCGATGCTCGGCGTCAGCACGGTCGAAGTGAAGATCCGCGACGGCCGCAAGGTCATTTACACCGCGTCGGTGACGGCCGGGGGGCAGATCACCATGCCGGTCAAGAACGCCCGGCTCTGGTCGCCGGAAGATCCGCACCTCTACCGCCTGACGGTCAGCCTCAAGCTGGGCAGCCGCGCCGTTGACCAGGTCGAGAGCTACTTTGGCCTGCGCAAAATCTCCCTGGGGAAAGACCAGAAGGGATTCACCCGCCTGCTGCTCAACAACAAGCCCTATTTCCAATTCGGTCCTTTGGATCAGGGCTTCTGGCCCGACGGTCTTTACACCGCCCCCACCGACGCCGCGCTGCGCTACGACATCGAGATGACCCGGAAGCTCGGCTTCAACCTGGCGCGCAAGCATGTCAAGATCGAGCCCGACCGCTGGTACTACTGGTGCGACAAGCTGGGCCTCCTGGTCTGGCAGGACATGCCCAGCGGCGATAAGTACATCGGACGCGACGATCCCGACATTACGCGCACGCCGGAATCGGCCCGGCAGTTCGAGCAGGAGCTCACCGCCCTGATCCAGGGACGCGCCAACCACCCGTGCATCGTCATGTGGGTGCCCTATAACGAAGGCTGGGGCCAGTGGGACACCGCCCGCATCGTCGAGCTGATCAAGCAGCTCGACCCAACCCGGCTCGTGATTAACACCAGCGGCTGGAGCGACCGGGGTGTGGGGGACGTCAACGACATGCACAAGTATCCCGGGCCGGGTTCGCCGGAGCCGGAGGCGAACCGCGCGGCGGTGCTCGGCGAATTCGGCGGGCTGGGTCTGCCGGTGCCCGGCCACACCTGGCAGAATGAGAAGAACTGGGGCTACCGCAGCTTTGCCGACGCCGGGTCTCTGACGACCGCCTACATTGACCTGGTTGCGAAACTATTCCCGCTGACAGACGAAAAAGGGCTGTCCGCCGCCGTCTATACGCAGACCACCGATGTCGAAATCGAAGTCAACGGCCTGCTGACCTACGACCGGGAGTTGGTGAAGATGGACTTGAAGCAAGTCGCTGCGGCCAATCGTGGCCAGTTTCCGCCGCGACCCAGGGTGACTGAGCTGGTGCCGACCGCCCTGACCGAACGCGTGACCTGGCGCTACACCCTGGAGCAACCGGCGGAAGATTGGTTCAAACCGGGCTTCGACGCCGGCTCGTGGCCAGAAGGCCGGGCCGGTTTCGGCACGCGGGGCACTCCGGGTGCCATCGTGCGGACCGAGTGGAAGACGCCGGACATCTGGCTGCGACGTGAGTTCGCGCTGCCGGCCGGCAACGCGGACAATCTCCGGCTCCTGATGCACCATGACGAAGATGCCGAAGTGTACCTGAACGGCGTGCTGGCGGTGAAGGCGCCAGGGTTCACCACGGACTATCAGCGGTTTGAGATTAGCCCGGCGGCCCGGGCGACGTTCAAGCCCAGCGGGAACGTCATGGCCGTGCATTGCCATCAAACCGGCGGCGGCCAGAATATTGACGCCGGCCTTGTACGAGTCGAAGCGCCCGGGAAGTAATTTATGATGACTCGCCTCCATCTCTGGCTGTTGCCGGCAGTGTGCCTGCTTGGCTGTGCCCAACCGCAACCACAAACCGCCGCCTCGGTCGTCAAATTCAAGCCGGCGCCGGGCGTCTTCTTCGTCGCTACCAACGGCAATGACCAGTGGTCCGGTCGTTTGCCGGCGCCGAACCCGAACGGCACCGACGGTCCGGTCGCGACCCTCCCCGTCGCGCTGAAGCACGTCCGCACCTTAAGGCAGCAGCACAACGATGCGCGCAGGACGGTCGCCGACGGTGTTCGTTGGCGGCGGCTTGTACTTCCTTGAGACGCCGCTCGTTCTGACGCCCGAAGATTCCAACCTGGTGCTCGCGGCTTATCCCGGCGCCACGCCTGTCTTGAGCGGTGGACGCGCCGATTGCCGGCTGGAAGGAAATCACCCTCGACGGCAAGGACCTTTGGGCCGCCGACATACCTCAGGTCCGCGACGGTAAGTGGTATTTCCGGGAGCTCTGGGTCAACGGCCGCCGGGCCACCCGCGCCCGACACCCGAATCGGGGCTACCTCCCCATCGCCGAACTGCCCGATAAGGCGAAGGACTGGACTCAAGGCCACAGTCGCTTCTGTTTCCGCGAGGGCGACCTGAAGGCCTGGAACACCATCACCAATGCCGAAGTCGTAGCCATGACGCGCTGGGTCGAGTCCCGTCTGCCGGTCGTCAACGTGGACGAGAAGGAGCGCCTCATCACCTTCAGCAAGCGCTCCGTCTTCGAACTCGCGCCGGGTGATCTTTACTACGCCGAGGGCGCACTCGAATTCCTCGACGAGCCAGGCGAGTGGTATCTCGACGCGACGGCAGGAACCCTCTATTACCTGCCGCGCCCGGGCGAGCAGCTTGGCGGACTCCAGGCCATTGCCCCCGTGCTGGTGCAGGCAGTCCGCTTCGAAGGTCGGCCCGAAGCCGGGCGATATGTCGAGCGCGTTGCCCTCAGTGGCCTCACGTTCTCGCACACCGAATGGTATTTTCCGGCAGGCCTTGAGAGTGGGACAAACAAGTCCAGCGCCTTCCCGATGGAGCCAAGAGCCGGAATCAGCGGCTTCGCCCAGGCGGCGGTGGGTGTGCGCCGGCGCCGTCTGGGCCGAGGGCCTCCGCTACTCCGTGTTCGAGAACTGCCGGTTCACGGCTCTCGGCAACTACGGCCTCGAACTCGCCCGCGGCTGCCAGACCAACCGCATCGTTCGGTGCGAATTCTCCGACCTCGGCGCGGGCGGCCTGAAGATTGGCGAACCGCGTATCCGCGACCAGGCTGCCGAGCAAACCCGCGGCAACGCCATCAGCCATTGCCGCATCCACGATGGCGGCAAGCTGTTCCCCAGCGCGGTCGGCATCTGGATCGGCCAGTCGCCCGACAATCACATCGTGCATAACCTCATCTACGACTTCTACTACACCGGCATCTCGATTGGCTGGACCTGGGGCTACGGCCGGGCGCTCGCCACCAACAACACCGTCGAGCTGAATCACGTCCACCACATCGGCGTGAAGTCAGACGGCGACGGCCCCATCCTCAGCGACATGGGCGGCATCTACACGCTCAGCATGCAGCCGGGCACCACTATCCGCAACAATCTGTGGCACGACATCGCCGGCGTGCGCTACGGCGGCTGGGGCATCTACTTCGACGAGGGCAGCAGCGGCATTCTGGCTGAGAGCAACCTCGTCTATCGCACCACCCATGGCGGGTTTCATCAGCATTACGGCGCGACCAACGTCGTCCGCAACAACATCTTCGCCTTCGCACGCGACCACCAGGTCCAGCGCACCCGCCCCGAACCGCACCGCAGCTTCGCCTTCGTCACCAACATCGTCTATTTCGACTCCGGCACGCTCCTGACCGGCGATTTGTCCAACGACCATTACGTTTTCGACTGGAACGTCTATTTCGATGCCCGCCCCGACGCCAAGCCGGATCAACTGCGCGTCGGGCCCTGCACCTGGGAAAAGTGGCAGGCGCGCGGCCACGACCGGCACTCGCTGGTTACCGATCCCCGCTTTGTTGCTCCCGACAAGAACGACTTCCGCCTCCAGCCGGACTCCCCGGCCCTCAAGCTCGGCTTCCGGCCTATTGACCTGAGCCGCGTCGGCCCTTAACCCTGGGCCTGGCGCCGGGCTTGAGGTTTTTGCGGAAACCCGGTATCGTTTGGACATGCCACTCACATTAGAGCAGTTGGCCGAGGAAGCGATGCAGCTCCCGGTCGCCTCCAGGGCGCGGTTGGCAGACAAACTGGCTGAGAGCTTGGATTTCGCAGAGCCTGATGAGATTCAGCGCCTCTGGGCCGCAGAGGCGGTCCGGCGGCGAGATGAGATTCGCTCCGGCCAGGTGAAACCCATTCCGGGCGAACAGGTTCTGGCAGAGGTTCGTCGCCTGGTCGGGCGATGACGCACGATTTTCACCCCGCCGCCCGCCTTGAATACCGTGAGGCGGTGGCGTTCTACGAAGCGCGTCGCCCCGGCCTCGGGGCCGCATTTAGCCTTGAGGTCGAGTCAACCATTCAACGCATCCTGGAAACGCCTGACCGGTGGCGACGCATCGAGCAGGACGTGCGCACTTGCCGCACGCATACGTTCCCTTATGCTGTCCTTTACACGGTCGAGGCGAACTCCGTTCTTATCGTCGCCGTCATGCACCTGCGCCGCGAGCCGGGCTATTGGCGCAATCGCGTGTCTTCCCCAAGCCGCTAACGCCAGATCGGCTCAACCACGACGGCTGCCCCCTCAAAGGCTGGTTCCTCTGCCAGCCCCGGGCCGGCAAGATCACCCGTCGCTTCGTCACCGTCCCCGCCGAACTGATGAAAGACTCCGGCAAGCCGTATTGATTTGTCATGGCGTTTTGAGTTGCAGGTTCGGCACAGGATGCGAGCCTGTGCCGCGTGAAAACCTCGCCTCAGCAGCACGCCCCTCTCGCACGTCTTAGCCATATGTATGCAGCAGAGAACCACAGATGGACACAGATGAACACAGATTCCCAGGGCCGGGCGTCGGTCTGGCCTGGCTTTGCTTCGGGTCACTGTCCGGTGAACAGATTCTCGGCATGGAGAAGCGCGGTTCTGAGTAGTTCTCATCTGTGTTCATCTGTGTCCATCCGTGGTTGTATTGAATCGTTACGGCTTAGATCGTCCGCTCTCATCTGCCTGCTGTTTCTCGCGCTGAACCTGCCCACCCGGGCGGAGTTCACCATCGCCAGCCGGGGCAAGGCAGCCTGCGTCATCGTGCAGCAGCCGGGGGCGACCCTGGCCGAATCCAACGCCGTCCGCGAGCTGGCCGCCACTCTCCAACAGATCACCGGGGCGGCCTTCCACATCCAGGAGGGGAAGGACGCCAACGTCCCGGAGCGGGCCATCATTGTTGGCCCCGGCCCGGTTGCTTCCACGCTCTTCCCGGAGGTGCCGCTGGACAAGTTCGGCCCCGAGGAGCTGATCATGAAAGTGAAGGGCGGACGCCTGCTGCTCGCCGGGGGACGGCCGCGCGGCACCCTCTACGCCGTTTATCACTTCCTGCAGGACCAATGCGGTGTGCGGTGGTGGGCCCCGTGGGCGACGACCATCCCCAATCGCCGCAGCCTGCGCGTTCCCGAGCTGGATGTCCGAAGCCGCCCCGCCTTCGAGTATCGCGAGCCTTTTTGGTTTGCCGGGTTCGAGCCGCATTGGAAAGCCCACAACGCCGCCAATGGCGAGAACCGCCCCATTCCCGAGGCACTGGGCGGTTGCATCAAGTATAAAGGGTTCTGCCACACCTTCTATCCCCTGGTGCCCCCGGAGAAGCATTTCGCCGCCCATCCCGAGTGGTACAGCCTCATCAAAGGCAAGCGCACGCACGACAACGCGCAGCTTTGCCTCTCCAACCCTGAGCTGCGTGACTTCGTCGTTCAGCGGGTCAAGGAATGGCTGCGCGAGTCGCCGGATGACAAGATCATTTCGGTCACCCAGAACGACTGCCACGGCGCCTGCGAGTGTCCGCAGTGCAAAGCCATGGACGACGCCGAAGGCAGCCCGGCCGGAAGCATGCTGGCCTTCGTGAATTACATCGCCGAGAAGATCGAGCCGGAGTTCCCCGATGTGGCGGTGGACACGTTCGCCTACCAATACACCCGACACCCGCCGAAGACGATCCACCCGCGGCCGAACGTCATCGTGCGGCTCTGCTCGATCGAATGCAATTTTCGGGAGCCACTGGACCATCCGTCCAACGCCGCCTTCCTCGCCGACCTTGCGACCTGGTCGAAGATCTGCAACCGGCTTTACGTATGGGACTACGTTACCGACTTCGCCAACTACGTGCTGCCGCATCCGAACTGGTTCGTGCTGGGGCCGAATGTCCGCCTGTTCCGCGACTACGGCGTGAAGGGAGTTTTCGAGGAGGGCGCTTATGCGGGCCCGGGCGAGGAGATGGCGGAGTTGCGGGCGTGGGTGCTGGCGCAACTGCTCTGGAACCCGCAGCAGGATGACCGGGCGCTGATCAAGGAATTCCTCCGGGGCTATTATGGTAAGAGGGCAGGGGACATCCTCGAGCGTTACCTCGAGCTGATGCACGACGCCTCCAAGGGGTTCAACCTGCGCTGTTACCTCGGCAAAGACCCGCCGCACCTGCGCTTCCAGCCGCTGGCCGCCGCCGAACGACTCTGGCAGCAAGCCGAAGTCGCCGCCAGCCGCGACCCTGGTCCCGAGAAGCTGATTCGCGTGCGCGTCAGCCGCCTGCCGGTCTGGTATGCCTGCCTGGGCCGCTGGACCGCGCTCCGGCGGGAATGCTGGGAACAGAATGCGGCCTGGCCGTGGCCGGCATCGCGCAAGGCCCTCGCCGACGCTTTCCGCGAAGTCTGCCAGGGTGTGCCGGGAAAGGATTGGACTCAGGTTCGGGTGCTCAACGAAGGGGGCCGACAGGTGGATGATTTCCTGAAGGCCTTTGCCCAGGACGCGCCTGACACCAATGGCCCGGCTCCGCCCAAACGCCTGCTCCACGCGCCCTCGCCCTCCGACCTGCACGGGCTGCAGACGAGCAAATGCGTTGATTTGCAGGACAACCTCGCCGGGCTCTACAAACCGGGCGAGTATGCGGAAATCCGGCCCGACCCCGCCGCCTCCGACCGCCGCGCGGCCTGGATGCCGGGCCGCCACCAGGAATGGGCCTTCCGCATCTCCGGCAAGGCGCTCCCCGCCAAAGCCCAGAACGGCAAGTGGCGAGTCTATGCCGTCGTGCGGGTGGAAAAGAATCCCGGCGCGGCGGCTGACGGCATCGCCTTCGGCGGGGGCGTCTATGATAACGCAACCCGCTCCTACTCGGCCGATTTCAAGGCGCGGCTGGGTGATACCAGCGAGGCCTACCGCTCCTATCTGCTCGGCACAGTTGACCCCAGCCCCGACCGCGACATCTGGGTGGCCCCCGCGGCCAACAGGTCGGTGCGGGCGATCTACGTGGACCGCGTGTTCCTCGTGCCGGAGCGTTAGGAGAATTTGCGACTGCCGGAGTTCGTAGCCAACGATGCCAGTCGGCGCTGACTGCACTCCCGCAGTAGCGCAGGTTTCCGATCTGCTGTTAACCTGCTTTGGGTCTGCGCCTTTGCGCCTCTGCGTGAGATCCCTCCCCCGCGTCCTTCTGCCCCAGCCCTATTCGAAGGGGTTGAAAAGCCTAATCCCTGCGCCCTTGAAATCGCTGACGTTGTCCGTCGCAATCACCAGGTGATAGCGGCGGGCGGTGGCCGCCAGCAGGCTGTCCACGACCGGCAGGACAAGGTTCCGGGCCTGCGCCTCGGCCTGCAACCTCGCCCATTCCTCCGCCACCCGCGCATTGATCGAGAGCACGCGGCCGGCCATGATGCCGAGCAACCGCTCGTACCAGGCCAGCAACTCCCCCCGCCGCACGCTGTTGGCGGGCAGCCGCTCAATGCCGTAGCGGATCTCCCCGGTCACCAGCACGCTGGTGTAGAGGCTCGATTCATTGGCCTTGAGCCAGTTGACCACCTTGGACTGCGGCCGCTTTTGGCGCGGCTCACTCAGCACATTCGTATCCACCAGGTAATTCACACCCTCACCTGGCGCATCGGTTCACGGCGGCGGACGGGGGAGGGCAGCACGCCCCGATGCGGGCAAGCAGCCAGGTGTTCTACCAATCCTGCATTGGCGGCGGGCCGGATGCGCCGCAGCAGAATCAGGTCCGCATCATCCTCATCGGCGATCACCTCGAAATCATCGCCGGGCTGAAGCTTCCGCTCGGCGCGGATCGCTTTGGGTATCACAAGCTGGCCGCGCTGGCCCAAGTTCGTCGTCATGCGGTATGATTATCATACTCGACCCGCCTTGTCAAACGCGCCGGCGTCAGTCGGCGCTGACTTCTATTGGTCGGCGACGCGCGCCACCTGACGTCGCCGGCTTTGATTGCTGCTCTGCCACACTGAGTCCATCTTTCATCGCCTCTCTCCGTGAGTGCTTCAGCTCAACTAATCGTCTTGACCGCTCGGCTGGAGGCTTGTTATGCTCAGCTCCGAAACATCGAGCTTGGTTATGACCAAGACTTCTGAGCATAGGGGGCGCGTGCATCCTTGCACTCAGGGGAAAGCCAGCCGAGGCAGCGTAAGCGGCTTCGGGGACACGGTATGCGCCCTTCGCGCACTCGCATTGGCCGCGCTGGTGTTCGGTTCGGCTCTCATTCAAGATTCCAAAGCCGCTGCCTGGATCCCCAACAGTCCGATGGCCAGCGGGCGCAAGTGGCACACAGCCACCTTGCTGCCAAGTGGCAAGGTCCTGGTCGCCGGTGGCGTCACCAACTATTCCGCGCCGTTCTATCTCACCAGCGCGACCGCGGAACTCTATGACCCGGACAGGGGCCAATGGTCGGCCACTACCCCGATGAGCCGGGCGCGGGCGCTCCACACGGCCACGCTCCTGCCCAACGGCAAGCTGCTGGTCGCCGGGGGTTACGACTTCGCCACCGATACCGTGCTTGCCAGTGCGGAGCTTTACGACCCGGCCACGGGAACCTGGGCAGCCACCGGCTCGATGACCACCGGGCGAGAGGACCACAGGGCAGTGTTGCTGCTCAATGGCAAAGTGCTGGTCACGAGCGGCACGGGCGGCACTAATTTTCTTTGCCCCGCGGAATTGTATGATCCCGCCACCGGCAAGTGGACGACGACCGGCACACCGGGCCTCGGACGTTACGGCCTCACGCTCACGCTGCTGCCCAATGGCCGAGTGCTCGCGGCTGGCGGTTTTGACGGCGTCAACCAACACCTGGCTGCCGTCGAACTTTATAACCCGGCCGATGGCGTGTGGGCGGCGACCAACCCGCTGAACATCCCACGAGATGGCCACACCGCGACCGCTCTACCCAATGGGTCGGTGCTCGTCACCGGCGGAATCGGTACCAACTCCACGATCATCAACAGCGCCGAGTTGTTCAACCCTGCCACTGGAAGCTGGACGACCATCAACCCATTGAACTCGGCGCGTGGTAATCACAGCGCCAGCTTGTTGCCCAATGGCAAAGTGTTGGTCGCTAGCGGTGATGTCGCCGGTGATGGCGCGGAGCTGTACGATCCAACCAGCGGATCGTGGACGCCCACCGCCACACTGAACACCTCACGCTACAACCACACGGCGACGATGCTGGCCAACGGGCGAGTGTTGGTCGTCGGGGGTGTTAGCACGGCTGGGTTCCTTTCCAGCACGGAGCTGTACGACTCGGCCAATGGGATATGGACACTGACCAGCGCGATGAACGCCGAACGGTTTTTCCACACCGCGATGTTGCTGCCGAATGGGAAGGTCCTAATCACCGGGGGCTACACTTTCGCGAACGGGCTTCTTGGAGGCACGGAGCTGTATGATCCGGCCACTGGGATGTGGACAGCTACCGTCTCGCTGACTACCGCACGTTGGCAACATACGGCCACCTTGCTGGCCAATGGGAAAGTACTGGTCGCGGGAGGCCAAGGCCGCGACTATGTTCTGCTTTCCAGCGCGGAGTTGTACGATCCGGCCAGCGGGGCGTGGACAAATACCGGGTCGATGACAGCCGCTCGCGAACAGCACACCGCGACCTTGCTGCCGAATGGAAAAGTGCTGGTCGCGGGAGGCTTTGGCCTCAGCGGCTTACTTTTTGGCGCCGAGTTGTATGATCCCGCCACTGAGAGCTGGACACCGACCGGCCCGATGACCACCAACCGTTATTCCCACACGGCGACGTTGCTGTGCGATGGAAAGGTGCTCGTCGCGGGGGGCGCTGACAGCAGCAACAACCGCCTTTCCAGTGCGGAGCTTTATAATTCCGCCATCGGGACATGGGTGGCGACCGGCACGCTCAACACCGAGCGTGGGAGTCACACGGCGGTCTTGCTGCCTAATGGGAAAGTGCTGGCTGCAGGGGGCGTTGACAGCAGCGGGTATCCCACCAACTCCGCGGAACTGTACGATCCTGCCACCGGAACGTGGACGGTGACCGGCGCACTGAACACCGCGCGCTACCAACACACCGCAACCTTGCTGCCGAATGACAAGGTGCTGGTCGGAGGTGGCTTTGGCCGCAGCTACGACTATCTTTTCAGCGCAGAGTTGTACGACCCAGCCACCGGGACATGGACAGTGACCGGCGCGCTGAATACGGCACGCTATTGGCACACGGCGACCTTGCTGCCCGATGGGACGGTTCTGGCCGCCGGAGGATCTGGCGGCGCCAGCGATCTTTCCAGTGTGGAGTTGTACCATGTCGGTTTGGGCTTCAGCGAGGCCTGGCAGCCGAAGATTGCCACCTGTTCCTCGCCGCTCAGTTTGGGTGGCAGTCTGGCAATTACTGGCTCCGGGTTCAGGGGCGTATCAGAAGGCTCGGGTGGCAATTCGCAAAACTCGCCGGCCGACTATCCCGTCGTGCAACTGCGTAACCTGGAAAGCGGTCAGACCCTGTTTCTGCTGTCCACCAACTGGCAGACCAATTCTTTCACCTCCACGCCGGTGTGGGGTTTCCCGCCCGGGTATGCGCTGGCGACGGTGTTCGTGAACGGCATCCCCAGCTCGGGGGCCGTCATCAATATCAATGTCCCTGTGCCGACCACCACCGCCTTGACGTCCCCCAGGATGCTCACCAACGGCGCGTTCCAGTTCACCTTCACCAACACCGTAGGCGCATTGTTCGGCGTGCTGGCATCCACCAACCCCGCTCCCCCCTTGAGCAACTGGACCGCGGTGGGTGGCGTTACCGAGGTGGCCCCCGGCCAGTTCCAATTCACCGACCCGCAGGCGACCAATACCCCGCGCCGCTTCTACCGCCTGCGGTCATCCTGAAGACCCTGCTTATGTTTTGCCAGACGGTGAATCAGAGGGGCGATTGGAAGACGCAACAGTCTGGGATGCGGGCGCTCCCCTGGGGATGGACACCGCTTACGGGCAGGGCAATCTGGCTCGACTCTTGCCCCAGAGCAATTGTGACCAGATACGCGTCTATCTCAGGGGTGGGGAGGAGGCGTATGCGGCGGCGACCTTCCCACCCGGAAGCACTAACTACCTGGAAGTGTCGAGCGATCTCACGATCTGGCAGAGCGTTCAGACCAACGCCAGCCCGTATGTTTGGTGTGGGAACCTCTCAATGAGCAACCCGCCGCAAGCCTTCTTCCGGGCCAGGCAGGAGCGCTGAGGCCGGATGGTGATTCAGGGGCGCAGCTTAACAGTAGGCCCGGAAGCAGTAGCAGGGTGCGGTCTCAGCCGGCGTGCTGCCTGCCGGCTCGACTTCAGACGCTTGGATCGAATAGATTCCGGCGCGCGCGCAAAGTGAAGCTCGCAAGTAACACATGATACCCCAAACATGCCACAAGCCTCTAGCGATTCTAGGTGGGACACCCCTCCGCACCCGCCCCTTCACCGCCTGGCCGATCTTCGGTGAGCCGGAAGAGGCGCGCCTGCTGGGCGCCTTGCGCAGCGGCAAGTGGGGCAAACTGCAAGGGCCGGAGGTTGCTGAGTTCGAGCAGCGGTTTTCGGCGCTGCACGGCGCCAAACACGGCATCGGCGTCGTCAATGGCACCGTCGCCCTGCGCCTCGCGCTGATGGCCGCCGGGATCAAGGCCGAGGACGAGGTCATCGTGCCCCCCTACACCTTCCTCGCCACGGCGACGGCGGTGGTCGAGGCGAACGCCGTCCCCGTGTTCGCGGACGTTGACCTGGGGACCTTCAACCTCGACCCGCGCGCGGTCGAAGCTGCCATCACGCCGCGCACCCGCGCCATCATGCCGGTGCACATGGCCGGCCAACCTGCAGACATGGACGCCCTCATGGCCATCGCCCGGCGGCATGACCTGGTAGTGATTGAGGACGCCGCCCACGCCCATGCGGCGCTTCACCGGCAACGCCCCGCGGGCTCCATCGGCCACCTGGGAGCGTTCTCCTTCCAGTCCAGCAAGAACCTCACGTCCGGCGAGGGCGGCATCGTCATTAGCTCGGACGACACGCTCGCAGAGGCCTGCCGCTCGATTCACAACTGCGGGCGCATCGCTGGCGGGTTATGGTACGAGCATCATGTGATGGCCGGCAATTACCGGCTGGGGGAGTTCCAGGGCGCCATCCTCAACGCTCAGCTCGACCGCCTCGAATCCCAAACCCAGACCCGCGACCGCAACGGCCAGTATCTGGCGGCCAGGTTGAGTCGTCTGCCGGGCATCCATCCCCAGAAACGACCCGCCGATTGCACCCGGCACAGTTATCACCTTTTCCTGTTCCGGATTGACGCCACGGCCTTTGAAGCGCCGCGCAAGGCGGTGCTTCAGGCCCTGGAGGCGGAAGGAATTCCGGTTTCCGGGGGCTATGCCGTACCGCTCTACCGCCAACCATTATTCCTGAACCGGGCGTTCGGCCCTTACCTGCCCAACGCCTCGCGCACGCTGGACTACGGCAGGGTCCGATGTCCGAACTGCGAGAAGATTTGCTGCGAGCAGGGGGCCTGGCTCGAGCAAAGCCTCCTCCTCGGCCCGCAGGCCGATATGGACGACATCGCCCATGCATTCGAGAAGGTCTATGAGCAGCGGGATGCGCTGAGCCGCTGGGCCGGCCAGCGGGCGCTTTGAGGATCGGTACGGACTCCAGTCCTGCAAACGGCAGGTCGGGTTGACCACGCCCCGTTCCGCCCGCCGCTGCGGTATGGTTCTTCCCTGTTTTCGGGGTAATAGGGCCCAGCTCAGGCAGCAGATCAGTGCCACCAGTCTTTCCTGCCGGGATTGACGCTGTGGGAGCTCAAGGCCCCAAGCGCCGATTCTCCACGCCGAATCTTCTCTTGAAAGTGCCCACAGTTCCCCGATGGCGGTAGTATCTGGAGTGTCTGGTGGAGGTCGTCTTGGCTGCGGAGCGGGGTGCTCTGGTTGCTGGCACTACTACCGTGGCGACACGGGAGAGGATAGGCATTGCGGAGGCCCCGGGCATCCGGAAACGCCGTGAATGCCGCCGGAAATTGGCCAAGAATCGCTAGTGTTGGCATTGGTGGGCGGGTCTGCTATCATAGGGCGGTTCAAAGGCGCTTAACCGGCAGTTGGTTTGCCGGCGAAGGGCCCGTTGATCCTGAGATACGTGAGCCAAACAGCCCATTTGCAGCAGCCGAACCGCCCTGCCGAGCGGGGGGCCAGCGCTTTGACGTTAACGAACCGGCAGCGGTTCCTGGCTGCCTGCCGCTGCCAGCCGGTGGATCATCCGCCCGTTTGGCTGATGCGCCAGGCGGGGCGTGCCCTGCCGGAATACCGCGCGCTCAAGCAAAAGCATACCTTCCTCGAACTGGTCCAAACGCCCGAACTGGCGGCCGAAGTGACGCTGCAGCCGATTCGGCGGTTTGATTTCGATGCCGCCATTCTCTTCTGCGACATCCTGGTCGTGGCCGAAGGGCTGGGCCAGCGCTACCAGTTCCGCGACCAGGGCGGCATCGAGATGGAGTTCCTGCTGAAGTCCGCGGCGGATGTTGACCGCCTGGAGCTAGCGGCCGTGACGGAACGGCTGCAATACGTGGCCAAGGCCCTGCCGCTGATCAAGTCGGCGCTCGACGGCCGCACCGCCCTGATCGGCTTTGCCGGGTCGCCCTGGACGCTGGCCAACTTCATGATCGAAGGCGGCGGCGTCAGAGAATACACCAAGGCCAAGGCGCTCTTTTATGCCGACCCGCCGCTCTTCACGCGGTTGATGGAGAAGCTGACCCAGGCGGTGACGGACTTTCTCCAACTGCAAATTGACGCCGGGGCGGACGCGGTCCAGATTTTTGATAGCCTGGGCGGGGTTTTGTCTGACGGCGACTTTGCGCGCGCCTCGGGCCGCTGGATGAAGCAGATTGTGACCGCGTTGAAGGGGCAGGTGCCGGTGATCGTGTTTTCCAAGGGCACGCACGGCAACTGGGACGACCTGGTGGAGACCGGGGCGCAGGTGCTGGGTGTGGATTGGAATGTGCGCCTGGCCGAGGTGCGCGCGCGGCTGCCGGAGCGGGTGGGCGTGCAGGGCAACCTCGACCCGTTCCTGCTGCGCACCACGCCGGAAGCGGTGGCCGCCGAGACAGGCCGAATCCTGCGGGAGATGCGGGGCCGGCCCGGGCACATCTTCAACCTGGGCCACGGCGTGCCGCCGGGCGCGAAGCTGGAGAATATCGAAAGCCTGGTCCGGACGGTGCGAAGTTTCAAATGAGCATGCTGAAAGTTGATCTCGAGCTGGTGAAGAAGTACAACGTGCCGGGGCCGCGCTACACGTCGTATCCCCCGGCGACGCACTTCACCGACGAGGTAAGCGCCGGAGGTGTTCATTGACAAGATCCGGGCCAACAACCAGGCCGCCCGCGACCTCTCGCTCTACTTTCATCTGCCGTTCTGCTACTCGCTCTGCTGGTTTTGCGGCTGCACGACGGTGATCACCGCCGACCAGAAGAAGAGCGGCCAATACGTGCAGTATCTGGAGCGGGAGATGGATTTGATGAAGCCCCTGCTGAACCCGAAGCGCAAGGTGGTCCAGCTCCACTTCGGCGGCGGGTCACCCACGTTCTCTCCGCCGGACGACATCCGCCGGTTGGGCGAGATGATCCATTCGCGGTTCACGCTCGCGCCGGATGCGGAGGCGGGGGTGGAAGTGGACCCGCGCCGGCTGACGCGCGACCACCTGGTGGCGTTGCGCGAGGTCGGCTTCAACCGCGGCTCGATGGGGGTGCAGGACAACGATCCGGTGGTGCAGAAGGCGGTGCATCGCATCCAGCCTTTCGAGATGACCCGGCAAGTGGTCGAGTGGATGCGCGAGGTGGGCTTTGAGTCGGTCAACATTGACCTGATCTACGGCCTGCCGCACCAGAAGCCGGCAGTCCTTTGCCAAGACCCTCGAGGAGATTCTGTCGCTCAAGCCGGACCGGTTTGCCGTCTTCAACTACGCCCACGTGCCGTGGATGAAACCGGCGCAGAAGATTCTGAAACCCGAGATTCTGCCCTCGCCGGAAACCAAGCTGGAGCTGCTGAAGCTGACCATCGAGCGGCTCACGGCCGAAGGCTACGTGTATATCGGCATGGACCATTTTGCGCGCGCGAGCGACGAGCTGGCGGTGGCGCAGCGGCAGAAGACGCTGCAGCGCAATTTCCAGGGCTACAGCACGCGGGGCGGGGCGGACATTTACGCCTTCGGCATGTCGTCCATCTCGCAGGCGGAAGGGTTCTACTGGCAGAACCACAAGGAACTGCCGGCCTATTACGGGGCGCTGGATGCCGGCAAGCTGCCGCTGCACCGCGGCTACATCATGACCGACGAGGACAAAATCCGCCGCACGACGATCATGCGCCTGATGTGCGACCTCGGGCTGGACTACGAAGCGATGTCCAAATTGCTCGGCCTGGACTTCAAGGCGCACTTCGCTCGTGAAATCGAGTCGCTGGATGACATGGAAGCCGACGGGCTGCTGGTGAAGACGCCGCAGGGCTTGATTGTGACCGACCTGGGGCGGCTGCTGATCCGGAACATCGCCATGCGCTTTGACGCTTACGCCGCGACGCGGAAGGAGAACCGGTTCTCGCGGACGATATGAAGTCCGTGGCAATCATTGGTGCCGGCATCACGGGCCTGACCGGCGGTGTTGAAACGTCCTCGGCGGAAAAGGAATCCTATGGAACTCGGGCGGAGGATTCCGGCGGCCGCACCCTATTCACAGTCCCAATTCGCGCACGAGTTGCTCTAGTGTCAGGTTGTGATGTGCGGCGACATCCTTGAGCAATCCGTTGAGCAAGCCGACCTTGAGCGGGTGATGGTTAGGAATGCTGACATGGTGTTCGCCGCCCTGCTGAGTAGTGAGTTGCATGTGCGAGCCGGTTTGGCGTCGCACCTCGTATCCGAGGCGCCGAAGGGCACGTGCGAGTTCAACGCCACTGCAATCGCGGGGGATTTTCACGCCGCGAGAACTTCATCCCGGACGTAATGCAGCCTGATCACCTTGGGTCGCTCCGATTCCTTCTCGAAGTGGCAGGCAACCGCGTCCTTCACCATCTTACGCAAGTCCTCCCAGTCCTCGCCTTGGGTGAAGATGCTGTAGCCGAGCGCTCGCGCCCAGAAGCCGCCTTCTTCAGCCTCGCGCACCTCGAAAATGATTTCGCTCATGCAAAGAGCTTCCCAGAAGTCTGCGCCGGCTTCAAGCCGCACTTTCCCGACTGCCCAAGCTCGACAACGCCAGCCACTCACTTAGATTAGGCGGACATCCTGGTATGAAATCCGTGGCAATCATCGGTGCCGGCATCACGGGCCTGACCGCCGCGTTTTACCTGAAGCGGCGAGGCCTGCCGGTCACGGTGTATGAGGCCAGCGACCGGGTCGGCGGCGCGATCCAGTCACTTCGGGCCGACGGTTACCTGGCTGAGTTCGGGCCCAACACCATCCTGGAGACTTCCCCCAAGGTCACGCAACTGATCGTGGATGCAGGTCTGGCGTCGCGGCGGCTGGACCCCGATTCAAGGGCGCAGGCGCGCTACGTCGTGCGCTACGGGCGCCCGATTGAAATGCCCGGCTCGCCGCTGGGCTTCTTCACGACCAAGCTCTTTACCCCGCGGGCCAAGCTGGCGGTGTTGCGCGAGCCGTTCGTGCCGCGGCGTCGCGATGGCAAGGAGGAGAGCGTCGCCGAATTCGTGGTGCGCCGGCTCGGGCAGGAGTTCCTCGATCACGCCATTGATGCGCTGGTGGCCGGGGTGTATGCGGGCGACCCCTACAAGCTTTCCGTGCCGCAGGCGTTTCCGAAGCTGGGCCAGCTTGAGGCGCGATACGGGTCGCTGATCAAGGGGCAGATCTTCGGCGCCCGGGAGCGGAAGCGGCGCGGGGAGATCGCCAAAGACCGCGCCCCCAAGTTCTCCTTCGACGAAGGACTGCAGGTGCTGCCGGAAACCCTGCGTGAGCATTTGGGCGGGGCGATGCGCTTGAACGCCACCGTCACCCGCCTCACGCAGACGCCGGAAGGCTGGGCGCTGGACGTGCGCGAGGGGGGCCGGACAACGCGCGCCGAGCACAGCGCTGTGATTTACGCGGGCACAGCCTTCAAGCTGGCAGAAATGGAAGTCCAGGCGCAAGTGCCTTTGCACCTGGCGACGTTTGCCGAGATCCGTTATCCGCCGGTGGCCAGTGTGGTTCTGGGGTTCCGCCGCGAGGATGTGGCGCATCCATGCGAAGGCTTCGGGATGTTGATACCCAAGGTCGAGGGCTTCAAGATACTGGGCACGATCTTCTCCTCGTCACTATTTCCCAATCGCGCGCCGGCAGGGCATCTGACGCTGACCAGCTACGTCGGCGGCGAAAGGTTTCCGGAGCTGGCGTCGCTGCTACCGGAGAAGCTGTTCGCGTTGACCTGTGAAGACCTGCGCGTGCTGCTGGGCGTGAGAGGCAAGCCGACTTTCCAGCACAGCGTGTTCTGGCCCCGGGCGATCCCGCAGTATAACCTCGGCTACGGCCGCTACCGCGAGCTGATGGCGGACATCGAGCAGAAGGCGCCGGGGCTGTTCTTCGCCGGCCACTTCCGCGATGGCATTTCCTTGAGCGACACGATTGTTTCCGCCTGCAACGTAGCGGACAGGGCAGGGGAGTTCCTCGCCGCCGCGTCCGCTGCCCAGCCTCAGGTGGGCATCCCGGCATGATACCTACGAACCGATCCATGCAGGTAGGGCGCGCTCGCCGAGCGCGCCGGCGGAGCGGCGTTGTCCCGAAACGGCGCGCTCGGCGAGCGCGCCCTGCCTCGTGGCAACATGAATAGGGGAGTCCTGCTGGTTAACCTCGGTTCGCCCGACTCGCCCTCGGTGGCGGATGTGCGGCGCTATCTGCGCGAGTTTCTGATGGACGGACGCGTGCTCGACGTGAATTGGCTGTTGCGCTTCTGCATCGTGCACTTTGCCATTCTGCCACGCCGCCCGAAGCAATCCGCCGAGGCGTATCACAAGATTTGGACGCCAGCCGGCTCGCCGCTGGTGGTGACCAGCCGCAACGTGCAGGCTAAACTCCAGCAGCGGGTCAGCGTGCCGGTCGAGCTGGCGATGCGCTATCAGAACCCGTCCATCCCGCAGGCGGTGCGCAGCCTGGCGCAGAAGGGCGTGGACGAGGTGCTGCTTATTCCCCTGTTCCCGCATTATGCGATGTCGAGCTTCGAGACGGCAGTGGAGCGGGTGAAGGAGGTGGCGGCGGCGGTGGCCCCGCAAATGCGCGTGCAAGTGCAGCCGCCCTATTTCGAGGAGCCCGACTACGTTGCGGCGCTGGCGGGCAGTGCGGAGGAATCCCTCCGGCGGGATTATGACCATCTGCTGTTCAGTTTCCACGGCCTGCCGGAGCGGCACCTGCGCAAGTCTGATCCTACGGGGCAACATTGCCTGGTGGTGGAGAACTGTTGCGCGACGCCCAGCCCGGCTCATGCGACGTGCTACCGGGCGCAGTGTTTCAAGACGGTGGCTGCGTTCGTCAAGAGGGCGGGTGTGCCGGACGGCAAATACTCAGTCGCCTTTCAATCCCGGCTGGGGCGTGACCCCTGGCTCAAGCCGTATACGGACTATGAGCTGCCCCGGCTGGCCCAGAGTGGCGTCAGGAAGCTGCTGGTGATCTGCCCTGCCTTTGTCTCGGATTGCCTGGAGACGCTTGAAGAAATCGGGCTGCGCGGTCGGGAGACTTTTCTGGCAGCAGGGGGCACTGATTTCACGCTGATTCCCTGTCTAAATGAGCACCCGCTTTGGGTGGCGGCGCTGGAGAGGATGGTAGGCCGCTTCCTCCGAGCGCCCAAACAGGTTCAGCGCTCCGCCGAATAGCCGATAGCCAATAGGAGATCGCCAAGCGGTGCAGTCGGCGATTCGTCGCTCGCCCGCTATCCTCTTCCCGGTTCTCTGCTCGCGGGCTACTCCTCCACGACGGGTTCGCCGCGCGCGGCGCGGGCTTCGGGGGAGGTGTAGAGCGGATGGTCGGGCTTGAGGTTGCGAAGGAAGTTCACCCGAAAGCCGCGGGCCTTCTCGGCCATCTCGCGCCTCTCGCGTTCCGGGCCTGCAAGATGGCGCTTTCCCTGGACGGGCGAACCTTCCACCGAACCGGTCCAAGCGGTCAGTTGTCGGGCGCAAGATTCTGCCAGCGCGCGAATCTCCTGCAAATCCCGGAGGTGCGGCTTGAGCCTGGGCCGGTCTTTAACCACCGCCATCATGGAGCGCACCTCGCCGCCGGAGCCGCGCGCGATAGCCAGGAAGGACAACAACTCAACCGTGGTCACGCGCTCGAATCCTTCGGCGATGTTGTTGGAAACAGACAGCGCAGCGCGGTCAAGTTGGTTGCGGAAGCCGGGCGTAAGCGGGACGCCGGGGTCTTCGAGCAAATCGAGCACGCGGTTGTAGAGCCGGGCGGCCTCCTTCCAGACGGGGAGGTCTTCGAACTTGGTGTATTTGGGCATATGGTCATTCTCCTTTCGATTGGTTTGGTTTGGCTATTGGCTATTGTCTATTGGTGATTGGTCGCCTGCTTATACGCCCCTCCTCATTTCCCTGAAAGGCCAAACGGGAGCAGCCGCCCGTCTCGGATCGTCAGCGGGTATTCAGCCACCCCGGCAACCTATACACTGGGTGCCCCTCAAAACAGGCACGGGCCGGCTGCGCAGTGGCGAAGCCGGCCCGTGAGGGTGGAACCTATGATCCGTGTTAAACGACTGGGGCGCGGAGCGGTTCGACTAAGATGAGCTGTGCCAGGTGCTCGCTGATGGCCAAGCGGGCGTTGCAGACCTGGCAAATGAAATTCGTCTGGCTGGTCAGTAGCTTGATGATCTGGTCCTCGCCCAAGCCCAGCTCCCGCAGGCGGTTCTGGAGTTCCGCCGACGCGCAGAGCTGCTTGATGCGCACGGCGACTCCGGCTTTGACCCGGCTCAGCGGGCAGAGCTCGCAACGGGATTCATCCCTGCGCGCTGACTCGGATGCATGGGGCCGATTCATTTCTACTGCTTTAATTCTCACTGCTGCGGCCGCTGCCGGCCACACATTTGTTGCCAATTCATGGACAGAATTTGCCGCATGCTGGCCTAAACCGCCTTGAGCCAGGTCAAGGAAAGCACAGATTGGCTCCCGGCTTGCCGCTGGCCTTGGGACGGCCTGAGTAGCTTGGGGAGAGCTTTATAAGAGCCTTTCAAGAGCTTTGCATGAGCTCTATAAGAGCCTTGCAGTAGCTCGTAAATAGCTTTTGAAAGCTATACAAGAGCCTGTATAGAGCCTTGGCCCCTCCTACGACCCCTGTCCCATTTCCGCATGTCCCATTTCCGCATTGCCCCCCGCCCCCAAACCTGATAGCGTTCACTTAACCTAAGGTTAAATCAGCAGCGACAGCCAGTGCCGCACTCCTGCTGGTCTGTGTGAGCCGGACTCTCTGGTTCGAGCGCGGCGCGGGCGTCGGAGACAAATGAGCACACATCGGGACAGGCTTAAGGCCGGTCAGTTTGGGCAGGAATTCCCCCGCCACGGGTCCGCTGCGAACTTGCCCCTCCCCGGCCCGGTTCAACCAAAGCGAAGCAACGGAGACCACAAGGCCCGTTTTACACAGAAGGCAACAAAGGCAACGAAGACAGAAGCCAAAGCCCTTCGTTCCCTCCTCTGGAATCCCGATCCGACGACGCACCTGCATGACCCCCTCCCGGCTCTGCCACCCATGCCACGTTGCCCCACCTCTCGCAGGAGACGCGAGCAGCCTCCTTTCGGATGGCTTTTCGGCTATGAACTCCATACAGAAAGTGAAACCTGCAACCAAAGGAACATCTCATGAAATCGCATCGCCGCCTCGCAACTACGGTTAAAGGACTGTTTGGCCTCATCGCGTGCCTCAGCGCCGGCACGATAATCCACGGCGCCCAGGAAGTGCAGATGGAATGGCCGCGTGTGGTTTCCCGCGACGGCGTGACAAACACGGTGTATCAGCCGCAACTGGAATCGTGGGATTACGCCACGATCAAGGCGGTGTGTGCCGTCGCCGTTCGGCCGAAAGGGGAGCGGCAGGCGACGTTTGGCACGATCCAGATCACGGCGAAAACGCGCGTGGACCGTGCCGCGCGCACCGTTTTTCTGGAACAGCCGGAAATCACCGAGGGCAATTTCCCGTCGGCGGGACCGCAGGGCGAGGCGTATGTGGCGACGCTGCGTTCTCTGCTTCCCAAGGAGGTGAAGAGCATTTCACTCGACCGCCTGGAAGCCGGCTTGGCGATTCTGGAGGCCCGCCAGCGGGCGGCGTCACAACCACTGCAGAACAGTCCGCCCGCGATCATCTTCTCGACCCGACCGGCCCTGGTGGTGCCCGTGGACGGCCCGCCGGTGTACCGTCCGGTGGCGAACACGGACCTGGAGCGGGTGTTCAACACGCGCGCCCTGATCCTGCGCGACAAGTCGGGGCAACATTTCCTGCACCTTTTCGACGGCTACGTGCAAGCCGCCGGGCTAGACGGGCCATGGACAACGGCATCCAGACTCCCGCCAGATATCAAGACGGCCGAGGCCCAGGCGGTCAAGGATAAGCAAGTAGACCTGCTGGCGGGGCGGGAGAATCCCCAGACCAAGCAGAAGCCAACACTCAAGTCCACGCCGGTGCCCACGCTCTACGTAAAGTCCGTGCCGACGGAGCTAATCGTCATCCAGGGAGAGCCCCAGTGGGCGCCGATACTGGGGACGCAGTTGCTGTACGTCACTAATACCGTGTCCCACGTCTTCAGGAAGCTGACGGGGCAGGAGACTTATGTGCTAATCTCCGGACGCTGGTTCCGCGCCGGGTCTTTTGATGGGCCGTGGGAGTTTGTCCCCGGCGCAGCCTTGCCGAAGGATTTTGCGAATATCCCGGACCACAGCCCGCAGGAGAACGTGAAGGCGGCGGTGCCCGGCACTCGCCAGGCGGAGGAAGCAGCCATCGCCAACGGCATACCGAGCACAGTGAAGGTGGATCGAAGCAGGGGGAGGATGGACCCGCCGCCGCAGTACGACGGGGCGCCACGACCGGAACCGATTGACGGCACCCCGCTGTATTATGTGAGGAATTGCCAGACACCGGTGATCAGGGTGGACACCGGGACCTGGTACGCGTGCCAGAATGGCGTGTGGTTCGTTGCCCCGGCAGCCACCGGGCCATGGGTGGTAGCGACGAATGTGCCCGCAGTGATGTATTCCATTCCTCCCAGTTCGCCGGTGCACTACGTGGTGTATGTGCGAATCTACCGTTACGATGCGGCGCATGTGTGGGTTGGCACCACGCCCGGCTATAACGGGACCGTGGTCGGGCCGGACGGCACGGTCGTGTATGGCACCGGCTATGTCTATCCGCCTTACGTCGGCACAACCATCTACGTGGCCTACCCGGTGACCTACGGTTATGGGTGCAGCCCGTGCTGGACGCCTTGGGTGGGCTGGGCGTATGGCTTCGCGGTGGTCTGGGAGGACGAGGACGACTGGTACTGGTGGTGCGCGTGTCCGCCCGTGCCGTATTGGGGACCTTATTGGTATCCGTGCTACGGGTATTACTACAACGCCTACGGCGGGATCACGGTTTGGGGGCCGTATGGTTGGGCCGG
Organism: uncultured Verrucomicrobiae bacterium; assembly: GCA_963822005.1. GTDB lineage: Bacteria > Verrucomicrobiota > Verrucomicrobiia > Limisphaerales > UBA8199 > PALSA-1440. Next base: position 73,459 of record CAWGGD010000015.1, on the reverse strand, counting down.
CACTTCCGGTTACATTTATCATCAGTATGGTCCGTGGACCGGTGTGAGCCGCGCCGCGGCGGGCTACAATGCCTGGACGGGCAATCAGTGGGCGACCTCGTATGGCCGCGCGTACAACTCGACTACCGGCACGCGCGTGGTCGGTCAGCGCGGCGCAGTGCATAATGTCTATACGGGCAACTACGCTTATGGCGCCCGGGGAGCATTTTACAACGAACAGACGGGCGCGGCGGGCGCGGGCCGCAAAGTAACGTGGGGCAATGACTCCACCGGTAAGCAGGGGACCGCCGGTCGCGGGACGATCTACAATCCCAAATCCGGCGAGGTCACGCACATCAGCGGTGCGAAAGGTGATGACGCCGGTTTCATCAAGGTCAATGACCATGTCGTCGTCGGGAAAGATGGGAATTACTACCGCCCGGACGGCCAAGGCGGTTGGGAGCAGATCGTCAAGCCACCGACCGGCAAGAATGCCCCCGGCGCGGGCGGTTCCGGGACCCGGTGGGACGTGGGTGTCCAGAGCCAATGGAGCAAGCCGCAACCTTCCGCCGCCAACCAACAACAGTTCCAGGAATTGAACAACCAGTTCAATGCCCGTCAAATGGGCGCTCAGCGGCAGCAAAGCTTCCAAATGAATCGTCCGGGGTTCGGGGGCGGAGGCCGTCGGCGTTGAACGACGGAACGGTTTAGGCGTGGGCGGCAGCTTCCGGGGCTACGATCCCGACGCCGGTCCGCTCGACTACGCGCCGGACTTTACTGACGGCTCGCCGCGGCGTTCGCCGAGGGCCAGCTGATTACGAAAGCCCGGCCACGCGGGCTGCGCTTACTTCCCTGCGGAACCCCGGCTCGCAGGGGACTGCGAGCCCTACCTGATAGGGCTGCTTACTTCTCGGAAAGGCAATACAGGAACTCGCGGCCGCGCAGGAACAGGTCTTTGCCGACGGCGGCGGGTGAGGCGTCGAACTTGTCGTCGAGCCGGTTGGTAGCCAGCACCTCGAGCTTGTCGGACTGCTTGAGCACGACGGTGACGCCATTTCGGCCCGCGAGATACACACGGCCGGCGGCGCCGAGGGGCGAGGCATAGACGCCGGACAGGTCCTCCAGCTTCTGCGCGTCGAAAAGCGGCTCGCCGGCCTTGGTGTCCAGGCAGGTGAGCACGCCGTTGTTGCCGGCGAAGAAGTAAAGCTTGCCGTTGTAGAGCAGCGGCGAAGGGACGTACGGGGTGCTTTTGTTGTGGCTCCAGGCGATGGCGTCGGTGCCGGTGAGGTCGCCGGTTCGGCCGAGGCGGATGGCCAACAGGGCGTTGCCTTGAAACCCGCTCATGCAATAGACCGTGGAGGCGTCGGCGACAGGGCAGGGGATCACGTTGCGGGTCAGGCCGCCGCATTCCCAGAGGACATCGCCGGAGGTCACGTCGTAGCTGCGAATTTTGCCGGTGGCGCTCACGACGGCCTGGGCCTTGCCATCGCGCTCGATGATCAGCGGCGTGGACCAGGAAGTGCGCTCCTCGCGCGGCTTTTTCCAGAGCGTCTTTGCCGGTGTTCTTATCCAACGCAATGATGAACGAGTTGTCCTCGTTGTCGCGGTTGACGATGAGGGTGTCCTTGTAGAGCGCCGGGGAGCTGCCTTCGCCAAAGCTCATTGCCATGCGCATCTTGCCCAGGTCCTTCTCCCACAGGAGCTTCCCGTCCAGGTCGTAGCAATACAAGCCGCGGGAGCCGAAGTAGGCGTAAAGGTGTTTGCCGTCGGTGAGGCCCGAGGACGAGGCGAAGGTGCCCTCGCCCTGGCGATAGCCTTCGTGGGGAACCTCCTCACGGGCGACCTTTTGCCAGAGCACTTTGCCCGTCTGACGGTCCAGGCACAGCACGGCGAATTGATAGAATTCGGTCGGCTTGGGGCCGCCGCCGAAGCCGCCGCGACCCTTTCTTCCACCCGGTCCTCCCCGGCTGCCTTTGGCGTCTCGAGGCGGTTCACCGGTGGCCTCGGGGCGGGCGGCGGGCGGCTGCTCGGCGGCCTCGGCGGGTTTGGCCTCGACCTTCTTGCCGGTGGGGATTGCGGTTTGGAGGAAGATCCGGTTGTCCCAGATGATGGGCGTGGCGTGGCCGCTGCCGGGAATCTTCACCTTCCATTTGACGTTGTTGGTTTCGCTCCAGGTGGTGGGCGGATTGGCCGCGGGCGCGACGCCGTTCTGGAGCGGGCCGCGCCACTGCGGCCAATTCTCGTTCGGCGCGGGCGCGGCAGTGGCTGGCGCGGTGAAGGTGAGAAGGCCTGCCAGACCGAGCAGGGCGGGCCAAGGATGTCGGTTCGGTTTGTCGTTTCATAAGTGATTCTCGGGATGATTATGAGGAGCGGGCAGGTGCGGCGTCCAGCGCTTCCAGGGTTGGCTTGATCGAGGCGGGGATGCGGATGGTGCTCATCGCCGCGTCAACGTCCTTGAGGCCGTGGCCGGTGATGAGGAGCACGATCTGCTCTTTGCGGTCGAGCAGGTCCGAGCCTTGCAGCTTCCGCAGCGCCGCCACGGTCGCAGCCGCCGCCGGCTCCGCGAACACGCCGGTCTTCTCGGCCAGGGTCCGCTGCCCGCGCGAGAATCTCCTTGTCCGACACGGTGATGGAGAATCCTCGGCTTTCGAGCACTGCCTGGCGGGCCATGTGCGCGTTCGAGGGGATCGAAACGGAAATCGAGTCGGCGATCGTGGCGGGGCGGCGGGCGTTCCGATACTTGCCGGTGCGGAGGTAATGGTGGATGGCGGCGGAACGCTCGGCCTGGACGCAGACGAGGCGCGGCAGTCTGGCGATCAAGCCCGGCGGCTTTCAGGTCGTAGAAGGCCTTGTAGACGCCGCTGATGATCACGCCGTCGCCGACCGGCACGAGGATCACATCCGGCGCCTTGAACTTGTTCTGCTGGTAGATCTCCAGCCCGACGGTCTTCTTCCCCTCGATGGTCAGGGGATGATAGGCGGTGTTGCGGTTGAGGCCGCCCTTGCGCGCGGTGTATTCGAGCGAGAGCCGGAAGGCGTCATCGTAGGTGCCGCGCACGGGAATGACGCGGGCGCCGTAGAGCACCATCTGCACGAGCTTGGCCTTGGGCGCGTTTTCCGGGACGAAGATGATCGCCTGCTTGCCCGCGGCGGCGCAGACGGCGGCGAGGGCGCTGGCGGCATTGCCGGTCGAGGCGGTGACGATAGTGGGCTCCTTCAGGCGGTTGGCCTCGGCGACGACGAGGAAGGAGGCGCGGTCTTTGAGCGAGGCGCTGGGGTTGAGGCCGTCGTTCTTGAGCCAGACGTTATCGAAGCCGAGCGCTTTGCCCAGCGCGGGCAGCCGGGAAGAAGGGCGTGTTGCCGACGGCGTAGGGCGGGTAGTGCTTCGGCTCGACGGCGGAGAAGAGGCTCCAGTCCGGGCGCTGCTTGCGGAAGCGCCGCCTGATGGCGCGCGTAGTCGAACTGGACGGAGAGCACGCCGAGCAGCGGGATGCCGGGCCGGTAATCCTTGGCGCAGGCAGGGCAGAGGTAGCGGACTTCGTCCCGCTGGTACGTCTTGCCGCAAGTGGTGCAGTGGTAGAGGAACGGGATCATGCCTTTCCGTTCAGCCGCGCCACCAGTGCGGCGTAGAACGCGGCGGCGGCGCTGAGGTGCTGGACCGGGCAGGCCTCGTTCGGGGCGTGGGCATAGACTTCGTTGCCGGGGCCGAGGCCGAGGCACGGGATGCCCTTCATGCCGGCGATGGCGATGGCGTTCGTGCTGAAGGTCCACTTGTCCACCAGCGGGGCCTTGCCCAGGACGCCCTTGTAGGCGGCCACGGCGTCTTTCAGGTAGGGCGACTTCGGCTCCAGCACCCAGGTCGGGTAATATTTCTCCGTGGGATACACCTTGCCGGTGTAAGCCGCCTCGGCGTAGTTGAGCACGAAGACCTTGGCGTCAGGGTAGCCGGCCCGCTTCGCCGCGTCGCGCACCTCGGCCAGGGCGCTGGCCTTGGTCTCGCCGGCGGTGAGCCGGCGGTCCAGATGAATGCCGGCCCCGTCCGCCACGGCGCAGAGCGACGGCGAGGAGGAGCGCACCTCGGTGACCGTGACCGTGCCCTTGCCGAGGAACGGATCGTTGCGCAGGCGCTCGTTGAGCTTCTCAATCTCCAGCGCGATGCGGGCGATCTTGTAGATGGCGTTGTCGCCGCGCTCGGGCGCCGAGCCGTGGCAGCTCCGCCCTTTGACCTCGACGCGAATCTCCATCCGGCCGCGGTGGCCGCGATAGATGTTCAGGTTGGTCGGCTCGGTGATGACGACGAACTCCGGCTTGAGCTTCTCTTCCTTGAGCAGGTATTGCCAGCAGAGGCCGTCGCAGTCCTCCTCCATCACGGTGCCGGTGAAGTAGATGGTGAACTGGTCGTTCAGCCCCAGTTCCTTGATGATCTTGCGCCGCATAGACCATCGCGGCCATGCCGCCCTTCTGGTCCACCGTGCCGCGGCCCCAGATCTTGCCGTCCTTGATCCTGCGGCTTGAACGGGTCGAAGCTCCACTGGTCGCGGTCGCCGGGATAGACGGTGTCAATGTGGGCGTCGAAGGCGATCACGCGCGGGCCCTTGCCGATGCGGCCGATGATGTTGCCCAGGCCGTCAATGCGGACGTCGTCGAAGCCGACCTTCTTCATCTCCTTCTTGATGACCTGCGATGACCTTCTCCTCCTTCGAGGAAAAGGACGGGGTGCGGACCAGGTCCGCGAGGAAGCGGACGGTTTCCTTCTCGAGCGCCTTGGCGCGTTTCTGAATGGCTTGGTAGGTAGTGTTCATTGGTTAAAGTCGTCTTCCATAGCTTGGCGGCCAGTTCGCGGGCGCGGGCGTTGATGCGCGGCTCGTCGAGGTCGAGGGTCAGGCGTTTGTTCTGCATCAACACGCGTCCGCCGACGATGGTCGTGTCCACGGCGGCCTGGGACATGCCGAAGACCATGTGGCCGAAGCTGTTGCCGTCGTCCAGCGGCGTGGGCGGGTCGTAGTCAATGAGCACCACGTCCCCGACGCACCCTTCGCGCAGTTCGCCCAGGGGAAGGCCGAAGGCATCTGCCCGGCGATCTTGGGATTGTTGAAGAAGAGCGCAGTCACGACTTCGCCGAATCCCACCGAGGGATTCTGGGCGCGCAGATGCTGGGCCCAGAGGGCGACGCGCAGCTCCTCGAGCATGTTGGTCGTCATCGCGTCGGTGCCCAGGCCGACCAGCACGTTCCGCTTGACCAGCGCGACGACGTCCGCGATGCCGACGGCATTGTTCAGGTTGGACTGCGGATTGTGGACGACAGCGGTCTGCGTCTCGGCCAGCAGGTCCATTTCCCGGCGGTTCACATGGACACAATGCGCGGCGATGCTCCGCGGCCCCAGGATGCCGAACTTGTTCAACCGCTCCACCACCCGCAGGCGGTGCTTCTGCCGGGAGTGCTCCTGGTCGCTCTGCGCTTCGGCGACGTGGATGTGGAAGCCGGTGCCCAGCTCGTGGCCCAAAGCCGCGGCCTTCTCCAGGGTGGCGTCCTTAAGCGTGAAGGCGGCGTGGAGGCCGAAGAGGGCGGAGAGTGTGAGGGTCGAGAGTGGCGAGGGTGACGATGGTAGGGCGCGCTGTCCCTAGCGCGCCGCGAGCGGGCGAAACGGTCTCGAACTTACCGGTCGTAGCGATCTGCCCCGGCGCGCTGGCGACAGCGCGCCCTACCTTGAGGAGGCTGCTGCGCTGACAGTGGCGGATGAAGGAGACGTTCTCCTCCAGGCCCTCCCTGGCGATGCGCGCGCCGTCGCGGTCGGAGAGTTCGTAGCAGAGGCAGGCGCGCAGGCCGGTTTGCCTGACGGCCTTCTCGATGGCGTGCAGGGAACCACGGACCGCGTGGGGGCTGGCGTGGTGATCTATGAGCGTCGTCGTGCCGTGCCGGATCGCATCCAGCAGGGCGATCAGCGCGCTGTAGTAGCAATCCTCGGTCGTCAGGGCCGAGTCGAGCCGCCACCAGAGGTTCTTGAGCACCTCGACGAAGTTGCCGGCCGGCCTGGTCTTGGTGAGGCCGCGCGCGAAGGTGCTGTAGAAATGCGTGTGGGCATTGATGAAGCCGGGGGCCACGACTTTGCGCGAGGCGTCAATGCGCTTGCGCGGCGGGCGCCTTGAGCCGGTTCTTGGGGGCGACCCTCGTGATGCAGCCGTCCTCGATGAGGACGGAATGGTTGGGCAGGACAGCGGGTTTCTTGCCGCCGGTCAGCACCGTGCCGTTTTCGATGAGCAGGGCCATTACGAGTTACATCGTTACAAGGGTTACAAGGTTACATGGGCTAGTGCTTGAGCGCGGCCAGCTCGCGGGCGGTGCGCGGGCGCATGGAGATGGCGCCGGCGAAACACTTCTGCGCGCAGAGCGAACAGCCGATGCAGAGCGCCGGGTCAAAGCGTCGGCACCTTCTTCCCGTTCAGCGTGATGGCCTGGTACGGGCAGCGCGTGCAGTTGCCGCAGTGCTCGCACAGCTCGGCCGTCGACCTGCGGCAGCTTCTTGGTGGCCGAGAGCGCCATGAAATCCGTGATCGGATTGGGCAGCGCCGAGCCGATCAGTTCCTTCACCGACTTGAACCCGCGCTCTTCCATCAGGAAGCTCAGGCCGGAATGCAGCTCGTCCACGATGCCCAGCCCGTATTTCATCACGATGGTGCAGAACTGGACGGTCTGGGCGCCCAGGCCAGGAAGTTGGCGGCGGCCTTGTAATTCATCGGCCCGCCGTTGCCGGACACGGCGATGCCCATGCCGGAGACCTTGGCCAGCGTCAGGTTGCTGATCGGCAGCACGCCTTCGCCGGACATGCCGACGACGACGCCCTCCTCCCAGCGCCGGTTCTCCGCCTTGCGCAGGACCAGCGAGGGGAAACTGTTCGCCAGCGTGACGCCGCCCTGCTTGTTGGGATACTTCGCGAAGACCTGCTGGATCGCGCTTGATGATCGGCTGGATGGAGGTGACCGCGGCGGTGAGCTTGAACAGCTTCGGGTTGTCCTCGGAGCTGGCCTCCATGACCCAATCAATGATCTTGGCCGCCAGCTCCGCATTCTGGGAAACGATGTCGCCCTCCGTGCCGTCGCCGCCTTGCGGGCAGGAGAGGCTGTATTCGACGCCCATCGCGCCGGCGCTCTCGAGCTTCCGCGTGTTCGATTGCCAGACGGCCTTGTCGGCCTCGTCCCGCCCGGTGACCGGCCCGCCGGTCGAGGCGAGCGTCAGCCGGTCCGGGAATTCCTTGATCAACCGCTCCACCTCCCCGCACACGCGGTCCAGGGGATGGCCGGAAACATTGTCGCAATTGCCGTAGGTCGAAGGGCCGATCACCGACATGTATTCGGACGGGATGTGGATCGGCACGTTGTCGAAGGCGGTCTTCATCACGCCGCCCGACCAGCCGCGCTCGTAGGCCTTGCGCATCTGGGCATAGCCGTCGGTGTGCGGCGCCGCCGAGAGCAGGAACGGCGAGCGGATCTTGCGCCCGAAGAACTCCGCGTCGAGCGGCACCGGGACACAAGTCCATGCCCGCCAGGACGGCGTGGCTCTTGGCGCGGTTCTTGAAGCGCGGCGGCTTCTCGCCGCGGATATAGGCGTCGGCCTCCAGCGCGGCGTTCTTCCCGGTGGCCACCGCCTCGACGACCGTCGCCGAGCCCAGGACCATGTCACCGGCGTAGAAGATCCCTTTGGCTTTCTTGATCGGCATTCGGGGCCGGCTGCCAATGGCGGAAATAACCAGGTCGAACTCGCGGAAGACCGGCGACTCCTTCTGGTTGACGACGAAGTTCTCGCGGTCGGGGCGCTTTGCCTTGCGGGAGCATCATCCGGGCGATGCGCAGGCCGGTGACCTTCTTGCCCTTGTGGGTGACTTCGAGCGGCTTGGAGCAACTGGCGATCTCGATCGCCGTACTCCAGCAGCATGTCCCGTTCGTAAGCCGTCAGCGGCATGTCCTGCTGCCGGCGGCGGTAAACCAGCTCCACCGACGCAGCCCCGCGCCGCTTGGCGGTGGTGGCGCAGTCAGCCGCCACCGCGCCGCCGCCCAGGACGGCCACTTTCTTGCCCGTGACTGCGATCTCGCTTCTGGTTTTCCAGATACTCCTGCCAGGAAAGCGCGTATTCCTCGCCGGGGATGTTCAGGCGCATCGGCTCCTCCAGCCCCGCGCACACGATCACCGCCTCGTGCGTCGCCAGCAGCGCTTCCGGGTCGGCCACGGCCTTGCCCGTCTGGAAATCTATCGCGCCGAGGCCCTTGAAGAACTCGATGTCCCTGCGGGACGACTTTCTTGTCCAGCCGGAAATCCGGGATGAGGTTCATCATGCCGCCCAGCCGCTTGCGCTGCTCGTACACCGTGACCTTGTAGCCTCGCTGGGCGAGCACGCCGGCCGCTCCCAGCCCTGCCGGGCCGGCGCCGATGACCGCGACCCTCTTGCCGTTCGCACTTCGGCGCCTTGAAGCTCCCAAGCCCGGCTTCGTAGGCCCGCTTCATCACGCTGGCCTGGACGGCGGGGATGTTGATGGCCTGGTCAAAGGTGCGGCGCGAGCACGCCTTCATGCAGAAGTAATCCGGGCAGACCACGCCGCAGACCCAGCCGAGCGGGTTCGAGCCCATGATCAGCGCGCCGGCGCGGCGGTAGTCAGATTTCCCACCGACCCTGGCCGCCATGATGAAGTCCGCGGGCGAGCAATCGGCCGGGCAGGCGTCCTTGCAGGGTTTCTCCTCGCAATATTCGCACCGGTTCAGTTCCGCCCGGAGCTGGGCATCGGTGAGGGATCCGTCGTTCTTCTTCATGGCTGCGGCACTGTTAAAAAGGGTAAGCATCATGACACCGCAAGCCCCCGGCTGCAACAACACGCCTGTTGCCCTTGCTAACCATTTGTTGGCTGAGCGTGGGCAAGAAAGCGGAAGAAGCCTACCCTTCAACCGACTTGGCGGCCTGAATGAAGGCTCTGACCTTGGCGTGATCCTTCCTGCCGGGCGCAGCCTCGACTCCGCTGGACACATCCACGCCGTAGGGCCGGGCGCGTCGCACCGCTTCGGCGACGTTCTCAGGAGTCAGGCCGCCCGCCAGAAAGATCGGACGGCCCCAACTCTGCGCTTCGAGGGCGAGGTCCCAATTGAACGTCTCACCGGTGCCGCCCGGTTTGCCGGGCGCGTAGGTATCGAGCAGCCAGGCGTCGGTGGGGTAGTTGCGCAGCGGCTGCATGGAAGCGGTGTCGTGAATCCGAAACGCTTTCATGCTCATCAAGCCGAACTGCAGGCAATACTCCGGGGGTTCATCGCCATGGAATTGCAGCAGGTTGAGGTCGCACTCCCGGATCGCGCGAACCACAGTGTCCTCCGGGGCGTCAACGAAAACGCCGACTTTCATCACGAACGGTGGCAGTTGCCGAACAAGGCCAGCGGCCGCCTCGACGGTAATGCGGCGGGGACTTGGATCATAGAACACGAACCCCAGCGCGTCGGCGCCCGCCTCGGCTGCGGCCATCCCGTCGGCAAGGTTCGTGATGCCGCAAATCTTGACTTTCACTGGCATTGTGTGTCGCCCAGCATCCCATGTCCTCGGGCCAGGGACAACTGCGCAGTGTGGCCGGACTCCTGCACTCCGGCACGCCGCAGGCCGGGCAGAGCCTTACGGGATCCAGACCGCCCGGTAGAACCGGAGCGCGAAGTTGGTAGCATTCGGATCGGTGAACTGGAAGGTTCCGGTTGGATTGGCGACATTCGTCAAGGTCGTCCAGTTCACCAGATTGGTGGAGGCATCGAGCCGGTAGGTGGCATTGGAAACAGCACGGAGGGAAAGAAGGGGAGTACGGTTGGGCAAGAGCGTGGCACCCACGAATTGCGGCGGGAGCACCACCGTCAAGGTGGCCACGGCGCTGGTCGTGCCGCCAACTACGTTCGTGATCACGACACTGTAGTCCCCCGCATTCGTGCCGGCGACACCGGATAACGTCAGCGTGGGAGTCGTGACGCCGGCGATATTGCCCCCGTTGGCAAGGGGAGCCAGGTTGCGTGTCCATTGGTAGCCCAATGGCGTGGTCCCCGTGGCGTCAACAGTGAGGACTACACGCGCGCCGGCGTTGGTGATGAGGCTTGCCGGCTCGGTGATGATGCTGGGCGAGACCGGTCGCGGTGCCAGCCCTCCCACGATTGCCGTCACGGAACCCGAGAACGCCGGCACGGCGCCGAAGCTCGAACTAATAGCATTGTCGGTGCCGACAAAGACATAAACCGAGGTGTCCAGATCTGCGTTCCCCGACAGGGTAACCGTGGTCTGCCCTGCGACCGGATCGTAGGCGCTGGTCAGGAGCCGGGACGTGCGCATGGCCCGCACGTACTGGCAGGCGTAGTCCATGGTCACGTAGTTGGGGGTGTAGGGACCGAGATTGTTGGTAATGCCTTGCAGGATCGCGCTCCAATTGTTGCTGCTGATCGGCGTCTGATTCGACGATTGCGGAATGGGAATGAGGTACCATTCATGAGTGTAAAGCTGGCCCATTGCCATGCTGTCCAGCGCCCGCTTCACCTGGCGGGTGCCCCGCCCGATGCTGCCCGCCACGTCGTTGTTGGCCGGACACCATTCGTTACAGGAAGAATCATCCCGCACCTCGACGTAGCAGTTAAAGAACCGCCCGTTTAATTCCGGGTGGCCGGGCACACTCAGGAAATCCGCATACCACAGGGGCCAGTTGACTTGGCCGGGCTGCGGGGTTTCGTAAAGCCGGTAAGGACCGCCGATCAACCACGGCGCACCCGGCGAAGCATACTCCACCGTCCCGGGCACGATTTCAATCGGGACAAACTCCACGCCCCAGGCCGCCAAGCCGGGGAAGGCGTTGGGCCCTATCTCTGAATAATGCGGTCCGACCACCTTGGAGATGGGTACGTTGTGACTGGTATGCCACTGGGTCGCCGTCGCAAAATTGTTGCTCATCACGCTGTCCGAATAGGCGGTTCCGGCGGAGTGATTGAAGTAGAAGAAGCTGCTGCAGCAATCAAAGGAATGGACGGAGGCCGTCGCTCGGCCGCTGGTGACCAGGCTCGATAGATCGGCCGCCTCCGTATCATCAATGCTGCTGAGGAAGAAGCCAATCCACGGCTTGAAGCCCATCTGGTTGGCGACGTGCACCCACCAAAACGGCCCGGAAGCATCGTCCATCCGGAGCACCACCAAATTGGGCAAACCTCGCATCACGAACGGCTTGCGCGCCGCCCACACCACCCCGCGCCAGACCAAGTCGTCCAACCCCTCCAGCGGCCCGAGGACCGTGGTAGGCATCCAGCCGTAACTGGTCCATTGCACTGCGCGTCCCTGGCCATAGCTGGTGACGGCGACGAACGGCGAGCCGCCGCTGGTCGCCACCGCCTTAACGTTGGCCCCATACGTAACCCTCGCCAGGGTCATACTCGCCCGCAAGGCAATGGCATCGTTTGCTGCATGTGCCGCCGTGATGTAATGCATCTGCGACGAGGCTTCCGTCGGCGGCAGACTCACGGTGGAGGCTGAGGTGGCCGACCCGTAGCCGAAGCCGAATATGTTCTGCACAAACTGGTAGCGCGGGCTGCTCCCCGAAGACAGGTCGTTGTCGAAATTCACCAACCCGGCTCCGTTGAAGACCGCCAAAGAGAGGTTCGACTGAACCGTGGGGCTCAGATATGTGCGGTTGGTGTCCAACTGGCTGTGACCGATGATGATCACCGCGCAGTTGCTGATGCTCGGGTCGGGGACATTGGTGGTGAGGTCCAACACGGTGTAAGGAAAGCCGAAATTATCCAGGTACGGTTGGATGAAATGCTGGAAGTCCAGGTAGCGGGCGCTCTGGGAATTAACCAGCACCACGGCACCGGCACTCTGGGAAGCGGGTTGGAATGCCGGCTCCACCGGGGCGCTCGCGACCGCATCGGTCACGGAGCCTGCGCGAAGCGTGGCGATTAAGCCTATCAGGATAAACAGTTTTCCCCACCGATGCCCACTGGGGATCGGCCGGAGAATATTGTCAATCTTGCCATTTCTATCAGACGTATGCGCTACTACCATGATTTACTGCTTGCAGGTCCGGAGAGACTCTCGGCAGGCCGCCCCTGAGGTCGCTTCCGACCCGCTACATCGGAAGCAGCTCTGAACGGTGTCGTGAGCACCGCCCGCTTAGAGCCTATTGCTCAGTTGCCGAACTTGCTTCGGGCAAGCAGAGCAGGGGAGCCGCGCAAGCACAGGCCGCATCAAGAAGAGGCGGATCAGCACCTGCGGGCGCACTGAAAGACTGCACCGGGACCTGATGACAGATCGCACCAGTCGCGGGAATTGTCCAACAGGAGCAAGCCTCCGAAATCAAGTATTAGTAACATACATGGGAACTGGGGTTTCGAAAGATTCACTTATCCCATCGGCTGGAGCCGCCACTTCGCGCAATTCCCCGTTGCGACCTGACGAAAGACCATTTGCGCCCGGTCTCGGTTGCCTTTATGCTCGGTGACGTGGCTGCCCCCATAGCTCAAATGGATAGAGCGGCGGTTTCCTAAACCGTTGATCCCTGTTCAATTCAGGGTGGGGGTACCAGCTTCCTGAATCAAAGTTCCCGGCCCCGGCTGAAGACAGTGACGCGCGCGCGCGCCGTGGGAGCATTGCTGGCCTCGCAGGAAAACTGCATCTTAACAATGCCCGTGTCGAGCAGAGGCCAGTCTCCACGCGGGGTTACTTTACCGAGGGATTCGCCGCGGGGGCCGTAGGCTGCGCAGTCGTCCCGGCCGTTACATTCGATCCAGCCTCCCGAGGCCAGCTCGACTGGGAACTCGATGGTCTTCCCCCCCAGGCTGATCTTTGGATTCTTCACGCGACCGAGGCGCAGCGGCAGGGCGCGGACTGGGCCGAGGCGACATTTGGTTTCTCGCCCGGGAGGGAGATTCTGGAGCCAGACACTGACGGACTCAACGGCGCCAAAGTCAATCGTCTCCCGATACACGTTGTAGAGGCCTTTCCCATCGTTCCAGACGTAGTCGCTCCAGCAGGTGGACTCGGTCTCGACCAGCGAGACCAGGCGACGGCCGGCGAAGTCCAGCTTGAGGTAACGGTCGGCGATCGCCCCGTAGGCAATGGCGCGCGGGCTTTCCAGGCGGATCGCGACCAGGGCGCCGGAGCCGTCGCCTTCGATCTCGACGCCGAGCCCCTGGCGTTCCTTCAGGTTGAGCAGCGGGCTGAATTGCTTTTCGAAGCGGACCCAGGCGGCATTGCGGGCGACCTTGCCCGTGTTCGTGGCCAGCACCAGGCAGCGCAGATCGCTTTGACTCGTTGCCGGCACCAGGCTGAAGGTCACGCCCGCCGCGCTGGTGGCTTTCCAGGGCGCAGCGTTCGCCTGGCTGAGGTCGGCCAGAAGCACGGCGTTGGTGTCAGAGAGCGGGGCAGCCGACATCAACGCTTCGATGCGCAACCTGACGGGCTGTGGGGCGAAGGAATTGGTGACCTGCCACTCCAGCGTCCAGGGCTCGCCGGGTGTGACGGTTTGCGATTGGGATTGGGCGCGGACGAACCGTGGCTTGCCGGCGGCGTCCTTGAGGAGCGTGAACTGCTTGCCGGGCTCGCGCAATTTGGCCTTGGCGGCCTCATCCAGGCTATTGGTGTGGCGCAAATCCTCACAGGTCCGAAGGATGTCCACCGCTCGGCGGAACAGAGGCGTGTTGCGCAGCGTCTCGCGGTCAATGCCGGCGGTGAGCGAAATGCCGGCGTTCCAGCCGACGAGCCGGGCGCCGAGGTTCTCGATCACGTCCTGGTAGGTGGGTTCGATCTGCGGCGGGTTGAACGACTGGAAGCTCCACCAGCCCAGGTGCAGCGGCAGGAGCAACCCACCATTGACGCCGTCCGCGTGGAGGTCAATAAAGCGCAGATGGCCGCGCTGCGGATAGTCCCACGCCTGCCAGCGGGTGCGGTATTGCCAGAAGTGGTGCCCCATGGCGCTCATCTCCATGCCCACCGGCTGCTTCAGGCGCTTCTGGATCTCTACCACGAACTTGTCTGCCCAATACCAGACCTCGGCGTTGCCGCGGAGGATCGAGCTGCCGTCAATCGCGTCGAGGTAGATGCCATCAAAGCCGCAGCGGTTGACCACGTCGGCATGGTTGGCCGCGATCTCCTCGAAGAGGGATGATTCCGCATCGGGGACGAACAGGCCGAAGCATTCCTTGAGGTGGCGGGCTTTGGCGCCCGCCTCATGGGCGGCGACCTTGGTGCCGAGTGCTCCGCGCTTTACCCCGGTGAATCGCCACGGGGGCTGTCGACTGACTCCACCAAAGGTCACCAACTCATCGCCGATATGCAGCACAACGCTATTGTGTTCGAAGAAGCCGGTCACGGTGGTGAGCCCGGCGGTGGATTCCTTGACGGCAATCTCGGTGGCGTTGGTGGTGAGCGGCTCGGCGAGCGTGAAGGTGCGGAAGGCATCGAGGCGCGGGTCAGGCACCGGCGTCACGTATTTCGAGCCCTTGTCAATGAAGAAGGCGTAGGTGTGGAAGATGGAGCCGATACCCACGTCGTGCAGCCGCGCCACGATGCGGCGCCAGGATTCCCAGCCGTCCGGCCATTTCTTCCGGTTCAGTTCCATGCTGCCGAACCGGAAGAAGCCGCCGCCGCCGTGATTGTCAATCTGGGTGAAGCCGAGGCTCTTCACCATCTCAATCCAATCGTTGACGTTGGTCTCGGTGAGCGAGCCGAAGTTAAAGAGGTAAGAGCCGTGATTGAACGGCACCTCGCGCGCCCACGGGCCGGCGACCCTGCAAACCGGCAGTTCGCTGGCGCCGGCCAGGGCCTCTTGGAGCGCCGGGAGCATCCCGGACATGGGCGCGCCGACGATGGCCACGCGGGCGCCGACTAGGCCGAACTTCTTCTCGCACGACGCCCGCAGCTCGCTTTGCAGCGCCGGCAAGGCATCCACGCGGGTGATTAGGTTCAGGGATAACGCGCAGGCGCCAAACGGTTCGTTCGGCGAGCCCCTGAGCTTGAGCGGGACATTCAGGAAGGTCAGTGAGTCAACGTCCGCCCCGGTCACCGACTCGACGCTGAGGGTAATAAACGACCGGTGCACTTCGGTCTTTAGGACGGCTTTGACCCCGTTGGTGCCGAACTGCAGAGTCAGACGCCCCTGCGCCAGGGTCGCGGCAGTGGCGGCGTGTTCTTGCCCCCGGACGAGGACTCTTGCGCAGGCCGATGGGCCAGTCGCGCGGAGGTAATCGGTGCTCGTTGTGCGGTCTACAAAGGCCACGTTCCGGGCATCCGGCGAAATGGCATAGTGGACGAGGGCATTTTCGATGACCAGGTTGGGCTCCCCGGCAAAGGCTGTCACGGCAAGAATGGGCAGGCAAAGAGTGAACGGCGATATCCTCATGGTGCGCATGTCGGCGAGCATGGCGCCAAGGCCTTTGCTCGTCAAGCAGCTGGGCTATGGGGCCAACTTGTAGCCGACGCCGTGGACGGTCAGAAGGTGCTGGGGATCGTCGCCATTGTCGCCGAGCTTCTTGCGCAATTGGACGATGACCTGATCCAGGGTGCGGGTGGTGCCGTAGTAGTTGTAGCCCCAAACCTCGTTGAGCAGGCGGTCGCGCGACAGGACCTCGCCGGGATGGGCGGCGAAGATTTGCAGCAGTTTCACCTCCTTGGCGGTGAGTTCCTCGACCGCCTTGCCGCGCTTTAACTGGAAGGTCTTAGGATCAATGGTGGCCGGGCCGATTTGAAAAGACCCCTGGGCGTCGGGTTCCGCAGAGGGTGCCGCAGCGGTGCGGCGGAGCAGAGCATGAATCCGCGCCAGCAACTCGCGGACGCCGAACGGCTTGGTGACGTAGTCATCCGCACCGAGATCGAGTCCCACCACCTTGTCGAGTTCCTGGCTTTTGGCGGTGAGCATGAGGATGGGGGTGGCGACTTTTTTAGCGCGCAGCTCCTTGCAGATGTCGTAGCCGCTCATGCCGGGCAGCATGACGTCGAGCACGACCAGCGCGGGCCGTTGTTTCCTGACGGCCTCAATCGCCTGGTCCCCGCGGTTGCAGACGGCGACGTCGAAGCCGTCGCTCTTGAGGACTTCCTCGAGGCCGAGGAGGATGTGCGGGTCGTCTTCCACGATCAGAACCTTGGTTTTCATAGTCAGCACTTTCAGGCTTCGGCTTGGCCGAGGCTCCCTGAGTTTGGCGCTCCGACAGACCCGGGCGCGCCCATCGCCGGCAGCTTCAGAGTGAAACAGCTTCCGCCGCCGTCGCGGGGTTCATAAGTCACATCGCCGCCGTGAGCGCGGGCGATTTGGCGGGCCAGCGTCAGGCCCAGGCCCGAGCCCTGAATGCCGTTGCTCAAGGAGTCGTGGGCGCGGTAGAACTGCTCGAAGATCTTCTCACCGCAGCCGGGCGGCACGCCCAGCCCACGATCGAGGACCGTGACTTCGACGCGGGGCAGGGCAGGGGAGGTCCCTTCGGCACGAAGCGTGATTTCCTTGCGGCTGTCGGAATACTTCTCGGCATTCGAGAGGAGGTTGACGACGACCTGGGCCAGCGCGTCGCGGTCGCCGTTGACCAGCTTCGGCGTGTCGGGCAGCTCGCAGTTGAACTGGAAGCCGTTCGCTTCGAGGTGCGGCCGATAGGTGTCCGCTGTTTCGCGCAGCACAGCGACCAGGTCGCACGGCTGGAAGGTGTATTTCTTCTCGCCGCGCTCGATGCGGGCGAAGTCGAGGACGTTGTTGATCAGGCGGGTCAGGCGCGCGGTCTCGGCGGTGATGATGCCGAGGTAAGTGCGTTGCTTGGCACGATCGCTCACGCGGCCTTCGGCCAGCAACTCCGAGAACATGCGAATCGAAGTCAGCGGCGTCTTCAGCTCGTGGGAGACGTTGCTGACGAAGTCCGTTTTCTGGCGGGCGAGCGTGAGCTGGCGGTTGAGGTCGGCGACGATTAGCCAGCTTCCGATGCCGATGGCCAGCAGGAGGACCGCGATCAGCAGGCCGAGGGTCAGCTTGAGTGTGTGGGCCGATTGGGTGAGTTTGGCAGGGTTCAAGAGATAGACGGCGACCTCCCAGTGGGGCAATGTTTCGCCGATTTCGGTGGCGACAAAGGGTCGCTTCCAGGTGGCCTGAAAGCCCGGATGCGAAAGCGCGACCGGTTTGGCGGTGTCATCCAGCAGCGCGACGCAAATCTCCTCACGCAGCGCGGGCTCGACCTCCCGCACCCGGGCGCTCAAGCCCTCGATGAGGCGGGGCAGGGCGAGTTGGGCGCCAAAGACGCGTTGCGGATCGCCGGGCGGGCGATACCAGAAGAGCACGTTGAGCCTATTATCCACGAACCGGGCCAGGGCGCCCTCGTTCTCCTCCCCGATGAGCTGGCGAAACTCGGCTGGGGCGGCGGCGGCTTTCGAAACTTGCTGCTGGGCCTGCTCGGCGGGATCGAACCGCTGAGACGAGCCAACCGTTTGCTGGGGGACCACGCTGCGCGGCTGAGATTTGTTGAACACGTTTTGGCGGAGAGCTTCATTCTGAGCATCAGGCTGCACCCAGGAGGATGACTGGGCCGGTGCATTCATGTAGTTCGCGGCGTTGGCGCTGGCCAGCATCTGCTTCTGGTTGGAGTAAACATCCACGCTCTCGCGGTTCGCCAGGAACCGACCGTTGTCATCCAGGAACTTTCGTGCCTCAGCCCGGCCGAACGCGGCGGGCGCCGTAATCTCGCCCGCCAGGCTGACAGCGAAGCCGACCTGGGCCAGGGGCCAATCCCGCCGCAACAAGTCGTCGAAGGAGCCGGCAATGTCGCGGGGGTTACGCTTGCCAACGAGTTTGGCGACCTGGAGCGAGAAGCCGTGCTGGTATTCTGCCAGGGCGTCCTGCACCTCCTTGGCCTTCGCGTCGGCGACGCCCTGGTAGAGCAGCGACTGCTGCCGTTCGAGGATGAACTGCTGGTCGCGCAGCGAGCGTACCGCCAGCCAGGCAAGCACCAGGCTGGGCACGAACACCGCCAGCACGAACACCAGCGCAACCTTCTTCATGGCGACATCATGGGACCAAGGTGGCGCCAATGCCAGCGGAAGTTGTCAAGCGGGGGCAAAAGATGTGTAAAAGAGTTGTAAGGGGCGCCGCCGGTGCCGAAATCCGAAGCCCGAAACTCGACATCCGACCCGCTGCGACGGCACGACAGCGCGGCGAGAGGAAATCCAAAGTCCGAATTTCGTTTCCCCTCACTCCTCGCCGGTCGGCGTCATCCTTCTGTGCCGCCTCCTCATGGAGTGGAAATCGGGTGCTGCTCGACCTTCACTCCCTCGAAACTTTCCATCATTTGCCCGTAGAACCACTGGAATGACGGTCGGCGCCTGCAGTAGAACAGGTGGCTTAGCCGGCTCCGGTGATAATCAGACGCCCCAAACCTCGGAATGGGAGCGCGAAAGCGCGGCGCGGCTTCCAGGAACTCCGCCCAGTGATGCTCCAGTTTGCGCCCGGCCGTCGCGAACCAAACCTCGAGCGGGCGGGCGACCTGCAGCAGATAGTCAATATGCCAATGAGGCTCGGCGGTTGAGGCCACATGATGGCTAATTCGGGCCCGGACCCCGCCCGCGCCGAACGCGCTCCCCACGTAGGCATAGAACCCTGGGATGATATCGAACTTGCCCAGGCTGCCGATCTGCAAGCGTCTCATTTGCGTAACCACCACGATCAGGATGTAGGTGCCTTTGTCTTCCGGCAGTTCCATAGCCCAGCAACTCAGCCACCGATCCTCCGAGACTGTCAACCGCGTTTCGCCGTCCCGGTTTCGGCGTCCCGTTTTTGGCCGTGTACCTGGCGTCGTGGTGCCATCGAGACCAGAAGAGAGCCGGGGAAACTACTCTCGCGGTTGCCCGGCCAGGCAGAGGCTTCTCTTAGCCCGCCTGTTTGAAAAGCCAACCCAGGGCGAGCGTCCTCGCGAGCCCAAGTATCTTCGGGAATCTCTGAGAATCAGGGCTCGCGAGGACGCTCGCCCTCCCGAACGGCCAGTGTTGTTCGCACACAGGATTCTGTTTTGGAGTATCACACGACATTGCATCCTCTTTTTGTTTCTTTTTTTGCTTGAAACGCGTCGGCAGCAAAGTAGAGTGCTACGATCATGCGGCGTCCAGAGCAGAGTCGTGGGGCTACGTCCGACAATCGCAGCCTTCGGCTTTGCGGTTTCACACTCATTGAACTGCTGGTGGTGATTGCGATCATCGCCATCCTCGCGGCCCTGCTGCTGCCCGCCCTCAGCAAAGCCAAACTCAAAGCCCAGGGCATCCAGTGCATGAACAACCACCGCCAGTTGTGCCTCGCCTGGCGGATGTACTCGGAGGACAACCAGGATCGCCTGCTCTATGCCAGCGACAATCCCAACGACCCCTCAACGATTACCGCGACCTGGGTCACCGGCTGGCTCCAATGGTGGAACCCGGAGGACCCCGCCAATTGGGATCCGGACCATGACATCACCAAGAGTCCGCTGTGGCCTTATTGCGGGAAGCAGTTGAGCATTTGGCGATGCCCCGCCGACCAGTCCTACGTCACGATCAAGGGCGAGCGCAGGCCGCGCGTCCGCAGCATGTCCATGAACCTCTACCTCGGCGGCTTCGGCGGCTGGGATGGCCGGGAGTTCCTGGACACCGCCGGTTACCGGCTCTACTTCAAGCAGGCCGAACTGGCCAACCCCGGCCCCGCCAAGATCTTCGTCTTCCTGGACATGCGACCCGACAGCATTGACATCGGCAATTTCGCCACCCGCATGAGCGGCTGGCCCAACCAGCCGTCGCTTTACGGCTTTTACGATCTGCCCGGCTTTTACCACCACCTGGCCGGCGGCTTCTCCTTCGCCGACGGCCATTCCGAGATCCGCCGTTGGCGCGACCCACGCACCACGCCGCGCTTGTTCGATAGCGAAAACATCGGCGACCAGTATTCTTCGCCCAACAACCCTGACGTCGGCTGGCTGCAGGAACACTCCACTCGGCCAAAGAGCAACTAAGGCATTGCCCCGCCTTTTCCCCGCCCGTAACGTAGGCTGTGCCTGTACGCCTGACCATCCTGGGCAGCGGTTCCGCCGGCAACTGTGCCTATGTGGAAACCGACGAGACGCGCGTCCTGATTGACGCGGGTTTCAGCCTGCGCCAGCTTCGCCAGCGCCTGGCCACCATTGGGCGGGCGCCGGAAAACCTCACCGGCATTCTCATCACCCACGAGCACTCCGACCATGTGCAGAGCCTGCCGGGGCTGGGTGAGAAGCTGCACGTTCCCGTCTATTGCAACCGGCCCACGCAGGAGGCGGTCGAGTATCAGCTCCAAACACGGCTCCCCTGCCGGCTCTTCGCTACTGGCGGCAGTTTCGAGGTGGGCGACATCATGGTCGAGACGTTCAGCGTTCCGCACGACGCCCAGGACCCGGTGGGCTTTCTGCTCCGCACCAGTGCCGGGAACATTGGTTTCCTGACCGACCTAGGTCACACCACCCGCCTGGTGCTGGAGCGAATCCGTCCCGCCCATGCGCTGGTGCTGGAGGCGAATCATGACGTCAAGATGCTGCAGGATTGCCCGCGCCGGCCCTGGAGCCTGAAGCAACGCATCCTGGGCCGGCACGGTCATCTCTCGAACGAGGCCGCCGCCGACGCCGCCGAGCAGATCATGTCCGCCGACCTCCGTCACCTCTACCTCGGGCACTTAAGCCGCGAATGCAACCGCCCGGAACTGGCCCACCGCGTCGTCGGCGACCGCCTGCGCGCGATCGGCGCAACCCATGTGCGGCTCGAACTGACCTCCCAGTCGCATCCCTGCCAGACCTTGAGCCTGTGAGGGTTCACCCGCAGAAGATCAGCTCTTTCGACCTGCCGGAGCTGCAGCCGTACCGCACGATGCGGCGGCAACACGAACACCGGCAGCAGGGCATCTTCGTCGCGGAGGGCGAGAAAGTCGTCCGCCGGCTGTTGGAAAGCCGCTTCAACGTCCTTTCCGTGCTGCTCCCCGAGAAATGGCTGCGCGAATTGGACCCCTTGCTCCGGGCGCGGACGGAAGAGGTTCAGGTCTTCGTGGCCGAAAAAGCGCTGCTGGAGACGCTCACCGGTTTCTCCATGTACCAGGGCCTCCTCGCGGTTGGTAAAGTACCGCCACTGCCCACCTTGGCGGAGATCGTCGCGCGCACCCCGCCGCCGCGCCTGCTGGTGGCCGCCGACGGCCTCTCCAATGCCGAGAACCTCGGGGCGCTGGTCCGCAACTGCGCGGCGTTCGACGTCCAAGGCTTAATCGTCGGCGAAACCTGCGGCAGCCCGTTCCTGCGCCGGGCGGTGCGGGGTTCCATGGGCGCCATTTTCCAGATGCCTGTCGTGGAAACCGCCAGCCTGACCCAGGCCCTCGGCGACCTGCGCGCACGGGGCATCCGCTGCCTCGCCGCCCACCCGCATGTGGCCGGCCGGACTCTCTCGCAAGCGAGCCTAACGAGCGACTGTTGCATTGTGTTCGGCAGCGAAGGCTACGGCATCTCGCCTGCCGTGCTGGCGGCCTGCGATGAAGCCGCGGCCATCCCCATGCCCGAGGCGGTGGACTCGCTCAACGTCGGCAGCGCGGCCGCGGTCTTCCTCTACGAAGCCAACCGTCAGCGCGGCCGGATGTAGAATTGGCGTCGCTCAAGGCCGCCAGGTTTTGGACTGTGCCAGCTTTGGCTGGGCAGTCCCACCGGGCAAGATGCCTCCTGGCCGTCCTCTCGTCGAGGGACGCCTCGCCGAGGCGTCCCCCACTCGCGAATGCCCCCAGGCCAGCCCGTTTTCCTTGGTAACGACAGCCCACACCCGCCCCACAGAGCATCCATAGCACCTCCGTAGTACCCTCAGTCAGTACTCCTCAATCGTACTCAGTATGCTATACGGAGGTACTACTGACGTATAACGGAGACTGTACTGCGGGGGTACTATGGATATACTCCGGGTGGCGGGTGGGAGACTCTGGTCAATTGGCGCAGTGCTAAATGGTTATGGAGACGAGAGATAGCTACGAACAAGCGAGAGCGGAGGGGGGGGCGGCCTGGCGCGGCGTCATGCCGGCGCTGTGCACATTGGCCTCGGTGACCGCCAGGCTCTCGACGTAAGCCATCAACTGCGTCAGCGCCGTCCGCAACGCCTCCACCGCCGCGTTCCGGTTGGCCAAGCGCCGTGGCGGTCGCATCCAGGGAGGCGTTGTAGGCATTGACAATCCGGCCCGGACCCGGCAAACACCATCTTCAACGTTTTTCGAACCGCGTCCGCCCGCTGGCGCCTCCCGATGGCCGGCCTGCAAGCGCCATCGGCAGACCCGCAAATGCCGACTCCCGACTGGGAAAGCCCGTTGGCAGACCTGCAAACGCCGCCGGTAGCTCTGCCGACGCCGTTGGCAGGCTCGGAAACCCCGTTTGCCGACTGGGAAACGCTGTTTCCGGAATGCCGTTTCGACTGGAAACGCCGTTCGCAAGTCCGCAAAACCCCTAAAAGCGGCGCATTTTCTCCAAAAACGCCCGTTTTGGCCGTTGTTTGCCCTTCCCCGCCCCCCGAACTGGAACCCCGCCGAAAACCGCTCCCGCCCGGCCCAGCCGAAGCGGCTGAGAAACTCTGGTTGACCCCTTTCCACGGTCCTAGCTGCTCTCCGCCTTCTTGGGGCAGCCCTCGCGACCCCAGCCAGCCAAAGAGCGCTCGAATTCCCTTTACAGAGACCTGTCGTCGGGTAAAAAGTGCCCCCGATGAAGGGAATGGTTTCATCCGCGACGGGGGGCTGTTCGGATAACACCCCAAAATGGGTGGATATCCAGACCTGTATAATCACTTGTTCGGCCACTACATCGCATGTCCTCCACATCACCAGAAGTCGCGGCAAAGATGGCAGAATTTAAGAGCGCGCCAATTCGAGTGAGGCGCGTTGTAGCCTTCGGCGCTTTGCTTGGCTTCGTTCTTCTTCTCCGGTTCTGTGCGTCCGCTTTCGCCGGTCACGTTACATGGGGCAGAGCAGTCCTGTCGGGCATTGTTCAGTTCCTCCTGTTCTGGTTCTTTTCATTCTCGGTTCAGGACCGACGTCGCTGGGGGTGGTGGGCGCTTCTGGTTCTCACTGTTCTGCACATGTGGGGAGCACTGGGTCACACCATGCGGATTGTTCGCGTCGTGATTGAGGGCGGTCTTGCTGCTCACGGACGCGAAATCGCTTTTGATGTCATCGGCGTTTGTCAGTTTGTGATCAGCGGTCTGCTGTTGTGGTTATTGTTTTCCAGAGAGGTTCGAGGTTACGTTCTGAGCAAGGTCGCCCAACCCTAGGCGCTGCACCGAATGGCGGCCCCGCTGCGCGGCCTGGCGATTCGGGAGTCGCGGAGGGGCCGCCATCGGGGAGCTGATCGTTAGGGCTATGCTCACTTGGACAAGACCGGATCGGCGGTGGTTTGAGTGGCCGCTTCTTGCTCTGAAGATTGGAGTGCTTTTCGCAGTGCCTGCGCTTGAGTTGTACAGGAATGCACTAGAGGCACCCGGCCTACTGTTCTCGAGCCACGTACATGAGCTAATGAAGCGCTATGAGGCTCCGGTGGCGATCTGTTGTTCGATTGCTGCTTTACTGTTAACCGTGGCTGGGGTTCTTGAATGGGTGCGCCGACGACGCAAGCAGGCTGCCTGGGACTTTGGGTTTGCAGTAATTGCGCTGTACGATAGTTGGCTGCTATATGTGTTCCTGACGACGAAGATGAAGTGACAATGAGAGTCTGCCCTAACGAGCGGCTTGGAGTGGACGCGGGATGGCGCGTTCAGTTTGCATTCTCGCGCCCTTGGCCCCGCGCCACTCAGGCCGAGCGTTGAGATGGTGCGGGCGCGGGCCGATTCTCGGCTTGTGCCGGCTATCAGGCGGGCGTAGAACAGGGGCGACGGAAAACAAACCAAAGCTTGCTTATGTCCACCCCGATCCTCGATCCCAGCTTGCCGGCCGATCACTCACCGATGGTCTCGGGCGAAATGCGCGGCCAGTTCACCAATTAGCTAAGGGTTGAGAGTTGAGAGTTGAGAGAACATCTGGTCTGGGCCGTGTCCAATCCGCCCACCCAGGCCGATGTGCCCTGGCGCTTTGGGTGCTGCACGCCCGTTGAGGCAAGCACCAAGGCTGGCGCAGCCCACGACGCCGGCGCGCTAATGTTAGCACCCTTGGAAGACCTTGAAATACACCTCCCGGATCGCGCGGCGCCACTCGGCCAGCGCCTGACGAAAGGCCTCGGGCGTGGCAAAGCCGCACCGGACCGACACCCGGTAATACGGCGCGGGATCATCGGGCAGGACCGTTTCTCCCTCGTAGCTCCAGCGCCGGAGGATGCCCTCGACGCGGCGAAGCTGGCGGTAATTCGAGATGAGTTTGTCCGCCTCGGGCAGCGCGCCGGCGGCGCGTCCGCGCTCCAGCGCCCGCAATGTATTCGCCTCCTGCCAGCCTTGGGCCAGGCAGAGCATTTGTGCGATGAATTCGGCGTCCATCAGGCCGCCCTGGCCGGTCTTGATGGCGAGGTCGTCCTTGCCGGGCGGCGTGCGTTCCTTCTCGATGCGCATCCGCATCTGGTGAATCGTTTGCTGCCAGTCCGGCGCGTAGGCCGCCAGGGGCAAGGCCGGCTGCCGGAAGTTGGTCAGCGTGGCGGCCAGGGCCTGAAAGCGGTCGCCCAGCTTCAGGTCCCCCGCGACAGGCCGCGTGCGTGTCAGTGACTGAATCTCCCAGAGTTGCCCGCGCTGCCGGTAGTACTCCTCGTAGGCGCGCAGGGTGTTGACCAACAGTCCCTTGTCCCCGTCGGGCCGCAGGCGCGCGTCGGTGCGGAAGACCATCCCTTGTTCGGTTCGCGCCGACACCAGGTCCAGCACCTCGCGCGCCGGGCGCGTCAGCATCGTCAGGTTCTTCGCGCGGGAGTCGGCCACAAAGACCACATCCAGGTCCGAGCCGTAATCAATCTCGGCGCCCCCGAGCTTGCCCAGGCCGATGATCACGAATGGCGGCGTCTTGAGCCTGTGTTTGCGCATCACGACTTCGAGGGAGTATTGCAGGCACGCGTCGGCGAGGGCCGACAGCTCGGTCAGGTACTGCTCAAAATCCGCCAGGCCCAGGATGTCGCGCAGGCCGATGCGCATGAGCTCGGCCTGATGATACCGGCGTAGCCACAACGGCTGATCCGCGTCGCCCAGGCCGTGGCGCAAATCGCCTAAAGTCTCCGCCGCCGACTTCCGCTGGCGCAGGCGGCCGCTGATGACCAGCTCATCCACCAGGTCCGGCGTGCGGATGGCCAGTTCCGCCAGGAATTCCGAGCGGTCGAACAGCAGCACCAGCAACTCGAAGATCGTGGGGTTGGTGTTCCACAGCTCAAAGAGCGTCGCCCGCGCGCCGTAGGCGCTGATGAAGGCATCGAGCCGAGTCACGACGCGATCGGGGTCGGAGAGCGGCACCGCCTTGGGCGGTAGGGAGGTTTCGCCGGAACGTCCCGGCGGACGCCTCGGCGAGGCGTCCCTACCCAGGGGTTGCGGGCACAGCGCAAAGAGCCGCGGCAACAACTGATGCGCCAGCTCGGTCGTGCGGGGCGAGACGTGCACATACCCCGGGCCCTCGACAAACTCCCGCAGCACGCGGTACGCCTTCTCGACGTCCTTGAACGCATGTTCGGCCAGCAGTCGCTTCCATTCCGGCTCGGCGCCCTCGAAATGGCGCGGAAACGGTGAAGCAGGCGGGCTTTCCCCGCCATCGGTCTGGAGCAGCCGCTCGAAAACCTGGCGGACGTTGCGCGTATGCGCCTGGTGCGAGGTCTTGAATGCCTCAAGCGTCGGAAAGCTCATCAGGCGGGCCAGGCGTTCCTGGGCGCGCGGGGCGGCCGGAATGGTGTGCGTTTGCAGGTTGTCTTCCATTTGCAGGCGGTGCTCCACATCCCGCAGAAACGCATAGGCCTCGGCCAGCCGCCGCGATTCCTCCGCCGCAAGCAGCTCGTATTGGACCAGCTTGGCCAGGCAGGGCAACGTTTGCGGGCCCTGCAGGAACGGCTGCCGGCCGGCGTGGAGCAGTTGCAGCGCCTGCACCACGAATTCGATCTCGCGAATCCCACCGCGCCCGAGTTTCACGTTGCGCTCCAGGTCGCCCGCCTTGACCACCTCGTTCTCGATGCGCCCTTTCATGGCTGCTACCTCGCGCAAAGCGCCCTCATTGACCGACCGCGGATACCGGAAGGGCTGGATCACCTCCACAAACTCGGCCGCCAGCGTCTCGTCACCTGCTACGCCCCGGGCTTTGATCAGCATCATCCGCTCCCACGTCTGGCCCCACTGCGCGTAGTAGTTTTCGTAGCTGGCCAGCGAGCGGCTGAGCGGCCCCGCATCCCCTTCGGGCCGCAGCCGCAGATCAATCCGATACAGCGCCCCCTCGGATGTCATGCCGCCAACTTCCGCAATGAACGCCTCGGCCAGGCGATTAAAGAACTGATGGTTGGTCAGCACGGGGCGCGGAGCTCTGCCGTCCGCAGGCGGCTCCTGGAACACGCTTCCCTCCTCGCTGTAAAGGAACAGCACGTCCACATCCGAACTGTAATTCAGCTCCTGCCCGCCCAGCTTGCCCATGCCGAGGACACAGCCTGCCGTCGGCTGCCACTGCCCGGCTGCATCCTGGTGCCAGGGTTGGCCGTACCGATCGGTAAGCTGCCGATGACAGACCTGCCACACCGCGCCCAGGCAGACGTCCGCCACGTCCGAAATCTCCTGGATGATCTCCGGCAGCTTGCCCAGCCGGGCCAGGTCGCGCCCGCCGATACGCAACATCTCGCACTGTTTGAACTCGCGCAGCCGCGTCAGCGCGGCCCCAAAGTCAGACGCGGCCAGAAGCGGTTTTAGCCAGCGGTTCACTTCATTGCGCAGACCTTGTTTGCGCCGGGGAAACTTGAGAATATCCGGCTCCAAAACGCCCAGCCAATCCGGCCGTGCCACCAGCAGACTACTCAGCGCCTGCGAACCGCTGAATAACGCTGCGAAAATACGTGCGCGCTCCTCCGAAACACCCGCCAACGCCGGGCCTGCATCCGTCGCCTCCAGCAGGTCCAGGCAGTGCCTGGCCCGCTGCGGGTCCGCGCAGGTCTTGATCGCACTCGTCCAGGCCGGTGTCTTCATTCCCAGGGCACCCTGTCAGCGGGGGACGGTTTCCAGCACAACGTCAACTGGCGCACGCTGTTCCGGAGGCCGCAGCGTGGTGACGAGGCCGCGCCAGAAGCCCAGGCCATAAAGAATATGGGTCAGCACCATCAGGGGAATGGCGGCCACGCTTTGAAGCACTCGTCCACCGGCCGCGAGCGCCCCCGCTTGCGCCACCACCGCCAGCGCGTAGAAGGCCAGCGGCACCAGGCAGACCTTGCCGATGGGAGTCAGCGCCACCAACAACGGCAGCGCCAGCAAATACAGGCAGAAGAGCGGGGGGACGAAGTTGAGTGCGGAGCCCGGGGTCGGATGCAAACGGAACTGCTCCGCCCGGCCCCGCCCGTAGGTCATCAGCATCCTGGCGAAGGATTTCAGGCTGGATCGCGGCCGCCGGTGCACCACGAGCTGCGGATCGTAAATCAGCTTGCCGCCGCGCTTCTGCAGCTCGTCCATGAGCGCGTTCTCCTCATTCGGATAGAGCGCCTCGTTGAAGCCGCCCAGTTCGAGCATGGCCTGTCGGCGGGCCAGCAGGTTGCAGAGGATGAGTTCCTTCTCGCTCGTTTCGCGCGCCTGGCCCACGGCGGCATAGCGCGCCCGGCTCGGCCCGAACGCCAGCCAGCTCGCCAGCACCAGCGCGAAGACCTGTTCGAGCGGCGGCGCCTCGCGGGGACACAGGTTGGGCCCGCCTACCATCTGCACTTTCGGGTCCTTGAAGTGAGCCACCGCGCGGTGCAGGTTTGTGGGTTCGGGCGCTGAGTCGTCGTCGAGAAAGTAGATCACCTCGCCGCGGGCAGCCTTGAGCGCGGCATTCCGCTGGGCGGAAGGCTGTTTGCCGCGCGCCACGATGATCTCCAGCTTGTCGGCCGGGTAATCCAGCGCGCGGCCCGCCGCAACGGCTTTGATCTCAGCCTGCCCGGGCCGGGCTGCGATCAGCACCGTAATGCTCGGCACGTTCTCGTTCACGCCCGCAGGCTAAAGTCCGGCGCGCCAACTTCAAGGTGCAAAAGTTCGGATTGGCTTTGACAAACTTGGGCCGAGTCTTACATTTCTCCTCGATCCGGATGGGGTCGTAGCTCAGTTGGTAGAGCGCCTGAATGGCATTCAGGAGGTCAGGGGTTCGAACCCCCTCGGCTCCACCATCCTTTTTCTGCCGAAAAGTCGCATTCTAGCCAGCAAATACAGGGGAATTGGCAGCATACAGCGATAAATCGAATTGGCTAGTTCTGGGGTAGTTGTGGGTAGTTATTTGGAGGTTGACTTGGCGACACGGTGACCACTCCCATGCCCTACGAGGATGTCGTGGCAGAGTGGAAGCGCCGGAAGCTGGCGGCGGGCAAGACCGATCGATACGTGGATGAAGCCGCTGCAACCCTCATGAAGTTTGGCGCCGGCAGGCAGAGGCAGAATATCCACGAAATCGCCGCGCCGGACTTGGAAGCGTGGATTGACTCGCAGAAGGATTGGGGATTGAGTTCCAAGCGAACCAACCAGTCCCTGTTCAGCAGCCTGTGGGAGGTTGCCATCGCCAAGGGGTGGGCCAGCCGCAACATCGTTGATCGCTTGGAGCCGGTTGGAAAGATCGGCCGGGTGGTGAAAATCTACGACAACTAAACCACCCTAAACCTGATGGCGGCGATAATGTCCAACGACGCGACCAAGCAGATCCTCGCGCCCGTGGCTCTCGGCTTCTTTGGCTGCATGCGGCCTGAGGAAATCGACAGCATCAAAGCTCTTCGGGCGGGCTTGTCAGGGAAACAGCTTTTTGGCTGGCACGATATCGATCTGAAGCACTCGCTCTGCAAAGTCAGGCGGGAGATCGCCAAAACGGGAGACGAACGCACGATCCGCCTGCAACCCGTGGCAGTCGAGTGGCTGGACTTGGCCAAGGAGGCTGGGAATGTGTTTCCCCCGGTGAACGAACGGAGGTTAGTGGACCTGTGTTGCGAGATGATCGGGCTGATGGACTGGATCCGCGACGGGCTGAGGAAGAATTGCGCTACCCACCTCCGGGCCGTCTACAAAAACGATTACGATGTCGTAAAGGACATGGGGAACTCGGTGCGTATCCTGCTGAAACACTATGCCGGCCTCCACGTGCCAGAGTCCATGTCGCTGGAACACTGGCGGATATCACCCGAGAAGGTGAAGGCATATCTGAAGACCAATAAGTGGAAGAGATTGGTTGAAGAGTCGGCGCACGCCGCTGCCGCAAAAGCTACTGCAGTTTCTGGAGAGCAACCAAAACCGTAGGCCAGTGGAACCTCCAGGCACGCCGGTTGAAGCGAATGGCAGGCAGACGGCCAGCCTTCACCTGCGTCCGTATCCAGTCCGCTGAATACTGCAGGCGCTCGGCCAGTTGCTCTATCGTCAATAGGCGCTCGTCGCACATTTCCAACGACATGATAGGGCCGTTTCTTCTTGAAACTGGGGCTATTTGGCCCAGAGAAACTTTTGTTAAAAAGAACTTGGAATTCTGGGCAAATGCACTGGGGGTGGCGGTCCCCGGGGCGCGGGCCTGTCAGGCTAAACGGCTGTGCTGGACCACGCGGATCTGGTAAAACGGGCGATAGAAGTTATGACACTGCAAAGGCGCACTCTGGGATCCACCGGCTTCAAAGCCTCCATCCTCGGCATCGGCGATCTGGCGGATCGGGCCGTTCCGCTGGAGAAATGCGTGGCCACCATCCATCGCGCAATGGACGCTGGGCTCAACCTGATCGACACGGCCCCCGGGTACGAGGACGGCTACAGCGAGGCCATCGTCGGGACTGCCTTGCGGGGCCGGCGGGAGGGGATGTTCGTGATCGACAAGATCGATGAACCGGACAAGCCGGTCGGCCCGCAGGTGGATGCCAGCCTGAAAGCCCTCGGTTTGGACGTGGTTGACCTATTTGTCTTTCATGCCGTGTCGGAACCGGCACGGTGCAGGGAATTGGCCGCTCCGGGCGGCGGCATGGAACAGCTTGGGCGGGAATTAAAGGCGGGAAAGGCCCGCTTTCGGGGCATCTCCAGCCATCACCCTGAGGTGCTGAAAGAAGCGCTCGAAAGCCGCCTCTGTGATGTGGTGATGTTCCCAGTGGGGCCGTTTTGCGATCGCCGCTATATTGAGGAAATCCTTCCGCTGGCACGCCAGAAAGGCGTGGGCACGGTCTGTTTCAAAACCTTCGGTGCCGGCAAATTGCTGGGCGACACCACGGGGTACAACCGCCCCCTTGAGCTCCGGCCACGAGGCAAGTTCAGCTCGGGCGGCAAAGAAACCACTGCCGCCCCGATGCTGCCGAGCCTGACGGTGGCTGAGTGCCTGCATTATACGCTAACCATTGGCCCCGATGTGGCGTTATTGGGCCTGAGCTTTCCCAACGAGCAGGAGGCGGCATTTGAAGCGCTTCGCAGTTTTCGCACGCTCACTGCGGAACAGCTGGAAGAGACGCGCCGCCGAGCTGCCCAGGCTATCGAGGGCAAAGGCCCTTGCTGGTGGAACCCGGATTCTTGACTGATGCGAAGGATTTCCAGACCAAGAGGCGCAGGTCGGGGAGATGAAAGCTCTCCCAGCGCCGGCCGGCCAGTAAGGGTGTATTCCCTAAACGCTGACAATGTTCCGCAAAGAGCTAATTGATATGCTGCTGGGGAACCCAATGAGCGTCACCCAGATTGTGCGCATCGTGGGTGAGCACCCGGGCCAGGTCGCGGACGACCTGCGGCACCTCATGCGCAGCCTCAAGCATACGGAATACAGGGCCGTCATCGAACCGGCCCACTGCCGCGCGTGCGGTTTCGAATTCTCGGAAGAGAAGCTGAACAAACCATCCAAGTGCCCGGAACGCCACAGCACCTGGGTGCTGGAGCCGAGGTTAGGCCTGACGCAAAAGCCCTGAAGGCGGGCGGCAGCTCATGATCCCCATTCACGAACTGCTCAACCGCATCCGGTGGGACCCGGAGTTCGCCCGAGGTGACTTCCAACTGGGGTATTACGACCGGGCCGAGGACCGGATTATTCTGGTCTCGTTCAAGGAGGTCAGCTTTCCGGCAGAGAGCCCGCAGACCTTTCAGCTCACCGATGCGGAGGGGCAGCGCCACCATATCCCGTTCCACCGGGTGCGGGAGGTTTACAAGGACTCGCAGCGCATTTGGCATCGCCCGGAGACTTCCGGATAGGGAGGACGCGGCCTGGGGTCGAAAGAACGCTCAGGTGGGGGCGGTCTTGAATTCCTCCACGGCAAAGCCGCCTTGTCCATCCATCCGGACGGAGAACAGTTGATCGAATCCTTCGCTGTATGACGGCAGCTCCAGCCTCTTGCTGGCCCCCGTCAGCCCAGCCTCCGGCACGCGATCGGCAATTTCCCGTCGGGCATTCCTCTGTAATGCACCAGCCAGGCTGGAGTCGAAGGAATAGCCGCAAATCCTGAAACCAGCCTTCTTCGCAGGACCGATGTACGCGGCGCGGTCGGCCCTCGTCAGGTTCATCTTGTCCACGACAAACGGAGTTTTTCCCTCCAGGCAGGCCTTTACCAGCAGGTCCTCCCGGTGGAGGGTCTTTAGCATATCCAGATTGATCCGGACATGGGTCCGAAAGAACCGTTCCAGGTAGAAGCTCGACTTCCCGGTTGCTTGGATGCCGACAAACAGAACCATTTCCATGACATCACACCTCCACGATCAGGCCGGGATCAAAGCCGGTTCGGGGCTCGGTCGGGTAACCTCGCGGGTTGGCCAGCACCCGAGTTTTACCGAGCGGGTAATCGCAGGAAAAGTGGATGTGGCCATGTATCCACAATCGGGCTTCGCTTTCAACAATGAACCGGCTCAGGTCGGATGCGAAGGCTGGATTGCAGGGATCGCCATCGAACGCAGGCGGAATCGACTCTCTGCTCGGCGCATGGTGAGTGACGACGACCACTTTCCGGCCTTTGAGGCTTAATGCCTGGTCTTCGAGCCAACGCCGGGATTGCATGTGTAGCCGGCGCGTGTCGGAGGGCCTCAATCGGCTGTATCGGGGCAGGGTCCGAATCCGGCGGTAATCATTCATGCCTGTCTGGGCGGTGACTTCCGACACGACCGGGTTTCCATTCAACGCGAAATCAGTCCACAACGTTGCCCCGAGAAAGACCACATCGCCGATGCAGCAGCTCTCGTTCTCCAGCAGATGCACGTTCGTGCCTCTCGCCAGCTCTTGCAGTTCCTGGATGAGCTTCTGAAGCTTTTGGCCGTAGAACTCGTGGTTGCCCAGCACGTACACCACGGGCCGGTCCGGAAAGGTCTTTAGAGCCCATTTTAAGCCATTGCGGCCGGTGCTGACGTCGCCGGCCAGAATGACGGCGTCCGCCCCAACCGCCGGTGGCGTGAAGGGCTCAAATTCCAGGTGCAAATCGCTGAGGATCTGCAGACGCATTAGGTCCGGGTTTCTTGCTTAAGTATCAAAAAATAGAAATGTCTCACACCTAAATGGCAAAAAGTGGAAACCGTTGCGAATCACGGCAGCCTTCATCCGCAGAAACTGGATGACTCCGCTCAGCGTCACGTCGCTCAACATCCCGTAGGCCTCCCCGGGTCGCAATGTGGAGGCGCGCCAGGGCTCTTCCCTCAACCCTTCCCTACCGCGACCCGCCAAGCCAGTTCACTTTCATGCTCCATGCGAATGGCCACGGGCAGGAACCGACGGATGACCTCGGCATTGGTAGTCGTGTGCAGCGAGGGTTCGGTGGTTCGGAAAGTGCCACCTCCGGCGAGCGCCATCGGGATCAGGAGTTGGTCGGCCAGATGTTCATCTGCGGGCACGCCCGACTCGATCCATGCCTTTGCCGCCTCGACGGCGGATTTGGCCACCACCTCTGCGGGGCGGCCGCGCTCGCCAAAAGCCGTGAAGACGGCGGTCACCTGCTCGGCCTCGATGTTCAGGACTACGACGTTGCCGGGCCCAATAGGGTGCGGGACATTCTCGACGCTGCATTCATCCGCACGCCATCGCAGCTCCTCCCGCACAACTTTCAGTTCCCTTTCGGCCACGTGCTCCGGGAGCTTGGACGTCCAAACGCGGGCGCGCCGGCTTCTAATCGAACCCCGCTTCAGCAAGGCGATCGTGGACAATTTCGCTACCGGTAGGATCCGGGCATGAAAGCAGCCGCCTCCTGCTGGGAAGAACCCCGGGCGCTTTAGTTCCAGCTCTACCGTCGGCCCCATCCGGTGAATCAGCGGGTTGAAGCACGCCGCCAGGAAATCGAATGGAGGGGCCAGGGGATTATGCGTCCCGCCTTCCAGGGTGAGCGTGCTCGGGCCGGAAGCAGTCAGCAGCGCGGGAAGCACCGTCTGCAGCACCAACGTGGCGCTGCCGGCTGTGCCCACGGCAAAGCGGTAATTGCCAGGCGTCACCGTTCCCGGGCGGAATTCCAGCACCTGCGAGTTGAGGGCTGCTCCCGAGACCTCCGCGCAACCGACTGTCTTGGCTGCTTCGACGGCAGTCAGGTGCTGGCGCAACAGCCCCGGCTTCTGGCGCCTGGCTCGGATGCGCTCCATGCGAAACGGTTGGCCCGTCACCAGCGACAGCGCCAAAGACGTGCGCAGGATCTGGCCTCCGCCTTCACCTTGTGACCCATCAATAACGATCATCGCGTCAGTCCTCGGCCCGCTCGCCATGCGGCGCCATCTTGACCAGCTTGGGATCGAATTGGCCCAGGATGGTCACCAGGTCGCTTTGGGCCGCCATCACCTCGTGGATGTTCTTATAGACCATCGGCACTTCGTCCAAACCGGCGGAGATCAGCGTCACGCCCTTCTCCCGCAGGAACGCATTCACCTTCTTCCACTCGAAGGTCTTGGTCGCCTGCGTTCGGCTCATCACCCGGCCGGCGCCATGGGAGGCCGAGTTCAGCGATTCCGGATTGCCTTTGCCGCTCACGACGAAGCCCGGCGAGGCCATCGAACCGGGAATGATGCCCAGCACCCCCTCGCCGGCAGGGGTCGCTCCTTTGCGGTGAACAACGACTTCCTTTTCGACACCGTTGATGACGTGCCGCTCCTTCCAGGCGAAGTTGTGATGGTTCTCCAGGTCCAGCAGCACCTCGGCCCCGAGATTGGCGGCGACGTGCTTATGGATGAGGGCGTGGTTGGCTGCGGCGTAACGGCCCATCAACTCCATCGCCGCCCAGTATTCCTGGCCTTCGTGGGAATCCAGGGACAACCAGGCCAGGCGCTTCAACTCGCTCGGCAGGTCTGGAAACTGGCTGAAGGCGAGCTTGCTGTAATGGTCACACACGGCGGCACCCGTGCCGCGGCTGCCACTATGAGAGAGCAGAGCCACGTAAGTTCCCGGCTCCAGCCCTCGGATGTTCCCGTGGGCAGTGAACAGCCCGAACTCAACAAAGTGGTTGCCGCTGCCGCTGGTGCCAAGCTGCGACCAGGCGCGGTCCTTGTTCTGCCTAGTGACCGGGCTGACGTTCCAATCCGCGTCCAACACCTCATGCTGACGGCGGTGCTTGAACGAGGACCCAATCCCGAAGCGCGTCTCGGCCTCAATGGCGCGGGTCAGTCGGTCCTGATGGTGTTCCAAGTCCCGAGCCGGTATATCCAGCACCGTCATCTTCATGCGGCAGGCGATGTCCACGCCAACCGCGTACGGAATCACCGTGTTTTCAGTGGCCAGCACCCCGCCGATGGGCAGGCCGTAGCCGACGTGGGCATCGGGCATCAGGGCCCCCGCCACCGCCACCGGCAGCAGACAGGCTCTCTCCATCTGCATCACGGCTTCGTGCTCCAGGCCTTCGCCCCACTGGCGGTATTTGACCGGCTCGGTGCGTGGCGGAGGCGGAGCATTCAGCAGCGCTTTGGCAAATTCACCTCGCAAGCTGTCCTCGGTAAAGGCGGACGGATTGGCGATGATCGCCTTCACTTCCTCTTCCAAACGGGTCTTGTCCCCGCCGGCGAGAATGAACTTGCTGATGAAATCCGTTGCCCGCCGGGTCGCTTCACCCAGCGGCACGCCGAGACGAATAAAGTCTTTGGTGTTCATAACATGACAATAAACAGCCGCCCTGCATCTCGGGAATCAGCTCACGTCAGTGTCCACTTAAAGCCCTCCCATCCGGTTTCGAGCTCCACGGGCGTGCTGAAGGTCTCTTTTCCAAATTCTATCTCTAGCTGGGCTCTCACGGCAGCGTCCATATCTGGCCTTGAATGCGCGAATGACTTCCACTAGCCAAGCCGCGAAGGCGGGCTCGAAGAACGTTCTCTTGCCCAGGTAGTATTCAAAGTGATCTCGGACAACTAATGCTACCTGGGTCGGGTATTCCAGGAGGGACGACGATGACCCTCGTACCCTCGAGGCTGCTATGAGCCATAAATCTATTCCTTAAGTCCAAGAGGCGCTGGTGGCGCAAGTTCATGTCGGGGTCTTCGAAATCCGGGTAGGTAGGGAATTCGCATTTGATCGGCCCTAGACCATGATTATTGGTGAAGGGACGACCGTAAGCCACGGTCATCGCGAAGAAGGCATGTTCTCCAGCGGCGGTGCCAACAAGTTCTGTGAAAGCGGCATATGCTTCAAGGCCGTCACACATGTCGTACCGAGCGCTGATCAGTCGCAACAGCTTCTTGGAAGCTAGATGCTTAGTCATAGTGATTTGCCCTTTTTGTATCATCGTCGTTGTTGAGATGCTGCGACATCCACGGCCAAATCTGGCAACGTGGAGTGGTTTGCGCGAGCAGCATTTTGGGTTGGATGGTTGGGCCGCCATTTCTGGTGGCCCAACTGCTTTTCAGGCTTCAACGAACAGCCTCCAGTCCGCGATTGCGTGCGGGTTGCGAATGAATGCCATCGCCGGCATTTCCTTCGGCGCGCGCGGGACCGAGAGCAACTTCAAGCCGGCTTCATGCGGCAGGCGGTCAGCCTTGCGCTGGTTCACTTCCTTGGCCGACCAGACCAGGTTCTCCCAGGCGTCCTTGCCTCCACGCGAGCGGGGCACGACGTGGTCGAGGCTGCCCTCGTCCGGGTGCAGGACCCGGCCGGTATACTGGCAGCGGTTGCCATCGCGCTCGCGGATCGCGCGGGCGCACAGCTTTGGGCGCTTCTTTGGCACCTTGGCGTAGTTGACCGCCACGATGACGGTCGGCACGCGAATCTGGCCGCGCACGGTATGCACCGCCTCGTCCTGGTCGCGAATCGGCAGAGTAATCCACTCCTCCCAGGTGACTGGGCGGATATGGTCCTCGCCCTCGATCTCCAGACCGGTGGCCACATTGGTGGCCATCATGCAGAACGCCTCCTGGGGCGTGCGCACGTTGATGGCCTGCCAGTTTCGGTTCAGCACCAGCACGGTCGCTTTCGTCAATATGCTGCTCATAAATGTTTTGGGTGTTTGTTCTTTGTTGGTATTGGCGCATGGCCAACTTTGGCTGCCTCGCCTGGAATTGCACCAGGACCTCCGGTTTCAGAGACCGGCACGCTGCTGATTACGCCACGAGGCAAATGGTCGCCCGGGAAGGTTCTGCCCCTCCGATTTCTGGGTGTAGGCCAGACGTGATTCTATTTCACCACCGAGCGGAATAGATCGGCAACAATATCGGCAGTCTTTTGGCCTGTAATGCTGCATAACTTATATAAATAGCTTGTAAAGTGGCGTTCTATATGCTCTATTGGATCGGCAATAATATCGGCATAAATGACCAGACAAGCAGCCATTAAGACACTGTACGATCACCCATCGGACATGGAACCGCTCCTGCCTGGCGAGGGTGACAGCAAGTCGTCGAGTCTGGCTCTGGCGCTGATACGCGGAACCGAACGGCTCCGCGGTTCGCTCCATCCCACCACCCGCAAACAGGTGGCGGATTTGGTGTGCTCGATGAACAGCTACTACTCGAACCTCATCGAGGGTCATCGCACGCGGCCGAGAGACATTGACGCGGCGATCAGGAAAGATTTTTCCGCCGACTCCGCCCAACGGTCCCTTCAAATCCAGCATGTCGCCCACATGGAAGTGCAGGCGGAAATGGAAGCCAAGTTGCCAGCGATGCCCGCTGGCGATATCTGCTCGACGGAATTTCTCTGCTGGCTCCACGAGGGATTCTATCGGCGGCTACCGGAAGAATTCCGCAAGGTGGCAGACGAAAAGGGAAAGGCCCATGAAGTCCAGCCAGGCGCTCTTCGCCAAGGCGAGGTCAGCGTCGGCCGACACATGGCGCCGTCGAGCAAGAAGCTCAGGGAATTCCTCAAGCGCTTCGCCGAGTTTTACGGTCCGCTCGTCGCGACCGAACCGGGCAGTCTGATCGCGGCTGCGGCCGCCCATCATCGCCTGACATGGATCCATCCGTTCCTGGATGGCAACGGCCGCGTAGCCCGATTGTTCACCCACGCCTGGTTTGCGAAGGCGGGGGTGGACAGTGACGGGCTCTGGACGATCTCGCGCGGCCTGGACCGGCGGAAGGCGGAGTATCAGGCCGCACTGGCCAATGCGGATGAGAAGCGGATGAACGATTACGACGGTCGCGGCTATCTTTCACAGCGCTATCTCGGGGAATTCTGCCAGTTCTTTCTGGGCACCGCCAGCGACCAGGTCGAATTCATGCAGGAACTGCTGGCGCTCGAGGGCATGCTGAATCGGATCACCGGTTATGCCGAGCGCAGAGAGTTTGCCAAGGAGCTTCACCGAGGCGCTGCCTTGGTGCTCAGGGATATCTTTCTCCGCGGAGAGATCGCCCGCGGCGACGTGGCACGAATCATCGGCGCATCGCCTCGTACCGCCCAGAAGGTCACCGGCGAGTTGCTCTCACAACGGCTGGTCACCTCCGGTTCGCCCAAAGGTCCATTGCGCCTGGGTTTTCCTGCGGACGCGGCCGGCCATTACTTCCCGAACCTGTATCCGGCGGGCGGGGATTGATACGCAGAAGATGGCTGCCGGGGATGGACTCGCACCACCACGCTCGCCTTCAAAGGGCGATGTCCTGCTGTTAGACGACCCGGCATCGAATCTGGTGGCCCGCCAGGGTAACGCTCCCTGTTCAACGGATTAAAAGTCCGTTGCATCACTTTAATGCTTGCAGGCCGAAATGGTGCTCGCGGCAGGATTCGCACCTGCACTGGCGACGCTCTCGACGTCGTGTCTCTGCTGTTGGACTACGCGAGCGAAATGGATGGAGCCTCCTGCCGGTGCTGCCCCGGCCTGACTTTCTTACAAAGGAAGCCTGCGGGCTGCCGCAAGGAGGCGAAGTGGTCGCAATCCCCAGTGCTGCCCTGGGCACAGCGGGCTTATGAAACCTGCCTGAGCGCTGGCTCGACTGCGACGCTTCCGGATGAAGAAGAATGGGGCCCCCACCCGGAGTTGCACCGAGTTCCCTTGCCTACCGAGCAAGCGCATCGCTCAAAATGCTTTGGGGGCGCTGAAATTGGTCGGCGCGAGACGACTTGCACGTCCAAGGCTGCCTGGTTCTAAGCCAGGTGGGTCTGCTATTCCCCGCTAACCACGCGCCGAGAAATTGGCGTCCCTGACCGGCTTCGCTCCGGTGATCTCCTGCATGAGAGGCAGGCATGTTGGCTGGACTACACCACAGGGACAGAAGATGGGGAGGGCAAAAGGAGTTGCACCTTTGACCTGATGCATGTGACGCATCCGCTCTGGCTGGCTGAGCTATGCCCTCAAGAATGGTGGGGACGAAGAGTGCTGCCCTCTTTGCCTCTCGCATGTCAAGCGAGCGCTCTGCTGATGAGCTACGTCCCCGGAGAACTGGAGCGGGTGGAACGGAGTCGCACCGTCGCCTCGGCCATGGGACGGCCGCATTCTGCTCTTGGACCACACCCGCCTGAAATGGTGTCCCCAGCCGGACTCTCACCAGCAACCTGGAGTTTAGGACACTCCCGCTCTGTGCTTTGAGCTATGGGGACAAGGAAGCGAACCCCTGGCTGGTCTCTTCCACCAGCTCACACCCAGCGCTTTCTAAATCTGCATCAATAATGAAAGGGCTGGGCCGCTCGATCTACTTCGCGTTCAGGGGTTCGAAATGGTACGCGCGTCCGGTAACGCTCCGGATCCAGGCACTCATCTAGTGCGACTCCGCTTATAAGGCGGACGGTTCTCTTTGAACTACGCGCGCAGAAAATGGCGGAATGCCGTGGACTTGCGCCACTTGCCCGCAGGCACACACTGTTTAGCAAACAGGCCCGGTTCGCTTGCCCGGTTGGCATTCCAAAAATGGTCCACGTGGCAGGAGTCGCACCTGCAACCTTCCCGTCTTGAGCGGGACGCCTCTGCTAGTTGGGCTACACGCGGTTGGTGCCCACGGCCGGATTTGCACCGACACTGTGCGCGTTTTAAGTGCGCCGTCTCTGCCTTGGACTACGTGGGCCAGATTGGTGCCGCGTGAGGGAGTTCCACCCCCAACCTCTCCGTTCTGAGCGGAGCGCCTCTGGTAGTTGGGCTAACGCGGCAAAATGGTACTCCCGGCAGGAATCTCACCTGCAACCTGGCGGTTCGAAGCCGCCCGCTCTGATAGTTTGAGCTACGGGAGCATAGAATGGGGCCGACGGGGAGACTCGCACTCCCGTGGGGCGGATTGCCCGGCAGTTTACGAAACTGCTGCTGTCGCTTCTGAGCCACGCCGGCAGGAAATGGTGGGTTGCCACGGTGCTGCCCCGTGCTCTGCGGTTTAAGAGACCGCTGCATCGCTGCAATGCTTGCAACCCAATCGCGACACGAAGGCGGAGTCGAACCGCCGCAGCCAGGCCTGTGAAGTCCTCGCCGGCACCGGGATTTCGCGTCGCGTGAAATGGTCAGAGCGACGGGTACCGCCCCCGTTTGCTCCTGCTCCCGAAGCAGGCGCCTCACTTTTAGGCTACGCTCTGAAGAACTCCCCAGCGCACTGAGCCCGATATCCGGCCATTACTTCGACCGTGCGAGGTCTCTGCCGGCACACCAGCCTCAACTGGGGAAAACGAAATGGTCGAGCATCAGGGTATTGCGCCCTGTATTCCTGCTTGGAAGGCAGGCGTGTATCTCTCAACACCTATGCTCGGAATCAAAATTGGAGTCCCGTAAGGGAGTTGCACCCTTCTAAACGGTTTTGCAGACCGCTGCCTGGGCTGCTCGGCCAACGGGACATTTGAAATGAGCGGGCGGAGAACCTGGCCTCCGCCCGCATATTCCGACACGGCCAAGCATCAATGCCGCCGTTTTCGTGGCAGTCACCGGCTGGCCTCTCTTAGCAACCCCTTCTTGGTACTAGTCCGCGAACTTTCGCGTCGCTCCTTCGCCCTCCCAAAGGCGGTCGCCAGTAGGCCGTCGACCTCTACGTTGTCGATCAATCCGAATTCCTTCAGGACTGACGCTTCGACTGGGCGACCTGCTAATTCCTTCACCGGAAGGAACTCGTTAATCGCGTGCAGGACGCGGACATAATCCTCTTCTTCCATGTCGTCAGCGTCGCAGAAGCTTCGATCCTTCCAACCCGTGGAGGCATCGTCGGCAACGAACGGTCCGGCGGGACGGAAGTGGAATCTCGCGTCCTCGCGAATGAGTCGCGTGTCACCGAGCAGCCATATGAGCAAGCTCGCGCCTTGGAGGCTGGACCGAGCATTAGTGACAATGCGGGTCTGGGGCGAGCGCTTGAGGAGCATCGAGCGCATCAAGAGCGCCGAATCCGGCGGGATTTCGCCCGAACCGACGAATTCAATCTGCAGACGTGCGGGCTTCTTGGCTAAGATCGATTCGAGCTGATAGGCCTCGTCGATGTAATTTCCCCACGAACTCAATTTGAGCAATAGCTTGGAATGACGCTTGGCGCCTTTGCTGCGTTTGGATTTCATACGTCCTTTCATTACTAATGTGGGGTTGGAGTGAAAAATTGCGGGCGGAAGCTTTCGCCTCCGCCCGCCGTGTTGTCCTTGAACCGGCAGGAAGACGTGATGTCACGCCGCCCGCACAAAGTCCGAGATGACGGCCGGCACGCTGGTGTCGAAGCCCACTACGTCCAGCATTCCGCGGTCGTTCGGGTCCGCCAGGGTGAAGCCGTTGGAGGTCATGCCCACAACGACTGCCTTGGCGTTGCCGACGAACTCATCCCGATACTGCCGCAGTGCCTGAGCCGGGTGGATGTTGCCCGCCCAGGTTTCGCTGTCGGTGTAGGTGACGAAGGCCGAGACCCGCAGCTTGTTGCGACGGGCCCAGACCATCGGCAGTGCGCAGTCCGTTCCACCCATGGGGATGGCACGAACCTTCTCAATCACCGAGTCCAGCCGCATGCGGGGCGAGATGGCGACCCGGGTAATACCCGATTCGCCACCACCCCACTGACCTCCGTGGCCATTTGCTGCGGCGCTGAAGGCGATGATCTCGCAGTCAGGCTCAGTTGCCGCAGTGACCAGCGCCATGGCCGCGCTGGCCTCACGTGCCGAGAGGCACGAGCCGGCGATCATCGAGCCGTCCATCGAACCGCTGACGTCCAGGGCCAGGAGCACTGGCTTGCCGCACGGTTCAACGTTCTGGAACGTGGCGTAGAACGCCGCATCCAGGGCATCAACAATCTTCGGCACCGGCTGCCAGGTCAGACTGCCCTTCTCACCGCGGCCTTGTGCATACACCTTCTGGGCAATTAACACCGCCAGCGGGTGGATGCGGGCACGCTTGAGCAGGGCTGCGTCGCCGAGCTTACGGACGACGAGGCTGGCTGCCTCGCTGAACGGCTTCACCAGGTCGATTGCCGTCATCTTGCCGAGGTTACGCACCAGCGGCAGTGATCGGCATGCGCTGCAGCAGAGCATCCCAAACCGCGACCTCGTTGAGCCACTGGGTCGGGATTGCCTCGCGCGGCAGGTCGAAGTCGTTGATCAAACCAACGATCTCGGCCTTGCTCGAAGCCTTCTTGGCCTTCTCGAAGGCTTCAACGATCTCCGGCAGCTTGCCGGTTGGGGCATAGGTTGCCACACGGTCTTCGCCGTTGACCTTGCGCTTCACCGTGCGCTCGCCCAGCCCATCTGCGCCGGACAGAATCCAGCGGAAGACGGCTTCGTGCTCAGCCGATGGAGCCTTCGGGTGAGCCAGGCGGAGCAGGTCGCCGTGCGACCAGCTGTCGCGCTGCTGGT
Organism: uncultured Verrucomicrobiae bacterium; assembly: GCA_963822005.1. Lineage (GTDB taxonomy): Bacteria > Verrucomicrobiota > Verrucomicrobiia > Limisphaerales > UBA8199 > PALSA-1440. Next base: position 31,276 of record CAWGGD010000015.1, on the reverse strand, counting down.
ACTTCACCACCTGGTAAGCCAGCTTGTCGGCTTCCTGTTCCAGGTACCAGCGGCCCACCGCATTGCGGAGGCCGCGGCCCCAACCGCGCAGAGCATTCACATACTCAGCGAAGTGGAACAGGTGGGTGCCGATGCGGCAGACCTTGGCCAGGTTCTGGAAGGCCAAAGCCTTGGCTTCCGGGCCGCCGTGAGCAGCCACAAGTGCCAGGGCAAAAACAGCCGGGTCGTTCTTCGGCGCACGACCGCTGTCGCTGATTTCGACGATGCGCTTCACAGCCCGGACACCGTCGAGCTTGATGCAGCGGACGATTGCGTCATGGTTCTGCTTCACCAGGTCACGCTCGCCGATGTAGTAAGTGCCACCTTCGGCACCGAGGATCAGGAACCGGTCGAACCGGGTCCAGTCATCGACCTGCCAGGAATAGCCACCGCCCGAGTTGGCCACCTGGGTCGAGCCCGGGATCGGGCGGGACTGTGGGGTAACGCGGCGGTTGAACAGTTTTGCATAATTGAGAGCCATGATGGCCTCCTTTCATCTGATTGTGCCGCCAACCCTCGGCACGATTTGTTTGGTTTGGAACTGCGGACAAGTTGGTGAACGTGGGCTTGTTTCGTTTCAAGCGATAACCCACGCCCTTCGGCCCGCAGGAAATATAGTGATGGACAAGGGACGCCGTGGAATTACCCCGCACATGCGAACAGGTGCGAGGGCTGCTCTACCATTGAGCTAGGCCGGCGTCTTGCGCCGGCCATTGGAGTCGAACCAATTACATGCGATAACCCACAACTTCGGCCCATCGAGAAGCCACGAGCGGACAAGAGAGCGACTGTGGAATTGCCCGGAGTGCTACCGTTACACCACCGCGGAATGCTCCGCGGAGCGGAATTGAACCGCCACTACCGGGTCCACGAGAACCCACAATCTACGGCCCGCTGAAAATTACCGACGGATAAAGGACGAACTGGGAATTAGACGTGCTCTACCTCTGAGCTACTCTCGGCATCTGGAGCCGAAGGCCGGACTCGAACCGGCGACCACGCGCGTATCAAGCGATAACCCAATCCTGCGACCCGTCGAAAAAACGAGACGGACAAGAGACGAGCTGGGAACCCAGCCATTTGGCGGCTGGGGCGGGATTTGAACCCGCTCGCGGTTTCCCGCTTAGCCGATAACCCAAGCTCAACGGCCCGTCTGAAGAACTCGATGGACAAGTGCTGCCGCAGATACGGGGCTTCGCAAGCGGGACTCGAACCCGCAACACCAGACTCGCGTCCGGCGGCTCTCTCACGGTGAGCAACCACCCCTTCGGTTTGGAGCGATAACCTGCGAACTTCGGCCCATCGAAATTGGGGTGACCAACCGGATTCGCACCGGCACAAACGCCTTCACGGGGCGTGATGCTGCTGTTACATCATGATCACCATTAAAGTGGTGCTCTCACGTGGACTTGCACCACGAACCTCCGCCTTCGCAGAGCGGCGTGCAGAACTAATTACACCTTGAGAGCAAATGGCATCCGTGGCCGGACTCGCACCGGCTAGGGTCGGGTTGAAAACCCGGCTGCTCGAGCTGCTTTGCATTCACGGACGAAAATCGGGGCCAGGAAGGCTGAAACCGACAGGGTCGCTGCTCGCGGGCAAGCCTTAACCCTGTGGTCTCGGATCCTCCATGGCGGTAAAGGACGCGTTAGCGCCGAAACGCACGCGTCTTGTAGGTGAGGAGCGGCCGGAACGTCGCGACGACCGAAGCAAGTCCGGCATCGACGAGCTCCTGAATCACGTCCTCGATGTTTTTGTAAGCGGCGGGAGCCTCTTCGTAGAGCAAGTCCCGCTCTGCGCAGATGACCCGGCCACCCAAAGGCGTCTGGGTCAACTGATGCATGCCGAAGCGTTCGCGCATGCGCTGGCGGGCTTCGCTCCGGGCCCATTTGCGACCCGCACCGTGAGCCAGCGACCAGGCACGGCTTTCGCCATCACCCAGCGGCTTGACCAGGTAGCTGAGCGAACCGCGCGAACCCGGGATGACCACAGCTTCGCCTTCGGCTGCCACAGCTCCCTTGCGGTGGACCCAAACAGTTTCACCTTCGTGCTCACGAGGGGTGATGCTGTTGTGGCAGCCGTCCCAGAGCAGGTCAGCCTCGGCACCGAGCTGTTGCACGAAGCGCTGAGCGAGGAGCCCTCGGTTCACCTTGGCCCACCGCACGGCCAGGTCGTGGCCTTGCAGGTAAGCCGCGGCGGCGAAGGACTCTGCGTCCGAGCCACTGGCCTGATGCTCCTCCACATAACCGCGCAGGATGGATTCACCCAAACCGCGCGAGCCGCTGTGGACCAGCACAACCAGTTGCTGCTTGCCCAGGCCGAAGCGCTTGAATGCCCTGGCATCAAGCACCTCATCAACCATCTGCAACTCCGCAAAGTGGTTGCCACCACCAAGAGTTCCCAAAGCCTGGTCGAATTCAGTGGATTCAAGTTCCGACGCAGCGAGAACTTCTTGCACCTCGCCCTCCCACGGATGTTCCAGGTCAAAGCGCAGATCGGCCCAGCGGTTGAGCTTGATGTCGCGTTGGACCAGGTCGGTCTTGAACAGAGCCATACCGCATCCGATGTCGCCGCCGATCAGGTAAGGGTAGATCACCCCCTCGGTCACGAAAGCGGAACCTACGGGGCTGCCTTTGCCCGGGTGCAAATCCGGGAAACCGACTGCCAGGCGCATCCCATCGAATGCCGCCGCAGCGTAGAGCTGGCGAAGCGCCTCGCCTTCGATCCAGCTCTTGGCTCGAGGCGAAGAGGCGCACATTGCTTTTTGTCAGTGTGTTCATGTTTCCTTTCTCCCCGTCAAAGCGGGATTGGGGTTTCAGTAGGGCGGGTGGTTCCGGAATTCCTCATTCCGCACTCCGCAGGTAAATGGTCCCCGAGGTTGGTATCGCGCCAACGTCTCCTCCTCTTCAGGGAGGCGCTAATCTGCCTCAGCTACTCGGGGTCAAAATGGTCGTCCCGGCAGGTAATGCTCCTGCGTCGCCCGGTTATCAGCCGGGTGCTCTGCTATTGAGCTACAGGACGGAAAGTGGATCGAGAGGCGCCCGTGGGGGACACCTCTCGATCGTTTGGATCTAATCCAGGAATGCCACGTTGCGCATCGTGCGGCTCTGGGTCTCCGTGTTCATCATGACACGGTGCCAGAACGGCAGGGTAATGGTGGCGTGGTCGGCATGGCTCACCGCGCCACGGGCATAAACGCCCATGTCACGGCGCATCATGCGCCAGCCCCAACGCGCAGCACTCGGGTCAGACTTCAGCAAGCGCTTGTATTCCTCGGGGAGGAGACCGTTCGGGTGCCTTGAGGACACATAAACGGTTTCTCCACCAGTTCGGAACAACTGCTCGACCATGTGGGGCTTTCCAGCCCCACGGCGAAGCGGTTCATTGCGCAGCACCAGCTTGGGATCCACCACGATCGTCGGCTCCGGAACGAAGAACCATTCGCCCTGACGGCGAAAGGCCCGGTTCTTCCGGCTGTAACGTTTGTTGGTGGAGACCTTATGGCTGGCCAATGCCTGACGCACAGGCGCCGGCTGCAGCGCATCCATGGCCTGACGGACCGAAGATGCGCCGCCCGGCACGGCGGCAACGAACCATTCGCGCTCATCGTGACCGCAGAGGAAACGGTCCAACTGCGGCTTGTCACCAGGCTTGCGAACGAACAGCAGCAAGTGCCGCTGCTTGGGCTCGCTCTGCATGACGGTGACATCGAGCGTATCGCTCAGGTGCGTGGGAACGCGGAGTTCAAAGAACTCGCCTTTGCCATCGCGCTGGATGTCGAGGGAGTAATCCTGAGGACTGATCCACGAGCGATCTCCCTGCGTCCAACGAGAAGGAATCTCACGCACTTTGACCCGAGCGCCCATCTGGGCAAACCCGGATTCAATCGGTTGCGTATTCATATGTATTGATCTGAGGACCGGCCCGCGCAGGGCGCACAATCAGTGCGACCTTGTGTGCCGGTCGGATTCGAATGACACGATTTGGTTTGTAGTTCTTCCGAAAGAGCATTCGGGGCTGACTGCGATAACGGATTACTGGTTTCATGACGGCTCCTTTCATTACGTTGATTTTGACGGCACACGAAAGCCTCACATGCGCCAATAGATTCGGATACCGCAGGGAGCTGCCGTCGTCCTCGAAGTGATTCGGCGGTGCGCGGCGGTTCTGGCAGCGTCGGAAGGACCTGTCGGTCCTTCTTGCTGAGGATTCTGGCCTTGCTGCGGAGCGGGCTTCTGCCACCTGCTCCGCAGCCACTGCGGTATGATATTGGGCTATAGGTCATGATTGGTACTCCTGTGGTTGAGGGTTAAAGATGGCGGAAGGCGTGGGTAACGCTCCCACCTCCGTTGTCACGGACCCTGTTTTCGAGACAGGTGCAGCCAGCTTATATCTGCCTGCCTTCCACAAATTGGCTGCCAGGGTTGGACTCGCACCAACACCGAACGGCTTAACAGGCCGCCGTGCTACTTTGACACTACCTGGCAATGGTTAATTGGCGCTGCCGGCAGGAGTTGCACCTGCATCGATTCGTTTAGAAGACGAATGCCTCGTCTATTTCGGCCACGGCAGCATTTGAAATGGTCGGAGCAGCAGGATTTTCACCTGCGACCTCCCGGTCCCAAGCCGGGCGCTCTAAAGACTGAGCTACGCTCCGAGAAAATGGCGGATCCGAAGGGACTCGCACCCTCAGCCTTCCCGCAGACAACGGGTTGCTCCGCTAATTGAGCTACGGATCCGAAAATGGTGGGAGGTGCTGGTAATGCTCCAGTCGTCACTTCCGACAGTTGTTTGCGACACCGGTTTTACAGACCGGCAGCCGGAACACCTCCCAAATTGGTAGCGGGGGTGGGAATTACACCCACCGAAAGCAGAGTTTATGAGACTCGCCTGAATCTCATTCGAGTTCCCCGCAGTGAAATGGTGGAGTCGGCGGGTAACGCTCCCGCATGAGCTTGCTTGCAGGGCAAGTGCATTACTTGTCTGCCACGACCCCAATGAAAATTGGCAAGCCGCCCTGGTGCTGCCCCAGGCAAGCTGAGTTTTGGAGACTCTGCTGCACAAGCTGGTGCGCGGCTTAATGAATCGGAAATTGGTGCGGCTGCCGGGAATTGCACCCGGACATCCTCCGTGGCGGGGAGACATTCTGGCTGTTAAATCACAGCCGCAAGGAAAGTAAAAGGGCCGGGAGCATTATTTCACGCTCCCGGCCCGCGCCATTTCAACAAAGAACAAACACCTCTTGCTATCTTGCGATACCAACCCACGGTTTCACGGTGGTTCTTTCGGTGTTTAGGGGCACACCTCCTGCGAAGCCCTTAGATTGTAAAATCCGGCTTAAATCATCCGGCGCGCATCTGTAGCGACCGGCCCTTATCCGGGCCGGCGGAGAACCTCGGCTCTCCCGCGCCGCTTTATGTTTTCTGCCTGGTGACATCGTCTAGATGCCGTCTTCGTTTCGTCTCACAGTTCTATGCCTTTCGTTTTCGAGGTTTACTTCAGTCGTTGCATGGGCAATAAAAAACCCTGCTTCCGTCGCGGTAAGCAGGGTTGGAAATCCTATGGATCCTATGATCGCATCACCTGCTTACCAAAAGTCTATCGGGGTTGCTATACCCGGCCCGATGTTGTTTCAGGCCTGACGATAGACTCCGGCTGAACATCCAGCCGGCGACCGGGCTTCACGACGTGTCGCTCTTCGCGAGCGGCCTCGTCGGCCCTATCGTTGCTAAAATGTTCATACAGGTTTTCATCGAACGTGCGCAGAGACTACGCACAAGCCTCCTAATCTTGTCCACTTATATCTTTTAGGGGGTCGTATATCTTAAATTCAAATATCTGGATAGGTTGATGGAACGTTGTGTTACTTGATTGCGTAGAAGCCTGCTTGCATCTGCGAATACCAAAATAATTCCACCACACCGAATCCGGCTTGCGATAATGCATCCAGATGTTCCTCCGCGGTGATTGGGAGAAATTCTCTTCCGTAGCGCGCGAGATGTTGATCCGCCTCCTGTTCTGTTCGGCCATTTTCCATCAGGAAATATTTCCAACCGGCCAATCCGAAGCGAACACCTTCCGGTGTGCGCGGCGCAATATTCTCGAAGGTCACGAACAACCCTCCAGGTTTCAGCAACTCACGACAGGCGCGCAGTGCTTTTATGCGCTCGGGCCGTTGCATGTAGTGATGGCACTGAATCGCGGTGACCACATCGGCTGTGTTTTTGGCGACCTGCGATTCGAGGTCAGCGCTACCAATCGACGGCAATATCGTCAGGCGAGTGCTGTCATGATTGGTGAGGCGTGCGCGCGTTTGTACCAGCATCGCTTCAGAAGGATCAGCGAGGATGAAATGGGCTGCCGGAAAACTCCTCAACGCTTCTTCGACCAGGCGCCCTGTGCCACAACCTGTATCCACCCAGCATCGCACCCCTGGCTTGATGAGTTTAACCAGGCGAGTGACCTCGGCATGTATGGTGTCGTAAAACGGAATCGTCTGCCGGACTTTTTGGTCGTAGTCGGAAGCTTTATGTGCGGTGAGGTTATCCATAGCGCGGCAACTGCAACAATTTCCCGACTTCTGCTTACGGAGGTGGAAGCCCTTGCTCGGGGAAGACCAGTTTCGTTGTGTCGAAACCCAGGGCTGCTGCTCTGGAGATCAGCTTCTGCTTTAGCTCGGGTTCGATTTGTGGTTTTCGAGCCAAGATCCACAAATAGGACTTCTTGGGGCCGGAGATGATCGAGTACTGGTAGTCTTGCTGGTCCAGTTCGAAGATCACGTAAGACCCGTAGAACGGCCCGAAGAACGAGACCTTCAAGTAACCTTCATCGGGTCCTTTGACGAAGTAAGCCTTTCCCTCAGCGGTTTTCCACTCCTGCTTCTTCTCGGAGTAGCCGCGGTTCAACACGCGCACGCCGCCATCCTTCCGCATGCTGTAATCCGCAGTCACGTGGCTCAGGCCCCGTTCAAACGAATGATCCAGCCGGGCGATTTCATACCAGCGCCCCAGGTAACGGTCCAACTCGAAGCCCTGGACCGGTTTCACACCCTTGGGCACGCCCACACACCCCGTCAACAAACAGGTGATCATCAGGCTCCAAGCGGACGTAATTACACTTCGCAATTTCATGGTAGTAGTCGTCTAAAACCATGCACCAGGACAGTGACGAGGGAAATCAGAATTCCTACCGACCAGCTTCTGGTCAGCGGCAAATGAGAGCGAATCCTCTGGCTAGAACGAGCGTTTTGTCTCAGGTTGCTTTTGGACGCAGTCATGGCCTCGACAGTTCATCAGCGCTTCGTTTCGCGACTCCCGTCTCTTGAGCAAGAGATGGGCGAAGAACTATTTGTTTCGGGTTTGGTTGGGCCTTACCGAATTTTCCAGCGGAAAAATGGACACCGACACGGAATCGATGACGCTACGACCGCATGGTATGCGCTGCAGAAAACGCCCCCCGGTAAAGAAGACGCTCGATCTGGGCACTGGGATTGGAACGGTCGGCCTTGCCGTGCTTTGGGGCCTCGGTGCGGGGGCGGAGTTGACGTGTGTCGAGGCCCAGGAGATCAGTTACAGGCTGCTTACCGAGAACATCCTGGGGAATGGACTAAACGAGTGTGTCCGGGCCCTTCACGGGGATATCCGTGACCTGGATTTAGGTGAACGCTTTCCGCTCATCACCGGGAGTCCTCCCTACTTTCCGATTGGGACTGGATCGTTGCCGGAGGATTCGCAAAAAGCCCACGCGCGATTTGAATTTAGGGGCGATGTCGGTGATTACGCACGGGCTGCCAAACGGCACATTACCGAGGATGGTTTGTTTGTTTTCTGTTTTCCGTTTCAACAGAAAAGCAGGTGCATCAAACTGGTGACTGATGTGGGGTTCAGGCTGATGACAATCCGCGATGTAGTGCCGATGAAGAGCAAGCCTTCGCTGTTCTCGCTTTTTTGTGCTTCGCTCAGCTTCACAGGTGCGCTCACAGAAGAAAATCCATTGATTGTGGCATTCGAAGACGGGAGATATACGCAGGAGATGAGGGCTTTACAGACGACACGCGGATTTGGGCCTGAAGGGACAAATGTGATTCATTAGCTGATCAGTTTCGAAGGGGCGGGTTTTATGCGGCGGGTTCTGACCCGCACAAGCAGAGCCCTTTTAGAGAGTCGGCCAGGTAAACGCGAGCCAAGGCGAAATTGAATAACAGCTGGTTAACGGCGTCATTGCGAACTGGGACCAGTTTCTGGCCTCCGCCCAGTCCCGGGTTTTTAGGCTCGTTTGGACTCCAGTCGTATTGTGTTCGAGCAATCGCCCCCGTTTTTTCGCTTATGAAATCTTCGCATCTTGTTGGTTATTGTGGCATTAACCTTTCAACCGGCATGCTTATCCAGCCCTGAGCCGACTCGAAGCCTCCGCGATTTCTGCGCGGCATTCCTGTCTCGGTGGTGTTTACGTACAGCGTTGGTCGCTCCTGCCAGCCACTTTTCGTCGTTACCCAGGCGCGGTACATACACAGTCGCAAACATCAACTGCACGCCTTGGGTTGCCTCCAGCCCCTTCAGTAATCCCGCCTCGACGAGGTAGCGAATGGAGTCGGGATGAAAGCCCAACACCCCCCACTTCCTCGACTGTCAGTCGGGCAGGAAGCCGGAGCACTTGTAGCACCCAAGGATTTCCCATCAGGCATTTGTTGAACGGCGCGGCCGTTCAATCGCCGAATACTGCCGCCGGATTGACGCCGACCTCGTCATTCTGGGCACCAAGGGCAAGACCAACCTGAAGTATGTCCTGCTGGGCTCGACCGTCGAGCGGCTGCTGAAGGAAATTCCCTGCTCGGCGCTGGTGGTGCGCCCGACCGCCGACGACATGAGGCAGGTTCCCCAGAATCCGAGGTTGAACCAGGTGCGGCGCTGCATTTGGTGTCCAAGCCAGTTGGGCTAGACTCAGAGGCCATGTCCACCGCTTCAGCCATTTCGGTTCGCCCCAGCTCGGCACGCTCGGCTGTCGCACTCGCTGGCTGGGTGGCGGTTACTTTCGCGGCGGCGGCGATGGGCGGGCTTTTCCTCCCGGGCGACTGGTACGCACGCCTGCAAAAGCCGGCCTGGAACCCGCCTAACTGGATCTTCGGACCCGTCTGGACTGCCCTCTACACGATCATGGCTGTCACGGCTTGGTTGGTCTGGAAACGCGGTGGCTTTGCGGGCCAACGAGGAGCGCTGTTGTTCTTTCTCCTTCAACTCCTCTTCAACGCGCTCTGGTCGCCGCTCTTTTTCGGGCTGCACCTTCCCGGGTTGGCCTTCGTGGACCTGGTGCTGCTCTGGCTGGCTTTGCTGGCGACGGTCGCAGCTTTCTGGAAGGCCCACCGCCTTGCCGGGGCGATGCTGCTGCCCTATCTGGCCTGGGTCACGTTTGCCGGCGCGCTCAACTTCGCCATCTGGAGGCTCAATCGCGTCATGAAAGCTCCTTCTGCACGCTCCGCGCTCAGGCTTCTCAATCCGACGGCCTTCGCACTGCTTCTTGCCATGAATATGCACGCCGCTGACAAAATCCTGTTCGACTTCCAAACCGCCACCAACACCGCCGCCTGGCAAATCGTCAACGACGACGTAATGGGCGGCGTGTCCCGCAGCGGCTTCCGCCTGACCAACGGCGTGGCCGTGTTCCGGGGCGAAGTCTCGCTGGAGAACAACGGCGGCTTCGCCTCGGTGCGCTCGCTGCCCGCGCGCCATGACCTCGCCGGGTGCGACGCCTTCGTTATCCGCGTACGCGGCGACGGACGGTCCTACAAGTTCACCGCCCGCACCGCCCGCAGCTTCGACAGCGCGATCTACCAGACCGTATTCGCAACGAAGAAGGGCGAGTGGGAAGAGCACCGCCTGCCGCTGGCGCAATTCGTTCCGACCTTCCGGGGCCGGGTATTGTCCGGCGAGCCGCCGCTCGATCCGGCGAAGGTCACGTCGGTGGGCTTCCTCATTTCCGACAAGCAGGAAGGGCCGTTCCAACTCGAGGTGGCGTGGATCAAGGCCACAAGTGCTGCGCACCCCTGAACGGCACGCGCCTCAAGAGCGTCGCAGCGCAGCCGCTTGAGCGCTGGCGGTGCAGGCACCCAGCCTGCGGATCGACTCCACTCTAACCCAGTGTTCAAGATGTTGCCCTCTCTGACATTACTGGTTTCTCAACGGCCATCGCCTTGATCAACTATCAGTTGCTGGCCCGATAAGCTCCCGCAGGCGCTGCTGCCGATACTGGAAAATCCGTTCGACATCGCGCCGCACGAAAAGCCAATGGATAAGCGTGCCACCGCGCGGACGATAGCGGACAAGGTCACGGCAGAGCGTGCCGCCATGGCTTTCTTCGAAGGTGTGCGTGTGATGCCACAAGGTGTAGGGGCCGCGCACTTGGACGTCCACGAACTGGTGCGGCGGATCCCACTCGGCGATTTCCGTGCGCCAGCGGATGGGAAGACCGTGAACGGTGATTCGATAATCAATCAGGGTGCCGGGACGCATGACGATTGGGGCCGGCGTGAGGACTTCGAACTTCAGCCAGGGAGGCGTGATGGTTTGCAGGTTGTGGGCGTCGGCGAAGAAGGCAAAGACTTCACTCCGCGGCCGCGGAAGGTCTAATTCGCAGTCGAGGGTAAACTCTTTCACGCGGGCGCTCGCTCAAAACCTGGTTTTGATGCCGCAGGCGCGCAGCCCGCACCAGCCGCGCAACGCCTCAAATAACGCGAAGCCGCCAAAGGCCAGCAGCACGATTCCGAGCCAGGTCGAGACGTCGAACGCGAACCAAGCGCCGACAAACAATCCCAAGGCGCCAAGTCCGCGGAGGAGCCGGCCTTGGCTGCCAATGTTGGGCGCGAAGAAGGGTTTCATCGTTTTGTTTTCTTTGCGGGTTTCCGCAGGTCATCCAGGGTTGCGCTTAGGTCCGAGAGGTCCTTCATTTGCACCGCTCCGATTCTCTTGATGACATCAAGGTAGGCTGGCATCGCTCGGCCACCCGTCAACAGCACGACCTCGGGAGGCAGCAATTCACGCAGCCGCGTCAGTTCGCCCGCCAGTGCCGGGTCGTCTTCGGGATAGACCAGGCTCAAGGCCACTGCCCGCGCGCGGTTTTGCTTCGCCGCCCCGGCAATCTCCGCCGCGGGCAGGCTCGCGCCCAGATACGTGACGTGCCAGCCGAGATTCGCCGCCATTGCCCCGACGATGAGCGCGCCCAGCTCATGGACTTGCCCCGCCGGTGTCGCGACCACCAGCACGGGCGCATTTTCCGTTCCGCCGAACGGCTTCGCGGCCTGCCCAAGGAAAACCCTGAGTGCCGCGCTGGCGAAATGCTCGTGCGCCGCCGTAAGGGTGCCGTCGCGCCACAAATCGCCGATAGTCTGCGCCAGCGGCGCGACGACGCGTTGCAGCAATCCCTGGGTGCCCAGCGCGGTCGCGGCGCGCTTCAGCGCCTCATCCAAGGCCACGGAATCGAGGGTCTTCACGGCGGCCACGCACCCTTCGAGGAACGAACCGGTTGCAGGCACTCTGGGCAGCGGTCGCACGGCGCGGCGATTGGCGCCAACCAATTCGGCGGCGAGCTGGCGCAGCTTCGGCGTCGGCAATTTCGCCACGTGCCCGATGCTTTGGCCGGCTTGCGTCAGCTCGCGCAAGAGGGCAAGCCGCTCGATTTGTTCCCGCGAGTAGAGGCGGCGGTTGGTGTCCGTGCGCTCTGGCTCCACCGCGCCGTAGCGCTTTTCCCAAATCCGAATGACGTGCGCGCTTAACCCGGTGCGAAGGGCGACCAATTTGATGGAATGTTGGACACTAGCCATGTACTTATACAAACATTCTACAATCTTGGCAGCGGAAGCAAGCAAATAATCACCCAGGCTGAACTATTCTTCCATATTATAGCAGTCACAAAGCCTATTCTGCGCCGTTCGGCACAGCGTTTGGCCCGCCGAACATGATATGAGACACACATTGAACAAGAGGGCCGCTTTCTGGGAGGCCAGGTTCGCAGCTCACGAGCCCCTGGGTTGAACTGCTGCCAGACCCCTTCGCGGTTCGGCCCGTTCGACGCGCACGGCTGGCTGCGCCCAACGCGGAGACATCATTCCATTCACCGCCGCCAACTTGAGACCATACTCACACGCGCAGCGGGCGAGCGGCTTCGACCATTGGGCCGATCACGTAACATATACAAATACTCGACATACTTCTCTTGGAATTCATCAAGTGCCCACAAACATACAACAAATACTGAGTAATATGGAGGATCATGAGGCATGCAAATAGATTGGAATATATGTTGTACAAACATTTGACAAACGATAAACACGTTGTAGGGTATCGGCATGTTCCGAAACCGGAACCGGCAGAGCAGGTGACCGTGGGTCATCAAGGTTCCGCTGAAACTGAAACAAGAAAACGACATAGAAAGAACAAAAATGAAAATGATTCGAATCCTCTCGCTGGCAGCAGTGGCCGCTGCCGTCACCATCACCCCCAACCTCATCGCGGGCGAATGCTCGGCGAGCAAGTCCGCCTCAACCTCCGCGGCGGGCAAAGACCTTGTCGCTGTCGCCGGGGGCGCCGATAACTTCAAGACCCTGGTGGCCGCCCTCAAGGCGGCAGGCTTGGTCGAGACGCTCCAGGGCAAGGGGCCTTTCACCGTGTTTGCCCCCACCGACGAGGCCTTTGCCAAGCTGCCCGCCGGCACAGTGGAAAACCTGCTCAAGCCCGAGAACAAGGAAAAGCTCGTGGCGATCCTCACCTATCACGTCCTTTCCGGCAAAGTCATGGCCGCGGACGTGAAGACGATGGACGCCAAGACCGTGCAGGGGCAAACCGTGGAAATCATCGTCGCTGATGCCGGCGTCACGGTCAACGGGGCGAAGGTCGTGAAGACCGACGTGCTGGCCGACAATGGCGTGATCCACGTTATTGATACCGTCATTCTGCCCAAGTCCTGAATTGTTCCATGAGGCCAATCGTGCAGGGGAGGAAGCTCAACTTCCTCCCCTGTTAATCACACTATGACAAACATCTCCATCGTTTACTTTTCAGGCACGGGTCACACGGCGAAGATGGCCGAAGCCATTGCCAAAGGCGCGGGCGCCGTGGCCGGCACACAGGTCCAAGTCCTGCCCATTCAGAGCGAGGACATACAGAACGGCCGGTTCAAAAACGATTCGCTCATGGCCAAGCTCGATTCCAGCGACGCCGTGATCTTTGGCTCCCCCACCTACATGGGCGGCCCCAGCGGACAGTTCAAATGCTTCGCCGACGCAACCGGCGAGCGCTGGTTCAAGTCGGCATGGCGCGATAAGCTGGCGGCGGGCTTCACCGTTTCCGGCGGCCCCAGCGGCGACAAGCTCAGCACGTTGCACTACTTCTTTACCCTGGCCATGCAGCATGGGATGGTGTGGGTGGGTCAGGCGGAGACACCGATGAATGACCAAGGCATCAATCGCCTCAGCAGCTACAGCGGCGTCATGGGCCAGGCGATGCAGGAGCCGCCGGAAGTCGCCCCGAACGCCGCCGACAAGCTCACGGGCGAGATGTTCGGCCGCCGCGTGGCGGAGGCGGCGGCGCGATGGAAACGCGGCGCGGCTTGAACCGCTATTGTGGCCCGGACTGGAAAACCTCTTATGCAACTCAAATTTGATTGGTTGATCGTGCTGGAAAATCTCCGACGCGGAATCATGGTCACGGATGTGACGCTCGAAGGCCCAGCCGGCCCCCGCATTATCTACGTAAACAGCGCCTGGCTCAAGATGACCGGTTACGACCGCGAGGAGCTGCGCGGCAAGACCCCGCGCATCCTGCAAGGCAAACACACCGACCACGCCGTGGTCGGCCTGCTGAAGCAAAAGCTGCTCAACCGCGAAGTCTTTCACGGGCAGACTTGGAACTACCGCAAGAATGGCGAGCCGTTCCTGATGAACTGGTATTGCTACGCCATCTACGGCGAACGCGGCAAACCCATCTATTACGTTGCGGAGCAGGAAGACGTGACCGAATTGGAGAGCCTGCGCCTGAAAGCAAGGCTGCTCGCGAACCCACAGGATCCCGAGGCGAAGCAGTTCTTCGCCGTTCTCCAGCCCAACCGGGGAAGCGGCAAGCAGCGCGCCTGAGGGCTGCGGCTGCCCACTTTTACCCTGGATCACTTAGCAAAACACGATTAACAAAAACACGACTATGGCAAACAAGACCTCAACGCAAACGGGCAAGAACAAATGTTTAAGCGAAAACCTTAATCAAGTCCTCGCCGATTCCTATGCCCTGATGTCCCTGACCCATCTGGCGCACTGGAATGTGGAAGGACCTGGCTTTTTCGCGTTGCACACGGCATTTCAGACGCAATACGAAGAGCTGTTCACCGCGATCGACGAAATCGCCGAGCGGGTTCGCGCCCTCGGTGCCTACGCCACCGGCGGGCTGGACAACCTGGCCAGGAAGGCCCAGATGAAGGAGTTTTCTTCCCCTCTGCCGCAGGAGGATTACGTCCGCCTGCTTCTGGCCGCCAACGAGAAACTGGTGGCCGATGCGGCGCAGGCGCGAGACGTGGCGGGGGAGGCCAACGATCCGGAGACCCAGGACCTGATGATTGCGCGAATCACCCTTCACCAAAAGACCATCTGGATGCTCAAGAGCTTTCTAAAGGGCTGAGCAACGTGTTGCCGCCAACACCAAAGTCTTTAAGGTCATCGCGTAACCGCACTGGAAACAACGCGGTCTGAACCGCGCAAGCCAGAACCAGCTTCCTGTCCGGCTAGCAAGTCACCATGGCCTCAACCAAACTGGTTCTGCTCACCGGCGCCACCGGCTACATCGGCGGGCGGTTGGTGCCGCGTCTGCTGGAAGCCGGCTATTCCGTGCGTTGCCTGGCGCGGGATACGGCCCGGCTGGAGGGCCGGCCCTGGCGTTCACAAGTCGAGGTCGCGGCGGGCGATTGCCTGCGCGCCGACACCCTGCCCGCCGCGATGTCCGGCGTGGACGTGGCGTTTTACCTCGTTCACAGCATGGCGGGCGGACGCGACTTCGAGCAGCGCGATGTGCTGGCGGCGCGTAATTTTGCGGCGGCGGCCAGGACGGCGGGCGTCTCACGCATCCTCTACGTCGGCGGACTCGGCGACCCGGACACCGACCTGTCCGAACATCTGCGCTCCCGCCAGGAAACAGGCAGGGTCCTGCGCGAGACGGGTGTGCCGGTGACGGAGTTTCGCGCGGCGGTGATTGTCGGCTCCGGCAGCCTCTCCTTTGAAATCATCCGCTACCTGACCGAACGGCTGCCGGTGATGATCTGCCCGCGCTGGCTCTACACGCGCGCCCAACCCATCGCCATCCGCAACGTCCTGGACTACCTCGTCGCCGCGCTCGACACCCCGGCGAGCACGGGGCAGATCATCGAAATCGGCGGTGCGAACGTGATGACCTACGGCGACATGCTCCGTGGCTATGCCCGTGCGCGGGGGCTGAGGCGCTGGCTGCTGCCGGTTCCCGTCCTGACGCCGCGGCTCTCTTCCTACTGGCTGCATCTGGTCACGCCGGTCCCGGCGGCGATCGCTCGTCCCCTCATTCAAGGCCTGCGCAACGACGTCGTCGTGCGCAGTGACACCGCGCAACGATTGTTCCCGCAGATCCAGCCGCTCGACTACGACACCGCCGTTCGCCTGGCGCTGGCCAACCTGGACTCCGGCCGCGTCGAGACCGCGTGGAGCGACGCCGTGGCCAGCAGCCAGGGGGACACCGTGCCCGTCAGCCTTTCGACTCAGGAAGGCATTATCCGCGAACGGCGCCAGCTCAGGGTCGGGGCCTCCGCCGAAGCGGTTTATAGCGCCTTCACCCGGCTGGGGGGCGCGACCGGCTGGCTCTGCATGGATTGGGCCTGGCGCGTGCGCGGATTCCTGGACCGCCTGGTGGGTGGCGTCGGCTTGCGGCGCGGACGGCGCGATCCGCAGGAGGCGCGCGTCGGTGACGCCCTGGACTTCTGGCGCGTGGAGGCCGTGGAACCTGGCCGCCTGCTGCGCCTCCGCGCCGAAATGAAAGTGCCCGGGCGGGCCTGGCTCGAGTTTCGCGTCGAGCCGATTGATGCCCTCAGCTCGCTCCTGTCCCAAACCGCCTTCTTCGCGCCGCGTGGTCTGACGGGACTGCTTTATTGGTATCTTCTCTACCCCATCCACGCGATCATCTTCAGCGGTCTGGCGAAGAACCTCGCGCGCAGTGCGGAGCTCCGATCCCAGCAGCCGTGAACGAAAATCGCCAGCAACGCACAATCAACTCTCGCTCGGCATTGCCCGGCGAGGGTGCCAGCCTGGCCAAGCCAGAAGGTTGGATGGCAAGACGGCCAGGTGTTTGAGCGGCGGTCAAGCCCGGACCTTCCAATCTAAGTGGTCCCCCGTCGGGGGCGTGCCTGGCGCGCACAAGGCAAAAACAAGAGGAGGCTACGAGGAGAATAGGAACTCTAAACGCCCTGCGCACGCCACCCACAAGCCGCGCCTCCACTGGATGAGCCTCACAACTCCCCTCGCTTCGCCATCCCGGTCGGCGAGCCTCTCGATCCCCACTTCGGCAAAGGCTAACAATCGCTTCCAAACTTCCGATTAGTCGCGCCGCCGGCCGGGGCTACCTTGTCGGCACGTAACGAGATTATGATTGATCAAATTTGGCTCTGGGTCGGTTTCAATGTGTTCGTGCTGGCCATGCTGGCGCTGGACCTGGGCGTCTTTCACCGCAAGGCGCACGTCGTCTCCTTCAGGGAGTCCATCACTTGGACGGTCGTGTGGGTGACGCTCGCGCTGCTGTTCAACGGCGGCGTCTGGCACTTCTACGGCTCCCAGAAGGCGCTCGAGTTCTTCACTGGTTACCTCATCGAGAAGTCGTTGAGCGTGGACAACGTCTTTGTCTTCGCGCTGCTGTTCTCCTACTTCGCGGTGCCGGCAAAGTACCAGCACAAGGTGCTGTTCTGGGGCATCCTCGGCGCGCTCATCATGCGGGCGGTCATGATCGCCCTCGGCGCGGCGCTCATCACCAAGTTCACCTGGATCATCTACGTCTTCGGCGCTTTCCTGATCCTCACCGGCATCAAGATGGTCGTGAAGCGCGAGGAGGAAATCCATCCCGAGCGCAACCCGGTGGTGAAATGGTTCAAGAAACTCATGCCGGTCACGAGCGACTACCGCGGCGACAAGTTCTTCGTGCGCGAGAGTGGCGTGCGCGCCGCCACGCCCTTGTTTGTCGTTCTGCTGTTGGTGGAAGTCTCGGACCTCATCTTCGCGGTGGATTCCATACCCGCCATCTTCGCGGTCACCACGGATCCGTTCATTGTCTATACCTCGAACGTATTCGCCATTCTGGGGCTGCGCTCCCTCTATTTTGCCCTGGCCGGCATCATGGGCAAGTTCCACTACCTCAAGATTGGCCTGGGCGTCGTCCTTGCCTTTGTCGGCGTCAAAATGCTCCTCGCCCACACCGCCTGGAAGCTCGATACCCTGGTCTCCCTGGCGGTGGTCGCGGGCATTCTCGCCATCTCCGTCGTGGCCTCGCTCCTCCGGCCGGCACGTCCCCTGGAGTTCTCCGGCGCGCCGGCCGCCAACCCGCTCGCGAAGGGCAACCACCAACCCTCCCGCGGCCAAGTCAGAACAAACTCGCGCCCAGGATATGAACTCGCGTCTCCACTCCATCGTTCACTCCTCCTGGTTCAGCCGTCTGATGATTGCGGTCATCCTTCTGGCCGGCCTTCTGGCCGGCCTGGAAACCAACGCCCCGTTGATGAAGCACTACGGACCCCTGCTGCGCGGATTGGACGTCCTCGTGCTCGCCGTTTTTCTGACCGAAATCATTCTCAAGCTGGCCGTGCACGGGCGCCAGCCGTGGCGCTACTTCCAGGACGGCTGGAATGTGTTCGACTTCATCATCGTGGCGGTCTGCTGTCTGCCGTTGGATTCACAGTTTGCGGCGGTCTTTCGGCTGGCTCGCGGCTTGCGCTTGCTCCGCCTGGTGACTGCGGTCCCCAAGCTCCAACTCCTGGTCGGTGCCCTGCTCAAAAGCCTTGGCGCGATGGGCTATGTGACGCTGTTGCTGGCCCTGGTCTTCTACATCTATGGCGTCGCCGGTGTGCACCTTTTCGGCAGCGTTGACCCGAAGCATTTCGGCTCCCTTTCGGCGGCACTGCTTTCCCTCTTCCGGCTGATCACCCTCGATAACTGGGCCGACATCTTCCAGTCCGTCAGCATCGCCTCACGGCTGCCTGCCGTCCTTTACTTCGTCAGCTTCATCATGCTGGGCACGATGATCATGCTGAACCTGTTTATTGGCATCATCATGAACAGCATGGCCGAGATGCACGCGGAGATTGAGCAGAGCGACCGGACCCGGCATCTCACGGAAGCCGGTCGGACCACTCTCCAGGACGAGCTGGCCCTGTTCGAGCGCCAAATAGACGAACTAAAGCGGCAAGCCGCGCGCCTGCGCCAGCGAGCCGGATCCGGCACATGAAAAGCTTGTCATCGCGATCACAGGCGGCACGGTGGTGTTGCTCGGCATCGCCATGATCGTCGTTGCCCGGCCCGGCGGTCGTGGTTATTCCAGCGGGACTGGCAATTTTGGCGACCGAGTTCCTCTGGGCGCGGCGTGCTTTGCAGGCATTCAGGGGTATGACCGCGAGGGCGCGGGCTAGCATTCGCTGTTCTGCGGCCGAAGGCGGTGGTAAGACTCAACTCGTCTGCTCGGCTGCCGCGGCGATGGCGCGCAGCATGCCTGCGAACACGATCTGGTGCAGGGGCCAGACGCCATACCAATAGGCCAGTCCCCACAAACCAGCAGGATCGAACAGCGCCGTCTGCTGCAATCGCACGCCGTCGCCGTCGGGTTGAATCTCGAAGTCCAGCCACGCGCGGCCCGGAAGTTTCATTTCCGCGACCAGGTCAAGGAACTCCAAGCCGCCGGAGTCGAATACGGCGGCACGCGACCGAGTGCCATATCACAAGTCCTGACGGCGTTGGTGTTGCCGATTGGGTATCTCGGAGACAGAGCTATCGACCGCGGGAGAGGGCCGTGGTGAAGGAGCGGCAGAGCTGATCGGCCAGATCTTTGTGGCCAGCCGAATGTTCCCGAACCTTGCTTTTGAGAGTTGAAGTGCCGAAGCTTGGAAATCTAATCTATAATTCGTTAATGAACTAACCCTTATCACCTCAGGCTTTGGATACTGTTTTGTATACCCGGCGCCCGACAAAGAGCCCAAATGAGTCCCAAAGGGTCCAACATTCCGAAAACGGTCAGTCACAGAGTCCCTTCAGGGCCAAGTGGTTCCGCGTAAGTCCTTGATAATAGGGAAGAACCTGAATCTAGCGCGTCTGCCAATTCCGCCACGCGGGCCTGATAATCAACAACTTACGAACGAAAAATCGGTCGATATCACTTTTGTATACTGGCTTTGTATACTCCGACCGAAATCGCATCGAAAGTGCGCAGTGAGTATCTTCACAAAAAGGCGATTTGCAAGCTGATTCTTTGAACTTTCCACAGGCCCCGGCTCCTGACTGGATCAATAATCTAGTCTTGTTGACCCACAGGGAAAGCAAACCAAGGATCGATGGGCTACCTTCCAGAAGTGGATACGTGATCCTGGATGCTCGTCTGACACGGAAGAGATTCTGCGTGGCCAACCAGGTAACTATCTCAGACACTCGACGGCGACAAAGCGAGTCAGTATCCTGTGACGCAGATTGCCGATGAAAGCAAGTGCTCCAAGCGCCCCAATCGTCTTGGTCGCCGATGACCAAGAACATGTTCTGGAGGCACTGCGGCTGCTGCTGAAGCAAGAAGGATATAGGTCCGAAACGGCACGGTCGCCGGCGCAGGCAATCGCCGCTCTGGAGGCTACTGAATTCGATGCCGCGCTGATTGACCTGAACTACGCCCGGGACACGACGTCCGGGCAGGAGGGCTTGGACCTGCTGGCGCGGATACAGGCATTCGACAGCACGCTGCCGGTGATCGTCATGACGGCTTGGGCCAATATTGACTTGGCCGTAGAAGCCATGCGGCGCGGCGCGCGGGATTTTGTCCAGAAACCCTGGGACAACGAGCGGTTGTTGACGATCCTCCGCACCCAGACCGAGCTTTGCCGGGCGCTCCGGCGGGGATGTCGGTTGGAGGCGGAGAATGAAGTTCTGCGCAGCGCGCCCGGACCGACGCTGATTGCCCAGTCGGCCGCCATGCGACCGGTCATGGAGTTGATCGCCCGCGTCGGCCCTTCCGATGCCAACATCCTGATCACCGGCGAGAACGGCACCGGCAAGGGCGTCATCGCGCAAGCCCTCCACGCGGTTTCCGCGCGGTGCCACCAAACCCTTCATCACGGTGAACATGGGCGGGCTGTCGGAGGGTGTGTTCGAGAGTGAATTGTTTGGCCACGTCAAAGGTGCCTTCACCGATGCCAAGACCGACCGGGTGGGGCGATTCGAACTGGCCGACAATGGCTCTTTGTTCCTCGACGAGATCGCCAACATCCCGCTCAACCAGCAATCCAAACTCCTGCGCGTCCTGGAGACGGGCGAGTTTGAACGAGTAGGCTCTTCCCGGACGCTTCGGGCCGATGTGCGCATCATCTCGGCGACGAATGCGGACCTCTCACGGGACGTGGCTTCGGGCCGGTTTCGCCAGGATCTGCTCTTCCGCCTCAACACCGTGGAGATCAACCTCCCGCCGCTGCGCGACCGGCGTGAGGACATTCCCTTGTTGGCGATCCATTTCGTCGAGCAACACGCCCGGCGGTATCGCAAGGACCTCGCCGGCTTTGAACCGGCCGCACTCCAACTGCTGCAAGAGCACCCCTGGCCGGGCAATGTTCGCGAGCTGGATCATGCGGTCGAGCGCGCGGTGTTGATGGCGCAAGGAAAGATGATCAAGCCGGCGGACCTGGGCTTGAGATCCGCGGGCGACAGCCCGAATCGGATCGAGGACATGGACCTCGAAGAGGTGGAGCGGTTTCTCATCAAGAAGACGCTGGCTCGTTTTGAAGGCAATGCGAAGCGGGCGGCCGAGGCGCTTGGGCTTAGCCGAAGCGCCTTTTATCGGCGGCTGGAGAAACACGGACTGTGAGCGAAACGTGAAGAAGCGCTTCGCACACGATCGCCACGTCATGCTGCTCATCTGGCTGTCGGGCCTGCCGGCCATGGTCGTCGCACTCGTTTTGACGTGGCACACGGAATGGACCTCCCTCACCAAATGGACGCTCGCCGGGTTCCTGATGGCGGCGTGGCTGGGTTTCGCGTTCGCGACTCGTGAGCGCGTCATTCGACCGCTGCAGACGCTGTCCAATCTCCTTTCCGCGCTGCGGGAGGAGGACTTCTCGTTCCGGGGCCGCGGCGCCCGGCAGGGCGATCCGCTCGGTGAGGTGCTGCTCGAAGTCAATGCCTTGAGCGACACGCTGAAACATCAGCGCCTCGGCGCCCTGGAAGCCACGGCCCTGCTGCGGACGGTGATGGAGGAGATCAATCTCGCCGTGTTCGCCTTCGACGATCAACAGCGTTTGAAGCTGGTCAATCGGGCGGGCGAGCGCCTGCTGGCCCAGCCCATGGAACGGCTGATGGGCCGGACCGCCGCCGAGGTGGGCCTGGCCGATTGCCTCGAGGGGGAAGCGGCGCAAACCTTTCAACGAAGCTTCCCCGGCGCGATGGGTCGGTGGGGGATGCGGCGGAGTTCATTCCGCCAGGGAGGATTGCCGCACCAGTTGCTGGTCTTGTCCGACCTGAGCCGGGCGTTGCGCGAGGAAGAGCGGCAGGCGTGGCAACGTCTGTTGCGGGTCCTGGGGCACGAACTCAACAACTCGCTGGCGCCCATCAAGTCCATCTCGGGCAGTCTCGCGAGCCTGATTGCCAAAGACCCTCTCCCCGATGATTGGAGAGAGGACGCGAAGCACGGCATGGAGGTCATCACGGCGCGGACTGCCGCGTTGAGCCGTTTCGTGGAAGCCTACTCCCAATTGGCCCGCCTGCCCCAACCTCGGTGTCGCGCCGCTTAGCATTCCTGCGCTGGGTCAACGCGTGGCCGGATTGGAAACGCGGCTGCCGGTGGAACTCATGCCCGGACCGGACCTCGTCATCCAAGGCGATGCGGACCAGCTTGAGCAACTGTTGATCAACCTGATCCGGAACGCGGTCGATGCGTCGCTTCCAACCAAAGGCAAAGTGCGGCTTGGTTGGCGGAAAGCTTCGGGCCAAGTCGAAATCACGGTTGAAGATGAAGGTCCGGGGCTTTCCAACACCGCCAACCTCTTCGTGCCCTTCTTTACTACCAAACCGGGCGGCACGGGGATTGGGCTGACCCTGAGCCGGCAGATTGCCGAGGCCCACGGCGGCAGTCTGTCGCTCCAGAACAAGCCGGAAGGTGGCGGCTGCATCGCGACCCTTCGGCTGCCATTGGGATGAGCCGGATTATGAAACCTCCCAGGCTTCGATGACCGGCCTGCGTGGCTGACCGTTCTGTCACCCTTGCACGAACATCGCCATTTTCCCACTTGTGGGACGTCAGTATCCCAGCGGTGGAACGCCCAGCCAGCCGGGTTCGTCGGCAGTCTGCTTCGGATGCTTGAAAACCAAGCAGTTGCGCGATTTCAAGCTGCTGGCACGGGACCTGCAAAGAGGCATACGGGTTTCCAACCAGAGTGCGTTGGAATGTATGAACCGAGAATTTAACCGAACCGCTGATATGCCTGTGATTTCGAAATTCTATGGAATTGTGATCCGGATGTTGTTCATCCGGCCTTTCGTCGCCCATTTTCACGCCTTCTACGGAGACTGCGAACTCGTGGTGGGAATCAACCCCCTGAAGATCGTCCAAGGCGATGCCCCGGGCCGGGTTCGTTCGATGGTCATGGAGTGGGCGCTGCAACATCAACGAGAGCTTCTGGAAGACTGGAGTCGGTTGGGCAGGGCGCAAAGCGCGCAGCCGATTGAACCGCTCGTGTGATATGGATATTGCCCGTCCAGATGTAGCCAGAGCGCGTCGTCGGCGCCGCCTGCTCTACTCCGCGGGGAGTCTGGCGGTGCTCATCGCGGTCACGCTCGGCCTGACGCGGCTGAAGCCGGCCGCGCCGACGGTGGACCGGGCGCAAGTCTGGTTGGACACCGTGAAGCGAGGGGAAATGCTCCGGCAGGTGCGCGGCAATGGCACCCTCGTGCCGGAGGAGATCCACTGGATTCCCGCGACGACGCCGGGCCGCATTGAGCGCATCCGGGTTCTACCGGGCGCGGAGGTGAAGGCGGACACAATCCTCGTGGAACTATCCAATCCCGAGGTCGAGCAAGCGGCGATTGATGCCGAATGGCAGCTTAAAGCAGCCGAGGCGCAATACAACAAGCTCAAAGTCCAACTCGAAAGCGACCGTCTCAGCCAGGTTGCCCAAGCGGCTCAACTCAACTCCGAATGCCTGATCGCGAAAGTGGACGCGGAAGCAGACACCAAACTCGAAGCCGAGAAGCTCGTGGACCGCCTGACCGCGCTGCGTTCCCGCACCAAGGCGGAGCAACTGGCCCTGCGCCAGGAGTTGGAGCAGAAACGCCTCGCCATCCTGGAGCAAAACCACCAAGCGCAGCTCGCCGCGCAGCAGGCGGAATTGGAACGCTTCCGCGCCCTCCTGGCCCTGAAGCGCAAACACCTGGCCGAACTCACGGTCCACGCCGGGATTGACGGCGTGCTCCAGCGCCTGGGCGATCACGATCAGCTTCAAGTCGGACAGCAACTCGCCGCCGGCGCGAACATTGCCCGCGTGGCCGACCCGACCAAACTCAAAGCCGAGATCAAGGTGGTCGAAACCCAGGCCAAGGACATCGCCCACGGCCAGAAGGCGGTCATAGACACCCGCAACGGCACGGTGCCAGGGCGAGTGATCCGCATTGATCCCGCCGTCCAGAACGGCACCGTGACCATTGATGTGGCGCTGGAAGGTCCCTTGCCGAAAGGAGCACGGCCTGATCTCACGGTCGAAGGCGTCATCGAACTCGAACTGCTCGCCGAATGTCCTTTACGTCGGCCGCCCGGTGCAGGGCCAGTCGGAGAGCACCGTCGGGCTTTTCAAGCTCGACCCGGACGGCCGCGACGCGACGCGCGTGCCCGTCAAACTCGGTCGCAGTTCGGTGAGCACCGTCGAGATTCTCGAGGGCCTCCGCGAGGGCGACCGCGTGATTCTCTCCGACATGTCCCAGTGGGACGCCCACAACCGGGTGAGGCTCAATTGATACAACTGACAACTAACCTATGAATACAAACGATTCCCTCATCAAACTGGAAGCCATCACGAAAGTGTTCTACACCGACGAGGTGGAAACCCACGCACTCTCGGGCGTCCATCTCGAGATTCGGAAGGGCGAGTACGTCTCGATCGCCGGTCCGTCCGGCTGTGGCAAGTCCACGCTGCTCGCCATTCTCGGCCTGCTCGACACGCCCACGGAAGGTCGTTATGCCCTGAACGGCCAGCCCGTCGCCTCCCTCGGCCACGCCGCGCGCGCGCGCATCCGCAACCGTGAGGTGGGGTTCATCTTCCAGAGCTTCAATCTCATCGGCGACTTGACCGTGTATGAGAATGTGGACTTGCCGCTGACCTATCGCGGCCTGGGCCCGGCCGAGCGCAAGCAGCGGGCGCAGGAAGCGCTGGAGAAGGTGGGGATGTCGCATCGCATGAAGCATTACCCGTCGCAGCTCTCGGGCGGTCAGCAGCAGCGGGTGGCCGTGGCGCGGGCGCTGGCCGGCAAACCCTCGATCCTGCTCGCCGACGAGCCGACCGGCAATCTCGACTCCAAGAACGGCGAAGCGGTGATGGAGTTGCTGCGCGACCTGCACCGCGAAGGCGCGACGATCTGCATGGTCACGCATGACCAACGCTTCGCGCGGCACGCGGAAAGGACCGTCCATCTGTTCGATGGGCGCATCGTGGAGGAGGATACCGGGGCCGACCGGGCGTAAACATCCTCGGGCGCGGTTGGGGTGGCGCAAGGGTAAGACTCTGCCAGCTAAGAATCGCTGCGCCCGATTCAAGCATCCCATGAACGACCTCCGCTTTGCTTTTCGCATGCTGGTGAAGAACCCCGGCTTCACCGCCGTGGCCGTGCTCACGCTGGCGCTCGGCATCGGGGCGAACAGCGCCCTGTTCAGCCTGGTGAACAAGGTCCTGTTGAGCCCGCTGCCCTTTCCGGACCCGGAGCGGCTGATGCTCCTCCGCGACACGGACCTGGCGAACAACGTCGATGACAAAAACGTATCAGGACTTGACTACCTTGACTGGCGTGCCCGCTCCCAGTCCTTTGCCGCCATGGGGGCCGCTCGCTTTGGATGCAAATTCAACCTCTCCGGCCGGGGTGAGCCCGTGTCGCTCCGGGGCGCCGTGGTCACGCCGAGTTTCTTCGACGTGTTCTCGCTCCCCATGCACCTGGGACGGCCATTTCGTCCGGACGAGTCCGAGCCCGGAAAGGAGAATGTGGTCATTCTGAGTCATGGCCTCTGGCGGCGCGTCTTTGGCGGCGATACGAACATCATCGGTCAGACGGTCACCCTGGATGGAGAGTCGCACGTGGTGGTGGGCGTTGGCGCGCGAACCCTGGGTTTCATTGAGGAGATGATCGAGGTCTACACGCCCATGCACGACTCGGAGTTGCGGGCCGGCCGCGGCAACCATACGTCTCGACGTCTTTGGACGGCTGAAGCCGACGGTATCGGTGGAACAGGCGGCGGCCGAACTCCGCACGATCGCCGCTGCCATTGGGCTCGAGCATCCGGGCTACAAGGGCCACAGCGCCACGGTCGTTCCGCTCCGCGACCGATTGGTGAGAGAGGTCCGACCGGCGTTCCTGGTGCTGTATGCCGCGGTGTTGCTGGTGTTGGGCATTGCCTGCGCGAACGTCGCCAACCTCCTGTTGGCTCGCGGGGAAGCCCGCCGCAAGGAGATCGCGGTCCGCGCCGCCCTGGGCGCGGGTCGCGGGCGGATCATTCGACAACTGCTGACGGAGAGCGTGCTGCTCTCGCTGGCCGGCGCCGTGGTGGGATTGGCCCTCGCCCAGTTTGGCCTTGAGCTGCTGCGACAGTACGCGCCCAGAATCGGCGGCGAATCCGTGCCGTTCTTCGACGAAATCGAGATTGATGGCCGGGTGCTGCTCTTCACCCTGCTGGTCGCCGTATTGACCGGAATCCTCTTTGGTCTGGCCCCAGCCTGGAGTGCGGCCAAGGTCAATCTGATGGACACGCTCAAGGAGGCGTCGCGCGGCAGCTCGGGGACCGTGCGGCGTCATCGCCTGTTGAACTCGTTCGTCGTCTGCCAATTGGCGCTCTCCGTGGTGTTGCTGGTGGGCGCGGGTCTGCTCGTGCGGAGCTTCGCCCGCCTGACGCGGGTCCATCCGGGCTTTGACGCCAGCCAGTTGCTGACGATGGAAACGGAACTTTCGCACTCACCCTACACGAGCGAGGCCCGGCGCCTGCAGTTCTACCAGGCGGTGTTGGAAGCGGTGCGCGCCCTGCCGAACGTGGAGTCCGCCGAGGCCATCAACATTCTCCCCATGAACGGCAGCGGTGCCGGCATGTCATTTGACTTGGAGGGCGCCGAACCGCTGCCGCCCGGGCGCTACCGAATGGCCGAGTATGGGATCGTCAGTCCCGGTTATTTCCAGACGATGCGGATCCCGTTGCGGCAAGGCCGGCACCTGACGCCGGCCGATGACGGCCAGCACCAGGTCGCGATGGTCAACGAAGCATTCGTGCGCCGTTACCTGCCCGGCGTGAATCCGCTTGGCCGGCGGATCAGGCACCACACCGGCCAGACCAACTGGCTTGAGATCGTCGGCGTCGTGGCGGATGTGAAAGACTCCGGGCTGGGGCGCAAGACTCAGCCGGCCATCTATCAGCCGTTCACCCAAACGTGCTCGGTCCCGAATGTCACTGGTGATCCGGACCCGCGGGGAGCCCATGCATCTGGCCCGCGCCGTGCAGGAGCAAATCTGGCGGATCGATGCCGCGCAGCCCGTGACCAATGTCAGGCCCATGCAGGAGTGGGTCCGCCAATCGGTCTCCGTCGAGCGGTTTTCGGCGGGACTGCTCCTGGGGTTCGCGTTGATCGGCCTGGTCCTGGCCGGCGTCGGCCTCTTTGGCGTGCTGGCTTACGCCGTGAGCCAGCGGACGCACGAGTTTGGGGTCCGGCTGGCGATGGGTGCGCAGATCGGTGAGATCCTCCGCCTGGTGCTGATCCAAGGCTTGAAGGTGGCCGGAATGGGTCTGGGACTCGGACTCGCCGGCGCGCTGGCGTTGAGCGTGGTCTTGCAGAGTCTCCTCTTCGAAATGCGAGCCCAGGATCCGCTGACGTTCCTCGTCGTCGTCCTCTTTCTAGGGTTGGTCGCCCTGGCCGCCTGTTATCTGCCAGCCCGGCGAGCCACGAAGGTCGATCCGATGGTGGCGCTGCGTTGCGAATGAAGAACGAGAATGCCAAATGAAGAAGGCGTCCCAGACCGTTTGCAGCCGCGCTCTCCCTCGGGGCCTCTCCTTCTGCCTTCGACCTCCCGCCTTCGACCTTTCCTTATGAACGATCTTCGCTTCGCCTTGCGCCAACTGCTGAAGAATCCCGGTTTCACCGCCGTCGGCGGTGATCTCGCTTGCGCTGGGCATCGGCGTGAACACGCTGGTCTTCAGTGTGGTGAATGCGTTGCTCTTGCAGCCGATCCCCGTCCGAAGTCCCGAACGGCTGGTCAATCTCTTCACCAGCCGCGAGGGTCTTCGCTACGGGCGCTCGAGCTATCCCGATTACCAGGACTTGCGGGACCGCGCGGACGTTTTCTCCGGCGTCCTGGCGCGCTGTTACTGGCCGGTCAGCGTGGGCAACGGTAAATCGAAACCCGAGGTCGTGCTGGGCAATCTCGTCTCCCGAAACTATTTCGAGGTGTTGGGCGTGAGGCCGTTGTTGGGCCGTGCCTTCTCCACGACGGAAGGAAACGTCGAAGGCGCCGATCCGGTCGTGGTTCTGAGCCACCGCTTCTGGAAGCGCCGCTTAGCCGCGAATCCGGACGTAGTGGGGCAGACCCTGTTGTTGAACTCCCGTACCTTCACGGTCATCGGCGTCGCGCCGGAAGGATTCACCGGCTTGATGACGGGCATCCCTGAAGACGTCTGGATTCCGATCACGATGAAGGCGGGCGTCCATCCCGGGGACATTCCGCTGGAGAGCCGTGGCGACGGTTGGATGGATGTGGTGGCTCGGCTCAAGGACGGAGTGAGCCTCCCGCAGGCCCAAGCCGCAGTAAAAACTCTCGCGTCCCACCTGGCTCAGGAGTACCCGGATGCCAACAAGGACAAGCAATTCGTCCTGGTGGACGGTCAACTCAGCCGGTTCCCGGTCATGGAGTTGGCCCAGGGAGTGCGGGTGTTCACAGCGATTCTGACCATCGTGGTCGGCTTGGTACTGCTCTTGACCTGCGCGAACGTGGCCAACCTCTTGTTCAGTCGGGCGGCCGCTCGAGAGCAAGAGATGGCGATGCGGCTGGCGCTGGGGGCCGGTCGAGGGCGCATCATCCGACAACTGCTCACCGAAAGCGTAGTGCTGGCAGTGCTGGGCGGCGCGGTCGGTGTGCTCCTCGCGTCGTGGGGGCTGCAGTTGCTGGCACTCCTGAAACCACCTTCGATGATCATCCCGGTCGGACTGGAAATCCCCTTGAACGCTCGGGTGCTGGGCTACACGGCGGGACTGTCCGTGCTCGTGGGTCTGCTGTTCGGTTTGGCCCCGGCCTGGCGAAGCAGCAGCTTGCGACTGTACGGGTCTCTTCGCTCAAGCCATCTCGATGCCAGCTCACGACCGAGGCATCGTGCGCGGCTCCAGCGAGCGTTGGTGGCAATGCAAGTGGCCCTTTCCTTCATCCTGCTGGCAGCGGCCGGATTGTGTTTGAAGAGCCTGCAAGTCACGTTGCGGATGGATCCCGGCTTTGACGTCCGTCACGGGATGATGGCCCAGCTCAACCTGGCTTACGGCAACTACGATGAGACCAAGGGCCGCCTTTTTTACGCGCAGTTGCTCGAGCGCGTGCGACAGTTGCCCGGCGTGCAGGCGGCCAGCCTGGCGGTCATCCCGCCGCTGAGCTACGCGAAGACCCAGTTGAAGGTTGAAGTGGATGGCTATCAACCGCGCTCGGGCGAATCGCTCATCCTCGAGCACAACATTGTCTCGTCCGACTACTTCGAGACTTTGGCGATTCCCATCCTCCAAGGCCGCCCGATTGATGACCGGGACCAGAAGGAGAGCGCGCCCGTGGTGGTCGTCAACGAGACCATGGCCAGGAAATTCTGGGGCGCGGAAAGTCCTCTCGATCGAATGGTGACCCTGAACGGCAACAAGACGCGCGTCGTGGGTGTCGCCAAAGACGGGAAGTATTTTCAACTCGCCGAAGCTCCCCAGCCCCATTTCTACGTGCCTTTGAGCCAGGCTCATGTCTCGTTCACCAGCCTGCTGGTGAAGGCAGCGGGCGACCCGCGCGCGCTGATCGGTCCGGTGCTCCACGAACTGGAGCGGCTGGATCCCAACCTGCCGATCACCGACGTGAAGACCCTGGCCCAACAGATGGAGCTCCAGCATTACCCGACCCGCATCACGGCCGTGACCGTTGGGGCCTTCGGGCTGTTGGCTCTCGCCCTGGCGGCGGTGGGTGTTTATGGGGTGATGGCCTACGCGGTGCGGCAACGCACACACGAACTGGGGGTGCGCACCGCGCTGGGGGCGAGCCGCCGACAAATCCTGGCGTTGGTCTTACGCCAGGGACTGCGGACCACTCTGGTCGGGGCCGGCGTTGGCATCGTCGGAGCCGTCGGAGCAGCACGGCTCCTGGCGGGCTTCCTGCACGGGGTGCGTCCACTCGAACCGGTGGTCTTCGGCGTGGTGGCAGCGGTGTTGGGAGTTGCGGCGCTGCTGGCGTGCTATCTGCCCGCGCGCCGTGCGGCGAAAGTGGATCCAATGGTGGCCTTGCGTTGTGAGTGAAGAACGAGAATGCCCAATGAAGGATCTCCGCTTTGCTTTTCGAATGCTTGTCAAGAACCCCGGCTTCACCGCTGTGGCCGTGCTGACGCTCGCGTTGGGCATCGGGGCGAACACGGCGGTCTTCAGCGTGATCAACGTCGCTTCTATGCCGAGATGCTCAGGCGCGTCGAAGCGCTCGGCCCGGTGGAGTCCGCCGCCGTCGTCAACGTGCTGACCATGGACACCGACAATGTCATGAATGCCTTCAACATCGTGGGCGCTCCGCCGCTGCCGGCCGGGAGCTACCGGGTGGCCGAGTGGCGGGTTGTCAGCCCCGGCTACTTTCAGACGATGCGCATTCCCCTCCGGCAAGGTCGTTGGTTCACCGAGCAGGACCAGGGCAAGCCGCCCGTCGTCGTCATCAATGAAGCGTTCGCGCGACAGTATTTCGGCGCCGACGATCCCGCTGCGGCGCGAACTCACCACCGTCGGCGCCCGCGAGCCGTGCCAGATTGTGGGCATCGTTGGCAACGAGAGATTCAACGGATTGGGAAATCCCAGTCCCCCCATCCTGTATCTGCCATTGATGCAATGTGGCCAGGCTTCCATGTCGCTGGTCGTCCGCACGCGGACCGACCCGCTCAGCCTGGCCAAACCCGTGCAAGCGGCGATTTGGGCCGATTGATTCCGCTCAACCGGTCTCGAAAGTGCGTTGCCTGGAGGAGCTCGCGGCGGATTCCATTTCCATCCAGCGATTCGTCGCCGTGCTCCTGACGGTCTTTGCGGGAGTGGCGGTGGTGCTCTCCTCGATCGGGCTCTACGGCGTCCTAGCCTATGCCGTGAGCCAGCGCACCCACGAGATCGGGGTGCGCATGGCCCTGGGCGCGCAGCGGCGGCAGATTCTGCGCCTGGTGCAAGCGAGGGGCTGGAAGCTGGCGGGGTGCGGCCTGGGCATCGGGTTGCTGGGCGCTCTGGCGCTGAGCTTCGTCCTTCAGAGTCTCCTTTATGAAATGAGCGCCCAGGATCCCCTGACGTTCCTGGCCGCGATCGCCATCCTGGCGCTGACGGTATTGGCCGCGTGCTATTTCCCTGCCCGGCGGGCAGCGCGGCTGGACCCGATTCAGGCGTTGCGGCACGAATAGCGTCGTCAGTGCCGCGCTCCGCGACGGCCATTGTGTA
This sequence comes from uncultured Verrucomicrobiae bacterium, assembly GCA_963822005.1. GTDB lineage: Bacteria > Verrucomicrobiota > Verrucomicrobiia > Limisphaerales > UBA8199 > PALSA-1440. The sequence continues at coordinate 94 of CAWGGD010000015.1, read as the reverse complement.
ACTCATAGCCTCCAAAGTTCGTGACCCCATTGGAGACGATCACTGATCACTGATCACTGATTACTGGTCACGTGTCCCCCCTTGCCCTCAGGGG